>NZ_JADKRV010000017.1 GCF_015351025.1 Curtobacterium sp. VKM Ac-1376 | reverse complement strand
CGTGGCATGGTTGGAGCCTCTCAGAACGGGCCCAATCCGCAGAGGATTGCGGGTAACCAAACCGTGGGGCACGTCACTTCGCATATGAGGGGGTAACGGCCGGGGTGTGACGACTGGCGGGTCGAGCCGGGGAAGTAGGTCGAGGTCTCCCAGGATGGAAGTTCTCACACTCACCGTCCGGAAGACCTCGACGTGCACCACGCTACCTTCGCGACCCCTGACCTGACATCCTTCTGCCGCCTCGACGAGCTCGGCCTGACCGCAGTCGGGCAACGACTCGACCACGACGAAGCGGTGATCGAGTGCCGACTGACTGATCCCGACCCGTGGTGCCATCGCTGCGGCGCCGAAGCGAGGTCGCGGGGAACCCTTGCACGGCGGCTGGCGCACGAACCGTTCGGGCACCGGCCCACGACGCTGCTGGTCCGAGTGCGCCGGTATCGGTGCGGGCACTGCGGACACCGTTGGCGTGAAGACACGTCCCGGGCGGCACCGGAACGGGCGAAGCTCTCTCGCGGCGGGCTGCGGTGGGCGCTGGCCGGCATCGTGGTCGACCATCTTCCCGTGTCCCGGGTCGCTGCAGGTCTCGGGGTGTCGTGGCACACCGCGAACACCGCCGTCCTCGCTGAAGGGCGCCGGGTCCTGATCGATGATCCGAGCCGGTTCGACGCGGTCACCACGATCGGTGTCGACGAGCATGTCTGGCGACACACCCGCCACGGCGACAAGTTCGTGACCGCGATCATCGACCTCACCCCGAACCGCACCGGGACGGGGCCGGCACGGCTGCTGGACATGGTGCCCGGCCGGTCCAAGGCCGTGTTCAAGAGCTGGCTCGCGGCACGTCCGCAAGCCTGGCGGGACGGGGTGGAGGTCGTCGCGATGGACGGGTTCACCGGCTTCAAGACCGCGGCTTCGGAGGAGCTTCCCGACGCGGTGCCCGTGATGGACCCCTTCCACGTGATCCGGCTCGCCGGCGACGCCATCGATCAATGCCGCAGACGGGTTCAGCAGACCCTGCACGGGCACCGGGGCCGAGCAGCCGATCCGCTCTACCGGGCGCGGTGGACCCTGCACACCGGCGCCGACCTCCTCACCGACCGCCAACACGCCCGCCTCAACGCTGTGTTCCAGGTCGAGGAGCATGTCGAGGTCGAAGCGACGTGGGGCATCTACCAACGCATGGTCGCCGCCTACCGCCACCCCGACAAAAACACCGGGAAGCACCTCATGCAAGCTGTCATCGACTCCGTCACACACGGCGTCCCCGCGCCGCTGGTCGAGCTCCGCCGACTCGGCCGAACCCCCACACAACGCGCGACCGATGTCCTCGCGTTCTTCGACCGACCCGGCACCTCCAACGGTCCCACGGAGGCGATCAACGGCCGCCTCGAGCACCTTCGCGGCTCAGCGCTCGGGTTCCGGAACCTCACCAACTACATCGCCCGCAGCCTCCTCGAATCCGGCGGCTTCAGACCCCACCTACCCCCTCGTTTGCGATGAGCCCGAGAACCGTCACGACGCGACGCGTGAGATGGGCGAGACCCTCTGGTCGCCCGGATGGTTGACATAACACCGCCGCGTGAGCGAAAGCAGCCGGCCACCCCGAGGGATGGCCGGCTGTTTCGTTGGGGGAGTGGCGTCAGTGTGCGGTGTCGTAGGCGTCGCGGACGGCCTGGCTGATGCGGCCGCGGGAGGAGACCTCGTGGCCGTTCGCGTTGGCCCACTCGCGGATCTTCGCGAGCTCTTCCGAGTTGCCGCGCTTCGGCGCGCTGCCGGCAGTGGTGCGGCCGGAGCGGCCGGAGACCTTGCGGGCGGCGGCGACGTAGTCGGAGAGCGCTTCGCGGAGCGCGTCGGCGTTGTCGTTGGTGAGGTCGATTTCGTAGTGGCTGCCGTCGAAGCTGAACGTGACGGTGCGGCCCTTGCCGTCTTCGATGGTGTCGCCGGTGAGGTCGTCGACGAGGTGCGTGGTGACTTTCTGCGCCATGGGAGGTCGCCTTTCGCTCGGGGGTCATCTCCACCCTGGCATAACCGGTCAGTAGAACGCTTCGTTCGTTCTTTTGCAGATCGGTTGGTCGGGCAGACTGAGCGGTGATGTCTGATTCGTCGCCAGCCGTATCCGGGTATGCCGCTGCTCTTGCCGAGCTGAAGCAGCAAGTGCGCGCTGCCCGATTCGCAGCGCAACGCCGCGTGAACACGGAACTCATCCGTCTGTACTGGGGGATCGGCGCGACGATCCTGCAGCGCCAAGGTGATGAGGGGTGGGGGAGCAACGTCATCGGCCGGCTCGCGACGGATCTGCGTGCGGAGTTCCCAGAGATGAAGGGGTTCTCCCCGCGGAACCTCGCATACATGCGGGCGTTCGCGGCAGCCTGGCCGGACGAGCAGATTCTGCAACAGGCTGCTGCACAACTGCCCTGGGGGCACATCACGGTCCTCCTCGACCGGCTCGATGACCACGAGCTCCGTGACTGGTACGCCGGCCAGGCGGCCGCGCGCGGGTGGTCGCGGAACGTCCTCGAGCACCAGATCCGCTCCGAGGCGCATACCCGCCTGCAGGCGGCGTCGACGAACTTCGCCGAGGTGCTCCCGCCGGGGGACTCGGATCTGGCGCAGCAGATCACGAAGGACCCGTACGTGCTGGATTTCCTTGCCCTCGACGGCGACGCGAAGGAACGCCACCTTGAGCAGGCACTCGTCGACCGGATCATCGACGCCCTCCGCGAGCTCGGTGAGGGCTTCGCGTTCGTCGGCAGGCAGGTGCACTTTGACGTCGACGGGGACGACTTCTACGTCGACCTGCTGTTCTTCCACGTCGAGCAGCTCCGATATGTGGTCGTCGAGCTGAAGACCGGGAAGTTCAAGCCGGAGTACCTCGGCCAGCTCGGCTTCTACGTTGCGCTCGTTGATGACAAGCTCCGGCGGGCCCAGCATGCCGACACCGTGGGATTGTTGCTGGTGGCGGACAAGAACGATGCCGTCGTCCGGTACTCGCTCGGTGCACACCAGACCCCGATCGGCGTTGCCAGCTACGACCTCCTCCCGCCCGCGGTCCAAGCAGCATTGCCTTCCGAGGCTGATCTCGCTTCCGCTCTGGGGGCAGAGGCCGATCCCGGGCATCAGCCGGACGAATAGGGCCGTCAACGGCTACGTGCCCGCAGAGGCACGTCTCGGACGGAAGTGCCCAGGTCCCGCGAACACCGCTACCGCGTCAAGCACGTGTCCTACGGTGCCGCGCATGGCATCGTTTGTATTCGATCAAGACAGTTCGATCGGCGTTGAGGAACATGGCTGGGTGGCTGAGTTCCTCGCGGACTCTCATGCCATCGGCGTCGCGGCGGCTTCTCCCTGAGCCACGACTGGGACCTGTATCGCGGTGGTTTCGGTGAAGTAGGCGAGTGCTTCGGTCGGGAGGAGCCGGTAGGGCGTGGTCATGTCTTCGGATGTCACGATTGCGGCGCCGCATTCGAGGGAGTCTCGCGCCGGTCCGACAACCCCGCCGTCAGCGGAGTACGAGGGCAGCTATGACGAGCACGCCAGTTCCCCCGGCCAGTGCTGCGAGCCCAGCCCACTCCCACCAGCGCGTCGTCCGGGACCCGCGCGGCGGCCGGGCCCTGTTCCTGTTCCGGGGTTGGAAACGGTGGCTATCCGGCGTCATCGTTCGCACAATACGCGGGCGGCCGCTCGTGGGTGCTAATTGAGGTACCTGGCGGAGTTCGGTGTGGACCGTAGTGGCACGCTCGCATTCACCGGAATCGATCCTCGACCCAGGCGGATCACGCCCTTCCCGGGTGATTCCGCCTCCTACCGAGAAGTGCGGTTCGAGTGGTCAGCGGGAAGAAGGGCGACGGCGAGTCCAACTGTTGTAACGAGTTCCGCTATGCGGCGCCGAGGTCGCTGGAGGCAGTTAGGGCGTGGGGAGTTGGCGTCGGCGCTTGCGGAGGAGGACGAGGACGAGGACGAGGATGAGGACGGCGAGCGTCAGCGCTGATCCGATCACCCAAATGGCGAGGGTGTTGTCGGGGGCTGCATCGGCGGTTGGGTTCCCGTTGGGGACGGTCACCATCGCGGTCGCGGTCTTGGTGACGGAACCGTTGGTGATGGTTGCAGTGGTATGCCACCGCCCGGCGGGCAGGGCTGCACCGGCGGTAATTCGAACGGTGTCCGTTGATCCAGGGGCGATGGTCGTGACGGATGTACCGGCATACGGCCCGGCGGTGAGGCCCGAACGTTTGAATCGGAGCTCGCCGGTGAGGTCGATGGCCAGGTCTCCGGTGTTCTCCACGGTTGCCGTGATCCGCGTACGGCCGTTGTGGTGAGAGGTGTCGAGGTTCCGGATCGCGAAGTCGGGTTGCATCGCGCCTTGGTCGACGCTGACGTACATGCGGATGCCGACACGGTTGACCGTGGTCACTGGTGCGGACGTAGTTGGTGTTTGGACGGCTGCCCAGACCGCGCCGTACCGTTCTCCGGCGGCTGCGGTGGCGGGTACGTTGATGTCGACGACGACCTGCTTCGTCGCGCCGGGCTTGAGCGTGATCTCTGCGGCGTCCAAGCGGGTCCACTTCGTGAGATCGTTCGTGGCGTTGGTGTTCTGGCCGACGAAGGATCCGTCGCGGATGGTCGCCGCACCGACGGACACGCTGACGTTCTGCGTGACGGTGCTGGTGTTGCTCACCTCGACGGTTCTGCTCACGGTGGTGCCGGCGTCTGGTCGCGCGACGATGTAGGCCTGGTCCCTGCCGCTTGCTCCCGCAGCTTCTGGCACGAGCTGGATGCCTACGCCGCCGTTGGCGGACGCCTCTGCCGTGGCTGAGACTGCCGCGGTGGCAGGGGCGATGGTCGCGGTTACCGTGAGCACGGCGGCGGCGAGGATGGTGCTGATGCGCACGGGGGCCTTTCCAGACAAGAGGAGATCCGGGGTAGGGGCCTGGGCCCCCGTCCCGGGGAGGATGGGGACCCTGAGCCCACCCTCCGGGAGGGCAGTCCCGATCACTGTCTTGCTTGCTGGTTAGAGCACCGAGTGCGTGACCGTGGCCTGGTAGTCCGTTGCTGCGAGGGCGTCCGAGGGCACCGTGAGGGTGAGAGCCGCCGACCAGGTTGCGCTGTTGTTACCGGTCACTCCTGAGGCGGTCTGGACGGCTGAACCGGCCGTTGAGCCCGTGATCGTGTCGCTCTTCACCAACGTCAGAGTCCCCGTTTCCACAGCGGTAGCGGGGGTGTATCCGAGGGCACCGGCACCGATGGAACGGGTGGGGTCAGCAACCGACACGAAATCGGTGGTGCTGACAGATGCCGCCCAGCCGACAGTGCCGGCGCGGGTGTCCGTCACCGCGATACCCTCAGCGGCGGCTTCGCTGGTGGTTCCGGGGTTCGCGAGGGGGAAAGTCACGGCCGTTGGTGCGGAGATGGAGAGCACGCCGCCGTTCACGGAAGCGTTGGCGCCAGTCGTGTCGTCGGCAGCTTGAGCTGCGGAGGCGGTGAACACGACAGTTCCCGCGGCGAGGAGCACAGCTGCGGTTCCGGCGCTGATCCTGATGATGTTGCGCATGGGGATTCCTTCGGTTGGTGATACTGGAAGGGAAAATCCCGGCGGGGGCACGCACTCCCGGGGGTGTTTGTTCGTGCCGGCGCAAGGTTGTCGACGATCATCCGTCGTCCGTGATGTCCGGTCGTCAACTCTCATAGTGTAGGCACGACAGCCCGAACCTGTATGACCCCAAAGGAGGTGTGGTGCTGCGCAGGACTGCAGCCACAGGCGGTGAACAGGCCGGCGCTGCGAGCGGCTTCGACCCTCGACTCCTCCTCGCCCGCGAGGACCTGCAGTCCGGATTCGACCGGAGCATCGCCGAGATCGCACGGGGAGCAGGCGTCGCGCACCGCGGACGGTTCGCGGGCGCCTACCGGGACGAGTTCGGCGAATTCCCACGGCACACCTCCAAGCGGCCCGAGGCCAATGAACACCTGACGGCCCTGCGCGGCATGTGTCCTCGTACGCGGACGGTTCCTATCCTGGAGCGCACACTGCAGCCGTGCTCCAGCTAAGGAGACAGATGATGAACGAGCACCGCACTGTCAGCGGTCGAAGGAGACGGCGTTGACTGGCGATTCCCACTACGAGGTTGAGAGCTCAGAGGTTGTCGCAGTCCTCCAGCGGCTCGCTCGTGCACATTGGCGCTACACCCAACGGGTGGCAGCAGACGCTGGACTGCATCCGACAGTGCTGGCCGCTCTCCAAGCGCTGCACGCGGGCGGGCGCATGCCACGACAGCTGCAGCACACTCTCGGAATGACCTCCGGAACCACCACCGGCGTCATCGACAAACTCGAAGAGCGCGGCCTGGCGGAGCGGGTCCGGTCCTCTACCGACCGGCGCAGCGTCACGGTCACGCTCACCCCAGCCGGCAGCAGCCTGGCCGATGCCATCGAAAACGACTACTCGGAGCTGTTGAACAGAGCTGATGCCGCCCGTCGGCTTCGCCACGTGCTCGGCGACATCGCCGCCATTACGGCAACGATTGAGACCGCGACAAGTGAGCCGATACGAGAAAACGCAGCCGCGGAGGGGAACGTCAACGACAGGTAACCGCGCATCCCGCAATGCTTCTCCGCACCGGCATGTACTGCGTGGGGTGAGGCGCGGATACAGGTGACACCTCACCCCACTAGCAGCGGGAACCACCCCGCTGCTACCCCCCAGTCTGCCGTCTCGATCGCCGAACGTGCGCAAAGACCGCCCTGGTCCTTCCGAGCTGAACGTCGCGACTTGTCTTGCGAAGGCTGGCGGCGGTTCGCCGCTCCCTGGTGCAGCTGCGGTCACTGCGTTCACAACGGATGGTGGCCGGCCCGTGACCCGAACACAGGCCGACCACCGTTCGTCGCACTGATCCGCGCGACGACCTCCCTACCTGAGCAGATCCACAGCGTAAATGATAGGGGTTGCTTGTGCTGACAAAGTATGTATTACCAACTCCGGCTCGGTTTCTGCATCGGGAAAGCCCCTTCAGGTTGGAAATGACGAGCAATGCGAGACGGCCGTGTTGTCAGAACCGACGAACCGCCTGAGAGCGCATCGGTAGCGGTCATCCCGGTTGTGGGCAAAGGTGAGATTCCAGGGCAGTTTGACCGCCCCCTAGTATCGGGAAGCAAATGGTGTAAGACTGGTGGCATGACGGTAGCAACCGAGGTTCAGCACGGTCGAGTCACGCGGCTTGACATCCACGAGCTCGTCCGTGAACTCAACGGTGCGCTCGGTCCGACACTGGTTGCGGCCGCAACCGGAAGCAAGGACCGCAAGCTTCCGATCAAATGGGCCAAGGATGAGGGCCCCCGCCCCGGCGCGGACTTCGAACGCCGTCTCCGCCTGATGTCGAGAACGTGGAGCGTCGTCGCCGAGCACGAAGGCGCCCACGTCGCTCGGGCCTGGTTCATTGGCGCGAACCCCTTCCTCGGGGAGCGCACGCCCTTGACCGCGATCCGTGACGACGATGCCGCTCAGCTTGGCCGTGCCGCGCAGGCCTTCATCGACGGCACTGTTGACGCGTGACCGTCCGTGTATCGCGGACGTGCACCGCGACCGGGCTGCGGTTGCTTCCATGCACTGGTGACATCGGGCACCGCATCGCGAAGAGCACCTACGCCCCGATATCCGCGCCGACTCGCCATGACGCTGGTGACAACCACACTGAGCGCTCCAGCTGGGGCCGCTACGACTCAGTGGGCACCGAGACGCTCTACACCGCGGGCTCTCGCACGGGAGCGCTTGCCGAAGTCCTCTCGAGCTTCAAGCTGCCGCTCGGGACCGGCAGCGCGCTCGAGGTCGACGCTCGTGCGTTAGGACTCACGCTCGAAGAGTTTCTCGTCGACGTCGCGGCGGAGTGGGAGGAGCGATCCTTCATGCAGACCGGTGCCCTGCCCCGATCCTGGAGAGACGACCGCGCCGCATTGCTGATCCGCCAGCCCGCGGGGGGCTGGCTGGTCGACGTCGAGCATCCCGACTCGATCAGCGCACTCGAGCCGATTCTCACAACGCACCTCCTCGTCGGCGGCTACGCCACCTTCACGACCGCCGCGCTGCGCAGCGACGATCGAGCCCTCACCACCGCGATCGCCGACATCGTCCACGACGCCAGCCTCGACGATGGCTCCCAGCCGATGGGCATCCACTTCGGAAGCAAGTTCGGCGGCTCGTGGTGCCGAGCGTTCTGGCTCGACCGCGCCGCAAGCGACCTCACGGTCACCGGCACCGAGCCGATCACCCTCGACAACCCCGACTTCCTCACCGCAACCCGCCGCTTCGGCATCCGCGCGTTCTAGAAGCGCCGGCGCCAGGACGACGTTCCCTGGCCGTCACAGTTCGGTGGTCACGGGGCCGTTGCCGTGTCGTTGCGATGATCTGTTATGAAACGAGCGATTTATAACGATGCTTGCGCGGCGCGGCAGCTCGGGCACCAGTCCACGTGCTCGGCTGAGCAGTCCCAGCCGTACGATTCCGCGTGACTGCGCGCACCGCGGTAGCTCACGGCGTTCGGGCCGATCAGCGCAAGCTTCTCGCCGCACTGATACCCATCGCAGGTGAGAACGATCGCCGGATGAATTGCCACGCCTCTATCGTCCCTCACGGCCGGCGACGTCGGCGGACGCCCCTACCCTCAACCGCATGCAATTCTCACCCCACAGCACACGTCGTCGCAGCCGTGCCGGGCTGTCGGAAGTGCTTGGTGCCGCGGGGGAGTGATGGCGCGGCGTCGTTCTGACCGGTGGCGGCCACCGGAGGGGGTGTCGCTTCCCGTTGAAGCACGCCGCGGTCCAGTCGTCGATATGGATCCACAGCGACCGGTGTGGGCATGGATCCGAACGCTGCACGGCCGGGACATCCGCGTGCGGTGCGCTGCGATCGCGGCCACCAACGACGCGGTGCTGATCGAGTGGGGAAGCGGCCAGGCCAAGACCGCGGCGTGGGTATGGCGCGCGGCGGTGAAGCATCGCGCGGACCCCGCGGCAACCCCCGTGAGCTGACAGCGAAATCCAACACCTGTCGAACATTGTGGACCTATCGTTGGTTCTGCTCGGGTCGTTCCCCCCAACGCGCTCGAGCACCTGCGCGTGATGGTCTTCCAAGACCTCCGCGCAGTCGGCCTCGGTCTGTTCCCCCAACAGGCCGAGGCCTTCTTCGTACCCGTCGCTCGCGAGCGGCAGTGGCCACCGCTGGCGGGCTGTCTGTCTGATCGGAGCCGGCACTCCGGCGTTGCGCTTGTCCAACCTTGCAGCGCTGGTTGTTCCCTTGCGAAGGCTGCGGCGATCGCACGGTCGGAGCCCACGGCGCGGGCGGCGCCACCTGGGCCTCCGGCGGGCTACCCCTTGCATGGCAACGGCGTGTTCCTCCGCAGCCAGCGGCATCCACGTCCACTCCCTGCACCGGGTCGTGCCTTGTCGCGACCTGTAAATGTCTCATCTGGGCCGTCCCGGTGTCTGTGGCCAGCGTCACGGCTCCGCCGCGACGGCAAGGGGCTCCGCCCCTCTCCGCTCTCGGCGCTGCTCGATGGCGCTCACAGCGCGACGACACGCAGAGCGGCGCCGCGGCGAAGAGGGCTCAGGGGGAGGCGAGGTCCCCGGTGGTCGGCGTCGTCTCACGGGGGCGGGTGATCCAGGCGAGCTGGTGCTCGTCGCAGAACCGGCCGGGCAGCTCGTCGCCGGTGTCGAGGTCGACCGGTTCCCATGCCTCCGGTTCTGCGGGATCGGTGCATCCGTCGACGTCGCAGGGGACCAGGTCCGCGGGTTGCACCCAGAACGAGTGCAGGACCTCGATCGTGCGACCAACGCCGGCATCGACGGCGGCGGGTGCCGGGGGAGTGGTGTCGTCCTGCTCGAGCAGGACGTCGATCGGGTTGCCCTGTTTCCTGGGCCGGCCCTTCCGGGCGCCGCGGCGAGATCTCATGCCCGGATGCTGCCAGCAGCACCGGTCCCCGCCCTGCCGGACCCGCCGGGGTCGGGCACGTCCAGAGCTTCCGGCCGGGGCCGGGAGTCGCTGCGCTCCGGGTGGAACCGGCTCCGCCGGCACTGTCTGGGCCTGCGGCCCGTTCTTTTTGCCGTGAAGCCTTCGGCAGCGTACGGACGTCCGGGCTCCGCGCAAGCGGCAAGCCGCCGGCTCCTGGAGAGATTTTCGGCGCGCGGTCGCAAGCTCCCTTATTTCGCGACGAAATTCTCTCCCCCGCCGCCCTTTGGGTTGCACTCCACCCTCCCGTCCTAGCGGCGACAAGTCGCCTTCACGGCAAAAAAACGAGAGGGAGAGGAAAAACAAATGCAATACCAGATCGAAACCATTGTCACCGCAGTCAGTAAGGCGGACGACGCAACGGAAGCGAGGACAGCGGCTTTGCGAGAGCGGGAGGCGGAACTCAAGACCGCCGCTTCGTTGGGCTGGACGCTCACGAACACGGCCGTTCTGGAGGGGATCGAACTCGCGACGTTCGTCGACACGATCACCTACACGCCACCCGCGGAGTGACCCAACGCGGGAGGGGACAACTCGAACTTGCCCCCTCCCGCTCCACCCATCATCACCGATCGCACTCACCGAAGGGCACCCCATGACCAGCACCATCATCCCGACCAAGGACGTCGCCGCGCTGCTCCGGAAGAAGCTGCGGACCACGTTCTCCGGCGTGAAGTTCTCCGTTCGTTGCGCCACCGGCACCGCGGCCGCGTGGATCAACGTCACCTACGACGACGGCCCCACCCATCAGCAGGTTCAGGCCATCGCCGGCCGGTTCGAGGGCCGCTCGTTCAACGGCCAGACCGACAGCTACGACGACAACGGCACGACCCTTGTCGCGGGCGACGCCGACGAGATGCCGACCACCGTCCGGTACAGCTGCGACGGCATCATCGTCACCCGCAACTACTCGCCTGCGGGCCACCTGGCCGCACAACGTGTGATCCGCGAGGACAGCAGCATGCGGCACCTGGTCATCTGCGACGAGCACGGCACCCTGAACGGCCACCACGACCTCACCGACGGCCGCGCTGAGGACTTCAGCGTCGGTGGCCGCGGGTGGGCGCACCCGGCCCTGTCGGCATGGTCCGCGGTCCGGTTCGTTCTCGAACGCGTCGACCTCACCCCCACCCCGGCCCACCACTAGCCCGGACGGGCCGCGCCGCCGATAGCGACGGCGACGCGGCCCCCTTTCCCACAGGTGCGACCGCCGACCAAGCGGGCACCCGGCCACGAAGCCTAGAGAGGAACGTCCCTCATGCACATCACCTACGAACGCCCGACGACCATCGGCGAGCAGATCGACCCTGCAGCACCCGCCGCAGACCTCGACCCGACCGGCGCCGAGTGCGCAGCGACGACGTACGACGTCGGCGGCCTCGAATGGCACTGCACCCGCCGCCCCAACCACACCGACGACGAACACCGCGCCGCATTCGACGTCCACGGCGGCGGACCCACCGGCGAAGTCGGCTTCGCCTGGCAGTACGAGTGGGGCGGTGCCGGACACGGCCCGTCCTCCACCGACCCCATCACCACAGTCACCGTCTCGTTCCCGTCGACGGCATGGACGAACGAGCAGCTGCCCACCGCGATCGCCGACGAGATCCGCTCCGCGTTCTGGGAGTGCGACCACGACGACGTCACCGTGACCACCACCGCGACCAGCACTCCGCACCCCGTCACGGGTTGAGCCGCGGCCGGCGGTGGCTGTCTCCACGCGGTGAAAAGCGCCGGGACGACGCAGTTAGAGAAAGCGCAGCACGCTATTACTATCGGGTGGCAGCAATAGCAGCACGGCGTTAATGCTCCTGGGGATTCCCAGCCCTCCCGCTCTTATCGATGCCCCAGCCGTGCGTTCGTAAACGCCATACCCTGGTGCCAAACAATGCAGATGCATACGGTGGCAACAGGTGTGCCGACCGGCAGAAAAAGATTCAAAGAATGTGCGGAAAGGGTACCCATATAGGCCCGCGCGTTATAGAATAGAAGCATGCAACGGGGGAGGGCCCCGGCATAACAAACATTACGAAAAGGTGATTTCGATGAGCATCACGGTTTACACCAAGTTCGGGTTCTGCGGCATGTGCAAGGCCACCGAGCGCGCTCTCGACTCCGCCAGCATCGAGTACACCGAGGTGATCCTTGACGACGTCGACAAGGCGCAGATCGAAGAGTGGAAGACCACCCTCGGCACCAACGCCCCCATCGTCGTCACCGACACGGAGACCGGCTCCTGGAGCGGGTTCCGCCCCGACAAGATCGGCGAACTCGCCTCGAGCGCGGCCGCGTGATGACGATGACCCTCGAGCGTCCGACCACCATCCGCCCCGACATCGTGCAGCAGTCCACCCGCGACGCCGTCGACGGGCTCTACGCCGGCGACACCGTGGCCGCGTTCCGCGCCATCGACGCCGCCACCGCCGACCCGACCGAGCACGTCCACGAATGGGAACTCAGCGACGAGCAACGGCAGGTGTGGGAGGCCGGCTACATGGTCGGGTTCCAGATGGCTGCCCCGGCACTCATGGCCGAGGTCGCCTCGCTGCGGGCCCGCCTCGAGCAGGCCGAGCACGACGCCGACCGGTACTACGCCGAGATGTGCCGCCGACCCGCCCCCGCCGAGCCGGAACACCCCACGTTCGCGGAGATCTCCCGCGCCCGCGGCGAGCACGACCGCGCCGCCCGCCACGAAGCAACGATGGACCGCATGTTCCCCCAATACGCCGACGCCCGGGCATGATCGGACGGTTCCCGATCTGTCCCGTACTTGGCTGGTCCAACCTTCGTGGGCCACGTGACCGCCGGGGTCGAAGAGACTGACGCCAGCAGCCGCAACCCGCTGCGAGACAGCTGCGGTTGGTAGAATCGACGTTGACCAGGGGAGTTCCCATGAGCATCAGCACCACACACCGCACCACGGGTCAGGCTGGCGTCGACGAGCGCCGACGCCGGGTTGAGGTCGCTGCGCACAGTGGCGAGATGGAGGGCCTGCACGTCACGCCGGCGTCTCGTGCCGACGCTGAGGACTACGTCGCAGGCCGGATCAGTGTCCGTGAGCTTCGCGCCCGTGTTCGCGCCCGCCACGGCGTCCGGTGACGGTTCGCCGCATCGTGCTGCAGCGTGACTGACCCCTACCTCGACCCTGACACCGGGATCCTCCGAAACCGACTCGGTGTTCGCACCCAGCACGAGCTCGACGTCGCAGAGGGCGACCTAGCGTGGGCGGGGATGCTGGAACTGCTCGAGTACCCGCCGCCGGCGACCGGTGACCTCGACGAGCTGCGCGCAATCCACCGCGAACTATTCAGCGATGTCTACGACTGGGCGGGCGAGGTGCGCACGGTCGACATGCGGAAGAACGTCGAGGGGGC
The DNA here is from genome assembly GCF_015351025.1 of Curtobacterium sp. VKM Ac-1376. Lineage (GTDB taxonomy): Bacteria > Actinomycetota > Actinomycetes > Actinomycetales > Microbacteriaceae > Curtobacterium. The sequence goes on along the minus strand of NZ_JADKRV010000017.1, from coordinate 40,573 downwards.
CGAGTTCTTCTTGCCCGCGTCGATGATCGGCCGCTCCGCCGGCTACGCCGCCGACGAGCTCCGCGCCGACAACATGCTCCGCGGCCTGGACCGGGAACGGTTCGTGATGCGTCTGGCGCATCACTACGACCAATTCAACTACATCCACCCGTTCCGGGAGGGCAACGGCCGAACGCAGCGGGTGTTCTGGGACCGTGTCAGCCGCGACGCCGGCTACACGCTGGACTGGCGAGAGGTCTCGGGCCGCGTCAACGACGAGGCATCCCGGACCGCATCAGAGGCCCGAGACCTCGGACCGCTCCAGGCCCTGTTCGATCGCATCGCCGTGCCGCTTCAGCGAGACCGCCACTACCGGTCGGCGCGTGCGGACCGACTGGCGATCCGCCACCGCCACGGCGAGGAGCGCGACGCCGAACTCGGGTTCGACCGATGAGCGGCCGCGTTGCCGTCAGCGCGGAAGAACGGTTCTGGAAGCACGTGGTGCAAGGGCCGACGCCGTCGGACTGCTGGATCTGGACGGGTGCTATCGGCAACGACGGCTACGGCCGGTTCTGGTTGCCCCAGCCTGACGGCGGGCAACGCGCCATGCGGCCGCAGCGGTGGCTCTTCGAACACCTGACCGGCACAACCCTGCACCCGTCGACGCTGCTCCTGCACGCGTGCGACGTGCCGTCCACGTCCACGTCCACGTCGACGTCGACCTGTCGGTGTCGCACCTGGCGCCGGGGACGCATCGGGGGAACATGCTCGAGCGGGTGCAGCGCGGCCGGCACCGGAACGCGTCGACGGCGCTCCGAACGATCAGCTTCCCCCGCTCCGAACGCGTGCGCCTGTCGCGTGAGCTCCGCGAGGCGTTCCGCGACAACGGGTGGGATGCGGCCGCGGTGCGGACGTGCAAGACGGGCATCGCGGCGGGCACACCGACGCTCTGGTGAGCGTCGGTGTCGGATGCCGGCAGTACGGTCGCCGCAACCAACGAACGGGGGCAGGACCATGACCGACTACGCGCAGCAACAGTGGCAGCAGGCACCGCCGGTGTACGTGCGGAAACGCGGTACGACGCTGTCGCGGTGGAGCGTGTTCCTCGGCATCCAGTCCATCCTGTTCGGCCTCATCATCCCGATCCTCGCGATCGTGTTCGGGATCGTCGGTCTCGCCCGTGGCACGGACGTGCCCGGTCGCGCTGCCACCGGCATCGTGCTCGGTTGGTCGTGCTTGACGTTCTGGGGCTGCTTCGTTTGTTCGCGTCGTGGGTGCGTTCGTTACGCCGCGCACGACTCGTGTCCGTCGCCCCGCGCGTCGTCGACGACGTCGGGGACTGCCTCCGACGGGGAGTCGTCCCAGGGGGACGAGTCCGCTGCAGCGGCCACCGGCTTGCTCCGCTTCACCTCGCGCACGGGGATCCCGAGCCGTTCGGCGACCTCGTCGCGCGTGACCTTCGTGTCGAGCATCCGACCGATGATCGCCCGGGCCTGCTGCTCCGCGTCCGCGACCGCCACGGCTGCCTCGTCGCGGATCTTCTGGATGCGCGCTTCGGCGTCCTCGTTGATCCCGTCGACAGCGTCGGCCGCGACGAAGTACTCGGCGGCGAGCTCTTCGAGCTGTTCCTGCCGGCGGCGGAACTCAGCCGCCCGTTCCACGGCCCGCTCGCGTGCAGCCTTGCGCGCCGCGGCCTGCTTCCCTGACGTCCGAACCTGAGCCATCTCGTTCCCCAATCCCTAACGGCCATCACCCGTCTGGTCCGGGCGGCACCGCCTTGCCGGCGGCGCGATGTGGCGCTCCTGTCGTCGCAGTGTAGCTCGCGCCAGCGGCGCGGACGGTGACAGCTCTCGACCCGGATGCTGACGGCCCGACGCTCCTCGTTCCTCGTCGCTGGCCGCAGCTCCCGGTCTCCACCTGTCTACCGCGCTCGTCGCTCCGTCGCCTCCGCTTCGCTCCACCGACTCCGATCCTCCCGGCCACGCATCCCTCCTTCCAACCTGCGCTCGTTCCTCGCTCCGGTCTTCAGTCATCATCGCGCCACACCTCAGGCATTACAAATGAACGAGGATAGACTCGCCCCATGCGCACCGTCACCAGCCCGCACCATGGCTGGGTCAAGCGCCGCCTGAAGGGCCTCCAGCGGGGCGGTGACGGCGCATGATGACCATGCACGTCCTGTCCGCCGGCGACGGGTATACGTACTACACGTCCGAGGTCGCAACCGGGGATGCGCGGCGCGATCACGACCGTGAGCTCGGCGATTACTACACCGCCGACGGGAACCCACCCGGACGCTGGATGGGTGGCGGAACCGCCGTGCTTGGCGTCTCTGGGACCGTCACCGAGGAGCAGATGAAGGCCCTCTTCGGCGAGGGGCTGCACCCCGACGCGGACCGCATCATCGCCGAGGCGATCGCGGAGGGGAAGACCGGTAAGCAGGCGCAGGAGGCCGCGAAACTCGGCCGGTCGTACTACGTCTACAAGGCCGACGAGAACTCCCTGCAGGACCGCATCCAGGCCGGATACGCGACGTTCCAGCGCATCCAGGGCTACGAGCCGAACACCGAGGAACGGCGCCTGATCCGCTCCCGTGAGGGCGCGCAGGCGTTCCGCGACGCGAAGGGCCGCGAGCCCGCCGACAAGGAAGAACTCGGCCGCTACATCACCGCAGCGACCCGCCCCGACCAGCAGGCCGTCGCCGGGTTCGACCTGGTCTGCTCACCCGCGAAGAGCGTGTCCGTTCTCTGGGCGCTCGGCGATGACGACACCCGGAAGAGCATCGAGCAGGCGCAGGACCGCGCCGTCGCGTCGACGATCGCGTACCTCGAGCGGGAGGCGTTGGCGACCCGCGCCGGCACGAACGGCGTCGAGCAGATCGAGGTTGAGGGCGGCGTCGCGGTGACCGCGTTCCGGCACTTCGAGTCCCGCAACGGCGACCCCCAGCTGCACGACCACCTGGTGGTCGCGAACAAGGTGCAGGGCTCCGACGGCAAGTGGCGCACCATCGACTCCAAGCTGCTGCACCGCATGAACGTGCCCATCTCGGAGTTCTACAACGCCGCCATCATGTCCGAGGTCACGAAGGCCCTCGACGTCACCACCGAGGCCCGCACGGTCACCGCCGGCAAGCGTCCCGTTATGGAGATCGCCGGCGTCGACACCGACCTGCTGGAGACGTTCTCCTCCCGCTCCGCGTCGATCCGCGTCGAGGTGGAACGCCTCACCGCCGGGTATCAGCGCGACCACGGCCGCGCCCCCGACACCAAGACCCAGATCAAGATTGCCCAGCAGGCGACGCTTGAAACGCGGCCGCAGAAGGAACACGGCCGCTCCCCGCAGGCCACCCACGACGACGCCGTTGCACGCGTCGGGCAGGACCGCGCAGCCCAGGTCCTCCCCGCCGCGCAGCGCATCGCCGCGGTGCGGGCCCGCGACGGGTTCGGCACCCCGACGGTCGACGTCGACGAGCGCGCAGCCCTCGTCCTCCAGGTCGTGGAAGAGCACTACGCGGTCTGGGGTGTCGGCGTCGTCGAGGCCGAAGCCCGCCGGCAGCTGGCGCAGATCATCCCGGACCAGGACGTCGCCGAGCCCCTGGTCCAGCAGGTCGCGAAGACCGCCCTGCAGTCGTCGGTGTCACTCACCCCACCATCCCCACACGGCGCGTTCAAGCCGCTCACCCGCTCGAGCGATGAGTCAGTGTTCGAGCACAAGGGCAAGACCGCCTACACCTCCGGCGGGATCCTCCAGGCAGAAAACGAGCTGCTGCAGGCGGCCCGCTACCGGAAGATGGCGCCGGTCTCCCGCGACGTGTTCGAACGCGTCGCCGCCGCGAGCACGGGGCCGCTGGATGCCGGACAGCGGGATCTCGCGCGCACGTTCGCCACGTCCGACGTCGAGCTCGTCGCCGGCATCGGCCCCGCCGGCGCCGGCAAGACCACCGCGCTGAAGCTCGCCAACGAAGCCCTGACCGTCGGCGGTGTCCGCATGATCGGACTCGCCCCCTCCGCACCCGCGGCCGCGGTCCTCTCCGAAGCCGTCGGCATCGAGGCGACCACCATCCACGGGTTCCTGGCCGCACACGAGCAGGACGACGTGTCCGCGAAGTATGTCCTCGAGCCGGGCGACGTCGTCGTGGTCGACGAGGCGGGCATGGCCGGCACGAAGCGCCTCCGCGACGTCACCAAGCTCGCGCAGGAGCACGGGGCGTTCGTCCGCCTCATCGGTGATGACCGGCAGCTCTCAGCCGTCGAGGCCGGCGGCGCGCTCCGTCTAATCGACCGTGAGGTTGGTTCCGTGCAGCTCGAGCACGTGCACCGCTTCGCAGACGCCGAGGAAGCAGAAGCCTCGCTCCGGCTGCGCGACCCGATGCGCCCGGGAGATCCGTTCTCCTGGTACCAGGAGCACGCCCGCGTCGTCGGTGGTGACAGCGAGCGGATGACCGCAGCGGTGTTCGAGGGGTGGCAGCGGGATACCCTTGCCGGCACCCGCTCCCTGATGCTCGCCCCCACCGCGACGGCGGTCGCGGATCTCAACGCCCGCGCGCAGGCGTTCCGGATCTCTGCCGGCGACGTCGACACGTCCCGGTCCGTGCCCTTGCGTGACGGGCTCGCCGCGCACGTTGGTGACACGATCGTCACCCGCCGCAATGAATCCGACCTGCGGATCCAGGGCGGCCGCGACCGGGTGAAGAACGGTGACCTCTGGACCGTCACCGGGATCCGCGACAACGGCGCCCTCGACGTCGCGCACGCCGAGCACGGCGCCGTGATCCAGCTGCCCGCCGGCTACGTCGCCCAGCACGTCGAGGTCGGCTACGCCCGCACCATCAGCCGCTCCCAGGGCCTCACCACCGAGCACACCCACGTCCTCGGCGACGCGACCATGAGCCGCGAGGACGCCTACACGGCCCTGTCCCGCGGGAAGGAGAGCAACCGGCTCTACCTCGCCCTCGACGACGCAGCGACCGTCCCCGACGCGCTCGAGCAGATCGTCGCCCGCTCCGAGCGGCTGCTGTCCGCACACGAGACGATCCGCGCCGAGCAAGACCGCGTCGAGGACCTGGTCACGCTCATCGACCAGCACGCCGACGTCGCCACCCGCGCCGACGAGCTCCGCGCCGGCGCCATCGTCGAACGCGCCCTCGGCCGCGAGCTCGCGACGTCCCTCGAGCAGCAGGAGTCGTGGGGCGCCCTCGCCTCGTCGCTCCGGCACGCAGAGGACTACGGCCACGACCCCGTCCAGACCCTCCGCGACGCGTACGGGCAGCGCGAGCTCGCCACCGCGGACGACGTGCCAGCGGTGCTGCACTGGCGCATCGAGAAGGCCCTCGAGGGCCTCGACCAGCCCGTTGTCCGCGTCGTCGATCGCGCACCCGTCGACGGGGTGCCGGCATGGATCGCTGACGGCCGCCGCCACCAGGACGAACTCCTCCCAACCGAGTGGCGCGACCACCTCGCCGAGCGCCACCACTACATCGGCGTCCGCCTCAAAGAGCGGGGCGCGGCCCTCGCCCTCGAGCAGCCGGCGTGGACGCAGGATCTCGGACGGCTCCCGTCGGAGCCGTGGCGGATGTTCGACTGGCACCGCACCGCGGCCGAGGTCGACGTGCTCCGCACCAAGTACCGCATCGACCCGTCCGAGCCGCAGGCCCTCCCGGACACGCTCCGTGGGAACCCGGTCGCCGACCACCTGCAGGAGCGCGTGACCGCGCTCCACAAGGCGGCTGCCCTGTCGACCGCACCCGAGGTCACCGTGGCCACGCGCGAGCACTACGCCACCCACGCAGCCGAGCAGACCGCTGTCGCCCGCACCGCCCTAGTCGCAGCTGCGGAGGGCGTGCAGCAGGCGACGTCGCCGGCCGTGGCCACCGCCACCGACGTCGTCGCAGAGACCAGCACCGAGACCGCCGCGGCGACCGCTCCGCCGGCGTCCACCGCCGAGGCCGCACCCGCGGCCCCGGCCGGCACCCAGACCACCCCCGTGGCCTCCGTGTCGCCCACCACCGCACAGGAAGGAACCGTCATGAGTGACCCCATCGACGACACACTCGACCACGTTGGCCGCCATGCCGGACGGTCCGGGCAAACCATCGCCTCGGAGGCTGCCCGGCAGATCCAGCGCGCCAACGACGAACGCCGCCGCGCCCTGCAGGACGCCCAGCGCAAGGCCGACCGCGACCGCGAGCAGGCCGTCCGTGAGGCCCAGCGGAAGGCCGAGCGTGAGAAGGATCAGGCCGACCGCCTGGAGCGCCACTACCCGACTGCCGAAGCCGACCGGCAGCAGGACGCGGCGGCCGCCGCTGTGACCGGCGCCGTCCTCGGCGCCGCGGCCGCTGACGCGATCGACAACGCTACCGACCGCGACACCGCAGCGATCCAGTCCGACGTCCCCGACGAGATGGCGGCGGAGACAGCCACGATCGACACAACTGAAGGGGAAGGCACTGAGACGCAGTACGACGAGTTCGAGCTCCGCGACCGCGAGATGCTCCGCCAGGCCGGCGTCGACCCGGACGAGATATCGACGTCGACCAACGCCGACAGCTCCCTCCGCATCGACCCGTCGCCCGCGCCCGACCTGTCCCGGGGCAACGACGGGCTAGAGCGCTAACTTCTCGGCCGAGCGCTCGTAGCTCGCTTGGACACCGCCGCTCCCGCTCGCATTCGGTCCCTTAGCCGGACACGGTCAAAAAAATTTGATCGGGAGGGGTCTGAGGGTCATGAGCAACGGCATCGTCTACAGCCAACGCAGCGAGGTGGGGTCGCGACTCGTGATCGGACTGTGACCTTCAGCTATTTTAGTTCCATCCCGGTACCGGTAGACAGGCCTGTACACGAACTAAGGGGTTCTTATGGGGAAACTACGAACGATCACCGGCGGTGCTGTCGTCGCTGCGGTCGCAATCTCGACGGCGCTTATCGGCGCCGCGCCGAGCATGGCGGCCGCTCCGTCGGTACTTGACGCCCAAGCAACGCTCTCCGCGGTAGCTCCCGAAGCAGCAGGCCAGTCGACGTCGAGTACCAGGATCGCTGTGACCACGCCGTCGTCACCCGCGAAGGCGCGGATGGCGGTCGCGGAGAGTCCTCAGGTCACCGTCACGACTCAACCTGACGCTGACAGCACTCCAGAAAGCCTCACGTTCCATGTTGACGGTGCTCGCAGCGTCGCGAGCAGCGGGATTGGAACCACGACGCTCGCCACCTCGTCGGACGCGGTTGCGCGCTACGTTACCGAGAACGCTGTTGGTGCTCGTGTTCTCACTGCGTACCAGCAGCCGCAAGCGTCCTACGTGAGCCGTACGACGTTCGACTTACCGGCGGGGACCGTTCCCGAGGAGCGACCAAACGGTGACTGGTACTTGATGTCGAACGGGACGCCTGTTGGGGTCATCCTCGCGCCTTGGGCTAAAGACGCATCTGGGCAGTCACTCACCACAGCGTATCGGTGGTCCGGCAACACGCTGGAGCAAACAGTGCATGTGCCTGCAGACGCCACGTTCCCGGTTGTTGCCGACCCGGCATGGGAGTACACCTACACCGCGGTACTCACGGTCGGTTCAGTGGCGGATCTGCACAAGCGTCTTCACTCCTGCTTCAACTGCATCTTCCCCGTCGAGGGGGCGCCGAAGGCGTTCCCTAAGGAGGGGCAGAAGCTCCCACTCGTCGTGCGACCGACGATCGGTTTCCCCATCGCGGCGAACTTCAACTGCATTTTTCAGTACGAGCAGTGGCTCGCTGCAGGGGCGACACCGCTGTACCCAGCTGGCGACGAAGGATGGGTGTTCAACGCGGACAAGGGGCACATCGATGGAGTCGGCTCGGTCATCAGCTTCGATTTCGTCGGCACACCCAGCGATGTATCCAGAGAGCCCGGGGAGACAATGCGCTTCTACGTGTACGGAAGTGTCGTGAACTCGAACCCGGGTGGCCTTCCACGAGCGGTGTACTCCAACGGTGCGAAGGCTACGTGGGGATCGATGCTAAGCACGTACGCGTCCTTCCACGGCGCGTCCGCTGCAGGTGTGGGCTGGCATTGGGTCAGCTGAACAGCGTGAACGTGGAGCCGGGGCGTGAGACTTTCAGGCCTCGGCTCCACGCCGTGTCCCGGTTCTTTGTCTGGCTCGGGGTCCGCGCCCTCCAGATCGTCCTCTATCTGGTTCTGGGCTGGATCGTCGTCGGCGTGACCGGGCGCGACGTCCTCGAAGAGGGCGTTGGTGCCGTCCTTGGACTGGGGATCTTCCTAGCGCTCCCGCTCTCGCTCCTTGGCTCCGCAGCGGCCTGGGGTATCGGAGCTATCAGCGTGCACGTCAGGTCCCGATGGGCTCGACGAAGTGTGCTCGTCATCGCGGTGGTCATCGAGTTCGCAGCAACTCTGTTCCTGTTTCTTGCCTGGACGCCGAACTACCTGCCGGTCGTCATTGTCGAGGCAGCCTTATCGGGTGCGCTGACGGCCGTCTTGTTGTGGGCGCACCACCTCGTGCACCGTTCAGCCGGATAGGTTCCGGTGCTACGCCCAGGCGCGGGGGCGTCAAACGCTAGGCGCTCGAGCGGCTTCCGCAAGCTGTCTCGACCAGGGGGAGGGGTTGAAGCGAAAGCGGCGGGTATCGGACCCGCAGCCATGTATCTGACATAAGGTACATTATCGGCTCGGCTCAGCTCGGCTGCATCCCATTGCGACTACCGCCCAACCTCAGACCGTCCGGGCGGATCTGCCCCCAGCCGTGAGACCGAGATCGCCGCGCAGGCGAGCGCGAATCTTGTCACTCGCTCCAGGCTCGCGTCATCGAGATCACCCGGGTCGTCCTCGCTGGCAAGGACGCCGGTCAGCAAGCCCGACATGAACGAGTCACCCGCGCCGATCGTGTCCGCCACGTCGACCGTGGGCGCGCGCAGCCTGCGCCGGGCGTTCCGCGACGCGATCGCGCACCCCTCCCCACCGAGGGTCACTGCCGCCAGCCCGGCACCCGCGGCGAGGAGCCCGTCGAGCACGGCGTCGATGTCGCGGTCCGGCCAGAGCCAGGCGGCGTCCTCATCGCTGAGCTTCACCACGTCGGCGGCCTCGAACAGCGGCTTCAGGGTCGCCAGCACGTCGTCGCGCGAGGGCGTGATCGACGGCCGGACGTTCGGGTCAAGCGAGAACAGCGCGCCCGCGGGCCGGCGGCGGACCGCGTCGAGCACGGTATCCGCTCCCGGTGCGAGCACGGCGCCGATGGACCCGACGTGGACGAGCGGCGTGCCCGGGGGGACCTCGACGGGAGCGAGCCGCCAGTCAAGGTCGAACTCGTACGTCGCTCTCCCGCGCTCGTCGATCGTCGCGGCGGCCGTCGAGGTCCGGTCGATCGTCGTTGCGTCGACCACGACCCCGCTGGCCCCGACGTGCGCCCGGATCGCTGCACCCGGTTCGTCGTCGCCGAGCGCACACACGAGGCGCGTCGGCACGTCCAGCCGGGCGAGCCCGACCGCGACGTTCATCGGGCTGCCACCCGGGTGCTCGGTCCGGCCGTCCGGGCCGTCGACGATGTCGACGAGGGCCTCACCGATGACCACCACTGCTGTGTCCATGTCCTCATCTCTCCCATCTCGCCGCGCCGGTCCCTGCGAGCCGATGGACGGGACGCCCGTGGCGGCGCCGCCACGGGCGTCCGTCCGTCCGTTCGCAGTCAGACCCGCTCGGCTGACGTGGGCGCGGCTATCTCGGCGGTCCCCGAGTAGTCGCGCTTCGACCGGACGTCGTACACGGCGTACGCGAGCACGGCGACGAAGCACACGATCGGCACGACGAGCGCGAGCGCGCTGCCGATCACGTCGGTCAGGTAGCCCTGCACGGTCGGCATGATCGCCCCGCCCACGATGGCCATCACGAGGCCCGAGGCACCGAACTTGGTGTCCGGGCCGAGCCCGAACAGTGCGACACCGTAGATCGTCGGGAACATGAGCGACATGCACCCGGAGACCCCGACGAGCGCCCAGGCGCCACCCGTGCCCGGGAACACGGCCGCGTACACGCAAAGCACGATGGCAAGCGCCGCCAGGACCGACATGAGCTTCGTCGGCCGGACGTAGCCCATGAGCCAGGTCATGATGAAGCGCAACACCAGGTACACGATGAGCGCGACCTGCAGGAACCAGGCACCGGCGACGGAGTCCCCGCCGGGCACCAGGTTCTCGACGTAGATCACGATGTAGGTCCACGTGCACACCTGGGCGCCGACGTAGGCGAACTGGGCCAGCACGCCAAAGCGGTAGTGCGAGTTCCGGACGAGCCGACCGGCGGCCTGTCGGAACGTACCCTCGGCCCGCTCCGACTTCTGGTCACCGCGGAGCCCCGGCACCTTGACGAACGCGATGCCGAGCCAGACGGCGGCGAGCAGCGCAGCGAGCCCGACGTACGGGCCCATGATCGTCAGCAGGTCGGACTTCTGGATCGCCAGGAGCTGGGCGTGCGGCATGGCCGCCTTCTCGGCATCGGTGGCGGGGTTCAGTCGGGGCAGGATTAGCGCGGCGGCGATGAGCACGCCGAGGTTCGTGCCGACCGGGTTGAAGGCCTGCGCGAGGTTGAGGCGACGCGTCCCCGAGCTCTCCGGCCCCATCGCGATGACGAACGGGCTCGCCGAGGTCTCGAGGATGGAAAGGCCGGCGGCGAGGACGAACAGCGCAATGAGGAACGCGAAGAACGTCAGCGACTGCGCGGCCGGAATGAAGCCGAGCGCGCCGATGATCGCCAAGCCGAGCCCAGTGAGGACGCCGACCTTGTACCCGAACCGGCGGTTGATGAACCCGGTCGGCAGGGCGAGAAGGAAGTACGCGCCGTAGAACGCGAACTGCACGAGGGAGGCCTCGAACGTGCTCATAGTGAAGACGCCCTTGAACGCGGCGACGAGCGGCGTCGTGAGGTCCTGGGCGAGGCCCCACGAGGCGAAGCACACGGCGAGCAGGACGAAGGGTCCCACCATGCCGGGTGCAAAGAAGCGCTGCTTCGCGCCGGGGTTCGGGTTGGAGGTCATGGTCTTCTCTGTTCGGCGGGTCATTCGAGGTTGGTGTGGCGGGCACGCATAGCGTCGACGTCCTCGCCGAGCGCAGCGCGCACCTGGTTGGTGATGAGGTCGGTCAGCACGAGCTCGGCGATCTCGAACGCGCTGCCCATCGGGAGCACGGAGGTCGATCCGGCGTCGGACGCCATGGTCTGCGCCTCGACGACGAGGACTTCGTCGAACAGCCCGATCGGCACGCGGTCCGGTTCGGCGGTCAGGCAGACGGTGTCGGCGCCGGCGTCCTTCGCGATCGTGGCGAGCGTCTCAATCGTGCGGAGGCGTCCGGGGCCGAGGGAGAGCACTGCGAGGTCGCCGGGGCCGACGGCGGGGCACGTCATGTCCCCGACCACGTGTGCGTCGACGCCCGCGTGGAACAGGCGCATCACGAGGGCGCGCATCATGAGCCCCTCGCGGCCGGCGCCCGCGCAGACGACGTTCCGGGCTGCGACGATCCGTCGGGCGACCGCGGCGACACGCTCGTCGTCGATGCGGCGCAGCACCGCGTCGAGCTCCCGCACGACCTGTGCCCCGCCGCCCCGAGCGCCGCCGGGTGGCCCGTCGACGATGTCCGCCTGCTGCGAGCGCATGCTCGTCCTCCTTGACGTTAACAGTTCTCTTACCCACATCTCGAACTGTCGTTCGGTATGTGGGTAGCTGTAGGCTAGGTGGCGCGACAGGGCGTGTCAAGGAGCAGGGGGTACCGACGTGGGCGAACGCGTCAAGGCCCCTGCCGTCGCCCACGCCGTCGCGGTCCTCTCGCTGATCGCCGAGCGCGCCCGCCCAATGACCGTCACAACGGTCGCGCGGGAGCTCGAGCTGCCCCGGACCAGCGTCGACCGGGCCTGCGAGGCGCTCCGGGTCGAGCGACTCCTCACGCGCGGCACGGACGGCACGTACTGGCTCGGTCCCGAGGTCGCCGCGCTCGGTGCCACTGCGCGGGCCACCCGGCCGCGCGCCCTGACGTTCGGTGTGCTCGTGCCCGACCAGGACAACGCGTACTACAGCGCCTTCCTCACCGCGGCGGGGTTCGACGTCGCCGCGACCGGAGACCGGCTCGTCGTGCGGTCCGCGGGCGGCAGTGTCCGACGGCAGCGCGCACAGTGGGTGGAGCTGCTCGACGCCGGGGCGGACGTTGTCCTTGTCGACTCGGTGGCGACCCACGGGTTCGAGGACCTCGTCGACGGCTCACGGGACCGCGGTGTCCCGGTCGTGGCGATCGGCACCCGGATCGGCGGCGTCGACGTATCCGTCACCAGCGACAACGTCGAAGCCGGGGTGCTCGCGGGCCTCCAACTCGCGCGTGCCCTACCACCAGGTGCGCGGATCGCCGTCGTGGACGGCCTGCAGAAGAACGCGAATGCGGAACGGATCGCCGGGTTCCTCGACGTGCTCGGCGACTTTCCCGACCTGCACTTCGTCGCCCGGGCCCGCGGGCGCGTGGAGGACGAGGAGTCCGGACGCGCGGTGATACGCGACCTGACCGCGGAGCACGGCGACCTCGACGGGGTCTTCGCCGTCTGCGACCCGCTCGCACTCGGCGTGCACGCCGAGCTCGTCGGACGCCCGCACCGCACCCTGGTCACGTCTGTCGATGGCCGATCCCGCGCCGTCCAGGAGATCATGGCCGACGACTCGTTCGTCGCTACCGTCGCCCAGGACCCCGCGGGTCTTGCCCGGAGTGCCCTGGTCGCCGCACGTGACCTCAGCGAGGGGCACTGGTCGCGACAGCGGGTCGTCACGCTCCCCGTGCGGGTCGTCAGCCGGGCCGACGCGGAACGGTACGAATCATGGGGGTGAGCGGCGCAGCGCCCGTGCCCGCGGTTCGCCGCGCGATGGCCGTCGTCGAACACGTCGCGTTCACAGGCGTGACCACCGCCGGCGCGATCGCCGACGACCTCGGGCTCGCGAAGAGCACGGTCTCGGACCTGGTCGGGACGATGCTCGAGACCGGGATGCTCCGTCGGTCCGGCAACGGCCTTGTCGTGGGCGAGGCGTTCTCGCGCTTGAGCTCCGGCCTGACAGCGGGCGTCGTCTCGCTCGAGGACTTCCGCCGACGCTGGCAGCGCCACCCCGTGCTGCACGAGCACACGGTGAGCATCCAGTCGCTCGTGGGCACGCGGAGCCTGTGCGTTGAGGTCAACGTCGGCGTGCACCTGCTCCCGCTCGGACCCGGAGCCGGGATGCGCTCCGCGGTGTGGACGGCCGCTGGCGCCGAACCCGTCCTACAGTGCTTCACGGCCGACGAACTCGCCCGGTCGTTCGACGTGTTCCGCGGGTACTCGGTCGACGACCAGGCGGTCCGGGCCTGGGCGACCGAGCACGCGCGGGGTGTGCAGACCCGTCCGGCGCCGGCGGCGAGCGGCAACCACGAGCTAAGCGTCCGGCTGTCGGACGGGTCGGTGCCGCTCGTCGCGTTGACGCTGCACCTGCCGCCGAACCTCGAGGTCGACGGAGACCGCCTCCGGTCGGCACTCACCCAGCTCGCGGCGAGTCTGATCCGGTCCTGACGTTGCCGACCGACCGGCGTCACCGCGGGACGCGGCCCGCAGCGCCCGGCAGCACCGGGAACGGCGCGTGCGGTTCGGACTGGTACCAGTACGCCACTGTGCTCACGTCGTCGGACCGCTCGAACAGCCCGTGCTGCCAGGTGCCGATCTGCTGCACCGTGACCCGCAGGTCCTGCTCGAACCAGATCGGGTCCGGCAGGTGCCAGCGGTACAGGGCGTGCATCGGCGCGACGGCGTGGATGAACTCCGAGGCACCCGTCGTGTCGCGACTGCTGCAGAACGGGTACCCGAAGTACGGGGCACTGAACGTGATCGGCACCGGCTCCGGGTCCGCGCGGAGCTCGTCCTGAAACGCCCAGGCGCCGCCCGCGTAGTCCTCTAGCCCGGTGCTGCACAGCGAGGGCAGCTCGTCGTCCCCGTCTACGAAGAACTTGACCTCGCCCTCGCCCCACCAGAAGCGGCTGAGCGACGCGAGAGCGACGTACGTGCCGACGTAGCGCCCACTACCCCGCACCCCGTCAAGGACGACGTGGTCCTCGCCGAGCGCCGTCGTTGCGTTCGAGCGACGCCACTGGGCGTGGAAGTACGGCGTCTCCGAGCCGATGTTGTCGCCAGTGGTGAGGTCGACCTGGAAGAACACGTGCTCGATGTCCGCGCCGTGCTCGCTTGTCAGGGTCAACCTGGCGTGCTTCTGGAACGGCATCGGGAAGTAGCTGTTCATCCCGCCGGTGGGTGCCACCACGATCGGCTCGGAGGTGACGAGCGCCCTGGTCGCGAATCCGTTGCAGAAGAAGTCACCGAGCGGCACCTCGACGGAGGGCTCGTCCTCGTCGTCCCAGTACGCGCGCAGCACCAGGTCGCGGAGCACGAAGGGACCCGCCTCGGTCCGGTCGGGCACGGTGATCCAGATGTGCCGGATGACGCCCGGACCGTCGATGTCGACCAGGTCGAGCGTGCCGCCGGCGGGCAGGGAACCCCAGGCGCTGCCCTTCCGACCCCGCCCGAGGTGCGACGACGCGGATGCGGCGGAGCCGATCGCCCCGGTCGGGTTCTCGGCGTTGATTGAGCGGGACCGCACACCGGCAGGCGGGGCGAGTTCGGACAGGGCGGGGAGCATGGAGCCTCCGGGGTTTGATGGGTTGGGAAGGTTCACTTGACCGAGCCGACAGTGACGCCGCGGCTCAGGGTGCGCTGGAAGATCAGGAAGAAGACCAGGGTTGGCAGCAGGGACAGCAGCGACCCGGCGTTGAGTGCCGTGAGGTTGATGCTGTTCTGTCCCTGCAGGGTGGCGAGGGCGATCGGCACGGTCTGCACGGATTGGTCGCTGAGCAGGATGAGCGGGATGTAGAACTCGTTCCACGTCCATACGAAGAAGAACACGACGAGAACGGACAGCGTCGGTCGGAGCACCGGGAACACGACGGACCACAGGATCCGGAAGCGTCCTGCGCCGTCGAGCGCGGCGGCTTCGAGCAGCGACTGCGGGATGGTGCTCATCACGCTCGACAGCAGGTAGGTGCCGAAAGCGGCCTGCAGCACGGTGAACACGATCACGACGCTCCAGATCGTGTTGAACAGTCCGGTCGCCTGCGCCCCGTAGAAGAGCGGGTAGATGAGCG
The DNA here is from genome assembly GCF_015351025.1 of Curtobacterium sp. VKM Ac-1376. Taxonomy (GTDB): domain Bacteria; phylum Actinomycetota; class Actinomycetes; order Actinomycetales; family Microbacteriaceae; genus Curtobacterium. The sequence goes on along the minus strand of NZ_JADKRV010000017.1, from coordinate 25,436 downwards.
ATTCCTGCGGCAGCATCGTCGCCAGCAGGAACACCGCGAGGATCCAGGTGCGACCGCGGATGCGCCCGATCCCGATGCCGTAGCTGGTGACCAGCGCCAGGGCGGTGCCGAGCAGCGCGACGAGCCCCGAGATGACGATCGAGTTGACGAGCGCGCGCGGGTAGTCGACGAGCGACAGGTACTGCTGGAACGCCTCGACGCTGAAGTGTGTCGGCAGCGCGAGCGGGCCGTGTTCGGAGTAGTCGGCTCCGGACTTGAACGCGTTGAGCACGAGGAGCAGCAGCGGCGCCAGCATGAGCAAAGCGAATACCGCGGCGATCGCGAGGACGACCCAGCGGGCGACACCGCGACCGCGGCGGCGCTGCCCACGGCCCTCGACGGGCGGTGTCGTTCGCCCCGCGGCATCGAGGCTGGCCTGATCGGACTTGGACAGTACGGCGCTCATCAGGCGTCCTTTCCCTCGGCGTCGCGGCGCTGCAGCCACATGAGCACGCCCGCGATGACGAAGATGACGATCGACATGACCGTCGCGATGGCGGACCCGTACCCGACCTTCGACAGTTCGAAGAAGTTCCGGTACGAGTAGTACGACGGCACGACAGTGGATCCCTCCGGGCCGCCGCCGGTCAGGATTAGGATCGGCGCGAACACCTTGAGTGCGCCGACGGTGGCGGTGATCACGACCACGAACACCTCGGGCCGGATCTGCGGCAGCGTGATGGCGGTGAAGCGACGCCACCACCCGGCGCCGTCGAGCGACGCCGCCTCGTAGAGCTCGGGGTCGACCCGCTGGAGGGCCGCCATGAACACAACGACCGGGTAGCCGACCTGCAGCCAGACGAGCACGAGCATCACGGCGTAGATGGCGATGTCCGGATTGCCGAGCCAGTCCGGGGGGCTGGTGTCCCCGACGGCGGCCAGCACGCTGTTGAGCAGGCCGTTCTGCGTCGCGAGGACCCAGCTCCACACGAAGCCGGCAACCGCGATCGGCAGGATCTGCGGCAGGTAGTACAGGGCGCGGAGCGTCGCCGCGACCTTCGGACCGAACTCACGGCCCAGATAGTCGAACAGCATCGCGGCGAGCACGAGCCCGATGAGCGTCGGCACCACGACGATGCCGACGATCATGAAGACCGAATTCTTGAACGCCAGCCAGAACTGGGCGTCGCCGAACAGGTCGACGTAGTTGCCGAGCCCGTACCAGCGCATTGGCGCGAGGCCGCCCTTCCACTGGAAGAGGCTGTACCAAATGTTCATCGCGAAGGGAACGAGCACGATGGCGAGCGTGCCGATGATCATCGGCACCAGGTACCACCAGTAGGAGTGCTGGCGGGTGCGCGGTCTGCGGAGCGCGAGTGTCGTCATGACGATCTCCTGACGGGGGCGGGCGCCGGTCCGGCGCCTGCCCGGGTGGGGTCGAGGTCAGCCCTGGTCGACGGTCTTCTTGCCGTCGTCGTAGAAGGACTGGAGCTTGGACAGGTACTCGTCCGCGGTCTCGTTGCCGTTCGACATCGCCGACATGTTGTTCTGGATGAAGTCGAGGAAGCCGGGGACGGGGTAGTCCGGGTAAAAGGTGAGCGTGTCGTCCTTCACGACCTGGTCGAAGCGCTCCGTGTAGGCCTTCGTGACCGGGTCTGAGATCGCGGCGGTGTCACCCGCGAGCGGCAGGCCGCCCAGGTCGCCAATCTTGTTCTGCACTTTCGCGCTCAGCGTCGTGTTGATCCAGTCGTAGGCGAGGTCCTTGTTCGCGGACTTCGCCGGGACGCCCCAGAGGTGCCCGGACGACCCCATCGACATATTCGCGCCGGGCAGCGTGAACGAGCCCCACGGGAACGAGGACTGGTCTTTCACGCGGGCGAACACGCCGTTGTTCCAGATGAGCATCCCGGTCTTGCCACTGAGGAAGTTGACGTTCGCCTGCTCGTAGTTGAGCCCGCCGAGCTCGGTGCCGACGTAACCCTTGTCGATCCAGTCCTGGAACTCCTTCGTCCCCGTCTTCCACGGGTCCTTCGAGAAGTCGACCTTGCCGTTGAGGAACATGAAGTCGTCGATCTGCTTCCGGTCCGCGACGGCCGACACGAGCGAGTACCAGATCCACATCTGGTTGAAGCCCTGGTTGACGGCGGCCGATGACGAGATCGGGGTGATGCCAGCGTCCTTGAGCTTCTGCAGGTCGGTCGTGAACTCGGCCATTGTGGTCGGCTCGTTCGCGATCCCGGCTTGCTGGAACTTGTCCTTGTTGTAGTAGAAGGTGACGTACTCGCCGACGTTCGGGATGCCGTACCAGTTCCCGCTGCCGGCCTTGCCCTGCTGGTCGTACTTCGCGAACGACTGCATGGACCCGGTCACCTTGTCGTCCCAGCCGTACTTCTTCACTGCGTCGTCGAGGTTTTCCAGCAGGCCTTGGCTGGCGAGCTGCCCGCCGTCGGCGTTGCCCTTGTTGAACTCCACGACGTCGGGCACCTTGTTGCCGCCGAGCACGAGCTTCGCGTTCTTGCGGAACCCGTCGAAGCTCGTCGTCTGGAACTTGACGGTGACGTCGGGGTGCTTCTTCTTGAAAATGTCGAGCGCGAGCTGCCATCCCTGGCCCTGCGCAGTGGTCTTGTCCTCGTACTGCAGGATCGTGAAGGTCTTGCCGTCGGAGCCCGATCCGGACGCGCTGCAGCCGGTGAGGGCGGCCGCGGTGATTGCGATCGTGGCGATGGCGGCGGCCCGGAAAGACCGTCGTCGCGTGATGCGGTGCATGGTGCAGCTCCTTTGCTGGTGTCGTGGCGGCGCGCGCAAGGGCGCATGCGACCACCGCGACGTGCGGTGCTCGTCGCGTTCGGGTGGGTGTGCGGGTGCGTGGTGCGGGATCAGGGCGGATCGCGCGGCGGACTCACCGAGCAGCGGATCACGAGGGGACAGTGCATGCGCAGGCCGACGGGTTCGCTCCCGCGCTCCGTCGAGCCACCGATGCGGTCGAGGATCCGTTCGACCGCCCACTCCCCCATCGCGCGGTGCGGGAGCTGCATGGTAGTGAGCCCCGGATCAAGCGCCTCGGCGACGAACTCCTGGTTGTCGAAGCCGACGATGGACAAATCGGTGGGCACGACGAGCCCGAGCGAGCGGGCGACCTGGTAGAAGCCCACGGCGATCTGGTCACCGAAGCAGAACACCGCGGTGGGGCGGCGGTCCACTGGCCGGTCGAGCAGCTCCCGGGCCGGCGCGATCCCGTGGGCGGTCGCCGCGTCGGCGGCCGTCACCATCAGATCGGGATCGACCGGGAGGCCCGCGTCGGCCAGGGCGCGCATGTACCCGCGGGTGCGTAGCGCGTCCGCGATCGGGTAGGCACTGACCGTGCAGAAACCGATGCGGCGGTGCCCCGCCTCGATGAGGTGCGTCACCGCGTCGCGCGCGCCACGTTCCTCGTCGGGGACGACGAAGTCGGCGGCGGGGAGCGCGGAGGCGTCCTCCGTCTCGGGTCGCCCGTCGAGCAGCACCACCGGTGTCGTCGCCGGAACCCGCGGTGTCTCGACTGTGCGGTGGTAGGTGGCTGCCACGATGAGGCCGTCGACGTTCCGCTGCATCAGGGACTGCACCGCGGTCGTCTGCAGGTCCTCGTCGCCGCCGGTGTCGACGAGCATGAGCACGTAGCCGCGCCGCCACGCCGCTTCCTGGGCTCCGGCGAGCATCGCGCTCGAGAATGGGACGGTCGCGACACGATCGGAGACGAGGCCGATGGTCTGCGTCTGCTTCGACTTGAGGGAACGCGCGAGCTGGTTCGGGACGTAGCCGAACGCGTCGGCGAGCTCCCGGATGCGGAGAGCGACGTCGCGATTCACGCGACCGGCGTCGCGGTCGTTGAGCACAAGCGAGACAGACGACACGGACACGCCCACCTGGGCGGCGATGTCCTTCATCGTCAGCATGTCGCTCCTTCGCGTCGATCGGTTGACGGGGGCCGTCAATCGATTGATGCGACGGTAGGAGCGTCAAACGCGTTGACGCAAAACGCTGTTACCGAATCGTGACGAAGACGACGACAGGTGGGCCGGTGTGCCCCGGCCCGTCTGCCTCGACGGCGCACGAGCGCCGTCGTCCTCCTGGGCACATCTCGTTGAACAGGTCCGGGTCCGGGCCGGTCCCTTCGGTCGAGGACGACGAGTAGACCTCACTGACCACCCCGCCCCTGACCGTGGTCGCGGAGTCGTTCGAGCCGATAGGGGCGCGGGCTGCGGATCTGCTCCTCCCACGGCTCCGGGACCAGCACGTCCGCGTGGAGCACTCCATCCTGACGCGTGGGTCCACACTCGGATTGCCAGCGCGTGGCTCTTCGAGCTAACGCAGAGTTCGACGATCCGCACAGATCAGGTGCGTGCCGATGATCGCGGTCGTGCCCACTACGCGCACGACGGCGCCTCCGCTCAGTGACAACGGCCGCCGGTGGGCGCTCACTGCGACTGTCCGGCTCCAAGCCGGGACTCGCGGTCATCGCCTCCGTGACCTAACGCACGTTATCGGCCAAAGTACGATTGGGGTCGCCCCTGGCGTTCCACCGACTCGGGTCCGATCCCCCTCCCGCGGCGCATCTGGGCGTGATGCGTGATTGCCGCTGCGGTGTTCGAGGGGGCCTGAGCTTTGCACTGGGTTCGAGCGTCGAGGTGCGGGCGTCGGCGGCACCCAGAGGGGTGGTCTCCGTGCGCTGCCCGCGCACCAGGTATCGCGATTGTGATCGATAGCAGTGGATTGAAATTTTCCAATAGTGGACTATCGTTGGTTACATGCTTCCCGAGCAGAACCCGTACAGTCCTGGTTCCGGCCGCCGTCCCCCCGAGCTAGTTGGCCGGACAGGCGAGCTCAAAGCCTTCGACACGCTTCGCGCGAGGGTGACGAACGGGCTGGGCGATCGCGGGGTGGTGCTCACCGGCCTCCGTGGCGTTGGCAAGACCGTTCTCCTGAACGAGATGCACCGAATGGCGGACTCCTTCGAGTGGCTGACCGTCCGGATCGAAGCGCGCCGCGATGAGGCAGGGGCGAAAGCGGTGCGCCGAGCGCTCGCACGCGAGCTCGTCGTCTCCGCGCGCAAGCTCACGCGCACCTCCTTGACAGCGCGAATGCGCGAAGCGCTTGGAACCATCTCGTCGTTCAACGCGAAGGTCGGCGCAACAGGCATCGAACTCGGCGTCGAGCGCAGCATGGGCCGGGCCGATTCGGGAGACGCTGAAGTCGATCTCCTCGAGCTGGTGGAGGATGTTTCCACTGCGCTCGGAGAACGTCGGCGAGCGTTCGGCGTCTTCGTCGATGAGATGCAGGACCTTGATGCAGAAACGATGGGAGCACTGATCGCCGCCCAGCACGCAGCTAACCAACGTGACTGGCCGTTCTACATCATCGCCGCAGGCCTCCCCAACCTGCCCCGGGTGCTCACCGAGACCCGCTCGTACGCCGAGCGGCTGTTCAACTACCGCCAGATCGGCAAGTTCAGCCGCGAAGACGCCGCCCAAGCGCTCCGCGAACCAGCGGAACGCCTCGGGGCCGAGTATGCGCCGCACGCGCTCGAGATCCTCCTCGACGCCGCTGGCGGCTATCCCTACTTCATCCAGGAGTACGGGCAAGCAGCATGGAACCTTTCCTCGGACCGTCTCGTCACGGACGCGGACGCGACTGCCGCGGTGCAATACGGCACCGAACAACTCGACGCCGGGTTTTTCCGATCTCGGTGGCAACGCGCAACCCGGTCGGAGCGGCGCATGCTGCACGCCATGGCTGCCGATGGTGAGGGCCCTTCCCCCACTTCGTTCGTCGCCCAGCGCATGGGTATCCAGCCCAGCAGTCTTGGCCCCTACCGAGCCGCGCTTATCAACAAGGGGCTGGTGTACGCGCCCGAGCACGGACAGATCGCCTTCACCGTCCCCGGTATGGCTGGCTACGTCGACCGCCACCACGACGAGCTCGACGACAGTTCAGACGACTGAACTCCGGCTGACACAGACGAAACGCAGGTTTCCGGCTACCCGCCGTGTCTAAGCTCAAAACAGCGTGACGTCGTCCGCAGGGACCTCGACCACGATCGGTAGCGGCTTGTTGTCGTTGTCCGCGAGGTGGCCGGCCTTGTTGCAGGCGCGGAACGGTCCCTGCTGCTTGTCGAAGAGGACCCGGGCGTGGTGGTCCCAGTGCTGCACCCACCAGGCTGACTTCGCGCCCTTGTCCTCGTGCATCCGCTCGACTGCCTGCTGGTACGCCTTCCACGCAACGTAGAGCCGCTGGACGACCTCGGGGTGCTTCCACCACTCCGGGCACCAGGCGGGCTGCTGTGCGATCGGCTGCTGGTACGCCTCGACCTGCCCGATCTGCTCGGACACCCACTGCAGGAACGCTGCGCGCGGATCTTGCCTCGGCCTCCGACCCGGCGAGCTAGTCGGATCGGCAGAGGTCGCACCGGCGGGCAAGACCTCCCCCGTCCCGGGATCCGCCGGCGGAGCGTCGTCATCGTCCGGCGGCGACGGGACATCGTGGTCGTCGTACGGCGGAGGCACATCCCCACCTCCACCGCCCGTATGACCGTTGCCGGGGCCGTACCCGGCGGGCCACTGGTCGGGATCAAACGGGCTCGACACGACCAGTCCCATTCGACGTTGACGGGTGCGGAGCCGGGGTCTTCTTCGCCTTGACGATCTTTCCGTTCTTCACCTCGCGGCCCTCGATCATCGCCGTGAGGACCTTGTCGAGGAACCACGGGCGGGTGCGGATCAGCACCGGGCCGACGTCGGTTGCGTCGAACACGGCTCGCCACTTCGGCAGGTGCGCCAGCACGTCGGGCGGGAGGATCGGCTTCGACCGCGCAGTGCGGGAGTTCGTCGCTCCGCCACGGCCGTAGGACGTGTTGGTGGTCCACTCGTCGTAGGGGCCGATGCTCTCCGAGAACCGCTTGAGGAACGGCGATTGCGTCGACTCTCCGCCGCCGTACACGCGAATGGACGATGCGCTCCAGAGGGTGTCGGCGCCTTCGTTGCCGAACACGCGGACGATTTGTCCCCACGACTGGAAGTACATGCCGAGGATCAGCCCCATCGAGCCGTAGAACGACACCACGTCGGGCAGTTCCGGCCAGGGGACGATGTTCGCGACCTCGTCGAGTTCGAACACGATCGGCGTCGTGATGCGGCCGCCATCGGCCGCCGCCGCACGCTCTCCTGCGCGGGCGATCGACCGCACCAGTGCCGCGACGAACGCGCCACCGGATCCGGGTCCGTTGCGGGAGATCAGGACCGCGGTGTCGGTGCTGTGGACGAAGGCTTCCGAGTTGAACTTCCGTACGCCCGGCGCGCTTGTCCACGCCAGCAGATTGTCGTTGGCGATCGCCGACGCCATGCGCTGGGCGGTAGCGTAGACGCTGCCGCGGGTCTTGTCGGGTTGCCCCTGCAGGCCGATCAATGCCGACGCCGGGCCAGTCTGGCTGTGCTTCTGCATGATCGCGCGGATCTCCAGGTGCTCCTGCTTCGTGATCCAGCTGTAGACCTGGCCAAGCCCGGTGCCCTCGAGCTTCGCGGCGAGGAGTGCGTAGGCGAACAGGTCGCGGCCCTGGGAGTCGAACTGGGCATCGCTCTTGCTGTCGGCGTCCCTGGTGCTGGCCTCGAAGATCGCGGCGAGCTCCTGCGCGGTGGTGAGGTCTTCGATGTCCCAGAGCGGGTCGTAGGTGAAGTCGGGGCGCTGGTCGCGTCGGTATACCTGCGTTGGGTCGTACACCCACGCGTCACCCTTGCGCTTCCGCCCGGCAAGCACTTCCTTCACACCGTCGACCTTGTTCGAGGTCATCACGGCGGCGCCGGGTGCCTCGAGCACGTGCCGCACGACCGACCCGGTGGTCTTGCCGCGGCCGGGACCGAAGATGTAGATCGCGATGTCGCGCCATCCCTGCCACACCCATGCCGAGTTCGTCCCGACGAGGGTGCCGATCTTCTGCCCGGGTGGCAGGTCGACCGCGTTGGGGTGCAACTGCTGCGCATCCTTCCGGCGACGTGGGTGCAGCACCGGTGCGAGGTTGTTGCCCGCGCGGAGGTGTCGCTGCATCCGGTCCACCGGATTGCTGCCTCGCCTGCGCAGCAGGAAGAGCACCCCGCCGGCGAGGACGAGCACCACCACGGCGACGATCAGCGGGTTCCCCCACCAGGGCCACTGCAGCTGCTCGATCGCGGTCTGGAACGGGTCCGGTGTCGTCGTCTTCATTAGCTGCTCCCCTTGCTCATGCATCCGGTGAGAGTGCGGTCGAGTACGTGTTCGTCGGCGGTGGCGATCGACAGTCGCCATTTCCTAGCCACGCTCACGAACGACGCCGCGTAGCTGCAGGCGTCGGCGGTGTTCGCCGGCATCCACTCCCCCGGCCCGGAGCCGGACTTGTCTTCGTTCGCGTGCCCGTAGACGTCGTCGAGGTTCGTCGCCTGGTCGTTGGCGAACAGCTCCCGCTGCTTGGCCGTCCACGACGCGGCGTCGTGCCGCCATGCGTAGGACAACGGGATTCGGTGGTCGATCTGCACGGCCAGGCTCGACGTGTTCCCACGCTCGAACGGGATCATTCGCCCTGTGTACGGGTCGTGGAGCGTCCCGGAGAGCACCACGCTCCCGTTGGTGCCCGGCTTCGTCACAACGGCTGTGAGGTCCCGTCGGAGGACGTCGTTGCGGGTGTCACAGCCGTTGAGGTCGGTGTCGGCCCACGCCGGCCCGAACGCGTCCCGGTCGTAGTGCGCTGGCACGTAGGCGTCGGAGACCGGCAGTGCCCGGAGCTCGCGCAGTGCCTCCGCCGCCGGCGCCACGGACACCGTGCTCGAGGTGGATGGCCCCGCCGTCGACGGCAACACGCTCCCACCGGCAGCGGTGCCCTGGTGGAGGTACGGCGCGGCGATCGCGGCGATGCCGGCGGCCGCGACGAGGGCGGCCACCCTGACGAGCTGCTGCTGCTGCACTCGTCGTCTCATCGGAGGTCCCCTTGCCGGGCGGCTGCTTCGGCTTCGGCGACGATCCGCCGGACCCGGCGGCGTGACAGGCCCGATGCCTCCGCGGCGCCCTTCTGCCCCAGGACCTCGACGGCTGCCACGATCGTGGCGTCCCGGTCCCGGCGGGCCTCCTTGTAGGTGTCGACGACGTCGCGCACCGTCTCCGCGACACCGGACATGGTGCGGCTCATCCCGGCCATGCTCACCACGTCCGTCCGGTCCAGAGCGCCACCGCCGGCACTTGCCGCAGTCCCGGCCCGTCGAGTTCCGGGCCGCCGGCGAACCGGGCCACTGGTTCCGCCGGGACGAGCGCAGCGAGCTGGTCGAGGATCACGGCGACACTGCAGGCATCCTCGTTCAGTGCGGCGACGAGGCGGTAGCGGTGGCCCGGCTGGTACTGCAGTAGGTCGACGGTGTGCTCCGTCCCGGTGAGAGCGAGGAGGTTCGGCGGTGTCTCCCGATCGAGCGCGGAGAACGGGGCGCCGTACGGGGCCGTGTGGCCTCGCCACACGATCGTCGTCCCCGCCTCAAGGGACGCGAGGTCCTCGAGCATTACCGCGGCCGCGTCGACGAGCGGCTGCACGGCCGTCACGACGTCGCCCCGTCCCGGTCGATCGCCCACCAGACGGTGACCGTCACGATCGCCATGAGGCCCGCCGTAAGGACCCCGGCCAACAGGAACCCGGCCGGGGTCCACGCGGCCTGCCACGCGCCTGCAGCGGCCCCGGAACCCATGCTGGGTGTCACGAACGCGAGGCCGCTCGCAGCCAGCAGGGCGAGGATCCACAGCGCGATCCCGCCGGCGAATCCCACGCCGGCGTTGCGCACCAAGACCAGCCCACGGCGCCGCCACACGGGCCGAGGTGCGTTCTCGTACAGTCGTCCGTCGCTCATCGTGTGCTCCTTCGTCTGCTCGTTCGCTCGGTGGTTTAGAGGCCGTCGACGGGGCGCCAGACCTGGTCGTTTGGGGTGCCCCAGACCTTCTGGATCTTCACGACGTCGCCGGGCTTCGGAGCGGCGATCATCATGTCGCCGCCGAGGCTGATTCCGACGTGCCAGGCGTCGTTGCCGCCCCAGAAGATGAGGTCGCCGGGCTGCGCTTCGGACAGGGGGTGCATCTGCCCTCGAGCGACGCCGTTGCGCCACTGGGTGGTCGCGGAGTGGCCAGCGTCGATGTTGATGCCGATCTGCGCGTAGGCGACCTTCGTCAGCCCGGAGCAGTCCCACACGTTCGGGCCGGCGCCGCCGAGGACGTAGTCCTCGCCCAGCTGCTCCTTCGCGAACGCGATGACCTGGTTGATCTTCGCCGCGTGCGGCCCGGTCGCGGGCTGCTCACCCGCGGCGAGGACGTTCTTCGTCCCGCCGGCGCCACCACCGGCCGCGGCACCTGCGCCGGCGGTGCAGCTGGGGCCCTCGTTGGTCTGCGAGACCGTGGAGACGGTGACGCCGGAGAGGGCGTTCAACATCTCGACCGCGTACGCCGACTTCGTCGCGTACGCATCCGGGAACGCGGACCCCTCGACCGCTTGCGCGGCCTCGCCGGGGCTCATGGTGTCCCAGCCGGGCACCTTCACCAGGCGCTCGTAGAACAGGTTGATCGCGTAGTCGATGTCAGTGACCTGCGCGAGGGTGCCCCACCCCATCGAAGGGCGCATCTGGAACAGGCCGGCGGAGTCGCGGTCGCCGCCGGAGAGGTTGTTGAGGGTGGACTCCGTCATCGCCGCCATGAGTGCGGTCTGCTGCGCGTGCCGGGTCAGGCCCCGCTCCTTGCCGATCGAGATGATCGCCGCGGCGTTCTTCACCTGATCACCGGAGTACGGGCCGACCTTCGCCGGCAGGGTGCCCTTCTGCACGGACATGGCGGGGCCGGACACGGTGCCGGCGGCACCGCAGGTGGCGGCCGCGGCCTGGTCGTCGTCACCGGCGCCGGTGATGATCGTGAACAGCAGCACGACGACCATGACGACGCCGATGATCGGTGCGAGCGCGGCGACCGCGAGCATCCCACCCTTACCCACGCGCTCACTTCCCCGCGTTGATGTAGGACGCCAGCCAGGGACCAGCCTTGGTGTCGCGGTGCAGGGTCACCGTGACCGGGCCGCCCGTCGACGCCGTGAACTGGAACGCCTGGTCCGTCGACGTCTGCTGATCCCCGACCGGCTGCCCGTCGTCGTGGACGCCGGCGCAGAGCACGTTCCCCGGTCGCACGGCCGAGTACAGCTGCCACACCTCCGGCGTCAGGTACGGGGTGAGCGAGCGCTGCCACGCGTTCTTCGCCTTGTCGGGCTGGCAGAACCGGTCCGCGACGGCGTACGCGATCTCCTTCGACGTCGGCGCGGCCGAGCGCGTCGGGATCGGCGTCGACGACGTCGCCCGGTTGGTGTGCGTGTGCTGCAGCTCGTAGACGACCTTCACCACGACCACGGCCGCGACGAGGACCACCGCGACCGCGAGGACCGCGAGCACCCGCTTCCACGTCATCGGACTACAGCCCCTTCGCGACGGCGGCGCCGGCGGCGAGCCAGGCGAGCTTGGTGGACTCCTGCAGGGCGTCGAAGTTGATGATCCGCGCCTTCAGCCCCGCGTCGTACGGGATCGTCAGGACATCGCGGCCGAGGCCGGCGCCCTTGAAGCGGCGCACCTGCTCGGTCACCTTCTCGGGCTTCACGTCGCTGGTCTCCACGCCGACGATCACCACGGCGTTCTCGGCGAGCTCCCGGTAGCGGCCGCCGGCGTCGACGAGCTGCTCGAGCAGGAGCGCTGCGGACTCGCACCACTTGTCGTCGGTGGTCGTCGGGACGACGAGCTGATCCGTACGGTCCAGGCCCGCGAGCCACATCGGGTCGGTCTCGTCGTTGCCGGAGTCGATGAGCACCAGGCGGTAGAACTTCGCCAGCACCTTGTGCACCCGGTCGACCGTCTCGGCGCCGAACCGCTGCTCGGCCGCGAGGATGTCGGGCTTGGACTTCAGGACGTCGTACCGGTCACGGGTCTGGTGGTGCACGTACTCGGCCATGTCCGCGGACCGAGCCTCGGTACCCAACAGCCGGTCGATCTCCGGCAGCAGGTCCAGCACGGACGCATCGTGACGGGCGGCCTCCGTCGACCAACCGAGCGTGCCACGGGTCTGGTTGTTGTCCCATGCCACGGTCGCCGCACCGGAGTGCCGAGTCAGGACGGTCGACAGGCACACCGTGGCGAGGGTCTTTCCTGCCCCGCCCTTGCCGTTGGCGAGCATGATCGTGCGCGGGCCGACGTGGTGCTGGCTGACCAGGTGCACCTGCTCCCGGTGCAGCCGCTCCGCAGCCGACGGCGCCATGCGCAGCCCGAGACCGCTGAGAAACCCGCGGAACCCGGTCGTTGCGGGCTCTTCCACCTGCTCCTGCGTGAGGAACGACTGCCGCGCCTCCCGACGCGTTACGTGGGCCTCATCAGCCACCGCGACGGTCGGCGGCGACACGGGCAGGGCGACAGGGGCTGCGGCGGTTTCCTGGCCGCGGTCCCCGGCGGCCGCGGAGAGCCACGGTGACGTCGACGCCTCCGCCGGCGGGTCGTCGAGGCCGCCGTCAACGGTGCCGGTGACGGGGGCGATCGCGCCGTGGCCGTCGATGCTGAAGAGGGTGTCCTGTCCGGTGGCGCGGTCGTGGCTACGAACGACGACGGCGGCGCCGAGGTTCCCGGCGACGTCGCGGAGCCAGTCCATCGCGTCCGGGTAGGCAGTGTCGTCGGTGAAGGTGGCATCGCCGATTGTCAGGGTCCCCTGATCGGCGATGAGGGTGTAGTCGACGTGCACGGTGCTGCTGGGCATGATCGGTCGTCCTGTCTCTTCAGTCGTTACTGCTGGTACCGGTTGTCGGTGTCGTGGACGGCCATCTGGGTGGCGGTGCGGAGCATCTTGACCGGGATCCCGACGCGCTCGGAGATCTTCAGCAGCACCTTCCCGGCTCCGGGAGGGGCACCCTTAGCGCCCTTCTGCCGGCGGGAGCCGATCCAGTCCTTGGACTGGGAGAACGAGGCGACCATGCTGATTTCCTTCGGCGTCAACGGCCGCGCCTTGCTCAGCTCGAGCAGGTCATCGCGGCTGAGACCCATCAGCAGCAGCAGGCCGGAGCGTTCGATGAAGCCCTTGGCCTTCTCCCGGTCGTACGCGTTCGGCAGCGAGAGCAGGTCCTTCGGCGAGTGGGTGATCTTCAGCTCCGCGGTGCCGACGCTGCGGTTCGTGCGGGAGAGGGAGTCAACGAGGTCGACCATCCCTTCACAGGCCCGCAGCGGGTACCAAAACTCGTCCATCAGGGTCGTGTAACCGCCCCAGGTGATCGCCGGCGTGTACTGCTGGCCCTCGTCGGCGGCTTCCTGCTGCTTGCGCTTCTCGTGCTGCGCGAGCTCCCAGTGCGCGTCGATCGCGTCCATGCCGAGCGACCAGGTCGACAGCATCGCGGCGGAGAGCAGTTCGGTGTCGGACTCGTGGATCGAGGACGTGTCGAAGCAGAACCCGCCCGGGTTGCCGGGGGTGAACTCCACCGAGTTCGTGCCGGAGAGTATCTGCCCCATCTCCCCGGTCAGCAGCGACCGGAGGGTCTGTCCGAGCCGCTTGTACTCGACGTGGAACTCGTCCGCCGTGGTGGTGCCGGTCCGCTGCAGCACCAGGTCCGACGGGTGGTCGAAGACGCGGATCAGGTCCGCGGTCACCGGCACGTCGTTCGGGCCGGCGGCACGCAGGATGGTGTCCACCAGCGCCTCGAGCGCGGTCTTCTCGAAGTCCTTCACCGGTTCGTCTCGGCCGCGGCTGATCCGGACGACCAGCTTCACCAGGTTGATCGTCTTCGCCCGCGCCAGGATCAGCAGTTCCTCGCCGACCTGTCCGCCGATCTGGCGGGCCGCGTAGCCGAGGGGGCCGGGCGACAGCAGGTTCAGTTGGTGGCGGGCGCGGGGACCCATCGAGAACACGGTTCCGCCGAGCTCCTCGATCCACGGCACGTGCTCACCCTTGATCGGGTCGAACACCGCCGGGGTGAGGCCACGGCCGACCTGGCCACCGAGGAGCGTCTGCGCGGTGCTGGACTTACCCAGCCCGTTCAACCCGAACAGCATCGCTGACGGGGAGGAGATCACGTTCGCCCGGTAGAGGGCGTCGTGGTCGGTGCAGACCGCTGAGTGGGTGTGCATGTCGCGGCCGAGCGGGGAACCGTTGATCGGTCGTCCCGTGCCGGCACCGAACGGGTAGATCCCGCACACCTGCACGCTCGTTGCGAACCACCGTGGCGGCTGCGGGATCTGCTCCCACCCGCCACCACCGGGTCCGAAGAACCCCGACGGGGTCAACGTCTGCGTCTTCGTCGATTCGCGAGTCATGAGCGCATCTCCTGTGTCGGCACCGTGTGGCGCACATCGGGTGTGCCGAGGGTGCAGTGGTTGGGACCTTCGTTGTGCTGCATCATTCGGTCCGATCGGTGACGCTCTGCATGGCGGTGGCGTACTCCCACGGCAGGACGCCGATCGGGAGGGTGGAGTGGAACGCTGCGGAGGTGTCGGTTTCGATGAACCGGTACGAGATGTTCGTGCCATTGAAGATCTGCTTCAGCTCGCTGATCGCGTTGTTGATGCTGCGCTTGGTGGGGACGAAGGTGACGGTGACCTCGATCGCGAACGCTGTCATCGCAGCCCCCGTCATCAGGTCGACTTCGGTCTTCTGTGCCAGCGTCTCCCGGCGCTTCTCGATCTCGTTGTCTTCCCCGCGGACGCCCCGACTGTTGCGTTTGGCGTTGCCGCGCATCTTCTTCGCGAGCTTGAACGCTTTGCCGGGGTCCACGGGGCCGTAGAACACCGCGGCACGCTTGCGGAGGAACTTCCCGTTCGGGCGGAACAACCGGTTCAGCAGATCCTCGGTGATCAGCGCCTGCGGTGGGGCGACCATCATCGCCGTGATCGATGCGACCCCGTCGTGGTAGCAAATCCGCCGGGCGCTGTCGTCGAACTCGTCCGGGCCCGCCTGGGTGACCCGCATGTGGAACGGGTTGCCGGTGAGCTCGTCGGAGCCGTACTCACGGGCCCGCTCCGGTAGGTACGCCACCCGCACCGCGCGGGCGAGCTCACTGCTGGTGGCCACGACCGGTGAGCCGGCGCCTGCTTCGGCGAGCCCTTCCCGGTGGTAGGGCAGCTTCGCTGCGATATCGGCTGCTGCTTCCTCGACGTCGTCGGCGAGCTTGTTCACGTTCCACACCACGGAGGCGAACACCTCCACGTCCGCGTACGTGCCTGACAGTGCCCGTGCGCCCTCGCGGAGCTGGCGTTGCGCGGCTTCCGGTGCGTTCGGGGAGACCTCGTTGTCGATCTTCTGCACGAGCGGTTCGATGGACTCCTGCGCGGAATCGACCACGATCACGGCGCCCTCGATCGCGGTGTCCTGCGACAGGGACGCGATCCACCCGCCGAACGAGGACACCTGCGAGTCGATGCTGTCCTGCGGCAGCAGCGCGGTGCCATCGGGGTGGCAAGAGAACGTCGCGGAGAGCAGCGGCTTCCGGGAGTTCTTCCGGTGGTGCAGGAGCACGTACTCCTCCCCCTCCCCGTCGGCGCCGGTGATCTCGTCGAGGTCGGCCAGCATCCCGGGTAGCGCCGTCAGCGACTCGGGGGGCAACTTCGTGAACAGGCCCGTCTTGTACCTGTTCGTGCCGGCGCGATCGCGCTTGGCGTTCACGTGCCGGTCCCACAGCGTCGCCGCGGCGGTGCGGCCCGAGGTCGGGTCGCCCCACCGGACGATGAACACAGCGTTCAGGGCGATGCCCGCGAGCGGGGCGAGGATCGCCCCGGCCCACCAGGCGACGCTGACGCAGACAACACCGACCATTACGCCGCCGAGCAGCATCGCCCAGCCGAAGAATGTCAGCCCGCCGAGGGTGCCCTTCGTGGACGGCAACCAGTTCCCGAACCGGATGCGTTCCTTCTGCGCTGTCTCACTCACTGATCATTCCTTCCGCCGTGGCCGGTGCATCGCCCGCGCCACTCGCGACGACCTGAGTGGCCGCCAATGAAGCCTTCGACCCGGCCGACTGGCCCGAGTCCGGCGACGCTCCGCCCACAACCGACCCACCATCGGGACCGCCGCTACCGCTCCCGGCGCCGCTGCTGGTAGTCGCGCCGCCGGCACTGTTGCCGCTGTCTGCTGGTGCGCCGGTGGCACCGCCGTCACCGACCATCCCGCCGGCACCATCACCACCGGAGGACCCGGCATCGCTGTTGCCCCCACCCGCGACCGGGCTCGAGTCACTACCGCCGGCGCCTCCGCCGCCACCGGAGGCGGCAACTTCGCCGCCTCCCGCGACACCGCCAGCAGCACCGCTACCGGCACCTGCGCCCGCACCTGCGCCGGCTGCGCCGGCACCCGATGCGCCCGCGGATGCGCCGCCCGTGGCGACGGCCGCGCCGACGGCGACACCTGCCTGGACCACGCCCGCGGCGACACCCATCGCCATCGCCCCGCCGATCGCGGATCCGAGCGCGCCCGATGCCGGGACGAGCAGGCGCATGATCGCCGGGAGTGCGATCACGGCGAGGCCGATCAGCATGAGCCCGTAGATGACACCGCCGGCACCGTCCTGGCCGTTCTTCAACCGCCAGGCGAATGCGTAGATCGATGCGGCGAGGGGGCTGTAGATGATGAACGCGATGATCCAGGCAGTGATCTTCTCGAAAGCCTGCTCACCCCGTCGGAGCACCGCGTACGCGGCGCTGACCTGCCAGAACGCGTTTAGCAGCAGCATCAGCGCCTGCCGGACGAACATGATAACCCACTGGATCCCGACCGCGAGCACGCCCAGCAGGCCGAAGATCAGCGCCAACCCCGGTGACGACGTCGCGAACGCTGCATCGACGTAGCCAGCGGTGGCCGTTGTCCCGGAAACCTTGAGGATCCACTGCCCGTACGCATCCCCGCCCCAGACGAAGATCTGGATTGCCGCGGTGCCGAGGGTGATGACAGCCACGGCCTTCCCGAGTGCCGCCATCGCCTCTTGGAACGGCTCGCCGCGGTGGGAGTACATCACCCGCGCGCCGGCGACGACCAGGCCCAACGTGAGCAGCACGATCGTGATCGGCAGTGTGGTGTCCTGGAACCAGGACGTGGCCTTGTTGTCGAGATCCACCTTGAAGCTCGCCCCGACCCAGCTGGTCAGGAACTGCTTCATGATGTCGTCGTACGCAGCGAACATCGTCTCGGCGGCCTGCTTGAAACCGTTCGATGCGGCTGACGATGCTGCGGCTCCCACACCTTGCTTGACCGCGCAGAGCGCCGGGCTCGCGATGCAGAGGGCGGTGTCTCCTGGGTTCACGATTTCGTCCCCGTCCATTTGATGAAGTCCCCGTCGCTCGGCGTTGTGCCGGTGTTCGAGGTGGCCCCGTTGTCGAGGACGGCGATCTTCCAGTCGTCGTCGACCCAGACGATCGTCATCGGCATGCCGTAGTAGCCCGTCGACGAGCTCGGGTACGAGTACACGAGCGTCAGCTCAACCCGGTCCTTCGCGAACGCGTCAATGGAGAAGCCAGCCGGGTTCATCCCCGAGGAGCGCATCTGTTGGGGATCCGACTGCTGCGGTGCGACCTCGAGGCTCTTCTTCTTGCCAGCGGAATCGGCGATGTAGAAGTCCAGCGAGTCCGCCGCGGAGTGCGTGCCGTACTGGTCGTAGATCGCGGTTGTTGCCGCGAGTGCCGCTCCGAGCGGCGAACGAGCGAAGCAGGCATCGAACCCGTCGACGGTCTTCGTGGGACCGACGGACTTGGATACCGGCCACGTAAGCCCCTCCTGCCCGGTCTTCCAGGTGAGGTCGGACGGGACCTTCGGCGTCGACGATGTGTCGGTGACCTTCACGTTGCACGGACCGTCCGCGGCCGCCGACGTGCTCGAGGTCGGAGCAGGCTTGCTCGCGGTCCCCTGGTCGCCGGTGTTCGCGGGAGCGAATACGCCGAGCAGGGTGGAGATCAGCACGACGATGATGACCAGGACGAGAACCATGACCGCGGCGATCCCGGCGGGCTTGGAGTTCCAGCCACGCTTGAGCGCTGCGCCGAAGCCTCGACGGTTGGTGTAGCGATTGGACGGTGCCATGACGGCCTCCCGGGGTTGGTGTCGGTTACGCGCTGGGGATCGTCTTGCAGTTCGCCGACACGGACCCGAGGAAGATCGATGCCACCCCCGAGGCCGCGCCGATCAGGGCTGCGCCGCCGATCCACCAGCCGAGACCCTTGAGGGTCTCGCCACCGTCGTGGCGGCGGCCGGAGAAGAACATGCCGATGCCGAGGATGATGAGCGCGATGATGCCGAGGGCGATCGCGGCGATGCGGGTCCAGAGGGTGGCGGTGTCGAGGGCGTCCTGCGCCTTCCCCGGCAGGCAGTAGGCCTGCGCGACGACCATGCCGGCGCGGTTGGTGGCGTCGAAAGCGCGCGGTGACTTCGCGACGACGGCGTAGATGGCGTTGCTGATCATTCGGCCTTCTCCTTGATTGACTGCGCCCCCAGGAGCGCCTTGGTGACCCGTTGCACGGGACGGGCGAGCTGCCCGGCCAACGCAGGGGAGATTTCTGCCACCGCCCGGAGGCGTGGAAGCCACGGCACCGGCACGACCCGTACGGCGCCCGCGAGCACGCGCTGCTCACGCGCGGCGGCCGGGACCGGCTTGCCGGGAGCATCGGCAACGACGAGAACCGCGTCGACCGCGGCCGGACCGAGCGAGTGGATCGCGGCCTTGGTCGCGTCGATGCCAGCGGGTGTCGACCGGCAGACCAGCACGACCGGGCCCTGCAGCTCGTTCGTGAGCTGCGCTTCGGGCAGGTCGAGCAGCTGCGCCCAGGTGCTCACACCGGCGCCGGGGTGCACGCCCACGATCGACGTTTGCTGCGCGGCGACTGCCGGCGGGAGGTCTGTCCGGCCGGGGCCAGCCCAGGAGCCTGCGTCAGCGCCCTCGGCGACGGAGCTGCCGTCGAGCCGGAGGACCACCTTGGTCACTAGCTGACCGTCAGTCACGACGACGCGTACGGGCGCCGTCGCGTTCACCATCTGAGCGACAGCGTCGAGAAGGGTTCGTCGGACGTCCTCCCCCGGTGCAACGGTGAGCACGTCGCCGTCAACTGCCCACATCGGGCCGAACGCGTGCGTCACGGCGACCGGTGGGACGAGCTCCGCTGTGCACTCGGTGCAGTACCTGGTCCCGAGTTTCGCGCTCCCGCATTGCGGGCAGGTTCGAGCGCTGTCGCCACCGGGGGTCAGCGAAGGATCGGACCAGTCCGAGCTTGCTGCGGCGAGGTTCGCCATCGTGTGCCTCCAACGGGGGGTAAAAGAACGCTCCTCGCAGTATGCCCTATTTAGAGCTACGCGGTTGACGGAATGCTCTAAGTCAGGCGTAGCACGTTCCCCCAGTACGCCAATAGGGTCGTCGCGTGGGTAGACAGGGCAGCGGTGAACCGAACGAGTTCTCGAGGGCATTCGTTGACGCGGTCGACGACCTCCGCATCCGCCGAGGCATCACGACTCCGGCCCTCATCGCGCAGGCTGGATTCAGCCGCGGCTACTACTACAAGCGCACCCGCGGCGAGACCTCCTTCAACACGAACGACGTGCAGACGCTCGCCGAAGCGCTCGGTGTGTCGGTCGGCGAGCTTCTCGAACCGGCTATCACCGAGATGGAGCGGCTGCACGCTCCGAAGGACGAACGTCTGAAACCTGCGCTCCTCGGTTACCGGCTTCGAAAGCTCGTCGCTCTGCACGTCGCCCGCACACCCGCTCCCCCTGTCGACGGCGCTGTGCGTGCCGCACTCGCGAAGCGAGGACGTCTCCTGGCCGGCGCCGACTGGGACCGTCTGCTCGCCGGAGAGCCGACAGACGTGACCAGTGATGACCTGCGTGCAATCGCGGACTTCTTCGATGTGCCATCGGAGTACCTGCTGCGTAGCGCACTCCCCGGCGTCGTCGATCTCGTCGACGCACGGCTGGAAGTGGAAATCGCCTTGGCAGAGACTGGTGTGGGGATCGCAGCGCGCTCGGTCAACGCAGCATCTCCGGCCGAGCTCCTGGCGATCGCCGAAGCGATCCGCGCCGCGGCGCCGAACGAGCGAGGAGGTACTGAATGAAGAAGATCCGGACGCAACGACTTACCACCCAGCTTGCTGAGGACGCTATCGCCAGGCTGTCCCTGCCCGCCGGCCCACTCACGTTCGAGACGCTGCGAACGGCCGTGTCGACCTGGCTCGGCAAGCCGCTCATCATCGATCCGCTGAACTCGCTCCCTCCGCGTGACCACCCCGCGAGTGTGACGGGTCTGTACCTCGACACCGCAGACGCCGGACGGGTGTACTTCCACCCTGACGATCCCCGCCTCTACCAGCTGTTCGTGATCCTGCACGAGTTCATGCACATTGCCGCCGGACACGGAGGGTGCCACGTGCCTGTCGAGGTGATGGAGCGGGGCTATGCCGGCGTGACCGCGGAGATCACCGCGGCGCGGGCACGCGTTCCGGTGCGGACCTCCCTCGAGGACGCTGACGCTGTCGACGTCGAGGAGATCGTGGCGGAGCGCGGAGCGATGCTCCTGCTCGAACGCCTCCAGAAGTCCACGCTGTCTGCAAGCGAGGAAGCCTTCGCGTGATCCCAGCTGCGTTCTGGGCTGCCGTTGGACTCCTGCTCCTCCGCGTCAATGCGATCGGTAGCGCAGCGCGACGTCCGGCGTTCCTCGCCGCAGCCCTGGCCGTCGTCGGGATCGCCACGGTGGGCGTCGTCTGGCCCGTCGAGCACATCGATGCGCTCTTGGGCGACGTCAACGCGATCGACTTGATCCAGGTACTCGCAGCGACGGCAGCGTTCTGGTTCCTGCGGGACGCCACACGCGCTCACGCTGGCTCGGAAGCCCGATCGCGCCTGCCCATCCTGATCACCGTGCTCATCGCGGAGACGGCCACCTTCATCGCGATCCCCGATCACAACGGGGAACCGACGACCTACATCCACGAGCACCTGCAGTACCCGGCCACGTGGGCGCACATCGTCATCTACATGGTTGCGATGGGCTGGTTCGCCGCCGACTCCATCGGCGTGCTTCTGCCCCAGCCGCGCGGTGTGAACATCCTGTTCATCATCGGCTTTGCGCTCGTGGTACTCGCGATCATCGCCGAGCTCGTCGACGTCACCAGAGTGTTCATCGACGGACAGCAAACCCCCTTCTCGCGGGCGATGCTCGTCGTGTTCAACAGCCTCTTCTACCCCGGCATCGTCGCCATCGGTGTCGCACACGGATGGCGGACCCTACGCCGGCTCATCACTGTCCTCGGGTGGCGCCTAATCTCGCTCCGCTTGCTCGTCATGTCAGCCCGCGACCAGAGCGCCGGCAGGCTGTCGTTGCGCCTCCGGGGCAGCGCTGAGGTTGTCGCAGCGCAGCGGTACATCGAGCTCCGCGACAAGATCGTCGCCGGCCGCCTCGAGGTCACAGAACAAGAGCAGCGCTACTTACAGCGCGTCGACGAACGGCTCGCGAAGGGAGTTACGGCATGGGCGTTATCGGTGTAGCAGCAGGGGCGGCGACCCTGACGGTCATCGCGGCGGCGACTGCAGCGGGCGTGGTGGTCGCGAAGAAGGCAATTCACCCGCGGCCGAAGCGAACCGTCACCGTCGTCGCCGTCGACTCCGCCAGCATCACCGTCCCATCGGACGAGCAGACTCGGTGCCCTGGTGAGTACCGCGTGTACTTCCACGACGGCCAGCACAGCGTCCTTGTCGGGGAGGTGCTCGACGACGACGGCCGTCACGTCCGCCGGACCATCCTGGGCGAACCCGCGATCGTCCCGGCAGCGAAGGACACGCTCGTCTGGAGCGGATACCTCCTCGACACACCAGCAGCCGTGTCGTCCTCCTTTGAGGAGGTTGCGATCACCGCCGACGGCGACACCCGGAAGGCGTGGTACTTCCCCGTCGACGGCGCCACCACCTGGGCCATCCACGTGCACGGGATCCACTCGGGCCGGCAAGCCATCCTCCGCGCAGTACCCGACACCCTCTCCGCCGGCATGAGCTCCCTCGTCATCGGATACCGCGGCGACATCGAAGACGGCCGCGGCCTGCCCGCGACGTTCGGCACAGACGAGTGGCACGACCTGGACGCGGCGATGCGCCACGCTGTCGACCACGGAGCCGAGCGCCTGGTGCTCGTCGGATGGTCAATGGGCGCGACGATCGCTCTCCACGCGGCCGCGCGCTCCACCCTCCGCAACCGGATCGACGCCATGATCCTGGTCTGCCCAGCACTCGACTGGTTCGCCGCCCTGCGTGCCGGCGCATCCAAGGCAGGCTTCCCGGGGTTCCTTGGGTCCCTGGGCGCCCTCACTCTCACGATCCCGGGTCTCGCCCGCTTCGCCGGCCTCCGGAAAGCCATCCCCATGCGCTGGATGCGCCCGACCCCGCCACCTGGGCTGCCGACCCTCCTTCTCCACAGCTCCGGCGACCGCGACGTCCCTCTCGAGGTGTCCAAACGCTTCGCTGCCAAGCCCGGCGCTACGGCCACCCTCGTGGAGATCGCACCCTGCCCGCACGGTATGGAGCTGAACCGCGAACCCGAGATGTTCCATGGCTCAATTGCCCGTTTCCTCTCCCAGGCTTCTGCTTTATCTAAGGCGCCTCGGCTGCACGGGTAAGGCACGCTTGTACCGGTTGGAGCTACGTCACCGGCAGCTGGGTCGAACGCGACACCCTCGACGCACCCGTCGGCCCCAACCGCAACCGCAACCGCACGTATACGCCGGCGATGGCCAACCCTCCCTACGGCGCGAATGCCCTTCACCTCCTGTTCAACCTCGGGGCGTTGCTTTACGCAACTAACGGTGCTCTGGTGAGGGTCCCTGGCCGGATACGCGGCCGGTGCCGTGAGTGAATTGGCCTGCAACCCAGCGACGACTGTTGCTGGTGTCGCGACCGGCGGGGCTGGAGTCCCAACAGCGATGGTTTCTCTACCGTTGTCAAGGACCTACCCGGGAGCGCGACGGGTCGCTCGCGCGCTCCCGTGCGGTCAGTGTGGGAGCGGTGAATTGTCGAAGGAGATGAGGAGTGTTTCGATGCTCCACATCCCCTCGGTCACCCTGAGCACGAAGGTGGCCGTGCCCGTGGCGACGATGACAGGCGCGGCGTCATGGGCGGCGATCAGGGTCAGGTAGGCGGTCGCCCGGGTTGTCTCGTTCGAGGTGCCCGAGATGCTGATGTTCGTCAGCACGTGACGCTGCTGGACCGGTGGGCCGTCCGGGGGTCTGGAAACGAAGTCGATGATGGCGTCTCGTCCGCGGAGTGGGCCGATGACGACTTGGGACCCGATCGCGAACGTCCACTCTGCTTCGACACGATGCAACCCGGCGAGGGCGTCGTGGTCGTGCGCGTCGAGCGTCGAGCCGTATCGCGCAATGACCTGCTGGATCTCGTGTGTCGTAGAGCTCATGCGACGGTGAGGACGATCTTGCCCTGGAGGTGGCCTTCGGCGGCCCGCTCGTGCGCAAGTTGCGCGTCGGCCAGCGGGTAGGTGCTGTCGATAGCGACTCGAACGGTCCCCGTGTCGAGGAGCTCGGCGAGCTCGGCGAGTTGAGCCCCGCTCGCTCGCACCTGCGTGCTCGACACGTAGACGCCCTCCGCCGCGGCCCGCTCGGGGTCCACTGGCCCGAAAAAGACCGGGAAGAGCGCACCACCACGCGTGACGTTCGCGATGAACCGGCCCGTATCCGCCCCGCCGACGCTGTCAAGGACGAGGTCGAACACCTCGCCCGAGTCCTCGGGGGAAGTGACGGTGTAGTCGAGGACCTCGTCCGCCCCGAGCTGCTCGAGGAAGGATCGATGCGCTCCCGACGCGACCGCGAGGACGTGAGCGCCCTTCCACTTGGCCAGCTGGACAGCGATGTGCCCCACCCCGCCGGCGGCACCGTTAATCATCACCCGGGTCCCCTCGTGCAAAGGCACCGGATGATGCAGCTCCGCCTGGAACGGCGGCACCGTGTCGTGGCCGCGCTCGATGAGGAACTGCCAGGCCGTCAGCCCCGCCATCGGTGCGGCGGCCGCGTGGACGTGATCGATGCTCGCGGGCTTCCGCGCCAGATCGGTCGCCGGTGCCGCGACGAACTCCGCGTAGGCGTTCGCAAGGCTGTCCGGGAAGCGGATCAGGCCGAAGACCTCATCTCCAGGCTCGAAGTCCGTGACATCAGGCGCGACCGCGTCGATCACGCCGGAGATGTCCGAGCCCAGTATCAGAGGATAGGAGAACACGGGCCGCCATTCCTCCGGCACATTCGTCATGCCCTCCCGCACGTACCAGTCCGGCGGGTTGAGCCCGATCGCGTGGACCCGGACGAGGACCTCGCCCGGCTGCAGCTCCGGCCGAGTCACCTGCTCGTATCGCAGGACCTCCGGCCCGCCCGCGCTGTGGATCTGGACTGCATGCATCATTGGCTCGGTCATCGGGCTCTCCTGTGGTCGTCTACACTGGCGAAGTGGACCAGTGGTCCGAATATATGGAGCAGTGGTCCGAATAGCAAATGAGGTGACCTGATGCGAGCGGATGCCCGCAAGAACCACGACGCCCTCCTGGAGGCGGCCGCCGCCGTCTTCGCCGACCAGGGCGCCGACGCATCCCTCCGCGTCATCGCCCGTCGCGCCGACGTCGGCCTAGCGACGCTGCTCCGGAACTTCCCGACCCGGGATGCCTTGCTGGAGGTGCTGCTGCGCAACGGCTTCACGGAACTAGCCACGCAGGGGCAGGCCTTGATGACGGCTGCGGATCCCCGCGCCGCGCTTCTCATCTGGTTGCGGCAGTTCGTCGAATCTGCAGACGTCTACGGCGGCGTCGTCGAGGTCATGGCGGCTGCGATCGAGAACCCTGATTCGGCACTGCATGCGGCGTGCGTCGAGATGAGGGCGTCGGGCGCCCACTTGCTCGCGCGTGCACAGCAGGCCGGAGTCGCTCGATCGGACCTGGACGGCGCAGACCTGTTCCTCCTCGCCGCCGGTTTCGCGTGGACGCGCGGCCAAGCGTCCTCACCCGCCCGCCGCGAGCACATTCTCGACGTGCAGCTCGCATCGCTCGTGACGTGAACGCCAGCTTGTATCGTGACGAACACCCATGGCCGGCGGAAAACGCGGAGTAGTTGGTTCACGTTCGACCACGGTTGATCGCGATGAGACCGCGTCGAACCGGCTGAACGCCGTGTGTTCCGCCCCGAGTCTGATGGAGGCTCTCAATCCACGGGAGGATGAGAGTCATGGGAGCACCGAGGAAGTACCCGGAGGAGCTTCGGGAGCGATCGGTCCGGCTCGCAGTGGAAGCACGCCGCGGTCCGAGCACCAGAGCTGGCGCGTTGCGTCGGATCGGTGAGCAGTTGGGGCCGTATTCAACCGGTCGTCGCAACAGTGGTCTGTTGGCTCGAGCGTAGTTGGTCGGCGAAGACCTCAGCAGGAGT
>NZ_JADKRV010000016.1 GCF_015351025.1 Curtobacterium sp. VKM Ac-1376 | reverse complement strand
CAGTTCGACGGTGAGGATTGGCCAACAGTCGTCGCGGTGGCAGGCCTGGACCGGATGTAGCTGACCTTCGTCGCCAGGCCACGAGGACCTCTCCGGGTCGCGTCAGATCAGTCGTCGTCATCCCACCATTCTCCGCCCGCGGCGAGGGGGTCCGCGGCCCGTGCGAGGTTCCGTACATGGTGCGAGGGCGCGTGCACCGCACGGAGTACGGAACCTCGCACCAGACCGAGCACCAGACCGAGCACCGGCGCGCCCCGCCTACCCCAGGCGCGACGCCACGAACTCCACCATCCGCCGCACGAGCACCGCCCGCGACGACGCCCGCCGGTACTCGTGCCCCTCACCCTCGAGCTCCAGGTACTCCACGTCGTGCGACCGCTCCCGCAGCGCCGCGACGACCTGGTGCGCCTCACCGATCGGCACGTTCGTGTCGAGTTCGCCGTGCACGACGAGCAGCGGCGCCGTCACGTCGTCGATCGCACGCATCGGCGACAGTGCCGCGAGCAGGGCTTCGTCCTCGACGGGGTGGCCGTACTTGGTGGCGGCAGCGGCCGCGATCCACGGTTCGGTGTCACGGTAGAAGGTCGCGAAGTCGCTCATCCCGCACACCGCGACCCCGGCCGCGAACACGTCCGGCGTGAACGCCAACGACGCGAGGGTCGCGTACCCGCCGTAGGAGCGGCCCTCGACGGCGACCCGGGACCGCTCGGCGTGCCCGTTCGTCACCAGGAACCGTGCGCAGTCCACGACGTCGGCGAGCGCGTTCCACCGCAGCGCCAGGTCGTCGGCGTGCACGAACTCGTGCCCGTACCCGGAGGACCCCCGGATGTTCGGTGCGAACACGGTCACCCCGGCGGCGGCGAGCGCCTGGTGCTGCGGGGAGAACGTGGGGCGCTCCTGCGACTCCGGTCCCCCGTGCAGGTGGACGAGCGCTGCGCGCGGGCCGGGAGGCACGGCACCAGCAACAGGGTCGGCGCCCGCCGCCGACGCGGTCGGCTCCACCGCCCGGTACAGCCACCCGGTCAGCTCCAGCCCGTCACGGGCGGCGAACCGCTCGAGCGTCGGCTCGACCAGCTGCACGTCCGGCAGCGCGGGCACGTCGGTGACCCGGCTCCAGGTCAGCGCGTTCGTGTCGAGCCGCCACAGTTCGCGCGGCCGGGTCGGTCCCTCGACGGCGAGCAGCACGCTCCGCCCGTCGCGACTGAGCACGGGATCGGTGACGACGTACCCGGGCAGGTCCGGCACGGGGGTGCGCGAGGCGTCGTGGGTGTTGATGAGGTCGAGTTCACTGCGACCGTCGACGTTCCAGACGAGCAGCAGGGTTCGTCCGGCGTCGTCGGCGTCCAGGTACTCGAGCTCGGCATCGTCGCGCTCGGCGATCCGCCGGGGTGTGCCGCGCCAGCCGTGCGGACCGACCGGCTGGGCGACGAGCCCGCGGCGGGGCAGCCCGGCCTCGGTGGCGACGTAGGCGACGAGCGGACTGGTCTCGCTCGCGGGCGAGGGCCGCAGGAACGCGATCTCGGCGGACCCGTCGGGGTCGTCGGCGAACAGCGCGTGGCTCTCGTCGGTCAACCGGTCGACGACCACGACGAACTCCTGGCCGCGCTGCCCGTCGCTCAGCACGACGAGCCGTTCCTCCACCGACAGGTCGAGGATGTGGATGAGTTCCCCGACCGCCAGGTCGTCGCGGTCACCGGTGACGGGGTCGACCAGGTACGCCCGGGCCGGCTGCTCGGGCTCGGTCGAGGGCAGGGTGATGACGACCCGGTGGCCACTGCGGCTCCACGGCCCGAGTTCGGCGTGCTGGTACCGCGAGCCGGCGATCTGCGCGGCGTCGGTGCCGTCCGGCCGCACCACCCAGACCTGTTGCTTCACGCCGCCGTCGGTGGCCAGGGCGACGGCGAGCCACTCGCCGTCGGACGACCACGACACCCGGATCACCGGGTCGTCGGACAGCGCGATCCGCACGGGTTCCGGCAGCTCGCCGTCGACGACGACGTCCTGCACGAAGACCTCGGGGGTGCCGTGCCGGTCGCTCACGAACGCCACCCGCCGGGCGTTCCGGGTCATGGTCGGTCCCCACGACCCCCAGGCGGCGGTGAGCCGCGCACCCAGGTCGGCCGCGGCCTCGGCAGTTACCGACGGCGCGACCGGGTCCGACGTCGACACGGATGTCGCGCCTCCCGGCCGCATCACCGCACCCCCTGCTGCTGCAGCCACATCTCGATCAGGCCGAGCTGCCAGAGCGCGTTGGCGCCGATCGCGGTCCTGGTGCTGTTCGGGTCCTGCAGCATCCGCTCGACGGCTGCGGGGTCGAAGAGCCCGCGTTCCCGGGCCTCCGGTGCGTGCAGCGCATCGCGGACGCGCTCCAGGTACGGGCCCTCGAGCTGCCGGATGGCGGGGACCGGGAACGAGCCCTTGCTGCGGTCGATGACGGCGTCGGGCACGACCCCGCGCGAGGCGCGCTTCATCACGCCCTTGCCGCCGTCGGTGAGCTTCATCGACGGTGGGATCGCGGCGGCGAGCTCGACGAACTCGTGGTCCAGGAACGGCACGCGGGCCTCGAGCCCCCACGCCATCGTCATGTTGTCAACCCGCTTCACGGGGTCGTCGACGAGCATGATCGTGGTGTCGCTGCGGAGCGCGGCGTCGACGCTGGTCTCTGCTCCCGGCCGTGCGAACTGGCGGTCCACGAACGCCGACGGGGTGTCGTCGTCGCTCTTCCAACGATCCCCGAGCAGACCCTGCAGCGCCGGCCACCGGCGGTCCATGAACACGGAGCGGTAGGCCTCGGCGGCCTGGTCACGCGGCACGTCGGCGAGTGGCGGGTACCAGTCGTAGCCGGCGAGCACTTCGTCGGCGCCCTGGCCGGACTGCACCACCTTGACGTGCTGCGAGACCTCCTGCGACAGCAGGTAGAAGGCGACGCAGTCGTGGCTGACCATCGGCTCGCTCATGGCGGCGACCGCACCGTCGATGCCGTCGAGCAGCCGCGACGAGGGGATGTGGATGCGGTGGTGGTCGGTGCCGAAGTGCGCAGCGACCTGGTCGGAGTACTCGAACTCGTCGCCGGATTCACCACCCGCCGCCTCGAACCCGATGCTGAACGTGGCGAGGTCCTGCTGCCCGGCCTCGGCGAGCAGCCCGACCACGAGCGAGGAGTCGATCCCGCCGGAGAGCAGCACCCCGACCGGGACGTCGGCGACCATCCGGCGCTCGACGGCGGTGCGGAGCGAGCCGATGAACGCCTGCTCCCAGTCCCGCTCGGACCAGCCGGCCCTGGCGGGGTCGCGCTCGAAACGGGGCTCCCAGTAGACGGTGTCGTGCGCGGTGCCGTCGGGCTCGATCACCCGGACGGTCGCGGGCGGGAGCTTGCCGACGCCGGCCAGGATCGTGCGGGGAGCGGGGACGATGGAGTGGAAGCTCATGTACGAGGCGAAGGCGACGGGGTCGATGGACGTGTCGATGCCACCGGCGCTCGTGCCGCCGCTGCCGGCGTCGCCGGCCAGGATCGCGGGCAGGGACGAAGCGAACCGCAGCCCGCCCGGGACCGGAGCGACGTAGAGCGGCTTGATGCCGAGCCGGTCGCGGGCCAGGACCAGCCGACCGCTGCCGTGCTCCCAGATCGCGATCGCGAACATCCCGATCAGGTGGTCGACGAACGCGGTGCCCCACTCGGCGTACGCCAGGGCGATGACCTCGGTGTCCGACGTCGACGCGAACCGGTGGCCCTTGCCGTGCAGCTCGTCGCGGAGCTGCCGGTAGTTGTAGACCATCCCGTTGTAGGCGATCGTCAGCCCCGCCTCGGCCAGCACCATCGGCTGCGCACCGGCGGTGGACAGGTCGACGATGGACAGTCGGCGGTGCCCGAGCGCCACCGGTCCGCGAGCCCACAGTCCGTCGCCGTCGGGGCCGCGGTGCGTCATGCAGCCGGTCATCCGGGCGACCGCCCCGACGTCCGGCGCTCGGCCGTCGAACCGGATCTCACCCGCGAGTCCACACATCAGCGTTCTCCTCCGGTCGGTGCCGCTCCGGTCGGGGCGGTGCCGGTCGGCACGGCTCCGGTCGGGGCTGCACCCACGATCCAGGTGTCCTTCGCGCCACCCCCCTGCGACGAGTTGACGACCATGCTGCCCTCGGGCGCGACGCGGGTGAGCGCGACGTCCGCCAGGTGCACGTCGTCCGGCCCGGTGCCCGTCGCGTACACGAAGGCCCGCAGGTCCACGTGCCGCGGGTCGAGCCCGTTCGGTCCGATCGTCGGGTGCGAGGACAGCTGCACCACCTCTTGTCCCACCCAGCCGGCCGGGTCCGCGGCGATCTCCCGCCGGCGCTCGGCGACCTCGGGTGCACTCGCGCTCGGCCCGATCAGGACCCCGCGGCCGCCCTCGCCGTCGACCGGCTTCGTCACGAGTTCGCCGACGCGGTCGAGGACCGACAGCCGCTCGGCCTCGATGCTCGTGCGGTAGGTCGGTACCGAGTCGAGCAGGGGTTTCTCGTCCAGGTAGTACCAGATCAGGTCCGGCACGGTGACGTACATCGCCTTGTCGTCGACCAGCGCGTTCCCCGGCGCGTTGGCCAGGTACACGCGGCCCGCCTCGGCGGCGTCGAGGATCCGGGCACCGAGGTCGGGCGCGTGCTCCGCCGTCAGCGCGCTGACGTCGCGGTCGATCCGCAGGTACAGCCCGTCGAGCACGTCGCCGGTGGTCACGTCGACCACGCGTCCGTCACGGACGTCCAGGTCGGACCCGGCCACCAGGCGCAGCCCGGCTCCGTCGGCCAGCCTGCGGTGCTCGAACCAGGCGCCGGCGGCGGGGCCGTCGCTGACCAGCGCCATCACCGGATCGGTGGCACCGGTCACCGCGGTCGTGTTCGCGCAGAGGGTCCGACGCAAGCGGTCGGTCACGCCGTGCGGGTCGCGCAGGTGCGCCGGCCGCGGGGCGTCCGGTACGACGTCGTCCATGAGCTCGCGCAGGGCGATGCCGTACGCGACGCCCGACGGCGAGCGGACGTTGTCCTCGAGCACCCGCCACCCGCCGAACTCGTTGCGCACCAGGTCGAACCCGAGCACCGGCGCACGGACGGCGGCCGCCGGCAGCCTGGTGGCGTCCGGGTCCCAGCCCTTCGCACCCACGAAGTGGTCCGCGTCCAGCACGCCGTCCGCGACGATCCGCCGCTCGCCGTACGCGTCCCGCAGGAACAGCTCGATCGCCCGGGCCCGTTGCCCGAGGCCCCGCTCGAGCTGCGCCCACTCGTACGCGCTGATCGTCCGTGGCACCAGGTCGCAGCCGAACTCCTGCGCCCCGCCGTCGACCACGAAGCCGACGTGGTGCTCGCGCGTCCACACGTCGCGGGCAGCGCAGCGCTCGATCGTCGCCTCGGCGTCCCACCCGCTGAAGAACGCCGCCAGGTCGCGGAACGCCGGACGCGGGCGTGCACCCGGGCCCACCGCCTCGTCGCCGGCACGCACGCGGTACCCGTGGATCGCGACCGCCGGGTCCTCGTTCCGGCCGGAGGGGGTACCGGCGGTGTCCTCGACCACCAGGGCGACGACGTCGTCGAGCTCCCCGCGCTCGGCGTACGCGGTGCGCTGCCGATCGGTCGAGTTGCCCCGGGCCAGGGTGTCCTCGAGCAGGTCCGCCACCGTGCCCCAGTCGCCGAGCTCCTCGAGCTCCGGGCGCAGGCGTGACACGAGTTGGCGCACCGCGACCTCGGCGGGCAGGCGTTCCGGGTGCTGCCCGAGTCCGACGAGTTCGCCGCTCAACCCGGAGCGGGCGGCCTGCCACATCGCCGCACGGTGCAGGGGTTCGCTGCGCGGGTGCCACTCGGCGCCGGACACGATCGACTTCTCGGCCTTGCGCACGGCGGCGCGGAAGAGCCCGGCGATGAGCACGGCGTCGTCGACCACCGGCGTCGCGTCGCACACCCGGAGTTCGAGCGTCGGCGCGTGCGAGGACGGCCGCACGTCGAAGTAGGCCATCTTCTTGTCCGCGATGACCCCGGACGCGATCAGGTCCTCGAGCACCCGGTCGTACTCGGCGGCGTCCGTGACCGGGCCGAAGCTGCCGGCCGACGGCCATCGCTGCCAGATGATGCTCCGGAACGACGCGTACCCGGTGTCCTGCCCGTTCCAGAACGGGCTCGACGCACTCAGGGCCAGCAGTGCCGGGAGCACCGGCGCCACCCGCTGGGCGATCTGCACCGCCAGGTCGCGGTCGCTCACCCCGACGTGCACCTGCAACCCGCAGATCAGCTGCTCGTCGACGAGCATCCGGTACTGCTCCTGCATCCGGCCGTACCGTCCGCCGGAGCTCAGCTCGAAGTCGGCGTACTCGGACCTGGGGGCGGTCCCGACGGCCGCGATGGTGACCCCGGCCGGGGCGATCGCGGCACTGAGCTCACTGCGCAGGTCCACGATCACGCGCCGCAGGTCGTCGAGGGTCGTCACCACCGGGGTGTTCGTCTCGATGGTCGTGCGCTGCAGTTCGGCGCCGAAGCGGTCGGCGGGCAGTTTGGGCAGAAGGCGCGGGGCCTTCGCGGAAAGTCGGCCGGACTCGAGGTCGATGAGGTGCAGCTCTTCCTCGGCGCCGAGCGTCAGCTCTGCACTCATGGCTGGAACCTACGCGAGACGCCCGTGGTGTGTCCGCCGCCGCTCTCCACGACTCACACTCGTAACACGCCCGGCGAGAACGGCCGGAGCACCGTGCGACACTCGCTCCGTGACCCCGACGAGGACCCGCCCCCGACACGAACACCGGGCACCGGTCGCCGTGGCGGTCCTGGTGAACCTGGCGCTCAGCCTGTTCCTGCCCGACGAGGTGCTGTTCTTCCCGTCGTGGGTCGTACCGGCGCTCGGCGTCCTGCTGCTCACCCCGCTGATCGTCTTCAACCCCCGACGCCTGACCCGCGAGACGACCTGGTCCCGGTGGCTGTCCTTCGCACTGGCGATCCTGCTGACCGTCGCCAACCAGCTCACGGTGATCCGGACGGTCACCGAGTTGCTGGGCGGTCACGCGGACGGTGCGGCCGTGCTGCTCACCGCGCTGCAGGTGTGGGTGAGCACGATCATCGCGTTCGGGCTCGTCTACTGGGAGCTCGACCGCGGCGGGCCGGTGGCACGTCGTCGTCCCGAGCTGTGGGCGAGCGACGAGGCGGACTTCCAGTTCCCGCAGGAGACCGACCCGAAGACCGCTGCCTGGCGCCCGGTCTACCTCGACTACCTCTACGTCGCGATGACGAACATGATGGCCTTCAGCCCGACGGACACCATGCCGATGACCATCCGGGCGAAGATGATCATGGCCTACCAGTCGCTCGGCGGGTTCATCCTGCTGGCACTGGTCATCTCACGGGCGGTCAACATCATCAGCTGACGCGGTTCGCGCGACACCCTGGAACGACGGACGGGAGGCGCGGTGCCAGCTGGCACCGCGCCTCCCGTCCGTCGTCGGTCGCCGCTACTGCGGGTCGGCGGGCTCGCCGCCCGAGTCGACGTCGCTGTCCTGCTCGGGGTCCTTCGTCGCGTCACCCGTGGACGACCCGTCCGGGAGGTCCTCGGTGTACTGCTGCTGGGTCTCGGTGGGATCGCTCGATCCGTCCGGTGTCGTCGAATCAGTCATGACCCGGACGCTACGCGGAGCGGCACCACCCCCGTTCAGCGACCGATCAAGCGAGGGGCAGTCGGCTCCCGGGTCGCGCGTGGCGTCCTCCGTACCGAGGACGCGCTGGGCACCGACCACGGGATCGACGGACCCGGCGTGTCGGGGCCGAGCCGTGCCTCCAGGCCGGACGGCGACCTGGAGACGGACGACCGGCGACGGACCCCCGAACACGAAGAAGGCCCCGGATTCCTCCGGGGCCTTCTTCTTCTTCGCCTGGTGCGCGAGGGGGGACTTGAACCCCCACGCCGTTTCCAGCACACGGACCTGAACCGTGCGCGTCTACCAATTCCGCCACTCGCGCCAGCCCCGAAACACTATCACGCACAGACGGCCTCAGGTGCCAACCACTACCATGCAGTGGTTGACGACCGACGACACGGGAGACGCATGGGCCTGCTGGACAACTTCGAGCGAGGGTTGGAACGCGCCGTCAACGGCGCGTTCGCGAAGACCTTCCGCTCCGGGGTGCAGCCCGTCGAGATCTCGAGCGCCCTCCGGCGTGAGCTCGACACGAAGGCCGCAGTCGTCTCCCGCGAACGCATCCTCGTGCCGAACGAGTTCACCGTGCGCCTCGCGCCGCCGGACTTCACCCGCATGAACGACGTCGGCCGACCACTCATCGACGAACTCACCCAGATGGTCCACCAACACGCCGTCGCGCAGAACTACTCGTTCTCCGGACCGGTCACCATCCGGCTGCAGCAGGACGGCACCCTGTCGACGGGCATCCTGCAGATCGACTCCACCACCGTGCAGCGCGACGTCGCGTGGATCCCGGTCCTCGACATCGGCTCGCAGCGACACCGTCTGCACCGCGGGCGCACGGTGATCGGGCGCGGCAGCGACGCGGACATCACCATCGCGGACACCGGAACCAGCCGGAAACACGTCGAGGTGCTGTGGGACGGCAAGCACGCGCAGGCCACCGACCTCGGCTCGACGAACGGGTCGAAGCTGAACGGTCAGCACTTCCAGCAGGCGATCGTCGAGCCGGACTCCACCATCGAGATCGGTCGTACCCGTATGGTGTTCCGGGTGATCCCCGAGAACGACGGAGGTGCTCGATGACTACAGGGCTGACTCTGCTCGTCCTGCGCTTCGCGTTCCTCGCGGTGCTCTGGCTGTTCGTCTTCGTGATCGTGTTCGCCCTGCGCAGCGATCTCTTCGGTCAGCGCGTGCGCACGATCCCGACCGATCCGAAGTCGGCCCCGTCCGGGCCGAGCACCCCAACGGCACCCGCGGCGGCCGCGCCCGGCCCCGTTTCCAGCGGCGCGTTCACCGACCTCATCGGTCAGCCCGGAACCGCGCAACAGTCCGCCTCGCAGGTCCCGTCCCGCCTCGTCATCACCGAGGGCGCGCGTGAGGGCATGGAGATGCCGCTGGGCGGCGGACCGATCACGATCGGGCGGTCGAGCGAGTCGAACGTCGTCATCCGTGACGACTACACCTCGACCAACCACGCCCGCCTCGAGCTGCGTGCCGACGGCTGGCTCCTCACCGACCTCCAGTCCACGAACGGCACCTTCGTCAACGGTCAGAAGGTGAGCGCTCCCGTGACCGTCGCGGAGGGCACACCGATCACGATCGGGACGACGACGTTCGAGCTGCGGCGGTAACCCGGCATGACCGCTCGCACGCTGAGCGCCGCTGTGTCCCACGTGGGGCGCATCCGCGCGAACAACCAGGACTCCGGCTACGCCGGGGCGCACCTGTTCGCGGTCGCGGACGGCATGGGCGGGCACGCCGGCGGCGACGTCGCCTCGGCGATCGCGATCCGACGCGTCCGCGAGGTCGACCGCGAGTTCCCCTCGGCGCACGACGCCGAGTTCGCGCTGCAGTCGGCGCTCATCGCGGCGAACCAGCTCATCACCGAGACGGTGTTCGAGCACCAGGAACTCACCGGCATGGGCACCACGGTGTCCGCGATGATCCGCGTCGGCGAGCAGATCGCGATCGCGCACATCGGCGACTCCCGCATCTACCGGCACCGCGACGGCGAACTGCAGCAGATCACGTCGGACCACACCTTCGTGCAGCGCCTGGTCGACAGCGGCCGGATCACGCCGGAAGAAGCCGCGGTCCACCCGCGCCGCTCGGTGCTCATGCGCGTCCTCGGCGACGTCGACGCAGCACCCGAGGTCGACACCGCGATCATGGACATCCAGCCGGGCGACCGCTGGCTCCTGTGCTCCGACGGTCTGTCGTCGTACCTCGCCGAAGAGCGCATCCGGCACGCACTGGCATCGAACATGGACGCCAACCAGGTCACGCAGCGCCTGGTGAAGGAGACGCTCGACCACGGCGCGCCGGACAACGTCACCGTCGTGGTGATGGACGTCACCGACGCCGAGGTCGAGGACGACGACGACGCGGCGACGACCGTCGGGTCCGCGGCGGCACCCCTGACCTTCGAGGCGTCGACCGGCCGCAAGCCGATCCGCCTCCCCACGATCCTGCTGCACCCGCTCAAGGTCACCACCGCTCCGGAGGACTCGCACTTCGAGCCGGAGTCCGACCAGTTCTTCGCCGAGCTGATCGCCGAGGACCGCCGTCGTCGCATCCGTCGACGGGTGTCGTGGACGGTCGCGCTCGTCGCCGCCGTCGCCGTGCTCGTCGGTGCGGTGTTCGTCGGCTGGCGCATCACGCAGGACCACTACTACGTCGGCGCCGACCGCGGCACGGTGGCGATCTACAAGGGCGTGCAGCAGTCGATCGGCCCGCTGGCGCTGTCCGACGTCTACGAGGACAGCGACATCACGGTGTCGTCGCTGCCGGACTACACCCGCGAGAACGTCCGCTCGACGATCAACGCGCAGTCGCTCTCCGACGCCCGCGACATCGTCGATCGCCTGCGCAAGGCCGCCGCGACCGGCGAGGACCAGGCCGGTACCGGTGGTGACGGTGACGTCAACTCGTCGCCGTCACCGACGCGCTCGTCCACGCCGTCGCCGTCGCCGACCAGGGGCTCGCGATGAGCACCACCTCGGCGCAGTCCTTCACCCAGGCGATCACGATCAAGCTCCGTGAGCCCGCACGCGCCCGGAACCTCGAGCTGTTCCTGCTGGTCATCGCATGCGGCATCTGCGCGGGGGCGATGGTGCTCGTGCAGCTCGGCACCAAGGGCCGACTGTTCGACCAGTCGGTGCTCTGGGTCGGCGGCGGCATCCTCGGGCTCGCGCTCGTCATGCACGTGGTGCTGCGGGTCGTCGCGAAGAACGCCGATCCGTTCGTGCTGCCGATCGCCCTGGCCCTGAACGGGATCGGCATCGCCGAGATCTACCGCATCGACGTCCACAACGGGCTGACCGGCTGGGACGCAATCGGTGTGAAGCAGATCGTCTGGACGATGCTCGCGATGGTCCTGGCCATCGTCACCGTCGTCGCGGTGCGGAACCACCGGTTCCTGCAGCGCTACCGCTACATCTTCATGGCGCTGACGATCGTCCTGCTGCTCCTGCCGATGCTGCCCGGCATCGGGACCAACATCGGCGGCGCCCGGGTCTGGATCAAGATCGGTCCGTTCTCGTTCCAGCCCGGCGAGCTCGCGAAGATCACGATGGCGCTGTTCTTCGCCGGCTACCTCGTCACCGCCCGTGACTCGCTGTCGATCGTCGGCAAGAAGTTCCTCGGCATGACGTTCCCCCGGGCCCGAGACCTCGGTCCGATCCTCGTCATGTGGGGCGCCGCGATGGCGGTGCTGGTGTTCCAGCGCGACCTCGGCACGGCCCTGCTGTACTTCGGCCTGTTCCTCGTGATGATCTACGTCGCGACCGCCCGCATCAGCTGGGTGGCCATCGGGCTCGCCATGTTCGTCGGCGGCGCCCTCGTCGCACAGAGCGTCCTCGAGTACGTGCACGGCCGCTTCGAACAGTGGCTCGACCCCTTCGACCAGCAGGTCTTCAGCCGTGAGACGCAGGCGAGCTACCAGCTCGTGCAGGGCCTGTTCGGCTTCGCCAACGGCGGGATCACCGGCACCGGGCTCGGCCAGGGGCGCCCCTACATCACGCCGGTCGCCAACGCCGACTACATCGTCGCCTCGCTCGGCGAGGAGCTCGGCCTGATCGGCGTCTTCGCGATCCTCGCGCTCTTCATCGTGCTCGCCTCCCGCGGCATCCGCGTCGGGTTCATGGCGCAGGACGACTTCGGCAAGCTGCTCGGTGTGGGCTTCGGCTTCAT
The DNA here is from genome assembly GCF_015351025.1 of Curtobacterium sp. VKM Ac-1376. Classification (GTDB taxonomy): domain Bacteria; phylum Actinomycetota; class Actinomycetes; order Actinomycetales; family Microbacteriaceae; genus Curtobacterium. Next base: position 42,114 of record NZ_JADKRV010000016.1, on the reverse strand, counting down.
CATCGCCCTGCAGGTGTTCGTCGTCGTCGGCGGCATCACCCGGATCATCCCGGTGACCGGTCTGACGACACCGTTCATGGCCGCAGGTGGTTCGTCGCTCATCGCCAACTGGATCATCGCCGCGATGCTGCTGCGCCTGACCGACTCGATCCCCGCCGAACAGCGCGTCCAGCAGGGCGCGCTCCCCGCCGCGAGCGGGCGGACCAGGAAGGAGCGCCGTCGATGAACCGACAGCTCCGCGGTGTCTCGACCGTCATCGTGCTCATGTTCGTCGCGCTCTTCGTGTCGACGACCTCGATCCAGTTCTTCTCGGCCGACTCATTGCGCGCCGACTCCCGGAACTCCCGAACCATCTTGGACAGTTACTCGACGAAGCGTGGCGCGATCCTCGTCGACGGCAGCCCCATCGCCGAGTCCACGCCCGTGGACGACCAGTACCAGTACCAGCGCAAGTACACCAACGGTGACCTGTACTCCGCGGTCACCGGGTACTTCACCATCGGTCAGGGCAACACCGGCATCGAGAGCGCGGAGAACACCGTGCTGTCGGGCAACTCCGACGCGTCGTTCTTCCAGAACCTCAACTCGATCCTCACCGGGCAGGACGTCCAGGGCGACAACGTCAACCTGACGATCGACCCCGACGTGCAGCAGGCCGCGTACGACGCCCTCGGCACGAACAGCGGCTCCGTCGTCGCGATCCAGCCGAAGACCGGCAAGATCCTCGCGATGGTGTCGAAGCCGAGCTACGACCCGAACGCGCTCACCTCGCACGACACGGCCGAGGTCAAGCGGCAGTACGACGCCCTGCTGAACGCGTCGTCCTCCCCGCTGCAGAACCGGGCGATCGGCGGCGACCTGTACACGCCGGGGTCGGTGTTCAAGCTCGTCGTCGCCTCGGCCGCGCTCGAGGGTGGCAAGTACAACCTCGACTCGACGTTCCCGAACCCGTCGCGCCTGCAGCTGCCCGGCACGAGCTCGTACATCAACAACGCCGAAGGCGGCACCTGCGGCGGCGGCGGCGAGGTCAAGCTCCGCACGGCGATCCAGTACTCGTGCAACATCCCGTTCGCGGAACTCGGCCAGAAGCTCGGGTACGACGCGATCAAGAGCATGGCCGACAAGTACGGCTTCGGCGACGCCATCGAGGTCCCGATGTCCGCCACCGCGAGCCAGTACCCCGACGTCGACTCCACGGCGCAGCTCATGCTGAGCGCCTTCGGCCAGGCCAGCGTCCGGGTTTCCCCGCTGCAGATGGCGATGGTCTCGGCCGGCATCGCGAACAGCGGCAAGGTCATGCAACCGTCACTCATCGACTCGATCACCACGAGCGACCTGAAGACGGTCGAGTCCTTCGCTCCGAAGCAGTACAGTGATCCGCTGTCGTCCTCCGAGTCCGCTGACCTCACCGAGGCCATGCAGAGCGTCGTGAGCGCGGGGACCGGGACCAATGCCAAGATCGACGGTGTCGACGTCGCAGGGAAGACCGGCACGGCCGAAGGCGGCACCGGCGATCCCTACACACTCTGGTTCACCGGGTTCGCGCCCGCGAACGACCCTGAGGTCGCCGTGGCGGTCGTCGTCGGCGACGGCGGCGGACTCGGGCAGTCCGGGGTCGGCAACACGGTCGCGGCTCCGGTCGCGAAGAAAGTCATGGAGGCGGTGCTGAACAAATGAGACCCACCAGCGGACTCACCTTCGGTGGGCGGTACCAGCTCTCCTCCCGGGTCGCCATCGGCGGCATGGGAGAGGTGTGGCAGGCCACCGACCTCGTCATCGGCCGAACCGTCGCACTCAAGATCCTCAAGGACGAGTACCTCGGTGACCCCGGGTTCCTCGAGCGCTTCCGCGCCGAGGCCCGGCACGCCGCACTCGTCAACCACGAGGGCATCGCGAACGTCTTCGACTACGGCGAGGAGGACGGCAGCGCCTACCTCGTGATGGAGCTCGTCCCCGGCGAAGCCCTGTCGACCATGATCGAGCGCGAGCACACCCTGCCGGTCGACAAGGTCCTGGACATCGTCGCGCAGACCGCGAACGCCCTGCAGGCCGCGCACGCGGTCGGCCTGGTCCACCGCGACATCAAGCCCGGCAACCTGCTCATCACGCCGGACGGCCGCGTCAAGATCACCGACTTCGGCATCGCGCGCATCGCCGACCAGGTCCCGCTCACGGCGACCGGTCAGGTGATGGGCACCGTGCAGTACCTGTCGCCCGAGCAGGCGAGCGGTCACCCCGCCTCGCCGTCGACCGACATCTACTCGCTCGGCATCGTCGCGTACGAGGCCCTCGCGGGTCGGCGCCCGTTCACGGGTGAGTCGCAGGTGGCCATCGCGATGGCGCACATCAACGAGCAGCCGCCGGCGCTGCCCGGGGACATCCCGGAGCCCGTCGCGGCCCTCGTGATCTCCTGCATCGCGAAGAAGCCCGCCGACCGCCCGGCGACCGCTGCCAACCTGGCCCGTGCCGCGCAGGCGCTCCGTCGCGGCGACGTCGCGGCAGCCACCGTCGCCGTCCCCTCCCTGGCGCAGAACGGCACCGTGGCGTTCAACCCGCCGCAGGGTCAGGGGAACGACGCGGCCACGGCTCTCCTCGGCACCCAGGCGGGCGCGGTCGCCGGCGGTCCGGGGACCCCTCGTTCGCCCGTCACGGACGAGCCCGAGGAACCGAAGAAGAAGCGAGCCTGGATCTGGTGGGTCGTCGGCGTCGTCGTCGTGCTCGCCATCGCTGCTGGCATCGGCGCGTACGCCCTGAACGGCAACGACCCGGAACCCGAGCCGACGAAGTCCTCGAGCACCCCGAAGGCCAGCCGCACCCCCACGCAGACGCCGTCACCCGAGCCGACCGAGGAGACCCGTGTCACCGTGGCCTCGGCCGACTACCAGGGCCAGAACGCCGAGCAGGTCGCGAACCAGCTCCGCGGTCAGGGCCTGCAGGCCGAGGTCGTCGCCGGGTCGAACGCGACGTCGTCCGACCAGGTGGGCACCGTCGAGTCGCTCAGTCCCGAGGGTAACCTCGCTCCCGGCACGCTCGTCACGATCAAGGCGTACGGCGACGTCCTGACGGCTGCGGCGCCGGGCCGGGCAACCGGCGGCGCGGTGAGTGAGTCCGGACGCGTGACGTTCAGCTGGCCCGCCTACGACGACTGCCCCGCCGGCTACTCGGACGTGACCTACACGTACACGATCGACAACGGCACGGTCCCCTCGAACGGCAGCAGCTCGGGCTCGACGTCAGGCACCGCGGTGACCGTTGCGGGTGCGCAGTACGGCAACGTCACGCTGTCCTACAAGGTCACGTGCAAGTCGCCGCAGTCCGGAGCGACCGTCGTGTCCGACTCGTCGCCGGGCACCCAGGTCGAGTGGACCGAGCCCACGGACGAAGAGACGACGAACCCGGACCAGGGCATCAACCCCACCGAGACGCCGATGGACAACGGCTGAACGTCCCCCGGACGGGGACTGTCGACACCGTTCGGTAACGGTTCGCGCAACCCCTCCCTGACCAGCGTCTGACCAGCTGGAGCTGCCGTACACTATCCGGACGGACAGACGGAGGAGTACGTGCCAGAAGGTGTGACCGCGGGGATCACGCTCCTCGCCAATCGCTACGAGATCGGTGACGTCATCGGCCGAGGCGGCATGGCGACCGTGCACCTCGGCAACGACACCCGCCTCGGCCGCAAGGTCGCGGTGAAGCTCCTGAAGCCGAGCCTCGCCAACGACCCCGCCTTCCGGACCCGCTTCCGGCAAGAAGCCCAGGCCGCGGCGCGGATGGCGCACCCGACGGTGGTCCGTGTCTACGACGCCGGCGAAGAGACCGTCACCGAGCCCTCCGGCGCCGAGGTGCAGGTCCCCTTCATCGTGATGGAGTACGTCGAGGGGCGTCCGCTCTCCGACATCATCGCCGAGGGCGCCGTTGCCCCGGACGAAGCGGTCCGCATCACCGAGGGCATCCTCACCGCACTCGAGTACTCACACCGCGCCGGCGTCGTTCACCGCGACATCAAGCCGGCCAACGTCATGGTCACCTACAGCGGCCAGGTCAAGGTGATGGACTTCGGCATCGCCCGGGCGATCACCGACACGTCCGCCACGGTCGCGCAGACCACCTCGATCCTCGGCACGGCGTCGTACTTCTCCCCCGAGCAGGCCCGCGGCGAGACCGTCGACGCCCGCACCGACCTCTACTCGACCGGCGTGGTGCTGTTCGAGCTCCTCACCGGACGCGCGCCGTTCCTCGGGGACACCCCCGTGGCGGTCGCGTACCAGCACGTCAGCGAGCAGCCGGTCGCACCGTCGACCATCTCGCCCGAGGTCTCGCCGGCCCTCGACGCCGTCACGCTGCACGCCCTGGTCAAGGACCGCACGCGCCGCTTCCAGAACGCCGCGGAGTTCCGTGCGGACCTGCAGCAGGCCGCGGCGGGCCGGGTCCCGGCATCCACCAAGAAGCTCCACCAGAACGTCGCGAACGACGCCTCCACGGTGCTGTTCGGCGTCGACCCGCGCACCACCTCGAACGCGGCGTCCGCCTTCCGTGAGCTCGACGACGACACCGCCGAGCACCGCCCGCAGCGCACGCAGAACCGCCCGCCGGTCGCGTGGATCTGGGTCGGCATCCTGCTCACCGTCGCGGTCATCGTCGGCGTCGTCTTCTTCGTCGCGAACCTGCAGCCGGGCAAGCCGCCGGTGTCGTCCTCGGTCAGCGTGCCGAACGTCGTCGGCTCCACGTACAGCGCCGCGGCCACTGCCCTCGAGAAGAAGGACCTGACGCCCGTCAAGGTCGAGGAGAACTCCGACGACGTCGACAAGGGCGTGGTCATCCGCACCGACCCCGGCTCGGGTGTCAACGTCGGGCGGAACCAGAACGTCAACGTGGTCGTCTCAATCGGGCCGGAGCGCGTCGCGGTCCCCGAGTTGAGCGGGCAGGCTCAGGCCGCCGCACAGCAGGCTCTCGAGGCCGCGGGGTTCGAGGTCGGCGCGATCTCGAGTGACTACTCGGCGGACGTGCCCCAGGGAACCGTGTTGAGCTCAGACCCCGCATCCGGCTCGATGCACACGAAGGGCATCGCGATCAACCTCACGGTGTCCAACGGCAAGGTGCAGCTGCCGGACGTCACCCAGCAGCAGTTCTCCGCCGCCAAGGCGACCGTCGAGCAGCTCGGACTCACCGTCACCCCAGCGCCTTCGTACTCGTGCACGGGCGGGATCGTCACGCAGCAGGACACCCCGGCCGGTGACGTCGCGCAGGGCAGCGCCGTGACGCTCACGTACTGCGCCCGTGCCGCCACACCGTCCACGGCGCCGTCCTCCGACGAGAGCAACAGCAACAGCGGTGGCAGCAACGACCGGGGTGACGACGGCCGCTGAGCCCGCCACGCGCTGACGCGACCCGCGCCGAGCACGCACCGTGTGCCTCCCGTCCGTCGTCCCGTCTGGAGGCACGACGTGCGCCCGCAGCGCACCCTGCCACCCTCGGACGGCTCGGTCCACCGCCGACCGCAAGACGCCGCCGTGCTCGTCCGACGCCCGCGGAACGCACGAGACGCCGCCGAATTCGGCGGCGACTCGACCACACGACGCTGTCGGTGCCCGCCGCTGCCCAGCGTCAGGCGGTGCGCGTCGCGATGAGCGGCCCGAGGCCCGCAGCGCGCTCGACGGCGCCGGACAGCCCGGCGGTCTCGAGCCAGTTGCCGACCATGCGGTACCCGCCCTCGGTGAGCACGGACTCGGGGTGGAACTGGACGCCGAACACGGGGTGATCGCGGTGCTGGACGCCCATGATGACGCCACCGCCGGTCCGGGCCGTCACGGTGAGTTCCTCGGGGACCGTCCCGTCGACGATCGCCAGCGAGTGGTAGCGCGTCGCCGTGAACGGGTGCGGGACGCCGGCGAAGAGTGGACTGTCATCGTGGTCGACCTGCGACGTCTTGCCGTGCATGAGCTCGTCGGCGTGCGTGACCGTCGCGCCGAGTGCCTCGGCGATGGCCTGGTGCCCGAGGCAGACCCCGAGCAGGGGGATCTCGGCAGCGATGGCGGCATGGACCGTGGGGACCGAGACCCCGGCCGCTGCCGGCGTACCGGGGCCCGGGGAGAGCAGCACGCCGTCGTACTCGGCGATGCGGCCCGCGATCTCCGACTCGGGGAAGGCGTCGTTCCGGACCACGTCGGTGTCGGCACCGAGCTGCTGCACGTAGCCGTTCAGCGTGTAGACGAAGCTGTCGTAGTTGTCGACGACGAGGATCCTGGTCATGGTCGGTTCACCGTACTCGTGGGGGATGTGTGCGGCGGTCCGCGGGCCGATCCACACACGTGGTCACGGTAGGATACCGGCCATGGCCAAGGACAAGGACCGCACCAAGCCCGCCCGGAAGACCCGAGCCGACTCGGTCGAGACCGCGGGGGACGCCCCGAACCCGGTGTGGTTCAAGCCGGTCATGTTCGGCTTCATGCTCATCGGTCTGGTGTGGGTGATCGTCTTCTACATCTCGAACGCCACGCTCCCGGTTCCGAGCCTCGGCTCGTGGAACATCCTGATCGGGTTCGGCATCATGTTCGTCGGCTTCCTCATGACCACGCGGTGGCGCTGACCCCCGGCCGCACGCCTCTCGACGCCCGTCGCACCGCAAGGTGCGGCGGGCGTCGTCGTTCTCCACAAGCGCCCGGCGCGAGAACCACAGATCCTGGAGGATCACGGCTCCTTTCCACAGTTCTCCACACTCTCCACATCCTCATCCACACCCCCGTCCCGGAGTTATCCACAGCAGAGTCCACAGTGGGGATAATCACACGCGTGTAACTCACCGGGTTCTCCACACCTGTGGACAACTTGCAGCGCTGCCTGTGGATTGCAGTCTGGCCCGCCGATCGGCGCGCGTGCCAGCAGATCACAACACCCCGCCTGCACGCCGTCCACCGGGCGAGGATCGTCGAGACGAAGCCGGCTGACCGATGATCTGCGACCACTCGGCGGTACGACGACAGCGAGTTGTGACCGCGCGGCAGAGCGCGCCCGGGAACGACGAACGCCCCGCCGCAGCAGCGACGGGGCGTTCGGTGGGGCAGGTGTGACCCGGTCCGGATCAGCCGACCGTGACGGCGTACCCGACAGCGGTCAGCACGATGCCGAGGACCGCCGCCGCGACGATCAGCGCGATCTGCAGTGGGCGCCTCCGGATGTTCCGCGTCTGCGCGAAGACGAAGCCCATCAGGAAGCCGCCGATGATCCCGCCCACGTGTGCCTGCCACGAGATGTTCGTCCCGGGCAGGAACCCGATCACCAGGTTCAGACCGATGATCACGAGCAGCTGCACCGCGTTGTTCCCCAGGCTGCGCTGCAGCACGAAGAACGCGGCGAACAGGCCGAAGATGGCGCCGGACGCTCCCACCACCCAGGTGCCGGGCGCCAGGAACGTCACGAGCATCGACCCGAAGATGCCGGTGATGAAGTACAGCGCGAGGAACCGCCAGGCACCGAGCATGTTCTCGAGCATCCGGCCGAAGATCCACAGCGCCCACATGTTGAAGAGGACGTGGAAGATGCCCGAGTGCACGAACAGCACCGTGACGGCTCGCCACGGTTGCGTCGGCAGGAGCAACGAGTTGTAGGCGAGCAGGCTGGAGAAGAACCCGCCACTCACCTGGTCGAGCAGCCAGATCGCCACCGTGATCGCCACGATGACGACCGTGGCCTTCTGATCGAGCATCGCGAAGCGCCGCCGAGCCACCGTGAACCCGCTGGGGGCCCCGGACGCTCGACGGTTCGCTGCGAACTGCGCGCGCTGTTCACGGACGCACTCCGGGCAGTGCACCCCGACCGCTGCCGGCGTCTGGCACTCCGGGCAGATCGTCCGCCCGCAGCGCTGGCAGAGCACGAAGCTCTGCCGGTCCGGATGCCGGTAGCAGGTGTTGTTCGGGTTGTACGCCTGGTCGGTCACGTGCGGGTCAGACGCCTTCGACGTCGATGCTCTGGATGACGACGTCCTCGACCGGCTTGTCGCGGCCGTCCGTGGGGACACCCTCGATCGCGTCGACGACGGCGCGGGACTCGTCGTCGGCGACCTCACCGAAGATGGTGTGCTTGCCCTGCAGCCACGGCGTCGCCACCGTGGTGATGAAGAACTGCGAGCCGTTGGTGCCGCGGCCGCCCTGGATACCGGCGTTGGCCATCGCGAAGATGTAGGGGTTCTGGAACGTGAGCTCCGGCGAGATCTCGTCGTCGAAGCGGTAGCCCGGGCCGCCGATGCCCTGGCCGAGCGGGTCGCCGCCCTGGATCATGAAGTCCTTGATGATGCGGTGGAAGACCACACCGTCGTACAGCTTGTCGGTCGAGACCTTGCCCGTACCCGGGTGGGTCCATTCCTGCTGACCGGTGGCGAGGTCGACGAAGTTCTTGACGGTCTTCGGTGCGTGGTTGCCGAACAGGTTGACGCGGATGTCGCCCTTGTTGGTGTGGATCGTTGCGACAGCGGTGTGCAGAGACATGTTCCGATTCTCGCATGTACTCCTGATCGCAGACGGATCCCACAGCTGCGGTTCCGTGACCTGTCAGGCACTGTGGTGGCAGGATGGGGTCACGCCGTTCCGATGGAGGTACCAGATGACGACGATCGAGATCCCGCGAAAGCGCCGGAAGCAGATCAAGAAGCTCAAGGGCCAGACCGCCTCGCTCCTCGGCGAGCAGCGCAAGGTCCTCGAGCACGCGAACGCGATCCTGGCCGAGGCCCGGTCGAACGCCGCCGACGCCGCTCGCAAGGACATCGCACCCCGCGTGCAGAACGCGATCGACAACGGGATCCGACCCGCGATCGCCACCGGTGTGCACGCTGCCACGTCGGCAGCGCAGAACGCTTCGCACCGCTTCCAGTCCGAGGTGGTCCCCGGACTCGTCTCGACCGCTGGCTCGGTGCTCAGCGTGGGCGACCTCGCGAAGGACCCGCGCATCAAGAAGATCGTGAAGAACGCGCAGAAGAAGAGCAAGAGCGCGAGGAAGGCCGCGGCGAAGTACGTCCCGTCGCAGCAGAAGAAGGGTCTCGGCTTCGGCGGAGTCGCACTCATCGTGGTCGGCGTCGTCGCCGTCGCTGGTGCAGCGTACGCCGCGTACCAGACGCTCCGCGCCGACGACGACCTCTGGGTGGCCGACGACGCCGACACGGCGGAGAAGCCCGCCGCCTGACCTCCCGGTTCGTACGAAGGGCCCCGGCACCTGCCGGGGCCCTTCGTCGTTCTCTCGGTGCGTGGGTGCGCGCACCCCTGCACAGCGTGCACTGCACGTGCCCACCCACCGACCTGGAGGCCCGTGCCGGCCCGACACCGCGCCTCCCGTCCGCCACGCGGCAGGGCGACCCGCCCGCGGCCGCGCGCCGAGGGGCCGCAATCTGTCGCCCGGACGGCGCGCAGACGACAGTTCCAGCGACCTCACCGCCGCGCGCACGGCATGTCGTGACCACTCGACGAAGACGACGGCGCATGGCGGAGCCGGCCACCGTGGAGCGGCGCTGCCGAAGGCAGCAGACAAGCACGACGACCGAGCCACCTGCGCCGATCGCGCCGCAGGGGAGGCGGCGCGTATGAGCACAGAACGAAGCCCCTGGGCAGACGACGAAGTCGTCAACCAGGGGCTGATGCGAGTGGAGCCTAGGAGAATCGAACTCCTGACATCCTGCTTGCAAAGCAGGCGCTCTACCAACTGAGCTAAGGCCCCGGAACGGCCGAACCGGCCGCGACGCCGAGACTTCCGACGCGGGAGTTGAATTGTGGTGGGGCTACAAGGACTTGAACCTTGGACCTCTTCGTTATCAGCGAAGCGCTCTAACCGCCTGAGCTATAGCCCCTCAGACCGGATGAAAGCCTACCGTACGATCACGTCGGAACGAAATCGAGCGGCGGGCTCATCCGGCCCGGGTGTGTCAGTTGTTCGTGAAGCCCACGAGCAGACCGCCCGTGATCCGCACGCTGAGGTTGTAGAGCACGCTCACGATGGCGCCGAGCACGGTGCCGACGACCACGTTGAGGATGCCCACGACGATGGAGAACCCGAGGACCTGGCCCAGCGAGAACTGGTCCATGATCGAGTAGCTGTTCTGTCCGGTGACGTCCTTCAACAGGGCGTCGACCTGGGTGAACACACCCGTCTGGTTCAGGATGACCCACACCAGTGCCGTGGCGACCACGATCACGATGCTGCCGGCCAGGGCGATGAGGAAGCTCAGCTTCACCATCGACCAGAAGTCGACGTAGACCAGCCGCAACCGCACCTGGCGGGTGCCGACGGGTCGCTTCGCCTTCTTCTGGAGCTTCTCGGCGACACTACTCATTGCTTGACTGGTCCTCTCCGGCCTCGTCTGCGACGGGCTCGGTGTCGATGGGATCAGTGGAGTCCGGGGCCGCTTCGGCAGGGCTGACCGTCTCCACCGGGCCCGCGGGCTCGATCTCGGCGTCGTCCTGGTCGTCCAGGTTCCGCTCGGTGTTCCGGGCCACCGCGATGATCCGGTCGTTCTCCGCGAACCTCGCGAAGACGACGCCCATCGTGTCACGGCCCTTGGCAGGGACCTCGGCCACGGCAGACCTTACCACCTTGCCCGATTGCAGCACGACGAGCACCTCGTCGTCCTCACCGACGATGAGAGCCCCCACAAGGTCGCCCCGGTCGACGGCCAGCTTGGCCACCTTGATGCCGAGACCGCCGCGGCCCTGCACCCGGTACTGGTCGACGGCGGTGCGCTTCGCGTAACCGCCCTCGGTCATGACCCAGACGAAGCCGTCGTCCGACACCACGCGCGCCGCGAGCAGCGAGTCGCCGTCACGGAAGGACATGCCCTTCACGCCGGAGGTCGAGCGACCCATCGGCCGCAGGGTGTCGTTCGTCGCGGTGAACCGGAGCGACATGCCCTGGCGGGACACGAGGAGCAGGTCGTCGTGCTCGTCGACCAACAGTGCCTGGCGGAGCTTGTCGCCGTCGCGCAGGTTGATCGCGATGATGCCGCCGGTGCGGTTCGTGTCGTACTCGGTCAGCGCGGTCTTCTTGACCAGACCGTGTTCGGTCGCCAGCACGAGGTACTGGGCGACCTCGTAGTCGCGGATGTCGAGCACCTGCTGGATCTGCTCGTCGGGCTGCAGCGCGAGGAGGTTCGCGACGTGCTGACCCTTCGCGTCGCGACCGGCTTCCTGCAGCTCGTACGCCTTGGCGCGGTAGACCCGGCCCTGGTCGGTGAGGAAGAGCAGCCAGTGGTGCGTCGTCGTGACGAAGAAGTGCTCGACGATGTCGTCGGCGCGGAGCTGGGCCCCACGCACGCCGCGGCCGCCGCGGTGCTGCGAGCGGTACTGGTCGCTGCGGGTGCGCTTCACGTAGCCGCCGCGGGTGATGGTGACGACCATCTCCTCTTCGGGGATCAGGTCTTCCATCGACATGTCGCCGTCGTAGCCGAACATGATCTCGGTGCGACGGTCGTCGCCGAAGCGGTCGACGATCTCGGTGAGTTCGTCGCGGATGATCGAGCGCTGGCGGCTCTCCGACGCCAGGATGTCCTGGAAGTCGGCGATCTTGCGCTCGAGTTCCTCGGCCTCGTCGTGGATCTTCTGCCGCTCGAGGGCGGCGAGACGACGGAGCTGGAGCTCGAGGATCGCGCGCGCCTGGATCTCGTCGACCGACAGCAGGTCCATCAGACCGGTGCGGGCTTCTTCGACGTCGGGGGAACGACGGATGAGTGCGATGACCTCGTCGAGTGCGTCGAGCGCCGCCAGGTAGCCGCGCAGGATGTGCGCACGCTTCTCAGCCTCGCGCAGCCGGAACTGGGTGCGACGGACGATGACGTCGACCTGGTGTGCGACCCACGCCGAGATGAAACCGTCGAGCGGCAGCGTGCGCGGCACACCATCGACGATGGCGAGCATGTTCGCGCCGAAGTTCTCCTGCAGCTGCGTGTGCTTGTAGAGGTTGTTCAGCACGACCTTCGCCACGGCGTCGCGCTTCAGCACGATGACCAGGCGCTGCCCGGTGCGACCGGAGGTCTCGTCGCGGATGTCGGCGACGCCGGCGAGCTTGCCGTCCTTGACGAGTTCGGCGATCTTGATCGCCAGGTTGTCCGGGTTGACCTGGTACGGCAGCTCGGTGACGACCAGGCAGGTGCGTCCCTGGATCTCTTCCACCGAGACGACGGCACGCATCGTGATCGAGCCACGACCGGTGCGGTAGGCGTCCTGGATCCCCTTGGTGCCGAGCACCTGGGCGCCGGTCGGGAAGTCCGGTCCCTTGATGCGCTGCATGAGTGCGGCGAGCAGTTCCTCGCGCGTGGCCTCGGGGTTCTCGAGCGCCCACTTCGCGCCGTCGGCGACCTCGCGCAGGTTGTGCGGCGGGATGTTCGTCGCCATGCCGACCGCGATGCCGACCGAACCGTTGACGAGCAGGTTCGGGAAGCGGGCCGGCAGGATCGCGGGCTCCTGCGTGCGGCCGTCGTAGTTGTCCTGGAAGTCGACGGTGTCCTCGTCGATGTCACGGACCATCTCGAGCGCGAGCGGCGCCATCTTCGTCTCGGTGTACCGCGGCGCCGCGGCGCCGTCGTTGCCCGGCGAACCGAAGTTGCCCTGGCCGAGCGCCAGCGGGTAGCGGAGCGACCACGGCTGCACCAGGCGGACCAGCGCGTCGTAGATCGCCGAGTCACCGTGCGGGTGGAACTGGCCCATCACGTCGCCGACGACGCGGGAGCACTTCGAGAACGCGCGGTCCGGACGGTAGCCACCGTCGAACATGGCGTAGATGACGCGGCGGTGCACCGGCTTGAGGCCGTCGCGGACCTCCGGCAGGGCTCGACCGACGATGACCGACATCGCGTAGTCGAGGTACGAGCGCTGCATCTCGAGCTGCAGGTCGACCTGCGAGATGCGGTCACCGGAGACGACGATGTCCCCGCTGTCGCCGTGGACGATCTCGGGCAGCTCGTCGGCGCCGTTCTCGTTGTCGTCAGCCATTGGCTTGCGTTACCTTTCTGACGGCCGGGAGGCCGTGGTGACGTTCGTCGCGGTGGACGCGACCACAGGTGGTCCGGACCAGAGCACGCGGCTGGCACCGCGCCTCCAGGTCGGTCGAGGTGTCGAGGCGGTTCAGATGTCCAAGAAGCGGACGTCCTTGGCGTTCTGCTGGATGAACTGGCGACGCGCGTCGACGTCCTCACCCATCAGCGTCGAGAAGACGCCGTCCACCGCTGCGGCGTCCTCGAGCGTGACCTGCAGGAGCGTGCGGGTGTCCGGGTTCATCGTGGTGTCCCAGAGCTCCTTGTAGTCCATCTCGCCGAGGCCCTTGTAGCGCTGGATGCCGTTGTCCTTCGGGATCCGCTTGCCGGCCGCGAGGCCCGCCTGCATGAGGGCGTCGCGCTCCCGGTCGCTGAACACGTACTCGTGGGCCGAGTTCGACCACTTGAGACGGTAGAGCGGCGGCTGCGCGAGGTACACGTACCCGCGCTCGATGAGCGGACGCATGTAGCGGAACAGCAGGGTGAGCAGCAGCGTGGTGATGTGCTGGCCGTCGACGTCGGCATCGGCCATGAGCACGATCTTGTGGTACCGGGCCTTGTCCGCGTCGAAGTCCTCACCGATGCCGGCGCCGAACGCCGTGATCATCGACTGGATCTCCTGGTTGGCGAGGGCTCGGTCGAGCCGGGCCTTCTCGACGTTCAGGATCTTGCCGCGGAGGGGCAGGATCGCCTGGGTCATCGGGTTGCGCCCCTGCACGGCGGAACCGCCGGCGGAGTCACCCTCGACCATGAAGATCTCCGACAGTGTCGGGTCCTTCGACTGGCAGTCCTTGAGCTTGCCGGGCATGCCGCCCGACTCGAGCAGCCCCTTGCGGCGGGTGGTCTCACGGGCCTTGCGCGCCGCGAGCCGTGCCTGCGACGCCTGGATCGCCTTGCGGACGACGTCGCGGGCCTGCGTCGGGTTGCTCTCGAACCAGTGGGTCAGTTCGGTGCCGACAACACGCTGGACGAACGACTTCGCCTCGGTGTTGCCGAGCTTCGTCTTCGTCTGGCCCTCGAACTGCGGCTCGGCGAGCTTCACGGAGATGACGGCGGTCAGACCCTCACGGATGTCGTCGCCCGTGAGGTTGTCGTCCTTCTCCTTGATGATCTTCGCCTCGCGCGCGTAGCGGTTGACGAGCGTCGTGAGCGCGGCGCGGAAGCCCTCTTCGTGGGTGCCGCCCTCGTGCGTGTTGATCGTGTTCGCGAAGGTGTGGACGCTCTCCTGGTAGGAGGTGTTCCACTGCATCGCGACCTCGAGCGAGATCTTGCGATCCTGGTCCTCGGACTCGAAGCCGATGACGTCCGGGTGGACGAGGTCGGCCTTCTTCTGCGCGTTGATGTACTCGACGTAGTCGGCGAGCCCGCGCTCGTACATGAAGGAGTCGTTGCGAGCCTCTTCCCCTTCTTCCGGGGTGCGCTCGTCACGCAGGTTGATCCGCAGGCCCTTGTTCAGGAAGGCCATCTGCTGGAACCGCGTGCGCAGGGTCTCGTAGTCGAAGACGACGGACTCGAAGATCTCGGCGTTCGGCCAGAACGTGATCGTGGTGCCGGTCTCGTCGGTCGCTTCGTCCTGCGAGACGGGCGCGACGGGAACGCCGTTGGTGTAGCTCTGGCGCCAGACGTGACCCTGTCGGCGGACCTCCACGTCGAGCTCGGAGCTCAGCGCGTTCACGACCGACGAACCGACGCCGTGCAGACCGCCGGAGACCGCGTACCCGCCGCCGCCGAACTTGCCGCCGGCGTGCAGGACGGTCAACACGACCTGGAGCGTCGAGACGCCCTCGGCGGTGTGGACGTCGACCGGGATACCGCGACCGTTGTCGACGACACGGACCCCACCGTCTTCCCGGATGCTGACGTCGATGGAGTCGCAGTACCCGGCGAGGGCCTCGTCGACGGAGTTGTCGACGATCTCCTGGACCAGGTGGTGCAGACCGCGCGGGCCCGTCGAACCGATGTACATACCGGGGCGCTTGCGGACGGCTTCGAGCCCCTCGAGCACCTGAATCTGGTCGGCGCCGTAGGACGGTTCGCTCTGCGGGGTCTTCCGGGCGTCGTCAGGTTCTGATGCCATGTCGAGAGTGCTCCTGCCTGCGCGCGGAACACCCGCGCACTGCACCTCCCAGTCTACCGCAGAGGGCCCTCTTTCGAGGGCTCATCTGCCCCGCAGGCGGGCTTTTCTGGCACTGCAGGATGATTTCGTCGGCTCAACCGTAGGTGTCGCGAGGACCGCGCCCCTGGACCGTCCTGGGGCCGCGTTTCCACGTGGGGGCGTCCGGGCCCGAAACCCGGATCGACTCGACCCCCGCCTCCGGGTGCCGCTCGGCGATGGTCGTCGTGACGTTCGCGCGCATGAGTCGGAGCTGCGTCGCCCACGCCGTCGAGTCGCACCGGATGACGAGTGCACCGTCGTCGATCGTCACCGGCCGGGAGTGCTTCGCGAGCTCCTCACCGACCACGCTCGGCCAGTCCACGAAGAGCTCGGAGCGGGCCAGGGGTTCGGTCCAGCCGAGCTCCTGGGCGAGCGAACCGACGATGTCGGCCAGGCCCTTCGGTTCGCGTCCGCGGCCGTACGGCACGGTGTCGGCGTCGAACTCGCGGGCGCGCCGACGGCGGGCGTCGACGCCGCGCTTCGACGGGTCGCCGAAGACCGCGCGGAGATGGCGGTACACCTGCGACGGTTCGGTGGGTTTCCGGGGCCGGGGCATCAGGCGTCAGCTTCCGCGGGGGTGGGGTCGGTCGGTTCGGTGGCGTCCGTCGGTCCGGCGGCGTCCGTCGCGTCCGTTGTCGGACTGGAGGCGCCACCCCCGTCCGCCTCGTCGCTCACGATCGTGCCCGCCTCGATCCGTACGGTGTGTGCCGCGAGCTGCGGTGGCACGTCGCCGAAGACGGCAGCGGTGATGAGCACCTGCTCGTAGTCGGCGACCGCGTTCGCCAGGCGCTCCCGCCGGGATTCGTCGAGCTCGGCGAAGACGTCGTCGAGGATGATGATCGGGTCGCCCAGGTTCGACTCGGCCCGGAGGATCGAGGCGCTCGCGAGTTGCACCGCGAGGGCGAACGACCAGGATTCACCGTGGCTGGCGTACCCGCGTGCAGGTAACCCGTTCAGCTGGAACAGAACATCGTCGCGATGGGGCCCGACGAGGGTAAGGCCGCGGTCGAGTTCGTCCCGACGACGACGCTCCAGCGCCGCGGCGAAGGCCTCTGCAGCCGAGGACACGGTCACCGGCTCATCCGGCGTCCCGAGGACGGGGTCGGTCGCCGCTGCCGCCTCGGGGTCGCCGCCCCGGATCGACAGCACACCGGTGATCGAGGCGTCGTGGTGTTCGCCGGCGACGGTGGCGTACGCCTCGGCGACGAAGGGTGCGAGCCGTCGGGTCAGGTGGTCGCGGGCGGCGACGATCTCGGCACCGAGCCCGACCAGCCGATCGTCCCAGACGTCGAGCGTCGACAGTGCGTTCGCCTTGGCGCCGGTCGCCCGAGCGGACTTGAGCAGGGTGTTCCGCTGCCGCAGCGTTCGGTCGTAGTCGGCGAGGACGCCCTGCATGCGGGGCGCGATCTGCCCGAGCAGTTCGTCGAGCATCCGCCGGCGCCCCGCCGGTTCGCCCCGGACAAGCGCGAGGTCCTCGGGGGCGAAGAGCACGGAGGTGCAGTACCGCGGCAGCTCACGGGGCTTGATCGCCGATCGGTTCACCTGGGCACGATTCGCTCCGGTGCGGTTGATCTGCACCTCGGCGAGGATGCTGCGATCCTCGTGGGCGAGCCGGGCCCGGACGATCGCGGCGTCGCACCCCTGTCGCACGAGCGCCGCATCGGTGGGCACCCGGTGTGAACCGAGGGTGGACAGGTACCCGACCGCCTCGACCAGGTTGGTCTTGCCCTGTCCGTTGCGCCCGACGAACAGGTTCGGCCCGCGTGCGAGGTCGACGTCCGCCTCCCGGTAGTTCCGGAAGTCGGTCAGTTGGAGATGGTCGACGTGCACGCGGGCCGAGTCCGGGTTCCCCCGGGGGGTCCTAGGACTTCTTGACGGCGTGACCGCCGAACTGGTTGCGGAGCGCCGCGACGGCCTTCATCGTCGGCGAACCGCTGCCCTGCCGCGAGACGAAGCGCGCGAAGATCGACGCCGAGATCGTCGGCATCGGGACGGCGTGCTCGATGGCTTCTTCGACCGTCCAGCGGCCCTCGCCGGAGTCCTCGACGTAGCCCTCGATCGCCTCGAGCTTCGGGTCCTCGTTCAGCGCGAGCACCATCAGGTCGAGCAGCCAGGAGCGGACGACCGTGCCGCGCTGCCAACCTGCGAAGACGGCGGGGACGTCGTTGATGATGTCCTTGGCCTCGAGGAGCTCGTAGCCCTCGCCGTACGCCTGCATGATCGCGTACTCGATGCCGTTGTGGACCATCTTGGCGTAGTGACCGGCACCGATCGGGCCGGCGTGCGAGAAGCCCTCTTCACGAGGGCCCTCGGGGCGGAGCGCGTCGAAGACGGGCATCGCGAACTCGACGTCCGCAGCGTCACCTCCGACCATCAGGCCGTAGCCGTTGTCCTTGCCCCAGACACCACCGGAGACGCCGACGTCCATGTAGCGGATGCCGCGCGCACCGAGCTGCTCGGCGTGCTTGGTGTCGTCCAACCACTTCGAGTTGCCGCCGTCGATGACCAGATCGCCCTCGTTCAGGACGCCGGCGAGGTCCGTGATCACGTCGTCGGTGATCTTGCCGTGCGGGACCATGACCCACACGAGACGCTGGCCCTCGGGGAGGGCGGCGGCGAGGGCGCCGAGGTCGGCGACGTCGGAAACGGCGGGGTTGGCGTCGTAACCGGTGACCTCGATCCCTGCGTTGCGGAGACGGGCACGCATGTTGTTGCCCATGCGACCAAGGCCGACAAGACCGATGTGCATGATTTCCTCTTCTGTTCGTCGTCGCGCTGAAGCTGCCGGTGGTGTGCGCCAGCGCAGGTTGCCTGTTGTGCCTATCGCAGCAGCAGGTTCGGCTGCAGCAGGTACCGGTATCCATCGGTGGCTGCGGCATCTTGCGAAGTCTGGCCGGTGATCAGCACCGGGCCCGGCTTGTTGGGGTTCTCCGTCTTGGTGAAGGAGATACGGACGAACTCGGAGTGCACCGCGTTCAGTCCGTCCAGGAGGAAGGCGGGCTTCAACGAGACCACCGTTTCCTCGCCGGTCAACAGCGCGCTGATCGACTCTGATGCCTGCGCTTGCTCGGATCCGATCGCCTCGAGCGTGAGCCCGTCGACCGTGAAGGAGAACCGGAGCGCCGCTTCGCGCTCCAGGACGAGGGAGACCCGTCGAACCGCTTCGACGAGCTCGGCGGTGTTGATCACCGCGTGGTCGTTGACGGTCTCGGGGAAGAGCCGGCGGACCGGCGGGTAGTTGCCCTTGATGAGCAGCGAGGTCACGGTCTTGTCGTCGGCGTGGAACGCGATGAGCTCGCGGTCCGAGCTCCCGGTGATCGACACGGAGACCGTGGACGCCGAGCCGAACGTACGTCCGACCTCCTGCAGGGTGCGCGCCGGGACCAACGCGTGCAGCGGGTCGGAGCCGACACGGCCGGAGTCCCATGCAATGGTGCGGACGGCGACGCGGTAGCGGTCTGTCGCGATCAAGGAGAGGTCGTTGTCGCCGACCTCGAGCTGGACACCGGTGATGACCGGAGTGACGTCGTCGCGGCTGGCGGCGACGGCTACCTGGGACACGGCCTCGGAGAAAGCGTCACCGGGGATGACCCCCGTCTGCGGACCGATCTCGGGCAGCGTCGGGTACTCCTCGACCGGCATCGACAGCAGTGTGAAGTGCGCCGAACCACAGCTGACCGAGATCTTGGCGTCCTCGGTCGTGAACGACACCGGCGCGTTCGGAAGCCGGCTCGCGATGTCGTTGAGCAGGCGGCCGGACACCAGGACCGTGCCCGGCTCGTCGATCTGTGCCGAGATGGACGTCTGTGCCGAGACCTCGTAGTCGAACGACGACAGGGTCAGACGATCTCCCTCGGCGTGGATGAGGACACCCGACAGGATCGGGAGGGTCGTGCGCTGCGGGAGGAGCTTCACTGCGAAGGAGACGGCTTCGGAGAAGACGTCCCGGTTGACCTCGAACTTCACAGCTGGAACCCCTGTCGATCGGCTTGGACTGTCCGGCCGCCCCATTCTGGCACAGGCGGACGAAGGCCGGATTTCTTGTCATCCCGCCGTCCACAAGGTTGTCCCGCAGAGATCAATCGTTAACCAGGAGTAATGGTGTTAACGCCTGTGCACACTGTGGATAACCCTGTGCATCCCGCTCAGGCGTAGGGAACTACACCGTTGTGACTTGTGGGAGGCCTGTGAGCGTTAACGGGATGAATTTTTCTCATCTATCCACTTCCATCCCCAGTTTCCACATGTGACCCCTCACCTGTGAACAACCGGGCGGCGTGTCCTCCACAGTTATCCACAGGCTATCCACACTGTGAGAAGTCCGGCGCTTGGAACCGTCTCAGATGGTGGACGGCACCGGGAACGGGCCGATCTAGCGGTAGCGGCGGTCCTGTTTGATGCGGCTGGTGAGCTCGGTCACCTGGTTGTAGATCGACCGACGTTCCTTCATGAGCTCGGTGATCTTCTTGTTGGCGTACATCACGGTGGTGTGGTCCCGGTTGCCGAACAGCTGCCCGATCTTGGGCAGGGACAGGCTCGTCAGCTCACGGCAGAGGTACATCGCGATCTGTCGCGCGGTGGCGATCGCCTGCGAGCGGGAGGACCCGTAGAGGTCGTCGACGGAGAGCTTGAAGTACTCAGCGGTGTGGTTGATGATGTCCGTCGGCGCGACGACGTTGTCCTCGTCGAGGGTGATGAGGTCCTTGAGCACGGTCTGCACGAGGGCCATGTCGACGGCCGTCCGGTTCAGGCTCGCGAACGCGGTGACGCGGATGAGCGTCCCCTCGAGCTCCCGGATGTTGCTCGACACCTTGGACGCCATGAACTCGAGGATGTCGTCGGGAACCTGCAGGTGGTCGGACTGCGCCTTCTTGCGGAGGATCGCGATGCGCGTCTCGAGTTCGGGGGCCTGCACGTCGGTGATCAGACCCCACTCGAAGCGGGATCGCATCCGGTCCTCGAACCCGGTGAGGTGCTTCGGCGCCACGTCCGACGTGATGACGACCTGCTTGTTGTGGTCGTGCAGCGTGTTGAACGTGTGGAAGAAGGCCTCCTGCGTCGAGTCCTTCCCCTGCAGGAACTGGATGTCGTCGATGAGCAGGATGTCGATGTCGCGGTAGCGCTGCTGGAACTGGTTCGACCGGTTGTTCGCGATCGAGTTGATGAAGTCGTTGGTGAACTCCTCGCTCGACACGTACCGGACGCGGATCCCCGGGTAGAGGCTCTCGGCGTAGTGCCCGATGGCGTGGAGCAGGTGGGTCTTGCCGAGTCCCGAGTCCCCGTAGATGAAGAGGGGGTTGTACGCCTTGGCGGGTGCCTCGGCCACGGCGACCGCTGCGGCGTGCGCGAAACGGTTCGACGAACCGATGACGAAGTTGTCGAAGTTGTACTTCGGGTTGAGCCGCGACTCGGGCCGACCGCTGGTACCCGGCGAATCGGTCTGGCTCGGGACGAACGGCGCCTCGATGTACTGCCGCGGTGCCGCGCTCTGCTCGACGGCTTCCCGCACGGGCTCGGCGTACTCGGGGACGTTCGGGTCGACGCGCGGCTCCGACGCCATGTCCGGGTTCACCGTGATGGCGAAGTTCGCGACCGAGTCGTCGCCGATGCGGCCCACGGCCTCGGTGATCGGGATGCGGATGCGCTGTTCGAGCATGCCCCGGGTCAGGTCGTTCGGCACCTCGAGGTAGAGGGTGCCCGCGAGGACGCCCTTCGGCTCGACCAGGTTCAGGAAGCCGTGGAGCTGCGGGGTGATGCGAGGGTCCTCGGCGAGGAGTCCGAGGACGGATGACCAGAGGTCCTCGACGGGGTCGGCGGCCATCGTCATGTCGCGCTCGTCTCCAGGGGTCGTGTCGTGCGTTCGCTGCCGGACGAGGGTGTGTCCTGCGGGGTCGGACATGCCGTGGCGTCCTCTGGGACCGCACTCGGACCAGGTCGTCGCCGGCGGATCGTCGGTGGCTTCGAGGGCTTCGTCGACGCCTCGTTGCCGCGGAGGTTCCCACAGGGTTGTCCACAGTGTTGTCCACGATCGTTCCGAGTCGTCCGACAGGAGCACTTCCCTGTCGTGGCGGGCCACGGAGCCGATCGATCACACCACTGTAAAGGACCGGACCGGGTCGTACCGAACGGAAGTTGTCCCCAATGTGGAGAATGGGCTCGGGTGACCGGAGCGATGGTCATCGGGGTCACCGGTCCGAGCAGGGTTTGACCTGCTCGCTGCTGTCACGTACCGTTAACCAGTTGACTGCGGCCCTTTGGTCGCGCCCATCTGCGTCGTTCGACACCCGGACGGCTACACATACGTGACGGCTCGCCGCGAGCAGCCGTGTGGAGAACATCATGAGCAAGCGCACCTTCCAGCCCAACAACCGTCGCCGCGCCAAGAAGCACGGCTTCCGCCTCCGCATGCGGACCCGTGCCGGCCGCAGCATCCTGGCGGCGCGTCGCGCCAAGGGCCGTACCGAGCTGTCGGCCTGATCAGGCTGATCGCCTGATCCGGTCCTCGGTCTGACCCCGGCGTCGCAGTGTTGGCCAGCGCCAACCGCATCGTCCGCGGGGACGACTACCGGAACGTCGTGCGTCGTGGTCGCAAGAGCGCCACGGCGCACGTCGTCGTGTCCGTGGTCCGACAGTCGAGCGGGCACGTCGGGCCCACGCGGTTCGGTTTCATCGTCGCGAAGACGGTCGGCAACGCCGTGACCCGGAATCTGATCAGGCGGCGGCTCAAGGCCATCGCGCACGACCTGCTCGTCGACACCCCCGAGGGGTTCGACGTGGTGGTCCGCGTACTGCCAGCCGCATCGCAGGCCGGATGGCCTACCCTGCTCGAAGACGTCACGCGCTCCTTCGCGCGCGGGGTGGAGAAGGCAGCATGAACCGCACTCTGTGGACCCGGCTGGCCTGGGTCGTCGCGTTGCTCCCACGCAACGCGTGCGTCGTCGTGCTCCGGGCCTACCGTGCGGTGATCTCCCCGCTGTACGGCGACGTCTGCCGCTACCACCCGTCGTGCTCCCGGTACGCCCTCGGAGCGATCCAGCAGTACGGCGTCGTGCGCGGATCCGCCATGGGCGCCTGGCGCATCGCCCGCTGCAACCCCTGGGCTGCTGGTGGCATCGATGACGTGAAGGAACGTCGTCGACCGTTCGTCGTCAACCGGTTCGGGTTCGTCCTCGCGCCGATCTCGCAGCAGCAGCCGCACCCTGCGGTCGGAACGGCCCGGCCGGTCCTGCTCCCCCAGCGCACTCGAAAGGCGTAGCCGTCCCCATGGACATCATCGGAACGATCCTCTGGCCGCTCAAGTGGGTGGTCTCGGCCATCCTCGTCGGGTTCCACTGGATCTTCGAGAGCATCGGCCTGGACCCGGGTGCGGGCATCACCTGGGTGCTCTCGATCATCTTCCTGACGTTCGTCGTCCGCGCCGCACTGATCCCGATCTTCGTGCGGCAGATCAAGTCGCAGCGGCGCATGCTCGAGGTCGCGCCGCAGCTGAAGAAGATCCAGGACAAGTACAAGGGCAAGAAGGACCAGTTCTCGCGTGAGGCCATGAGCCGCGAGACGATGGCGCTCTACAAGGAGACGGGGACCAACCCGCTCAGCTCCTGCCTGCCACTGCTGCTGCAGATGCCGATCTTCTTCTCGCTCTACTCCGTGTTGCACGAGGCACAGATCAACAAGACGGGCATCGGCCTGCTCACGAACGACCTCGCGGCGTCGTTCGGCAACGCCGCCCTGTTCGGTGCGCCCCTGCACGAGACGTTCACGAACGCCTCCGGCTGGGAAGTCCGTGCGATCGCGGGCTTCATGATCGTCGTGATGACCGCCTCGCAGTTCATCACGCAGCTGCAGCTCGTCGCCAAGAACATGTCGCCGGAGACCAAGGAGTCTCCGATGTACCGCCAGCAGAAGATGATGCTGTACATCCTCCCGCTGGTCTTCGTGATCTCGGGCCTCAGCTTCCCCCTCGGCGTCATGTTCTACTGGCTCGCCTCGAACGTCTGGACGATGGCGCAGCAGTACTTCGTCATCCGCAGCATGCCCACCCCGGGTTCCGAGGCCGCCCTCGCTCGCGAGGCCCGCCTCGCGAAGAAGGCCCAGCGTCGCGGGACCGCCACCCCGGTCCTCGCCGAGGCAGGTGCCGGCGCGAGCGCGGCCGAGATCGAGGCCGTGCGCGTCACCACCCAGCGTCAGCAGCCGGTCGGCAAGCAGCGCTCGAAGAAGAACGGGAAGAAGTAAGTGACCGAGCAGGACACCGCCGCGGCCGTCGACGCCACCGAAGCCGCAGCCGAGACCGAGATCGAGACCGACGTTGAGGACGCCCGCGACGAAGCGGACATCGCCGCGGACTACATCGAGGAACTGCTCGACATCTGCGACCTCGACGGCGACATCGAGATCGAGGAGCGCGCCGGTCGCGTGTACCTGTCGGTCACCGACGACGGCGAAGCACTCCGTGTGCTCTCCAAGCCGGACACGGTGACGGCGCTGCAGGAGCTCACCCGCATCGCGGTCCAGGCCGAGACGGGCGAGTTCAGCCGGCTCATCCTCGATGTCGGTGGGTCGCGTGACGCCCGTGCCGAGGAGCTCCAGCGCCTGGTCGACACCGCCGTCGAGCGTATCGAGGCAGGGTCGACGTCAGCGGCACTCCCCCCGATGTCGTCGTACGAGCGCAAGCTGGTGCACGACCTGGTCGCCGAGAAGGGCTTCCACTCGGAGTCCGAGGGTGAGGGTCGGGACCGTCACACGGTCGTCACCCGATGACGGATCCATCCGCTCCCACGGATGCGGCACCGGTGCTCGAGGCCGAGCCGGCCGCCGCGGCGAGCCTCTTCGGTGAGCAGATCGACGTCGCACGCTCGTTCACGAACGAGCTGGCTCGGCGCGGTGAAGAGCTGGGCCTGATCGGCCCACTCGAGCTTCCCCGCCTCTGGACGCGACACATCCTCAATTCGGTATTGCTGGCACCCCTCCTGGAGGCCCGTGGTCGCGTTGCCGACGTCGGCTCGGGCGCAGGATTGCCGGGTCTCGTGCTCGCGATCGCCCGGCCGGACGTGGAGTTCGTCCTGATCGAGCCGATGGAGCGTCGGACCGACTGGCTCCAGGGTGAGGCGGAGAGGCTCGGGCTGCAGAACGTCACGGTCCTCCGAGGCCGTGCCGAGGACGTGACCGACGAGGTCGTCGTGGACCAGGTCACCGCACGTGCCGTCAGTGCGCTCTCGAAGCTCATCCCCCTCACCGTCCCGTTGGTCCGCTCTGGCGGGCAGCTCATCCTGATGAAGGGTGCTCGGGTCGACGAAGAGATCGAGAAGGCTCGGAAGGTCATCCTCCGGAAGCGCCTCTCCGACGTCGAGGTGCTCGAGCTCGGGGACGGTGTGGTCGACGAGACCACCCGGGTCTTCCGGGCTACAGTTGACTGACGCTGCGGCTCGGGCCGGGTCATCCGGCCGCCAGTGGCTCCGCGTTCCACGTGAAACACCGAACCGGGGAAGAGGCACTCGTTGAGTTCATCGACCGATTACGACGCGTCGACGCCGCTCGCTCGCGAGATCGCCGACCTGAACCGTCGTCGACGCGCAATCGCCACGCAGCAGTTCCCACTGCCGTCCGAGACGCGGATCATCACGGTCTCGAACCAGAAGGGGGGCGTCGGCAAGACGACCAGCACGGTGAACCTCGCCGCCGGGCTGGCGCACGGTGGTGCTCGCGTACTGGTGATCGATCTCGACCCCCAGGGCAATGCTTCGACGGCACTCGGCGTCGACCACCAGGCCGAGGTTGCCAGCATCTACGACGTGATCGTCGATGAAGCCGCGATGGCAGACACTGTGCAGGCGTCCCCCGAGTCGGACACGCTCTGGTGCGTGCCCGCGACGATCCATCTCGCCGGCGCGGAGATCGAGCTCGTCTCTCTCGTGGCACGCGAGCAGCGGCTCCGCACTGCACTCGATCTCTACCTGCAGTCGCTCGACGAGCCGTACCACTACGTCTTCATCGACTGCCCTCCATCTCTCGGCCTGCTGACCATCAACGCGTTCGTGGCGGCACAAGAGGTGCTCATCCCGATCCAGTGCGAGTACTACGCGCTCGAGGGTCTGAGTCAGCTGCTCCGCAACATCGAACTCATCGAGCGTCATCTCAACCCGAATCTCCGGGTGTCGACGATCCTGCTGACGATGTACGACAGCCGGACAAACCTGTCGAACCAAGTTGCGAACGACGTTCGTGAGCACTTCGGTGAGCAGGTGCTGAAGGCCATGATTCCCCGGTCCGTCCGGGTCAGCGAGGCACCGAGCTACGGGCAGAGTGTCGTCGCGTACGACGTGAACTCCACCGGGTCGCTCTCCTACCTGGAGGCGGCCGCCGAGATCGCAGCACGAGGAGCGAAGCACTGATGGCACCGAAGCGAACGGGACTCGGCCGAGGTATCGGCGCGCTGATCCCCACGGCCACGGATCAGCAGGACCGCCCCGTGGATGTCTTCTTCCCCACCGGGGGCTCCCCCGCGTCAGCGCCGACCGCCGATGAGCTCGTGGCAGTTCCCGGTGCCCGTCTCGCGAACCTCAATCCTCTTGACGTGGTCCCGAACGCGCAGCAGCCGCGGAAAGAGTTCCGCGAGGAGGAACTCCAGGAGCTCGTGCACTCGATCCGCGAGATCGGCGTACTCCAGCCCATCGTCGTTCGGCCGGTTGCTGGCGCGTCCGGAACGGCCCCGCAGTACGAACTGATCATGGGCGAGCGTCGTCTTCGGGCGACCAAGGAGCTCGGGCTCAGCACGATCCCGGCCATCATCAAGGACACCCCGGATGACGCGATGCTCCGGGATGCCCTGCTCGAGAACCTGCACCGCGCCCAGCTGAACCCCTTGGAGGAGGCGTCTGCGTACCAGCAGCTCCTCGCCGACTTCGGCATCACGCAGGAGCAGCTTGGTCAGCGCATCGGCCGATCGCGTCCTCAGATCACGAACACCATCCGTCTCCTGCGTCTGCCCTCCCCCGTGCAGCGTCGGGTTGCGGCCGGCGTCCTCTCAGCCGGCCACGCTCGGGCGATCCTCGCAGCACCGGACGCTGAGGCCATGGAGTACTTGGCCGAGAAGATCGTCAACGAAGACCTTTCGGTCCGCGCGGCGGAAGCAATCGCGCAGCAGCTGTCCACGAAGCCGGTGAAGCAAGCTCCTCAGCCCTCGAAGCGTCAGACGCATTTCAACGACCTGGCGGAGCGTCTCGGAGACCGTCTGAACACCCGTGTGAAGATCGCCGTGGGAGCTCGAAAGAGTTCGGTTACGATCGACTTCGCGAACGGCGACGACCTGAACCGGATCCTCGGCGAGCTCGGGGTCAGCGACGTCGCCGACTGACTGCACCTCGTAGCCTCTGTGCGGCCGGCAGCCCTGGGAACAGCGCGGGGAGCACCTCAGGCGCGCCGAGGACGTGCTGACCGCCGAGAGCGCCACACAGCGCGGTCTCCGGCGGGGTCGTGCTTGTACCCGGTGTTCCTCGTGGAACCGTGGTGACTCGGAACAGGCAGGTGATTCGGCTGTACTCGAGGTGCAGAGCAGCCCCCTGGCCGCACCGGAGATTCGGGTGTTTCACGTGGAACGCTGCGGGGGCGTGCCACGGGGCGGGTGGGCCGACCAGGCGGAGCCCCAGGCCTCCGCGGCAGGGGTCTTCGTTGTCAGGAGAGCCGTACGGCCCGATGACACGGTCTGCCGAATGGCGCCGCGTTGTCGCTGAGCAGCGGAACCTGGGCCGCGGCTTGAGGCGTCGACGGGTGCACGCAGCGGTTCGCCACGGGCCGGGCGAGCTCGCAGACGCTGCGGAGCGTTGGTATGGGTGGAACGGCTGTGTCGTGGGGGGCGCGTGGCGCGCGATCTCCAACGAGCGGCAAGCAAGGTGCGACCCGCGGCGCGAGTCGTTGCAACGGTCGACGTGAGAGCGCCGCTGCGTGGCCTGCCTTCATCCCGCCGAAGGCGGAGCCCGACGGGAGGGGTCAGCTTCCATCCCGCACTGGCGCGTGGAGGGGTTCGGGGCCGCGAGACCTCGGGCTGGGGCGGTTCATGTTTCACGTGGAACACCATGACGCGAGAAGCAGCAGTGCCGAGCGAGTGCTGACCACCCCGGTGCCATCCGAGGAGACTGTGCCTTGATTCATCGATACCGGGGCAGCACGAGCTCGGCCGAGGTCAGGACGGACGACCAGCTCAGCGGTGCACGAACAGACTCTTCCCACCTGGGCTGTCACGCTGTCGTTCGGTGTGGGGTGGGGCGCCGCAAGCTCCGACGGCAGGGCGCGGCGGACATCGGCGACGCCGACACTGCTGCGAGGCATCCGCACGGGGTGGGTGTTGCGGCCAGAGCACCGCGGGAACAGGGCCAGCACGGCGAGGTGGGACAGGTGTGGGATCGCCCCGCTGTTGCGAGGTTGCACGAACGATCGCGGGCCTCGCGTGCCCGTGTTCGACGTTGCCCACTCCCCCGCCAGCGGGGAGGGGAAGACACCACGAGGCGCGGGTGAGGCCGCGGCTTCCGTTGCAGCAGGACAGCGGGGCCCGCTCGGGTGATTCCGAAAGTGCGCCCGAGGATGAGCGCCGCTGAGCTTGACCTCGATGTTCCACGTGGAACATCGAGCCGTCAGGAGGGCCTCAGACCCGGTGGTCGCGGATCGCCTGCTCTGCGAGTTCCGCGTACGTCCACCCGAGATCGAAGCCGGAGGCCGACAGCGCCTGTGGGAGGAGGGAGGTCTCGGTCAGCCCCGGCAGGACGTTGGCCTCGAGGAACCACGGGGTCCCGGCACTGTCGATGATCAGGTCGACGCGAGAGAGGTGTCGGAGGCCGAGGGCTTGGTGTGCGAGCACCGCGGCATCGGCGGCAGCTGCTGCGTACTCGCCCGACAGTCGAGCCGGCGTGTAGAACGTGGTCTCACCGGCGTTGTAGCGCGCCTCGAACCCGTAGAAGCCGTTCTTCGGCACGATCTCGACTGCGGACAGCGCGACCGGACCGTCTCCGGTGTCGATGATCCCCACCGCGACCTCGGTGCCCCGGATGAGCTGCTCCACCACGACGTCGTCGCAGTACGTGTACGCGGTGACCATCGCCCGCGGCAGGTCACTCACGTCATCGACCAGGGTGACACCCTGGGCGCTGCCGCCTCGCGCCGGCTTCACCGCGAGCGGCACCGGGTGTTCCCCGGCGATCGCCTTCAGTACGCCGACGGCGCCGAGCTCGCGGAAGACATCGTGCGACAGCGTGACCGATCGAGGCGTCCGGACGCCAGCTCTGGCGACCAGCGCGGACGCGGTCGGCTTGTCCCAGGCAAGGCGGGCGGACGTGGATCGTGAGCCGACGAACGGGATGTCCACCGCCTCCAGGATGCCCCGCAGGGCACCGTCTTCACCGGAGGCGCCGTGCAGTGCAGGCCACACGACGTCCGGGCGTGACTCGGCGAGAGCCGGCAGGAGGAGTGCGTCCGCGTCGCGGAGGTCGACCTGCCAGCCGTACCCGGTCAGCGAGTCGGCGACCCGCCGACCGGACCGGAGGGAGACGTCCCGCTCGTGGGAGATGCCTCCGGCGACGACGACGACGTGACGACGGGTGAGCTCGGCCATGCGGGGGTCCTCCGATGTGGAACTGGGGTGCTGTCTGGTGGGCGCCGAGGAAAAGCGCTGATCAGGAGATGTTGGGCGGCGGCGCGCTGACTGATGAGGTCTCGCGGAGGACCGTGTTCGGTCGGGTCGTCGGCCCGAAGGTCTCGATCAGTTCGAGCTCGTCGTTCACGACGTTCGCAAGGCGCTTCACGCCGACGCGGATCTGCTCCGGCGTCGGGTAGCAGAACGACAGCCGGATGTGACCGGCGCCGCGACCGTCGGCGTAGAAGGCCGTACCCGGGGTGTACGCCACGAGCTCCTTCACCGCGCGCGGGAGCATGCCCTTGGAATCGAGCGACTCGGGCAGGGTCAGCCACACGAAGAAGCCGCCGTTCGGCTTCGTCCAGGACAGGTCTGGGAGGAACTCCCCCAGGGCGGACAGCATGGCATCGCGGCGCTCGGCGTAGATGCCCCGGAAGGTGTCGACCTGACCCTTCCAGTCCGCGGCATCGAGGTAGGCGTTGACGACGTACTGCCCGAACGAGTTCGGAGCCAGGACCGCTGACTCGTTGGCGAGCACGAGCTTCTCGCGGATGGCGTGCGGGGCGAGCGCCCAGCCGACACGGAAACCCGGTGCGAGGGTCTTCGAGAAGGAGCCGAGGTAGACGACGCCCTCCTCGTCGATTGAGCGGATCGCCTGCGGCGCGGGCTCGTCGAACCAGAGCAGTCCGTACGGGTTGTCCTCGAGCACCAGGATGTTGTTCGACCGGCAGATGTCGAGCACTTCGATGCGGCGCTCGCGGCTCATCGTGACGCCGGCCGGGTTGTGGAAGTTCGGGATCGTGTACAGGAACTTGATCCGTTTGCCCTGCGTGCGCAGGTTCGCGATCGCCTCGCGCAGGGCTTCGGGCACCAGCCCGAGCTCATCGGTCGTCACGTGGACCGTCTCGGCCTGGTACGAGCGGAAGACACCGATGGCGCCCACGTAGGACGGCGACTCGGCCAGGACGACGTCGCCCGGGTCGATGAAGAGCCGCGTGACGAGGTCCAGCGCGTGCTGCGAGCCCGTGGTGACCACGACGTCCTCGGCGCTGGCACGGATGCCCTCGAGGCTCATGACGTCGACGATGTGCTCACGGAGGGACCGCAGGCCCTGTCCGCCGCCGTACTGCAGCGCCATGGCGGAGTGCTCGGTCATGACACGGTCCAGGGAGCCCGTGACGAGCTCTCTGGGGAGCGCGGAGACGAACGGCATGCCGCCGGCCAGCGAGACCACCTCAGGGCGCGAGGCGACGGCGAACAGGGCTCGGACCTCGGAGGCGCTCAGCCCGGCGGTGCGCTGGGCGTAGGAGTCGTACCAGGGGTCGAGGCTGTTGCCGTTCGTCATCGAGTGCTCCGTTCAGTGGGACATTCCCGCCACACTACGACATCGACGTCGTGAACCAGGGCTCCGCGACGGGGCCGATCGTGAACGGGTGGCCCGGAACGACGACAGCCCCGCTCTCCGGGGAGAGCGGGGCCGTCGTGGGGGAAGACCTAGACGAGGAACTCGGCGAGGTCGGCCTCGAGCGCGGGCTTCGGCTTGGCGCCGATGACGGTCTTGACGACCTCGCCGCCCTTGAAGACCTTCATCGCCGGGATCGACGTGATCTGGTAGTTCATGGCCGACTGGGGGTTGTCGTCCACGTTGAGCTTCACGATCTCGATCTTGCCAGCGTGCTCTTCGGCGATCTGGTCGAGGATCGGGGAGACGGCGCGACACGGGCCACACCACTCGGCCCAGAAGTCGACGAGGATCGTCTTGTCGGACTTGAGGACCTCGTCCGAGAAGGTGGCGTCGGTGACAGCCTTGGCGTTGGACATGTGTGCTCCTTCGAGAAGTCGTTCAGGGGGTACAACGGCGGAGCCGTCGTGGTATTCCGAGCGGATCAGGCGCGTGCGGCGATGACGTCGATCATGGCCGGCTCGGTCGCACCGACACCCTCGGCGTCGTCCGTCAACGCGTCGTCGAGATCGGCGAGGTACTTCTCGGCGTCGAGCGCCGCGACCGTGCCGGAGCCGGCGGCCGTGATGGCCTGACGGTAGGTCGGGTCGATGACGTCACCCGCGGCGAAGACGCCCGGCAGGTTGGTCTTCGACGAGCGGCCCTGGACGGCGATCGTGCCCTCGGGCGCGATGTCGATCTGGCCGTGGATCAGGTGCGTGCGCGGGTCGTTGCCGATCGCGATGAACAGGCCGTCCAGTGCGAGCTCGGACTCCTCGCCCGTGACGGTGTCCTTCAGGGTGACGCCCTCGACCGCGGAGTCACCCGTGATGCCGGTGACCTCCTTGTTCCACGCGAACTCGATCTTCGGGTCGTTCATCGCGCGGTCCTGCATGATCTTCGACGCACGCAGGGAGTCCTTGCGGTGGATGACCGTCACCTTGTCGGCGAAGCGGGTGAGGAACGTGGCCTCTTCCATCGCGGAGTCGCCACCACCGACGACGGCGATGTTCTTCTGTCGGAAGAAGAAGCCGTCGCAGGTCGCGCACCACGAGACACCGTGGCCGGACAGGCGCTCTTCGTCAGGGAGGCCGAGGTGGCGGTACGCCGAGCCGGTGGCGTAGATGACCGCGAGGGCCTCGTACGTCTCGCCGGAGCCGACCGTGACCTTCTTGACCTTGCCGGTGAGGTCGACGGAGACGGCGTCGTCGTACAGGACCTCTGCACCGAACTTCTCGGCCTGTTCCTGCATCTTGATCATGAGGTCGGGACCCTGGATCCCCTCGGGGAAGCCGGGGAAGTTCTCGACCTCGGTGGTCTTGGTGAGTTCACCGCCCGTCTCGACGCTGGACGCGACGATGAGCGGCTTGAGCTCTGCGCGCGCGGCGTAGATGCCGGCGGTGAACCCGGCCGGGCCGGAACCGATGATGATGAGCTGGCGCATGCCTGAGTGCCCTTCCGTTGCTTCTGACCGGGTCAACCCATCGTACCGGCGCGGCATTCCGCGCAGCCCGTGAACCCCGGGGATCGGGGTGGGTCAGCGGCCGAGCTTGCTGCGGAGCATCGTCACGGCACTCCCGATCTCCCCGTTCTTCGCGACCACGAGAGCGCCGAAGTACACGGCGACCATCGCGGCGCCGGTGAGGATGATCGTGATGAGGGCGCCGGTGCGGTCGGACATCGCGAACCCTGCCTCGGAGAACGCTCCGAAGAAGTTGACGACGAGGAGCCCGACGACGCCGGAGATCAGCGCCGCGATGATGAACTGCACGTGCGAGCGGGTCACGACGGGGCCCTCGATGCTGCCCAGCTTGCGACGCACGAGGACGAGCGCCACGATCGTCTGCGCGGTTCCGGCGAGGGTCGTGCACGCGGCCACCCCGATGCCGATCACCGAGGTCGGGAAGGTCGAGACCGCGAGTGCTCCGACGACGAACAGCACCGACTGGATGCACTGCATGAGGAACGGCGTGCGGTGGTCGTGCATCGCCCAGAACACGCGCTGGATGATGAACAACATGCTGAACAGCACCAGGCCGGGCATGTACGCCACGAGGACGGCTCCGACCTGCAGGGCGCTCTCGAACGTGCCCTCGTAAAGGCGTCCGAACGGCACTGCGACGACGATGAGCGCGACCGATGCGAAGACGGTGAAGAGCCCGACGATGCGGAGCGACAGCGAGAGGCTGCGGCGGACCGCACCGAGGTCACCGCGCTCGGCGTCGTGACTCATCCGCGTGAAGTAGGCGGTGGCGATCGAGACCGTGATGATCGAGTGCGGCAGCATGAAGATCAACCACGCGTTGCCGAGCACCGCGTTGCCCGGCCCGTCGTCCTGGCCGCGCCACGCGACCGCGGACTGGACGATGCCGGCGACCTGCGTCACGAGGATCATCGCGAAGAGCCAGCCTGCCGCCGTGCCCGTGGACTTCAGTCCGACGCCGCGCCAGCGGAAGTCGGGTCGGAACGACAGGCCCGCGCGCTTCCAGAAGAGCGGGAGGAATGCCGCCTGCGCGAACACCCCGAACGAGGCGCTGCCGGCGAGGAGCGCGATCTTCGCCGGCGTCCACTCGTCGAGGCTGCTGCCGCTGCTGCCGTACAGGGCGATGAACACGACGAGCCCGGCGATCGCGATGACGTTGTTGAGCAGCGGCGCCCATGTGAAGGGCCCGAAGACCTGCTTGGCGTTGAGGACCTCGCCGAGCAGCGAGTACATCGCGTAGAACAGGATCTGCGGCAGGCACCAGAACGCGAAGGCGATGGCGAGGTCGGTGGCGGCCGGTCCCGAGGACTCCGACGACGTCGTGTACAGCCGGACCAGCAGCGGGGCGATTGCCGTTGCGACGATCGTGATGACGATGAAGACCGAGCCACCGAGCGTCACGATCTTGTTGACGTACGCCTGGCCGCCGTCCGTGCCGTTCTTCATGGCGCGAACGATCTGCGGGATGAGCACCGCGGAGAGCAGGCCGCCGGCGATGAGCGCGTAGATGTTGTTCGGCAGCTGGTTGGCGACCGCGAACGCGTTGGCTGAGGGACTCTTGTTCTGCCCGATCGCGTACGCCAGCACGAAGGTCTTCGCGAAGCCGAGGATGCGGCTCACCATCGTGCCCGCGGCGAGCATCGCGCTCGCCCGACCGAGGCTGCGCTCGGTGACCGGTTCCGCGTCGACGTCTGGCTGGGGCTGGCTCGTGCTGATGGTCGGCTCCTCGGGGTCGCGGTCGTCCGCGACGGTGCTGCGTGCGGCGTCGGACGGGAGGCCCGGCTCGGCTCCGGCGCGCGCGATGGCGTCACGCAGGGGACCGCGGTCCACTTCCGTGACGGGCGTCCCGGCAGCCGCGCCCGCTGCGGACGCGGCCACGATGGATGCCGGGACCGCTCCGGAGCGGTGATCCGTGCCTCCAGGCCGGATCGCGGCCGCATGTGCGCCGGCGACCGTCGGCTGGACCGCCAGGGGACGGTTCGGGTCGTCGTCGTCCTCGTCGTCGAGTTCGCCGTTGCGACGACGGGTGCGCTTGCGGATGCTGCGGAAGATGCCGAAGCCGAAGATGGCGATCAGGGCGAACGCGGCCGCGGCGGTGATGACGGTCTCCCACTGCGCCTGCACGTTCAGCTCGACGGTCGCAGGCTCGGAGATCGCGACGCCGCTGGCGCTCGAGAGCGACATCGTGAGTTGGACCTTCCCGTTCGCGACCGACTGCACGGGGACGGTGGTGCGGGTCGATGAGTCCGGTTGGATCTCGACGACGATGTCGTTGCTGACGACCCGGAGCGCGGAGTTCGACGGTTGCACGGACAGGTGGACGGTGACCGGGAACCGCGAGCTGTTGCGGATGGAGACGGGCAGGGACGAGCGGTCGCCGAGCAGGGTGAGGCTGCTCGAGTCGACGATCCCGACATCGGTGGTGCTCTTCGCCCAGGCTGCGGTCCGCGCGTCGACGGCGGCAGTCAGCCCCTCGTCGTCGCCGCGCCATGCGTTCGAGGCGAGTGCGAGCAACCGGAGCCGCGCGGGAGCGGTGATCTCGGCCGGGGTGGCGAGGACGGTGGAGAAGGCGGTGAGGCCCTGCTCGCCCTGCACCAGGCGGCCGAGCTGGTCCACGCGCCCCGCACCGGTCGAGGCGCTGCTGAGCGTGAGTGACCCGGCGACCGCGTCCGAGGCGGTGGAGAGGTCGGCCGGGGCGACCCAGGCCGTGCTCTCGAGGGCGTCGAGCGCCTGGCTGAGACGGGTCGAGTCGCTGGGCCACTCGCGCCCGAGGGTGAGCAGGATCGGCCCGGTGGCCGTAGCCGCACGGGCTGACGTGGCGAGGGTCGCCGTGAGCTCGGACATCGAGGACGACCAGGTCTGCCGGTCGGTGGCGGTGGCGGCGCGACGCAGGAGCGACGACATCGACTGGTCGGAGACGAGGACGTGGTCGTCGCCGATCTTCTCGGACGCGGCGATCGTGGTGTCGGCGCCGGCCGAGGTGTTGCCGCTCGAGACGATGGTGGTCTCGGTGCCCGCCCGCTGGAGGGCCGGCAGGTCGGCGGACGACACCGTGCCCTCGGTGGGCCAGGCGATGGCGTCCATCGAGTACGGGAAGTCGAGCAGGGACTCGGTGGTGGGGAGGGTCTCCTGTGCTCCCTCGTTACCCGCGTCGGTCGTGGCGTCGTCGCTCGGCGCCGCGGGTGTGGCCGAGGCGGAGGTCTGCCCGGGGGTGGCCGTCGGCGTCGGGGCCGGGGTCTCCGCGCCGGGGAAGTTCTCGGACTTCACCGACTGATCGAGGGAGATCGGCGACAGGATTCCGTCGGCCCCCGCCTGACGGAGACCGGTGACGTCGGCGTCGGCGTAGGGCAGCGCGAACGTCTCGTTCCGTATGGACTCGAGGCGCTGCAGCCAGGTGACGGCGCTCGACGGGGCGTTCTCGCCGAGGACACGGATCGAGGCGACGATCCGGGGGTCCACGGCGACGGCGACGTTGTGGTCCTCTGCGGCGTCGAGCTGCTGCGTGAGGGTGCCGTCCACCGAGGTCGCGGCGGCGAGCACGGCTGCCGACAGGATGCCGTCGGTGGACTTCGGCACGGTCACCGGCATCGCCACCGAGACGCTGACGGGGGCCTGTTCGAAGTCCGGGTACCAGGTGATCGCCGAGCGGTCGACGGCGAAGGTGTCGCCGGCCGTGTACTCGGCCGCGATGCGTCGGGCGCCGAACGAGGAGTACCCGCCGAGCGCCACGTTGCCGGAGACGATGGCGACCGAGTCGATGGTGACCGATCGGTGCGCTGGGATGGCCGGGATGTCCACAGAGTCCATCGGTGCGCCGAGGTAACCTGTCGTGGTGGTGTCGGATAGCCAGCTCGCCAGCACGTCCCGCGTGCTCACCGAGCGGAAGATGTCGAACTCGGCGGTGCCCGCCGGCAGGGTCGCATCGGTGTCGTTCGTGACCGTGACGGACAGCGTGAGGTCCTGGTCGCGCTGCACGATGCCGCGGTCCGCGGGGGCGATCGAGATCGTCGCCTTGCCCTCGTCCGCGGCGGTGGGATCGGCGACGTGGGTCTTCGCCGTCGAGACCGTGGCCGCCGAGGCGTGGTCCGTGGTGACGGGCGCGACGACCAGGCCGAGCGCGACGAGGGTCGACGCGGCTGCGGCGAGTGTGGTGCGGAGCATCTGCATACGAGGAGCGGGCCACGGGGTCGGTTCGGGCCGAGCACGAGTGTATGAGGCGCGACCATGAACAGCTCCCGTGCGCGCGGGCTGTGGAGAACTCGGGCCGTCGATCTGGGAGGATGAGGACCGTCATGCAGTCCGTTGCCCAGGCCGTCGAACGACTCGACGCACTCGCCACCACCGAGCCCGTCGCCCTCCTCGCTCGGGCTTTCGCCGACGCCGGACACGAGCTCGCGCTCGTCGGCGGCCCCGTCCGCGATGCGTTCCTCGGCCGTCCGGTCACGGATCTCGACTTCACCACCGATGCCCGGCCCGACGAGATCCTGCGCATCGTCGAACCGATCGCGAGCGCGACGTGGGACGTCGGCCGGCAGTTCGGCACCATCGCGGCCCGCGTCGGCGGCGAGCAGGTCGAGATCACGACGTACCGCAGCGACGTCTACGACGGGGAGACCCGCAAGCCCGAGGTCGCGTTCGGCGACACCATCCAGGACGACCTGCTCCGCCGTGACTTCACGGTGAACGCGATGGCGCTCCGGCTGCCGGCCCGCGAACTCGTCGACGTGCACGGCGGCGTCGAGGACCTGCTGGCCGAACGGCTCCGGACGCCGCAGGCCGCGACCGTGTCGTTCCGCGACGACCCGCTGCGGATGATGCGCGCGGCGCGGTTCACGTCGCAGCTCGGGTTCAGCGTCGACGACGACGTGCGGGCCGCCATGCAGGAGCTCGTCGCGTCGATCGACATCGTGTCCGCCGAGCGGGTGCGTGACGAGCTGGTCAAGCTGCTCAACACGAACGACCCCGTCCCCGGCCTCCGGCTGCTCGTCGACACCGGGCTGGCCGAGCGGTTCCTGCCGGAGCTGCCCGAGATGCGCCTGGAGATCGACGAGCACCACCACCACAAGGACGTCTACGAGCACTCGCTGACCGTGCTCGAGCAGGCCATCGGGTACGAGGCGGAGCGGCACGCGGGCGATCCCCCGGACACCGTCCTGCGGCTCGCGGCGCTCCTGCACGACATCGGCAAGCCGGCGACCCGCAAGCTCGAGCCCGGCGGCGCCGTCAGCTTCCACCACCACGACCTCGTCGGTTCCAAGATGGCGAAGAAGCGGCTCCGCGCACTCCGCTTCGACAACGACACCATCGCGGCGGTGTCGCGCCTGATCGAACTGCACCTGCGGTTCTTCGGGTACACCGAGGGCACCTGGACCGACTCGGCCGTCCGCCGCTACGTCCGCGATGCCGGCCCGCAGCTCGAGCGCCTGCACGAACTGACGCGCTCCGACGTCACCACACGCAACCGCCGCAAGGCCGACCGGCTGGCGTTCGCGTACGACGACCTCGAGGAGCGCATCACGACGCTGTCGGAGCAGGAGGAGCTCGAGTCGATCCGCCCCGACCTGACCGGCGATGACATCATGCGGATCCTCGGCATCCCGCCGGGGCGCGCCGTGGGTGAGGCCTACCGGTTCCTGCTCGAGGCCCGGATGGACGAGGGGCCCCTCGGGCCGGAGGCCGCAGAGCAGCGCCTGCGCGACTGGTGGGCCACCCGGGGCGAGACCGGCGCCTGAAGCGGCACCAGCGCCCAGGAGGCGACCGCCTGACGGACGCGACCGTTCTCCACAGGCCGGTGGCGCGCCTCCAGGCAGTCCGGTAGGCTATCCAGGTTGCCCCTCGCGCACCTGCGTGGACGGGGCACATGCATCAACCCTCCTGCCCCGGGAACCGCCCGGGGCCGCTGAGACCAGAGGAGGTGGGTTCCGCATGCACCAGTACGAACTGATGGCGATCCTCGACCCCGAGATCGATGAGCGCACCGTCGCTCCCAGCCTGGACAAGTTCCTGGCCGTGATCCGCAACGCGGGTGGCACCGTCGACAACGTGGACGTTTGGGGCCGTCGCCGGCTCGCTTACGAGATCGCGAAGAAGTCCGAGGGCATCTACGCCGTCGTCGACTTCACGTCGTCGCCCGAGGCCGCCAAGGAGCTCGACCGTCAGCTCGGTCTCTCCGAGGCCGTGCTCCGCACGAAGGTCCTCCGCGCTGAAGAGGGCATCGCGCAGGTCGCCGCCCAGAAGCAGCGTGACGAGGCGCGAGCGGCCCGCAAGGCTGCCAACGCCTCCGCAACCGCAACCGCGACCGCGAGCGCCGAGTAACCCGTGGCCGGCGAAACCGTCATCACGGTGGTGGGCAACCTCACCGCGGACCCCGAGCTGCGCTACACGCAGAACGGGCTCGCCGTGGCGAACTTCACCATCGCGTCGACCCCTCGCACGTTCGACCGTCAGGCGAACGAGTGGAAGGACGGCGACGCGCTGTTCCTCCGCGCGAGTGTGTGGCGCGAGTTCGCCGAGCACGTGGCGGGGTCGCTGACCAAGGGCTCGCGCGTCATCGCGCAGGGTCGTCTGCGTCAGCGTTCCTACCAGGACCGTGAGGGCCAGCAGCGCACGAGCATCGAGCTCGAGGTCGACGAGATCGGCCCGTCGCTCCGGTACGCGACCGCACAGATCACCCGCGCAGCGGGTGGCAGTGGCGGCGGTCGTGGCCAGGTCGGCGGCGGTGGCACCGCTCCTGCCGGCTCCGGAAACGGCACCGGCAACGGCGGCGGCAACTGGAACAACAACGGTGGCGGTCAGTCGGATGCGCCCTGGTCCCCCCAGGGTGGCCAGCAGGGTGGCGGCAACGCACAGTCGAACGACGTGTGGAGCACCCCCGGTGGCAACTTCGACGACGAGACCCCGTTCTGATCGGAGCACGCAGCGCCGCCTGACAGCGGCAACTGCGAGTTCCGGACTGATCCTCCGCGTTCCGACGGACACACAACTTTTCTTCTAAGGACAAATCACTATGGCTGGAAAGAGCACCGGCGACCGCCGGAAGCCTCGCGGCAAGGGCGGCAAGAACGCTGCCCCCGCGAAGTCGATCAAGGTTGGCGTCATCGACTACAAGGACGTTGCGACCCTTCGCAAGTTCATCTCGGAGCGTGGAAAGATCCGCGCCCGTCGCATCACCGGCGTCTCCGTCCAGGAGCAGCGCCTCATCGCCCGTGCCGTGAAGAACGCCCGTGAGATGGCGCTCCTCCCCTACGCCGGCTCCGGCCGCTGATCGGAGGTCGACACATGTCGAAGCTCATCCTCACCCACGAGGTCTCCGGCCTCGGTTCCGCTGGTGACGTCGTCGACGTCAAGAACGGCTACGCCCGCAACTACCTCATCCCCCAGGGCTTCGCTGTCGCGTGGTCCAAGGGCGGCGAGAAGCAGGTCGAGTCGATCCGTGCCGCGCGTACCGCGCGCGAGCTCGCCACCATCGAAGAGGCACAGGACCTCAAGATGAAGCTCGAGAACGCGACCATCTCCCTGTCGGTCAAGGCCGGCAAGGACGGTCGTCTGTTCGGCTCCGTCCGTCCGGGCGACGTCGCTGACGCCGTCCAGGCGCAGGGCGTCGGCTCGCTCGACAAGCGCAAGGTCGAGGTCCCCGCGACCATCAAGACCGTCGGTGACCACGAGGCCACCGTGCGCCTGCGCGAGGACATCACTGCCGTGATCTCGCTCAAGGTCGTCGCTGCCAAGTAGCACTGACGTTCCGCTCCACGACGGGCGGGTCTCCTTCGGGAGGCCCGCCCGTCGTTGCGTCTGCGGGCGGGGGTGGGTGGGGTGACGTGGGGCGCTTCGGGCGCTCCGGGCGCTTCGCTTGGTGAGCAGAAGACGTCGGGTTCGGGGGCGGACGCGACATCTTCTGCTCACGATCGCGGGTCGCTCCGGCCTGGAGGCGCGGCTCGACTCGGACTGGCTGGTTACTGCTCAGACGGGGTCGCGCTGACTGGGAACGGGCCGAGAACTCTCCCCACAGGAGGGGTGCTTGTCAAGTCGTTTTACACAGTGGAAACGAGTCAAATCGGAACCCTCAAGGCGTACTTGAAGCCCACTTTTCCACACATGCTGTGAACCCTGAAACCCCAGGTCAGGTGGTCGAAAGTGTGTTCGTACGGCCCTTTTTCCACAGGCCCCTCCACAGATGTCCACACAGCTCTCCGGCGTGTTCCGCAATCCCTCCACAGAGTTATCCACAGGGCCGTTTGTTGGGGATAACTCTGGGCCGTAGCTTGGGCGAGCGACTCGGGGATGTCGGTCGCTGGGGGTAGAAACAGGGTGCGGGTTCGGGTCGGCGGGTGCAGTCCCGCGGGTTCCGGTCCGTGCCGTTCAACAGAGGAGAGAGTGTGTCGATCGCGCATCTTGAGCCCGCGCCGCAGGACTACGCGGAGCGCGGCATGGAACGCACACCGCCGCACGACATGCTGGCCGAGCAGTCGACCATCGGCGGCATGCTCCTGTCGAAGGACGCCGTGGCCGACGTCATCGAGACCGCCCGCGGTGTGGACTTCTACGTCCCCAAGCACGAGGTCATCTTCGACGCGATCCTGTCGCTCTACTCGCACGGCGAACCCACCGACGTCATCGCGGTCACCGACGAGCTGACCAAGACCGGCCTGCTGTCCCGTGCCGGCGGCGCCGAGTACCTGCACAGCGTCA
The DNA here is from genome assembly GCF_015351025.1 of Curtobacterium sp. VKM Ac-1376. Taxonomy (GTDB): domain Bacteria; phylum Actinomycetota; class Actinomycetes; order Actinomycetales; family Microbacteriaceae; genus Curtobacterium. The sequence continues at coordinate 1,723 of NZ_JADKRV010000016.1, read as the reverse complement.
CGAGCATGGTGCCGACGGCCGCGAACGCCGGGTACTACGCCGGCATCGTCGCCGAGAAGGCCGTGCTCCGCCGCCTGGTCGACGCCGGCACCCGCATCGTGCAGATGGGGTACGCGTCCGAGGGCGAGGTCACGGACCTCGTCAACAGCGCGCAGGCCGAGGTCTACAACGTCGCCGGTGGCGTGCAGACCGAGGACTACGTCCCCCTGACCGACGCCATCGCAGCCGCGCTCGACGAGATCGAGGCCGCCAAGGGTCGTGACGGCCAGATGACCGGCGTGCCGACCGGGTTCGCTCAGCTGGACGGGCTGACGAACGGCTTCCACCCCGGGCAGCTCATCATCGTCGCCGCCCGACCTGCCCTCGGTAAGTCCACGTTGGCGCTCGACCTGTGCCGCGCCGCCGCGATCAAGCACGACCAGACCGCAGCGTTCTTCTCGCTCGAGATGGGTCGGGCCGAGATCGCAATGCGTCTGCTCTCCGCCGAGACCAGCGTCCCGCTGCAGAACATGCGCAAGGGCACCGTGGACTCCCGTGACTGGACCACCATCGCGCAGACCCGCGGCCGCATCAACGACGCCCCGTTCTTCATCGACGACTCCCCCAACATGACGCTCGTCGAAATCCGCGCCAAGTGCCGCCGGCTCAAGCAGCAGCACAACCTGAAGCTCGTCGTCATCGACTACCTGCAGCTGATGACCTCGGGCAAGAAGGTCGAGAGCCGTCAGCAAGAGGTCTCCGAGTTCTCGCGTGCGCTCAAGCTGATGGCGAAGGAGCTGCAGGTCCCCGTCATCGCGCTGTCACAGCTGAACCGTGGTCCCGAGCAGCGTGCCGACAAGAAGCCGGCGATCTCCGACCTGCGTGAGTCCGGCTCCATCGAGCAGGACGCCGACATGGTCATCCTGCTGCACCGCGAGTCGGCCTACGAGAAGGACAACCCGCGTCAGGGCGAGGCGGACCTGATCGTGGCGAAGCACCGTAACGGACCGACCGACACCATCACGGTGGCGTTCCACGGGATGTTCTCGCGGTTCGTCGACATGCCGCAGTAGTAGTCCGTCTGTCGCCGCGCACACAACTTGTCTCCTTCGCGCACAACTTGTCGCCGAAGCGCGTTCCTCGGTGCTGCCTCAGTCAGGGGTCGTCTCCCGGCGAGTCAGGAGCAGCGTGCCGTGCGCGCTAGGTTGTTGTCGCGTGGACATGGCGTTCTGAGGGGTCGTGCTCGAGCGGGACGCGCAGCGATCTGCCCCCGCTGGCGTCATCCGACTGGAAGTGCCGCGCCCTTGCGCGGGTGCGTGAACGGTGTTGCGTTTAGCGCCCCTTGGGTTCTTGCGGTGGTTGCAACACCTGATGGATGGTGTGCTGTGGCGACGTACTCGATATTTCTCCGACCTGACCTGCTGCAGGTGTTCTGGGCGCGGATGCAGGCGGGTGATTTCATCACCGGCGCGGTGGAACCGTTGGGCACCAGCAGGCGGACCGGGAGGCGGGTCTTGGTCGAGGCCGGCGGCGTTCGGCCGCGGCGTGGCCGGGATCTCAAAGGGCGGTTGCTTGACGTTCGGTGACCGGGAAGAGATCGCGGTCCTCCGCGCTCAGGGGAAGTCATTGCGCCAGATCGCGGACGTGATTGGCAGGTCAGCGTCGATGGTGTCACGGGAGCTGTCGCGGAACACCGCGCAAGGGTCCGCGTACCGGGCAACGACCGCGCATGTTCTCGCGTATC
>NZ_JADKRV010000015.1 GCF_015351025.1 Curtobacterium sp. VKM Ac-1376 | reverse complement strand
TTCCCGACAGACGATCGGGAATCGAAACTGAATACACCGCTCTGCCCAGAACTCTTGGGTGGTAGTCGGGACAGCTTCGAGACCAGATTGTTCATGGTCGAAGGTGTTCCGGTGGTCATAGCGAGAGGGAAACGCCCGGTCACATTCCGAACCCGGAAGCTAAGCCTCTCTGCGCCGATGGTACTGCAAGGGGGACCTTGTGGGAGAGTAGGACGCCGCCGGACTTAACGTTGCAAGACCAGGGAACCCCTGACCATTCGTGGTCAGGGGTTTTCTGTGTTTCCGGGGCACTGTCGTCCATGCCTCGTGCGGTCCGTGCGCGTATCTCACGGCTCGCGATGCGCGCGTCAAAGGAGGCTGAGCTCCATTGCGCGGGTCACGGCGCGGGTGCGGTCGTTCACGCCCAGCTTCTCGAAGACGTGGCCGAGGTGCGTCTTCACCGTTGCCTCGCTCAGGAACAGCGCGCGGCCGATTGCCGGGTTGCTGTTGCCCTGGGCGACGAGGCGCAGGACGTCGAGCTCGCGCGGGGTCAGGGACGGGCCGGCCGCGGCGGGGAGCGTGCCCGTTGCTCGGCGGACGAGCGCTGCGGCTGCCGAGGGTGCCAGCGCCGTCTCGCCCCGTGCGGTCGCCCTGACGCCGGCGAGGATCTCGGACTCCGGGGCGGCCTTGAGCAGGTAGCCGGTGGCGCCGGCCTCGATGGCGGCGAGGATCTGGTCGTCGGACTCGTACGTGGTCAGGATCAGGACGTGGACGCCGGGCTCGGCGGCGAGGATCGCCGCCGTCGCCGCATCGCCGTCGAGTTCGGGCATCCGGAGGTCCATCAGCACGACGTCGGGGCGCTCGGCCAACGTCACCGTCACGGCCGCGCGGCCGTCGCTGGCCTGGCCGACGACCTCGATGTCATCGGCGTCCTGCAGCAGCGCGACGATGCCCGACCGGACGATCGGGTGGTCATCGGCGACCACGACGCGGATCACCGGGTCACCTCCGCCACGACGGTGCGTTCGGTGGCCGGGAGGTTCGGCTCGGGTCCGGTGGGCAGGCTCGCGTCGACGACGGTTCCACCGCCCGGGGTGCTCGTGATGGTGCAGGCCCCGCGGGAGAGCACGAGCCGTTCGTGGAGGCCCCGGAGACCGTGTCCGGCCGTCGGCACGCGGGTGTCGAAGCCGACGCCGTCGTCGGTCACGCGGACGCCGACGCGTTCGGGCGCGTGCTGCAGGACGACGCTGACGGACCCGGCGTCGGCGTGCGCGCGGATGTTCGCGAGGGACTCCTGGACGACCCGGAGCAGCACCACCTGGGCGTCGCGGTCGAGCGGTCCGTCGGTCGCGTCCACGGCAACGGGCGTGCCGGTCTCGCGGGTGTAGCGCTCGGCCAGGCGGTGCAGGGCCCCGGCCAGGCTGCCGCTTGTGGCACCGGCGACCCCGGCGGCGATGAGGGCGCGGGAGTCCTCGAGGGCCGCTCGTGCCGACTCTTCGAGGACCGCCAGCCGTTCGTGGAGCGCGGCACCGCGGTCGTTCGCCAGGTCCTTTCGGGCGCGTTCGGTGAGCATGACGATGCCGGCGAGGTTCTGCGCCACGGTGTCGTGGATCTCGCGGGCCAGGCGCTCCCGTTCGCTCGCGACGCCCGCGCTGCGGTGGGCATCGGCGAGGGACTGCTGGGTGGCGCGGAGTTCGTCGAGGAGCTGGCGGCGCTCCTCGGACAGGCCGGCGACGCTCGAGATCCAGACGCCCATCGCGCAGGCCCCGATGACGCTGATGCCCTCGATGAGCAGGGTGCTGACGAGGGCGTCCGGGCCGCCGGAGACCTGCAGGCCGGTACCGCTCGCGACGCCGACCGCGACGGACAGCAGGACGGCGGTGCGAACCCGTTCGGACTGCACCCAGACGAGCGGGAACGCGATGCACTGCACGAACGCGGTGCTCGGCACGACGGCGGGCAGCACCAGGGCGGCGACGAGGACCAGCGGCAGGAAGGCTGCGGCGGCACGGGGGCTGTCGTAGCCGCGGTGCCCGTACGCCAGGTAAGCGACGACGAGGACCACGACCGCGGTGTACGCCGGCCAGCGGGTCGACCACGGCGACCACCCGAACACGGTGATCACGGCGGTGAGGAGCATCGTGCCCGCGAAGAAGACGTGCAACCACCGGTTGCGCACCCACGTCTCGCCGTCCATGTGCCCAGCATCCCACCAGCGGCGTGTCATCAGGCATCCTTGCGGTTCCAGCGGAAGGTGAGCACGCAGGCCACCGTGCCCAGGACCAGCCACGCTGCCAACACGAGGGCTCCGAGGCCGAGGTGCCACGCGCCTCCCGGCTCACCCGACTCGAACGCGCCGGGCAGGAAGACGGACCGCATGCCGGACGCCATCCAGCGCAGGGGGAAGACGGAGGCGACGTCCTGCAACCAGGTGGGGAGCTGCGTGAAGGGCAGGTAGACGCCGGAGATGAACTGCAGCACCAGCACGATCGGGACGATGGTGGCGGTGGCGCGGCGGCCCTCGCGGGGGAGCGCCGAGACCGCGATGCCCAGGACGCAGCTGGTGGCGATGCCGAGGACCATCACCCCGGCGAAGACGCCCCAGTTGCTCGCGTCGGTCGGCAGGTCGACGCCGAACACCAGGCTCGCGATCGCCAGCAGCAGGGCCGTCTGCACGAGCGTGGTGACGAGGACCATGCCGATCTTGCCGACGAAGTACGACAGGACCGGGAGCGGTGTGCCGCCGAGACGCTTCAACGTGCCGTCGCTGCGCTCGGTGGCGATGTCGACGCCGAGGGACTGCGTGCCGGAGAGCAGGATGCCCGTCGCGACCAGGCCGGGCAGGTAGTAGGTGGCGTAGTCGACGCTGACGTCGGGGCCGGCCTGGATGTCGGCGGCGCCGGAGAACGCCACCGAGAACAGCGCCAGCATGATGATCGGGAACAGGAAGGTGAAGAAGACCGCGTCGGGGGCGCGGAAGTAGGAGCGGATCTCGTAGGAGATGCGGCTGGTCGCTGTCTTCACTGCTGTCCCACCATGTCGAGGTAGACGTCCTCGAGGGACGGACGGATGACTTCGAGGTCGTGCATGGGTGTGGTGCTGGTGCGGATGAGCGCCGTCGGGTCGGTGGTGCGCTCGTCGTGGTGTCCGCCGTCGTCGCGCCAGCGGACCCGGGGTGTGCGGGCCTCGGCGCCGCCGATCTCGTCGATGGGTGCGAGGTCGAGGAGCTTCCCGGCGGCGATGACCGCGGCCCGGTCGGCGAGCTGAGCGGCTTCGTCGAGGTAGTGCGTGGTGAGCAGGATCGTCGTGCCCTCGTGCTGCACCTGGCGCAGGAGGTCCCAGAACTGCCGGCGGGCCTCGGGGTCGAAGCCGGTGGTCGGTTCGTCGAGGAACAGGACCTCGGGGCGGCCGATGATGCCGAGGGCGACGTCGACGCGGCGGCGCTGGCCTCCGGAAAGTCGACTGATGCGGGTGTTGCGCTGCGTCTCGAGCCCCGTCGCGGTGAGGAGCTCCTCGACGCTGCGGTGCTTCGGGTAGAGCGTCGCGAAGTGGTTCAGCTGCTCGGCGACGGTGACGTTCGGGGACTCCGCGCTGGTCTGCAGGACGATGCCGATGCGTGCGTTGTGGCTGCGGCTCGTGCGCGCCGGGTCGTGGCCGAGGACGCGGACCTCGCCGGCGGTGCGGGACCGGTACCCCTCGAGGATCTCGACCGTCGTGGACTTGCCGGCACCGTTCGGGCCGAGGAGCGCGAAGGTCTCACCCCGTTCGATCGTGAAGGAGACGTCGTCCACGGCGCGTTTGCCGGTGGCGTACTGCTTGCCGAGGTGCTGGACCTCGATGGCGGGGGACTCGGGCATGGCTCCAGCTTCGTCGCCGAGCTGCCGTGGGGGATCGACCGGGGCGGTGGTCTCGGCATCGTCCGATCGGGGGATGGCGCCGGACCGGAGGTGCGGTGCGGATTGGTCGTCCACAGGCCACTCCGCTGGTGGTTGCGTCCGGCAACTCTCTGATATGTTGCCTGCGGGGAAGCGGTGCGGGCCGCTACGGCGAGACGGGGGAGACGATGGCCGATCTGACAGTGTCGTGGAGCACGCTCGGAGCCGTCCACGGTGCGCTCGACAAGGCGACGGGCACGTTCACGGGCGCCTCGCTCCCGGCCGAGGGCGGCGCGTCCGGAGCAGAGGACGTCGCCCAGGCGTTCGCGACCTTCCGGACGGCGCAACAGCGTTCGGACGAGTGGCTGGCCGACACGAGCCGGACGCTCCGCGAGTACGCGAAGGACACGAAGTCGCTCTTCGCCGACGCCGACGACGACCTGGCCGGCAAAGCCGGGGGCAAGTGATGGCGGCCGACCCACTCGCCGGCGACCCGGGCGCGATCACCAGGCTCTCGAGCGCGCTTGCCGATCACCAGGACGACATCCGCACGGGCACACATCACGTCGCCAGCGCGCTGCACGACGCCGACGGGTGGGAAGGCGCATCGAAGGACCGCTTCACCACCACCGTCGGGACGATCGCGCCCGCCGCACAGCGCATCATCAGTCGACTCGACGCCGCGATCGACGTGCTCGACACCTACGCCGAGGCCGTCCGACAGATCCAGGACGAGGCCGAACGCATCCAAGCCGCTCAGCTGACCAACGCCGTCGACTCGATCGCCAACGCCGTCTCGATGGGCAGCGCTCGATCGACCGCCGCGGGCAGCGATGCCACCGAAGCCGACGACCGTCGAGTCGATCGTCTGCAGACCGACGCCGACGACCTCGCCGCCGCTGCGAAGCGACTCGACGCGGAGTGGGACGCCCTCGAGGAGCGGCGGGCTGCTGCGGACCGGACAGCAGCCGCGGGCCTCACCGACAGTGAGGTGCTCGGGGTCGCCGTCGGGTACGCGGGGGCGCTCGCCGCGATGAGCGACGCCGACTTCCTGCGGGCGGTGGCCGGGATGCCGCCGGAAGTGCTCGCGGCACAGGACGAGGCCGTCGCCGACCGGATCGCCGGGATGCCGCCCGAGGTCGTGCAGGCGTGGTGGGATGGGCTCGGCGGACGCGGGACCGCGGGGGAGCACTCGGCGGCGCAGGACGCGTTGATCACGGCGTTGCCCGCGGTGATCGGCAACCTGAACGGGGTGCCGTACTGGGCGCGTGACCAGGCGAACCGGCTGAGTGCGCAGCGGGCGTACGAGCAGGCGAAGGAGGGTCTGATTGCTGCTCAGGAGGCGTACGGGAAGGCGGTCGGGCATGCTGCGCAGGCTGTCGCGCAGCGGGCGTTGATCGCGGCGCAAGAGCGGTACAACCAGCTCAACAACTTCGTGGCCGGGGCGAGGACGGACCTCAACCTTCGCTATCCCCTGTCTCGACAGATGGTGGCGTTCCGCGACGGCGAACCGCCGTTGGGCGCGTTCTCGGTCGGCGATCTTGACAGCGCGAGTAGCGTCACGTTCCTCGTCCCCGGAATGGGGAGCTCGCTGGCCGACACCACGCAGTACATGCGGACGGCGTCGACCGTGCAGCAGTCACAACAGCAGATGAGCGGTGATGCCAGCGCTTACGTGACCTGGCTCGGTTACGAGGCACCCCCGAACTTCGTGGCGACCGGTGACACTGCCGTCTTCCACGAGGACTCGGCCCGTGCCGGAGCTGTGACGCTCGCCGCAGATCTGGCCGGGGTCCGCGACACCAGACCGGACGTCCAGCTGAACGTCGTGGCCCACTCGTACGGCTCGACGACTGCCGCGATCGCGCTCGCGGACGACGCCGCCTTGCGGATCCACTCCTTCGTCACGCTCGGATCGGCGGGTATCCCCTCGTCCGTCCCCGATGCCGCAGCGACCCATGCGGCCCACATGTATGCTGCGCAGGCCGACGAGAAGTGGGGCATCGCGGCGTTCGGGCGCACGTTCAGTGATCCGCACCGTACAGATCCCACCCAGGGATTCGGCGCGACGGAGATGCAGACGGATGGATCGAAGACGGTGAATGTACACGACCTTGCCGCCGACCCGGAGTCTCGGAACGTCGGATACCTCGACAGCGGCACGAAGACGCTGTTGGGAACAGCGAAAGTGACCATGCCGTGAACAGCCTGTCGAAGTCGCTCCTCGGGTTCGTCGCCGTGGTCGGGCTCCTCACGACGGCGACGGCCTGTGGTTCGAACGGGGGAGACGAGATGCAACCAGATGAGGCGAAGCAGAACGCCGTGGCGTTCCTGCGAGAGACGATGGACCACGAGCCGCTGGCTTGGCCCGAGGTCCCAGACCCGGTGGCCACGCGATGCTCCGACGGGGACGACGGAGTCCGGTTCCAGTACCTCGTGACGATCGACCAGAAGACCGACCCGAAGGAACTCGCCACCTCGTTCGAGGAGTTCTGGAGGGCGAAGGGGTTGGACGTGCAACCTTCGCGGGAGGACTTCGGGAAGTACGGCGTCGCTTACTCTGCAACCGCGCGTGCGGACGGGAAGCCGTGGGGCTCGTTCCAGTTCAGTGAGCGCGGCATCAGCCTCTACGTCGACTCCCAGTGCGCCGAGGGTTCGCCGGACGACTACGAGGACTGATTGGTGTGGTCCAGAAGACTCGGCGTCCAGCGGACGCGGGCTCCGTGGCGCGGACGCTCCTGCACTCGTGCAAGTCGGAGGGGCTGACGATCCAGCCGTCGCAGACGGACTTCGGCGGCGAACGACGGCTCCGGTACTCGGTCACGGCCGTTGCGCTGTCCCTCATCACCGTGCTCGCTGGATGCGCACCAGGAGGCAGACCCATGACCCCCGGAGCGTCCCAGCAGGAAGCGCTCGCCCTGCTTGACCAGACCGCGATTGCGACCGACCTCGATTGGTCGTCGCCCGGGGACCCCGTCAGCAAGAAGTGTTCCGAGGGTGTTCGGTACCAGTACATGGTGCATGCTCCGGTCACCTCGAAGCAGACCGAACTTGCTGACTCCCTGTCCGAGTTCTGGCGCTCCAAGGGACTCCAGGTCGAACGGAGTCAGCAGGAGTTCGGGTCGAAGTACGGGACCGTGTACGCAGCCACGGCGAAGGCAGACGGCAAGGCTGCCGCAGCCTTCGAGATCACGAACGGGAACGCACTCGTCTACGTCAACTCCCAGTGCGTCGCTGGCGCTCCGGATGACGAATGACCACCGCGGTGCGGCGAATGCAGACAGCACGACCGTACCATCCGAGCGGGCGGCCCTCCGGCGGATTCGGTGCAAGTGACCTCTCCGTGCGCGACGGGGTCGGTGCACGATCACGACGAGTGACGGTGTCGAGGCGGGGGCGGCTGCGATGACGAGGCGAGTGGGCAAGCCGATGACCGCTGCCGCTCTGGCCGGCACGATCGTCCTCGCGCTGTCGGGGTGCGGGATGACAGGGCCGGGCAAGACCATGACCATCGACGAAGCGCGCTCGCAGGCCGTGACCGAACTCCGGTCGGTCCTGGAACTCGCTCCCGACACATGGCCACAGGAAGTCCCGAAGCCGGTCGCGAACGACTGCCAGGTCGACGGCCAGAAGGCGGTGCAGTTCAGCTACTACGTCGAGGTGGACAGGCCGGACGACCCGCAGGCGCTCGTCGGACAGGCCGGTGAACACTGGAGAAAGCAAGGGTACGAGCTCGCAGCGACGCGGACCGAGATGGATGCAGAGACGGGCGACGTGTCCGCCGTGGTCGCGCGCGCCGACGGCAAGCCTCGTGCGTCGATCGCAGCCACCAAGATCCGCGCGCACGTCAACGTCGACTCGCGCTGCGTGCTCGGGGACCCGGACGACTACCGGTGACGGCCCTGATGACGAATGAGGTCTGACGGTTCTGGTTCGCGATCGTCGGGGATCGCGAACCGGAACCGCCACGACTTCAGTACTGCGGACGGATCCAGTCCGTCGGTTGCACGAAGCGGACGCGGGGCAGGACCTCGTCCGGCTCGGCGGTCCGCACGCTCGTGATGATCGTGGCCTCGCCGTGCTCGTACGAACGGCGGGCGATGCCGTCGCGCTCGTCGATCACCAGTGTCGAGCGGAACGCCGGGTCCTCGTGGTACTCGAACGTCAGCAGGATCGAGCCGATGTGCTGGACCAGGATCGGGTGGACGTCGTCCGTGGCGCGGCCCCACCGGAGCATCAGATCGGGCGCGGCCATCCGGACGACGGGGGACGAGACCATGCTCCGGGCGAACGACACCTCGTCCGGGCCGTTGTCGGGGTCGTGCAGTACGCCGTCGCGGTAGGAGACCGGCTTGGCACGCTGGCGCAGGAGCGTCCAGGTCTGCGCGGGCTCGTCGATGTCGACGCGGAACTGCCAGTACTTCTGCCGGGACTCCTGGTGGATGCCTTCGAGGATGTACCGGGCGGGTCGGCGGAGGGCGGCGAGCTCCTCGGCGATCGCGGGACCGTCGGCGGGTGAGGAGTTCGTCGAAACGCACGGTGCCAGCATGGCGCACCACGTGCCGTGGACCGCACCCCTGACGGGCGGGAGGCGCGGGGCGGGGTGGTGCTGGGCCTCCAGGCCGTGGGGTGGTCGCGTCTGGTTGCGTCAAGCAACGTGCGCGTAGACCGGGAGGATGCAGGTCGTCGGAGTCGAACAGTTCGGAGGGCCCGAGGCCCTCGCCGTCCACGAGGTGCCCGAGCCGCACGCCGGTGCGGGGTCCGTGCGGATCCGGGTGCAGGCGTTCGCCGTGAACCCGACCGACACCGGGGTGCGTGCTGGACAGCGGGACAGCTCGCAGGCCTCGCCGCCGTACGTGCCGGGGATGGACGCCGCCGGCGTCATCGACGAGGTCGGGCCCGACGTCACCGGATGGCAGGTCGGCGACGAGGTCATGGCGATGGCGCTGCCGCTCAGTGCTCACGGTGGCGCCTACGTGCAGGAGCTCGTCGCTCCGGTGGGGTCGTTCACGCGGATCCCTCGCGGGACGTCGGTCGCTCTCGCTTCCACAGTCCCGATGAACGGGCTGACGGCGTTGCAGATCCTGTCGCACGCCTCGCTCGCGCCGGGGCAGACGCTCGCCGTGACCGGGGCCGCGGGGCTGCTCGGGAACTACGTGGTGCAGCTGGCGAAGGCCGCCGGGCTGACCGTGATCGCGGATGCTGCTCCGGCCGACGAAGCACTCGTCCGGTCGCTCGGGCCGGACCACGTGGTGCCGCGAGGAGCTTCGTTTGCTTCCGCTGTTCGTGCGCTCGTGCCGGGCGGGGTCCATGCGCTCGCCGACGCTGCCGTGCAGCGCGACGAGGTGGTGGACGCTGTTCGCGACGGGGGAGTCTTCTTCGACGTGCGGGGGTGGCAGGGCAACGGGGCTCGGGGGATCGAGTTCGTGCAGGTGATGGTGTTCTCGGAGTACCGGTCGTTCGACAAGCTCGAGCAGCTGCGGCATGCGGTGGAGAGTGGGACGTTGACGCCGCGGGTCGCCGAGGTGCTGCCGGCTGTTCGGGCTGTGGAGGCGCATGAGCGGTTGGAGGCCGGGGGGACGCGGGGACGGTTCGTACTGACGTGGAGTTGAGGACGTCCTGAGTGACGGGGGCGCGGTGCCGCGTCGTTCGTCGTTCGGCGCTCATCCTTGAGTAACTGAACGACGCGGGCTGAGGACGGTCAGCGGGAGGAATGTGCTGCCGCGAAGCTGTCAATGCAGGGAACGCGACTCAACGAACCGTCGGAGCGAGGCCGGAGCGATGGTGTCGCGACCACGAAGAGCGTCCTCGATGCGGATTCCGTCCACAGCGTCGTAGATCGAGACGCGTGGCAGCTGGACAAGTCCAGCTGCGGCTGCAGCATCTTTGATCGCGTCGTACAGCGCCCGTTGCTTCCATCGTGGAGCTCCGCCGCGATTGAACACCCACTTCTCGTCGGCTGGCCCGAACATGCGCTCGGCCGGGGGACTCGTCCATCGTCTGCCACCGGTCCCCCCGCGGCCTTCGTGGGCTCCAGCGTGCTGACGGTAGGCCGCCGCCCACGGAAGTACGGCTGCAAACCGCGCTTCAAGCGTCAGCGCCCGATAGCGGTTGAAATGCATGTCTTCGTCAAATTCGACGATCACGTTCGAGTACGGCAGATCCCAAGCGCCTGGTCGAAAGGCTGGATCGGCGAGCTTGCCTCCGAGCTGGTGGTACAGGTCGAAAATCTCGCCAGCCAGCGGCACAGGAAGGTCCGCGATCCGCGGTGCTCGTGGTCGCGCGGAAGGTCGAGTCAGCTCAGCCTGAAGCAGCACCTGATCGAGCACCGAAGCGCGTGCGCCTGCCCTCACCACGTGTTCAGTCCTTCCGCAGGCGTACCGCGCCCTTCATCACTCGTAGTCTGCGATGTCGCCTGTGCCGCAGGCCGATTGAACCTCGATGGAGACTCGTCGAGGACTGGCGTTGACCGAGATCGATTCCACCGCCTGTCCGGTGGTGACCGCGGACCAGAGCGGCCGACCGTCGTCGATCGTGTCCTGCCGAATGGTCACGTCGTAGTCGTGCTGCTTCCACGTCTTCGCGACCGTACGGACGAGCGCTTCGGGGTCTTCGGCACCGGTGCGCTCCTGGTCCCACGAGAACGTGACGCCTGAGCTGCCGGCGTCCGACGAGCATTCCGAGGATGCGGGTTCCTCCGAGAGCGACTTCCAGTCACCGCCGGCAGCGTCCATCGTCTGCCGAACCAGGCTGACCATGCCGTCTCGTGCCTGTTCGGCGTCCATCTCACTGCCTTTCGGTTGTTGGGTACATCCGGCCAGCAGCACCGAAGCGCACACCAAGCTCAGGATCACTTTCGTGGTGCGTGTCTTCATCGGTCGCTGACCTTCCCGGTGGTCGCGCGAGCGATGTTGTCGAGTGACTCAGTGTTCTTGTCGAAGTACCCGTACTGGCCGGCGTGATCAGTCGCGTTGTTCCAGATCGGGTCGTGACGGTTCACACCGTTCATCGTCGGGTCGTGTGGGAGTCCAGCTGTCGGCAGGTACGTTGCGCCGAACGAGGGGCTAGCTGGGTCTCGGCGAGTCATGCTGAAAGCCTGCCCGATCCACGACCAGTTGTCGCCCGGCAGGCCGGGGATCGAGCGCGGTGCCTGCGCAGCGAACACCTGATCGGAGTGGATGTCGTCAGCGGTCTTGATCTCGCGTTCCAGCCCGGCCGATCCGGCCGTCACGTAGGCGTTTACCCCGTAATCCCTCTCAGCAAGGGTGAGAGAGGAAGTTGTCGACCCGTAGGAGTGCCCGACCACGTTCAGTGTCCCCTTGGTCGAACCACGAGCAGCGTTGAACCCTGCGAGGTCCTGCCCGAGTCGTTCGCTCCCCGCCCGAGCGAGATCGCCGTGCAGAACGGTCTTCGTCGTCGGGGTCTCGTAGTTGATCCACGCGACGACTGCCGCATCTTCTACGTAGTCCTGTTGGCGGACCCGGAGGTTGTATGCGGCTCGCTCCACCACCGTCATGTTCCTGGTGTCCGAGTCCATCCCGGGGACGAGGTAGGTGACGTCATGAGCCGTGTCGAGGTCACCGATCGACACAGCGGCCAGTGGTGGATGCTGAGGAACGAGCGAGGTCAGCTGGACACCCTTGTACTTCCCGAGGGACGCGCGGATGTTCTTGTAGGCGGCAAGGTCTTCCCCGGACGCGGACTTGATCAGAGTCTTGAGGTTCGACCGGTTCGCCCGGTCGCGTGCCCAGTAGGCAACGCCGTTGAGATTGCCGATCACGGCGGGGAACGCTGCGATCAAGGCATCCTGCTCTGGAGAGTGCTCGTCGCTGCTTCCCCGCTCGTGTGCCCCGCCCGCCGACGACCACCAGTCGGCGATCATCTCGGGGTCCGAGACCGAAGCCAGCCGATCGGCGATCGCGGGATCGTCGCGTAGGGCGAGAAGTTGGTCAGGCTTCAACGAACTCAGCCAACTCAGGACTTGAAGATCCGACATTCGGCCCACTGAATGTGCCTGCGCGGCCACGATGCCGACGGATTCGATTCCGGAGAGCTTCGCAGCCGTCGTGTCGTCCAGTCGTGTCCGCTCGGCGACGAGCTCGTCCCATCGCGTGGACAGTTGAGCGTCCTCGTCGTCCTGCTGCGTCAGCGCGTCAGAGACCCTGCGTAGCATGACGTGATCGGATTCCACATCCGTCCCTGCGTCGACAAATTCATTGAGTCGGGAGCGGTTCGTGACCAGCCGCTCGCGATCGCTTGCAGCGCTGTCCTGTGCGGACCGGATGCGGGCGGCTTCGTCCTGGATGCGTTCGACCTCGTCTGCGTACCGCGACAGCGTCTGCGCAACGTGCTCGATGAGGGAAGCCGTCCGTGAGTAGGACGGTCCGAGGGTCTCAGCCGCCGCCGTGAACCGCCGTTTGGCCGAGCCGGACCACTCGCAGGCTCTCAGACCTCCCGCTGTGCGCTCCAGACGAGTCTGCTCGTCCCGGAGCACCTGGGCACGTGCCTCGTGCTGCCGTGAGGTAGCCCTGATCGACGCCGGAGCGCCGCGAGTCGGATCGGCCGTCATTCGATGGCGCTCGCGAGGTCAGCGTCGCGGCGGCTGAACTCTTCAGCTGCAGTCCGCACCCACCCGCCGATGGTGTCTGTCATCTCGGCGATTGCTCGCAAAGATCGCTCGTGTGACGCCGAGGAATCGCTGTGAGCCGCTGCGACCGCGTCGCTTCCGAAGTCCGCCGACATGCCGGCAGAGCCAACTTCCCCGTTCAGCGCTGCGCTGATCCTCGTGATGGTTTTACTCGCTGCGTTCATCGCTGCGACGTCGACGATGAGATTCCCCAATGTTGCCCCTCCGCCGGCGACAATATCAGATGCTGGACGTGCTCTGACGGACTGCTCCGACACCTGGTGTCGACTCAGCGGCTGCGCGTTGCTCCGCTGCGGACGCCAACCCACAGGCCGTCCCGCGCCCGGGTCATCCCCACGTAGAGCTCGCGGCGCCCTCGCTCTCGGCGCTCTCGTTCGGTCTCCGACGGTTCGGCCGGTGCAGCATCGAGCAGCCGTGGATCGACGTGCGCGAGCAGCACCTGCTTGAACTCGAGGCCCTTCGCACGCTTCACCGTCCCCACGCGAACCGCGTCCGAGCTCCGCCCTGCGTACTGCTGCAGTGAGACGGTCGGGACGCCGGCGTTTGCAAGCGCCTGCATGACGTCGCCCGCCTGCCGGTTCGTGGCCGTGAGGATGCCGACGTCTCCGCGACCAGTTCCGACCAGCCGGAGGACCTCGGTCAACCGGTCGAGCATCGCCCGGTCGTGGTCCGCACGACTCGCGAACTGCGTCATCGTCGGGGCAGCGCCGGAGCGTGAGACGTCGGACACCGCGTCACCGACCCCGTCGACACCCTCGATGTCCACGAACTGGTCGTCCGCCACCATCTCCTTCGCGAACTCGAGGATCTCGGCGGTGTTCCGGTGGTTGACGTCGAGCACCACGCCTCGGCCCGACAGGTTGATGCCGACCTCGCCGAGCGTGTACCCGCCGGGGTAGATCGTCTGCTGGCCGTCGCCGATGAGCGTCAGGCCGTCGGTACGGTCACCCACGAGCTGATGCACCAGCGCGACCATCACGCAGGACAGGTCCTGCGCCTCGTCCACGATGACCGCGTCGTACCGCTCGAGGGGCACCGCGCGGACCGCGTCACGCGCAAGCAGCACAATGTCCTCCCAGTCGTGGGCACGTCGCTCGCGCAGCCCGCGCGCGTACGCCTCGTACAGGTCCCAGACGGCCTGGCGCGTCTCCAGCGGGAGCGCGTGCTTGCGCCCGATGCGAGCCAGGTCCGCGTACTCGTCGAACCGCGTCAGGCCACGGCCCTTGATGACGTGGCTGATTTCGTCTTCCCAGTACGAGCGCGAGAATCGCGACGACCGCAATGGACTGGAGGCGCGGATCGCGTTCCACGCGTCGTCGAACGCGAGCTGGGCCTCCCGTCCAGGAGCGCGGAACGCGATGCCGCGTTCCTTCAGGAGTCGAGACGCGAACGCGTGGACGCCCATGAAGTCGACGCGACCGACCATGTCGGGCGCGAGGCGTTCGAGGAGCGACTCGAGGACCTTCGGCAGGGTGCTGATGTACGTCGTGAACAGCACGCGGCCGCCGGTCGCGCGTGCGAGGAACGCGGCACGGTGCAGGCCGACGACGGTCTTGCCGGTGCCCGCAGCGCCGCGGATGCGGGCCGGGCCGTTGAAGCTCCGGCGGACGAGCTTTGCCTGTGCCGGGTCGAGGAACGCCATCCAGTCCTCGATCGGTGCTTCGAGCACGCCGTCGAGCAGTTGTTCCGCGAGCCCGTCGTCCGTGGTGTCGATCGTCGGGACGAGTACGTCGGGTTCGCGGGGGAGTACCGGTGCCGGGACGACGACCTGTGGCGGTGTTGCTCCGCCGTCGCCGATCACGGGGAAGTGGTGCAGCATCGCGGCGAGGACCTCGTCGACGCGGGACGCCGACAGTCGGGCTCCGCGCTTGGTGATGTGCCCGACGAGGTCGTTCGCCCCGATCACGTCGACCGAGGCGACGCGAGCGTGCATCCGCTTCTGGCCGGCGAGTGCGGCGACCGCATGCACCTCGCCGGGCGCCAGGCCCGTGTCCGCCAGTGCTGCCTCGGTGCTGTACGCGAGGTCAGCGAGGCGGGCGATGTCGTCAGTGACGTCCTCTTGGCCGCGGGTGATCCGGTCGCCGTGGACCGCGACCTCACGCCAGGCCTTCGTGTCGACGATGAAGACACCGGCGCGGCCGACGACGACCATGTCGACCTGCGCTGTGCGGCTGCCGGGCCAGCGACGGTCTGCGAGCAGGTGGTACCCGATGCCGGCGAGTGGCGCGAGGATCCGGGCGGTCTCGCTCTCGGTGCGGTGGGCGATCTCGAAGCGGGCAGCGCGCTGTTCGGCGTCGTCTGCTTGGCGGCGGAGTTCGCGTGCGTGGCTGCGCTGGCGGTGTGCCTCGACCCCTGCGGATTCGCCGGCCATCGTCATTGTGTTGCCCCTCGAAGTGCTGACTGTGCGGACCACCCGTCGTCCCCGGGACGTGTAGTGCTGAACCATCCTCGTGGGTGGGGAGGTAAGGCGGGAGTACCCGTTGTGGGGTGGTGGCAGTCCTCAGGGCATCGACGCGACAACTAGCCTCGTGAACTCACATTTGAGATGTTGGCCCGCGAACGTGCGTGAAGCCGCACTTGGCCGCTCAAGTCGTTTGCGGAAGTGACAGAACGTCGCTCGCGTCCACCAAGATGTTTCGAGTGGCACAACCCGAGAGGACCCCGGCATGAGCGAAGTAGTCATCCACGACAGACGGATGAGCGCGTACGAGGAAAGGGTCTGGGCCGGTCTTGATGCCTACTGGCACAAGCGCAACAACGCCCGGGGACTCCCGAACTGGGCGAGCACAGCGATCGAGCGCGGAGGGACCGCGGTTCAGAAGGGCGCTGGTCGCGTCGTCGAGGCGGTTCCGGAACGGATCAAGGACCCCATCCGGAGCGCGAGTAATGCCGTCGCGGACGCCGCGATCAGGCCCGCCCTCGAGTCGGCGGTGGCGCTTCTGAACCTGGCCAACGATTGGGTTCTTGAGCTGAACGATCCTGCGACTGTGGAGAAGCTCGCCCGTAAGCGCGGACTCGACGTCGAGGTCTTCACTGACTTGCGCCGGCGAGACATCCGGGACTGCGACCGCTTACTCACGGGCAACACGCTGCGGTGGAGAAGTGCCGGAGCGGTGGAGGGAGGAGCGATGGGAGCGCTTGCGCTCGTGCCGATCGCAGGAATCCCACTCGCCCTCACGGCGGACATCGTCGTCGTGCAGGCACTAAGCGCATCGATCGCCGCTCGCGTTGCGTACTCGTACGGCTACGACGCGAAAGACCCGGAAGAGCAGGAGTTCATCCAGCGCATCGTCCGGCGGTCGTTCTTCGCGCAGGCTGCCAAGGCTGGGCCGATACGCGATGCTTCTCGGGCGGCATGGGCCGCGAAGGATCGAGTCCGCTGGTCGAACAAACTCCGAACCGACCACCGGCTCTTGGCCGCTCTGGAGAAGCTGATGAAGCACGCGGGCGTCAGCGGCGGACGAGTTTCCGTTCAGAGCGTCGCAAAGGTCGCGCCCTTCGTCGGCATCGTCATCGGTGCCGGTGTGAACGCCGCCGTCCTCGGACAGCTGGCGGAGGATGCCAAGCGCTACTGCCAGACGCGCTTCTTGAGCGAAAAGTACGGGCTGCCGATGCCGACAGCTCTGCTTCACGATGATGACGAGGAAGCTAGCGAGGACGTCGTATGACTCGTACTGAGAATCGACTCGAGCGTCTTCGCGGCGCGCTGCGCTACCTGGACCAGCGCGGTACTGCTCGGCGCCTCGATGTGTGGGATCACGTCAAGTCCCTTGTGCCGCTCGAGGGCGACGAGCGTGAACTGAACGGGAGTGGGGATCCTCAGGGCCAATCGGACTTCCTCTGGGGCACCACTGCGCTGGTGCATGCCGGCTTCATGGAGAAGCCACGGCGGGGGGAGTGGGTCGTCACCGAGCAAGGCCGTCAGATCGCGCGCCCTGGGCTGTCCCTCGATGAGTTCGGCACCGCATTGAACGAACGAGAGCGTGCGTTCCAACAGGCGCAGCGGGAAGACCGCGCGCTTCGCCTTCGCACTGAGGTTGTTCCGCCGGACTGGCGAGCTGAATTGATCCGCACAACCGAGCGGCTCTTCGTCGAACGAGGCCTTAAAGCCTTGGATTCCGTGTTCGCGCCGGGCCGTTCGGTGTGGCGAAGAGACGTCGCGGAGGAGCTCCGCCAGCGCTTCCTCATGCAACCGGACACGGAAGGTGAGGACTTCCTGTCGAAGCTCGGCGATCAGTTCCGGGATGCCAGCGACGACGCGAAGTTGCTGATGGCCGAGCTCGTGTGCTGGCAGATCCTGCCGCTGCAGACCCCCGGGGAGCGCAAGAAGCGGGAGCGAGTCTCGTTCCTGCTTGACGCCATGGAGCACCCCGTGACGATCCCGACGGAGATTGACGCGGCGTTCCGCTCGTGGTCATTCAACCCGGGAACCGCGATGTCAGTGCAGCTTTACAAGGCACTGTCACTCGTGGTTGAGTGCGCGGTCCGTTGGATCGACCTGACAGCTGAGAAGCGCGAGCACGCTCTGGAAGACCCGTGGGCCTGGCGCGACTTCGTGAACGCGCTCCCCGGCTCTGCCTTCCCGACCCAGCGCAACGAGCTGCTGTACCTCGTGCACCCGGGCGTCTACGGCGAGGTCGTGTCCGGTGACAACCGTGAGGCGATCCGGGCCGCCTTCGCCGGCGAGGTCGAAGGCCAGATGGAAGACGATGCAGACGCCGCCTTTCAGCAGATCACTCTCGCACTGCAGCAGAAAGCCAAAGGACCGGCGCTCTACTACGTCGAGCCTCTGGCGAGCCGTTGGCAGACGAAGTCGGCTCCGGTCCCTGGGCCAAAGCCGGACCCGACTCCGTCGCCCGAACCCAGTCCGGAACCGAGCACCGTTCGAACCGCTTTCCCAGAGGTAATCGGGTCGCTCGCCAACTCCCTCCACATGCCGCAGGCCTGGCTGCAGGACACCCTCGACCTCATCGAGCGGCGCAAACAGGTAATCCTCTACGGCCCTCCTGGCACCGGCAAGACCTTCCTGGCTCAAGCGCTCTCGAAGCACGTGACGGACGGCACCGACGGCGAGACCACCATCGTGCAGTTCCACCCGACGTACTCGTACGAGGACTTCTTCGAGGGTTTCCGCCCCGTCGCCAACGACGACAGCGGCAACCTCGCCTTCACGCTCCGGAAGGGTCCGCTCCGGCGCCTCGCCGACGCGGCCGCCGCCAACCCGGAGGCGAACTACTTCCTGGTCATCGATGAGATCAACCGCGGCAACATCGCGAAGGTCTTCGGTGAGCTCTACTTCCTGCTCGAGTACCGGGACAGCGAGATCTCCCTGCTCTACAGCGACGAGCCGTTCACCCTTCCGAGCAACATCTTCGTCATCGGCACGATGAACACCGCCGATCGCTCGATCGCGATGCTGGACGCCGCGATGCGTCGCCGATTTGCATTCGTCGAACTGCACCCGGAACGTGAGCCAGTGCAGAACGTGCTGTCACGCTGGGCGGCGACCAAGGGCCTCCAGGACGATCGTGCCGACCTGCTGACGCGACTCAACGCGCAGATCCAAGACCACGACGCCAAGGTCGGGCCGTCGTTCCTGATGCGCGATCTCGCCGGAACCGGCCTGCAGGACGTGTGGCGGTACGAAATCCTGCCGCTCCTGGCGGAGCACCACTACGGCGAAGGCGTCGACCTGGAGGCTCGGTACGGCCTGGCAACGTTGCGTCGCCAGGCGACGCGCGACGCTGCGGACGGGGCCGAAGGTGCTTCCGTCGACGATTGAGCTGCGGGAGGCGGACCAGCCGGTGGTGCACCGGCTGCCGCGCGCGGTGGCGGTCGGTCTTGCCTCAGCGAACATCGCAACGGTCGCGCCGACGCTCGGCGCTGACGAGTACCGCGTGGGTGGTGTCCGGAAAGTCGGCGTCGTGCGGATCGCCGGGCACACGGTGTGGCTGAAGCCGAAGACGCCGGTGCGGCGGCTGTTCGCGATGCTGGGGTACGCCCGTGCCGGGAGTGCGATCTGGACCGAAGACGACTTCGGGTTCGAGGAAGACAATGACCTCGTGCCGGCATTGGCGCACGCGTTCGTGCGGCAGGCCTCGCGGGCGTTGGCCGGAGGGCCGCTCCGTGGGTACGTCACGCGGGAGGATGCGCTGCCGCTCGTGCGTGGTCGGTGGCGGATCGGGGACCAGCTGACGCGGCGGGGTGGGCAGCCGCTCCCGGTCGAGGTGTCGTTCGACGATTACGTCGAGGACATCGCCGAGAACCAGGTACTGCTGACCGCAGCGACGCGGTTGTTGCGACTGCCGGGTGTGCCTGCCGATGTGCTCGGGGCGCTGCGGCGGATCGTGCGGGTGCTCGACGGAGTGTCGGTAATCCCCGTCGGGGCGCCGGTTCCGGTCGTCCGGCCGGATCGACGGAACGCGCGGTACGCGTCGACGCTCGCTCTTGCGTCCCTCGTGCTGTCGGGGTCGTCGGTCGAGCAACGCCCCGGCTCGGTCGTCGCGTCAGGGTTCCTCGTCGACATGTGGTCGGTGTTCGAGGACTTCGTGTCGGCTGCTCTGTGCGAGGCGTTCAAGCCGTACGGGGGAGAGCTTGTCCCTCAGTACGCGTCGACGCTCGACGTCGGGGGGACGGTGAAGATTGCGCCGGACCTGGTGTGGCTCGTCGACGGAGAGGTACGAGCGTGCATTGATGTGAAGTACAAGGTCGAGAAGCACGGGCAATACCCGAACGCTGATCTGTGCCAGATGGCGGCGTACTGCCGGAGGTTCGGGTTGGGGGAGGGGTGGCTCCTCTACGCCGCAGGTTCCGGTTTCGCCGAGTGTGCGCATCGTCGAGGGGCCGAAGGTGGTGCGAACATTTGTGGCACTCGACGCGGACGGAACTGGGCTCCTGGCACAGAGCAAACGCTTCGTGGCTCGCGTCGCGCGCTCGGTATGTCCTGTGCTCCCGCTACGGTGATCAAGCGGCCCAGGCCACCTCGAACCGACCGGCCAGCCGTAGGAGACATCACGATGGCACCGACTACCAAAGAGGCGCAGCGCGCCGAACTGCACAAGACGATCTGGCGGATCGCGAACGACCTTCGGGGGAGCGTCGACGGATGGGACTTCAAGTCCTACGTGCTCGGCATGCTGTTCTACCGCTTCATCTCCGAGAACCTCGCTGCGTACATCGACAAGGGTGAGCGCGAGGCGGGCGAAACACACTTCGCCTACGCGGACCTGCCGGACGAGGCTGCGGAGCACGGCCGCCGTGAAACGGTTTACGAGAAGGGTTTCTACATCCTCCCGTCGGAACTGTTCCAGAACGTCCGCAAGCGCGCGCCGCACGATCCAGACCTCAATGAGACCCTTGCAACGGTATTCAGAAACATCGAGGGCTCGGCCCTTGGGACGGACAGCGAAGACGATCTCAAGGGCTTGTTCGACGACCTGGATGTCAACAGCAACAAGCTCGGCAACACCGTCGCGAAGCGCAACGAGAAGTTGGTGAAGCTCCTCGACGCCATCGGGGAGCTCCCGCTCGGTGACTTCGAGAACCACTCGATCGACCTGTTCGGTGACGCGTACGAGTACCTCATGCAGATGTACGCGTCGCAGGCGGGGAAGTCCGGTGGGGAGTACTACACGCCGCAGGAAGTGTCAGAGCTCCTCGCGAAGATCACGGTCTCCGGCAAGACGAGGGTGAACAAGGTCTACGACCCGGCGGCGGGCTCGGGGTCGCTGTTGCTCACGTTCGCGAAGGTGCTCGGCAAGGAGAACGTCGGCGGGTTCTACGGTCAGGAGATCAACCTGACGACGTACAACCTTGCTCGGATCAACATGTTCCTGCACGAGCTGAACTACGAGCAGTTCAGCATCGCGCACGGAGACACGCTCCTCGAGCCAGCCCACTGGGATGACGAGCCGTTCGAGGCGATCGTCTCCAACCCGCCGTACTCGATCAAGTGGCCGGGCGACGCCGACGCCCTACTGATCAACGACCCTCGATTCGCGCCCGCAGGTGTGCTTGCGCCGAAGTCCAAGGCGGACCTCGCGTTCACGATGCACATCCTGTCGTGGCTCGCGGTCAACGGCACCGCTGCGATCGTCGAGTTCCCTGGCGTGCTCTACCGCGGGGGAGCGGAAGCGAAGATCCGCAAGTACCTCATCGACAACAACTACGTCGACGCTGTGATCCAGCTGCCACCAGACCTGTTCTTCGGCACCACGATCGCAACCTGCATCATTGTGCTCAAGAAGTCGAAGGCCGAAAACTCGGTGCTCTTCCTCAATGCGTCGACCGAGTTCAAGCGCAGCGGCAACAAGAACAAGCTCACGCCGGACAACCAGCAGAACATCCTCGCCGCATTCGAGGACCGCGCGGATGTCGAACACTTCTCGAAGCTCGTCTTCAACGAGGACATCGCCGCGAACGACTACAACATCGCGGTGTCGTCCTACGTCGAAGCCGAAGACACCCGCGACGTCATCGATATCACCGAACTCAACGCAGAGATCGCTCGCATCGTCGCGCAGCAGGCAGAGCTCCGCTCCTCGATCGACGAGATCGTTGCTGATCTGGAGGGCACGGCATGAGTCGCGTCGATGAACTGGTTGCGGAACTAGCACCTGATGGTGTTGAGTTCGCTACTCTTGGTGAATTGCTCGCGTATGAACAGCCTACGAAGTACCTCGTCGCCTCCATCGAATACAGTGATTCATACACAACACCAGTCCTCACAGCGGGCCAGACGTTCATCCTTGGCCGAACCGCCGAGACTGACGGTATCTATCCTGCGTCTGCTTCGATGCCGACGATCATCTTCGACGACTTCACGACCGCATTCAAGTGGGTTGATTTCCCATTCAAGGCCAAGTCCTCGGCTATGAAGATGCTCACACCGAAGAACCCGGCGCGAGCCAGCTTGCGATACCTCCACTACGTCATGCAGACGATCCGTTACGAGCCACAGGATCATGCGCGGCAATGGATTGGTACCTATTCAGGGTTTGAGGTACCTGTGCCGCCTCTCGAGGTGCAGCGGGAGATCGTGCGAGTATTGGATCAGTTTGCTCAGCTGGAAGCGGAGCTGGAAGCGGAGCTGGAAGCGGAGCTGGAAGCTCGCCGCCGGCAATACGAGCACTACCGAGACTCTTTGTACGGTGGCATCGATCGCGCAGGCTGGGTGCCCCTATCCCAAGTGGGGCAATTTGAACGGGGTAGCGCATTGCAGAAAAAGGACCTTGTTAGTGAAGGTATTCCCGCGTTCCATTACGGACAGGTCTATACACATTATGGAATTAGTACGCGGGTGACGAAGTCGTACGTAAGTGCCGACTTTGCGCTGAAGAAGAGGCTTTTGCACCCAGGCGATCTCTTTATCGCGACGACGTCGGAAAATGAGGAAGATCTCGGGAAGTCCGTCGCATGGTTGGGCGACGTGCCTGCAGTTGCAAGCAGTGATGCCTACATCTTTCGATCTGACGCTGATGCGCGGTTTATCTCGCACTTTTTTGCGAGCGCACTCTTTCATAAGCAGAAAATGCCGTTCATTACAGGTGCGAAGGTGAAGCGATTGTCTGGCGATGCTCTCGGGAAGATTTGGATGCCGCTGCCTTCCCTTGCTGATCAGAAGCAGATTGCCGATTCGCTCGACAAGTTTGAAGCGCTCGTCCATGACATCAGTGTTGGACTTCCTGCCGAGCTTAATGCACGTCGTTCGCAATACAAGTACTACCGGGACAAACTCCTGACTTTCGAGGAGGCAGCAGCATGAGTGAGCTGTCTCCGCGCAAGTACGATCCGATCGCCGTGTCCTCCGAGAGTACGGTGGTTGCCGAGTACATCCCCGATGCTGCGGCATCCTCCTCATATCAGTCCGAGGCGGATCTTGAGCGCGAGCTTCTACGCCTGCTGCAGTCGCAGGCGCACGAGTACCTGCCGATTACGTCGGAGGCGCAGCTGATCGCGAATTTGCGCTCGCAGCTCGAGGCGTTGAACTCGACTACTTTCTCTGACGCGGAGTGGGAGCGGTTCTTCTCTGAGCGGATCGCAGGCGCGAACGATGGCATCGTCGACAAGACGGTGCGCATCCACGAGGATGCCGTCCAGCTACTGAATCGCGACGACGGTTCGATCAAGAACGTCACGTTGATTGACAAGCAGAACATCCACAACAACCGTCTCCAGGTCATCAACCAATACGAGATCGGCGTCGGCGAAGGTGGCTCTGCCCGCTCGAACCGTTACGACGTCACCGTCCTCGTGAACGGCCTGCCGATGGTGCACATCGAACTCAAACGTCGCGGCGTCGACATTCGCGAAGCCTTCAATCAAATCGATCGCTACCAGCGCGACAGCTTCTGGGCGGGCTCTGGCCTCTTTGAGTACGTGCAACTGTTCGTGATCAGCAACGGGACGCTGACGAAGTACTACTCCAACAGCACCCGGCGCCAGCACCTCAGTGAGGCGGCCGGCTCGAAGCGGGTGCGCAAGACGTCGAACTCGTTCGAGTTCACCTCGTGGTGGGCCGACGCGCAAAACAAGCCGATCACTGACCTGTCGGCGTTCGCGAAGACGTTCTTCGCGAAGCATGCCCTGCTGAATATCCTGACGAAGTACTGCGTGCTGACGGCCGACCGCATGCTGCTCGTGATGCGCCCTTACCAGATCGTCGCGACCGAGCGGATCCTGCAGCGCATCGACATCGCGACGAATTCCAAGACCCTCGGCAGTGTCGCCGCGGGCGGATACGTGTGGCACACCACCGGTTCGGGTAAGACCCTGACTTCATTCAAGGCTGCGCAGCTCGCGTCGAAGCTGCCGAGCGTCGATAAGGTGCTCTTCGTTGTGGACCGCAAGGACCTCGACTACCAGACGATGCGCGAGTACGACCGCTTCGAGAAGGGCGCCGCGAACTCGAACACCTCGACCGCGGTGCTGAAGAAGCAGCTCGAAGACCCGAACGCACGGATCATCATCACGACGATCCAGAAGCTCACGACGTTCATCGGCGCGAACAAGGGCCACGCGATCTATGACGGCCACGTCGTGATCATCTTCGACGAGTGCCACCGGTCGCAGTTTGGCGACATGCACACTGCGATCACGAAGGCGTTCAAGCGCTACAACCTCTTCGGCTTCACCGGCACGCCGATCTTCGCGTCGAACTCCGGCAGTGGCGGTAACCCGCAGCTGAAGACCACCGAGCAAGCGTTCGGCGAGAAGCTGCACACGTACACGATCGTCGACGCGATCACTGACAAGAACGTGCTGCCGTTCCGCATCGACTACGTCAACACCATCAAGGTCGGCAGCCCCGACGACAGCCAAGTCTCCGCGATCGACAAGGAGAGTGTGCTGCTCGATCCGCGCCGCATCTCCGATATCGTCCGGTACACGCGCGAGCACTTCGATCAGAAGACGAAGCGCGCCGACCACTACACGCTGGGCGAACGACGGGTGCGGGGTTTCAACGCCCTATTCGCGACCGCCTCGATCGGTGCGGCGCGCACCTACTACAACCACTTTCAGCTGCAGCAGGAGGGCTTGCCGTCAGACCAGCGCCTCAAGATCGGCCTGATCTACTCCTACGGCGCGAACGAGGCCGTCGAGGACGGTGCCCTCGACGAGGAAGGCTTCGACACCGGCTCGCTCACCATGGACGCTCGGACCTTTCTCGACGACGCTATCCAGGACTACAACGAGCTCTACGGCACGTCCTTCGACACCACGGCCGACCGGTTCCAGAACTACTACAAGGACCTTTCGCTCAAGCTCAAGTCCCGCGAGATCGATCTCGTCATCGTCGTGAACATGTTCCTCACCGGCTTCGACGCCACCACGATGAACACGCTCTTCGTCGACAAGAACCTCCGCGCCCACGGCCTCATCCAGGCATACTCGCGCACGAACCGCATCCTGAACTCCGTCAAGACCTACGGCAACATCGTCAGTTTCCGCGACCTTGAGGACGAGACCAACGACGCCATCGCCCTCTTCGGCAACAAGGACGCCCGCGGCGTCGTGCTGCTCAAGCCTTACATCGAGTACTACAACGACTACGCCGAGAAGGTCACCGAGCTGCTGAACGCCTTCCCGCTGGGCGAGCAGATCATCGGCGAGGCCGCGCAGAAGCAGTTCATCCAGCTCTTCGGCGCGATCCTGCGCCTACAGAACATCCTCACTTCCTTTGACGAGTTCGACGGCTCTGCCTTGCTCACCGATCGTCAGGGCCAGGACTACCGCAGCGTCTACCTTGACCTCTATGCCGAGTTCCGCAAAGAGAAGGGCGCCGACAAGGAGCAGATCAACGACGACGTCGTCTTCGAGATCGAGCTGATCAAGCAGGTCGAGATCAACGTCGACTACATCCTCATGCTCGTGCAGAAGTACCGCGACGAGCGCGGGGACGGCGACGACAAGGAGATCCGCGCGGAGATCACTCGTGCCGTCGACGCCAGCCCGACCCTGCGCAACAAGAAGGACCTCATCGAGGACTTCGTCGACTCGCTCTCCGTGGACGGCGAGATCGACAAGGAATGGCGGGCCTTCATCGCCGCCAGGCGCGAGGCCGAGCTCGAGACGATCATCATCGACGAGCAGCTGCGACCCGACGAGACTCGCGTCTTCATCGACGCAGCCTTCCGCGACGGACAGATCCGCACCAGCGGTACCGCGATCACCAAGGTATTGCCGCCGGTGTCACGGTTCTCTGCAGACGGCGGCCACGGTGAGAAGAAGCAGCGTGTGATTCGACTGCTCGACGCCTTCTTCGATCGCTTCTTCGGCCTCAGCTCCAAGAACGGAGAGTGGGGGGTGTGAGCCGGCGGGCGTTCAGCGGCAGACGCCGACCCACAGCCCGTACCGCGCCCGCGTCATCCCCACGTACAACTCCCGGCGCTCGAGCTCCCGCCGCTCCCGCTCGGCTTCACTCATCGATGCACGTGCATCGGCGAGCAACCGCCCCCGAACGTGCGCGAGCAGCACCTGCTTGAACTCGTGCCCCTTCGACCGCTTGACGGTGCCGACCTTGACCGCGTCGACCGGCTTTCCGTCGTAGTCCTTGAGCGACACGAAGCGCACGCCCGCTGGGCGGAGCACGGTCATGACGTCGTCCGCCTGCCGGTTCGTCGCGGTCAGGATCCTGACGTCGCCGCGCGAGGTTCCGACGAGTCGCAGCACCTCGTTCAGACGAGCGAGCATCGCGACATCGTGGTCGGCGCGTCCGGCAGCGCAGTGGACGACGGGCGCGGGCCCGTTCCGCGTGACGGCGGATACGGCGTCGCCAGTGCCGTCCACGCCTTCGATGTCTGTGAACGGGTCCGCTGCGACCATCTGCTTCGCGAAGTCGAGGATCTCTGCCGTGTTCCGGTGGTTCACGTCGAGCACGACACCGCGTCCCTCGAGGCTGATCCCGACCTCGCCGAGTGTGTACCCGCCCCGGTAGATCGTCTGCTGTCCGTCGCCGATCAGCGTCAGCCCGTCCGATCGGTCCCCGACGAGCGAGTGCAGCAACGACACCATCACGCAGGACAGGTCCTGAGCCTCGTCGAGGATGACCGCGTCGTGGCCTGCGAGCGGTCGCTCGTGGAGCGCGTCGCGGGTGAGCAGGACGACGTCCTCCCAGTCGGTGAGGCCGCGCTTCCATAGGCCGCGTGCAGGGGATCTCTACGTCCCGACGATCGGCCAGGTCGTCGAGGCGAAGAGGTCGACCGCGCGGGCGTACGTCCGAACCGCGATCGGGCAGGCGCTCGACTACGCGGCGGTCGCGAGACGTCACGGTCTGGCGGTGACCCCGGCGGTCCTCCTGCCTTCCGAGCCCCAACCCTCGATGTTGGAGCTGTGCACCTCGATCGGGATCACCGTGTGGTGGCCGATATCGAGCGGTGACTTCCGGGAGGTCAGGCCGTAGCCGCGGCGCTGCTCAGGATCTTCACTGTGGGCAGATCTGGCTCGGCCCAACCGAGCGAGCCGAGTTCGACGGGGAGCACCCAGCGCAACTCGTCGTGGTCCGTGCTCGACGTCGGTCCGTCCGCGGTCCAGGCGACTCGGTAGGTGGCGAGGTCGATGTCGACGTTGCCGACACTCGTGATGGAGCGGTCGATCGGTTCACCAACGACGACGTCCAGACCGAGCTCTTCGTGGAGCTCGCGTCGCAGGGCTTCCGCAGCGGGCTCTCCTGGCTCGACCTTCCCTCCGGGGAACTCCCATTGGCCCGCCGCTGGTCGACCAGATGCCCTTCGACATGCGAGTACGCGACCGTGAGGCCGAGTGAGTACGCCGGCGACGACCTCGATCATGCGTTCCATCCTGCCTGAGAAGCTCGGCGCGGTACGAGCGATTGCTGTCTACTGATCGAGCGCGTGCTCGACGGGGGCGGCTGCATCCTCGGGACGTTCGTGCTCCCAGAACCGCAGCACCCGCCAGCCTTCCACCACCAAGATCGCCTGGTTCTGTGCGTCCCGCTGACGATTGGCGAGCAACTTCCGACGCCACAGCTCGGCGTTCGCCTTCGGTAGGTGAGCGTGGTCCTCGCAGTAGTGCCAGAAGCAGCCGTCGACGAAGACAGCGATCCTTGCACGTGGAAACACGAGGTCGGGCCGAACGCCGCAAAGACTGCTCACGCGCCGATCGACGAAGAACCGTCGCCCTCGGCGGTGCAGCTCACGACGCAGCGCGAGTTCCGGCGCGGTGTCCCGTCGCCCGAAGCGCGCCATGTGCCGCCTACGAGCATCGTCTGCTTCCCACGTCTCCACGCTCCGATCCTCGCTAAGTATGCGATGAGTTGAGGATCCGAGCGGTGATCTGTGGACGGATCGACGGTGGACTGCGATGTGGTGGAGCGGCTGATCAGCGCGAGTCGGCCGCGGTCGCTCCGACCGGCGAGACTGGCACGTCCAGCGGCGCATCCGGAGCGACAGGGTCGCCGGGCGAGGCAGACGACTGCGCCTCCAGATCTGCCCGCACCGACGCGGACACCCCGAACAACAACGTCGCCACGAACCCCACGACGTACGCCACCGCGAGCCCGGATCCGTACCCGAGCAACGCCCAGCTGTACCCAGACGACCCGTTCAGCAGCGGGATGAGCGACAGGTCCGAAGCGCCGATGGCGATCGCCCCGACCGAGTGCCCGAGCTGGTCGAACAGCCCGACGACACCACCACCGAACGCTCCACCGATGCACGCGGTGATGAACGGCCGACCGAGGGGGAGCGTCACGCCGTAGATCAGAGGCTCACCGACACCGAGGAACCCGGCCGGCAGTGCACCGCGGATGGTCCGCACCAGGGAGGCGTTCGACCGGAACCGCACCCACAGCGCGATGCACGCACCGATCTGCCCGGCACCACCCATCGCCAGCACGGGCAGCAGCACGGTCCACCCGGTCTGGTCGATCAGGGTGGTGTGGATCGGGATGAGTCCCTGGTGCATGCCGGTCATGACGAGCGGCAGGAACAGGCCTCCGAGCACGAAGCCGGCGAACGCCCCGCCGTTCGCGAGCAGCCAGGTCGCCGCGGTCCCGATCGCGACGGAGACGACACCGGCGACGGACATGAGCACGCCGAGGGTGATCGACCCGGCGACCAGGACGGTCACGGTCGGCACGACGATGAGCGCGATGACGTCCGGCGTGACTCGACGCATGAAGCGCTCGACGTAGGCGGCGAGGATGCCGCCGGCCAGTGCACCGAGCACACCGCCCTGCCCAGGCGCCAGGGTCTCGCCGAACACCGTGACGTTCGCGACGCCGGCCGCGACGATGATCCCGCCGACCGCGCCGCCGAGGATGGGCGTGCCGCCGAACTCCTTCGCGGCGTTCATCCCGACGAACACGGCGAGCAGGGACAGGAAGCCGGACGAGAGCACGCCGAGGAACGGCGTCACTCCGGGTACCCACCCCAGGTTCGTCAGGATGCCGTTGATCCCGGCGATCAGCCCGCAGGCGATCAGCGCGGGGATGAGCGGGATGAAGATCGCAGAGATCTTCCGGATCGCGCGCATGGTGCGGCCGTCGGAACGGGACCGCGCGTTCGCCTTGATGGACGCACCGCGAGCAGCGAGCTCCTCAGGCGACGCACCAGGCCCACCAGCCGCAGCCGGCGGGGCGGCCGCGCGCAGGGCCTCCAGGTCGTCGGCCACGCGGTCGACGAGACCCGGGCCGAGCACGATCTGCAGGTTCGAGCCGGCCGCGATGGCGGCCATGACGCCGTCGGTGGCCTTGAGGTCTTCGAGCGCGACGGAGGAGTCGGACACGACCTCGACCCGCAGGCGGGTCATGCAGTTCTCGACGTCGGTGATGTTCGCGGAACCGCCGACGGCGTCGAGGATCTGCTGGGCGAGTTGCTGTGCATCGGGCATGGCGTGCTCCTCGGGGGAAAGGAAACGGAAAAGGGGAACGAGCTCTACAGCACGGTGCGCAACGAGCCGGCAGCAGCATCGAGGCGTGAACGCACGTCGGCAGCGGAGGCACCGGTCAGGATCACGGCGATGGCGGTCTTGACCTCGCCGTCCGAGGCATCGAGCGCTGCCTGCACCTCGGCAGAGGGAGCGCCGGTGATGTCCTGCACGAGCGAGAACGCCCGGGCGACGAGCTTCGCGTTCGTCGCCCGCACGTCGACCATGCGGTTGCCGTACGTCTTGTGGCTGCGCACCATCGCGAGCGTGGTGAGCATGTTGAGGACGAGCTTCTGCGCGGTGCCCGCCTTCAGGCGGGTCGACCCGGCGATGAACTCGGGGCCGACGACGACGTCGATGGCGATGTCCGCCTCCCGCCCCGCGGCCGAGTCGGGGTTGCACGCGACGGAGACCGACAGGGCGGAGCGGCGCCGGGCCTCCAGGATGGCCGCGATGACGTAGGGCGTCCTGCCGGACGCGCTGATCCCGACGACCACGTCGTCCGCCGTCAGGCCGAGCGCGTCGAGGTCACGGACGGCGGCCGCTTCGTCGTCCTCGGCACCCTCCACCGCGGTGGTCAGGGCGGGGTCGCCGCCGGCGATCACGCCGACCACCTGGCTCGGGTCGGTACCGAAGGTGGGCGGGCACTCGCTGGCGTCGAGGACGCCGAGCCGGCCCGGCGTGCCGGCGCCGACGTAGACGAGTCGGCCGCCGCGCGCGAACGCTGCGGCGATCGAGTCTGCCGCCAGGGCGATGGCCGGGAGGCACGGCTCCAGTGCCGCAGGCACGCTGCGGTCTCCGGCGTTCATGCGCTGGGCAGCTTCCAGCGTGGAGATCGTGTCGATGTCGTCCAGCGAGTGGTCGGTCGCCTCGGTGGTGAGGGCTGCGAGTTCGTCGCGGAGGGCGTCGTGGCTGTCGTGCTTCATGGTCATGGTGGTGCTCAGTTCCGGTGGTGGGTGCGGACGGCGTCGCGACTGCGGGCGAGGAGCGGCTGGGAGCGCTCGTCGGTGCGCTGCGCGACGACGATGAACAGGGTGTCGACGATGGCGAGCTGGCTCATCCGGCTGCCCATGGCCGCGGGGCGCAGGGCACTCTCGGCGCCGGCGACGCCGAGCAGGACGTGGTCGGCGGTGACTGCGAGCGGGGCGGCGGCGTGGCCGGTGATCGCGATGATCGTGGCGTGCTGGGCTCGGGCAGCGTGGGCGACCTCGAGGGTCTCGACGGTGGAGCCCGAGTGGCTGACGAGCACCAGGACGTCGTGCTCGCCGATGACGCTCGCCAGGGTCAGGGCGTTGTGCGGGTCGTCAGCGATGGAGCTCACGATGCCGATGCGTTCGAGCTTGAGGTGCAGGTCGCGGGCGACGATGCCGCTCGCGCCGACGCCGTACAGGACGACGCGGCGGGCGTCGGCGAGTTTTCGTGCTGATTCGTCGAGCGCGTGCGGGTCGAGCGCGGCGCGGGTGTCGGCCATCACCGCGCGGACGTCCTCGGTGACCTTCGCGATCACGGTGGCGACGTCGTCGTCGACCGCGACCCCGGCGTGGATCTCGGTCGACTCACGTTCGTGGATCCCGCGTTCGACCGCCCGGGTCATGCTGCGCTGCAGGGCGGCGAAGTTCGTGAAGCCGAGGTGCTGGGCGAAGCGGGAGACGGTGGCGGGGGAGACCCCGGCGCGGCCGGCGAGGTCGGTGGCGTTGGTGGTGGCCGCGGCTGCCGGGTCGTCGAGGACGGCGTCGGCGATGGCGCGCATGCTCGACGGCATGCTCGCCGACTGGGTGCGGACGAGGGCGAAGGCGTCGGCGCGCTCGGACCGCTCTGGCCGCTCGGTGATCGTCATCCCGCCATGAAAGCGCCTTTCGTAGGCGAGCGCCAGGGCTGAAAGTAAATTGCGTGTTACGTCGTTGTGCCCGACCTGTGTACCAGCGGACTGACGATGGCGGCGATCACGACGGGGAGGACGAACGCCCACGACGCCGGGTCGGTGCTCGTCGACACGACTCCGGCCCATCCGGCTGGTTGGCCGGGACTCCCGCGACCGAACAGTGCTGCGACGAACAGGTAGAGCACGCCCGGCACGGACTGGAACCGGTCGCCGAGTATGGCGCGACTGACCAGCGCGAGCGCGCAGAACGCGATCGTGTTCCGGGCGGTCGCGACCGCGGCCTCGGGTTCGGCGCCGGCCGCGAGGCCGATGCTCGCGGTGGCTGTCACCAGCGCGACCACCGCGATGACGGCGGCCAGCTCGAGCAGGTCTGTCCGCCGAGTGGGCGCGGGAAACCGCGCGCGGGTGACCGACACGCTCGTCGCGATGGCGATCACCAGCGGGAGCACGGCCGCGACGGGGATCAGTGCGAACGGTGCACCACCGCCGAACGACGGGAAGAGCATGCCGATCGGGCCGAGCGCGATCGAGAACACCGTCAGGGCGGTCGTGAGTCCGAGCAACGGCAGGGTGCGGTGGACACGCAGCCACCAGATCACGAGGACGGCACCGTGATGTAGCCGACCGAGCAATTCGTCAGGCGGTCGATCGTCGCCGTGACCCACGCGGCCTGAGCGGGGACCGAAGCACGACGGAGGGCTCGCAGAACGTCGGGGTCATCCAGCTCGAGGGCGGGTTCCACCTGGTCGGCGTTCACGATGCCCTCGGCGGCGACGTCGATGAGCCATCGGTCGGCGACGGCGGCATCGTTGAGACGTTCGGCATCGTCCTGCTCGGTGCCGCAGGACGCCACCTCGGCGTCGCCGAGCAAGGAGGTGGTGATGCTGTGGAGCAGGTCGGCGTCGGTCATCCGGACCCGGACGATCATGTTCAGGACGTCGGGCGTCGATGGCGCGTTGCTCGCCCGGATGGCCGGCGGCACCGTGATGCCCGAGCGGCCGAGGTTCTCCACGGCCTTCCGGATTACCGACTGCGGGTCGTCGGTGTCGCGTTGCTCCGGGAAGAGGCAGATCGTCGGCG
This sequence comes from Curtobacterium sp. VKM Ac-1376, assembly GCF_015351025.1. Taxonomy (GTDB): domain Bacteria; phylum Actinomycetota; class Actinomycetes; order Actinomycetales; family Microbacteriaceae; genus Curtobacterium. Next base: position 26,635 of record NZ_JADKRV010000015.1, on the reverse strand, counting down.
CCGCGCCGCTGCAGATCGCCTGCGCTTGCGGGCGGTCGACGATCGGTGCCGCGCCGAGGCCGGAGCCGGCGGTCAGCGCGACGAGGGTGATCACGACGAACGAGCTCGCGCCGATCTGGAGTCCGAACCGGCGCGCACGGTCACCACTCGAGCGTCGAGCGACCGCGATGACGAGCAGACTGCACCCGGCGAGCACACTGAACGCCGTCGCGATGACCGGTGCCCGGATGTCGAGCGCGGTCTCGACCGAGCAGCAGTCCGCCATCACGAGTCCGGCGAGGTACCGGAGTGGGAAGTAGTCCACGGACCAGGTGAAGCCGAGCCAGCTGTACGAGACGAGCAGGCTCAGCGGGATGGACACCACCGGCGGGAGCCACCGCCCCAGTGCGAATCCGATGCAGCTGTGGAAGAACAGGATCCCCGCGAAGGCCAGACCGACGAGGGGCGACGGGCCACCGGGAGCGCCCCAGGTGTCCCGACTCATGAGTGTGACCGCGACGAGCTGGAGCAACAGACCGGCGGCCAGTGGTGTCCACAGGTGATCGGTGACGACTGCTGCACTGGATCGGCTGCTGGACTCGATCACCGGCGCAGTCACACGGAAGCGCTTCCCTTCCCAGGCGGCGGCCGTGGCCGCCACGCCGCACGAGAACACCAGGTAGATGGCGGAGCCAGCCGTAGCGGCGGGCCAGTAGCCGGCGACGGTCGTCTCATCTGCGAACTGCACGCTGTACGCGACGATGCCGAGCAACCCAGGAATGAGGAGCCACACTGCCGCTCGGCTGCGCCACGGGATGATCGGGCGCATCAGTCGTCCTCGCTCGTGAACCGCGCGTAGGAAGCGGTGATCGCCTCGGCGGGCGAGAAGCCAGCGAACGGCTCGGTGAACGCCCTGACCGAACCAGCGAACGGCACCCGGCCGTCGACGAGGACGGTCACGTGGTCGTAGGTCGCGGCGACGTCCTCGGTTTGGTGCGTCGAGACGACGACGGACACTTCCGTCGGCAGGTTCTGGATGACCCGAGCGAACCGCGCGCGCTGTGCCGGATCGAGTCCGGCCGTCGGTTCGTCGAGCAGGATCCACTGTGCGCCGGACACCAGCGCGCCGGCAACGCCGAGCCGCCGGATCTGGCCGCCCGACAACGAGGACGCTCGTGCGTCGGCTCGGGTGGCGAGATCGACGGCGGTCAGGGCAGCCGTCGAGCGATCCCAGGCGTCGGCGCGCGACAAGCCCTTCAGCCAACCGCAGTACGCGACGTGCTCCCGTGCGGTCAGGCCGGGGAAGGCGCCGCTCCGCTGCGGAAGCCACGCGACACCCCGGCGGTACGGTCGGCGGTTTCCGCGCGTGCCCGGTTTCCCCAGTCCCTCGATGTTGATCGTCCCGGTGCGGGGACGGAGCGTGTCGGCGACGAGTCCGAGCAGGGTCGACTTGCCAGCGCCGTTCGGCCCGAGCAGGACGCTCGCTCCGGTCGGGAACGCCGTCGACAACCCCGGGAGCACCGCGTGGTCCCGCCGGTACCCGAAGGTGAGTTCGTCGATCTGTATGCCCACTGCGCCCCCTTGAAACCTTGTACTGGTGTTTCACCGTACAGGGTGGAGGATTACTTCAGGAGCACGAGGTGTGGCAGGCCTACCGGATCAGCGCTGGCGGGCGGATGCTTCGGTGGCCGCCTGCACGTAGCGTCGTGCAGCCCGGGTCTGACGCACAATGAGGGGGGACATGGCGGCAGCCACGACGAGGAGTGCTCCGCAGAGGATGCGACTGAAGCCAGCCACGAACGAGTTGTCGTCGAGCAGTTTCGGGATCTGCGGGCCGGCAATCCCCATGTAGAGAAGCAGGAACTGGCCGAGCGCGACCGGTTGGTAGGCAGCGCGGAGACGGGCGAGGTCGAAGGCCCGTCGTGCAAGGTCGGAGTCGGTCGGTTCGATCGGGGTCCCGCTCGCGATCGCCTGCGCGAGCGTCTTCCGGCCGAAGCGCGAGAGTCCATCGATCGGCGCCTGCATGTCGGAGGATCGGCGGAGCGTCGTGGCGATCATCGACAAGGCGCCGAGAAGACCACCCACTCCCGCAGTGATGCCGACGATCGCGAGGGTGGTCTCGATCGCGCTGTCCTGCCGGGCGAAGAGCGATCCGCCGACGGCACCGAGGACCACACCGCTTGTGGCGACTGCAGTGGTTCTGCGCCAGGCTCGGCGGGCAACGGCCTCGGGGGTGGCCGGCGTTTCGGCCACGGTGGTCATGCGACGGAGACCGGAGTGTCGGTGCGGCGATCGTTGTCGGCTGTGGCGGCTTCCGCGTAGCGCCGAGCTCGGCGGCCTCGGACGACCAGCACCGGTACAAGGAACACCACTTCGATGACGAAGAGCGCCAGGAAGATGCGGCTGATGAGCGCGCTGGCATCGCCGGTGACGACTCGGGCGAACTGGGGAGCGGCGGCTCCTGCGACCAGCAGGAGGTTCTGGACGAGGATCAGTCCGTTGAACACGGCGGTCCCGCGGGCGAGAGTGAGCGCTCGGTGCTAGAGTTCTGGGCCTGCGTCCTCCGCGAGCGGAACGCCCGAGCGGATGGCTCTCGTGATGATCTTGCGACGGTCTCTCGTCAGGTCCTCGGTCGCCTGCGTGATGATCGACGACGCGCGTGCACTGGCGGGGAGCAACGAGAGCATCCCGGCCAGACCCACCAGCATCGCGACGCACGTGAAGATCGCCAGGGCGACGGTCCAACCGTCCTCGTCCCGCGAGGTTGCCTAACCTGCCACTGCCCCCGCGATCGCCGCGATCGACACGACCAGGGCGGTGCGACGCCAGGCACGCCGGATGATTCGTTCGTCTTCCCCCACCCGCTCACCCTACGGGGCGGGGCAGAGCCGTGTTCTGGAGCCGAGCACCCGTCGGCCGCTGGCTGAGCGGTCGAGGTGCGGCGGGCCTCCAGGCCATAAGCCGTCAGGCGACGCCACGCCGCGGACGGAAGACGCCCGCCCGGACCAGCCACACGTAGAGCAAGCAGCCGATGCAGACGTCGAAGACGGCGTTGAGGAACGCGGCGACCAGGGCGACCGCGGCGCCGATCGGGGCGGCGTACGGCACGCCGAGCAGCGCGAGGAGCAGGGCGACCGCGGTCACGAACAGTCCGACCTGCTGGGCGAAGGTCGGGGGTTCCGGGGCCTCGAGTTCGGCGGGCGGGGCGAGGCGCGGGCGGACGACGCGGCGGAAGATCGCGCCGTAGGGGTGGCGGCGGATGCCGGCGATGCCTCCGACGGCGAACAGCACGACGATGACCGCGAGCAGCACGATGCCGGCGACCCACGTCTCGGGGATCAGCGTGAGGACGATCGTCACGGCGAGGAGCACCGTGGTTATCACAGCGCCGAAGCGCGGGGAGCGCGGGTCGATGCCGCGGTCGGTGTCGTTCGTGGTGGTCATCGGGACTCCTGGGGGCTTGTGGTTCCTGAGGCGCCTGTGCTGCCTGTGGTCAGGACGGCGTCGAGGGCTGCGGCGAGCTCGGGTGGGCGGGGCGGGCCTCCGAAGCGGGTGCGAACCGTGCGGTCGGCGTCGAGGAGCAGGACCGTCGGGGTCTGCAGGACGTCGAAGCGGCTCGCGAGTTCGGGGCGCTCGGCGAGATCGATCTCGATGCGTCGGACGCCCTCGTGTTGACCGGCGACGGCGTCGAGCTGGCGCCGGGTGGCCGGGCAACGAGCACACGTCGGCGTCGAGAACTGGACGAACGTGGCGGTGGTGCCGTAGTCGGTGTCGAGCGCGAGGCCGTCTGCGTCCTGCCTCATCGAGGCGGCGGTGCCCGCCGATCGGGCTCGACCGGTCTGGTGGCGGAGCAGGAGACCGAGGACCGTCGCGAGCGCGAGGACCCCCACGAGCACGGCCACTGCGGTTCCGACGGTCACACGCCTACGGTACGCCCGGCCGACGAACTGTTGTCGAACGTGACCGGACGTGACGCCGAGGTGTGCGCGTCGCGCCGGGCTCGGCGGGTGCTCAGTCCTCGGGGAGCGTGCGGACCCACTGCTCGAACGCGGCGGCGTCGTCGTCGCTGAAGACGGCGGAAGACCGCGACTCGTCCTGCGCCGAGTGCAGGAACAGCGTGCCGTCGGCCATCCCCGTTGTCGCGTCGTCGAGGATGGACGACTTCGCCGCGACACCCTTCCTGGTGAGGAAGGTCAGCTGTTCGCCGTTCGTCGATTCTGCGATCGCCGCTTCACCGTCGAAGAACGAGGCGAGCTCCATCACCAGGAACGCGGTGGCCCCGTCCTGCGTGGTGAGGGCGACGGCTGGCTTCGTCCGACTCTTGCCGAAGTGGTGCTCGACGACCGTGGCCGTGATCCCCGAGCCGGTCCACGGTCGCACCTCGATCAGGGGGAGCCTGGCGACGACCCGCGCCGCGGGCCGCTTCGGCGGGGGGAAGGCCTGGAACAGCAAGGAACCGATCACCACCGCGAGGAACCAGGCGTACGGCGAGAACGTCTTCGTCGCGATGAGGACGAGGAAGCCACCGAGGAACCCCGCCGCGACCAGGTGCCGCAGCCACCTCGACTCCTGGCGCAGGCCGAGCGGCCACACCACGGCGCCGTACACGAGTCCGACGACCGTGGGGACCCAGAAGACCGAGGGGCGGATGGCGCCGGTGTGGAAGTGCAGCCAGACGTCCACCCCCGCCATGACGACCGCCATGACGACGAAGAAGACGCGCTGTGCGCGACGGTCCCGCTCGCGCGTGCTCAATGTGGTCATGTCGTTCCCCGTGGTGCTCGCTCCCCGTGCTGCTCAGTCAAGCAGAACGCGCGGTCGTGGTCCCACCGCTCGGGCCGTACCCTCGGTCGGGTGACTGACGACGTGACCGCGGGCCGCTACCGACACTTCAAGGGGAATGACTACGAGGTGCTCCTCGTCGCCCGGGACGTCGAGACTGAGGAGCCGGTGGTCGTGTACCAGGCGCTGTACGGCGATCGCGGACACTGGGTGCGCTCACTCGCCGACTTCACCGCGCACGTCACGCGTGACGGGTACGACGGGCCGCGGTTCGTGCCGGTCGTCGGCTGATCGCGGAGGCCGGACTGTTTGCCGGCCCGCTGAGAGCGCTCATGTCCGGCGGTTGGCGAGGGTTCACTGTCGGCTGGCCTGCTCTCGGCCCTTGGGCGCCTTTGACGAGCGGGCGGACCTGAGGGCGTCGCGCAGATTGGCGCCGTCCCCGACCGGGAAGAGCAGGGTGCCAAGGTGACCTACCCCGATCGAGGCGAGAACGACCACCTCGATGATGTGGGTCGCGAAGATCATCACGGCGGCGCAACATGACGCAACCAGGAGTGGCCCGCTCACCGCGACGACAGCCTCGCGGAGCGGTGGCAATGAGTTGCGCACAACGTGGGCGAATCCGAGTCTCGCGACGACATGGACGTGCGACCGCTGCCCTGACAGCAGGCCGATGGCGATGAGATGACCGAGTTCATGGCAGAGATTTGAGACGAGAAGCGCGAGCACCGCCAGCAACGGCCCGTACGTCGCTCCGCTGCCCAGAAGCGTCGGCATTGCGAGTGCGGTCGTCACCGTCAAAGGAAGTGCCGCAGAACTGACGACTGCCAGGACAAGGCGCACGTACACCGAGAATCTCGTCGCATCGCCAGAATCCACGAGCGCTCCCGCAGTGAAGGCCGTTCTCCAGCGGCTCTCGCCTCCAGCGATGAATCCGTGGTCGATCGCTGCGCGACGCCTCGCGTTCGTGTCGGTCCGGAGCGACAGTGCGAACTCTTCACATCGAACGGCAGGGCCCTCCGGACTACAGCAGGGCGGCAGCGGTCCGGAGATCATCGGGAGGAGGTCAGTCGGATGCACGTGGTCACCGACCCTGCGATCAGCAGGCAGATACTGCAGATGCTTCCGAGCGTCTTCAGTGGTCCAGCGAGCTGATCCAGATAGGAGATCAGGGAGCTGCATCCCAGGTACAACACGGTCGTCAGCATCAGGCCGACGCTGCCTGACATGGGCTGCGTGTCGCTCCACGGGACGAGGGCGCCAGCAAGTGCCGCTGACAGGAAGAGCAGTGTCGCACGGAAGGCCATCCCCGTGAGCTCGTCGAATTGAACGACGCCCAGGAGGAGGGCTGCGCCGCTCAAGCCTGTCCAAGCAAGGGCAGCGGCGACGACGTGCGCCACTGCAATGGGCGCGAACCACCACGTGCGGCGACGACCGATCGCAATGCCGGTCCAAGCCCATGGCAGGACGCGCCCCGGGCCGAAGAGGACGAGAGCACATCCTGCCGAAGGAACCGCCATGGCCAAGCCGTCACGTACCTCTGCTGGAACGCTCGGCGGGAGCGCCCAGGCCGTTGTCGCCAACAAGCAGATTGCGCCGGCAATCGCGAGGGAAGTCTGCGGCGCACGAATCATCACCAGGAGCTGGGAGAGGAAAGGCCCCTGCGGTCCACGGAGTATCCGATCGGCAGGGAGAAGCGCGAACGCGGACGGCGCCGCCTTCGAAGTCGAGATCTTGCTGACTGCCCAGACGAACACAATCGTCACGACGAAGTAGCTCACGAAGACCGGCCACGCCAGATCAGGCCTCCGGCTGGTCGCGACATCGCTGATCAGCCTCGGGAGGGACAATGCGGGTGCGTTATCGGTGGCCAAACTCGAGGGCACGATGACGCCGGGGCCGAAAGCGACGAGCGCAGCGCCGATCGTCACTGCGCCACTGATCGTCGACGAGACGGCGAAGGGTGTTCGGAGCCAAGACTGCATCAGGCTCCCTACTGCGTGCAGCAGGCCTTGGGCGAGCGCTTCAACGAGAGCGACGCCCGCGAGAAGCGCGACCACGTATCGCGTCGCCTCGCTGAGGTCGAGAACGCGACCCGCCACGAGCATCGCCGGGACGCACAGCGCCGTCGAGCCGATGGTGGTGAGCACGGTCAGCGGAAGCGATCTGCCGATTGCTCGAGCGCTGTTCGTCACCGGTAGGAGGCACAGAAGGTGGTCGAGTGCCGAGCCCGCTGGGGCAGTGAGCGCGAGGACGACCGTCACCAGCGCCGCGCTCAGCAAAGCACCACTCGCCGCGGTCTCCACCATGAACGCCGCGATCGGTGCCGGCACTTGGCCGCTCAGCGTCGAGACTGTCGTCAGCCCGAGGGCAAGACCGAGTGCAAGGATGCCTGCAACGGTGCATGCAGCGCAGAGGAGGACTCGCAGACGTGAGACGTTGAAGGCTCCAGCAAGTTCCGACATCCAGACCAACGCGGTGGCGCGCGCGACCGTGATGGTCTGGCTCACGGGTGGGGGCGAGCGCGAAGGCGCAGGGCGGCGTAGCCGACGGTGATGAGAGCGACCGTCACGAGAAGCCCCAACCCGTTCGGCGTGAACTCCACCGATGGCAGCCCATTCTCCGTGCCGACTGTGGCCGAGAACACGAACGGAATCTCAGCGGGTGTCCCACTGACGGCTGAGGTGGCGATCGTGGCAGCGATCGCAAGGAAGGTGATGGCGATGCCGAGCACGAGCCCGATGAACGTCACGCTAGCGGTCTTCATGAATTTCCTTTTCGTCGGGGGCGAACAAGGCGCGGAGCCGGTCGGTGCGGGTAGTCATCGACGAAGCGCTGCTGATCCGCGCGGAGAAGCACTGGCCGACCGAGCCATGGCTGGAAACGATCTCCCGGGTGCGACCTGAAGCAACAATTGCTCCGTTGTGCAGCATGGTTATGGCCTCACAATGCGTCTCGGCGCGCAACAAGTCATGCGTCGCCATGAGGACCGCTCCGCCTGCCGCGGTGAACAAGGAGAGGCATTCTTGGAGAACTTGCGCTGTATCCGGGTCCAACCCCCTGAACGGTTCGTCGAGGATGAGGAGCGATGGACTGTGTGCGAGCGCACACACCAATTGAAGCTTTCGCTTCATGCCGTGGGAGTACGAGGAGATCGGCTTTGAGAGTGCATTTCGTACCTGGAGGACACGTGCGAGGGACATTGCTCGGGACGAGTCATCGCGGCGACGGAGTGAATCATGCAGGCGCAGGTACTCGCGGCCGGTCAAAGACTGTGGAAGCGGGAGGTCATCGGGTGCGAAACCGAACCGCATCCGAGCGACCGCTTGGCTGACAGTCACGCCATGGTGAAGGACTGATCCGCGGTCCGGGTCGATGATGCCCGTGATCACATGCAAGGCGGTACTCTTCCCGGAACCGTTCGAGCCGAGGAGCCCGTGAATACTTCCGGGGACTATGGTCATCGAGAAGTCGATCAGTGCCGGGCGCCCGCTGTACGACTTGTCGACTCCGATCACCTCCAGGACAGGATTCACGGGCTCCTCGTGCATGTTCACTTTCGGCAGTACACCTTCCATGTGCCGCCGGCACTGAAGGACGGCATGTCCATTGCCGGGTACATGCCCTTGTTCTGGCAGGTGATCCACCACGCTGTGATGAGGCCGACCGCGAGCAACAGTGCGATCGCGATGAGCACGAGCACAACGACTCGGTCCTGTTTGAGAGCGAGTCGATCACGCATCGATTCGACTCTGCCGGTGATCGCCGATTGTGAATAGAGCGCTCCGTTGAGCACGAGGTTCGACATGAACCATCCCCTTTCTGGTTGCGCGTTAACGTATCACCTACCGAATCCAGTATGTCAACAGCAATCCGTTGAAGCTCGGCCCGTTGTCTGACGCCGCCCCTAGGCTTTCAGCGCACCGGAGAGCAAGGGGGAGCGCATGCAGATCGGCGTCGACGGGCACGTGCTGCTCAGCCCGAGTGACCTGAGCACGTGGTCGGCCTGCGAGTGGGCGTTCCTGCGCCGACTCGACGTCAAGCTCGGTCGCGGCGAGGCCCTGCCCGAGGCGCACGACGACATGCTCGAGCGCACGGCTCGGCTCGGGGACCAGCACGAGCTCGACTACCTCGACATCCTCAAGCAGACCCGCAACGTCGTCGAGTTCGACCGCCCCGCGCCGCCGGACTACGCACGCGCCGCAGCCGAAGCACGACAGGCCTTCGCCGACGGCGCCGACGTCCTGTACCAGCCGACCTTCCACGCGGCACCGACGGCCGACGAGCCCGGGTTCATCGGCTTCGCGGACTTCATCATCCGCAACGACCGCGGCGAGTACGAGGTGTACGACACCAAGCTCGCCCGCCACGCCAAGATCAGCGCCCTGCTGCAGCTCGCCGCGTACGCCGAGCAGATGCAGGCGCACGGCATCCCGACCGGGCAGCAGGTCCACCTGGTGCTCGGCGACCGGACGACGACCACGCACGAGCTCGCCGACATCGCGCCGGTGTACCGCACGCAGCGCGCCGAACTCCAGCGGGTCATCGCCGAGCGCATCGCCGCCGACGAGTCGCTGCGGTGGGGCGACCCGCGGTACTCCAGCTGCGGGCGCTGTGTGATCTGCTCGACCCAGGTGGCCGAGCACCGCGACCTCGTCCTCGTCGCGGGCATGCGCCTGGACCAACGGGCGAAGCTGATCAAGCACGAGGTGCGGACGATCGACGACCTGGCGGTCCGCACCCGGGCAGTGCCGGGCTTGTCCCGCGCGACGCAGGATCGGCTGGTGCGGCAGGCGAGCCTCCAGATCGAGTCGGAAGACGCCCGACGGAAGGGCGCCGACGGGCCGGACCAGCCCGCAGCGCCGCGTTTCGAGGTCCTCGATGCCCGCGCACTCGACGCGATCCCGGCGCCGGATCCCGGTGACGTCTTCTTCGACTTCGAGGGCGACCCGCTGCACACCGAGGACGGCGTGCACTGGGGCCTCGACTACCTGTTCGGCCTGGTCGACGACCGCGCCGACTTCACCTCGTTCTGGGCGCACACCATCCGCGACGAGCGAGTTGCGCTGGAGCAGTTCCTCGCGTTCATCGAGGCCCGGCGGCAGCAGTACCCGGGCATGCACATCTACCACTACGCCGCCTACGAGCGGACGCACCTGCTGTCGCTCGCCGCCCGGCACGGGGTCGGCGAAGAGGCCGTCGACGACCTGCTGCGCGCCGGCGTCCTGGTCGACCTGTACCCGATCGTGCGCAAGGCCCTGGTCGTCGGCAGCCACAGCTACTCGATCAAGAAGCTCGAGCCGCTGTACATGGGATCGGACCTGCGCGAGAGCGACGTCACGAACGCCGCGGACAGCATCACCGCCTACGTCGACGCGATCGAGGAACTCCGGAACGGCGACGCGGCCGAGGGGCAGCGGATGCTCGACCAGGTCGCCGACTACAACGCCTACGACTGCCGCTCGACCCTGCGCCTGCGCGACTGGCTCCGCTCGCTGCGCACCGACGACCCGGACGCGGCCGACCCGGCGCTCGAGCTCGAGGTCCCACCGATCCCCGTCGAGCGCGAGCCGAACCCGGTGTACGTCGCCCTGGCCGCGCAGCTCGAGGACGTCGACGCCCTCGACCGCACCCCTGACCAGACCGCGTTGGCGCTCGCCGCAGCGGCGATCGACTACCACCGCCGCGAGGCCAAGACTTTCTGGCAGGACCACTTCGACCGCCTGCGCAACCCGGTCGACGACTGGGCCGACACGCGTGACGTCCTGGTCGTGGAGCGTGCGTCGGTCGAGCGCGACTGGGACACGCTGCCGCGCGCCCGCTCGCAGTCGCGGGAACTCCGGTTGTCGGGGACGCTCGCGCCCGGTTCGCGGCTCCGGCCTGGAGGCACGCCCCACCTGGTCTACGACGACCCGCTTCCGCCATCGGTCGCCTCACCGGGCCCCGGGTCGAAGGGCGCCTCGTCGCGCGCCGTGATCGTGGACGTGTGGGACAACGGTGCTGCCGTCGAAGTCCTCGTGAAAGAGGGACTGCCCGTGGGCGGTGAGCCGCACCACGAGTTCCCCGTGGCACTCGCCCCGTCGGCACCGCCCCGCGCGAAACCCCAGCCCGAGGCGATCGCGTGGTGGGGCCAGGCCGTGCTCGACGAGCTGCCGGCGATGCTGCCCGACCCCGCGCTCGACCTGCTGCGCCGGGTGCCGCCCCGCGGTCCGATCGTGCCCGTGCAGGGCGACGACACGGTGTCGGCCGTCGTCTCGACCCTGCTCGGCCTGGACCGGTCGTACCTGGCGATCCAGGGCCCTCCCGGCACGGGCAAGACCTACGTCGGCTCGAACGTCGTCGCCCGACTCGTCCGCGAGTACGGCTGGCGCGTCGGGGTCGTCGGGCAGTCGCACGCGACGTCGGAGAACTTCCTGTCCTCGGTCGTGAAGGCCGGCGTACCCGCTGACCGCGTCGTGAAGGTGCCGAAGTCCGGCGCGACCGAGGACGAGCTCGACGCCGCCGCGTGGACGCCCGTGAAGAACGGTGCCGCGGTCGCCGCGTTCCTGGCCTCCTGCGAGGCCTCCGGCACCGGCGGGGTCGTCGGGGGCACCGCGTGGACGTTCGCGAACGAGTCCACGATCGAGCGCCGTTCCCTCGACCTGCTCGTGGTCGACGAGGCCGGACAGTTCTCCCTCGCCCCGACCATCGCGTCGTCGGTGGCCGCGACCCGGCTCCTGCTGCTCGGTGACCCCCAGCAGCTGCCCCAGGTGTCGCAGGGCTCGCACCCCGAGCCCGTCGACGAGTCCGCGCTCGGCTGGCTCGCCGACGGGCAACACGTTCTGCCGTCCGAGTTCGGGTACTTCCTCGCCCGCACCCGCCGCATGGAGCCCGCGCTGACCGAGTCCGTCTCGGCCCTGTCCTACGACGGGCAGCTCGCCTCGATGGTCTCCGGGCGGCACCTCGACGGCATCGGCGCGGGCGTGCACCCCGTGCCGGTCGTGCACGCGGGCAACACGACGTCCTCTGCTGAAGAGGCCGCCCGGGTCGTCACACTCGTCGGTGACGTCGTCGGCCGCACCTGGACCGACGGTTCCCAGACCCGCGACCTGACCGACGAGGACGTCATCGTGGTGGCGCCGTACAACGCACAGGGGGCACTGATCCGGCAGGAGCTCGACCGCGCGGGCTTCACCGGCACGCAGGTCGGTACGGTCGACCTGTTCCAGGGCCGAGAGGCCGTCGTGTCGATCGTGTCCCTGGCGGCGTCGAGTGCGGCGGACATCCCGCGCGGCCTCGACTTCCTGCTCATGCCGAACCGGTTGAACGTGGCGATCTCGCGAGCGAAGTGGGCGGCCTACCTCGTGCACTCGCCGGCGCTGACCACGGGGCTGCCCCCGTCGATCGCAGGCCTGTCCCTGTTGTCCCGGTTCATCGAGCTCGTCGAACCGCGCCGCTGACCGGCGGGAAGTCAGCCCGACTCGACCGTGCCGATCGTCGAGCTGTAGGTCGCCACCGCCCCGAACCGCGCTCCGATGATCGTGACGGTCCACGCGGAGCCGTCCGGGGCGACGGAGTACAGGACGCGTGCGCCATCAGGAACGGCAGCGAGCCCGGTGCCGTCGGGCAACAGGATCCGCTCCGGCGTGCTCATCCCGACGGACAGGGTCGACGGGTACGGACCGGCACCGAACGACTGCTGCATGACGAAGGCGAGCGTGCCCGCGCTCCGTACGACGGCTGACCGCTCGGCCTCGATACTCGTCGGAGCTGGCGGCACGGCAGGTGCCGGCGTCACCGCTGGCGCCGCAGACTCCACCGGAGCCGCGACGGCCGAGCGTTGCGGGGCCGCAACCGGGGCGACGGAAGCGCTCCGGCCGAGGGGGAGCGAGAGCGCTGGCAGGTGGACGCCGGTACCCGTCAGAGCGGACCCGATGACCGCGTACGCCATGAGGGCCGTGCCGACGCTGCCGAGGATCGCACCGCCGCGACCGAACGCCCGCGCAACGGCCGAGCCCCATCGTGCGGTCTTGATGGCCTGCACGCCGAAGACGATCGCGGAGATGCCGATGGTCGAGACGATGAACCCGGTCTGCGCCCCCGACTGCTGCGGTTCGACGAGTGCGATGACGACGCTTCCGACGCCGAGCAGCATCGCGAGGGTCGCGAACGCCCACGGCCTCGTGCGCCTGCGTGGCTTCGCGTTCAGCAGCGGTGACGGTGCGTGCAGCGTCGGCAGTCGCCGAGTGGCACTCCTCGGCGGTGCCGACGAGTACTGCTCCGGAGGTGACCAATCTCGTGGTCCTGGGCCGCCCAACGGCATCGTCGTTCCCCCGTCCGCTCAGTACGACGGACCCATCCTGATGGGCGACGCCGGCATGAGCGATCCCCAGAACTGGGTTGATGGGCTGACCGGGAGTGAAGACGGCGGCCCGCTACGATCGCGGGGCCCCCGACGCTTGAGGGCGGAGCGGGTCAGTCGTCGTCGGTCGGGACGCCACCCTGCATCTGCGCCCGCATCTGGGCGAGGACGTCGGCGTGCAGGAAGTTCGCCTCGGCCGCACTGGTGGGGTCGACCACGATGCCGAACTCCTCGGGCAGCGCAGACACGAGTTCGGACATCGGCACCGGACGCCCCTCGGCGCCGGGCAGGCCGGCGGCGAGTTCGGCCGGGTCGGTGAAGACAGGCACGAACGGCTTGTCACGGATCATGACGTGGGCGACGCTGCCTGCCTCTGGAGTGCCCTCCGGCTTCCAGGGGACCCACGCCGCGCTGCTCAGGAACCCCGCGGGCGAGGCCGCCATCCTCCGTCGCAGTTCGGCGGCCGCCGAGGGCGGGGTCCGATCGACGCCACGGCCGAAGGCCGACCCGTGCTGCTCGTTGGTGCTCATGCGTTCCCCTCCAGGGTGTCACCAGCCATGCTGTCACGCTCAGCGGGAACGGCGGGAACGGCGGGAACGGCGTGGCCGAGCCGTGCCTTCGGGAGCCTCAGCCGGTGACGATCGAGGTCGTCGTCACCGCGGTCGCCGCCATGATCACGACCATCGTCGCGGCCTCGACCTCCTCGAGCACGGCCTTCACCGCAGGGCTCGCCCAGGTGCCCGAGGTGATCTCCTTGACCAGGTCCTTGTCGGCCGGACCGAACTGCTTGCGCAGGGTGTTCGTCGCGTCGAGCAGCCCGATGACCGCGGCGGAGAACGGCGCGGGTCCCGCGCGGCCAGCCAGGACGTCTGCGATGCCTGACCGCAGCAGCGCCTCCGGGCCTCCGTCGCGCTCCGGGTGCTTCGTGGTGGGGAAGATCCCGAGGACCTTTCCCTGCTCGAGGCTGAGGACGCCGCGCTCGACGAGCCCGGCGAACACGGCGTCGCGCAGGGGGCGCTTGCCGAGCTGGCCCACCCACCACGTCGCCTTGCGGGGCGTGCCCGACGCTGCGATCGAGTCGACCACGCCGTCGAGCACCGCGTCGCCGGTGGCGGCGCCGTTCACCACGGTGACGAGCCCGTCCTGCAGTGAGACGACACCCCGGAGCGCGAGGTCGGCGAGGACGGCCCCCGCGAGACCGGTGTCGAGGGTCGAGCCATCGAGCGCGTGCTGCCCGTCACGCTCGACCTGGAGGAGTGCGAACGCCTGCGGGACCGTGAGTTGCTCAGCCATGTCCGCAGCCTGCCACGCGGGGCGGAGCCGTGCCGGGCCTCCGAGCCGATGCCCAGCGGCAGCGGACTGCCCGACGTCAGCAGGCGTCCAGCACCCGCACCATCGCGTCCCGCTCCGCCGGAGCCACCCACAGGCGGTACTTCGTCTTCACCGTGACCTGGTGCTCGATGTAGGTGCAGCGGAACACCTTGTTCGCGGGCAGCCAGGTCGCCGCGTCGCCGGAGCCCTTCTGCGAGTTCGACCGGCCGTCGACGGCCAACAGGTTCACCGGGTCGTTCGCCAGCGCCTGCCGTTCGGCCTCGGTGAGCCGCTGGGCCCCGGTGCGCCAGGCGCTCTCGAGGGCGACGACGTGGTCGATCTGCACGAGCGTCGAGGTCGTGTTGCCCCGCATGAAGTCGACCGTCGCACCGGTGTACGGCGAGACGAGGGTGCCGGTGAGGACCTTGCAGCGGCCCTCGCGGGTGATGCGTGCGAGGTCGCGCGCGAGCACGTCGTTCCTCGTGTCGCACCCGTTGTGGTCGACGTCGAGCCAGGCGCTACCGAAGTCGCCGGTGCGGTCGTAGCCGGTGCCGGCGGCCTTGCCCTTGACGGGCAGGTCGGCGAGCAGGGTGCGAGCGCGGGCGGCGTCGGCGTCGGTTCCGCGGGTGACGGTCGGACTGGAGGCCGGGCTCGCCCCCGACGACGCGTCCTGCGGTCCGATCGTGGTCGTCTCCACGGCCGCGGGCCCGCCAGCAGCGTCGGCGTCGACGTCGGGCCCGAGGGCGCCGGTGGCGCCGAGCGCGTAGCCGCCGACCGCGAGGGCGAGGACGACGATGACGGAGGTCAGGGTGATGCGGCTGCGGCGTCGGCGGGACGTCATGCGGTGGGACTCCAGGTGGTGCGGGGCGGAACGGTGGCGCGGGGCTGCGGGCTGGCGACTCAGGTCAGCAGGGAGCGGATGTCGTCGGCGGTCAGGTCATCGGCGAACAGGGCGTCGTCGTCGATCATCGTGGCGAACAACTCGGCCTTGCGGGCGGCGAGGGCCAGGACCTTCTCCTCGATGGTGTCCTCGGCGATGAACCGCTGCACGCTGACCGACCGGGTCTGCCCGATGCGGTGCGTCCGGTCGACGGCCTGGGACTCGGCGGCGGGGTTCCACCACGGGTCGAGCACGAACACGGTGTCCGCCTCGGTCAGGGTGAGCCCGAAGCCGCCGGCCTTCAACGAGATGAGGAACGCCGGGGCGGTGCCCTGCCGGAAGCGCTCGATGACCTCCGGGCGCTTGCGGGTGGAGCCGTCGAGGTACTCGTAGCCGATGCCGCGGGCGTCGAGGGCGTCGGACACCATCCGCAGGAACGAGGTGAACTGGCTGAAAACCAGGGCGCGGCGGCCCTCGGCGGCGAGCTGTTCGAGTTCGTCGAGCAGCAGCTCGAGCTTGGCCGAGGGGATCGGCGTCGACGGCGACAGTGGCGAGTCCGACGACGCCGACCCCGACGTCCCCACGGACACCAGCGCCGGCGACAGCGCGAGCATCCGCAGCAGCGTCAGCGATCGGAACACGATCATCCGGTTCTTCGACAGGTCGTCGATCAGGTCGAGGACCTTCAGGCGCTCCCGGTTCAGCGTCCGCTCGTACAGCTCCCGGTGCGCGGGGTCGAGCGTGACCCGGACGACTTGTTCTTGCTTCGGGGGCAGGTCGGCCGCGACGGCTTCCTTCGTCCGGCGGAGCATGAGCGGCCGGATCCGTCGACGGAGCCGGGCGGTCAGTTGCTGACGGGCTTCGCCGCGGAGCTCGGGCGAGGCGAGGGGCTTCACGTAGTCGTCGCCGAACCGGGTCCAGGTGGACAGCAGCCCAGGAGCGACGATGTGGAACAGTGCCCACAGGTCGGTCAGGCCGTTCTCGAGCGGGGTGCCGGTGATCGCGAACTTCACCGGTGCCTGCAGCTCCGACGCCACACGGTGGGTCTGGGACTGCGGGTTCTTCACGAACTGGGCTTCGTCGAGCACCAGCGCCGACCACGGCAGGTCGGTCCAGGCGCGGGCGTCGAGCCGGAGCAGGGCGTACGAGGTGACGACGACGTCCGACGCGGCGGCGGTCCGGGCGACGAGCCCCGGGTCCTTCAACGACGTCGAGGTCACCGTCGCCACCCGCAGCGACGGCACGAACTTGGCGGCCTCGGCGGCCCAGTTGCCGACGACCGAGGTCGGTGCGACGACCAGGAACGGCGGTGCGTCGGGCTCCGCGGTACGACGTGCGGCGACCATCGCGAGCACCTGCAGCGTCTTGCCGAGCCCCATGTCGTCGGCGAGCACCCCGCCGATGCCGTGCGTCACCAGGAACGACAGCCACGCGTACCCGGCGTGCTGGTACGGCCGGAGTTCGGCGTGCACGGTGTCCGGCAACGGCACGTCACCCGGGGGAGTCGCCCCGAGCAGCCCCGACGTGATGGCCTGCCAGCGCTCGTCGTGCGAGGTCTCGTCGGCCAGCAGGTCGAACTCGGACCACAGCCCGGCGTGCAGCGGCGTGACGGCGATCGGCTGGTCGGGCTCCCACTCGTCCAGGTCGCGGGCCTCGTCGATGAGCTCCTTGAGCCGGTCGAACGCGGGGTCGGCGAGCGACAGGTACGAGTTGTCGACGAGCTTGAGTCGTCGCTGCCGACCTGCGAGCGCGGTGAGCAGCGGCGTGAACGGGATCTGCTTGCCGTTGACACTCACGATGATGCCGAGGTCGAACCAGTCGTGCTTGTCCGACGGCATGGTCGTGACGCGGATGTGCGGCCGTCCGCTCAGCCGCTCGTAGTCGAGCCGCTCGCCCTGCACGACGGTCCGGATGCCCAGCGCCGGCAGCTCCGGCAGGAACTCGTTCGCGAACACCGCGACGTCGGCCCCGTCGATGGTGCCGTCCTCGAACCAGTCCAGTCCGCCTCCGGGTCCAGCAGCACGGACGGGAGGCCCGGCCTGCGTCGCGTCGTCGACCGACGCCGTCGACGTGGTCGACTCCACCGCCGCAGCTGGGTTCGTCGGCTCGGTCGGGTCGTCGGCGGCCAGCAGCCCGGACAGGTCGGGGAGCGGGCCGTGCAGGGAGACCGGGTCCTTCCTGCCGTCGACGTGCCAGCGCCAGTGCAGGTGCACGCGGTCATCGGTGCGTGGCGCCCGGGCGGGCTCGAACGTCGCGGTCAGCACGAGTTCGGGCGGGGTGCGCTCCGGTAGCTCGACCGAGCCGTCGGAGCTGACGAGCCCGAGGGCACCGCGCAACCGGGGCGACCAGTCGGCCAGGAACTCGTCGACCTCGGCCCGTGGCACCGTGATGCGGGTGCCTTCGAGGAGCATGCGCCGCTGGTCCTCGGGGACCGGGGCCGGCGTCGGGGCGAAGGCGACCGTGAACTCGGGGCTCTCGCGGAACACGTAGACGCCGTGGTCCCCGATCATCCGCGCTGCCCCGGGCACCACGGGCCGGCCGTCGAGGACTGCGCTCGCGCCGATCACCACGGCGTCGTCGTCGCGGGCGACGTCCAGCAGCACCTGCGCCTGCGCACCGAGCACGGCTCCGCCCTCGCGCTTGCCGGTCACGAACGCGACGTCGAGCGCGGCCGCCTGCTGCAGGAGCGGCCAGAGCAGCGGACTGCGGAAGTCGTCGAGGTGCAGCCAATCGCTCTCGGTCGGCAGCCCGGCGACCTGGCCCGCGCGGTGCAGGGCCACGAGCTGCAGGAACCAGGCGTGCTGCTCGACGCCGACCCCGAGGCGGTTCTGCGAGTAGGGGAGCGTGCTCCAGGTCAACTGCCCGCGCACCCAGTTGCCCGCATCCGAGCGGATCACCGGGCGGACCCCGAGCCGCACCGTGCGGGACGGCGCAGGCAGTGCACGGCCGGCGGCCCGTGCGCGCGACGCGAGCTTGGCGGGGACCGCGTCACGCAACTCGAACTGCAGGCCCATGCGCGTGCCCTGCGGCGCGGGCGCCTGCTCGTCGTCACCGGCGAGGCGGGCGAGGTCGTGCCTCCAGTCCGAGGGCGGCGGAGCCGGCGCTTCCGGACCGGGGCCGGCGTTCGCGGCGAGGGCACGGGCGTTGATCGTGAGCAGCGCCGCTGCGACGTGCTTGCAGTCGCCGCCGAGCGGGCAGGTGCAGGTGCTGCGGACCGGGCGGACGAAGTCACCACGTGCCGGGGTCGTGTCGACCCGGAGTTCGTACGGATCGTCGGCGGTGCCGGACACGGTCGCCGTGACGGTGCCGTCGTCGTCGTGCCACGTGGCGTCGTCCACCAGGCCGGCCCGGACGAGGTCGCGTGCACGGCCGAACGTCTGCGGCCCGACGAAGCGGATGACGTCGACGGCGTCGATCATCGGGGCTGCTGGCACGGGTCCATCGTGCCAGTCACCACCGACGATCCCCGACACCACCCTGGGCGCGACACACCGGACAGGGCTACCGTCCATGGAGGAACGTGACGACTGCGATCCGCCCGACCCGATTGGACACGCTCATGCCGGACCGCCTGCGGTGGGTGCACGACTCTGCAGACCACTGGAACGTGTGGCTCGACTCCGAGGTCGTCTGCGACGTCACCCGGACGGACCAGTACCGGGTGGCATCGCCGGACGACTCGATCGCCGGGGCGCACTCGTCGCTCGAGAGCGCGGCCGCCCAGGTGCACGGCTGGGTTCGCTGGACCGGCCGATAAGCCACAGAGCGCACCCTGGTTGTACGACCACCGACCGCTCTCTAGCGTGGAAGCGCAGGTCGGCCCGACCCGGATGTCACCACCCACCGCTCTGCTCCACGAGAGAGAGGTGTTCGCATGACCGACAGCACGACCGACTCACATCCCGCTGCTGCCGGGACCACGCCGCCGACGTCGCTCGTCGCGGTCGCCGGGCAGGACACCGACTCCGCCATCAGCTCCCTCGCCGGCATGTACGGGGGCAAGGCCTGGTACTCGCGGGAACTCGACCAGGACTACTGGTACCGGTACGTCGCCGTGGGCGACGAGCGGATGAGCATCCGGCGCTCCCAGATGCACGGGTACCTGCGGGGTGACGTCGCCACCGAGGGCGAGGTCGTCGTGCAGTGGCTCGACCGCGGTGAAGCACGCGTCGACATCGGTCGCGACGAGATCCGTATGAAGCCCGGCGTGCCGACGATGTTCCCGGTGGAGCGCCGCTTCGAGATGGAGTACCAGGACTGGGACCAGCGCCTGGTGCACCTGCGCCGCGACCTGGTGCTCGACGTCGCCGCCGAGGACCACCTGGTCGACGGCACCATGGCCTTCGACGTGACGGTGGAGCCCGACCCGGCCGCCGTCGGACAGTGGCGAACCGCCGTCGCCGGTGCGGTCCGGGCGCTCCGTGAGGACGGCGAGGGGTCGCTCGCCTGGCACGAGTCGCAGCGCGACGTCGCCCGGGCACTGCTCCGGATGTACCCGCTGCAGGCCGAGCGCTTCCCGGCCGGCTACGGCACCCGGAGCGACGGCCGGCTCCGCGCCGCCGTCGAGTTCATCCAGGCGCACGCGCACGAGCCGCTCACCGTCGCCGACATCGCCGAGGCCGCCGGGCTCAGCATCCGCGGTATCCAGGAGTCCTTCCAGCGTGCGTTCGAGCGGTCGCCGATGACCTACCTGCGCGAGGTCCGGCTCGGACGGGTGCACGAGGAACTGCGGATCCTCGACCCGCAGGCGACCTCGGTGGCCGACGTCGCGCGACGCTGGGGCTTCGCGCACATGGGGCGCTTCGCCTCGGTGTACGCGGCCCGGTTCGGGGAGTACCCGCGGGAGACGCTTCGGCGCTGAGCGCGCCCGCCCCGGCCGCCGCGCTCGCGGCGTCCGCCGCGCTCAGCGCTTCGTCGGCTCGGCCAGCTTGCTGTGCTTCCGGGAGTACCCGAAGTACACGACGAGCCCGATCGCGAACCAGATCCCGAACCGCACCCACGTCTCCCACTGCAGGAACGTCACGAGCCACAGCGACGCGATGACGCCGATGATCGGGATGACGGGCATGAACGGCAGCCGGAACTGGCGGTCGAGTTCGGGCTGCCGGTAGCGCAGCACGACCACGGCACCGCAGACGACCACGAACGCGAGCAGGATGCCGATGTTGGTCAGCTCCGCCACGACGCCGATTGGCAGCACACCCGCCAGGACAGCTGACGCGATGCCGAGGATCCAGGTCACCCGGGTGGGAACGTGTCGCTTCGGGTCGGTCTTGGCGAACCACTTCGGCATCAGACCGTCGCGGCTCATCGAGAACCACACGCGCGACGCACCGAGCATGAACGTCACGAGCACCGTGACGATGCCGACGATGGCCCCGATCGCGATGACGTTCGCGACACCGCCGAGCCCGACCGACGCGAACGCCGACGAGAAGCCCGACGCCGGGTCGATGTCCTCGTAGTCCTGCATGCCCGTGAGCACGATCGTGGCCAGGACGTAGAGGACCATCGAGATGCCGAGGGACAGCAGGATCGCCTTCGGCATGTGCTTGCGGGCGTCGGTGGACTCCTCGGCCGCGGTGGACATCGCGTCGTAGCCGAACACGGCGAAGAACACCGTCGCGGCACCGGTCATCACGCCGCCGAACCCGAACGGGAAGTACGGGGAGTAGTTCGCGCTGTCGATGTGGAAGACGCCGAGCACCACGATGAGCACGACGAGCGCCACCTTGATGCCGACGGCGACGAACTCGAACCGGGCGGCGCTGCGGATGCCGCGGGTGAGCACGAACGCGGTGAGCAGGCAGAGGATGATCGCGAAGACGTCGATCACGTGGCCGTCGCCGGTGCCGGGCGCGCCGAGCATCCAGGCGGGCAGGTCGATGCCGAACTGGCCGACCAGGAACCCGACGTACCCGGAGATGCCGATCGCGACCACCGCCACGATCGCGGTGTACTCGAGCAACAGGTCCCAGCCGATGAACCACCCGACGATCTCGCCGAGCACCGCGTAGCCGTACGTGTAGGCGCTGCCGGCCTTCGGGATGAGCCCGGCGAACTCGGCGTAGGACAGGGCTGCCGCGGCACTGGCCACGCCGGCGACGAGGAAGCTGATCAGGACCGCGGGTCCGGCGACGCCGTTCGCCACGGTGCCGGCGAGGGTGAAGACCCCCGCGCCGATGATGCCGCCGATGCCGATCGCGGTGAGCTGCCAGAGGCCGAGGTGCCGTTTCAGGCCGCCCTCGCCCCCGGAGTCGTCATCGATCAGGTCGATGGGCTTCCGTCGGAACAGGCTGCGTGTCGTCGTCGTCACCCGCCCATCGTGCACCCGGCGGCCGGTTCGTGCTCGGCCGTTTCCGACCGCACCGCCCGCCCGGCTGGCCGGCAGGCGCGCGGCGTAGACCTGGACCATGCGCCACCCGAACCGGACCGAACCCGCCCCCGGCCAGGAGTCCGTCTGGGACTACCCCCGCCCGCCCGCCGTCGAACCCGTCACCGCCCGCGTCGTCGTGCGGCTCGGCGGCACGGTCGTGGCGGACACGACGGATGCGGTCCGGGTCCTCGAGACCTCGCACCCGCCGGTGTACTACCTGCCGACCGCGGACCTGGTCGACGGCGCGCTCGTGACGGCGACGGGCTCGAGCATGTGCGAGTTCAAGGGCCTGGCGCGCTACTTCGACATCGTCGGCGGGGACGGCACGGTCGCGAGCCGTGCCGCCTGGAACTACCCCACGCCCGTGCCCGGGTACGAGACGCTCCGGGAGCGGGTCGCGATCTACCCCTCGGCGATGGACTCCTGCGAGGTCGGCGGCGAACGGGTGCAGGCGCAGGACGGCGACTTCTACGGCGGCTGGATCACGGCCGACATCGTCGGTCCGTTCAAGGGCGCCCCGGGCACGCTCGGCTGGTGACCGCCGACGACGCCGGATGCCCGTTGCCGCGCCCGACGGGCGACCACCCCGGTGCGTGAGCGGCACGGCGGGGCCGAGCCGGGCCTCCAGGCCGGAAGGCGTCAGCGACCCGCGTAGGGCAACCAGAACGGCGTCGGGAACCCGCCGCCGGTGACGAGCACGAGCGCCTGCCACACGAGCATGACGAGGCCGGCCCCACCCATGGCGATCCCGATCCACGACCAGACGTGGACTCCGCGACGACGGCTGGCGATCTGCACCGCCCGCCACCCGCTCAGCACGCTGATGCAGCCGAACAGCGCGCCGAGCAGCAGGTGTCGTCCTGCGGACTGCGGGGGCACGATGAGGCCCATGGCGAACGCGACCAGGCCGAGCACCACGGCGAACGTGGCCGGGGCTGCTGGTGGTTCGTGGTCACGAGCGGCGGCTCCCATGGGTCTGAATGTAGCGAGGTTCCCTCGTCTCGTACATCCCGTCGTCGTGCAGCGCGCGCCTGCCCGCGGGACCGGGCACCATGGGGACATGCGTTCCTTCCTCTGCGTCCTGCTCGAACTGGTCCGGCGTTCCTGATGGACGCGCCCACGCGAGGGGCAGCGCCGGCCCCGGAGTCGGGGCCCGGTGCGTCGATCGGGTCCGGCGTGGATGTCGGGTCCGGTCCTGATCCCCTCGGGTCCGGTCCGGCACGCTTCGGACGGGAGGCCCGGCACCCCTTGGCAGGGAACCGCCGCGTCGCGGACATGGTCGCCTCCATCGCCCTGCTCGTGCTGCTGACGGTCGAAGCGCTGGCAGCTGGATGGGGCATCAAGCTCATGTCGCTCGCGTTCGTGTCGTGCGCGGCACCCGGCAACACCTGCAACGCCACCCTGGGTGACTCGGTCGTGGTCGTGGGGCCGATCGTGGTCGCCGTGGTCCTGGTCGCGTCGATCGTGGTCAGTGTGCTGCGGCTCGTGCGGCGGCGACTGACCTGGCCGGTGGTGCTCATCGGCATGGCGGCGGTCGTCGCGGTGTTCTTCGCGTCGCTGCTGCTCGTCGACAGCTCGGTGACGCACGGCATCTGAGGTCGTGCTTCTTCCTCCCCAACGGGGTCGACCCGGGCGTTTCTCCCCAGAAGTCGGGGTTCGCCGCTGTCCGTGGTGCCGAGTCGACACGCTGGTTCCATGCCTGACACCGACATGCTCGACCGCCTCATCCGTGAACCCGTCCGCACCGACGACGACGTCGTCCAGCTCGTGACCGCCGTCGTCGAACGGCCACTGCGCCGACAGTGCTGGGTGCTGTTCCTCGACGACCGCGGGATGTCGATCCCGTTCCTGCTGCCGATCGCCGACCTGCCGTACTCTCCGGACGAGCACGTCGACGACTTCGCGGCGCTGATCGCGGACATCGTGGCGCAGCTCGGTGCCGTCGACGTCGTACTCGTGTGGGAACGGCCCGACGCCGACCGCCTGTACCCCGTCGACTGGGAGTGGGTCGACGCCTGTGCGTGCGCCCTGGACGAACACCGTGTTCGGCTCCGTGCGCAGGTCGTCGTGCACACCGGGGGAGCGGCGATCGTCGAGCTCGACGAGGCGGTGGCGTCGTGACCGGTCAGTTCTGCGGGGCGGCGTCCGGAACGGTCTCGCCCGTCAGTTCCTCGACGATGGCCTTCGCCTGCGGCCACGACTTGGCGTAGTGGTCCGGGTCCGCGTTGATCTGCACCGCGTGCGCCATCTGCGTCGGGGTCATCGACTTCCAGCCCGGTACCTTCACGAGCTTCGCGTAGAACATCGACGCGGCCGTGTACGGGTCCATCCGCTGCTCGTACGTGCCCCAAGCGCCGTTGTCTCGCTGCTGGAACAGGCCGCGGCTGTCCGGGCCCGCGGCGTCGCCGTGGTCCAGGTTCACCAGGCTCGACTCACCGATCGCGGTCATCACGCCGACGGCCTGCGTGTGCGGACCGATGCCGAGCGCCTGGGCGGCCTGGATCACGTGGGCGGCGTTCATCAGGCGGTCCTGGCAGAAGCCCCCGACGGGTCCGGCCGGCACGACCATCCCGCCGACCGTCTTCGCGGCGACCGCCGGGCACGCGGGGGTCGGGGTCGCGGCGCTCGACCTCGCGATGCCGGCCAGGGAGTTCACCGCGATCACGACGAGCACGACGACCCCGATGCCGACGGCCACGATCCCGGCGCCGAACACCGAGGCGAGGGTGATGCCGACACGGCGCATGACGGGACCTCTCGACGGGCGGGGCGGGGCAGGCGGAGCAGATCGAGCGTACGGGCGCCGCCTGAGAACCGCACGGCGGCCCGCCG
Organism: Curtobacterium sp. VKM Ac-1376; assembly: GCF_015351025.1. GTDB lineage: Bacteria > Actinomycetota > Actinomycetes > Actinomycetales > Microbacteriaceae > Curtobacterium. The sequence continues at coordinate 2,134 of NZ_JADKRV010000015.1, read as the reverse complement.
GTCTCGGCCGCCCGTGCCCGTGCTCGTGCCCCGGAACCGTCGACAGCCCTCAGCGGTGGTCGTGCGGCGGGCGCTGCACCTTCGTCGGCTCGGTCACGAGTCCGGTCGGGGCCTTCTCCGCCTGCTTCCGGCCGTGGGTGAACCAGGTCACGACCCAGAGCAGCACGCCGAGGGCCAGCAGCGCGCCGGCGATCTGGTACTGCTGCGGGTCGCGTCCCGACGAGAACGGCAGGACGAGCCACAGGCAGGTGACCACGCCGATGACCGGGATGACCACGCCGGCGCGGAAGTGCTTCTGCTCGACCTTGTCGCGGCGCAGCACCAGCACGGTCACGTTGACGACCGCGAACACCGTCAGCAGCAGGAGCGAGGTGGTGCCACCGAGCACGACGACGATCGGGGAATCCGGGTCGAGCGAGACCCAGCCGATCAGGACGAGCGAGATGAGGGTCGTGAAGACGATCGAGGTCGACGGGGTGCGGCGGGCGGCGGAGATACGGGACAGGAAGCCCGGCAGCACGCCCTGCTTGCTCATGCCGTAGAGCAGCCGCGACGCCATCATCATGTTGATGAGCGCGGTGTTGGCGACGGCGAACATCGAGATGAACGGCAGCAGGTCCGCGATCGGGAAGTCCGGTGCCGCGGTCTGCACGACCGTCACCAGGGGTGTCTCGTTGCCGGCGAGTTCACCGATCGGCACGACGGCCACGGCGCAGATCGAGACGAGCACGTAGATCACGGCGGTGATGCCGAGGCCGGTGAGCATGACCTTCGGGAAGATGCGCGACGGGTCCTTGGTCTCCTCGGCCATGTTCACCGAGTCCTCGAAGCCGACCATCGCGAAGAACGCCAGCGACGTGGCCGTGCTGATCGAGAGCAGCAGGGACTTGTCCTCCGGAGTGTCGAACATCACCACCCGCGAGAAGTCCGCGTTGCCCCCGGCGATCGCCCAGAAGCCGATCAGGATCACCATCACGAGACCGGACAGCTCGACCAGCGTCAGCACGACGTTCGTCTTCACGCTCTCGCTGACCCCGCGCAGGTTGACGAGCATCACGGCGAGCATGAAGCCCATGGCGATGAGCATCACCACGCCGTTCGGCAGCTCGATGCCGAAGCCCACGCCGAGGTTCGCCGCGAACGCCCGCGACGCGGTGGACGCCGAGGTGATCCCGGAGCACATCACGATGAAGGTGACGATGAACGTGACGAAGTGGATGCCGAACGCCTTGTGCACGTACAGCGCGGCGCCGGCGGTCTGCGGGTACTTCGTCACGAGCTCGAGGTACGAGAACGCCGTCAGGAGCGCGACCGCGAAGGCGATGAGGAAGGGGAGCCACGCTGCTCCGCCGACCTCTGCCGCGACCTGCCCGGTGAGTGCGTAGACACCCGTACCGAGGATGTCGCCGACGATGAACAGCAGCAGGAGCTTCGGACCGATGACCCGGCGGAGCTCGGTCTGCTCCTGCTGTGGGCGGTCTGCTTTGGTGGTGGCCATGCATCACCCTGTTCCCGGGGGACAGCGGGCTGTTCGATTTCACAGGAAGCTCCCTGGAGATCGCAACACGCCCGTGCCGCAACGGGCAGGTGCCGCGCCGGATACGCTCCGGGCCATGGATCACCAGTCGAACACCACCGAGGAGCCCATCGAGTTCGCGGACTTCAACGCGAAGCTGCTGGTGCTCGACGTCCTCTGCTACGACCTCGACGTCCTCGACCCCTACGACCCGGATGCCGAGGACGAGAGCGACGAGGACCTCGACGTCGACGGGCAGGACGACCGGGCGCGCGAGTACTACGACGACCTCGATCTGCTGCCCTCGCACCTCGCGCTCGTCCGCGAGATCACCGTCGACTCCGATCTCGAGGTACTGCAGGACGTCCACCCCGGCTGGGACGGCTCCGACGACCGCTTCGACCCGCAGAACTGGGACGACCTGCTCGACCTGCCGGAACTCCGCACGGTGTACGCCGCGGCACCGCTGCCCGCGCACGTCTCGGAGCGCCTGGCTGCCAAGGGCGTCGAGGTCCGCTCCGCCTGACGCGCACGTCCCGGGGCTAGCTGTGATGTCCAGGGACGTTGTGTCGTTGGGCGGTCGTTGACGCGCTGATCGAAGAAGGCCTCCCGGTGGTG
>NZ_JADKRV010000014.1 GCF_015351025.1 Curtobacterium sp. VKM Ac-1376 | reverse complement strand
ACTCCTGCTGAGGTCTTCGCCGACCAACTACGCTCGAGCCAACAGACCACTGTTGCGACGACCGGTTGAATACGGCCAGTTTCGTTCCAAGAAGTTCGTCCGAGCGCTCTCTGACGCCGGGCTCCTGGGGTCGATGGGTCGGGTCGGCGCGTGCGCGGACAATGCGGCGATGGAGTCCTTCTTCGCCCTGCTGCAGAAGAACGTCCTGAACCGGCGCTGGTGGGCGAGCAGGGAGCAGCTCCGCCTCGCGATCGTGGACTGGATCGAGGGCACCTACCACCGGAAACGTCGTCAGCGCGGGCTCGGGAAGCTGACGCCCGTCGAGTACGAAGCAATCATCAACCCACAGGTCGCACTCGCCGCCTGAACCAACGAGTCAACGAAACCTGCAGCAGCCCCCGGCGCTATCCACAGCCACCCGAGGGTGGGGTTCTCCGACGGTTGCCTGTGTAGGAACAGCTATCCGTAAGTCGGGTGAGACACCGTCCGGGTCGGGGCCGTAGCGCACCCAGCGCCTCAGTGCGCGGTACGAGCCGTACCCTCCGAGGTGGAACGTGGAGCTGGCGACGGGAGCCACCCCTCGCAGCGGTGTTTGACGCCACCTGCAACTAGCAATGCGACGGACCTGATAGAGGCCGGGGCTGCACGGCCGGCCAAGAACTGACAGTTGTGATTGCTCCTTCGTCCTCACCTGAACTGCTTGAGCCGTCTGATCAGCGCGACAAGTTCACTCAGAAGCTGACACGAAGGCTGACTGCTCGACAAGACCGCTCTCGGGCGGGGATCTCTCCACAACCGTCGGCCCGGACGGTAGCGTGGCCCGCTTGCCCCGTACGATTGACCCCGTGTCCAAGGTCCTGAGCAGTCTCCCCGTCGGCGAACGAGTCGGCATCGCGTTCTCAGGGGGTCTCGACACCTCCTGCGCCGTTGCCTGGATGCGCGAGAAGGGAGCGATCCCCTGCACGTACACGGCCGACATCGGCCAGTACGACGAGCCGGACATCGATGCCGTCCCGAGCCGCGCCCACGAGTACGGCGCCGAGATCGCCCGCCTGGTCGACGCGAAGAGCGCGCTGGTGGAAGAGGGCCTGGTCGCCCTGCAGACCGGTGCGTTCCACATCCGTTCCGGCGGCAAGACCTACTTCAACACGACGCCGCTCGGTCGCGCGGTGACGGGCACGATGCTCGTCCGCGCGATGAAGGAGGACGGTGTCGACATCTGGGGCGACGGTTCCACGTACAAGGGCAACGACATCGAGCGGTTCTACCGCTACGGCCTGATGGCCAACCCCCGTCTGCGCGTCTACAAGCCGTGGCTCGACTCGGAGTTCGTCGAGGAGCTCGGCGGCCGCAAGGAGATGAGCGAGTGGCTCGTCGCCCGCGGGTTCCCGTACCGCGACTCCACCGAGAAGGCGTACTCCACCGACGCGAACATCTGGGGCGCGACGCACGAGGCGAAGAGCCTCGAAGAACTGTCGAGCGGCCTGGACATCGTCCAGCCGATCATGGGCGTCGCCGCTTGGCGTGACGACGTCGAGGTCGAGACGGAGATCGTGAGCGTCCGCTTCGAGGCCGGTCGTCCGGTCGCGATCAACGGCGTCGAGTTCACCGACGCCGTCGCGCTCGTGTACGAGGCGAACGCCATCGGTGGCCGGCACGGCCTGGGTGCCTCGGACCAGATCGAGAACCGCATCATCGAGGCGAAGAGCCGCGGCATCTACGAGGCGCCGGGCATGGCGCTGCTGCACATCGCCTACGAGCGCCTGCTCAACGCGATCCACAACGAGGACACCGTCGCCTCGTACCACAACGAGGGTCGCCGCCTCGGTCGCCTGATGTACGAGGGCCGCTGGCTCGACCCGCAGTCGCTCATGCTCCGCGAGTCGCTGCAGCGTTGGGTCGCCTCCGCCGTCACGGGCGAGGTCACGCTGCGCCTGCGCCGCGGCGATGACTACACGATCCTCGACACCACGGGATCGTCGCTGTCGTACCACCCGAACAAGCTGTCGATGGAGCGGGTCGGCGACGCCGCCTTCGGTCCCGACGACCGCATCGGTCAGCTCACCATGCGCAACCTCGACATCGCGGACTCCCGTGCCCGACTCGAGCAGTACGCGGCCGCCGGCCTCATCGGCGGTGCGACGGGTGACCTGGTCGGCCAGCTCGAGGCGGGTGAGTCCGAGGAGATCCTCGGCGGCGCGGTCATCGCATCCGACGCCGAGGACGCGCTCGGTCGCCGGACCGACCTCGCCTCCGAGGGTGCTGCCTTCGACTCCGGTACGGACTGAGCGAACGGACCGGACCGGGACCGGACCGGGACCGGACCGGGACCGGACCGATCCGCGCAGTGGGCGCGGGACGGCCTGACAGGAGGCGCGGTGTCGGCTGACACCGCGCCTCCTGTCCGTCGGTCGGCCGAGAAACGCACTGCGTTCGACGCGTCGCTGCGCAGCCCCTAGCGTTGAGGTACCGGGTCGGTCATCAGGGATCCGTCGTCACGATGCTCCTCACGATCTGTGGGGTCTGGCACAGCGGGTCGACCCGGACGAATCCGAGATGCGCATCATCTCGACGAAGGGCTGGTCGTCATGACCGCCACCTTGCAGAACATCTGGCACCGTCACGGACTCCGCTCCCCGGAAGAGCTCGCCGCCCTCATCGCCGAGCGCCTCGAAGGAACCGGTCACCCGACCATCAGCGAATCGCGGTACGAGCCGTCCTACGCGGACTTCCTCGGCAAGCAGCTCTGACCTCCGGCGGGCTGTGCACTCGCGGACGCGGCGCACGAGCGCCGACGCGGGTCAGGCGGCCGGCGCTTCCTCCAGAGCGGCGTCGGCGCGTGCCGCGCTGCCCTCGGCGAGTCCGCGCGTGATCGCTCCGCGCGATGCCAGCCACAGGACGACCGCCGCGACGAACACGATGACCTCGGTGACGGTGAGCGCCCAGATGATCCCGGCGAGCCCGAACGCCAGGTTCCCGATGACCACGATCGGCACGAACAGCACCCCCTGCGACATCGACAGCACCATCGCGGGCACGATCATCCCGGTGGCCTGGAACAGCGAGGTGAGCAGCCCCGTGAACCCGTTGACCACTGCGGCGACGAGCTGTGCCGTCAGGATCGTCAGGCCGATCGCCAGCACCGAGCGGTCGCCGGAGAAGATCGTGAAGACGTGCTCGCGGAAGACGAACACGGTGCCCGAGAAGACGAGCACGATGGCGCCGACCGTGACCGCAGCGGCGCGCAGGCCGGCACGGAGCCGTGCTGCGTCGCCCGCCCCGAACGCGTAGGCCAGCAGCGGCAGCACGCCGATCGTGACGCCCATCACCAGGAACTCCGGCACCTGGGCGATCCGGACGGCCACGCCCATCGCGGCGAGCGGGTCGTCGCCGTACGCGGCGGCCAGGTTGTTGAGCACGAGCGTCGTGACGATGAGGAAGGCGGACTGCAGCAGTTCCCCGACGCCGATGCCGAACACGGGCTTCAGGATGTCCGGCCGCAGCGTGAACCACTTCGGCGCGAAGCTCACGTTCTCGCTGTGCCGCTGCAGCCAGGTCACCCAGTACGCGATGGACACCACGTTGGCCAGGCCGACGGCCAGTGCCGCACCGCCGACGCCCCAGTGCAGCACGAGGATGAACAGGACGTCGAACACCAGGTTGCCGACCGTGGACAGGACCAGGCCGATCATCGCCTGACGGGCGGCGCCCTCGGACCGGACGATCTGCTCGAGGGCGAAGGACGCGGCGAGCACGGGGACGAACGCGAGCATCACGGTGACGTACTCGCTCGTGGCGGGGACCGCTGCGGCGTCGGCACCGAGCACGGCGACGAGCGGGCGGAGCAGCAGGAGCCCGACGACGCTGAGGACCGCGCCCGTGACGACGGCTCCCCACAGCGAGAACGAAGCAACGTGCCTGATGTCCCGCGCCTTGGCGGGGTCGTGTTCGGAAGCGCCGAGCAGCCGGGACATCAGCGCACTCCCGCCGACGCCGAACACGCCACCGACAGCCATGACGAGACCGAGCAGCGGGGTGCCGAACGTGATCGCGGCGAGCAGGGCGGTGTCGTGCTGCGCGCCGATGAAGCCCGCGTTGATGACGTTGTACAGGGCACTGACGACCATCGCAGCGGCCATCGGCACGCAGAGGTGCACGAGGGCTCGGGCGATGGGGGCTGCGGCGAGGTACCAGCGGTTCGTCCCCGCGGCGGTGGATGTGGTGCTCATGACGGTTCCCTTCCGGGCATGGCGGTGGGCGCGCCGGCGGACGCCGGCACGGCGGGGTGGAGCGCGTGACCGGCGGACGCCGGCACAGCGGGGTGGATGGCGTGACCGGCGGGGTCACGGGACAGCGCGACCGGCAGGGTCGCGTGGGCGCGCCGACGGGTCAGGCCGGGAGGCGCGTGGCGCGTCGAGCAGGCCGCCCGCGCGGGTGCGTGGTGCGCTCGCTAGCGGGTTGGTGGGGCGAGTTCCGCGGTCACCTTCCGCAGGAGTCGTCGGAGCGTGGCGCGCTCGTCCGCGTCGAGCGGAGCGAGCAGGGAGTCGTCGAGGGCGACCATCGCGTCGGTGAACCCGGCGATGAGGTCGATGCCCGCCGGGGTGGCGTGCACCGTCTTCGTCCGCCCGTTCGTGGCGTCCGGTCGTCGTTCGACCAGGTCGCGCCGCTCGAGCCCCTGCAGGAGACTCGAGACGCTGGCTGCACTGGTGCGGGTGACTTCGGCGATGTCCCGCTGGATCGCGCCAGGGTTCTCGCGCAGGTAGCCGAGCACGAAGGCCTGCTCGTGGGTGAGCTCACGTGCGCGGACCCACTCCTCGGCCCCCTTGCGCTGGGCCCACCCGATCCACCGCATGAGTTGGAGTGGTGTGGTGAGATCCGGCGCCTGCATGATCAGAAGACTAACTGTTAGAACTCGAACGGTCAAGACGGACGCGGGGCAGCCCCCGAAACGGGGGTGGAGGTCGACGTGGGCTCCCTGGTAACTTGCACAGGAAGACGGCCTCACCAGCCGTCGACACCGGCCCGTTCGACGGGCCCTCACATCCTCCGGGTCACCACCGGGGGACGGATCAGCGGCGGAGCCCCGTCGGAGGAAGCGGCATCGTGCGATTCCAACGGGCACCCATCGTGATCCAGGTGCGACGAAGTCATCGCACCTGACCAGGGTGAGCGCCGGCGGGTACCGGCGTTCGTCCAACCGGGTCCGTGACGCGTTCGGGTCGTCGCGGATCCACCGGAGCGGTGGTGGTTCGGGTCCCCACCGCTCCGGCTCTCCCTGCCCGTTCTCCCTGTTCGCCGAACCTGCCGGTCCACCGAGACGGATCGGCGCGATACTGGGGTGGTGCGTGAACTCCAAGCCGCCATCGCAGCGGACCTCAACGTCCAGCCGACCATCGACCCGGAGCGGGAGGTCGCCCGTCGTGTCGGGTTCCTCCGCGACTACCTGCTCACGACCGGTGCGAAGGGGTACCTCCTCGCGATCAGTGGCGGCCAGGACTCCACGCTCGCCGGGCGCCTGACCCAGCTCGCGGTCGAGTCACTCCGCGCCGAGGGGCACCCTGCCGAGTTCACCACCGTCCGGATGCCGTACCGGGAGCAGGCCGACGAGGACGACGCGCAGCTGGCCCTGCGGTTCATCGCCGCGGATCCCGGCATCACCGTGAACATCGAGCACGGCGTCGACGGGGTCATGCAGGACGCCGCCGCCTCGGGTGTCGAGCTCAGTGACTTCGTGAAGGGCAACGTCAAGGCGCGGATGCGCATGGTCGCCCAGTACGCGGTCGCCGGCCAGCGGGGGCTCCTGGTGGTCGGCACCGACCACGCGGCCGAGGCCGTGACCGGCTTCTTCACGAAGTACGGCGACGGTGGCGTCGACCTCACCCCGCTCACCGGACTGTCCAAGAGCCAGGGGCGCCAGCTGCTGGAGCACCTCGGTGCTCCCGCTCGCCTGTACGAGAAGGCCCCGACGGCGGACCTGCTCGACGAGCTGCCCGGACAGACGGACGAGGCGAACCTCGGCCTGACGTACGCCGAGATCGACGCGTACCTGCAGGGGCACGACGTGCCGATCGAGGTTGCCGAGGCGATCGAGTCGCGCTACCGCACCACCGAGCACAAGCGCCAGGTCCCGGCGACGCCCTTCGACGACTGGTGGCGCGCGGGCGCCTGAGCGCCTGGGTGCCGATGGGTGCGGCGGGTTCAGGCCTCGTCGCGCCCGTCGTCGTGCTGGTCCCGCGGCTCACGCTGCTGAGTGCCGGCGTCCTCGCGTTCGTCCGCGAGTCGCTGCTGCCGGAGCACACTGCGTGCGGCGCCCTCGAGTACGTCGTCGACGCTGCGTCCGCTCTGCGCGGCGAGTGCGCCACTGAGGCCCGCGGTCAGCGTGCCTCCAGCGGACGCGAGTCGCTCGACGACCTCTTCCTGCCGTGGGGTGAGGGGATCGTCGATGAGTTCGTCGATGGTGTCGCGGATGTTCTGCTCGCTCGCGTCCAGTGCCGTCTCGTCGCCGGACTGCAGCGCCGCTGCCTCGCCGACGACGACGAGCCCGAGGCGCGCAGCGTCGTCTTCGGGATGCGTGGTGCCGTGCTCGTCGCTCATGCGGTGGACCGTACGCTTCGGTTTCCCGCGCCTCCTGAGAAGGCGTACACGAACGTGCACAAATCGCAACTTTGCGCGCCAGGCAAAGGTGCTGGGGGTGTAAAGTTGCAGAGCCTGCAAGGTTGATGCCCGATCCGCATCCCAGCGGGCCGACGACCACACGACCACACCCCTGTGAGGAACCCCGCATGTCCACTGCCACCGCACCCGTCCAGGTGCCGCGCGGACGACAGGACTCCCCGGCGAGCACGCCGGGCAAGCCGATCATGTCGCACCGCCAGATCCTGCTCGTCATCTACGGACTGATGGCGGGCATGTTCCTGTCCTCGCTCGACCAGACCATCGTCGGCACGGCGATCCGCACGATCGGCGACGACCTGCACGGCCTCGACCAGCAGGCCTGGGTGACCACGGCCTACCTGATCGCGTCGACCATCACGACGCCGATCTACGGCAAGCTCTCCGACGTCTTCGGTCGCCGCCCGCTCTACATCTTCGGCATCGCGGTGTTCATCCTCGGATCGCTCCTGTCGACCCTGTCCACGTCGATGACCATGCTCGCCGCGTTCCGTGCGTTCCAGGGCATCGGTGCGGGCGCGCTGATGTCGCTGCCACTCGCGATCATGGGCGACATCCTCGCCCCGCGTGAGCGCGCGAAGTACCAGGGGTACTTCCTCGCCGTGTTCGGCATCTCGTCCGTGATCGGCCCGCTCATCGGTGGACTGTTCGCCGGTGCGAGCTCGATCGCCGGCATCACCGGATGGCGCTGGGTCTTCCTGATCAACGTGCCGATCGGCGTCGCCGCGCTCCTCATGGTCATCGCGTTCCTGCACCTGCCGAAGTTCGGCGACGCCAAGGCCAAGCCGCGCATCGACTGGTGGGGCGCGACCTCGGTCATCGTCACCCTCGGCCCGCTCCTCCTCGTCGCGGAGCAGGGCCGCACGTGGGGCTGGGGCTCGGCGGCCGCGATCGCCTGCTACGTCGTCGGCGCGCTCGGCCTCGTCGCCTTCCTGGTGATCGAGTCCCTCATGAAGGACGACGCGATCATCCCGCTCAAGCTCTTCCGCTCGAGCACGTTCTCGATGGCGACGATCCTCGGGTTCCTCGTCGGGTTCGCGATGTTCGGCGCGATGCTCACCATCCCGCTCTACCTGCAGATCGTCACGGGTCTGACGCCGACGGAGTCGGGCTTCGCGACCCTGCCGATGATCGGCGGCCTGATGATCGCCTCGATCGCCTCGGGGCAGATCGTCGCCCGCACGGGCCGCTACCGGATCTTCCCGGTGATCGGCACGGCCCTGGTGTCGCTCGGCTACGTGGTGCTGACGTTCATGACGATCGACAAGCCGCTGTGGTTCCTGATGATCGGCATGTTCCTGATCGGCCTCGGCCTCGGGCAGCTCATGCAGAGCATCACGCTGGCGTCGCAGAACGCGGTGCAGCCGCGGGACATGGGTGTGGCAACCAGCTCCGCCACGTTCTTCCGGCAGATCGGTGGAACGCTCGGCACCGCGGTGCTGCTCTCCGTCCTGTTCTCGCTCATGCCGGCGAACATCCTGCACGCCACGGCGGACGAGGAGAACCTGACACCGGCACTCGACGCCGCGCTCAACCCGACCGTGGCGACCGCGAAGGGGAACCAGGGCGTCATGGACCAGATCTGGAACCCGATCGTCACGCCGCTCAAGCAGCAGGTGCAGTCCGGTCTCGACACCGCGACCGACCAGGTGGCCCAGGCCACCGCCGGGGCGCCGGATGCCGTGCAGCAGCAGGCGCTGGCGGCCGCCGCCGACAAGGCGCACGCGAGCGTGCAGGACGGCGGGCTCGCCGTCGACTGGTCGGACTCCGCGCAGCGCACCTACTGGGTGGACCAGCTGGCCCCGGAGCTGTCGAAGCAGATCGACAAGGGGGCGAACGACTCGAGCAACTCGAACGCCGAGACGAGTGACACGTCCTACCTCAACGGCGCGGACACGGCCCTGACCCGGCCGTTCATGACCGGGTTCAACGCCTCGGCCGTGACCGTCTACTGGGTCGGCTTCGCGGTGATCCTGCTCGCCTTCGTCCTGAGCTTCTTCTTCAAGGCGCCGCCGCTCCGCAAGAGCTCGGCCCTGCAGGAGCAGGCCGACGACGCCGGCACCGCCGACGACCTCGAGGTGCAGGCGGTGAAGGCGGCGGACACGATGGGCTCGCTCACCGCTCCCGCCACCGGGTCGATCCCCGTCCAGAGCGGTCGATCGCAGGACTGACCCGTCCCGGGCCTCCCGTCGCGCGACGGGAGGCTCGGTGTCGCACCCACCCGAGGAGCAGCACGTGCAGCACGTGAGCACCACCGAGGTCCCCGCCGCGACCGACTGCGGCCTGCGGGAGCGCAAGAAGCAGCAGACCCGGCACGCCATCCACCGGGCGGCGCTCGCGCTCGTCACTGACCGCGGGCTCGCCGGGGTCACGATCGAGGCGATCTGTGCGGACGCGGGGGTCTCGCCCCGCACGTTCTTCAACTACTTCCCGTCGAAGGGTGAGGCGGCACTCGGGCTGCCGCCGACCGAGGTCCCCGACGCCGCACGTCAGGCGTTCCTGGCCGCGTCCGGGCCGCTCGTGTCCGACCTCTGCGAACTCGTGGCGCAGACGGTGACCCTGCCCGAGGACCGCGAGCGAACGAAGGCCCTGGTGCAGGCGCGGCCGGAGATGGTGCCGACGATGCTGCAGTGGATGGCGAACACCCGGCTCGCCGTGGTCACCATCGCCGCCGAACGCACCGACGCGGACGCCGCGCGCACGGCGGTGACGCTCGTGATGGCCGCGGTGATCGAGTCGGCGCACCGCTTCGCGGACGGCTCCCGCGCCGAGGTCGCGGACCGGCTCCGTGCGGTGGTCGCCGAGATGGGCCGGCTCGCCACCGCCTGACCGCCGTGACCATCGCGTCGCCCCCGGCGCGGGGCGACCACGGCCTGGAGGCGCGGTGCGGGTCCGACCCCGCACCGCGCCTCCAGGCCGTTGGCGTATCCGACCAGCGTGCAGCCAGTCATCGGACGGCTGCGCCGTGGCTTTTGCCGAAACGGCACGAAGAAGACTCTTGACGCGCAAGACATCCGATGTTTTGATTGCCTCGTTCGGTCGACGGAGACCGGACGGCAGGAGACACGAATGAGCCGCATCACCGGTCTGCACGTGCGCGACATCCGGTTCCCGACCTCGCGGGAACACGACGGGTCGGACGCCATGAACCCCGCGCCCGACTACTCCGCCGCCTACGTCGAGATCACCACCGACGCCCTGGACGGCCTGGTCGGCACCGGGTTCGTCTTCACCATCGGCCGTGGCAACGAGGTGCAGGAGGCCGCCATCGCGGCCCTGCGCGGCCACGTCATCGGTGCCGACGCCGAAGCGGTCCTCGCCGACATGGGCGGCACCTGGCGCGCAATGGTGCACGACTCGCAACTGCGCTGGCTCGGTCCGGAGAAGGGCGTCATGCACATGGCCATCGGCGCCGTGGTGAACGCCCTCTGGGACCTCCGGGCGAAGCGCGCCGGTCAGCCGCTCTGGGCACTGCTCGCCGACCTGAGCCCGGAGGAACTCGTCGACCTGGTGGACTTCCGGTACCTGACCGACGCGATCACCCCGGCCGAGGCGCTGGAGCTGTTCCGCGGCGCCGAACCGCTGCGAACCGAACGCCGCGGTCGGCTGGAGCGCGAGGGGTACCAGGCCTACACGACCACCCCGGGCTGGCTCGGCTACGACGACGAGAAGCTCGCCCGGCTCTGCCGCGAGGCCGTCGCCGAGGGCTTCGAGCAGATCAAGCTCAAGGTCGGCGGCGACGTCGACGAGGACGTCCGGCGGATGGGGATCGCCCGCGCGACCGTCGGTCCGGACATCCGGATCGCGATCGACGCCAACCAGCGCTGGGACGTCGACGAGGCGGTCGCGTGGATCGAGCGACTCCGCCCGTTCGACGTGGCCTGGGTCGAGGAACCGACGAGCCCGGACGACATCCTCGCCCACGCCGAGATCGCCAGACGAATCGCGCCGATCCCGGTCGCGACGGGGGAGCACATGGCGAACCGGGTCATCGCGAAGCAGCTGATCCAGGCCGGGTCGATGTCGGTGCTGCAGATCGACGCGACCCGGGTCGCCGGGGTCAACGAGAACCTGGCGATCCTGCTCCTCGCCGCCAAGCACGGCGTCCGCGTCTGCCCGCACGCCGGCGGCGTCGGCCTGTGCGAAGCCGTCCAGCACCTGTCGATGTTCGACGCGGTCGCGCTGACCGGTGACCTGGACACGCGATGCATCGAGTTCGTCGACCACCTGCACGAGCACTTCGTGACGCCGGTCGACGTCCACGACGGCCGCTACTGGCCGCCGTCCGCCCCCGGTGCCGGCACGGAGATGCACGCCGACACACTCGACGCCTACGCGTTCCCGGACGGTCCGGCCTGGGCCGTCACCGACACCGAGACGGTCCCCGACGCGGTCCGCGTCGCCTGACCCGCCACCGCACGACTCCCTCACCCCATCACCACGACGAAGTGGAGACACCGATGCAACGACGACTCACCGCCGGGCTGGCGGCAGCAGCAGCTGCCGTGCTCGTGCTCACCGGCTGTTCCGCTGGCAGCAGTGCCAGTGACGGCCAGTCCAAGGACGCCCTGACCTGGGCCATGTGGATCTCCGGCAAGGAGGACAAGGCCGCGTGGCAGAAGGTCGCGGACACCGTCAAGACCGACGACGGGGTCGACGTCACGATCCAGGGCTCACCCTTCAACGACTACTGGACGAAGCTGCGCACGCAGCTCTCCACCGGCACCGCGCCGTGCATCGTGAGCATCCAGTCGCTCCGTGCCGCGAACTACACGGACGTGCTCGTGCCGATCGACGACATGGCGAAGCAGGCGGACCTCGACCTGAGCGAGTACGACAAGACCGGGCTCGACGGCATGAAGGTCGACGGCAAGCTCTACGGGCTGCCCTACGACACCGGCCCCATGGTCATGTTCTACAACCGGGACCTGTTCGAGAAGGCCGGGGTCGAGGCGCCGGAGCCGGGCTGGACCGTCGACGAGTTCGAGGCCGCCGCGAAGGAGCTCAAGGCCGCCGGCACCCCGATCTGGGGCACGAGCGTCGAGGACATCCCGCTCGAGTCGATGATCCTCGGCTACAACGGCGGCCGTGTGATCGACGAGGACGGCACGCTCGACGCCGAGAACGCGAAGTTCGCCGAGGGGCTCGACTGGCTCTCCGGGCTCGTGGAGAAGGGCTACATCACGCAGGCCAGCAACGACGCGTCCGCCGACGACAACGCGTTCGTCTCCGGCGACGTCGCGATGTACAGCGACGGACCGTGGTCGATCATCAGCCAGAAGGCCAAGGTGAAGTTCGACCTCGGCATCACCACGATGCCCTCGGGCACCGACGGTGCGAGTTCGTTCGCGGCCGGTTCCGGCTTCGGCATCTCGAAGCAGTGCAAGTACCCGGAGCAGGCGTTCAAGGCCATCAGCACGATGACGAACGAGGCCACCCTCACCTCGCTCGCCGAGCAGGGCCGTGCCTTCCCGGCCCGGACCGCGGCGCAGCAGGCCTGGTACGACAACGCCGGCATCGACGGGGTCGAGGACGCGCTGAAGACCGGGCTCGAGGACGCCACACCGCTGCCCGGCAACAAGCAGAGCGACCAGCTCAACCAGCTGTTCGCGCAGTACGCCCTGCAGGCGGTGAACGGCCAGACCTCCGGCAAGGAGACGATGTCCTCCATCGCCAGCCAGCTCGGCTCGCAGTGACAGGCGTCACCCCCTGACGGGAGGCGCGGGTCGACCCCGCCCCGCGCCTTCCCCCCGATCCAATCCCTGTTCAGGACCGCGAACGACGAGGAGGTCGTCGCATGACCACCATCCAGGACCCACCCGCCGAGGCGGCGCCGCCCGCCCCCGCGATCGCGGTCGCGACCGGTGCGGAGACGCGCCGGAAGGACAGCGGGGCCGACGGCGGACTCGGCCGCCGCTCCTGGTGGGGCGCCGCCTTCGCCGCCCCGCACTCGATCGGCCTCGTCGTGTTCACGGCGTTCCCGATCCTCGCGTCGCTCGTCGTGAGCTTCATGAACTGGCCGATGCTCGGCGAACGCTCGTGGGCCGGCCTGTCGAACTACGCGCAGCTGTTCTCCGACCCGATCTTCCGCACCGTCACGCTGAACACGGTGCTGTTCGTGGTGCTCTACGTGCCGCTCAACCTGGTCGTGTCGCTCGGGCTCGCCGCCTGGCTGACGCCGAAGATCCGGCACCGGCACGTCTTCCGGGTGCTGTTCTTCATCCCGACCATCACCCCGATCGTCGCGAACGTCGTCGTCTGGCGGATGCTGTACCAGCCCGGCGGCGCGATCGACGCGACCCTGCAGTCGACCGTCGGCGTGAACGCCCCGAACTTCCTGGCCGACGACAACTGGGCGATGCTCGCGATCGTCGCGATGAGCGTGTGGCAGGGTTTCGGCTACAACATGCTGATCTTCTCGGCGGCACTCGACTCGGTGCCGGAGAACCAGCTCGAGGCGGCGCAGCTCGACGGTGCGAACGCCTGGCAGATGTTCTGGCGGATCAAGTTCCCGCTCATCTCGCCGTCGATCTTCTTCGCCACGATGATGACCCTGATCACCTCGTTCCAGGTGTTCGTCCAGCCGTTCGTCCTGACGAAGGGCGGTCCGGGCACCTCGACCGAGACGCTCGTGCAGTACATCTACAACACGGGCTTCCAGACGCAGCAGCTCGGCCTGGCGTCCGCCGGCGCCTGGGTGCTGTTCGCCATCATCCTCGGCATCACGGCCATCCAGTTCCTCGGACAGAAGCGGTGGGTGCACTATGACTGAGCTGACCTCGTCCAACCGGACGATCAACCCGCGGGCGCTGCCCCGTGCCTCCGGGGCCCCGCACCGACGCTCCGGCCGCGTCCGGCACGCGATCGGTTACGTCCTGCTCTGCCTGGTCGCGCTGCTGTTCGTCTCGCCGCTCATCTACATGGTCGCGACGAGCCTCAAGCCGTCGGCTGACGTGTTCACGACACCACCGACGCTGTGGGGCTCGTCGATCGAGTGGGGCAACTACGCCCAGGCGTTCACGTACCTGCCGTTCGCCCGCTTCATCCTGAACGGCATCTTCGTCGCCGTCGCGGGCACCGCCATCAACGTCGCCGTCGCGGTGCTGTCCGGGTACGCGTTCTCGCGGCTGCGGTGGCGTGGCCGGAACCTGGTGTTCGTGCTGTTCCTCGCGACGCTGATGATCCCGCAGGACGTCCTCGTCATCCCGATGTACGTGATGATGCAGGGCTTCGGGTGGGTCGACACGTTCCAGGCGCTCATCATCCCGTGGGCGTTCACGGCCCTCGGCGCGTTCCTGGTGCGGCAGTTCTTCCTCACCGTGCCGCAGGAGCTCGACGACGCGGCCCGGGTGGACGGCGCCGGAGCGATCCGGACCTTCCTGTTCGTGATGCTCCCGCTCGCCCGACCGACCATGGCCGTGCTCGCCGTGTTCTCGTTCATCGCGTACTGGAACTCGTTCCTCTGGCCGCTGGTCATCGTCAACGACGTCGAGGCCCGGGGCACCATCCCGCTCGGCCTGCAGCAGTTCTTCGGCCAGCAGGGCTCCGAGTGGAACCTCGTGATGGCGGCGTCCGTGATCTCGATGCTGCCCACCGTGATCCTGCTGATCCTGCTCCAGAAGCACCTCGTCAAGGGGATCGTGACCTCCGGCCTCGGTGGTCGGTAGTCGATCCACCCGGCGCGCGCCGCGCCTCCTGTCCGACCGTCTGAAAGGAAACTGGCCACATGACCATCACCGCACCCGCAGAGCCGCAGACCGCGACCGACGCCAGCGGCCTGCCCGCCTGGTTCACCCATGACCGCTTCGGCATGTTCATCCACTGGGGGCTGTACGCCCTGCCGGCGCGGCACGAGTGGGTGAAGAACCGCGAACGGATCACCGACGCGGACTACCAGAAGTACTTCGACCACTTCGACCCGGACCTGTTCGACGCCGCCGACTGGGCCCGCCGTGCGAGGGAAGCGGGCATGAAGTACGTCGTCCTCACCACGAAGCACCACGAGGGATTCTGCCTGTGGGACAGCGCCCTCACCGACTACAAGTCCACCAACACCCGGTTCGGGCGTGACATCGTGCGCGAGTTCGTCGACGCCGTCCGCGCCGAGGGACTGCGGGTCGGCTTCTACCACTCGCTCATCGACTGGCACCACCCGGACTTCACCATCGACGGTGTGCACCCCCGACGTGACGACGGCGAGCAGGCGATCGCGGCGCTCAACGAGGGCCGGGACATGGCCCGCTACCGCTCCTACCTGCACGGGCAGGTCGAGGAGCTGCTGACCGACTACGGGCAGATCGACTACCTGTTCTACGACTTCTCGTACCGCGACAACGACCACGAGGACATCTGGGGCGGCAAGGGTCGCGACGAATGGGGCTCCGAGGAGCTCATGGCCCTGACGAAGCGCCTGCAGCCCGGCATCATCGTGAACGACCGGCTCGACATCCCCGGTGACCTGGTCACGCCAGAGCAGTACCAGCCGGACAAGCCGATGGAGGTCGACGGCGTCCGGGTCCCGTGGGAGGCCTGCCAGACACTGAACGGCTCGTGGGGCTACGACCGCGACAACCTGAACCTGAAGCCGGTCGACCTGCTCGTCCGGATGCTCGTCGACGGCGTCGCGAACAACGGGAACATGCTGCTCAACATCGGACCCACCGGCCGGGGCGAGTTCGACGCGGTCTCGCGGCAGACCCTCGACGGCATCGGGACGTGGATGCACCAGCACGCCCGGTCCGTGTACGGCGCCGGACCGTCGTCGTTCGTGCCGCCGCGGAACACCGTGTACACGCAGAACGGCAACCGGCTGTACCTGCACCTGTTCGCGTGGCCGTTCGAGCACGTGCACCTGCCCGACCTGGCCGGTCGCGTCGCCTACGCCCAGCTGCTCAACGACGCGTCCGAGATCCACTTCCGCGAGATCCCGCCGGGGACCCGGGCGCAGAACACCGGGCTCGGCGGGCAGCCTGCGGGGACGCTGACGCTCACCCTGCCGATCGTGCGGCCCGACGTCGCCGTGCCGGTGGTCGAGCTGTTCCTGCGCGACTGATGCAGCGGATCCTGACCCGGACGCGCCTGCGGGCCGGGAACGAGGCGGCGTACGACTCTGTGCACGCCTCGGTCCCGCTCGCCCTCGCCGCCCGGCTCCGCGAGGCCGGTGTGCACGACTGGACGATCTGGCGGGACGGGCAGGACCTGGTCCACCTGATCGAGGTCGAGGACCACCGCGCGATGCGCCGTGCACTCGCCGACGACCCGGTCAACGCGGAGTGGCAGGAGACCATCAACCCCCTGCTGGAAGCGGACGACGACTACTCGGGGAACGACGACGGGGTCCCGCGGGTCTGGTCGCTCGCGGCGCAGGTGGACGCATGACGGGCCTCGACTTCGACCGCGGACCGTTCTGGTTCGGTGGTGCGGGCATCGGCAACCTGCTCAGGACCGTCTCCGAGGACGACGCCCGCACCACGGTCGACGCCGCCTGGGACGCCGGCGTCCGCGGGTTCGACACCGCCCCGCACTACGGCCTCGGACTGTCCGAGCGCCGACTCGGTGCGGCGCTCGCCGACCGTCCGCGCGACTCGTTCCTGGTGTCGACGAAGGTCGGGCGACTGCTCGTCCCGGGGCGCGGCGACGGCGACGACCTGGCCTCCGGCGGGTTCGCGGTGCCCGACGACACGGTGCGGCAGTGGGACCCGTCGCCGTCGGGGGTGCGGCGGTCCCTGGACGAGTCGCTCGGCCGCCTCGGCCTGGACCACGTCGACGTCGCCTACCTGCACGACCCGGACGTCTACTCGCTGACCGACGGGTTGACCCAGGCGCTGCCGACGCTCGCCGAGCTGCGGGACGAGGGCATCGTGCGGGCGGTCGGGGTGGGGTCGAACTCCGTCGACGCACTGTCCGCGGCCGTCGAGACCGGGCTCTGCGACGTGGTCATGCTCGCCGGCCGGTACACGCTGCTCGAAAAGCCCGCAGCGGCGCTGGTGGCGCGGTGTGCCGAGCTCGGGGTCGCCGTCGTGGCGGTGGGGGTCTACAACTCGGGGCTGCTCGGCCAGGAACGACCGGCGGCGGGGGCGACCTACGACTACGCCGAGGCCCCGGTGGCGCTGATCGATCGGGCGAACGCGATCGCCGACGTCTGCGAACACCACGGGGTGACGCTGCCCGAGGCCGCGCTGGCGTTCCCGCGTCGTGCCCCTGCGGTCGCCGCGATCGCCCTCGGTGCCCAGTCGGCCGAGCAGGTCCGCTCGAACGTGGCGCGGGCGGCCGCCGACGTGCCGGAGGCCCTGTGGGACGACCTGCGCTCGACGGGCCTGCTCGCCGACTGACCCACGCGGCTGCACCTGCCGCAACGAAACCAGGTTCCGGACACCGCACCAGCCGTTTCCGCGGTGCTGTGTCCGGAACCTGGTTCCGGCGGGGTGCTGGTCCCTAGCGGTTGCGCGAACCGCGGCCCGAGAAGCGGGTGTAGATGAACAGCACGATGATCGCGCCGATGATCGAGCCGATGATGCCGGCGGGCTGGAAGAAGCCGTCCGCCAGGTCGTGTCGGAAGATCAGGAAGCCGAGCAGACCCCCGACGAACGACCCGATGATGCCGAGCACGATCGTCATGAGGATCGACATCTTCTGCTTGCCCGGGATGATCAGGCGGGCGAGGGCTCCGGCGATGAGCCCGATGATGATCAGTCCGATGATGGTGCCGATGACGCCCATGGTTGTTCTCCTTGTTCTGCGGCCGGTCCGAGCACCGGCAGGACGCCGGGCTGTGGGCCGGCAACCGACAGAACACCCGTCTCCCTGGGAGGACTCTCGGGTTCAGTCGAGCGAGCGCCGCAACCAGCGCTCGACTCCCTCCACATGGGACACCACCAGGGCCTGCACGAGCTGCGGATCACGCCGCCGGATGGCGTCGACGATCGCCGCGTGCTCGTCGAGCGTGCGCTGTACGGAACCGTTCTGCGTCAGGCCACGCCACACTCGCACCCGCACGGTCTTGCTCGACAGCGCGTCGAGCAGCCCGGACAGGTACTGGTTGCCGCCGATACCGGCGATGGTGGAGTGGAACAGCAGGTCGTGGGCGACGAGGTCCTCGACGCCGGTGTCCTCGCCGACGGACTGCATGAGCGTCGCGAGCTCGTCGATCTGCTGCTCCGACGCGCGTGCGGTGGCGAGGACGGCCGAGGCCGGCTCGAGGATGCGGCGGACCTCGAGCAGGTCGACGAGCGACCGGTCGTGGTGCATGTCGACGACGAACGAGACCGCCTCGAGCAGGACACCCGGCTCGAGCGACGTCACGTACGTGCCGTCGCCGCGTCGGACGTCGAGGACGCGGATGAGTTCGAGGGCCTTCACCGCTTCGCGCAGGCTGTTCCGTGACAGCCCGAGCGACTCGCTCAGTTCCTTCTCGGGCGGGAGGCGCTGCCCCGGTTGGAGCTCGCCGCTCACGATCATCTGCTGGATGCGTGCGATCGCATCGTCGGTCAGCGAGGCCACGTCACCACCTCCTGTGGAGCCGGCCGCGTGCGCGACCGGACAGGCCGACGATACCGGTGTCGTGCCTCCCGTCGGGCGGCGACGCGACCATCACGCCGGCCGCAGCCGGAGCGCCTGCATCCCGCCGTCGACCGCCAGGTCGACACCCGTCGTGGACCGGGCGAGCGGACTCGTCAGGTAGGCGACGGCCTCGGCGACCTCCGCCGCCTGCACGAGGCGACCGTGCGGCTGCCGGGCCTCGAGTGCTGCGAGCTCGGCCGCCGGGTCATCCGCGGTCGACAGGAGCCGTGCGACCCAGGGGGTGTCGGCGGTGCCGGGGTTGACGGCGTTGACGCGGACGCCCTCGCGGATGTGGTCGGCTGCCATCGCGCGGGTGAGCGCGGCGATCGCGCCCTTCGTCGCCGAGTAGAGGGCCCGCTGGGGGAGCCCCGCGGTCGCGGCGATCGAGCAGGTGTTCACGATGCTCGCGTTGCCCGAGGCCCGCAGGTGCGGGAGCGCGGCACGGGACAGTCGGACGGCACCGAGCACGTTGACCTCGTACACGCGGCGCCACTCGTCGTCTGCGTTGTCCTCGACCGTGCCCTGAGCTCCGATGCCGGCGTTGTTCACCAGGACGTCGAGGCCGCCGAGCTGCTCGACGGCGGACGCCACCGCGGCGCGGACCGACTCGTCGGAGGAGACGTCGCAGGTGACGGAGACGAGCCCCTCGGCGATCGACGGCTGCAGGTCGAGGACGGCGACCACGGCGCCGCGCTCCTGCAGAGCCGCGGCGATGGCTGCCCCGATGCCGGAGGCGCCACCGGTGACGATCGCGCGGAGGCCCGCGTGGCTGGCGGTGGTGGCGGGTGCGCCGGTGGTGGCGGGTGCGCCGGTGGTGGCGGGTGCGCCGGTGGTGGCGGCCATCAGGCTGCTCCGACCGTCTGGCGCTGCGACCCGAGCCCGTCGGCGGTGAGCTCGACCACGTCGCCGGGCTGCAGGTACGGAGCGTGCCCGGCGAGGGCGACGCCGGCGGGGGTGCCCGTGCTGATGACGTCGCCCGGGTACAGGACCATGAACTGCGACAGGTACCGGACGATCTCGACCGGTCGGAAGATCATGTCCGCGGTGGTGCCGTCCTGCCGGCGCTCGCCGTTGACGGTCAGGTGGAGGGCGAGTGCCGCGGGGTCGACCTCGTCGGGGGTGACGAGCCACGGGCCGAGCGGGTTGAAGGTCTCGCAGGACTTCCCCTTGTCCCACTGTCCGCCGCGTTCGAGCTGGAAGGCGCGCTCGGAGACGTCGTTCGCGATGGCGTACCCGGCGATGCAGGCGGCCGCGTCCTCGTCGCTCTCGCAGTAGCGCGCGGTCCGTCCGATCACGACGGCCAGTTCGATCTCCCAGTCGGTCTTCGTGCTGCCGCGGGGGATCAGGACCTCGTCGTCCGGGCCGATCACCGTCATCGGGTCCTTCATGAACACGATCGGCTCGGTGGGGATCTCGGCGCCGGTCTCGGCGGCGTGGTCGCGGTAGTTCAGGCCGATGCAGACGACCTTGCCGGGGCGTGCCACGGGTGCACCCCGGCGGAGGCCGTCGGCGTCGGGCAGCGGGCGGACGTCGCCGGCGCTGCGGGCGTGGGAGACGCGGGCGACCGGGTCGGACGCCAGGAACGACCCGCTGATGTCGGTCGTGATGGGGCGGAGGTCGAGGACCTCGCCGTCGGTGTCGATGGCCACGGGGATCTCGCTGCCCGCGGGGCCGAGTCGTGCGAACTGCATCGTTCCTCGCTCTCCGGCTGCACCGGCGCAGCCGCAGACATCCTATGTCTGTGGCGGGGCTGCGGCAAGGGCTGCGCCGCTCAGGGCTGGCCCTGCGAGGTAGGTGTGCTCGGCGGTGCCGGTCAGGACCGCGTCCCGTTCACCGGTCGCCAGGTCCGCCAGTGCGTCGACGGTCAGCGCGAGGACCTCGTCGTACGTGGTCGCGAGGGTGGAGACCGGCCAGTCCGACCCGAACATCGACCGGTCGGGGCCGAAGTGTTCGACCACGTCGCGGACGTGCCGGGCGACGGGGCGCCGGCGCCAGTCCGCTCCGGCCTCGGTCAACAGGCCCGAGACCTTGCACACGACGTTCGTGCGTGCGGCGAAGTCCGTCATCCGGCCCGCCCAGCCGTCGTCTCCGTGCTCGATGTCGGGCTTGCCCGCATGGTCGAGCACGAAGGACCCCTCGGGGACGGCATCGACCAGTGCGAGGGCGGCGCGGTGCTCCCGGTCCCGGACGAGCAGGTCGAACACGAGTCCGTCGGCGGCCAGGGCGCGGACGCCACGGGCGACCTCGGGGCGAGCGAGCCAGTCGGGATCGGGTTCGTCCTGCGCCTGGTGTCTGATGCCGACCAGCCGGTGGCCGCCGGGCTGTGCGCGGAGGGCGGCGATCCGCTCGGCGACGTCGACAGCGGTGGGGTCCACCCACCCGACCACGCCGGCGACGGGTTCCGGCTGCGCGAGGAGCCAGGCGGTCTCGCCGGGGTCGTGCACGGCCTGCACCACGATCGTCCGGGTGGCGCCGGTGCCCTGCGTCGCGGCGCGCAGGTCGTCCACGTCGAACCGTCGGCGGATCGGGGCGACGGAGTCGTCCATCCAGGGGTACGGCCGGTCGGCTGGGTCCCAGAGGTGGTGGTGAGCGTCGATGATCACGACCTCATCATGCCCGATTCATCCGATGTCCGGGTGTAGCACGCGTGCTCAGACGATGCCGGAGGCCTCGAGTTCGGCGCGCAGCTCGACGTCGGACGGCTCCACGAAGTGCTTGCCGTTCGGCAGGACCACGACGGGGATGTTCTTGCGGCCACTGATCGCCTCGGCCCGGTCCGCCGCGGTCAGGTCCTGCTCCACGTCGATGTACTCGTAGTCCACGCCGAGGGTGTCGAGCAGCGCCTTGGACCGGCGGCAGTCGCGGCACCAGTCGGCGCCGAACATGGTCACGCGGTCAGGGGCAGTCGTCGCATCGCTCATGTGCAGAGAGTACGTCGGACGGCCGCGGGACATTCCCGTGACGCCGCTCGCCGCACGCGGAGCACGATGTGCGCATGAGCCTGCCCTGGGACACCCCCGTCGCACATCCCCACCACCGCCACGGCTGGTGGTGGAAGACGCTGGTCGTCGGCTTCGTGCTGTGGGTCGTCACGATCATCGTGACCGTGTCGACGCAGAACACGAACCTGGTGCCGACGATCATCCTGCTCGGCAGCTTCCTCGTGCCGTTCACCGTCGTGCTGTTCGTCATCGAACGGGTCACCGGCACGGTCAGCACGATGCAACTCGTGACGGCGTTCTTCGTGGGCGGGATCCTCGGTGTGCTCGGGGCATCCCTGCTCGAGGCCGACCTGGAGCAGGGCCTGAGCCTCTACCTCGTCGTCGGCTTCGTCGAGGAGTTCGTGAAGGGCGTCCTGCTCGTCGTCGTGGGCTGGCGCGTCCAACCGAAGACCGCGCGGCAGGGAGCGCTGCTCGGCGCGACGATCGGTGCGGGCTTCGCTGCCTTCGAGTCGGCCGGGTACGCCTTCAACGCCGCGATCACGGCGCGGGGCATCGACCTCGCGTCACTGCTGCAGACCGAGGTGGTCCGTGCCGTGCTGGCCCCCGTCGGGCACGTGCTCTGGACCGCGGTCCTCGGCGCGGTGCTGTTCGGCGCCTCCACCGGCCGTGCGCGGTTCCGCTGGTCGTGGCCGCCGATCGTCGCGTACGTGGTGGTGTCGGTACTGCACGGGCTGTGGGACGCGAACGGCACCATCGCCACCCTCGTCGCGTTCATCGTCTCCGGGGTTCCGCTGCAGGCCACGCAGTCCGGGATGGTGCCGGCCGCCGTGAACGGGATCGTGACGACCGTCTACGTCGTCGGGCTCGGGATCGTGAGCCTGATCGGGGTGGGTGTGCTCGTCGGCGTGCTCCGGCACTACCGGGAACGCACGCAGGAACCGTCGGCGCCCGTCGGGTGGGACACGACCCCCGGGCCCGAGCGCCTGCCCTGAGCCAGCACCGGGGCCGGGCCCGCGACCCGCTCGCCCTACGATTGGCTCATGCCGCCAGTCCCCGACCTCGACACGCTGGTGTGGGCCTCGGCGGCTGTCCGGCGCTTCGCCGCCGCCACGAACCTGCTGGTGGCCGCCCGCCGGTTCCGAATCGTCGGCGGTGACCCCCGCGACGCGGCGGCGCTCCGGCACCTGCTGACCGCACTCGGCGCACACGAGACCGAGCCCCGGGCCGACCGGGCCGGCCAGGTCGACGAGCGCATCGACCAGCTCTGGTGCCTGGGTTCCCCCGAGGAGTCGACCCCCGCCGTCGAGCGCGCCGCCGACCGCCCTCGCGGCAGCACCCTGATCGTGGTGGACGCGGGTCGCCACCTGCCCGCCGTCGACGAGGACGCCTTCGGCCCCGTCTCCCCGGCCCGGCCCGGTGTGCTCGCCGTCCCGATGCTCTCCGACGACGTCTTCCTCGTCTCCACCGGTCGTGACCCGGAGGACGACCCCGCCGCGGACGCGCGCCTGCGTTGGGCGCGCCGGTCGATGCCCGTCGCACGCTCGGTCGCCGCCGAGCTCCGCGACGGCGGGCTCCTGCGCGGGACCCGCATCGGCGTGGCGATGTTCCTCGAACCGAAGACCGCCGTCCTGATCCTGCTGCTCCGCGACGCCGGGGCCGAGGTCGTCGTCTACGCCCACGCCGACGAGACCGACGACGCGGTCGCCGACGCACTGCGGTCCGCCGGCCTGACGGTGTACGCGAGCAGCACCGCGACCCTGCCGGAACAGAAGCAACTGGCCCTCGCGATGCTCGACACGGCGCCGCACATCCTGCTCGACGACGGCGCGCACGTCATCCGGCTCGCCCACCAGGAGCGTCCGGACCTGCTGCCCACGATGCTCGGCGCGGCCGAGGAGACCACGAGCGGCCTGCGGCCCCTGCGCGTGCTGGCGGCGCGCGGCGAGCTCGGCATCCCGGTCGTGGCCGTGAACGACGCCCGCACGAAGACGTTCTTCGACAACCGGTACGGCACCGGGCAGTCGACGGTGTTCGCGGTGCTCGACCTGGTCGACGGGCTCGCGTCCGCTACGCACCGGGTACGGCCGGGAGGCGCGGCGGTCGTCGCCGGGTTCGGCCACGTCGGCGAAGGGGTCGCCCTGGTGCTCGCTGCCCTCGGGTTCCGGGTGACGGTCGCCGAGACCGACCCGGTCCGCGCCCTGCAGGCGCGCTTCGCCGGGTACGCGGTGGCCCCGCTCGTCGAGGCGGTGGGCGACGCCGACCTCGTGATGAGCGCCACCGGTGTGCCGGACACCATCGACCTCGACGTGCTCCGTGCCTGCGCGAGCGGAGCGGTCCTCGCCGTCGCCGGCGGCGTCGACCAGGAGATCGCGATCGACGACGCCCTCGCCGCCGGCGCCCAGCGCCAGCCGGTGGGGCCGAAGGCCGAGCGGTTCGTGTTCGCCGGGGCCGACGGCGGGCCGATCGTGCTCGACGACGGCGGCTGCATCAACATCACCGCGGCCGAGGGCAACCCCGTCGAGATCATGGACCTGTCCTTCGCCGTGCAGCTCGGTGCCGTCCGGATGCTCCTCGAGCGCGGCGACGAACTGGAGCGCGCCGTCGTGCCGATCGACCCCGCGGTGGACGACGCGACCGCCCGCGCGGCGCTCGCCGCGTTCGGGAGCCGCCCCGGGCCTCCCGGATTGCTTGCTGAGCACCCGGCGGACCGCGAGCCGGACGTCCGGACCCGCCGTTTCGGAGACCCGGCATGAGCGTGCGACCGCAGCCCACCCACCCGCGGGCCGCGCACCCGATCACCGTGCACTCGGCGCGCGTCGTCGTGCCGATGACCGCGCCGCCGATCGCGGACGGGGCGGTGGCGGTGCAGGACGGGCGGATCCTGCACGTCGGCGACCGCTCGTGGGTGGTCGACCAGCTGACCGGCTCCGGCGCGACCTTCGCCGAGCGGCAGTGGCGCGGAGCCCTGCTCCCCGGTCTCGTGAACGCGCACTCGCACCTGCAGTACACCGGCATGGCGAGTGTCGGCCAACGGCAGTACAGCGGATTCGAGGATTGGGCGACCGCGTTCAACGTCGACTACGCGGAACCCCACGACTGGCGGGCCGAGGCTGCCGACGGCGCGCGGGCGTCGATCCTGGCGGGCGTGACGAGCATCGCGGACATCGTCACCGACATCGAGGCGTCGACGGCACTGCAGGACGCCGGGCTCGGCGGCATCGCCTACTGGGAGGTCATGGACTGGGAGAACGACGCCTGGCAGTCGCACGGTCGCGACCAGGTGCTCGACGAACTCACCCGCATCCCGACCACCCCCGGTGCCGGGCTCTCCCCGCACGCGCCCTACTCGCTCGAGGTCGCCCCGCTGCTCGAACTCCCCGACATCGTCCGGCAGCGCGGGCTCCGACTCCACCTGCACCTGGGCGAGGCCGCGTTCGAGGGTGAGCGCATCGCCCTCGGGCCGGTCCCGGGGCTGGACGGCGTCGACGGGGTCGGCCACGGGAACGACTGGCACCTGGCGAACGTGCCCTCGTTCCGGGCGCTGCGAGCCCTCGGGTTCGGGGCCAGCGCGACCGCCTTCGTCGACCGGCTCGGGGTGCTCGGCCCGGACTGCCACATCGCCCACGGGGTCTACATGACCGCCGCCGACCGGGCCCTGTTGCGCGCCCGGGGCACCGCGGTGGCGCTCTGCCCGCGGTCGAACGCCGTCATCGGCCTCGACCCACCGCCCGTCGCCGACTACCTGCGCGAGGGCAGCCCCGTCGCGGTCGGTACCGACTCCCTGTCGTCGTCGCCGTCCCTCGACCTGATGGCCGACGTCACCGCCCTGCACCGGATCGCCCGTGCCCAGGGGTACGGGCACCGGGACCTGCACGAGCGGCTGCTCGCCGCGGCGACCCTCGGTGGTGCGCACGCGATGGGGCTCGCCGTCGGCCCGGACCGCATCGGACACCTCGCCGTCGGGGCCCGTGCCGACCTCGCGGTGTTCGACGTGGACGCCCGCACCGTGCCGGACGCGCTCGCCGAACTCGTCGAGGACGGCGCCGGCCGAGCCGCCGCCACCGTGGTCCGCGGGGTGGTCCGGGCGTCCGCCGGCGTCGTCACCGACCCGCCGTCCACCCGCATGGACACCACCGCACCGCCCCAGGAGGAACGATGACCGAGACCGCACCCCGCCCCGGCACGGCCGCACGACGCACCGTCGACGGTTCCCTGATCGAGTGGCTCGACGTCCCGAAGCGGGCGATGGCCCTCGGGATGGAACCGCACCCGGAGGGCGGTTGGTACGTCCGCACCTGGACCTCGCCGGCCACGGTCTCGACGCCCGCGGGGGAGCGTCCGGCCGCCACCCTGATCCACTTCCTGCTGCCCCCGGGCGAGGCCTCCGCCTGGCACCGGGTCACGAGCGACGAGATCTGGATGTGGCACGGACCGGACGCCGTCGACCTGCAGCTCGGCGGTGACGGCGACCTGCCCGAGCCCGGCGCCACGATCACCCTCGGCCCGGACGCCGGGCGTGACCGGGTGAACGACGCGCAGGCGTTCGTGCGGGGCGGCGTGTGGCAGCGGACGATCCCGGGTGACGGCGAGGTGCTGCTGAGTTGCCTCGTGTCGCCGGGCTTCTCGTTCGAGGACTTCACGATGGCAGACGGGGCCGACGACGAGGCCGACGACGCCGACGCCGCTGCCGAGTAGCGCAGCGACACCGTTTCGCGCTGGTATCCCACGGCGAAGTACACTTCGACCTGCCCCCACCCCCCTCGCACGAAGGCCCGACCGTGACCCGTTCCCTCCGCTTCACCCTCGCCGTCGCCACCGCCGCGGTCGCCGCCCTCGCCCTGTCGGCGTGCTCCGCCGGCGACAGCAGCAACGCCGACGGCACGGTGACCGACGGCAAGCTCACGATCGCCACGGGGGACCCGGCGTACTCGCCCTGGGTCGAGGACAACAAGCCGCAGTCGGGCGAGGGCTTCGAGTCCGCCGTGGCCTACGCGGTCGCGAAGGAGATGGGCTACAGCAAGTCCGACGTCGTGTGGAAGCGCAGCACCTTCGACAGCGCCATCGCGCCGGGCCCGAAGGACTGGGACCTCAACGTCCAGCAGTTCTCGATCGACGCCAAGCGCAAGAAGGCCGTCGACATGTCCACGGCCTACTACACGACGACACAGGCCGTCGTGACGACGAAGTCCTCGAAGGCCGTCGACCACACCAAGATCGCGGACCTGAAGAAGGACGCGATCGGCGTCGCCACCGGGTCGACGAGCATCGCGAGCGTGAAGAGCGTGCTCGGGATCACCCCGCAGGTCTTCAACTCCAACGACGACGCCGTGCTCGCGCTCAAGTCCGGGCAGATCGACGCGATCGTGACCGACCTGCCGACGGCGTTCTACATGGCGTCCGCTCAGCTCGACGACGGCACGGTCTCGGCGCAGTTCCCCGCGGACGGCAAGGGCGACCAGTTCGGTTTCGTGCTGCCGAAGGACTCCGAGCTGACCAGCAAGGTCGACAAGGCCCTCCAGGCACTGACGGATGACGGCAACCTCGAGGACCTCCAGACCAAGTGGCTCTCGTCGGAGACCGGCACCCCGGTCCTGCAGTGACCGCATGACCCTGCCAGCAGGCGCCGGTACCCCGGTGGCCGCCCCCGCGCCGAGCCAGATCGAGCTCGAGCGTCGGCTCTACCGGCGGCAGCGCGGACGCCGGTCGATCGTCGTGTCGGTCGTGTCGACGCTCGTCGTGATCGCGGTCGCCTACTTCGGCGTCGTGAACACCCCCGGCTGGGCGGCGGTGCAGCAGTCGTTCTTCGACCCGCAGACCGCGATCGACACGTTCCCGTCGATCCTCGGAGGTCTGTGGCTGAACGTCCGGATCCTGTTCTTCAGCGCCATCGGCGTCGCCGTGTTCGGCACGCTGCTCGCGGTGGTCCGTGGTCTGCGGAACCCGGTGTTCTTCCCGCTGCGGATGCTCGCGACCGGGTACACGGACCTGTTCCGCGGCCTGCCGCTCATCATCGTGCTGTACCTGGTCGGCTACGGCATCCCCGGCCTCGGGGTGTTCCCGCGCCTGCCCGCCGAGGTCTGGGGCACGATCGCGATCACGCTGACCTACTCGTCCTACATCGCCGAGGTCCTGCGCGCCGGGATGGAGGCCGTGCACCCCTCGCAGCGCCTCGCCGCCCGGTCGCTCGGGCTCTCGCACGCCAAGACCCTGCGCCTCGTGGTGCTGCCGCAGGCGGTCCGCAAGGTCACCCCGGCGCTCATGAACGACTTCGTGTCGATGCAGAAGGACGTCGGCCTGGTGTCGATCCTCGGCGCCGTCGACGCCGTCCGTTCTGCCCAGATCGCGCAGGCGGAGACGTACAACTTCACGCCGTACTTCGTCGCCGGGCTGCTGTTCGTGGTGATCAGCCTGCCGCTGATCCGCGTCACGGACGCGATCGCGCGCCGCCAGCAGCGGCGCGAGCAGATCGGAGGGACCGTATGAGCGAGGTCGGCCTGGAGGCCCGTGGTGCGTCCGGTACCGACGCCGTGGTCCTCGAACTGCGCGGGTTGCGCAAGGCCTTCGGCGAGCACGAGGTCCTGCGCGGCATCGACCTGACGGTGAACCGCCACGAGGTCATCTGCGTCATCGGGGCCTCGGGCTCCGGCAAGTCGACCCTGCTCAAGACGGTCAACCTGCTCGAGGGCATCGACGACGGTGAGATCCTGCTGCAGGGCATGGACATCGCCGACCCGCGCATCGCCGTCGACGCGGTGCGCGCCCGGATCGGTGTGGTGTTCCAGCAGTTCAACCTGTTCCCGCACCTGAGCGTCCTCGACAACGTGACGCTCGCCTCCCGCCAGGTGCACGGCGTCCCGCGGGCCCAGGCCGAGGAGACCGCGCGCCGGCTGCTCGAGCGCATCGGGCTCGCGACCTTCGCCGATGCCTACCCGGACCGGCTGTCCGGCGGCCAGCAGCAGCGCGTGGCCATCGTCCGGGCGATCGCGTCCGATCCCGAGCTCCTGCTGCTCGACGAGGTCACGAGCGCCCTCGACCCGCAGCTCGTCGGCGAGGTGCTCGACCTGGTGTCCGAGCTGAAGCGCCAGGGTTCCACCATCCTCATGACGACGCACGAGATGCACTTCGCGCGGAACGTGGCCGACCGGATCGTGTTCCTGCACCGCGGCGAGGTCGTCGAGCAGGGCACCCCCGCCGAGGTCCTCGACCACCCGCAGCACCCCGCCCTGATCGAGTTCCTCTCCCGCGTCCACGCCTAGGGCGTCAGCAGGACCTTGCCGATGACCTCGCCGTCACGGACCCGGCGGTGCGCCTCCTCGACGTCGGCGAGCGGCAGCACCGAGTCGATGACCGGGCGGACGCGGCCGTCGGCGACCAGCGGCCAGACGTTGTAGCGGACGGCCTCGACGATCGCGGCCTTCTCGGCGAGGGGCCGGGCGCGCAGGGTCGTCCCGCTGATGCTGGCCCGCTTGCGCATGAGCGCGCCGAAGTCGAGCTCGGCGGTGCGACCGCTGCCCGAGGCGATCACGGCGATGTGCCCGTTCGGCGCGAGCGCCCGCAGGTTCCGCTCCAGGTAGGACGGCCCGACGACGTCGAGCACCACGTCGACGCCGACTCCGTCGGTGAAGGCGAGGACGCGTTCGACGAAGTCCTCCGTGCGGTGGTCGACGACCAGGTCGGCACCCAGGTCACGGGACGCGGCCACCTTGCGCTCCCCACCGCTCGTCGCGATCACCGTGGCCCCGAGCGCCTTGGCCCACAGCACCGCGTGCGATCCCATACCGCCCGTCCCGCCGTGCACGAGCAGGGTCTGCCCGGGCCGGAGCCCGGCGAGCATGCCGATGTTGGAGTAGACGGTGCAGGCGGCTTCCGGCAGACCGGCCGCATCGACCAGGTCGAGACCGTCGGGCACGGGGAGCACCTGGGTCGCCGGTGCCACCACGAGCGATGCGTACCCACCACCGGACAGCAGTGCGCACACCCGGTCGCCCACGGACACGGTCGTGACTCCGGGTCCGACGCCCCGCACCGTGCCGGAGACCTCGAGGCCGAGGACGTCCGACGCTCCGGGCGGCGGCGGGTAGTTCCCGGCGCGCTGCTGCAGGTCCGCGTTGTTCACCCCGGCGGCTGCGACGTCGATGAGCACCTCGCCCGGGCCGGGCTCCGGGTCGGGCAGGTCGGTCACGGACATGGAGGCGTCGTCGAACGTGATGGCTCGCATGCCCTCGACGGTACGCGCCACCGGCCTCCGCGCGACCGCCGGGAGCCCGCAACCCGCCCGGACCCCCTGTGGATGTTCCATGTACGCTCGATGACGGACCTGCACCTCATCCGGGGGAGTGCGGACAGATCGAGGGGGACCATCCACCATGCCCAAGAAGCTCATCGCGCTCGCCACCGCCGGCCTGGCGCTCACGTTGCTCGCCGGCTGCTCGACGGGGCCGTCCAAGGCCGACCAGTGCACCCAGTTCGAGAAGACGGTCAAGACCGCCGCCGAGGGCGTCCAGTCCGAGGCCTCGAAGCTGCAGTCCGACCCGGACGCCGCCGTGACGAAGCTCAAGGAGCTCGACGAGAAGATCTCCGACGGCGTCGACGAGCTGTCCGACGACCACCTCAAGGACAAGGGTGAGGCGTTCGAGTCGGCCTACGGCGACCTGGTCGACGACATCGAGGACATCGCTGACGACCCGCAGTCGGCGGACGTCTCCGCCCTGACCGACTCCAGCACCAAGGTGCAGGACACCGGGAACGCGTTCCAGAAGGAGTGCAACTCCTGATGCGCCGCACCGTCACCGCGGTCACCACCGCGCTCGTCGCCGTCACGCTGCTGGCGGGCTGCTCCTCCGGCGGGTCCTCCGACGGTGGCTCGTCCGACGGCGGGTCGCAGCAGCCCACCGCGCCCACCGCCTCGAAGACCGCGGCCGCGGCCCCCGCCCAGACCAAGGAAGAAGCCTGCTCCCTGCTCGAGAACGAACTCGCGTCGTTCCTCCAGCAGCAGGGCTCTTCGTCCGCGCCCGCCGATCCCGCAGCCCGGGCAGCGCTGATCGGCGAGTTCACCGACCGCCTCGACGCCGCGCTGCCGAAGGTCACGAACGACCAGGTGCACGACACGTTCCAGGCCTTCACCGACGCCGCGAAGGGCTACGGCTCGGCCATGCGCTCCGGCGCGGCGGAGGACTCGACCGAGGTCGAGGAGGCCCAGACCGAGGTGCAGACCACGCTCGACCAGGTCTCGGCGGTCTGCCCCGCCAAGAGCTGAGCGCACCGAATGCACGGCGACACGTCGACGCCCCGCCGCTCCTGATCGGACCGGCGGGGCGTCGTGGTGCGTCGGGACGCGGCGTCAGGCCGCCGCGGCCCGTGACCCGTCGAGCCGGGCGACGTCCTCCGGCCGCAACTTGATGGTCGGCGCGGTGATCGAGTTCAGGATCGACTGCGGCCGCGAGGCTCCGGGGATCGGCACGACGACGTCGCTCTTCTGCAACTCCCACGCGAGCGCGATCACCTGCGGGGTGACGCCCCGGTCGCGGGCGATGTACGCGAAGTCCTCGAACGCGGTGCCGAGGTCGGCCGCGCTCCCGATGCCGCCGAGGGGGCTCCACGGCAGGAACGCGATGCCGAGCTCGTCACAGAGTTCGAGCTCCGGCTCACTCGACCGGAACTTCGGCGAGTACTGGTTCTGCACCGACGCCAGTCGGCCGCCGAGCACCTCGTTCGCGGTGCGGATCTGGTCCGGGTCGGCGTTCGAGATGCCGGCCATCCGGATGACACCCTCGTCGAGCAGGTCGGCGAGCGCCCCGATCGAGTCGGCGTAGGGCACCGCCGGATCCGGACGGTGGAACTGGTACAGGCCGATCGACTCGACGCCGAGCCGTTTCGCCGACGCCTTCGCGGCCTCCTTCAGGTACTCCGGGTGCCCGTTCTGCGTCCAGTTGCCGGCCTCGGGTCGCAGGTGTCCGCCCTTCGTCGCGATGAGCACCGCGGAGGTGTCGTCGTGGAACTCCCGCACCGCCCGCGCGATGAGCTCCTCGTTGTGGCCCACTTCGTCCTGACCCCCCAGGTGGTAGGCGTCGGCGGTGTCGATGAGCGTGACCCCCGCCTCGAGTGCTGCGTGGATGGTCCCGATGGCCTGGCGCTCGTCGGGTCGGCCCTCGATCGACATGGGCATGCCGCCCAGACCGATGGCACTGACCGACACGTCTCCGATGACTCGTTGCTTCATGGCCCCAGCATGCGCCGGGGCTGCGCCGTCACGCACAGGTGGTCGCCCCGCGCCTCCCGTCCGAACGCGCACGCGTTCTTCGACAGGACACGCGTCGATCGACTGGTGTCCTGTCGGACGGGTGGTGCGCGCCGGTCAGGCGCTCGCGGAGACCGAGGTGGACGCGGAGCCGTCGCTGTCGACGGCGTTCGCGAACACGACGCCGCCCCAGGCGATGACGACGACCGCGAGCACGAAGCCGATCGCGGCGATCCACCACGACGGCTTCCGACGGATCCAGGCGCCGATCGCGAGCACGATCGTGGCGGCTCCGATGACGAACGCGCCGCCGACCGCGATGGCCGCGCCGCCGACGTACCCGCCGGCAGTGCACCCGGCGGAGGCGTCGCACCCCGTCGTGGCCGAGGCGACCGCGATGATGCCGACGATCGCCGTGACCACGGTCGTGACGGCACCGAACACCAGGAGCAGCACGGTGGAGATCCGGTCGGCGAGCTTCGCCGGTGGGAACAACGTGGTGCCGCCGCGCTCCCACGCGGCGCGCTCCGCGTCCGTTGGGCCGGAGGGGGACTGCGGCGGCGGGCCGGGGACGTTGGACCAGGTCATGCGTGCAGTCCTACCGCGCCTCGACCCCGAACGCCTGTGCGAGACGCTGGATCTTCTGTGCCCGACCCAGTCGCGGCAGGTCGGAACCGTCGCGGATGACCCGGCCGCGGGCCTCGAAGTCGTCCAGGAAGTCCTGCGCCCAGGCGACGTCGGTGGGGGTGGGGGAGATGACCTCGTTGATGACGGGCAGCTGCTCGGTGTCGAGGCAGAGCTTGCCGGTCAGACCGAGCGACACGGCCACCTGCGACTGCTCGCGGAGGATCGGGTGCGACGACCCGACGGTCGGGCCGTCGATCGGGCCGGGCAGGTCGCCGACGCGCGAGGCGACGACCAGCTTCGACCTCGGGTACGCCATCGCGAGCGTGTCGGCGCTGGTGCCGGTGTCGCGGCGGTAGTCGCCCGAGCCGAACGCCAGACGGAACGCACCCTGGGCCTTCGCGATCGACACGGACTCCTCGATGCCCAGGGCCGACTCGACCAGTGCGATCACGGGTGTCTGACCGCCGAGCCGGTGCCAGGTGTCGGTGACCTGCGCGGGCGACTCGGTCTTGGCGAGCATGACGCCCTGCAGCCCGGGCAGGCCGCGGAGCTCCTCGACGTCGTCCGCCCAGAAGTCCGTGGTGACGTCGTTGATCCGCACCCAGGCCTCGCCACCACCCGCGAGCCAGGCGGCGACCCCCTTGCGGGCCGAGGGCTTGGCGGCCGGGTCGACCGCGTCCTCGATGTCCAGGATGATCTGGTCGGCGCGGGACCGCTGCGACTTGTCGAACCGGTCGGTCGCCGTGCCGGAGACCAGCAGCCAGGACCGCGAGATCTCGGCGGGGACCGATCGACGCCGGTTCGGCGTGGGGGCGGACGGGGCGGTGCGGTCGTCGATGGCCATGCCCCGTTGGTACCACATCGGACAGGTCGCACGTCCGGTCGGAGGCGAGGTGCGTCGATGCGGAAACCCCGAAACCTCGGTTCATTGCCAGAGAGGTCGTCGGTTCCCGCCTACAGTGTCGGATGTGTGGCGAGCGGACAGGGTGACCGACGGTGAGGACGACGTGAACGACGACGTCCCCGTCGAGGGTGCCCCCGAGCGCGACGAGCGCGACGAGCGCGACGAGCGCGACGAGCGCGACGACTACGACGATCGAGACGAGCAGCAGGACGTGGACGAGGACCGGACCGACGACGAGCCGGACCGCACGCTCCGCCCGGAGCTGCAGATGACGAGCCCGCACGCGATCAGCCTCGGCGACCCGCGCCTCCAGGCCGGCAACGCGGCGGAGCCGACGTGGGACGGCTGGCGCACCCAGTTGACCGGGGTCGGCGGCACGAGCCCGCTCACGCACTTCAGCGACCACCCGCGCGCGCGCATCGAGCTCTCGACCACCCACCCCGGTGGGCTCGCGCAGTTCATCACCGGCAAGACGACCCTGCTGTCCAGCCTGATCCGCGACGAGGTGGCGCTCCGTGCCGCCCGCGTGGCCGCCGGACAGGTCGAGGCGAAGGGCACCGAGCTCGCGACCGTGCGCGGCATCGACGCCGTGAAGCTCGGTATCGGCATGGCCGACTGGAAGCACGGCGACGAACAGTTCCGCGGCCCGGTGCTCCTCCGACCGCTGGCGATCCGCCGGCACGGGCGTGACTTCGAGGTGCGGCTGCTCGGCGAACCGGTGCTCAACCCGGGCCTCGCCGACGCGCTGCACGAGCAGTTCGGGGTGATCCTCGACGCGCAGTCCTTCGTGGCCCTCGCGCAGCAGGACGGCTCGTTCACCCCGAACCCCGTCATCGACCGTCTGCGCGGCCTGACCGCGCACATCCCCGGTTTCTCCGTGCACGCCCGGCTCGTGGTGTCCACGTTCGCCGAGGTCGCGACCGGCTTGGTCGAGGACACCGGTGACCTGTCACACCCGGTGCTCGACGCCCTCGCGGGCAACCCGAGCGCGAAGTGGCAGGTCGAGCAGTCGTACCACCCGGTCGAGCAGACCCCGTCGGACGAGCGCAGCCCCGAGACCGACACGCTGCTGCTCGACGCCGACGACGAGCAGGAGAACGTGATCGCGCAGATCACGGCCGGCAACTCGATCGTCGTGAAGACCCTGCCCGGCACCGGTGGCACGCAGACGATCGTGAACGCCCTCGGCGGCCTGGTCGCGGCGAACAAGCGCGTGCTCGTCGTCAGCCCCCGCCGTGCCACGCTCCGCGGCATCGCGGCCCGCTTCGGCGAGGTCCAGCTGCCCGGGGTCGCGGTCACCCCGTCCACCCTCCGCCGTGACGTCGTCCGGGCCATCGCGCGCAACGAGAAGGCGGTCCGTCCGAACCTCCGCGAGGTCGACGACGCCCTGGTCCGGCTGCGCAAGGTCCTGAAGGACTACCGGGGCTCGCTCATCCGCAGGGACGCCGACTTCGGGGTCTCGGTGCTCGACTGCCTGGTCGAACTCTCGCGGCTCTCGCTGCTGCCGGTCCCGCCGTCGACGACCGCGCGGCTGTCGAAGACCTCGGTGGCGAGCATGGTCGAGGGGCGCTCGCGCGTCGCCGAGACGATGGTCAGCGCCGCGAACCTCGGCGAGTTCCGGTACGGCCCCGACGACTCGCCCTGGTACGGCGCGAAGTTCGGCTCGAGCGACGGCGCGCAGCGCGCCCACCGCATCGCGAAGGACCTGGACAGCGACGGGCTGCCGACCCTGCTCCGCCGTGCCCACGACCTCGTCGCGACGACGCACATGCGGCAGTTCACGACGATCAACGAGCTCGGCATCTACCTGCGCCTGCTCACCGAGATCCGGGACACCCTCGACCGCTTCCTGCCGGTGGTGTTCGACCGCTCGGTGTCCGAGCTCGTGGCAGCCACGGCCCCGCGCGGCGAGGGCGCCCCGATGTCGTCGACCAACCGGCGGCGGTTGAAGAAGCTCGCCCGCGAGTACGTCCGCCCCGGCGTGCACGTCTCGGACCTGCACGAGGCCCTGACCCGCGTCCAGCAGCAGCGCGTCCTGTGGCAGCGCTACGTCGCCGCCGGGGTGAACCCCGAGGTGCCCACGGGCATCGCGGACGTCCAGGTGCTGTTCTCGAACGTCGCCGAGGACCTCGCGCGCCTCGACGAGCCGTTGGGCCGCACCGAGCGGGACCGCCAGCTCGCGAACACGCCGGTCGACCAGCTCGTCCCCACCATCGCCGAGCTCGCGGCCGAGTCCGACGTCCTGCACAACCTGCAGGAGCGCACGGAGCTCATGCAGACCCTGCGCGACCTGCAGCTCGAGCCGCTCATCACCGACCTGGCGAACCGCCACGTGCCGGACATGCAGGTGCCGGCCGAGCTCGAACTCGCCTGGTGGCAGTCGGCGCTCGAGACCATGCTCGAGTCCGACCGGGCCCTGCTCGGTGCGAACACCGACATGCTCGACCGGGTCGAGGCCGACTTCCGCCTCGTCGACGATGCACACGCGGCGGGGGTCTCCCAGGGCCTGGCGTGGCAGCTCTCCGAGAACTGGAAGGTCGGACTCGTCGACTGGCCGGAAGAGGCCACGGCACTCAAGACCCAGCTGCGGGAGGGCGCGATCACCTCGCGCCTGCTGCAGGACTCCGCACCGCACCTGTCGCGGTCCATCGCTCCCGTCTGGCTCGCCAGTCCGTACGAGGTGTCGCAGATCGCCGACACGATGCCGTTCGACACCGTGATCCTGGTCGACGCCGGCGCCGTGACCATCGCCGAGACCGTCGGTGCCGTCCGCCGCGCCCGTCAGACCGTCGTGTTCGGCGACCCGGTGACCCAGACGCCGTCGCCGTTCCGCATCGCCGTCGACCCCGAGCACCGCGCGATGCAGGTCGACGAGGGCACGCTCGACGCGTTCCACGCCGACTCCGCCCTCGCCAAGCTCTCCACGCTCCTGCCGACCCTGTCGCTGTCGCGCTCGTACCGCGCCGGCGGTGAAGACCTGGCCGAGCTCGTGAACCGTCGCTTCTACGGCGGCAAGATCGAGTCGCTGCCGTGGGCGGGATCGTTCCTCGGCCACGGCTCGATCGCGCTCGACTACGTCAGCGACGGCAAGGCCGTGCCGGACCCCGAGTCCGGAGCCGTCGAGAGCGTCGACGCCGAGGTGGACCGTGTGGTCCGGCTCGTCATCGACCACGCCCGGACCCGTCCGACCGAGTCGCTCATGGTCATCACCGCGTCGGCGAAGCACGCCGTGCGGGTCGAGCAGGCCGTGCTGACCGCGGCGCAGGGACACAAGGACCTCACCGAGTTCGTCATCGGCGACCGGGCCGAACCGTTCATCGTGGCGACGCTCGAGCAGTCGGTGGCGCAGAGCCGCGACCGCGTCGTGTTCTCCATCGGCTACGGCCGCACCCCGCACGGACGCGTGCTGCGTGACTTCGGTCCGCTCGGCAAGCCCGGCGGCGAGCGACTGCTCGCGGTCGCGATGACCCGCGCCCGTCGCTCGATGGTCATCGTCACGTGCTTCCAGCCGTCGGACATCGAGGCCGAGCGCATGGGCCACGGCACCGTCGCCCTCGCCGAGATCCTGGCCGAGGTCCGCGCGCGCACCACCGCCGAGTACGTGCCGGACGATTCCGACCCGCTGTTGGTCGACCTGGCGCGACGACTCGAGATGCGTGGCATCCCGGTTGCGCTCGGCCACCGCGGCAAGCTCGGCCTGGTCGCCGCGCACGGCGGTGTCTGCGTGACGATCGAGACCGATGCGTCCCTCGTGAAGGGCTCGCTCCGCGAGTCCCTGCGCCTGCGCCCCGAAGTCCTCCGCCGACTCGGATGGCACTACGTCCGCGTGCACGCGTTCCAGCTGTTCTCCGACCCGGACCGCGTCGCCAACACGGTGGCTGCCGTGCTCGGGGTCGATCGCGGCGCCACCCAGGAGATCTCGATTCCCCCGATCCCCGCCCGCCGATGAGCGCTCGGCCGAGTCGGCGGGCCTCGCGGCCCGCCGGTCCGGTGACGCCGGAGACGGACCAGCTGGTGGGCACGTGGACGCGCGCCGACGACGTGACGCCAGCCGCGCCTCTCCCCACCGGCACGGCCGAACTGCCGCTGGCGCGTCAGCCCGGAACCGGCGGCGTGGGCCCAGGCCCCGCAGCGGCTTCCGGACGGGACACGGACGATCGATCGGGAGGCCGGGTGCGGCCCCGCAGACGCGTCACCACCCAGCCGGTGCCCGGCTACGTCCCGTCGCCCGCGCCGGAACCTGCGCGGCACCGCGACGGGGAGAACGACGACCAGCTCCGCCGCGACGTTCCGCCGCACTGGTGAACCGGTAGCCTGACCCCTGATGACTGAGACCGCGCGGCAGCGCCCCGACTGGCAGACCTGGCCGAACCTGATCACGCTGTTCCGCCTCGTGCTGATCCCGGTGTTCGTCGGCCTCGTCGTCGCCGGACACCCGGGGTGGGCCCTCGTCACACTCGTCGTCATCGGTGTGAGCGACTGGGCGGACGGCTTCATCGCCCGCCGGTTCGACCAGGGGTCGAAGCTCGGCAAGGCCATCGACCCGGTCGCCGACCGTCTCGCGATCAT
Organism: Curtobacterium sp. VKM Ac-1376; assembly: GCF_015351025.1. Taxonomy (GTDB): domain Bacteria; phylum Actinomycetota; class Actinomycetes; order Actinomycetales; family Microbacteriaceae; genus Curtobacterium. The sequence goes on along the minus strand of NZ_JADKRV010000014.1, from coordinate 32,983 downwards.
CGCGATCGTGCTCTCGCTGGTGCTCGTCGGTCTGCTGCCCTGGTGGGTGGTGGCCGTCGTGGTGCTCGTCGACCTGGTGCTCGTGGTCCTGTCGAGCGTGCTGTTCCACGGCAACCCGGACCTCGACGTCACCTGGACGGGCAAGATCCGCTCGGCTCTGCTGTTCGTCGGGTTGCCGGTGCTGCTGTTCTCCGCGGTGCACACCGTCGACGAGAACGCGCCGTGGGTTCGAATCGTGGCCCTGGTGTTCGTCTACCTCGGCACCGCCGGTCACGTGCTCGCCGGCGCCCAGTACGCCGTGGCGATGTTGGCCAAGCGCCGCACAGTCCTCGCCTGACGGTTCCGGGACGCGCTAGAGCTTCGCCGAGCCGCCGATACCGGGGCCCTCGGGAGCTGTCGACGGCGCGATGTGTGCGCCCGTGCTCGTGGCGCCACCGGTCTGCGGTCGGAGCAGGTCGCGGATCTCGAGCAGCACCTCGACGTCGGTGGGAGGGACGTCCTGCGGGGGCTGCTGCTCGTCGTTCTTGACGCGCTCGAACGCCACCTTCTTCAGGTGGTTGACCGGCACGACGAGCGCGAAGTACACGACCGCGGCGACGATCACGAAGTTGATGACGGCTCCGATGATCGCGCCGAACATCAGCTTCGCGTCTCCGCCGGAGATCGTCGGGATGTGCACGACGAGTGCCTTGTCCAGGCTCGACGCGTTGAACACCGCACCGATGAGCGGGTTGATCAGGGCGTTGACGATCGTGGTGACGATCGCGGTGAACGCCGCACCGATGACGACTGCGACGGCCAGGTCGATGACGTTGCCGCGGAGCAGGAACTCCTTGAAGCCCTTCATGCGAGGGTCTCCTTCCGGGTCGAGGACGGCCGCCGGACGGCGACGGCCCCAAACCTATCCGCGGAGCGCAGGCCCCGTCAGGACGCCGCGGGCTTGGCGCCGCTCGGCTTCGACTCGCTCTTCGCGGCCGGCTCGGACTTCTTCGACTCCGACGAGGTGGGCGTGCTGGACCCCTCCGACTTCGGGGCCGGGCGGGAGTCGGTGCGGTAGAAGCCGCCGCCGTTGAACGTCACGCCGACGGGGGAGAACACCTTGCGCAGGACGCCGCCGCAGACCGGGCACTCGGTCAGGGTGGCGTCGGAGAAGGACTGCTTGATGTCGAACGCGTTGTCGCACTCGGTGCAGCGGTACGAGTAGGTGGGCACGTCAACTCCGGAACGTGATGATGCGCGACGGCGTGATGATGCCGTCAACGGGTTCGTCGTGGGGTTCGCGCGGGACCTCGTCGAGGTACTCCGCATCGAAGATCACAGCATAGACGGGCGGGCGGTTCGCCATGGACCCGAGGGTCTTGTCGTAGTAGCCACGGCCCCAGCCCATGCGGACGCCGTCGTGCCCGACGGCCGCCGCGGGGGCGAGGATCGCATCGACGTCGTTGATGGCGAGCGGGGACAGGACCTCGCCGACGACCTCGGGCAGACCGAGCAGGCCCTCGGTCTCGCTGACCCCGTCGCCGACGGCCCAGTCGAGCAGGCCGTCCTCACGCGTGACGGGCAGCAGCACACGGATGCCCTGCTCGAACGCCCGGTTCAGGAACGGCCGGACGTTCGGTTCGTCCGGCGCGGACAGGTACAGCGCGAGCGATGTGACCTGTCGCTCCTCGACGAACCGCTGCAGGGTCGCGGTCAGGGTCTCGGTGTCCGCGTCGCGTTCGGTCGTGGTCCGGGTGCGCCGCCGCTGCCGGAGTTCGGCTCGCAGGGCGCGCTTCTCGTTCCCGAGATCGGCGATCATGCGCAGGAGTCTACCGAGCGCTCCCGTTGCGGCTTCCCGCCGGGAACCCGCGTCGATGGGGTGTCCCCAGGAGCGACGACATGCCCTCGAAAGAGGGATCGGATACGGTCTCAGCATGGGCTTCCAGATTTCGAAGGCGGTGATCCCCGCCGCAGGGCTGGGTACCCGCTTCCTCCCCGCTACCAAGGCGATGCCGAAGGAGATGCTCCCCGTCGTCGACAAGCCGGCCATCCAGTACGTGGTGGAAGAGGCTGTCGGCGCAGGACTCACCGACGTGCTGATGATCACCGGGCGCAACAAGAACGCGCTCGAGAACCACTTCGACCACGTGTCGGAGCTCGAGGAGACCCTCCGCAAGAAGGGCGACCACGAGAAGCTGCAGAAGGTGAACCAGTCGACGGACCTCGCCGACATGCACTACGTGCGTCAGGGTGAGCCGCTCGGCCTCGGCCACGCGGTGCTCCGCGCCAAGATGCACGTCGGCCGCGAACCGTTCGCCGTGCTCCTCGGCGACGACATCATCGACGCCCGCGACCCGCTGCTCCAGCGCATGATCGAGGTCCAGGGCGAGAAGAACGCCACGATCGTGGCCCTGCTCGAGGTCCCCGAGTCGCAGACGCACCTGTACGGCATCGCCACCGTCGAGCCGACCGACACCGACGACGTGGTGAAGATCACCGGGCTCGTCGAGAAGCCCGCGCAGGGCGAGGCGCCCTCGAACCTGGCCATCATCGGCCGCTACGTCATCCGCCCCGAGGTGTTCGACGTCCTCGAGAAGCAGGAGCCGGGCAAGGGTGGCGAGATCCAGCTGACGGACGCGCTGATGAAGATGGCGAGCGCCGAGGAGTGGACCGGCGGCGTGTACGGCGTCGTCTTCCGTGGACGCCGTTACGACACCGGTGACAAACTCGACTACATCAAGGCGATCGTGCAGCTCGCCTCGGACCGCGATGACCTCGGCCCCGACCTCAAGTCGTGGCTCAAGGAGTTCAACGCGGGCGAATAGTCGGCCATCCCGCCCGGGTCCGGTGATCACGGACCCGGGCGGGACACCCCGCCCCGCACCGGGGCGGGACCCCGGAGGAACCCAGCGATGACGACCATCCCGACCCTGTCCCACGGGCGGGTCACCATCCGCCCCCTCCGGCTCCGCGACACCCGCGACCTCGACGCGGCGCTCGCGACCAACCGCTCGTGGCTCCGCACCTGGGAGGCCACGAACCCCTCGGGGCACGTCTCCACCGACGTCCGGGGCAGCATCCGCGCGCTCCAGGCCAATGCCCGCGCCGGACTCGGGCTGCCGTTCGCCATGGAGCTCGACGGCCGCTTCGTGGGGCAGCTGAACGTCTCCGGCATCTCGTACGGATCGCTCGCGAGCGCGTCCATCGGCTACTGGGTCGTCGAGGACGCCGCCGGCCACAACGTCACGCCCATCTCGGTCGCGCTCGCCGTCGACCACTGCTTCCGCGCGCTCGGCGTGCACCGCATCGAGATCTGCATCCGGCCGGAGAACGCCCCGAGCCTGCGCGTCGTCGAGAAGCTCGGCTTCCGGTACGAGGGGCTTCGCCGCCGGTACATCCACATCAACGGCGACTGGCGCGACCACTTCTGCTTCGCGTTGGTGGCCGAGGAGGTCCGCGGGGGCGTCCTCGAGCGGTGGGTCCAGGGGCAGGTGCCTCCGGGCGTGGGGACCGTGCCGCTCGCCGCACGCGACGAGGCCGCGATGCCGCTGCACACGACGCCCCGCATCTGACGGGCCTGGAGGCGCGGCTCACCTCCGCAGATTCCGCCCCGACACGCGCAACACGCGTCCCGCAATGACGCGGCGCGGGAACCGCCACCCCTACCGTGTTCGCATGGCAGGTATCGGCTCGTGGGGTGGCGGCATCGTCCTGCTGGTCGCGGCCGTGCTCTGGCTCGTGTACCTGATGCCGTCGTGGGCCGCCCGTCGCCAGTACCTGGCGACCGAGCGGAACGCGATCCGACTGCAGCAGACCCTCAGGATCCTCGCGCAGACCGCCGAGCTGCCGGACGAGGTCCGCATCGAGATGAACGCGAAGTCCCTGGCCCAGGCGCAGCGGGTCGCCCGGTCCGAAGAGGCCAGGCGCACCGCGATCGTCCGTGCCCACGAGGCCGCACGGCAGCGTGAGATAACCCGCCGTCTGGCCGAGCAAGCCCCCGTGCTCGAGCGCGCGTCCGCCGTGCCCGCCCTGACCGCCATGCGCATGCGCCGCTCCCGTCTCGGGGCGACCCTGTTCGGCACGTTCGGCGTCGTCGTGGCGCTCGTCGTCTTCGTCGCGGCACCGTCGCTCTGGCTCGTCGGTGTCGCCGGGCTCGTCGCCGCGGGTGGGTCCGCAGCGGTCCTCGCGCAGCTGCACCAGGTGGCGACGGCGCGGAAGAAGCGTCTCGTGGCGGGCGAGGCGGGCGCGGCCCGTGCCTCCCGGCCGTCGACTGCGTGGACGGACCCGGCCCCGCCCCTGTCCACCGACCAGCCCGCCGAGGCGGAGCAGGACCGCACCTGGACCCCGAACCGTGTGCCGAAGCCGCTCTACGTCGAGCGACCGACCACGCCCGCGGCGTCCCCCGAGTCGTCTGCCGAGTTGGCGGCGCGGTTGAAGGAGCGCGTCGCTGCCGCCAAGGCGGAGGCCGAGGCCGAAGCGGCCGCGATCCGTGCGGGGGAGTCCGATCCGTCGTTGGCACGGGTGTCGCGGATGCGACCCGAGCTGGAAGAAGCGGCTGCCTCGCTGTCCGCGCACGACCAGGGACGTCTGGCCGAGCGACTGGGGTTGCGTGCGCCCGCGGCGACCGGCGCCACCGCTGCCGCTGCTCCTGCCCCCACTGACGAGCCCGCGGGGCCCCCGAGCAAGTGGGCCGGCATGGGCGTGCTCGACGATGACGCGTACCAGCAGGCGGACCTCGACGCGATCATGCGGCGGCGTCGCGCGGTCTGACCGGGCGCCTCCCCGGCGGCACGCCCGACCGGCGACCGGCGATTTCGGATCGGCGGACCGAGGATGCTAATGTGATCGAGCACTTGGGGCTATGGCGCAGTTGGTAGCGCGTCTCGTTCGCAATGAGAAGGTCAGGGGTTCGAATCCCCTTAGCTCCACCAGGTGTCACCACGACAACGGCCCGGAACCGACAGGTTCCGGGCCGTTCGTCGTTCTGGGCACGGTCGCGGCTTCCTCCTCCACAGGCCCATCGCTGTGGATCGTCCGACACAGTCCACGGACGGGGTGGCGGGTTGTCGAGCGCATCGCCCTAGACTCCCCGTGCGCCGACCGGCGCGGGGAACGGGGGAACACGTGCGCTTCAGGACCGCCATTGCATCGATCGGCACGGTGCTCGCCGTCGCCGCCGGACTCGCCGTCGTCGGCCCGCTGGCGCCGGCATCGGCAGCAGCCCCGACGACCGGTCGTTTCACCCCGGTGACACCGGTGCGGGCGTGGTCGGGCACCGCCACCAGCACGGCCACCACGGTCACCCTGGGTGGCAGGAACGGTATCCCGTCCTCGGCCACCGCGGTCGTGCTCACCGCGACGGTGAACGCCCCGAGCGCCGCCGGGTACGTGAGCGTCGCTCCCGCGGGCAGCACCGCGAGCCCCGCGATCCAGAACTTCCGCAGGGCGCAGCCCATCTCCGGCACGACCACGGTCGGCCTGACTTCGGGCAAGGCCCAGGTCAAGGTCTCCGCCGGCAAGGCCACCGTCTCGCTCGACGTCGCCGGCTGGTACGGCACGAGCGCGACCGGCTCCACCTACACGCCGCTCCCGCCGACGAACGTGCTGAACGGCACGGTGTCGACCGCGGCGAAGAAGGTCGCTGTCGCTGGCAAGGCGGGTGTGCCCGCGAACGCCACCGCCGTCGTGCTGCAGGCCGACGTCTCCCGCCCGGCCACGAGTGGCCGGCTGCGGCTCACCCCGTCCGGCAACAACGCCGGCATCGTCTCCCTGATGTACGAGAAGGGGACCACGGTCGCCAACACCACCACCGTCCGGCTCTCGGGCGGTGCCGTCCAGGCCAGGGTCTCCTCCGGTTCCGCACGGGTGCTCGCCGACGTGGTCGGGTACTACGCGCCGAACGCGAACGGTTCGGTCTTCGTCCCGGCGCACCCGGTCCGTGCTGCGACCATCCCTGCGGGCACCACCGCGAAGAAGGTCACCGTCGCCGGGACCGCGGGTGTGCCGCGCAACGCGATCGCCGCGGTCATCAACGCGAAGGTCGGCAAGGGCAGTGTCGGGGGATCCCTCCGCGTCGTCGGTGCCGGGCTGGCCTCGAGCGTGCCGACGCAGGTCTACGCCAAGGGGCAGACGATCGGAAACGCTCTGATCGCACCGCTCGCAGCCGACGGGCAGGTGCAGGCGAAGGTGTCGGCCGGGACGGCGACGGTCTACGTCGACGTCGTCGGGTACTTCCTGAACGGCTCGGGTGGCTCGGGCACTGGGGTCGACATCTCCTGGCCCCAGTGCGGTGAGGGCGTACCCACTGATCAGTCGTTCGGGATCGTCGGGGTGAACGGCGAGCTCGCCAACACGACGAACCCCTGCCTGCAGCAGCAGCTCGGGTGGGCGGCAGGATCGGCCGGCGGTACCGCCCAGCCGAAGGCGCAGGTCTACTCGCTGTTCACGAACCCCGGGGCGAAGGCGGCTTCGGCGTGGCCGACGTCGAACGCGGCCCCGAACGGCGTCGCCGTGACGAACCCGTACGGCTCGTGCGCGCCGCAACCCGGCGCCCAGTCGAGCTGGAAGACGACGGCTGCGTGCTCGTACATGTACGGGTACGCCCGGGCGTACGAGGCAGCGAACGCCCGGGGAGTCGTGAGCCCCGGCCAGTACCGCTGGTGGCTCGACGTCGAGACCGGCCTGTCCTACGTCACCTCCGATGCCGCTCAGAACCGTGCCGCGCTCGAGGGCATGGCGAAGGCGCTGCAGAACTCCGGCGTCACGCAGGTCGGGGTCTACTCGACGTCGTACCAGTTCAACAAGATCATGGGCGCCGTCCCGGCGTCGAGTCCGCTTCGGCCCCTGCCGAGTTGGATCGCGCTCGGCGACGCACGCCTCGACCAGGCCCAGGCGGCCTGCTCCGGCGCCCGCCTGCTCGACGGGCCGATCAGGATGACCCAGTACGTCACGCCCTACGGCTCCACGGAGATCGACCGCGACTGGTCCTGTTCCTGACACAAACGGGCGTTGTTCCCGACGATCCACCGGCTGATCGAGGCGTCTCCTGGTGGAGAAGGTGACCATCCGACGGACAGGAGGCCCGGGTGCCAGCTGGCACCGGGCCTCCCGTCTGCCACCGGGTCGCGTCGGACCCGTCTCCAACGCGGGCGTGTCAGCCCGCGATGCTCTCCGTCAGCACGCCGGCCTGCGCGAAGGTGGTGTGGATCGCGTTCGCGGCCTGCTCGAAAGCACGGTTGCCACGCGAGATGCCGAGTGCCCCGCCCTTGATCGCCGACTTGCCGGAGCCGCGCAGCAGTCGTGCGACGGTGCGGCCGTCCGGCGCGATCATGATCTGCACGTCGAGGCGGGTGTGGAAGGTGCGGTCGTTCGCCATGCCGCCGATGAGCAGCGTCAGGCCGAGGCTGCCCCGGGTCGCCCGGAGCGCGCCCTGGTCGCCGTCGTCGACGGTGTAGCCCTCACGGGTCAGGGCGTCGCGCACCTGGGCGCGTGCGGTGTCGGGGTCGGTGGCGACGAAGAAGTCGTGGCTCTCGGGCATGGTGTGTGATCCTCTCGAACGGGTCCGCTCGGACACGGAGGACGTTCGCCCCCCGGGATGATCATGCCGTGTCCGAACGACAGGGGTGTCGCTTACGCTGGTCGTGTCATGACTGCCTCGATGAACCGCCGCGCACTCTTCTCCCTCGCCGGCGTCGCCGGGATCGGGTTCGCCCTCGCGGCGTGCTCGTCCGGCAGCGAAGACGGCAACGACAGGGACAGCGGCAGCAAGGGTTCCGGCCGCGGGAGCGAAACGACGCCGGCCCCGTCCGCGAAGCCCGCCGCGTCCGCCCTCACACCGGCGCAGGTCCCGCTCGCCGGCGGCGTGACGGTCACCGTGACGGGGACCGGTCTCGCCGCGGTCAAGGGCGTCACCGTCGGCGGTGTCGCCGCGCGTGACGTGCAGGCGACCGCATCGAAGGTGACCTTCACGGCACCGCACCAGGCCATGTACACGGCAGGGAACGCCGACGTCGCACTCTTCACGTCGGTGGTTGAACCCATCGCGTCCGCGAACCAGTCGTCGGACGGCAACGGCAGCGCCGCGAACGACGGGCAGAGCGGTGTCACGCAGGACAACGCGACCGCCGCGCCGACCCCGACCGCCGCCGCGACGCCGGCTGCTGGCGCCGCCGTCGCCACGACCACGCTGGCCTACGCCGCACTGACCGACGTCGACCGGCAGCTCGCCTACGCGATGCGGTACTGGAAGGACTACAACCTGGCCGAGTACGGCACGATGAACCCGATCGGCGGTGACTGCGCGAACTACGTCTGCCAAACCCTCATCGCCCGTGGCTGGGAGCAGCGGTCCGACTGGTACAACCGGGCGGCCGGTGCCGAGCACAGCGCCACCTGGACGTACTGCCCGACGATGGACCCGTGGCTCGAGGACCACGCGGCCGAGTTCGCGCTCACCCGGCGGTCGTCGGACGAGCGCGACAAGGTCAAGATCGGCGACATCGTCTTCTTCGACTGGAACGCCAACGGCTCCCCGGACCACACCACGATCGTGTCCGAGGTCTTCACCGAGCCCGACGGCACGATCCGCATCAAGTCGGCGAGCCACAACCAGGACGGTCCCTACCGCGACCTCGACGAGATGATCACGGTGCAGCACCCCGGCGGATCGGCCTGGTTCCACACCTTCGACGCGTAGCGCCGCCGCGCGGCGCCCCGCACGGCGCGGTCTCGCACAACCAACGTCGATCGGCACCGCAGGAACATGCGACGCCGATGCACCTTGGTTGCGCGAAGCACGCCGGCAGCCAGCCCGCCGTCGACCAGCCCACCGCTCACGGGTAACCGAGGAACCACAGCAGCACGATGGCGACCGGCTGCAGGCACGCGCCGACGACCAGCCACGTGACCGCCCGTCGCCGGGTCCCGACGAACACGTCGGACCCGAGCAGCGGCGCCATCGGCATGAGCAGCCGCGGGAGCGACTGCTGCGGCAGGAACACCGCGACCAGGTACAGCGCGTACGAGGCCGTGAACGCGAGCACGTCGGTGCCCAGCGCCCGGGTACTCCTGCGTGAGAAGAACCACACCGCTCCGGCGAGCACCGCCACGACGAGCACGATGCCGAGCGGCCCGAGCCATGTCGACGCCATCGTGAACCACGGGGTCAACGGTGCGAAGTGCTGGCGTCCGACGAACCCCACCCACCACGACAGTTCGGTGTCCAGGTAGGCGCTCGGCCTCCCGGTCGCGGCCGCGGCGATCACCGGCCACGCGAGCCCGGCCGCCGCCACGACCAGCCCCGAGACCACGATCGCCACCCGGTCGCGCCACGGGAACACCTCGGCAGCCCGCCCCGACCGGCGCGCGCCGGCCCACCGCACGACCAGGTGCACGGCGAGTGCGAGCGCGAGCGCGAGGACACCCGGCTTCGTGAACGCCGCGACGACCCCGAGCGGCGCGATCAGCCAGTAGCGCCGCCGCACCAGGGCGAGCAGTGCCCCGAACAGCAGCACGAGCAGCAGGCTCTCGGCGTAGGCGACCTGCAGCAGGAACCCGGTCGGTGCGAACGCGAACAGTGCGGTCGCCCAGCGCGCACGGTGCGAGCACCCGACGGCGAGCACCAGGCGGTGGAGCAGCACACAGGCGCCGGCTCCGGCGACCGAGGCCACGACGACCCCGGCGACCCAGAACGACGCCCCCGTCAGTGTCATCACCACGCGCACGACCGCCGGGAACACCGGCAGGAACGCCCACGCGTTCGGCAGGACGCGGCCCACGTCGTCGACGGGCAGTGTGCTCGGGTAGCCGTGTTCCGCGATGATCCGGTAGAACGAGGCGTCCCACGACCCCGAGAACGTGAAGAACGAGGGGTCCTGCCGGACGGAGGCGAAGGGCCACCCGTTCGTGGTGGCGAGCAGGTACATCGTCGCGAGCAGCACGGTGCTGACCACCCGCGAGGCTGCCCAGATCAGCAGGGGCGCGGTCCACGCGCTTCGGCGTCCGGTCAGCAGGTTCCGCAGCCCCGGCCTGGAGGCACGGCTCGCTTCCGCCACGTTCGTCACCCGCCCGATCCTCCCAGACCACGGCGCGTGCCCGCATCGCGGGCCCCGTGCGCCGGCCGCGCGCCGACCCGCCGGCATCGTGAGCAGCAATGGTCGGGTCCGTCACACGGACCCGACCATTCCTGCTCACAAAGTGCGCGCCTCCCGGCTAGCGACCCGTGATCGCGCGACGGATCTGCTCGATCGGCACCTTCGGGGAGCGGTCCGCGTTCAGCAGGCCGTTCGTCTCCTGCATGGTGTCGGTGAGCTGCGTGTAGCAGGACCCGGCGAGGAACGAGCTCGCACGGATCGCGTCGTACAGGGCGGTGATGCGGGTGACCCAGTCGTCGCCGTCCGTCGCCGACGTGTAGCCCCAGCCGTCCTCGCGCTGGGCGCCGGGCTGGTAGTTCACGCCGCCGAACTCGGTCAGCATGACGGGCTGGCCCTCGTCGACCGCGCCGCCGACCAGGATGCGGCGGTCAGCGGGACCGATGCCACCGAGGAGCGCGGTCCGCGCGACGTCGTCCGCGTAGGTGACAGCGAGTCGCGGACCGACGCCCTCGTAGTCGTGGACCGTGACGATGTCGGAGTTCGTGTGCTCCCAGCCGTCGTTCGAGATCACCGGACGCGTCGGGTCCACGGCCCGGGTGACGTCGGCGAGTGCCCGGGCGTAGGCCTGCTGCGCCGGGTCCGTGGCGATGTGCTGCACGCCCCAGCTCTCGTTCGCGGGGACCCAGGTGACGATCGACGGGTGTGAGGCGTCGCGCTCGACGGCGTCCATCCACTCCCGCATCAGGCGCTGCACGGCACGCGGTGAGAACGCGTAGGCGCCGGGGGCCTCGCCCCAGACCATGAGGCCGAGGCGGTCGGCCCAGTACAGGAACCGGGGGTCCTCGATCTTCTGGTGGTTGCGGGCGGCGTTGAAGCCGAGCTCCTTGATGAGCTCGACCTCGCGGCGGTGGGCCTCGCGCGACGGCGCCGCGATGTGCGACTCCGGCCAGTAGCCCTGGTTCAGCACGCTGCGGACGTCGTGGCGGCGGCCGTTGAGCAGGAAGGCGCCACCGTCGGTCCCGACGGTGCGGATCCCGAAGTAGCTCGCGACGGCATCGATCGCGTCCGCGCCGGCACGGGGCAGCAGCGTGATCGTGGCATCCACCAGACGCGGGGCATCGGGCGTCCAGTGCAGTTCGTCCTCGGCCTGCCCGTTCGTCTGACGGGCGATGGGCACGACGACGTCGAACTCGTCGCCGGTCTCGCCGAGCGTGGTTTCGATGGTGGCGAGGTGCTCGTCCCGCTCGTCCCAGCGGGCCTCGACGCGGAGGCGCTCGCCACCGGTGCGGGTTCCCGCGAGTCGGACGGTCAGGCGCATGGTGGCGTGGTCGATGTTCGTCCAGCGGAGGGACCGGATCCAGGTGCTCGCCACGGCCTCGAGCCACACCGTCTGCCAGATGCCCGTGGTGCGGCGGTACCAGATGGCGTGCGGGGCCTCGTGCCAGTCCTGCTTGCCGCGGGGCTGGGTGAGGTCGTGGGGGTCGTCCTCGACGCGGACGACGAGCGTGTGCACGGCGGCGGCGTCGTAGGTCAGCAGCTCGGTCACGTCGAAGGAGAACGGGGTGTGGCCGCCCTCGTGCTCGCCGACGAACTGCCCGTCGATCCAGACGCGGGCGCGGTAGTCGACGGCGCCGAAGTGCAGGACGAGTCCCGGGGCGCGGTCGCCGTACCCGGCGGCGTCGAGTTCGGCGCGGGTGATCGTGCGGGAGTACCAGACGACGGGGTGGAAGTCGGGCTCGTCGATGCCCGAGGCGGTGGACTCGGGCGGGAACGGGACGACGATGTCGCGGGCGTCGGGGAACCCGCTGCGCCAGGCGGTGTCGTCGCCGTCGTTCCGGAACGACCACGTGCCGTCCAGGTCGGCCCACGCGGCGCGGAGCATCTGCGGCCGAGGGTACGTGCCGTCCTGCCGCGAGGCGAGGGGGAGTGCGGGAGCGGAAGCGGAGTCAGGTGCGGCCACGGTGCCGTCGAGCGTGCTCATGCGTCCATGCTCCCGTGCTGGTACATCGTTGTAAAGGGCGTCGCGGTGATTGCTCGCGAAAGCAACCGGCCACTGACCGCCGTGCGCGGCCGGCTCGCGTGCCCGCCCCTCGTCAGCGACACGGGCGACCAGTGTCAGCATGCGTCCCGTCAGCCGATCGCGGCGTCGCGGGGTCAGCACCATGACGTCCATCCGCCCCTGCTGCACGACGACCCCGTGCTCGTTCCGCAGCGAGACCAGCCGCTCGACGATGCCGGTCTTCCCGGAGCTGGTCAGCCGCGTGCCGAGGATCTCGACCGTGCAGGTCACGGTGTCCCCGATGAACACCGGCTCCGTGAACCGCCAATCGTCGATACCGAGCAGCGCCACCGCCGACCCCTCGAACACCCCGGTCCGCGCGATGAGCCCGAGGCACAGCGAGGTCCCGAGCAACCCGTGCACGATCCGCTGCCCGTACCGGGTCTTCGCCGCGAACTCCACGTCGGTGTGCACCTGGTTGTTGTCGCCCGTCCACGAGGCGAACGAGACCACGTCCGCTTCGGTGACGGTGCGCCCCGGCGTGGTGAAGGTCTGTCCGACAGCGAGGTCCTCGAGGTAGTGCGGCACGTCCCGATTCTCCCACCCTGTCAGAGCCGCGCGAGCACCTTGCGCGATCGTCGCAGTCCTCGTTCGAGCGCCGCGTGCTCGGTCGTGGCGAGCACGCCGTAGCCGAAGGTGTCCTCGCCGCTCCGTGCCGCCAGGCCTGCCAGCTGTCGGTGGGCGTCGGCCGCGTGGGCGGCGTCGAGCGTTTCGCCGAGGGTCTCCTGCACCCGTCGCAGCCGCCCGAGCCGGCGCCTCCCGACGCCCTGCAGGTCCCCGGCGGCCTCGAGGGCGTAGCGCAGCCGGCGCGCGGCCTTCCGGATCTCGTGCAGGCCCCCGAGGTCCCCGAGGTCCCCGAGGTCCCCGAGGTCGACCGTGGTGCGCCCGAGCAGTCGTGCCACGCGGACCCGCTCGCGTCGGATGCGCTGCTCGGTGAACGTGCCCGCGTCGTCGCCGGCGTGTGGCCCCGCGGGTGCCCGCAGCAGTAGGCCGTCGAGGGTCTCGAGGGTCCGGAACCAGGCGTCGGAGCGCAGTGCCTGGCGGAGTTCCGCCGCGGCAGCACCCCGGCGTCCGTCGGTCCGCGAACCGATGCGGTCCAGGGTCGCCGCGTCGACGTAGCCCTCGGGGGAACGGGCTACGGAGCGGACCAGCCCGTCGTGCAGCACCTCGGCGTCGCGTGCCACCCCGGCGACCCGACCGGTCTCGGCGAGCGCGGCCCGGAGCGACTCAGTGGCCTCGCGGTCGAGTGCTCCCCGGAATGCTGCGAGCACGCTCCGCATCCGCCGCAGCACCTTGCGCAGGTCGTGCACGGCCTCCGGCTCGTCCGAGCGCACCAGGGGCTCCACCGCGACGAGGTCGGCCCGGAGCGCGCCGAGCGCCCGCAGGACGAAACCGGCCGCGCTGCCAGCACGAGGCCGCTTCGCCCGTTCGCCCCGGCGTTCCGCTGCGGGCCGCGGACCACGGGCGAGCGGAGCTGCGGCGGCGGTCGAGGGTTCCGTCGCCGCGTCGTCGAGTGCTCGTTCCGCCGCTCTCGCGGTGGTGCCGCCCCGGTCGTCGTCGGTGATTGCCCACCACCGCGTCGAGCGCAGCAGACCGGTGTCCGGATCCCCGTCGTCCACGCGGACGTCGGCGACCTCGGCACGCACCCGGCCGCCCGTGCCCCGGAGCGTCACGAACGCCGTGGTGGTGTCGCGCACCAGGACCACCCGCAGCGCCCGCCCCCGCAGGAACACCTCGACGGCATCCCGCGGGGGAGCACCGGTTTCGGAGCCGCCGCCGATCACCTCCGGTCCGGCACCCCGATCGACGCTCCACGCGCCGCCGGACGAGCGCGCGAGCACGACGCCCTCGGCCACGAGCACCCGGTCCTCGGTGTCCCACACGGTCTCGCGCAGGGTCACCGGAGGGTGCCGGCGGACGTCGTCGGCGAAGGGCTCGAACGCGGGGAGACGACGGTCGTCCGGAATCCACCACGTCCTCCGCGGATCGACGAGGGTGAGCGCGAGTGCGGTGTCGGGAACGGGGTTCGAGCGGGGCATGCCGCAAGTGTTCTCCGCCGTGCCCGCGTTGTCCCGCACGCGATCGCGCGCTGTGGACGGAGTCGACGACGCTGCGGCCTGTGGAGGACTCGGCACCTCGCCAGCCCCCGGCGCGTACGGTCCGCAGCATGAGCGACGGAGCCCGCGACGCACGCGACACCGCACCCGACACCGCACCCGACGACACCGGCACCGCCGGCGACACCGGCACTACCGACGACCCCCGCGCCCCCGGCGACCACGACCTCGAGACCTGGATCGTGGACCGCCGCTGGTACGCCTCGAAGGGGTCCGTCCCGCGCCTCCGCACCATCTCGAGCGCCGCCGGCACCCGACTGGTCCTCGACGAGGCGCCCGCGGTCCCGGTCCTCTACCAGTCGCCGGTCACGACCGCACCCGACGGCACGGTCGTCGACGCCACGACCGACCTCGGGTGGGTCTCGGCGCTCGCCGCACGGATCGACGCGGCCGCGGACAGCCTGAGCCCGATCGGTCGGGTGAGCGCCGCCCGGGTCCTGACCGGCGAGCAGTCGAACACGTCGGTCATCTGCGACACCGAGTCGGGCGACCGCGTCATCATCAAGGTCTTCCGCGTCCTGCACCACGGTGACAACCCGGACGTGACCACGCAGCTCGCCCTCACCGCTGCCGGCAGCACGCGGGTGCCCCGGGTGTACGGCGCCCTCCGTGCCGACTGGCCCGACGTCGGTCGTCCGGACGGCACCGCGACCGGGCACCTGGCCTTCGCGCAGGAGTTCCTGCCCGGACTCGACGACGCCTGGCGCGTGGCGCTGCAGGAGGCGCAGGCAGGCACCCCGTTCGGCGACCGGGCCGAGCAGCTGGGCGCGGCGTTGGCCGACGTCCACCGCACCCTGGCCGAGGCGATGCCGACCGAACCGACCGATCCGGAGCGACGCGATGCCGCCGTCGCCACGATGCACGAACGGCTCGAGACCGCCGCCCGCGAGGCACCCGCCGTCGCCGAGCACGCCGACGCCATCCGTGCCGTCTACGCCCGTGCCGCCGAGGCGACCTGGCCGGACCTGCAGCGCATCCACGGCGACCTGCACCTCGGTCAGGTCCTCGCGGCACCCGACCCGCGCGGATGGGTGTTCCTCGACTTCGAGGGCGAGCCCCTCCGCCCGCTCGACGGACGGTCGTTGCCGGACGTGCCCCTGCGCGACGTCGCCGGCATGCTCCGCTCGTTCGACTACGTCACCGGTGCCCTTGCACACCAGGACGAGCCCGTCGACGCAGCGGACTGGGCAGACGAGGCGCGGGCGCGCTTCCTCGAGGGCTACCAGCGCGGGACCGGCGCCGACCTCACCGACCACCGCGCACTGCTCGACGCGTTCGAGCTCGACAAGGCGGTCTACGAGGTCGTCTACGAGACCCGGAACCGGCCCGACTGGGTCGGTATCCCGCTCGCAGCCGTCGCGCGCCTGGTCGGCCGCCGCGGGTCCTGACCCAGCACGCCCAGGACGGACGGGAGGCCCGTGGCGACGCCGCCACGGGCCTCCCGTCCTCGCGTTCCGGTGCCGACGTCGCTAGTTGACGGGGCCGGTGTACTTCTCGCCCGGACCCGCGCCGGGGGCGTCCGGGATCGCCGACGCCTCGCGGAAAGCGAGCTGCAGCGACCGCAGCCCGTCGCGGAGCGGGCGGGCGTGGTGGTCGCCGATCTCGGCGGCGGCGGCGGTGACCAGGCCTGCCAATGCGGTGATGAGCTTCCGCGCCTCGTCCAGGTCGGTCTGCTCCTGCGGGTCGTCGGCCAGGCCGACCTTCACCGCCGCTGCGCTGAGCAGGTGCACCGCCACGGTGTTGATGAGCTCGACCGCCGGCACCTCCGCGATGTCCCTGGCGGCGTCGATGCCGGTGTCGTCGATCGGGGTGTCGGTCACGGTGCTCCTCTGCTAGGCTTGCCCGCGGCAGATGCTGTCCGTGTGCCATCAGGTTTTCCTGAAAGCAACTGGACGGTGTCACGAAAGAGGAGTCTCTCCCACCCGCGGCCGCGTTCCACCAGGCTACCGGGTCACCACCGCTCCACGGGCGCACTCGATGTGCTCGTCGGTCGGGTCCGACGGACCCGATGCAGGGCGGCTGCCGAACGGGTCCACGGCCCGTGCGTCAGATCTCCTCTCTCGTGCTGTCGTCCAGGGCAAACGCCCCGGACGGCCACCACCTGATTGAAGGAGCTCCGCATCACCGATCCCCGTACCAACGACCGCATCCGCGTCCCCGAAGTCCGACTCGTCGGCCCTCAGGGTGAGCAGGTCGGCGTTGTCCCGATCGCCATGGCACTGCGTCTCGCGCAGGAAGCCGAGCTGGATCTGGTCGAGGTCGCGCCGAACTCGAAGCCGCCCGTGGCCAAGATCATGGACTACGGCAAGTTCAAGTACGAGGCCGCTCAGAAGGCCAAGGAAGCCCGTCGCAACCAGGTGAACACAGACCTGAAAGAGGTCCGTTTCCGCCTGAAGATCGACGTGCACGACTACGAGACGAAGCGCAAGCGCGCCGAGGGGTTCCTCCTCGGCGGCGACAAGGTGAAGGCGATGATCCTCTTCCGTGGCCGCGAGCAGTCGCGTCCGGAGCAGGGTGTCCGTCTCCTCCAGAAGTTCGCGGAAGAGATCGCCGAGTTCGGTGTCGTCGAGTCGCGTCCGACCCAGGACGGCCGCAACATGACGATGATCATCGCCCCGCTCAAGAACAAGTCCGACGTCAAGGGCGAGCAGAACGCCAAGCGTGCTGCACAGAAGGCCGAGCGTCGTGCCACCGAGCACGCTGCGAAGGGCAAGGACGAGGCCGATTCCGGTTCCGAGTCCGAGGCCGTCGCGGAGTCCACGGACGCCGCGACCGAATAGGTCCTCCAGACCGAAACCCGCAACGACGCGGCTCCCATCCATCCCACGGAAAGGCACCACCATGCCCAAGCAGAAGACCCACTCCGGGTCGAAGAAGCGCTTCAAGGTCACCGGTACCGGCAAGATCATGAAGCAGCAGGCCGGTATGCGTCACAACCTCGAGGTCAAGAGCTCCAAGCGCAAGGCCCGCCTGAACGAGGACCAGGTCCTCTCCAAGGCTGACGCGAAGAACGTCAAGAAGCTCCTCGGCCACTGAGCCCCCGGACTGTAAAGGAATAGTGCAATGGCACGAGTAAAGAGAGCGGTCAACGCCGCCAAGAAGCGCCGCGTCATCCTCGAGCGCGCCGAGGGGTACCGCGGCCAGCGTTCGCGTCTGTACCGCAAGGCCAAGGAGCAGGTCACCCACTCCCTCGTCTACGCGTACCGCGACCGTCACGCGAAGAAGGGCGAGTTCCGTCGCCTGTGGATCCAGCGCATCAACGCTGCCTCCCGTGCGAACGGCCTGACCTACAACCGCCTCATCCAGGGTCTCAACCTGGCCGGCGTCGAGGTCGACCGTCGCATCCTCGCCGACCTCGCGGTGAACAACCCGGAGACCTTCACCGCGCTCGTCGAGACCGCGAAGAAGGCCCTCCCGGCCGACACCTCGGCCCCGAAGGCTGCGTAGTCAGTTCTTCTGCTCGCGAAACCCCCGCTGTACGGCGGGGGTTTCGTCGTTCCTAGACTTGGGTCGTGAGCGATCTCCTCGAGAACCCCCGTGCCGGACGCGTGAAGGCCGTTGCGGCCCTGGCCAAGAAGGACGTCCGGGCCGAGACCGGCCTGTTCCTGCTGGAGGGACCGCAGGCGGTCCGCGAAGCACTGGAGTACGGCCCCGAGCTCCTGCGCGAGCTCTACGTCACCCCGACCGCTGCCGCCCGCTACGGCCTCGACGACGCGCCCGTGGACACCTGGTTCGTGACCGAGCAGGTGCTCGAGGCGATGGCCGACACCGTCACGCCGCAGGGAGTGGTGGCGGTGTGCCAGCAGTTCCCGACGTCGGTGAAGGACGTCTTCCCGGACCGCGTGGCCGCCGGGACCGACCTGGAGGCCCGTGCTGCGTCCGATGAGCCGGACACGTTGCCGGGGCTGGTCGCCATCCTCGAGGAAGTGCGGGACCCGGGGAACGCCGGCACGATCATCCGGGCCGCCGACGCGGCCGGTGCCGATGCGGTGGTCCTCACCGGGCGCTCGGTCGACCCGTACAACCCGAAGGTCGTCCGGTCGACCACGGGCTCGCTGTTCCACGTGCCGGTCTCCGTCGGCGTGACCCTGGCGGACACGATCGAGCGGGCGAAGGCCCTCGGGTACACGGTGCTCGCCGCCGACGTCTCCGGTGACGACCTGCCCGTCGTCCGTGCGGAGGGCATGCTCGACGGCCCGACTGTGTGGGTCTTCGGCAACGAGGCCCGCGGACTCACCGCCGACGACCTGGCACTCGTGGACCGGGCCGTCAAGGTGCCGATCTACGGACAGGCGGAGTCGATGAACCTCGCCACCGCTGCGTCCGTGTGCCTGTACGAGTCAGCGTTCGCGCTCCGGAGCTGATCCGTCGGGTTTCCACAGTCCGACCGGTGCAGGCGGGTGGTATCCCGTCGGCCGGTAGGCTTGGGTCTCGTGTCAGAACCTCTCGAGATCAGCGAATCGGCCGTCGCCGACGCCGTGGACGCGGCCCTTGCCGCCGTCCGTGCCACGACGACGGTCGCCGAACTGAAGCAGGCCAGGGCCGAGCACAGCGGTGAGCAGTCGCCGTTGGCTCGGATGAACGCGTCGATGCGCAGTGTGCCGCCGGAGCAGAAGGCCGCTGCCGGCAAGCTCGTCGGCCAGGCCCGTGGCCGGGTGAACGCGGCGATCGCCGAGCAGGAATCGGTCCTGGCGGTCGCCGAGGAACGCGCCCGGCTCGAAGCCGAGCGCGTCGACGTCACCGCGTTGCCGACCCACCGCGCCACCGGCTCCCGCCACCCGCTGTCGCTGTTGAACGAAGCCGTCGCCGACATCTTCGTCGGCATGGGGTGGGAAGTGGCAGAGGGCCCGGAACTCGAACACGAGTGGTTCAACTTTGACGCCCTGAACTTCGACCAGGACCACCCGGCCCGGGCGATGGCGGACACGATCTTCGTCGAGCCCGTCGACCGCCACCTGGTCATGCGCACTCACACGTCGCCGGTGCAGGTGCGGTCGCTGCTGTCACGTGACCTCCCGCTCTACGTGATCGCTCCGGGGCGCGTCTACCGTGCCGACGAGCTCGACGCCACGCACCTGCCGGTCTTCACCCAGGTCGAGGGCATCGCGATCGACAAGGGCCTGACGATGGCGCACCTGCGCGGCACGCTCGAACACTTCGCCCGGCAGATGTTCGGGGCGGAGGCGCAGATCCGCCTCCGCCCGAACTACTTCCCGTTCACCGAACCCAGCGCCGAGATGGACGTCTGGCAGCCGAACGCCAAGGGTGGCGCGCGGTGGGTCGAGTGGGGCGGCTGCGGCATGGTCAACCCCAACGTCCTGCGTGCCGCCGGCATCGACCCGGACGAGTACCAGGGCTTCGCGTTCGGCATGGGCATCGAGCGGACGCTGCAGTTCCGCAACGGCCTGAACGACATGCGTGACTTCCTCGAGGGCGACATCCGCTTCTCGCAGCAGTTCGGAACGGTGGTCTGATGCGCGTCCCACTCCGTTGGCTCGGTGAATCCGTCGACCTCCCCGATGACGTCACCCTCGAGCACGTCCACGCGGCGCTCGTGTCGGTCGGCTTCGAGGAAGAGGACGTCCACACGTTCGACCTGACCGGTCCCGTCGTGGTCGGTCGGGTGCTCGAGCGCGTCCCGGAGCCACAGAAGAACGGCAAGACCATCAACTGGTGCCAGGTGGACGTCGGCGAAGCCGAGCCCCGCGGCATCGTGTGCGGCGCGCACAACTTCGACGTCGGCGACCTCGTCGTCGTGACGCTGCCGGGTGCCGTCCTGCCCGGACCGTTCCCGATCGCGGCCCGCAAGACCTACGGCCACGTGTCCGACGGCATGATCGCCTCGGCCCGCGAACTCGGCCTCGGCGACGAGCACGACGGCATCCTGCGCTTCGCAGACCTCGGCATGGACCCCACGGTCGGTGCAGACGCGATCGAGCTGCTCGGCCTCGACGACGCGGCGGTCGAGATCAACGTCACCCCGGACCGCGGGTACGTGCTCAGCATGCGCGGCGTCGCCCGCGAGTACGCACACGCCACCGGAGCGAGCTTCCACGACCCCGTCGACCGTGTCGCGGCGCGTTCTGGCGAGGGTTTCCGCGTCTCGATCGACGACCAGGCACCCATCCGGGGCCGCGTCGGCGCTTCGACGTTCGTCACGCGCGGCGTCCGCGGCATCGACCCGGCCGCGAAGACACCGTCCTGGATGGTGTCGCGTCTCGCCCTCGCCGGCGTGCGCTCGATCTCGCTGCCCGTCGACATCACGAACTACGTCATGTTCGAGCTCGGTCAGCCGCTGCACGGCTACGACCTGCAGACCATCGCGGGCGGGCTCGGCGTGCGTCGGGCGACCGCCGGCGAGACGCTCGAGACCCTCGACGGTACGGTCCGGAAGCTCGACCCCGAAGACCTCGTCATCACCGACGACGACGGCCCCGTAGGCCTCGCCGGTGTGATGGGCGGCGGCCGCACCGAGATCTCGGCGAACACGACCGACGTCCTCATCGAGGCCGCCGGGTTCGACCAGGTCTCGATCGCGCGCACCGCCCGCCGGCACAAGCTGCCGAGCGAGGCGTCCCGTCGCTTCGAGCGCGGCGTCGACCCCCTCGTGGCCGAGGCCGCGGCGAACCGTGCCGTCGAGCTCCTCGTCGAGCTCGCCGGTGGCACCGCCGACGCTCTCGGGTCGACGCTCGTCGACACGGAGCCGCGGGCGACCGTCACGATGCGGGTCTCCCGTCCGGCCGAGCTCGTCGGTGTCGACTACACCGATGCCGAGGTCATCGAGACCCTCCGTGCGATCGGCGCGACGGTGGAGGCCGACGGCGAGATGCTCGCGGTCACCCCGCCCACCTGGCGTCCCGACCTCACGGACGACACCACCCTCGTCGAAGAGGTCGCACGCATCGTCGGGTACGACCGGATCCCGAGCGTGCTGCCCGTCGCCCCGCCCGGCCGCGGGCTGACCCGGCACCAGCAGGCGCGTCGACGGGTCGCCTCGGCGCTGGCCGCCGCTGGCCTCACCGAGGTCGTCACGGCGCCGTTCGTGTCGGCCGCCACGCAGGACGCCTACCCGGGCGTCGACCCGCAGGGCGGACCGAGCGTCGTGCTCGCCAACGCCCTCGACAGCGAGCAGAACCTGCTCCGTCGCAGTGGGATCCCTGCCCTGGTGGATTCCGCGCGTCGCAACGTGGCCCGTGGGCTGGTCGACGTCGCGCTCTACGAGACCTCGCGGGTGTTCCTGCCGGTGGCCGGCGTGACGCTCGGCACCGATGAGGTCCCCGTCGGTGCGGTCCGGCCGGACCGCACCACGCTGGAGGCGCTCGACGCGTCGCTGCCCGCCCAGCCCTTCCACGTCGCAGCGCTGCTCACGGGTAGCCGTGTCGTGAAGCAGCCGGGGATCGCTGCGCAGCCCTTCGGGATCGCCGACGCGATCGACGCTGCTCGCCAGGTCGCCTGGGCCGTCGGCGTCGAGGTCACCGTGGCGCAGACCTCGCACCCCTCGCTGCACCCGGGCCGCGCTGCCGCGCTGCTCGTGGACGGCGCCGTCGTCGGCGTCGCGGGCGAACTCCTGCCCGAACTGGCCGAGGCCGCCGTGCTGCCCCGCGTGGTGGCGGTCCTCGAGCTCGACCTCGACGCGCTGGTCGCCGCTGCACCCGAGCTCGTGGCGGTGGCCCCGATCGTGTCGTACCCCGCGGCCACGCAGGACCTCTCGCTCGTGGTCGCCGCGGACGTGCCGGCCGGTGACGTGTTGGATGCGGTGCGCTCTGGCGCCGGAGACCTGTTGGAGTATGCTCGGCTCGTGGATGACTACCGGGGCTCCGGCGTGGACGAGGGACAGAAGTCCCTGACGTTCGCCCTGCGCTTCCGTGCCACGGACCGCACACTGACCGCTGCCGAGGCCACCGAGGCCCGCGACGGCGCCGTCCGACGTGCCGGCGAGCGATTCGGGGCGACCCTGCGCGACTGACCCTCGACGGGATCAGCACCGCCCGGGGTCGCCGCCTCCGACTCTCGACGACCAGTCCGACCAAAGGTGGAATCCCATGTCCGTATCCGTCGCCGTGGCGGGAGCCTCCGGCTACGCGGGTGGAGAGCTCCTGCGCGTGCTCTCCGCACACCCCGAGTTCGACGTCAGGACGGTGACCGCGTTCTCGAACGCCGGACAGCCGTTGATCGCGACGCAGCCGCACCTCCGCTCGCTGTCGCACCTGACCCTTGCGGAGACGACGGCCGAGACGCTGCGCGGGCACGACGTCGTGTTCCTCGCGCTGCCGCACGGGCAATCCGGCGGGATCACCGCGGAGCTCGGCGACGACGCGCTGGTGATCGACTGCGGTGCCGACCACCGGCTGACCGACCCCGCCGCGTGGGAGCAGTTCTACGGCGGCGACTACTTCGGGGCCTGGACCTACGGGCTCCCCGAGCTCATGCTCGCAGCGCCGGCCCCCGGTTCGGCCGAGGAATGGCGCGACGTCGACGACATCGCGTCGCAGGGCAAGCAGCGCTCCGCTCTCGTCGGCACGAAGCGGATCGCGGTACCGGGGTGCAACGTCACGGCGGTCACGCTCGGCATCCAGCCCGGCATCCAGGCCGGTCTCGTCGAGTCGGACGACCTCGTCGCCGTCCTGAGCGTCGGCCCGAGCGGCGCAGGCAAGAAGCTCGCGAACACCTACCTCGCCTCCGAGATCATGGGTTCCGCCAGCGCGTACGCAGTCGGCGGCACCCACCGGCACATCCCGGAGATCCAGCAGAACCTGCAGGTCGCCGGCGCCTCGGACGTGACGATCTCGTTCACGCCCGTCCTCGTCCCGATGTCCCGCGGCATCCTCGCCACGACCACCGCGAAGCTCACGCCCGGCGTCAGCGCCCGTGACGTCCGGCTCGCGTGGGCGCAGGCGTACGCCGACGAGCCCTTCGTGCACCTGCTGCCCGAGGGCGAGTTCCCGCGGGTGGCGGACACCATCGGCGCGAACACGGCGCTGGTCGGCATCGCGGTCGACGAAGCCGCGGGCCGCGTCGTCGCCGTGACGGCCCTCGACAACCTCGCGAAGGGCACGGCGGGTGCCGCGGTCCAGTCGGCGAACATCGCCCTCGGTCTCCCGGAGACCACGGGCCTCAGCGTGGACGGAGTCGCACCGTGACCGACGCAAGCCAGTCCACCCAGACCGAGCCGGGCCTCCAGGACCTGCAGGGCGTCACCGCGGCAGCGGGCTTCCGTGCCGCCGGTGTCACCGCCGGCCTCAAGGCGAGCGGCAAGCCGGACCTGGCGCTCGTCGTCAACGACGGCCCCGACGCGGCCGTGGCCGCGGTCTTCACGAGCAACCGCGCCCAGGCGCACCCCGTCATCTGGTCCCGCCAGGTCGTCGGGGACGGCGTCGCCCGTGCGGTCGTCCTGAACTCCGGCGGCGCGAACTGCTTCACCGGGCCGTTCGGGTTCCAGACCACCCACCTGACGGCCGAGGCCGTCGGTGACGCACTCGGCATCGGCGCCGGCGACGTGGTCGTCTGCTCCACCGGTCTCATCGGTGTGGGGGACCAGACCTTCCGCGACAACGTGCTCCGGGGCGTCGACCTCGCGAGCGCCGCGCTCACCGCCGACGGCGGGCCGGACGCGGCCACCGCGATCATGACGACGGACACGAAGGCGAAGCAGTCCGTGGTGACCGAGGACGGCTGGACCGTCGGGGGCATGGCGAAGGGTGCCGGCATGCTCGCGCCCGGACTCGCGACGATGCTCGTGGTGATCACCACCGACGCCGTGCAGACGCCGGACCAGCTCGACCAGGCGCTCCGTGCTGCCACCCGCATCACCTTCGACCGCGTCGACTCCGACGGCTGCATGTCCACGAACGACACCGTCGTGCTGCTGTCGTCGGGCGCGAGCGGTGTCACGCCCGAGGTCGGCGACTTCCAAGAGGCTCTGACGGCGGTCTGCGCCGACCTGGCACGGCAGCTGCAGCAGGACGCCGAGGGTGCGAGCCATGACATCGCGATCGAGGTCGTGCACGCCGCGACCGAGGACGACGCCGTCGCGGTCGGCCGCAGCGTCGCCCGCAACAACCTCTTCAAGGCCGCGGTCTTCGGCAACGACCCGAACTGGGGCCGGGTCCTCGCGGCGATCGGCACCACCGACGCCGACTTCGACCCGTACCAGGTGGATGTCAGCATGAACGGCGTCCGGGTCTGCCACGCCGGTGCCCCGGACCAGCCGAGCGACACCGTCGACCTGACGCCGCGCGACACCCACGTGCTCATCGACCTCGGCGTCGGGACGCACTCGGCCACCATCCTGACCAACGACCTCACGCACGACTACGTGCACGAGAACAGCGCGTACTCCAGCTGATGGCGGCCGACACGAACGGGGCCGGCACGCCCCTCACCAAGGAAGAAGAGCACGAGTTCGCCGCGGTCAAGGCAGCCACGCTCATCGAGTCGCTGCCGTGGCTGAAGCGGTTCTCCGGCAAGGTCGTCGTGGTCAAGTTCGGCGGCAACGCCATGGTGAACGAGGACCTCAAGCGCGCGTTCGCCGAGGACATGGTCTACCTGCGGTACGCCGGCCTGCACCCCGTCGTGGTGCACGGTGGCGGTCCGCAGATCTCCGCGGCGCTCAAGGAGCAGGGCATCGAGTCCGAGTTCCGAGGCGGGTACCGCGTCACGACGACCGAGGCGATCACGGTCGTCCGCGACGTCCTCGCCGGTGAGGTCAACCGCGAGATCGTCGACCTGATCAACGAGCACGGCGAGGGACTCGCGGTCGGCGTGTTCGGCGACGGCGGCTCACTGTTCACCGGCGAGAAGAAGGGCGTGGTCGTCGACGGGCAGGAGTACGACCTCGGGCACGTCGGGGACATCACCCACGTCGACCCGTCCGGTGTGCTCGCCGCGATCGAGGCGGGCCGGATCCCGGTCGTCTCGAGCATCGCGATCGACGATGCCCACCCCGACCAGGCGCTCAACGTGAACGCCGACGCCGCGGCCGGTGCCCTTGCGATCGCCCTCCGGGCCTCGAAGCTCATGATGCTCACCGACGTCCCCGGCCTGTACCGCAACTGGCCGGACCGTGACTCAATCGTCGACCTCATCGCGGTCGACGAGCTCCGCGCGCTCCTGCCGAGCCTCGAGGCGGGGATGATCCCGAAGATGACCGCGTGCCTCGACGCCGTGGTCGGCGGGGTCGGCGGCGCGACGATCATCGACGGCCGCATCCCGCACTCGATCCTGCTCGAGGTCTTCACCCTCCGGGGGGCGGGCACCGAGGTGATCCCGGACCCGAGCCGCCGTTCCGAGAACCAGATGACCCACGCCGAGATCGGACGACGCGTCGCGTCGCCGTCGATCGACAGCAGTACCGGCCAGCACGTGGCCGTTACGACCGAGAAGGGACAGCAGCAGTGAGCACCGAGACGCAGACCGAGACCTGGAACGACCGGTTCGGGGCGTCGCTCATGCGATCCCTGACCCCGCCGAAGATCATGCTCGAGCGCGGTAAGGGCTGCCGCGTCTGGGACGTCGACGGCAACGGCTACCTCGACTTCCTCGCCGGCATCGCCGTCAACTCCCTCGGCCACGCGCACCCCGCACTGGTCGGCGCCATCGCCGACCAGGCCGCGAAGCTCGTGCACGTGTCGAACTACTTCGCGACCCCGCCGCAGCTCGAGCTCGCCGAGCGCCTCAAACGCATCACCGGCGCGGGCGACGCAGGGCGCGTGTACTTCGGCAACTCGGGTGCCGAGGCGAACGAGGCCGCCTTCAAGCTCGCGCGGCTCAACCGGGGCGCCGACGGCAAGAAGACCCGGATCCTCGCGCTGAAGCAGGGGTTCCACGGCCGCACGATGGGTGCCCTCGCGCTCACCGGCAAGCCCGCACTGCAGCAGGACTTCCTGCCGATGGTGCCGGGCGTCGAGCACATCGACACCTCGATCGAGGCGCTCGAGGATTCGATCGACGACACCGTCGCCGCGCTGTTCATCGAACCGATCAAGGGTGAGGCCGGCGTCGTCGACCTGCCCGAGGGTTTCCTGCTCGCCGCGCGTCGTCTGACCGAGGCCCACGGGGCCCTGCTGGTGCTCGACGAGATCCAGACGGGCGTCGGTCGTACGGGCAACTGGTTCGCGTTCCAGGGCCACGGCATCACCCCCGACGCCATCACGGTAGCGAAGGGCATCGCCGGCGGGTTCCCGATCGGCGCTCTCGTCACGTTCGGCTGGGCGTCCGAGCTGTTCTCGGCCGGGCAGCACGGATCGACCTTCGGCGGGAACCCGCTCGGCACCCGTGTGGCCAACGCGGTCCTCGAGGAGATCGAACGCGCCGACCTGGTCGCCGGAGCCGTGACCAAGGGCGAGCGGATCCGCGCCGGCATCGCGGGCCTCGGCTCGCCGCTGGTGGAGGAGGTCCGCGGCACCGGGCTGCTCATCGGTGTCGGCCTGACCGGGCCCGTCGCCGCCGCCGTCAACGCCGCCGCCCTCGAGCGGGGCCTGATCATCAACGCCCCCAACGAGTCGAGCCTGCGCATCGCGCCGCCGCTCATCGTGTCCGACGCCGAGATCGACGAGTTCGTGTCGATCCTCGACCAGAGCTTCGCGGCCGTCGCCGCAGCACAGGAGACCTCCGCATGACCCGCCATTTCCTCCGGGACGACGACCTCAGCCAGGCGGAGCAGTCCGCGATCCTCGACATCGCGGACCGCATGAAGGCCGACCGCTGGGCCGACAAGCCCCTCGCCGGTCCGCAGAGCGTCGCGGTGATCTTCGACAAGTCGTCCACCCGCACCCGGGTGTCCTTCCACGTCGGCGTCTCCGACCTCGGCGGCAGCCCGCTGATCATCTCGACGGCGAACAGCCAGCTCGGCGGCAAGGAGACTCCGTCCGACACCGCCCGCGTGCTCGAGCGCATGGTGTCGGCGATCGTCTGGCGGACCTACGGTCAGGCCGGGCTCGAAGAGATGGCAGCCGGCACGACGGTTCCCGTGGTGAACGCGTTGTCCGACGACTTCCACCCCTGCCAGCTCCTCGCCGACCTGCTCACCATCCGCGAGCACCGTGGCACGCTCGCCGGTCAGACCGTGGCGTTCATCGGTGACGGCGCGAGCAACATGGCGCAGTCGTACCTGCTCGCCGGGGCGACCGCGGGCATGCACGTCCGGGTCGCCGCCCCGGCCGAGTTCGTGCCGTCGGCGCAGGTCGTCGCCGACGCCGAGGACCGGGCCGCCGTGACGGGCGGGTCCGTCCTCGTCGTGAGCGACCCGGTGGCCGCGGTCGCGGGAGCCGACGTGGTCGTGACCGACACCTGGGTGTCGATGGGCAAGGAGTCCGAGAAGCAGTCGCGCCTCGACACCTTCGCGGGCTACCGGGTCGACGACGCGCTCATGGCGCACGCCGCCGACGACGCCGTCTTCATGCACTGCCTGCCGGCGGACCGGGGGTACGAGGTGACCGCCGAGGTCATCGACGGACCGCGGAGCATCATCTGGGACGAGGCGGAGAACCGCCTGCACGCCCAGAAGGCGCTGCTGGCCTGGCTGCTCGCCAACGACTGACGATCGGAGGGGACACCTGTGGCTGACCGCGTCGTCTTGGCGTACTCGGGCGGACTCGACACGTCCGTCGGGATCGGCTGGCTGCGCGAGGCCACCGGCAAGGACGTTGTCGCGCTCGTGGTCGACGTGGGCCAAGGCGGCGAGGACCTCGATGTGATCCGGCAGCGTGCCCTCGACTGCGGCGCGGTGGAATCGATCGTCGTCGATGCGAAGGACGAGTTCGCCGAGGACTACATCGTGTCGGCGCTGCGCGCCAACGCGCTCTACCAGAAGCGCTACCCGCTGGTCTCGGCGCTGAGTCGGCCGCTCATCGCGAAGCACCTCGCCCTGACGGCGAAGCAGCTCGGTGCCGACAGCGTCGCGCACGGTTGCACGGGCAAGGGCAACGACCAGGTCCGGTTCGAGGCCGCGGTCGCGGCGCTCGCACCCGACCTGCGGATCGTGGCCCCGGTGCGCGACCTCGCCCTGACCCGCGACCGCGCCATCGCCTCCGCGCAGGAGCACGGGCTGCCGATCCAGCAGTCGGAGCGGTCGCCGTACTCGATCGACCAGAACGTGTGGGGACGAGCCGTCGAGACCGGGGCCCTCGAGGACCCGTGGAACGCCCCCGTCGAGGACCTCTACGCATACACGCAGGACCCGGGGCTCGCGCAGCAGGCGGACGAGGTGACGATCACCTTCGAGCGCGGCGTCCCGGTCGCCCTCGACGGTCAGCGGTTCAGCGTCCTGCGCCTGGTGCAGGAGCTCAACGCCGTCGCCGGCAAGCACGGCGTCGGACGCATCGACGTCGTCGAGGACCGCCTCGTCGGCATCAAGTCGCGTGAGGTGTACGAAGCCCCGGCGGCCATCGCGCTGATCGCCGCGCACGAGGAGCTCGAGAACCTGACCCTCGAGCGCGACGTCGCGCGGTACAAGCGCGGAGTCGAGGCCGAGTGGGCGGACCTGGTCTACGACGGCCTGTGGTTCGGTGGTCTGAAGCGCAGCCTGGACGCCTTCGTCGAGCACACCCAGCAGCACGTCTCCGGCGACGTCCGGTTGCGGTTGCAGGGTGGGCGCGCCACCGTGACGGGGCGGCGGTCGGAGCAGAGCCTGTACGACTTCGACCTGGCCACCTACGACACCGGCGACGCATTCGACCAGTCCCTGTCCCGGGGCTTCATCGAGCTCTGGTCGCTGCCCAGCAAGATCTCCGCCCGCCGCGACGCGGCGAACTGACACCCCAGTACCGACGACGACGCAGGACGACATGACTGACGAGAAGACCGACGCCACCAACTCCGGTGCCCTCTGGGGTGCCCGTTTCGCCGACGGACCGAGTGCAGCCCTCGCCGCACTGTCGAAGTCGACGCACTTCGACTGGCAGCTCGCGCCGTACGACATCGCCGGGTCACGTGCCCACGCCCGGGCCCTGCACACCGCGGGCTACCTGACGCCGGACGAGCTGGAGCGCATGCTCGCCGGCCTCGAGCGGCTCGAAGCCGCGCACGCCGACGGAACCCTGCAGCCGGCGACTGGCGACGAGGACGTCCACGGTGCCCTCGAACGCCTGCTCATCGCCGACCTCGGCCCGGAACTCGGCGGCAAGCTCCGCGCGGGCCGCAGCCGCAACGACCAGATCGCCACCCTCGGCCGCATGCACATGCTCGACCACGGGCGGCGCATCGGCCGGCTCGTGATCGACCTGATCGACGCGGTCACCCAGCAGGCGTCCGAGCACCCCGGCGCGATCATGCCGGGGCGCACGCACCTGCAGCACGCCCAGCCCGTGCTCCTCGCACACCACCTGCTCGCGCACGCCTGGCCGCTGGTCCGCGACCTCGAGCGGCTCCGCGACTGGGCGGGGCGCGCGAGCGTCAGCCCGTACGGCGCCGGCGCGCTGGCCGGCAGCTCCCTCGGGCTCGACCCGGCGGCGATCGCCGCGGAGCTCGGGTTCGACCGCCCGGCCGACAACTCGATCGACGCGACCGCCGCCCGCGATGTCGTCGCCGAGTTCGCGTTCGTGCTCGCGCAGATCGGCATCGACCTGTCTCGCCTGTCCGAGGAAGTGATCCTCTGGAACACGAAGGAGTTCGGCTTCGTCCGCCTCCACGACGCCTTCTCGACCGGCTCGAGCATCATGCCGCAGAAGAAGAACCCCGACATCGCCGAGCTCGCGCGCGGCAAGTCGGGTCGCCTGATCGGCAACCTGACCGGGCTCCTGGCGACCCTGAAGGGCCTGCCGTTGGCCTACAACCGTGACCTGCAGGAGGACAAGGAGCCCGTCTTCGACTCCGTCGCCACGCTCGAGGTCCTGCTGCCGGCCTTCACCGGCATGATCGCGACCCTGACCTTCGACACCGACCGCATGGCCGAGCTCGCCCCGCAGGGCTTCTCGCTCGCGACCGACGTCGCCGAGTGGCTGGTCCGCCAGGGCGTGCCGTTCCGCGATGCGCACGAGGTCTCCGGCGCGCTCGTCCGGTACTGCGAGCAGCGCGGCCTCGAACTCGACCAGCCGACCGACGACGAGTACCGCGCCGTCTCCGAGCACCTCACGCCGGACGTCCGCGCCGTCCTGACGATCGAGGGCAGCGTCGCGTCCCGCTCCGGCGTGGGCGGGACCGCGCCCGACCGGGTCGCCGAGCAGCTCGCGTCCGTCACCCAGCGCGTTCGCGACCTCGTCGAGGGCGCCCCCTTCTCACGATGACCGAGGGGATCGCCGCGCTGCTCGCTGAGCCCGCCCCGATCGCCGCGCCGGCCCTGCTCGGCGCGACGATCGCGGGGCGCGGTGTGACGCTGCGCATCACGGAGGTCGAGGCCTACTCCGGCCCGACCGACCCCGGTTCGCACGGTCACCGGGGGCCGACCGAGCGCAACCGCCACCTGTTCGGTCCGCCTGGAACCCTGTACGCCTACCGCTCGTACGGCATCCACACCTGCCTCAACGTGGTGAGCGGCCCGGCCGGTACCTCGTCCGGTTCGCTGCTCCGTGCCGCGCAGGTCGTCGACGGTCTCGACGTCGCGCGAGCCCGCCGCGGACCGACCGTCGCCGATGTCGCGTTGGCCCGTGGGCCCGGCAACCTCGGCGGTACCCTCGGTGCCGTGCTCGGTGAGGACGACGGCACGTCACTGCTCGAGGGGTCCGCCCCGTTCGTGCTCACCCTGGCACCCGGCCTGGAGGCCCGGATCGCCTCCGCAGGACCGGCTCGCGTGATCGACGAGCTCCTGTCAGAGACCGTGGCCGGTCCGGGCGCGAGCGGTCCGGCCCCGCGGATCTCGCGCGGGCCGCGCACCGGCGTCGGCGGCATCGCCGGCGGGGCGCGGTACCCCTGGCGCTTCTGGTTGACGGGTGACCCGACGGTCTCGACGTACCGGCGGCACAAGGGTGCCCTCGACTGACGGGCGTGAGCCGCGCCTCCCGCCGCTCGCTCGCCGCTACGATGGCGGGGTGTCCAGTGATACCGCTCAAGACGTCCTGACGCGCCAGCAGAACGATCCCGCCTTCGATTCGGTGTGGGACGAGCTGCGCTGGCGCGGTCTGGTGCAGGTCTCGACCGACGAGGCCGCGCTCAAAGAGGCCCTCGACGGTGACCCGATCACGTACTACTGCGGCTTCGACCCCACGGCACCGTCGCTGCACTGCGGCAACCTCCTGCAGCTGCTGACCATGCGTCGGTTGCAGCTGGCCGGACACAAGCCGCTCGCCCTGGTGGGCGGGTCGACCGGTCTCATCGGCGATCCGCGTCCGACGGCCGAGCGCACCCTGAACACCCCGGAGACCGTGGCCGCGTGGGTGTCCCGGCTGCAGGCACAGGTGTCGCGGTTCCTCAGTCCGGACGGCGACAACGGCGTCCGGCTGGTGAACAACCTCGACTGGACCGCACCGCTGTCCGCCATCGACTTCCTGCGCGACGTCGGCAAGTACTTCCGCGTCAACTCGATGCTCAAGAAGGACGCCGTGGCCGCGCGGCTGAACTCGGACGCGGGGATCAGCTACACCGAGTTCAGCTACCAGATCCTGCAGGGGCTGGACTACCGCGAGCTCTACCGGCAGTACGGGTGCTCCCTGCAGACCGGCGGTTCCGACCAGTGGGGCAACCTGACCTCGGGCACGGAACTGATCCGTCGTGCCGAGGGGGCCACCGTGCACGCCCTCGGCACCCCGCTCATCACGAACGCCGACGGCACGAAGTTCGGCAAGAGCGAGGGCAACGCGATCTGGCTCGACCCCGAGATGACGTCGCCGTACGCGCTGTACCAGTTCTGGCTCAACACAGCGGATGCCGACGTGATCGCGCGGCTGCGGGAGTTCACGTTCCTGACCCGGGCCGAGATCGAGCGGCTCGAGCAGGTGGTGGCCGACGAGCCCTTCCGCAGAGAGGCTCAGCGGACCCTCGCGTTCGAGGTCACCTCGCTCGTCCACGGTGTGCCGGCCACGCAGTCGGCGATCGACGCGGCCGCAGCCCTGTTCGGCAACGGTGACCTCGGTGCCCTGGATCCGGACACCCTTCGCTCCGCGATCGCCGAGCTGCCGGGGTCGGTGACCCTGGAGCCCGAGGCCGACGTGGCCCGGGCACTCGTGGGCACCGAACTCGTGAAGTCCCTCGGTGAGGCCCGTCGAGCGATCGACCAGGGCGGGGTCTACGTGAACAACGTTCGAGCCGAGGACCCGGCCGCGGTGCTCTCCGACCTCGCTCTGCCCGGGGGAGTGCTCGTGCTCCGGCGCGGGAAGAAGACCCTCGCGGGCGTGACGCTGACCTGAGTTCCGGCCCTCGACGATGCCCGGTTCCCCCGTGGAACCGGGCATCGTTGCGTCCGGGCGACGTGTGTTGCACAACGCGACACGCCCGGGATTGGACGTCGCTTGGCGCACCCGCTCAGAGCTGCGTATAGTTCTTACTCGTCACCCCAAAGGTGCGGCGGAGCGGCTGGAGCGAAAGCCCAGAGCACGTCGGCCCTCAAGCGGGACCATCCTCCACTGAAGTTCAGATTCGGCCTTGCGCTGGATCGCTTCGACGCCTAGGATGACAAGCCCACCGGTTCTCTCCCCTCGGGATGAGCCACTGGACCTCCGGGTCCGACGAACGACCGGTGGCAAGCCAAGTACACAAGCCTCGTGGCCGAAGCTCGAACAAGAGCCGAAGAGCGAGTGCGTCTGGTCCTTGAGAACTCAACAGCGTGCACATTGTCAATGCCAATTTATTGATTGACCTCGTGCCTGGTC
>NZ_JADKRV010000013.1 GCF_015351025.1 Curtobacterium sp. VKM Ac-1376 | reverse complement strand
CCAGCTGGCACCGCGCCTCCCGTCCGTCGTGTCGCGCGCCTACAGCCCGGACTCGGCCGTCCGCACCAGGATCGCGTCGCTGTCCGGGCACAGAACGACGTCGTCGGGCGCTGACCGACGGATGGTCTGCAGGTCGGAGTTGTTGAGCGCCACGCCCGAGGCCGTCGAGACGCCGCCCTGCAGCAGCGACGCGCCGAACCCGTAGCGGGCACGCTGCCGGTCGTACAGCGCGAGCAGCTCGGCCGGCACCTTGGCGGCGACGTCCGCGCGGGCCTGCTCGGCGGACTCGCGGTCGGCCGTCAACCGGGCGATCTCGGCGTCGCGCTCGGCGACCAGGCCACTGCGAGCGGCCTCGACGTCGGCGAGCTTCGCCTCGATGTCCCCGACTCGGGCACGGAGCACGTCGAGGTTCTCCATGATCTCGAGCTCGGCGGTCTCGAGTCCGCCGATGCGCCGCTGCAGCGAGTCGAGCTCGCTCTGCAGGCCGGCGGCGTCCTTCGCGCTCGCGACGTTCTGCAGCATCGTCGTGTCGCGCTCGACCCGGGCCTGCGCGATCGCGGTGTCGGACTCGAGCCGGGCGAGCTCGCGCTCGGCGTCCTCGACGTCACCCGTGGCGGCGACGAGTTCGCTCCGGAGGCCCGCAGCCTGCTTGCTGAGCTCGGTGAGCCGGTCGCCCTTCTGCAGCGAGGTGATGCGGTGCGCGATCCGGGTGACGTCGTTGTCGAGTCGCTGGACGTCGAGGAGGATGACCTGGTCCTCGGGTGCTGCCTTCATGGTCAGGCTCCTTCTGTGGGGGTGGTGGGTTCGGCGGCCGGCAGGACGGCGAAGTCCCACGGGTCGGTACGGAGGTCGCTCACGGTGACCCGGACACCGGTGCGGGCGCGCAGCTGTTCGGCGGCGACGTCGAGCCAGAGCCACTCGGTGGCCCAGTGCGAGGTGTCGATGAGGGCGGGTCCACCGCCGAGCATCGCCTGCTCGCGGAACTCGGATGCGGGGTGGTGGCGCAGGTCGCTCGTGATGTAGACGTCTGCCCCGAGCACGGCGGGGTTGCGCAGGAAGGCGTCGCCGGCACCGGCGCAGAGCGCGACACGGCGGACGGGCTGGTCGAACGCCCCGGAGACGCGGACGCCGGTGGCGGTCGGCGGCAGCAGGTCGACGAGGCTGCGGGCGAGGGCGCCGAGCGTCGTGGGCTCGCGCAGGTCACCGACGCGCCCGATCCCGGTGGCGCCGTCACTGCCCGACGAGCCGCCGGTCCGCCCGCCGGCACTCGGCTCGAGCGGACGCTGCTCGACGAGGCCGAGCCGGTCGGCGAGCACCGCCGAGGTGCCGGTCGTGACGACGTCGGCGTTGGTGTGCGCCGCGACGAGGGCACTGCCGCCGCGCACCAGGGTCGCGAGCACGCTGCCCTTGTACGTCGACTCGGCGATGGTGGTGACCCCGCGGAGCAGCAGCGGGTGGTGCGTGAACAGGAGACCCGCACCGAGTTCGACGGTCTCGCGGGCGGTGTCGGGCACTGCGTCGACGGCGAGGTGCACGTGCTCGACGGTGGCGTCCGGGTCGCCCGCCACGAGCCCGACGGCGTCCCACGACTCGGCTCCTGCGGCGGGCCACAGGTCTTCGATCACGGCCTGGAGTTCGCGGAGCGTCGGCATCCCGTCAGTCTACCGAGGCAACAGCCCACGCACCGGCAGCCGGTCCGTCTGGGGTGACCCGGGCCTCCAGGACGTCAGTGGCGACCGAGCAGGTGGACCAGGCGGGCGACGAGTCGCGACCACCAGCCGGCGGCCGCCGGCTCGACGGCCTTGACGTCGGAGTCGGAGTCGGCGGGGCCTGTCTCCGGCGTCTCGACGACGGGAGCGGCGACTACGTCCGGCAGCACGACGGGCGTGCTGGCGGTGACGCCCTGGTGCGCCGTGAGGGCGGCGGCGAAGGTCGCCCGGTCGATCACGGTCGGCCCGGTGGCTGGCAGGACGAGCGGGGTCGGCCGCGTCGCGGCGGACACCGGCGAGACGGCCGGGAGGCCCAGCACCGGTCGGACGGGCTCGTCCCGTTCCGGGGTGACCAGCTCCACGGCCGCGGGTGCGGGTGCGGGTGCGACGATGGTCGCCGCGGTCACCGGGGCGGCCGCGGTGGGAGCGTCGGTGCTCGCGGCTCGCGGGGCCGGCGCGGAGCGGACGACGACCGCGACGGGAGCGGTGGCGGCGCGACGGGCGCTGGCGCGCTCGCGGCGGTCGGCCTCGAGGGCGGCGTCGGCGAGCAGGTCGGCGAAGACGGTGCGGGCGAAGTCGCGTGCGGCGGTCACCTCGGCGTCGTCAGCGCCAGCGACCGTGGCTTCCCACGCCGCGAGGCGGGCGAGGTCCTCGTCACGTCGACGGACCTCGTCCTCGAGCAGGACGATGCGCTCGATGGTGCTGCGACCAGCGGAGGAGGACACCGCGACGGCGAGGTCCTCGATGCGGAGGGCGAGGCGCTCCGGGGGCTCCGGGAACGACGGCGCGCAGACAGCAGCGTGCCGGGCGCGGTCTCGGCGGAAGGCGGGAGCCGCCGGTGTCACGTCGACGGCACCGGCGGCGTCCGTCGAGCGGTCGGGTGCACCGGCAGCCACGAAGCCGGGGTGCGGCACGGGACCGGTGACGGGCGGGACCACGAGGTCCGGCACGTAGGGCGCACGCGTCGCCGGGGCGTCGCGGAGCCACGCCTCGAGCTCGCGGCCGAACGGGTCCACGAGGGGGGTGCGTGCGCCGGGCTGGGTCTCCATGTCCGAAGGATAAATATCGCCACTGCGGAAACGACGGACATCCGCGGTGTGTCGCTGCACTCCCTGCCATATCGGGCCGAACGTGAACGGCGTGTCGCACGGCGCCTCGATCAGTGGGCTCAGCGCGCGTCCTCGAAGCGCTGCAGGAGCGCTCGACCCCACGGCCAGGCACCGACGCCGCTCGCCACGTTCACGTGCCCGAGGGCACCGACGCGCACGACCTCGGCACCCATCGCCGCCGCGAACTCGGTGGCCCGCGCGGCGCTGCAGTACGGGTCGTCGTCGCTCACCACGAGCTGCGCTGGGACGCGAGTGCCCTCCGGGATCGCCCGCGGAGCGGTGAAGCCGACCGCCGCCTCGGGGAAGGCCGGGGCGAGCGGGTCGGGCGGCGCGACGAGGAAGACACCGGCGACGGCGAGAGTCAGCCCCGCCGCCGAGGTGGCGACCCAGTCGGCGACGGCCAGCACGCCCAGGCTGTGAGCGACGAGGACCGGCGGCTCGGGGCACGAGGCCACGGCGACGGAGATCGCGTGGCGCCAGTCGTCGGGGTCGGGCTCGCGCCAGGACGCGGGCGCGATGCGGACCGCTGCGGTCCCGCGCTCCTGCTGCCAGACGGACTGCCAGTGCTCCGGGGCGGAGTTCCAGATCCCGGGCACGATCACCCACGGTCGCGGTGTGCTCACCGGGGCAGCGTAGCGAACGGGCGGGGCACGACCACGGATCAGCTCCGCTGCAGGGTGCTCGTCGGCTGCAGCAGGGTGTCGCGGGGGTACTGCCCGAACCGGGCCGCGTACGCCCCCGAGAACCGGCCGAGGTGTGCGAAGCCCCATCGCTGCGCGACGCTCGCCACCGTGAGCTCACCGACCGAAGCGCGGCGGAGCTCCTCGTGCACGCGGTCCAGTCGGATGCCGCGGAGCATCGCGTTCGGTGCGATGCCGACCTGCCGCTGGAACGCCTGCTGCAGCCCGCGCACGCTCAGCCCGACGTGCTCGGCGACTTCGGTGGTCGTCACGGGTGTGTGGGCGAAGGCGTGCATGAACTCCACGGCCTCGCGCACCCGCCCCGTGGCGCCCTGCGGCAGCGGGACGGCCGGTGCGACGAGCTCGTGCGGGAACGTGCGGAGGAAGGCCACGGCGGTCTCGCGGACCGTCTCGGCGAGGGCCAGCGCGGCGATCGGCGCTGCGCCGAACAGCGTCGCGGCCGCTCGCTGCACGTGGACGTTCCACCCGCGCAGGTCCTCCGGGCGGGGCACGAGCGTGTGGTCGAAGACGAGTACACCGGAGCGGGCCCCGTGGACCTCGGCCGCGACGCACTCCAGGTACGCGCGGTCGACCTGCACCAGGCTCTGGCGGACGTCTTGCAGGTCGAAGGCGAACGGCCGACCCGTGGGGAACATCGTCGGCGCGCCCGGCGCGAAGTCGACCTCCTGGCGCCCGACGTCGATGCGTCCGCCGCCGTCCGCCGTCCACGTGGCGACGTACTCGTCCGGCACCTCGACCTCGCCCTGCATCCGCCCGTCGAAGCGGGTGGAACGGAACGTCATCACGTCAGTGCCCATCACGCGGAACCGGTACGCGAACGGACGATCCGTCCGGGACGCCGAGAAGCCTGAGCTCGCGTACGCGTCCTCGTACAGTTGGACTGCCCCGTCGAGCCGGGTACCGGACGTCTCGAAACTGATCCGGGGATCGGGTTCGTCAGTCATCGCGCGAATCGTGGCACGCCAGCCGGGATGGGCGGCAATCCCCCTCCGGACCTTGCGGTTATCGGCTCCTGCGGTGCGCTGTGCGGATGAAGTGCTAGTGGCGGTCTCGACGGACCGTCCAACGGTTCCGGTCGGCCACGCGCTCGTAGCGGAGGTCGTCGACCACCATGCGGACGAGCGCGAGCCCGCGGCCACTCTCGGCCAGGTCGTCGGGCAGTCCTGCCGCCTCGGTGTCGACGGTCGCGGCGACACCGTCGTCGGACAACAGCGCCTGGAAGCGCTCGTCGCCGATCTCGAGCCGCAGCTCGCAGGAGATCCCGCTCGGGCGGGAACCGTGCTCGATGACGTTCGAGGTGAGTTCGACGATGGCGAGCTCGAGCGCCATGCGGTCCTCGGCGGAGACGGTGGGCTCGTGCTCCCACACCCCGGCGAGGAACTCGTGCACGGCGGTGACGTCGTCCGGCGGACACGCCAGTGCGAGCATGTGCTCGGCGGCGGGGGCCGTCATCACCAGTCGGTCACCGCGGCGTCCCCGTCCGGGTACGTCCGCAGGATCTTGTCGATGTTCGAGAGCTTGAGCACCATCTGGACCTGCTCGGACGGTGCGGCGATGCGGAGGTCCCCACCGGCCTGGCGCGCGGTCTTCAGGCTGCCGACCAGGGCGCCGAGGCCGGACGAGTCCATGAACTCGACCCCGGACAGCTCGACGACGAGACGCGAGCGCCCGTTGCCGACGATCTGGGCGACGGTCTCGCGGAACGTCGGTGCCGAGACCATGTTGAGCCGGCCGCTGCACTCCAGGACGGCGGTGTCGGTCTCCGCCTCGTGTACGACGATGTCCATCTCGGTTGGTCTCCTCAGATCAGTGCGCCTTGCAAGCAGCAACCTACCGGCTCCGGCCGGGTTCCCGCCCGTGCCCGGCCGATTCGCCGGGACGGGGGGCTCGGCACCGGGCCTCCCGTCCGCCCGTTGGCGTCGACGACGCGCGTCAGCCCGTGTTCTGCAGGCCGGCGGCGATCCCGTTGACGGTGAGCAGGAGCAGACGGTGGTCCGCGTCCGTCGGGTCCGTGCTGCCCGAGGTCCGGATGGACCGGAGCGCGCGGAGCTGCAGGTGGGACAGCGCGTCCACGTACGGGCTGCGGAGGCGGACGGCGCGGGCGAGGACCGGACGGTCCTCGAGCACGTCGCTGCCGCCGGAGACCCTGAGCACCCAGTCGCGGGTGCGGACCATCTCGCCGAGCACCTTGGCGGCGAGGTCGTCACGGTCGGCGAGCTCGAGGTACCGGCGGGCGATGTACTCGTCGGTCTTCGCGAGCGACATCTCGACGTTCTTGATCATCGCGCCGAACAGCGGCCACTCGGCGTACGCGGAGCGCAGGACGTCCAGGTCACCGACGGCCTCGAGCGCCGAACCGAGCCCGTACCAGCCGGCCAGGTTGATGCGCGCCTGCGTCCACGAGAACACCCACGGGATCGCCCGGAGGTCTTCCAGCGACTCCACGGACAGCCCGCGGCGGGCCGGACGGGAGCCGAGCGGCAGCAGCCCGATCTCCTCCATCGGGGTGACCCGCGCGAACCACGGCGCGAAGCCGTCCGCCTTGACCAGGTCGTAGAAGGCGACGCGCGAGACGTCGTCGAGCTGCTGGGCGAGGTCGGCGAAGCGGGCGGCCGCGGCGGCGGTGCGCGCCTCGTTCGACGGCGACGACGCGAACAGCGTCGCCGAGGCCATCTGCTCGAGGTGCCGCGCGGCGATGTCCTGGTCGCCGTACTGGGCGAAGATGACCTCGCCCTGCTCGGTGAGCTTCAGGCGACCGTCGATCGATCCCGGCGGCTGCGCGAGGACAGCCTCGTTGGCGGGACCGCCACCGCGGCCGAGCGAACCGCCCCGGCCGTGGAACAGGGTGAGTTCGATCTCGTTGTCGCGGGCCCAGTCGGCGATGCGGGCCTGCGCGTCGTAGAGCGCCAGGTTCGCGGACACCGGGCCGACGTCCTTCGACGAGTCCGAGTAGCCGAGCATGACCTCGAGCCGACGGCCCGTGGCGGCGAGGCGTCGCTGGAACGGCTCGGTACGGACGGCCTCGTCGAGGATGTCGACGCTGGCGTGCAGGTCGGCGAAGGTCTCGAACAGCGGGATGACGTCGAGCACGGGTGCGGCCTCGGCCGACCCGAGTGCTGCGACCGCGAGCTCGTGCACGTTCGCCAGGTCCGCCGCGGACTGCGTGAACGACACGATGTAACGGTTGGCGGCACGGACGCCGGAGCGGGCCTGCAGGGACGCGATGGTGCGGAAGACCGCGAGGACCTCTTCGGTGGTCTCGCTCAGCTCACCGCCGGCGCGGATCTCGGCGAGGGCGTTCCGGTGCACCTGCGAGTGCTGGCGGACCTCGAGCTCGGCCAGGTGGAACCCGAAGGTCTCGACCTGCCAGACGAGGTTCTGCATCTCGCCGTTGGCCGGACGGATCGCCCCTGCC
Source organism: Curtobacterium sp. VKM Ac-1376 (assembly GCF_015351025.1). GTDB lineage: Bacteria > Actinomycetota > Actinomycetes > Actinomycetales > Microbacteriaceae > Curtobacterium. Next base: position 67,663 of record NZ_JADKRV010000013.1, on the reverse strand, counting down.
CGGACGAGCGAGGCCTGGATGGTGCGGAGGTCGCTCAGCAGCGCCTCGGGCCCGTCGTACCTGAGCGGCGCGGTGCCGGTGCGGGTCGCGTCGATGCGTGCGGCCACGAACAGGAGCGCACGTCGGTGCGTCTCGTTCGGGGCGCGGACACCGATGCGCTCAGCGATGCCGGGGTCGAGCGATTCCTGTGATGCGACGAGGGCGGTGAGCCCGGCATCGGCCGGGGTGTCGCTCGCGTCGAGGGTGAGGGCGCTGCCGATGCGGGTGGCGGCGCGGGCGAGGCCGAGCAGGATGTGCTCGGCGGCGATCTCGGCCGCCTGGCGGGTGACCTCGGCGGTGACGTGCGGGTTGCCGTCGCGGTCACCGCCGATCCAGGTGCCGAACCGCACGAACGCGGGGGCGATGACCGGGGCGCGCCCAGCGTCGTCGCCCTGCAGCCGGTCGTCGAGCAGGCGGTAGACCTGCGGGACGATCTCGAACAGCGTCTGGTCGAACACGCTCATCGCGGTGCGGACCTCGTCGAGCGGGGTCGGCCGGGTGGTGCGGAGCGGCGAGGTGCGCAGGAGGGTCGTGATCTCCTCGAGCAGCCGTCGCTCGTTCTCGGCACGCGCGGTGGCGTTCCGGGAGCGGTCACGCTCGTCGATGAGGTCGGTGATCCGGCGGACGCCCGTGGTCACCGCACGCCGGCGGGCCTCGGTCGGGTGCGCCGTCAGCACGGGGTGGAACCGCAGGGTGCGGAGCCGCTCGGCTGCCTCGGCCTCGCCGACCTCGGCCACGAGTGCCGCGTAGGTGGCGGGGAACGAGTCACCGGGCTGGCCGCCGTCGTCACCACGCTGCCGGAGGACCCGCACACGGTGGTGCTCCTCGGCCAGGTTGGTGAGGTGGAAGTAGGTGGTGAACGCCTGGGCCACGGCCTCGGCACGCTCGGCCGACATCGCCGACACGATCGCCTGGGCACGGGCGGCGCCCTCGGCGTGGTCACCCTCGTAGGCGTCGATCACGGCCGCACGCAGCGACTCCACGTCGTGGAGCAGCTCGTCGCCGCCGTTCTCGCGCAGCACCCGGCCGAGCAGGTTGCCGAGGTACCGCACGTCGGCGCGCAGGTCACTGTCGACCGCACCGCTGACGTCGTCCCGCGCGCGCTCGTGGCGTGCAGATCCGTCGATCGCCGTCATGGAGTCCTTTCCGGGTCGTCCGGGAGGCTGGTCCCGGGTCCCAGCAGCGTATCGGCACCCGGGGGCGCATGACGTCGACCGTCCGGACGGACGCGCGACCCTGACGACCGTGGTCGGGTGGTCGTCAGGCGGTGGAGGCGGACGCCGCCCGGTCGCCCGGTACCGGCCGGATCGGCGCGCGCCGGGCCTCCAGGCCATCGAGCAGCCCGTGGTCGAGTGAGTACGCGAGCTCGACCTCGGCGATGACCCGCTCCTGCTCGTCGCGCGACCAGGGTGCGGCGTCGAGCTGTGCCCGGTAGGTGTCCTCGAAGCCGTTCGGGTCGGCGACCTGGTCGAAGATGTAGAACAGCACGCCGTTGGTGTCGAACCCGAACCGCTCGGCGAGCACCTGCCCGATGACGTGCCCGCCGGACACGTCGCCGAGGTACCGCGTGTAGTGGTGCGCCACGAAGCCGCCGGGCCATTCGGCCGCGACCTCGTTCAGCCGCCGGACGTACGCCGTCGTCGCGGGCAGCGGGCACACCAGTTCGGTCCAGTCCGGGCCGATCAGGTACTCCAGGTCGGCGCGGATCGCCGGCATCCGGGTCAGCTGTGCGGTGACGAACGGTGCCGCCACCGGGTGGTCCGCCATGCGCTCCGCCGCCCGCTCGAGCGCGTCGTACACGAAGGCGTACTGACCGAGCAGGTCCGCGAAGTCCGCGACGTCGCAGTCACCGCCGAGCAGGTCCTGCATGAAGCCGCTCGTGGCCGAGGCACCGTGTGAGCGCCACGTGCGTCGGCGCAGCAGCTCGGAGAACGGGATGACGGTCGAGTCCATGAGGTAAGGCTAACCTTAGTGCTGCGCGCGTCAAGCAGGGATCACCCAGGTGGCGCCGAACGTCCGAGAGGAAGCTCCCCCACGATGAGCTCGAAACCCAAACGCCCCCAGCACGTCTTCGTCGTCGACCGCACCGAGCGGCTCTCGCCCCACATGGTGCGCGTCCACCTGGGTGGTTCCGCGTTCGAGGACTTCGTGGCGGAGGCCGACCCCGACCGCCTCGCCGCCACGGACAGGTACGTGAAGCTCCTGCTCGCGAAGCCCTCGCTCGGGCTCGAGCCGCCCTACGACCTCGAGGCGCTGCGCGACACCCTGCCGAAGCAGGACCGCCCTGCCCGCCGCACCTACACCGTGCGCGCGGTCGACCACACCACGCGGACCATCGCGATCGACTTCGTCGTGCACGGCGACGAGGGACTCGCCGGTCCGTGGGCGGCGTCCGCCCAGCCCGGTGACCGGCTCGCCCTGTCCGGTCCCGGCGGCGGGTACGCCCCGTCCGTCGACCCGGCCGTCACGCACGTGCTGCTCGGCGACGACAGCGCCCTGCCCGCCATCGGCTCCGCGCTCGAGGCGATGCCCGCCACCTCCACCGGCATCGCCCTGGTCGAGGTCGCCGGCCACGGCGACGAGCAGGACATCCCGCACCCGGCCGGGGTCGACCTGCGGTGGCTGCACCGCGACGCCACCGGCGCCCAGCCGGGCACGCTCCTGCTGGAGACGGCGCGCGCACTGCCCCGTGCCTCCCGACCGGTGCAGGTCTTCGCGCACGGCGAGCGGACCGCGATGAAGGCGATCCGTCGCTTGCTGCAGGACGACTGGGGACTCGAGAAGTCCGAGATGTCGCTGTCCGCCTACTGGGCGCTGGGCCGCGGCGAGGACCAGTTCCAGGAGGAGAAGCGCGAGCCGGTCGGGGTGATCTTCACCGACTGACGTCGGCGCTGTCGGTTCCTTCCCACAGCGACCGCGATGCAAGGCGCAATCGGGCGTACCTGGTCGTTCCGACGCACCAGCTACGCCCGGTTCGGCCAGGTACGCCGGGCACGCCCGGCCGGGAGGCCCGGCGTGCGTCAGTGGCTCGGGCTAGCGTTCCGCGCATGGTCACCTCGTCGTGCTGCGTCCCCGGTTGCGCAGGCAGCGCAGGCAGCGCTGCGGACGCGCCCACTGGCATGCCCCTGTGCGCGACGCACGTCACGCTGGTGGCGGAGTTCGCCGCCGAGCACGCCGGCGTCGAGGACGCTCTGCCCGGTCCGTGCCCAGCGTGCGGTTCGCGGATCGGGGTCCGGTACCCCTCCGCTGCGATCTGTGCTCGGTGCGAGTGGCGGTGGGGCGACGTGCCGGACGGTGACCTGGCTCCCCCGCGCGTGGACGTCGTCTACTACCTGCGGATGCAGGACGACTTCGGCGACCGGATCAAGATCGGGACCACGATGAACCCGCGGCAGCGGCTGGCGGCGATCCCGCACCAGGACCTGCTCGCGTTCGAGCGCGGCGACCGGACGCTCGAACGCCGTCGACACGCGCGGTTCGCCGACAGCCGGTACCCGGGGACCGAGTGGTTCCGGGCGACGCCGGAGCTGCTGGCCCACGTCGACGCCGTCGCCGCCAGCGCCGACGATCCGTGGGACCTGCACGCCCGGTGGACGAGCGAGGCGCTGGCGCTGCGGGGCTGACGCCGGCACCGCTCAGGTGTCTGCGTCCTGATCCGGGTAGGTCACCGTGCGTACGCGTCGACGAACAGGGCACCACGGACCTGGCGGAGGGTGTCGGCCAGTCGCTCGACGGTGCGGCCGGAGATGCCCGACACCTGGAGGTCGTACGGGCCGAGCGCCGGCAGTCGGCCGGTGCGGATGCGGATGACCTCCCACCCCACGGCGCGGACGGCGCGGTCCTTCTTGCGGTCGGTCTCCTGCCGCGGCCCGACGTGCTCGAGCCCGTGCCGCCCGGTCGAGTCGTACTCGATCGCGACACGCAGCTCCGGCAGGACGATGTCCGGCCAGGCCTCGACGTGGTCGAAGAACGGGCGGCCGAGCCGGATCGCGGAGTGGTCGAAGGTGAACGCGAACCGCTCGGACAGCATCGCCCGCAGTTCGGCCTCCACCGCTGAAGCGGTGGCCGGGGCGCAGAGGCTCGTGAAGGACTCCCCGGACGGCAGCCGCGGTGTCTTCGGACAGATCGTGCGCGGGACAGCCGGAGCCGTCCGTCGGGGCGTGCCCGGAGCCGGTCGACGCGCACGGGAGCGACCGGACGCGACCGCTCCGGCCGGGACCCCGCGGCTCGGGGCTGCGGGGAGGGTCTGGCGTCCGGCGGTCCGGACGACCCGCTGCGGCACGGGTACGGCCTCGGGCCAGTCGGACGGCAGCACCGGCCACCGCTGCGGCTGTGCCTGCACGGCGCACTCCGGACACCAGACGCTCCGACGGCGTTCGCGACCCGGTCGGGACCGCTGCTCGGACGGGGTCGCGACGAAGACGTGCCCGACGTCGCACTCCCAGGTCAGCAGGACCTCGGCCGCCGGCGGGACCTGGGTCAGGACGACGCCGTGGTTCCAGTCGGGGTGGTACTGCCGGATGAGCACCGGGTACGGGGCCCAGTCGGCGCGGAACTGCCCCACGGCGTACGGCACCGCCTCGCCGCGCGACCACTGTCGGCGGCGCCACCACGCATCGACGGGTTCGGCCACACCACCACGCTAGGAACGACCACCGACACCGCCGGCACGCATCCGCGGTTCAGGACGCCAGCGCGACGCTCGGTGCGAGGTCGACCACTCGGTGCGGCGCAACACCTGGGCACGGAGCGATCAAGCTCGCACCGGCCGGGCGAGCGTGCACCGTGCGAGGATCGCCGGATGGTCTCGTCCTTCCTGACCCACGCCGAGGTCGTCGTCGACCCTGCCGTCGCGATCGAGTCGTGGGGCCTGTCCCCCGAGGGCCGCGCCCGCGCCGCACGTGCCGCTGCCGTCGCCTGGGACGCCGGCACGCGCCGCATCGTCTCGAGCACGGAGCGCAAGGCCGTGGAGACCGCCGACGTGCTCGCCGACGCCGTCGGGGTCCCCGCCGACCGCGATCCGCTGCTCGGTGAGATCGACCGGAGCGCGACCGGCTACCTGCCGCCGACCGTCTTCGAGAGCGTGGTCGACGCCTTCTTCGCCGAGCCCGAGCGGTCGGTCCGCGGATGGGAACGCGCGGCCGATGCGCAGGACCGCATCGTCGCGGCCGTCCGTGCGCAGTGCGCGACCGGTGACGCCACGATCGTGTCCCACGGTGCGGTCGGCGCGCTCCTCCTCGCCCACCTGCGCGGAGTCCCGATCACGCGTGCCCTCGACCAGCCCGGCATGGGCAGCGTCTTCCACTTCGACGCGCGAGCCTGGCAGGCGACCAGCGGCTGGAGACGCGTCCCCGTGTCCTGACGGGCGGCTCGGGGCGGGCCCGCCACGAGCCTCCCGTCCACCGCCCCGCGACCCGACCGCGGCGTGCCTCAGACGACGCGCGTCGCGCCGGTCACAGGACCAGGTGCGGCGTCCTCGTCGTCGGCGTCGTGCAGCGCCCGTTCGGCCTGGCCGAGCAGGTGGTGCACGGCGAGCCCGATCGAACGCGCCCCGACCACGGCGACGAGCACGCTCAGCAGGACGAGCACCGCGACGGTGGGGATCCACGCGGACGGCAGCGCGAGCGCCCGGAACCACTCGACGGCGGCGGTCGCGACCGCGGCGGCCGGGAACACGAACGACCAGAACCCCAGCGAGAACGACAGGCGGACGTACCGGGGCAGCAGGGCGAGCTGCACCAGCACCATGAGGACGCCGAGACCCGCGATCGCCTGCACCGGCAGCGTGACCGACCCGTCGGTCAGGGCGAACACCGACACCGTGGCGACGGCGGGCGGTGCGACGAGGATCGCCATCGTCGGCACGAGCGGCCCCGGAAGCGCGGGGCGGAACGCCAGCCGGATGAGCAGCAGCCCGGTCATGACGCCCCAGAAGAAGACTCCCACCCCGAGGGCCGGCCAGGACAGCCAGTCGACCCCGACCTCATGCGTGGCGACCGACGCGACCAGGGCTGCGGCGACGGTCGGCAGCAGGTACCCGCCGTGCACCGACTCGAGGGCCAGCCGCCCCTCGAACCAGGTGCTCAGCAGCCACGCGGCGAACCCGGCGGCGACGGCCACGGCGGCGAGCACGACGATCTGTCCGGCGACGGGTGCGATCCGCGCGAGGTCGACCCCGAGGAGCATCGCCGTCGCGGGCACGAGCGCGGCGATCGGGCCCTGCGCGGGGTGCCGGAGCTGGTCGACGAGGCGTTCCCGGACCCGGAGCCCGCGGACGGCGTGCGCGGTGAGCATCCACACCCAGGCGACGGCGGCGACGGCCCAGAAGACCTGCGGCACCACGGCGGGCAGGTGCAGGACGGGAGCGGCGTACGACCAGGTCTCGGCGAAGCCGGCGAGCCCGAACGGGACGGCGAGGGTGTTCAGCGGGATGCGGGAGGCGGGGCGTGGCATGGCCCGACCATTCTCCTCGCACCCGCGGCGGTCGCGGAACGTAACGGAGCACTCGCCCGTGGCAGAGTGGCAACTGCAGCGCACCGCGAAGCCTCGCGCGCGGCCCCCAACTCCCGACAGTCCAGACCCCATCGAGAGGACGGCAGCGCATGCCCTTCGAGAACACCGACCGCGTCCAGGCCACCACGGCCGGTTCGCTCCCACGGACCCCCGAGCTCATCGCCGCGAACGCCGCGCGACCCGTCGCCGCGGACGGCTTCACGCTCGAGACCACCGACGAGGTCCGCGCGCTGACGAGCGCGGCCGTCGACGACGTCGTGGCCCGCCAGACCGCGCTCGGCATCACGCAGCCGGGCGACGGCGAGTTCGGCAAGGCGATGTCGAACAGCGTCGACTACGGCGCCTGGTGGGGGTACTCGTTCCAGCGGGTCAGCGGCCTGAGCCTGACGGAGGAGAACATCTTCTCGCAGGAGCCGGTCCGTTCCACCCCGGGCAACATCCGGCTGACGAGCTTCCCCGACCGCCGCGACTGGACGACCTTCCACGACGCCTACACCGACCCCGACTCCGGCATCGGCACCGGCAAGAACGCCACCGCGTTCCCCACGACGACCGGCCCGATCACCTACACCGGCCGCGAGGCCGCAGCCACCGACGCCGCGAACCTCAAGCACGCCGTCGAGGCCGCCGGCGCCGACAACGGCTTCATCACCGCGCTCTCCCCCGGCTCCGCAGCCCGCATCGCGAACGAGTACTACGCGACGGAAGAAGAGCACATCTGGGCCTGGGCCGACGCCCTGCGCGAGGAGTACGCGACCATCCTGGACGCCGGCCTCGTGCTGCAGATCGACGACCCCTCCATCGCCGAGAACTGGGACCAGATCAACCCCGAGCCGAGCATCGAGGACTACCAGGCGTTCACCCGCATCCGCGTCGAGGCGCTCAACCACGCGCTGAAGGGCCTCGACACCAGCCGGGTGCGCTTCCACCTCTGTTGGGGCTCGTGGCACGGCCCCCACACCACCGACATCGAGCTCCGCCACATCGTCGACCTCATGCTCGAGATCGACGCCGGTGCCTACTCGTTCGAGGCCGCGAACGCCCGCCACGAGCACGAGTGGACCGTGTGGCAGGACGTCACGCTGCCCGACGGCAAGGTCATCGTCCCCGGTGTCGTCGGCCACGCCACGAACGTCGTCGAGCACCCCGACCTCGTCGCGCAGCGCATCGAGCGCTTCGCATCGGTCGTCGGCCGCGAGCGCGTCATCGCCGGCACCGACTGCGGGCTCGGCGGCCGCGTCCACCCGCAGATCGCCGCTGCCAAGCTCGAGTCCTTGGGCGAGGGCGCCCGCCGCGCGAGCGCGACGCTCTTCTAGCCGCCCGTTCCATCCCAGGACGGCTGCGGTACCAAGCGAGATCGGGCGTACCTGCCACGAGGAACACGACAGGTACGCCCGTTTCGTGCAAGTACGCCTGGTTCCGGTAGGTACGCCCGGTTTCGGTGGGTACGCACGGTTTCGCACGTGTGCACAGACGGACGGGAGGCTCGGTGCCAGCTGGCACCGGGCCTCCCGTCCGTCACCGGGTGCCTCTACCGACGCGAGCGGCCGAGCACGACGGCCGCGACCGCAGCGAGCGCGCCGAGCCACACGAGGGGGCGCGTGACGCGCCGCCGCTTCGCGACCCAGCCACCGTTCGTCGCGTTCGCGGCGTCCGCCGGGGCGTAGAGGTTGCCGTCGGTCGGAGCACCCGTGCCACGCAGGGCGAAGGTCTCGACCATCGGCTTCGTGATCTTGTGGAACAGGCCCGGGAACACGTACTGCAGTGGCACGAGAGACGCCTGGATGCGGCCGACGAAGCGGTAGCGCTTCGGGTGCGTGGCGGCCTGCACCACGGCACGGCCGGCCCGCTCGACGGACACCGTCGGCGGCAACGGGTGCGAGTTCTTGCCGGTGTAGTTGGCGCCGTTCTGGTAGATCGGTGTGTCGATCGTGGACGGCAGCAGCGCGGTGAACTCGATGCCGGTGCCGGCGAACTCGTCGCCGAGCACGTCGACCAGCCCGAGCGCCGCGTGCTTGCTCGTGACGTACGCCGACTGGTACGGCGCCGACAGCAGCGACTGGATCGATCCGACGAGCACGTAGGTGCCCGCTCCGCGCTGCTTCCAGTGCGGCAGCAGGTGGGTGATCGCGTTCAGGTGGCCGTACAGGTTCGTGTCGACGACGCGCTTGAACGCCTCGGTGGGCGTCTGCTCGAACAGGCCGTACACGAACAGGGCGGCGTTGCCGACGAAGACGTCGATGCGGCCGAAGCGGGTGGTCACGGTACCGATGAGGTCCTTGACCTGGTGCTCGTCCGCGACGTCGGTCGGGATCGCCACCGTCTCGGCGCCGAGCTTCCGGCACTCGGCCGCCGCTGCTTCCAGGGAGTCGTGCCCGCGCGCGGCGAGCACGAGGGTCGCGCCCTGCCGGGCGAACTCGTGTGCGGCGGCCCTCCCGATGCCGCTCGATGCTCCGGTGATGACGACGATCTTCCCGCGGTACCGATGTCCCATGCATCCTTGGTACCCGTCGGTGGTCCGTCGCCGTACAGCCGGGGCGTACCCCTCCGCCCGGTGCGAAGATGGGGCATGCGCAAGGACGACCTGACCGCTGACGAAGCCGCGGTCATCGCGGAGCACGCCCGCGCCGGCACGCTCGACCTGGAGGACCCCGAGGTGCGGCGGGTCGTCGAGCAGGCGAACCGGGTGCTCGTGCGGACGCAGATGTGGGGCGATGAGCGGAGTCCGAAGCTCCGCCGTCGCCGGCGGTTCATCGCGGCCGCGGCCCTCGTGATGGTGCTCGTGTGGGTGGCGGGACTGCTCGTCCCGCTCGCCCTGCGGTTCGGCTGACCCGTGCTGGCAGCACGGGGTCGAGCCGAGCGGTCAGGCGCGACGGTTGCTCCGGGCGACGAGCCACAGGTAGGTGCTGTGCCCGACGAGCGCCAGACCGAAGAACACGGCGGCGACGGCGTAGACCCGGTCGAGCTTGCCCTGTCCGATCACCAGCATCACGACGCAGAACGCCACTGCGACGGCGAGCACGCCGACCTGCACCGTCGACCAGATCCGTCGGAAGCGCGGCATGCCCGTCTCGTTCACGCCGTCCATTGTGCCCGACGTCGTCAGTGCCGCGCTGCGAGGTCGTCGACTACAACTACAACGCCGAGGACCCAGCACTACCCGACCGGCGAGGCGATGCTCAAGAACCTCACGGTCCGGATGGGGAACTGCGACCACCACTCGGTCACGCCGCCGCTCATCGACATGGTCGCAGCGGGACAGTTCGACCCGACGGGAATGGAACGGACCCGCCCGGCGTCGAACTCTGCACCGACCACGAAGGAGCCCACCATGAGCCTCGAACTCCACAAGAGCACCGGCGCCGCGATCGACGACGAGCGCACGTGCCTGCCGAAGCCCGTCCTCTCCGCGCTGCACGAGGACCGCACGCCGGCGTTCGGACGCTGGCTCGGACAGATCAACCGCCAGGACTGATCCGGCAGCAGCGCGTCGCACTGCTACCGTGCACCCATGTCCTGGGGCCGGCTGTACTACGCGCTGCAAGCCGTCGGCGGAGCGGCCTGGTGGACCGCCGTGCCCACGCTGCCCTGGGTGCGGACGGCGACGCTCGGTTCGCTCGACCCGGTGCTCGTCGCCGTCCTGGACGTCCCACTGTTCGTCGTTGGCTCGGCCCTCGCCGCGGCGGGCGTCCGGGCGGCGGCGCTCGTCACGGCGGCCTGGACCGTGCTGGTCCTGGGAGGACTCGCCGTCTGGGCCACCGTCACCGGCGAGGCCGGCGCGGGGGTGCTGGTCATGCTCGCCGCTGCCGTCGGCTCGATACTGGCGTCGGCCCTGGTGCTGCTGGGGCGGATCCCGACCGAGTGGCTGACCTCCGGCCCGCTCCGGCTGCAGGTCGCCGACGCGGATGCCCCGCTGTCCCGTCACGTCGCCGCGACGGTGGTGCAGATCGTCGTGTTCTGGGGGCTGTTCCTCGGGGTCCTCCCGCTCGTCAACGCGTTCGCCGAGCACCGCTGGCGGCTCCACCCGACGCTCCCCACTCCCCTGGGCTCCGGCCTGTTCGTGCTCGGGGCCGTCGTGCTCCTGCTCGCGAGCGCCCTGGGCATCGCGTCAGCCTCGGCGATGTCGACGAAGGGCGCCGGCACGCCGCTGCCCTCGGCGTCGGCGAACCGGCTCGTCGTGGCCGGTCCGTACCGCTCGGTGCGCAACCCGATGGCACTGGCCGGTATCACCCAGGGCGTCGCCGTCGGCCTGATGCTGTCGTCGTGGCTCGTGGTCGTGTACGCGATCGCCGGGTCGGTCGTCTGGAACTGCATCGTCCGTCCGCTCGAGGAGGCCGACCTCGAGCAACGCTTCGGCGACGACTTCCGCCGGTACGCCGAGCAGGTCCGCTGCTGGGTGCCGCGTCGGCCGGTGCCGGCGCGAGTCGGTTCGGCGCTGGTCAGTTCCCCGCGCCGGTGATGTTCACCATCCACGTGACCCCGTGGCGATCGGTGAGCATGCCGAAGGTGTCGCCCCACGGTGCCGTCGTGAGCGGCTCGATGACCGACGCGCCCTCAGCCAGGGAGTTCCACCGGCGCGTCAACGTCTCGTGGTCGTCACCGCTGAGCGACAGCGAGATGCTGCTCTCGGTCGGGGTCGGCATGCCCGCCGGCGCGTCGGACGCCATGAGCAGCAGACCGTCCTCGCCGTCGAGCTGCCCGTGCATCACCTTGTCGGCCTCAGCCGGATCCTGGCTGATCCCGGCCTCGCCGTACGTACCGATGGTGAGCGTCCCGCCGAAGACGGAATGGTAGAACTCCAGCGCGTCTCGGGCTCCGCTGCGGAACCCGAGGTAGGGGTTGAGGCGCACGGTCATCACGGTCTCCCTCGTCCTGCGCGGGCGCCGTCGCCCGCGTCGTGATCATGGTGTCAGAGCGGACGTCGCGGCGGAAGCGCCGCGGTCTGGAGGCCCGTGGCGGGGCCGCCCGCGCCGCCTTGCCGTCAGACGGTCACGTCGGAAGCAGCTGGCCGCGCCGTCGGGGCCAGCTCACGGATACGCTTCGCCGGCACTCCGGCGTACACGCCGTGCGCGAGCAGACGCCCCGCGACCACTGCGCCGGCCGCCACCACGACGTCGTGCTCGATGTGGGCTCCGGGCAGGATCGTCGCTCGACCCCCGATCCAGACGTGCTCCTCGATCACGACCGGGCGCCCGGTCGCGACGTCGCTCCATCGGCCCTCGGCGTCGATGTCGTGGTGACTCGTCATGATGAGGGCCTGCATCCCGATCGCCGTGTTCGCGCCGATCGTGACGGGGGCGACGGCCTCGACGGTGACGCCGCGGTTGAAGAAGACGCCTCGGCCGATCGTGAGGAGCCGCGGGTTCCCTGTCAGCGAGAACCCGGCACCGGGGCCCGACCCTGCGCGCGAGCCGGCCGCTGTGAGCAGTGCGCGCCGCACGATCCGCGGCAGGAGCGGTGACCCGAGCAGTGCGGTCAGCACGAGGTGTTCCCGGGCCTGGGCAGCGTCCTCGACGAGCCGGCGGGCGAAGGTCGACGGCGCAGCCACCGCCGCGGGTGGGGTCGGGACGGGTGGTGCTGCTGAGTCGGCCATCGGGCCTCCAGTCATCGTGTCGGAGAGTCTGGCGTTCAGCGACAACGTAGGACGGCGCCGGGGTGTCGGGCGGCTGGGCGACGGGCGGTTGCGGGATTCTTGCGGGGCCACGCGGTGCTAGACGCGGGAGTCCTCGCGCGCGGTCGATGCGGTCTGCCGGGGCAGCTCACCGAACTCCTGACGGTAGCTGCCGGCGAACCGGCCCAGGTGTGCGAAGCCCGTCGCGCGCGCGATCTCCGCCACGCTCCGTCCGTCACCGGCCTCGAGCTGCTCGCGGGCGAGCAGGAGCCGGATCCGCCGCAGGTACATCGTCGGGGTGATCCCGTGGTGCCGCTGGAACGCCGCCTGCACCCCGCGGACACTGAGTCCCGCGGCCTCGGCGACATCCTCGACGGTGATCTGCTCGGTCGCGTGGTCGAGCAGGAAGGCCTCGGCACGGGCGAACCGCGCTGTCGCGGCCACCACCGGGGGCTCGTGCTGCCCCACCGGCCAGTGCGGGATCGCGGTGAGCAGGCCGCCCGCCGCGAACCGTGCAAGCTCGCGCTCGCGCTCCACCGGTACCTCGTCGGGACCGCGCAGGACCTCTTCCGCGACGGAACGGACCATGAGCCACCAGGCAGCCAACGTCGGACCCTCGGGCACGTGCCGCGGGCGGAACTCCAGCGGTCCCGGCGCCCAGTCGCCGCGTTCGGCCGCGACCTGCTCGACGATCGCGCGGTCGATGCGCAGGACGTCCTTGGTGCAGTCGATCCACCGGAAGCGCTGCGGGCCCTGCCGGAAGAGGACGGGTCGACCGATCTTCAGCGGGTTGTCGTCGAGGTGGCCCGACCCGGACTTCATCCAGAGGATCATCATCGCGCTGCCGGGCTCCATCACCCCGGTCACCACAGCGGTGGACCGCGTCGACTCGAGCGCGAGCAGATCAGACCCGCGCACCCGTTCCTCGAACACGAACTCGGACCCCGTCGGTTCCACCGAGAGCCCGTGGGTGATGTGCGTCCGTGCCATCGCCTCGGCCGCGACGGACGGCTCGTGGGTCTGGGTCTCCCGCTGGACGCGGTGGATCATCTCGGGCACGTGTTGATCCTCCCGGCATGTCGACCTCCGCGCAATGCGCGACGCGCCGCGTTTTCTGTACGGCGACCAGCAAGCGGCCTGTTGGCTGTGTCCTTGGAGGCCGGACACATGAAGCACATCCAGTACGATCGCTCCACGATCCTGACGAGTGACGACGTCGCCGACGCGGTCATCGAGTACGCGGCGGCGCTCGCGGGCGGCAACCGGGCTGACACCGTCGCGGTCCCCGCGGTCGCAGCGGACGGGACGATGACGACCACGAAGGTGCTCATCGGGCCATCGAGTCAGCTCGTGGTCGAGGACGCCGAGGAGGACGAGCTCGAGCGCGAGGACGTCGAGTTCGTGGCGCGGCTGCGCGCCTCCGCGCTGACCTTCGAGCACGACGACGCGATCCACGCTGACACCCGCTCGGACCTGACGAGCGGGGCGGCGGACGACGGGCCAGCAGATCCCCAGCGCCCGCATGTCTGAACCGGCGTTCAGTGGCGGTCGCCGACCATCGGGGCGGTCAAGGGAAACCGACCACAGGGAGTGACATGACGGACCAGCAGCAGCCCCCGGGCAGTGAACAGGAACTGACCCCGAAGGCCGACCACGGCGAGGAGTCCTACCGCGGCTCCGGCAAGATGACCGACAAGCGCGCTGTCATCACCGGCGGCGACAGCGGTATCGGCAAGGCCGTCGCGATCGCCTTCGCCCGTGAGGGCGCGGACGTCCTGATCAGCTACCTCCCCGAGGAAGAGGACGACGCGCAGGACACGAAGCGGTGGATCGAGGAGTCCGGGCGCAAGGCCGTGCTGTTCCCGGGTGACGTCAGCGACCCCGCCTACTGCCGGTCGGTCATCGACCAAGCCGTCTCCGAACTCGGTGGGCTCGACGTCCTCGTCAACAACGCCGCCTACCAGATGACCCACGAGACGATCGAGGAGATCAGCGACGAGGAGTGGGACCACACGCTCGCGACGAACCTCAGCGCGTACTTCCACCTCGTCAAGGCGGCCCTGCCGCACCTCGGCCCCGGGTCGTCCATCATCGGCTCGAGTTCGGTGAACTCCGACAACCCGAAGCCGAACCTCGCGCCGTACGACGTCACCAAAGCCGGTGTCGCCAACCTGTCGGCCGCGCTCGCGCAGCTGCTGGGCGACCGGGGCATCCGCGTCAACAGCGTCGCGCCGGGGCCGATCTGGACGCCGCTCATCCCCTCGACCATGCCGCCGGAGGAAGTCGAGCAGTTCGGCAAGCAGTCCCCGCTCGGCCGTCCCGGCCAGCCGGCTGAGCTCGCGCCGGTGTACGTCCTGCTCGCCAGCGACGACGGCAGCTACGTCTCGGGTGCGCGCGTCGCCGTCACGGGCGGTACCCCGATCCTGTAGCGGGGCAAGCAGACGGACGGGAGGCCCGGGGCACGACGTGCGCCGGGCCTCCCGTCCGTCGCCGGGGCGCGCTCCTCCTGAATCGCCACTCACCACGGAACGCCTACGTTCGGCGGCATGTCCACGCGAGCGAAGACCGTCACGGCGCTGTTCGGCGCCGCCACCCTTGCCCTCCTGCTCACCGCCTGCGACCCGGGTGGAGCGCAGAACATCAACCCGGTCGGCAAGGTGCCCGGCTCCGAGGAGAAGTCGCAGTCGACGCAGTGCGACGTGGCTTCGAGCGCCGCGGTCGACATGATCGACGAGGCGGTCGGACCGCACGACACCGCCGAGTTCGCGAACGTCCAGAAGGGCGACGGCGGCTGGTACCTCGGCGCAACGATCGTGCCGGACGACAGCAACGACCCGAACGACGACGAGGTCACCGTCTGGGCGACCACCGCAGACCCGAAAGCGGACGACTTCGACGGCCCGCTGTACGCGGTCAACGAGCCCGCGAAGGACGCCATCGCCGACGAGTCGACGCCTGTGTCGGATGCGCCGTCCTCGTTCAGCGCCGACTCCGACACCGCCCAGCGCGTCGAGAGCTGCGTCGTCGAGGCGTCGGACCGCTAGGCACCGCCCTGGTTGCGCCCGGCGCTGCCCTGGTTGCGCCCTGCGGTGCGGTGCAGGCGGGCGATCAGCCCTTCGGCTGGTCGTCCACCTGCACGTCGACGTGGTACGCGTCGCCGCCGTCGGTGCTGATCGAGGCGACCGAGTCGTAGACGACGTCGTACCCGGCGGTGTTCACGTCGCAGTGCACGTCGGCGCCGTCCTCGATCGCGATGTCGTCCTCGCCGCAGTCGACCTCCGGGGTGGCGTCGGAGATCTTCTCGAGCGCTGTGACGACCACCCGCTCGAACGCCTCGGGCGTGACCGTTCGCGTCGTCGAGGCGGATGCCGTGCAACCGCTCAGCGTCACCGCCAGTGCGATCGTCGCGATGATGGCGCTGATGGCGCGTTGGTGCATGGTGTCCCCCGTGGTCTGTGTCGGTACGCGTGTCCTCGGGTGCGAGAGCAGGCCGACCCGTCGAAGGGTAGTCGGTGAGGTGCGAGGACGTCTGCCACGAGTTCGGGTCAGGAGCAGACGTCCTCGCGCTACGACGCCGTCGGGTTCGACGCTGTGGTCATGACGAGGCCAGCCCGGTAACGGGGGGTCGGGCACCCGCGGATAGGGTTCCGCGGGGTAGCTTCCGGCGACTGTACGTCGGTGTCGGCCCCGGTGCACCCAGGATGTGCAGGATGCGTGAAGAACGCCCCGATGAGGAGGGGGGATCTCATCGGGGCGTCCAGCTCGTGGGGCCGCGTCAGGCGGCGAGGCGCTCGGCGAGCGCCGTGGCGCGGGACCGGAGTTCCGCGTAGGTGTCCTCGTACGCCTCGGGGGTACCGAGGCGCGAGGGGTTCGGTAGCGACCAGTGCAGGGCGTCGCCGTCGTCGATGGCCTCGTGGGCGCGGTCGCAGACGGTGACGACGAGGTCGCCGTCGGCGACGAGTCCACGGAAGGACCGCGGGACGTGGTGGCCGAGGTCGAGCCCGTGCCGGGCGGCGACGGCGAGGGCGCCGGGTGCGATCGCCTTCGCGGGACGCGTCCCGCCGGACTCCGAGCGGACGTCGCTGACCTCTGCCCAGACACCCGCTGCCAGCGGCGACCGCGAGGAGTTGCCGGTGCACACGAACAGCACGCGGGACACGGGGCGCTGCGGAGCGGCCGACCCGTGGGGTGCGGCGGACGGCTCGAGGTGCAGGTAGCTGCGCCGTCCGTCGCCGTCGGACCGCCGTCGTGCGACGAGCCCGGCCTGTTCGAGGACGCGGAGGTGGTGGGCGAGCAGCGGGGCGGCGACTCCGAGCGCTGCGCGGAGCTCGCTCGGGCTGGCATCGGAGGCGGCGAGCAGGTCGACGATCGCGAGCCGCGCGACGTCGCCGAGCGCGGCGTGCTGGGCGGCACGTTGCTCGAGGTCCTGCTCCCGGACGTTCATTGATTCAATGTTGACTGAACCATCTGCCACCGTCAAGATGAGCGGGTGGTGACGAGCAGCGAGGCCCCTCCGGCTGCTCGCTCGTCCGTCGTGTCGGTGTTCGTCGTGTTCCTGCGGCTCGGGCTGACCTCGTTCGGCGGCCCGGTGGCGCACCTCGGGTACTTCCGCGAGGCGTTCGTGGTCCGGCGCCGGTGGCTGGACGAGGACGCGTACGCCGACCTGGTGGCGCTCTGCCAGTTCCTGCCCGGGCCGGCGTCCAGCCAGGTCGGGATGGCGCTCGGGCTGCAGCGTGCCGGGCTGCTCGGGCTGGTCGCCGCGTGGTGCGGCTTCACGCTGCCGTCCGCGGTGCTCCTCGTGGCGTTCGCCCTGCTGGTCAGCGGGTCACCCGACGTCGCCCGTGCCGGGTGGCTGCTCGGCCTGCAGGCAGCGGCCGCCGCGGTCGTTGCGCAGGCGGTGCTCGGGATGGCTCGGTCGCTGACACCGGACCGCCGTCGCGCGACGATCGCCGGAGCCGCCGCGGTCGTGGTGCTCCTGGTCCCCGGGCCGGCGGCGCAGGTCGGTGCCATCGCGGGGTGCGGGGTGATCGGCGCGGTGTGGCTCCGCGGCGTGGTGCGCTCGACGGCTGACCACGGCAACTCGGGGATGGTCGTGCGCATCCCTCGCTGGGTCGCGGTCCCTGCGCTCGGCGCGTTCGCGGTCCTCCTCGTGGTCGCTCCCGTCGCAGCCGCGGGCACCGGCGCCGTCCGCCTGTTCGGCGTCTTCGCCCAGGCCGGGTCCCTGGTGTTCGGCGGCGGACACGTCGTGCTGCCGCTCCTCGAGTCGCAGACCGTCGGTACCCACCTGGCCGGGCAGGCCGACTTCCTCGCCGGGTACGGCGCCGCGCAGGCGGTGCCCGGTCCGCTGTTCACCTTCGCCGCCTACCTCGGTGCCGTCAGCGAGACCAGCCCCACGGGCCTCGTCGGTGCCGCCGTGGCGCTGGTCGGGATCTTCCTGCCCGCGGCGCTCCTCGTCGTCGGCGCGCTGCCCTTCTGGCACAGGCTGCGCGGCCTGCCGTGGGCTCGGAGGGTGCTGGCCGGTGTGAACGCGGGCGTGGTCGGACTCCTCGCCGCGGCACTCTGGGATCCCGTCCTCACCGAGGGCGTCCGATCCGTCACCGCACTCGCCCTCGCCGTCGCGGCGTTCGTCGCCCTCGTCCACTGGTCCGCACCCCCGTGGGCCGTCGTCATCGGGGCCGGCCTGCTCGGCGCCGTCCTCCTCTGATCGGAATCCCGCCATGCCCACAGTCCTGTTCGTCTGCGTCCACAACGCCGGCAGATCCCAGATGGCCGCCGGGTACCTCCAGCGCCTGGCCGGGGACCGCGTCGACGTCCGCAGCGCCGGCTCCGAACCGGCCGACCAGCTCAACCCGGTGGTCGTCGAGGCCATGCTCGAGGATGGGATCGACATCCGGAGCGAGCAGCCCGCCCTGCTCAGCACCGATGCCGTTCGCGCTGCGGACGTCGTCATCACCATGGGCTGCGGGGACGCGTGCCCGGTGTTCCCCGGCAAGCGCTACGAGGACTGGGACCTCACCGACCCGGCAGGGCTCGACCTCGACGCCGTCCGACCGATCCGCGACGACGTGCGGGCGCGGGTGCAGGAACTGATCGCCGGGCTCTCGATCACCTGAGCGGTGACGACGTGATGACCCCGGCAGCGGCGAACGGGCCCGGTGAGCAGGCGGTCATCGGGAGCTCTTAGACGCGTCACAGCCGTGCGCGGGGCTCCGACCAGGAGGCCTCCACAGCATGGCTCCCATGAAGACGAACATCAGCAAGCGCGGCACAGCCGCTGCGATCACAGCCGTCCTGATGCCCGCCGGCCTCACCGCCTGCAGCACCAGCGAGTCCAGCGCCTCTGCCGGAAGCGGTTCGTCGAGCGCCGCGAGTTCGGTGACGCCGAGTGCCACCTCCAGCGCGACCCCCAGCGATTCCTCGACGTCCTCGTCCAGCACGGCGAGTTCGACGAGCCCCTCGCTGGAGACCCTCGTCGCCGAGGTGACCGACAAGTTCGAGCAGGAGACCTACTCGGACTCGGAGACCGGCGGATCACTGCCGTACAACATCTTCCTGCCGGACGACTACGACTCGTCGAAGACCTACCCGGTGGTCCTCTACATCGCCGACTCCAGCCTCGTCGGCCAGGACGTGACGGCACCGCTCTCGCAGTACGGCGCACTCATCTGGGCCAGTGACGAGCAGCAGGCGGTCCAGGAGAGCATCGTGGTCGTCCCCGAGTACCCCGAGGTCATCCTGGACGACCACGGCAGCTACACCACGACCGACTCCGTCGAGATGACGGCTCGTCTGCTCGCCTCCATCGAGGACGAGTACAGCGTCGACACCGACCGGGTCTACGGCACCGGGCAGTCCATGGGAGCGATGACGGTGATGTACCTGGCGGCGGAGCACCCCGACCTCTTCGCCGCGGAGATGATCGTCTCCGGGCAGTGGGACCCGAGCACGCTCGACGGACTCGCGGACGAGAACTTCGTGTACTTCGCCGCCGGTGGTGACGAGAACGCTTCCGGGGGGCAGACCGACGTGCAGGCGATCCTGAAGGACGCGGACGTCGGGTACGGCACGGCGAGCGTCGACGCGACCTGGTCCTCCGAGGAGATCGAGTCGACGGTGAGCGATCTCCTCGCCTCTGGTGACAGCGCGAACTTCGCCACCTTCACGACCGGGTCGGTCCTCGAGGTCAGCGGCGCCAGCTCCTCGTCCAGCATGGGCGGAAGCAGTGAGCACATGGCTTCCTTCCAGCCCGCCTACCAGATCGCCGCGGCGAGGGACTGGCTCCTGACGCAGACCGCTTGACGTCGGGCCACGCGCCGATGCGCCCACCTCGGGCGACGGCGCGTGTCCGACACCCTCGACGACCAGGACGGAACCGCGGTCGTGGGATCGACGACCGCGATTCCCGCACCCGGTTCAGCGGGCGTTCGGGTCCTTGCCGGGGATGACGACGGCGATGACGCTCACGACGGCCGACACGAGGATCAGCACCAGGTTCACCACCAGCGCCGAGTGGAGGGCAGCAGCGGGGGCTGCGCCCGAACCGATGTCGCTGATGTACACCGCGCCGAGGATCGCCGGGCCGAGGGCACCGCCCGTCTGACGGAGCGCGGTGTTGGCGGCTGAGGCCATGCTCGCCTGGCTCCACGGCGCCGAGTTGATCGCCACGAGCGACACGCTCGTCAGCATCAGCGACAGCGAGACGCCGAAGACCGCCAAGCGCCAGGCGAACTGCCCCAGGGAGGTGTCGTCCTCGACCCCGGTCAACAGCAGGACGGCTCCTGCGTTGAGGATCAGACCCGCGGTCAGGAGGAGGATCGGCTTCACCTTCGCCAACAGCATGCCGACGATCGGACTGACGACCGTCGCGACTCCCGAGACGAACAGGAGGCGGACACCGATGCCGAGGGCGTCGAGGTGCTGGACGGCGCCGAGGAAGAGGCTCAGCAGGAACATGGTGCCCACCACGGAGAACAACGCGACGAGCGCGGCGAGTCCCGCTGCGCTGAACGAGACGGACCGGAAGAGTCCGAGGTCCATGATCGGAGCCGTCGAGCGCGATTCGACGACGACGAACGCGATGAGGGAGATGCCGCCGATGACGAGCCCGACGACGGCGGCCAGGGAACCCCAGCCCTGGGCCCCACCCTCGATGACGCCGTAGATCGAGGCCGCGATGGCGATCGTGGCCGTGATCTGCCCCGGCCAGTCGAGGTGCCGCCCAGCGGGGCTCTTCGATTCGGGGAGCTTGACGTGGGCGAAGAGACCGGCTGCGGCGGCGAGGACCCCGGAGGGGACGAAGATCCAGCCCCAACCGGCGAACGACAGGATCGCGCCGGAGAAGAGCGGCCCGACGGCGAGGCCGACCACGATGCCGGTTGCCCAGAAGCCGATGTACTTGCCGCGCTCGACCGGGTTGGGCACAGCGACGGCGATGAGCGCGAGCGTGGTGGGGAGCAGGAGTCCCGCGCCGAGGCCCGCGACAGCCTGTGCACCCCAGAGCACGAAGACGGCACTGTCGCCCAGCAGACTGGCGAAGCCCGCGATGATCGCTCCGAGGACGGTCAAGACCATCCCGATGGAGAACACCCGGCGGCGACCGTGCAGGTCGCCGAACACCCCCGCGGACAGGACCGCTGCAGCCATGGGGATGATGTACCCGTCGGACACCCACTGGAGCTGAGAGGGGGATGCGCCGGTGGCCCGAGCAATGGTGTCGAGTGACACGCTGACGCCGGTGATCGGGACGTAGGTGACGAACACCCCGAGGACGGCGAGGGCGATGGTGATGCCGACCTGGCCCCCGGGAGCCGGTGTCTGTCGAGCGGGGAGGGACGACGACGTCTCGGCCTTCGGCACGGTGATGTCGGACGTGGGGGTACTCATGGTTCTCCTTCGTGGACGCTGCTCGTCTCTCTCGCACGGCGCGTAGGCGCGGAGCCGCTGAGGATGCGGGAGAAGGCGAACCGAAGGACGATGAGGTGGCAGATCGAGCTGCACGAGTTCGTTCACCCTCGCGTGAACGAACTCCCTTGGTTCTGTCGCCACGAACTTACCCCATCGGCGGAGGCCAACAGATCCGACGGGACGATGCGGCGTTCTTCCGACGGTGCAAGCGGCCTCATCGGCGCTTCACGGGAACGGCACCCAGAGTCCAGCCATGAGCGATCACACAGACATCCCCACCACACGCTTCCGGCGACCGCGGATCCTGATCGGGACCAGCCTGCTTCTGATCAGTGGACTCGTCCTGGCAGGCTGCACGTCCGGCTCGACCACGTCCTCCGGCTCGACCTCCGCCACCGCGGCCCCCGAGGCGACCATCTCGTCATCAGCCGAGGCCGCGACGACGTCGGACTCCTCGACCACCGCCGAGACCATCTCGGCGACAGCATCAGCCGCGGAGGCGTTCCTCGACACCCTGTCCGACGAGCAGCGAGAATCCGTGCTGTACGACTACGACGACGAGACGAAGACGACCTCGTGGTCGAACTTCCCCGTCACGTTCGTCGAGCGCGCCGGACTGAACCTCACCGACCTGACCGAGGAGCAGCAGACCGCCGCGATGGCGGTGCTGGAAGCACTCCTCAGCGATGACGCGTACGAGACCGCGACGAGCATCATCGGCGGCGACGAGTACCTCGCCGAGAACAGCAACAGCACCGAGAGCTCCCTCGGCCAGTACTACATCGCCTTCTTCGGCGACCCGTCCGACACCAGCGCCTTCGAGGTGCAGTTCGGCGGCCACCACCTGGGCATCAACGCCACCCTCGACGGCACCGAGGACGCCATCACCTTCGCCCCCACTCACCTCGGCGTGCAACCCGCCGTGTACACGGACGCCGACGGCGACGAGGTCCAGCCGTTCGACGGCATCTACACCGACGCGTTCGCGTTCTACGACTCCCTGACCGCGGAGCAGCAGGAGACGTTGACCGCCGGTGACGTGTCGATGTGCGCGCCCGGCGACACCTGCGACTTCACCACCGGCGACGGCCTCACCGGCGCAGACCTCACCGACGAGCAGCGCGAGCTCCTGCTCGACCTCATCGCGAACTGGTCCGGCATGGCCGACGAGGAGAGCGCGGCCACCACCCGCGCCGAGATCGAGGCCACCCTCGACGACACCGTCATCGCCTGGTCCGGCGAGACCACCTACGACATGAGCACCGGCAACGGGATCAACTTCTCCATCTCCGGGGCGAACGTGTACGTCGCCTTCGAGGCGCAGCAGGGTTCCGCCGGTGCTGACGTCGACGGCGTCAGCACCTCCGGCTGGGGGCACGTCCACACCATCTACCGCGACCCGTCCAACGACTACGCGAACAGCGTCGAGCAGCAGGAAGCCTCGGGCGGCATGGGTGGCGGCGGCGGTCCGGACGGCGCCTGACGCCCGGAACGCACCACAGGACGGACGGGAGGCACGGTGCAGCCGGTACCGCGCCTCCCGTCCGTCCGTTCGTCCGTCCATCCTGCGCGCGATCGAACGATGCGCGCGTGACCGGCGCCGCTGCAGCCTCAGGGCTGCAGCGGCGGCGTCGCCAGGGACTGCAGCATGCGGAGCTTCTCAGCTGTCGGACCGCCCTCGTCGGCGTAGTAGACGACGAGGATCAGGTCCTCGACCTGCAGCTTCTCCCGATGGAGCTCCAACGGACCGACGACGGGGTGCTGCACGTGGACCGGGCCACCACTGAAGCTCTTCACGCCCTGCCGTGCCCACTCTTCACGGAACCGAGCGCTCGCGAGCGAGAGCTCGCCGACGAGTTCGATGGCGCGGGCGTCGTCGACGTCGTCCGCTGTCGAGTGCCGGAAGAGTGCGATGAAGGCACGCACCGACTGTTCCCACTGCTGGTGGAACTCGCGTTCCTCCGGGTCGAGCAGCAGCGACCGCAGACGGTTGTTGCCCGGTCTGAGGCGCGGTGAGAAGGCTATGGCAGCAGCGTTCGCGGCGAGGACGTCGAAGTACCGTCCTTCGATGAACGCCGGTGCGTCGATGGACCCGAGCAAGTGGTGCAGTCGCGCCGGGACGTGTTCCTCGCGCGGTCGCCGCGGAGCACGCGGACGCGGGCCTCCGAGTGTCATCAGGTACGCGGTCTCGACCTCGTCCAGCTGCAGCACCCGTGCGAGCGCCTCGAGGACCTGCATCGATGGATTGCTGTCGCGGCCCCGCTCGAGTCGCAGGTAGTAGTCCGCACTGATCCCGGCGAGCAGGGCGACTTCCTCGCGCCGGAGTCCCGGGACCCGCCGATTGGTCCCTGCGGTGAGGCCGACGCGATCAGGAGTGAGGGTTCCGCGGCGGGCGCGGAGGTACTCGCCCAGCCTGTTCGCTCCGTCGTCGTCGTCGTTCACGAGTGTCACGGTAGTTCTGATCTCCGTGCTGAGGGAGGCCCTGCGACTCCCCGGACCAGTGGGGACCTTCCTCGGTGGGACAGCTGCGCCGACGATGAGGGCAGGTCGCACGAACGGCGACGGACACACCAACGGAAGAAGACGTGATGAACATCACCGATCGAACAGTCCTCATCGTCGGCGGTACCTCGGGCATCGGTCTCGGTCTCGCTCGACGCTTCGCTGGCGCCGGCAGCACCGTCATCGTGGGCGGACGGACCGTGGACCGTGTCACGGACGTCGAGACCGTCCGGATCGACGTCACGGATCCCGACTCCGTGCTCCGCGCCCGGGACGAGGTCCTCGAGCGCCACCCCGAGCTCGACGTCGTCGTCACGATGTCCGGCGTCATGATCCCCGAGGACCTGCGCGACCCCGAGCACTTCACGGCCGCCGAGACGACGATCTCCGTGAACCTCACCGGCACCATCCGCGTCATCGATGCCTTCACCCCGCATCTCGTCGCACGACGCGACGGGGACATCGTGACCGTGACCTCCGGGATCGCGCACCTGCCGTTCCCGGTCATGCCGACGTACGGCGCCTCGAAGGCCGGGGTGCACGCGTACACCGAGTCACTCCGTCCGCAGCTGGCGGGGGTCGGCGTCCGCGTCACGGAGCTCGTTCCCCCCGCCGTCGCCACCGAGGCACAGGGTGGGATGAACCCCGCCGCGCTGCCGCTGGACGACTACCTCGACGAAGTGATGCAGCTCATCAGCGGTCCGGACACCCCGAACGAGATCATCGTCGAAGCCGCCCAGCGTCTCCGCTGGGCCGAGCGGGACGGAACGTACGACGAACTGCTCGCGCAGCGGTCGCAGGCCCTCACGATGCTTCCGGGGCACTGATCGCGGTGCATCGAGCGAGGAGGAACACCATGAGCGGGCTGGCTGTCGTCACCGGAGCGTCGTCCGGAATCGGGCGGGAGTACGCACGTCGTCTGGCGGCGCAGGGCACGGATCTCGTCGCGGTCGGTCGACGTCAGGAGCGTCTCGACGAACTCGCCACCGAGTTCCCGCACGTTCGCGTCCGGACCGTCGTCGCAGACCTCTCGACGCAGCAGGGCATCCAGGACGTGATCACCGCGGTGGGCGACCAGCCGGTGACACTGCTGGTCAACAACGCCGGCGTCGCCCACTACGGCGCGTTCATCGAACTGCCCCAGGAGCAGGCGGCTGAACTCGTCGGCGTGAAGGTGCTCGCACCCACCCTCCTCACCCGTGCGCTCGCACCGGGGATGGTGGAGCGCGGCACCGGACAGATCGTCAACGTCGCCGGCATGATCGCGTTCAGCGGCCCCGCAACCTCTGAGCAAGTCGGCCTGCGCCGTGCCGTGTACGCCTCGACGCTCGCGTACTCACTGGCGCTCTCGCAGACGCTGCACGCCGAACTCTCCCCCAGCGGGGTCGACGTGCAGGTGCTGCTCCCCGGTGTCGTCGCGACCGAGTTCCACGAGCGACAGGGCATGGACCTCAGTGCTGTCCCGCGCATGAGCGCCGCCGACGTCGTCACCGCGAGCCTCCGCGGCATCGAACTCGGCGAGAGCGTCACCGCTCCCGGCGTCGAGCAGGGCGAGCTGCTCCAGAACGTCTTCTCCGCCGACCTCATCGCGTTCAGCGCACAGTCGCCCGAGTTGGCGAGCCGCTACCGGGCCTGATCTCGGCGCTCCTGACGGGGACGCGTTGCTTGCCTGGCGCAGCGCGACCCGGGGCGCCGAGCGGTCGGCGGCGCCACGGGATGGCAGCGGAACCGACGCTGAACAGCCCACCGGGCGACACCGCGGCAGCCGCGTACTGACACTGCCCGCACGGTGCGTGCCGGTCGAGCCGTATCCTGACTCCCTGCTCGCCGCCGCTGGGGAGGAGCCCGAGTTCGGGCAACCCGACGTCTCAGTCGGGCTGCTGCCCACGAAAGGAACTGCAATGAGCATGGAAGGCGCGGCCTGGAGCTCGCTGTACAAGATCTCGACCGCCAGGGACGGCAAGCACGGCATCTCCCGCGAGTCCATGCGGCGGATCATGACGTTCGCCGTGCCCTACCGGTCCAAGCTGGTGGTCTTCATCGCCCTCTCCGTCGTGGGCGCGTTCCTCGCGGTCGCGACACCGGTGCTCGCCGGCCGGGTGGTCGACGTCATCGTCGCCCGGGGCGCGGTCGCCACGATCATCTGGCTCGCCGTCGTCATCGCCCTCGTTGCCGTGGCCGATGCCGCCGTGTCACTCGTGACGCGCTGGTACTCGGCGCGCATCGGCGAAGGCGTCATCCTGGACCTCCGGACCGCCGTCTTCAACCACGTGCAGAAGATGCCGATCGCGTTCTTCACCCGCACGCGGACGGGCGCCCTCGTGAGCCGCCTCAACAACGATGTGATCGGTGCCCAGCAGGCCTTCAGCGGCACGCTGTCCGGCGTGGTCACGAACCTCGTGGCGCTGATCCTCACGCTCACCGTCATGCTCAGCACGTCCTGGCTCGTGACGGTGCTCGCGGTGATCATGCTCCCCGTCTTCCTCGTCCCCGCACGCCGCATGGGCAGTCGCCTCGCCGCACTCCGCCGTGAGGCTGCTGACCACAACTCGGGCATGAGCACGCAGATGACCGAGCGCTTCTCGGCGCCCGGCGCCACCCTCGTCAAGCTGTTCGGCCGGCCCGACGAGGAGGCCGAGGAGTTCCGCGTCCGCGCCGCCCGTGTCCGCGACATCGGGGTCAGGACCGCGATGCTGCAGTTCGTCTTCGTCACCGCACTGACGCTCGTCGCCGCGCTGGCCCTGGCACTCGTGTACGGGCTCGGAGGGGTGCTCGCGCTCGGCGGCCAGCTGAACACCGGTGACGTCGTCACCCTCGCCCTGCTCCTCACCCGTCTCTACGTGCCCCTGACGAGCCTGGCGAACGCGCGCGTCGAGATCATGAGCGCCGTGGTCAGCTTCGAGCGCGTGTTCGAGGTGCTGGACCTCGAACCGCTCATCCAGGAGAAGCCCGACGCCGTCGCCGTCCCCGAAGGCCCGGTGGCTGTCGAGTTCGACGACGTCCGCTTCGCGTACCCGTCTGCGGACAAGGTGTCCCTCGCTTCCCTCGAGGAGGTCTCCACGCTGGACACCCGGGGCGGCGAGGAGGTGCTGCACGGCGTGTCCTTCAGGATCGAGCCGGGGCAGACCGTTGCCCTCGTCGGTACATCCGGTGCCGGCAAGTCCACGATCGCGCAGCTCCTCTCGCGCCTGTACGACGTCGACAGCGGCGCCGTTCGCCTGGCAGGCACGGACGTCCGCGACGTCACGTTCGGCTCCATGCGCCACGCCATGGGCATGGTGACGCAGGATGGCCACCTGTTCCACGAGACCATCCGCTCCAATCTGCGCCTCGCGAGGCCCGAAGCGTCCGACGACGAGGTGTGGGACGCCGTCCGCCGTGCGCGGCTCGAGCCGCTCATCCGGTCGCTGCCGGACCAGCTGGACACCATGGTGGGCGAGCGCGGCTACCGGCTGTCCGGGGGTGAGCGCCAACGGATGACCATCGCGAGGCTCCTGCTCGCCCAGCCGCGCGTCGTCATCCTCGACGAGGCGACGGCGGCCCTTGACTCCACGTCGGAGGCCGCCGTGCAGGCGGCGCTCAGCGAGGCGCTCGAGGGACGGACGGCGATGGTGATCGCACACCGCCTCTCCACCATCCGCAGTGCGGACCTGATCCTCGTGGTCGAGGACGGATCGATCGTGGAGCGCGGCACGCACGAGGAGCTGCTGGCCGTGGGTGGGCGGTACGAAGAGTTGCACCGGACCCAGTTCGCGGTGCAGAAGGACCTTGCGCCGGATGAAGAAGCGCTGAGCGAGATCTAGTCCTCCGCCCTGCGGCACCGGGGTTCGATCACGACGACTCCCTCGAGCTCACGACTGCGAACGACCCCGAGTTCGCGCGGACGATGGCCGCTGAGAGGAACTCCCGGAGGCGGCTCGCCCTCAGGGCCGCCCGCGGGCCTCCGACGCGGAGTCCACTCGTCTACGCTGGTGCTCCCATGAGGGGGACATGATGCACGTTCGACGATCCGTGATGATGGCTGCTCTGCTGAGCGCGACGGTGTTCGCTCCAGCGGGGTGCGCGTCGTTCCCTGCCGCTCCGAGCGCGGTGGGCGAGGACTATCCCAGCACCGGCATCCCGACGTCGGTGGCGTGGCCGTCGGACTGGCTCGAGAGCCTGGCCGGCGAATCGGACGCTGTGGGCGGCACGGTCGTGGGGCTCCGCCTCGAGAACGTGGCGGAGCGTTGGGTCTGGCGGGTGAGGAGTACGGACCCTGGCAGGAAGGACCTGCTCGGAGAGTCCGACGCGGACTCGACCAGCGCCGTTGAGGCGCTCATCGATGCGACTGATCTGGCTCTCGTGCAGAAGCACGACGTCACGTTGACCAGTGCTGAGGCCGACGTGACGAAGCTGAGCTACTACGACGCTGTCCAGCAGTCCGGTGAGGGGTATCCCGGTCCGCGACTGGTCGAACTGAAACGTGTCGTCGAGGAGCGCCAGGCAGCGTGGCGGGTCACCACCTACGACACGGGCGACGGAGACCTGTCGTCGCGGACGCTGTAGACGGACGGACGGGCCCCGGCCTGTCCTCGCTGCTGCGTCAGTCCTCGTCCTGCTCGACGGACCGTGCGGCTCGGCGGACCGTGCGGCTCGGCGGACCGTGCGGCTCCGCGGACCGTCCGGCTCGGACGATCCGCCAGATGGAGAAGGAGACCGGTAGCCCATCCGCTACCGGTCGCCCGCTCGACGCTGTCAGTCGGCGTCGACGACCACGGCGGTGATGACCGGTGTGCGGCGGTGACGGCGCAGGAACCACCGCTCGAGCCCCTCGGCGATGGCGCGTTCCGCGCCGGCACCGTCGAGGTGTCCGCGGCCGGCGGCTTCGGCGATCGCCTTCGACGCGACCTGTTCGGCGTGCTGCATCCAGCCGGCTTCCTCGACGAAGCCCTTCGGCAGGAACTCGACCGGGTCGACGAGCTTCTGGGCGGGCTCGTCGAAGATGCCGAGGACGGTGATGTGGCCCTCCTCGGCCAGGGCGAGACGGTCCTTCAGGGCGGACTCGGTCGCGACGCCGATGGTGGTGCCGTCCACGAACACGTACGGGGCGGGGATGCGACCGACGATGCGTGCCCTGCCGCGGTCGAGGTCGACGACCACGCCGTCCTCGATCACGAGGACCCGGTCCTCAGGCACCCCGGTCCGTACTGCGAGCTCGGCGTTGGCGACGAGGTGGCGCCACTCGCCGTGCACCGGCAGGACGTTCTTCGGCTTCACGAGGTTGTAGCAGTAGACCAGCTCCCCGGCACTGGCATGCCCGGAGACGTGCACCTTCGCGTTGCCCTTGTGGACGACGGTGGCGCCCCAGCGGATGAGCCCGTTGATGACGCCGTAGATGGCGTTCTCGTTGCCCGGGATCAGGGAACTCGCCAGGAGGATGGTGTCGCCCTCGCCGACCTTGATGATGTGCTCGCGCCGAGCCATGCGGGACAGCGCGGCCATCGGCTCACCCTGCGAGCCGGTGCAGATGAGGACGCTCTTGTGGTCGGGGAGCTTGCCGAGCTGCTTGAGGTCGACGACGAGGCCGTCCGGGATGTGCAGGTAACCGAGGTCTGCGGCGATCCCCATGTTGCGGACCATCGACCTGCCGACGAAGGCGACCTTCCGGCCGTGGCGCTGGGCGGCGTCGAGGACCTGCTGGATGCGGTGGACGTGGCTGGCGAAGCTGGACACCACGATGCGCTTCGGTGCTTCACGGAACACCCGGTCGATCGCCGGGGCGATGTCTTGCTCCGCCGTGGTGAACCCGGGAACCTCGGCATTGGTGGAGTCGACGAGGAACAGGTCCACGCCCTCGTCGCCGAGCCGAGCGAACCCGTTGAGGTCGGTCAGGCGGTGGTCGAGCGGGAACTGGTCCATCTTGAAGTCACCGGTGTGCAGCACGGTGCCGGCGCTGGTGCGGATGGCGACGGCGAGGCCATCCGGGATGGAGTGGTTGACCGCGACGAACTCGAGGTCGAACGGCCCGGCGTCGAGCCGGTCGCCCGCGGCGACCTGGCGGGTCACCGGGGTGATGCCGTGTTCCTGGAGCTTCGCAGTGATGAACGCGAGCGTCAGCTTCGACCCGATCACGGGGATGTCCGGGCGCTCCTTCAGGAGGTACGGAACACCTCCGATGTGGTCCTCGTGACCGTGGGTGAGGACGATGCCGTCGACTTGGTCGAGGCGGTCCCGGACAGCAGTGAAGTCCGGGAGGATGACGTCGATGCCCGGCTGGCTCTCCTCGGGGAACAGCACACCGCAGTCCACGATGAGCAGCTTCCCACGGTGCTCGAACAGGGTCATGTTCCGCCCGACGTCGCCGAGCCCGCCGAGCGGTGTGACGCGCAGGGCGCCGCGCTTGAGGGCCGCGGGCTTCTTGATGTCGAGCGCGTGCTGAAGAGCTGGCATAACGGCTGGTTGCCTTTCATTGGTCTGGCTCTGCCGTGCACAGCGAGACGATTCGGTTGTCGGCGGCTCCCGGCGTTCGCGTCGCTGGTAGCAGCAAGCGAGGGTACCGTCTGGCCGTGTCCCGAGGGCTCCCTCGGCGGCTGCTCCTTCCGCACCCTCTGGAAGCGGCGTTGAGCGTTGACCACCGGCAGTCCACCGGCGGCACCGTGGGCCCTGCCGGGATCGAACCGACGACATCCACGGTGTAAACGTGGCGCTCTACCAGCTGAGCTAAAGGCCCTCACGACGATTCTACGGTGCACGCGGACGGGGGTCGCGTCAGCGATCGTGCCTGACGTGCCACGCCGACGGCCGAGCCCGGGTACTCGCTCACAGTGAGACGACGTTCTCGGCTCGACCGACGCCTCCCGGCTCCGTCGTCGCCGCGATCGTCGACCGCGACGGCCCGTGCGCGTCGCGCACCGCTCCGCAGCGGGTCAGGCCGTGGTCGACGCAGGTACCCTCTCCCTCGTGAACGGTGTCGGTGTCCTCGACGAAGCCGGGCGGCTCCGTCTGCTCGGCGCCGCCGTGACGGGTGCGGCCTTCGCCGTGGTGCTCGCCATGCTGGTCCTGTCGTCGTGGACCGAGGCGACGACGAGGGCCCTGGTCACGGTCGGCATCCCGGCTGCGGCAGCGGGTGCGGCGGTCGCCGTCGTCCTGCAGCGGCGCTCGTGGCGAGGGGAAGGCGGCTACGAGCGCTCGATCGCCGTCCGCGAGTGGATCGCCGACGGCAAGGTGCCCGCCGGTGTGCCGGCCGACCAGTGGATCCCGCTCGTGCAGGCGCAGGCCGACCGCGAGGGTGCGGGCTGGGGCAAGGTCGTGCTCGGCGTCCTGTGGATCGCGATGACGTGGTCGATGCACGAGGAGCACGGCGCCCTGATCACGACGATGCTGATCCTGCTCTGGAGCGCGATGGCGCTCTGGGCGGCCGTCTGGGTCATCCCCCGCGCCCGCGCCGCCCGCGCGCTCCTCCGCCGCGGGGTCGCGCCACAGGGTTGACGCACCCGCGCCCGCACCCGCAGCCGCAGCCGCAGCCGCAGCCGCAGCCTGGGCCATCAGGCTGAAGCACCCGTCGCACACCGTGACTACGCTCGGCCACATGCAGAGTCGCACCCTCGGCCGTACCGGCCGCTCCGTCTCCCCCATCGGTCTCGGCACCTGGCAGTTCGGCGGTGACTGGGGCCCTGTCAGCGAAGCCGAAGCGAACGCCGTCATGGACGCCTCCGTCGAGTCCGGCGTCACCCTGTTCGACACCGCCGACGTCTACGGCGACGGCCGGAGCGAGCAACTCATCGGAGCGTGGCGGACCGCGAACCCTGACGTCCCGCTGACGATCACGACGAAGATGGGTCGCCGGGCCGATCAGGTGCCCGA
The DNA here is from genome assembly GCF_015351025.1 of Curtobacterium sp. VKM Ac-1376. Classification (GTDB taxonomy): domain Bacteria; phylum Actinomycetota; class Actinomycetes; order Actinomycetales; family Microbacteriaceae; genus Curtobacterium. The sequence goes on along the minus strand of NZ_JADKRV010000013.1, from coordinate 36,252 downwards.
GAACTACGTGGGTGCGAACTTCCGTGACTGGGTGGACCGCTCGCGTCGCAACCTCGGTCAGGACATGCTCGACCTGGTGCAGCTGCACTGCCCGCCGACCCCGGTCTACGAGGACGGTGCCGTCTACGACGCCCTCGACGCGCTGGTCGCCGACGGTTCGATCGCCGCCTACGGCGTCAGCGTCGAGAACGCGGATCAGGCGCTCACCGCGATCGCCCGGCCCGGTGTCGCATCCGTCCAGATCATCCTCAACGCCTTCCGTCTCAAGCCGCTCGACCGCGTGCTGCCGGCCGCCCTGGAGGCAGGGGTCGGCATCCTCGCGCGCGTCCCGTTGGCCTCGGGGCTGCTCTCCGGCAAGTACACGACCGACACGTCGTTCGCCGAGGGCGACCACCGCAACTACAACCGCCACGGTGAGGCCTTCGACCAGGGCGAGACCTTCAGCGGCGTGGACTACGACGACGGGGTGCGCGCGGCGCAGACCTTCGCGGCGTCCCTGCCGGACGCCGTCTCGGTGCCGCAGGCGGCGCTCGCGTGGATCATCGCGCAGGAGGGCGTGACCGCGGCGATCCCGGGTGCACGCAACCCCGAGCAGGCTCGGTCGAACGCCGCTGCCGGCGACCTGCCGCCGATCGAGGGCCTCGACGCCACCGTGCACGACCTGTACGACACGTGGTTCCGCGCGAGCGTGCACGACCGCTGGTGAGGGTCAGGGTCGCCGTGGTCACGGCGGCGACCCTCCTGTTGCTGTCGGGGTGCTCGGTGCCGGGCGGGAGGGGGGACCAAGCGGTCCGTTGACCCGCGTCACGCCTCCTTCGCAGCGATCCACGACAGGTCGAGGTCCCACTGCGCGACCGACCCGGCGGGCAACTGCCACACGTACTCGTTCTTCAGCTTCTTGCCGTCCTCGCGGAACGGCCCCGTCCGGTACGGGTAGAACGCCACCGTCGGCAGCGTGCCGGGCGGTGCCGTCCGGATCGCGTTCGAGAAGTCCTTGTTCAAGCGGCGGAGCTCGGCGATGACGGCCCCGCGCGCGGCGTCCGCGTCGTAGTCGGCAGCGCCCGAGGCGAGCTGGAACGCGATGTGCAGCTGGCGGTCACCGCGGTCGTCCTCGTAGCTGATCAGGCGGTGGTTCTCGACCGCCTCGAGCAGCTCGGGGTCCCCGTACACGACGTCCCGCACCACGTCCGGCGCAACGACGGCCCCGTTGTAGTCGACGGACAGGTCGGACCGGCCGTAGTGGAACAGCAGGGGCAGGTCGAGTTCGGCTTCGTCCGCCAACGCCGCGTGCCCGGTCGCCCGCAGCACGGACCGCAGCTCCTTCATCCGCACCACGTGTCCGCGGTCGTGGATGTTGTACCGGATGCGCGGGCTGATGTTCTCGGACCGGGCGATCGTCACGACGAGTTCCCCCAGGTCGTTCGTCTCGATCAGGTACCCGAACGGGTTGAACTGGAACACCATCGGCAGCACGCCGTACTCGGCCTGCTTCGTCAGCGCCGTGGACAACTCGGGCGAGGCCGCGATGGCCCGGCGCAGCTGCACGCTGAACGGCGTCTCGATGCCGAGGTTGATCTCGAGGTCGCTCGCGCCGTACGACCCGAGCACCGCCTGCGCGTACTGCTCGATGTGGGCGCGCATGTTCTCGCTGATGCCCTCGCCACCGAACGCGGCGACGATCGTGTACTCGCTCCAGTCGAGCCGGTCGTCCTCGAACAGCGCCTTCAGGAACGGCGGGTAGCTGCAGATGATGTACGTGAATCCGGTGCCGAACTCGCGCATCGTCTGGACGATCTTGTCGCGATCGGGGCCGATCGACTTGATCATCGACGACTCGGTGAGCGACGCCGTGACGTTCATGCCGGTGGCCCAGGCGCCGAGCGAGAACGCGTTCAGCACGAACGGCTGCTTCGACAGGTCCTTCGCGGTGCGCGAGAACCCGAGCTGCAGCAGCTGCCGGGTGGCCTGCCGCTCGTCCGGTCCGCGCACCCAGCTGGTCGGCGTGCCGCTCGACCCGCTCGACTCGTCGACGACGACGCCGCGCCGTGGCAGCCGGCCGTCGACGCACCGCTCGGGGATGCTCCAGCGCTTGACGTACGAGTCCTTGTCCATCTCGGGCAGCCCGGCGATCGCCGCGGCGATCCCGCCACGCGTGTCCAGTCGGGAGGCGCGCCCCGCCTCCGCCAGGAACGCGCGGTACGCGGGCACCCGCTTCGCCGCCCGTTCCGCGGTCCGCCAGGCACGCCAGCGCCCGAGGGTCCAGCGGAGCGGCTCGATGCCGGGTGTGAGCAGGAGCTTGTGCGTGCCGACGCGGGGCATGAACAGTGCGACGAAGGTCTCGACGACCCACACCACCGAGAACACCGCGGCGCGCTTCACCGCGCACCCCCGACGGTCATGGCTGCGGCCGGCCGACGGTGTGCCAGGGGCGGCGGATCGCTGTGACCGAAGCGGAACAGCATCCACGCCATCCGGCCGTCGGACTCGTCGACCCCCGCCCGCTCCACGAACGCGGCGTGTGACCGCGGGTTCGTGATGACGGTGCCGAACGGGTGCACGGCGACGCCCCTGGACGAGAACTCGAGCCAGATCCGCATGAACACGCGACCGGCCTCGACGTACTCGGCCGGCGTGCCGAACGGTCCCTCGAGCCAGCCGAGCTGCCGCACGCCCCGCATGGTCGACAGGTACACCTTCCGGAACACGGCACCGACCCCGGGTGCCTCCCACAGCCCGCGGTGCTCCATCGCGAACCGGAGCACCGGGCCGGGCATCAGCATCGTCTCGGCGGAGAGCCCGTCGCCGCTCGCAGCGGCCTGGCGCTTCGAGAAGCGCAACCAGTGCAGGATCTCCTCGTGCACGGCGTCGTGCTGCAGGTCGTCGAACAGGGTCTCCTGGTTGACGCGCACGATCTCGTCGACGGTCGCCCGGTCGTCGGTGGTACGGAATCGCTGGCCCGCCGCCGCGGCGATGGCGGCCACGGCCTCGATCGCCGACGCGTCCACCAGGGTGGCGTCGTAGGGCCGGCGGGACGTGCGCCGCGCGAGGAAGCCGGCCAGGGCCTCCCGGTCGTCGGCGGTGACCGCGTGCGGACGCAACTCGACCGTGCCCAGCCGGTGCAGGTGGTCGTCGGCCGCGCCGTCCAGACGACCGAAGTCCATCTCGGCGTGGTCGAGCCGCTCGACTACGGTGAAGCCGTGCGCACGCGCCACGACCTCGAGCCCCGCCAGGAAGACCCCGGCGCACACGTGCCCGAACGGGATGCCGAACGACTCGGCCGGCAACCCCCTCTGCAGGTCGTAGAACACGGTCGCGATGCGGTCGTCCTCGACCCGCACGACGATCGGTTGCGAGTTGTGCGGCGACGGGTAGTGCCGCGCGTCCTCGATGATGCCCGTCCACGGTGATGCCATCGTTCCCCCTCGGTGGTCCCTGGCGACGATCATACGAACCCCGCCCGACGCCCATGCCGTCCGGGGCATGCGCTGTGGAGAACCGCTGCGTACCCTGCACCCATGACGAGCATCCGCACCGGCACCGACCTGGCCGCCGTCGAGGACGTCATCGACGGCATCACGGCGCACGGTGAGCGGTACCTCGACCGTGTCTTCACCACTCGCGAGCGGACCGACACCGGCGACGACCCGGAGCGCCTCGCCGCACGTTTCGCGGGCAAGGAGGCGGTGGTGAAGCTGCTCCGACCGGCACCCGAGCAGGCGGTCCCCCTGCGCGACGTGGCCATCGTGCTCGACGCGAGCGGCGCGCCGACGGTGGAGCTGTCCGGGTCCGCCGCAGCGCTGGCCGAGTCGATCGGGTGCGGCCCGATCGCCGTCTCCCTGGCCCACGAACGCGGGCTTGCGCTGGCCACGGCGGTGGCGGTGTCCGAGCGCTGACGGGGCCGACGCGCCGCATTCCTGTACATCGGCTCAGAGCTGTGCGGGCGGCGTGCGGTTTCACGCATCCGCACGGCGGTTTCCCGAGGCCCGGTCCTCCTTATGGTTGCCGTCATGGAACAGGACCCGAACCCCTCCAGCACCACCGCGACGATCACCGACCCGGCCACCGACCGGGCCGTCCGCCGCGCCCTCGCCGACCACGGCCGACTGACCGCGGACGCGTGGGACGTCGCCTCGATCGCCGACCTGTACGCCCTCGGGCTGACCTCGCACGCCACGGTGAACGTGATGCTGGCGGTCGAGTCCGAACTCGACGTCGAGTTCCCGGACTCCGTGCTCAACCGCGCGACCTTCGCCACCGTCGAGTCCATCATCGCTGCGGCGGAGCTCGCCTCGTGACCCTGACCCTCCCCCCGCCGTCGGTGGTCGACCGCTTCGCCGAGCGTGCCGCCGCCGTGGCCGAGGTCGCCGCGCGGTTCGCCGAGGAGGTCGACCGCGACGCCCGCCCGCCGCGCGAGGCCATCGCCGCGATGCGCGAGTACGGCCTGCTCGCGGCGGCGGTCCCGCTCGAGCTCGACGGCGAGGGTGCGACGGTCTCCGAGCTCTCCGCGATCGCGACCGAGCTCGGTCGCGCGTGCGCCTCGACCGGCATGGTGTTCGCGATGCACCAGGGCCAGGTCATGGCGCTGTGGCGGCACGGCGGTGACGGTGCCGGCGTGCAGCAGACGATCGCGGCCGTCCGGTCCGGCGCGCTCGTCGCCTCGGCGACGACGGAGCGCGGGGTCGGCGGCGACGCCCGCCGTTCCACATGTGCGATCGAAGCCACCGACGGCGGTTGGATCCGCCTGCGCAAGGACGCGCCGGTGATCTCGTACGCGACCGAGGCCGACGCGGTGTTCGTGACCGCGCGCCGCGACCCCGACGCACCCGCGTCGGACCAACGCCTCGTGATCTGCCGGACCGACACGATGATCCTGTCGCAGACCTCGACGTGGGACACGATGGGGCTCCGCGGCACGTGCAGCAACGGCTGGGTCCTCGACACCGAGACCACGACCGACCGGGTGTTCCACGACGACTACGCCACCATCTCGGCACAGACGGTCCTGCCCGTGTCGCACGTGCTGTGGGCGTCGGTCTGGCTCGGCATCGCGGTGTCCGCGACCGAGCGGGCCCGCAGTGCGGTGCGGAAGCAGGCGCGTGCGGCCATCGGCACCACACCGCCGGGAGCGCTCCGGCTCGCCGAGGTCCTGGTCGAGCTGCAGGCCCTCGCCGACTCGGTGCGCCACGCGGCCGAACGGTTCGACGCTGCTGCCGACGACCCGGACGTCCTCACCTCGAGTGCCTACGCCCTCGCCGCCAACGCCCTCAAGATCGGTGCGTCCGAGCGCGTCACCGACATCGTCACCAAGGCGCTGCGCATCGTCGGGATAGCGGGCTACGCGGCCTCGGGCCCGATGAGCATCGCCCGACACCTCCGAGACGCCCACGGTGCCGCCGTCATGGTGAGCAACGACCGTCTCCTCAAGAACGACGCCGACCTCGCACTCATGACGGGAGTGATCCTGTGACCACCACGGGCACCACCAGCACCACCACGGGCACCACCAGCACCACCAGCACCAGCACCAGCACCGACCTCGACGCCGCCCGCGCCGCGCTCCGCGCCCGCCTGCTCGCCGGCGGCGTGCTCCTCGACCTCGGCACCCCCGGGCTCTACGGCCGCACGGGTGTGTTCGAGCGGGTGTACACGGCGGTCGACGCCGCGGCCGTCCGCAGCCAGGCCGGCCTCGGTGCCGAGGTCCTCCGGTTCCCGCCCGTCGAACCGCTCGCGGCCTTCGAGCGCACCGACTACATCGCGTCCTTCCCGGACCTCGCCGCGTCGATCTCCGGCTTCACCGGCGACGATCGCACCCACCGCGCCCTGCTCGCCGCCCGTGAGCGCGGGGAGCGCTGGGAGACATTCCTCGAACCGGCCGACCTCATGCTCACCCCGGCGGTCTGCCACCCGGTCTACGGTCTGGTCGGCGACACGGTGCCGCAGCAGGGCCGGTTCTTCGACATCCTCGGCGACTCCTTCCGCCGCGAGCCCTCGCTCGACCCGATGCGCCTGCAGGCCTTCCACATGCACGAGTTCGTGCACATCGGCACGCCGGCGTCGGCCGCGGCCCACCGCGACGGCAGCATCCCGGTGGTGCGTGCCCTGCTCGAGTCGTTCGGGCTCGAGATCGACGTCGTCCCCGCGAACGACCCGTTCTTCGGCCGCGTCGGGCAGATGCTCGCCCGCAACCAGGTCGAGCAGGCCCTCAAGTTCGAGTTCGTCACCCCGGTGTACGGCCCCGACCACGACGCCACCGCGATCAGCTCCGCCAACCTGCACGAGGACCACTTCGGCGCGTCGTTCGGCATCCGCACCGCCGACGGCGAGGTTGCGCACAGCGCCTGCTTCGCCTTCGGCCTCGAGCGCATCACCATCGCCCTGTTCGCCGCCCACGGCACGGACGTCGACGCCTGGCCGGCGTCGGCCCGTGCGGCCCTGGCACTGTGACCACGCTGCACGGCTGGTCCGGCACACCGGCCCTCCGCGCCGCCGTCCAGCTGCCGGCAACCGCCCGTGCCGGCGTCGTCATCTGCCCGCCGCTCGGCCAGGAGGGCGTCATCGCGTACCGGACGCTCCGCCTGCTGGCCGACCGTCTGGAGGCCCGTGGCATCGCCTCCGTGCGCTACGACCCGTCGGGACGTGGTGACGGCGCACCCGACACCAGCCCCGACGCGCAGGTCCGGTCGGCGCGCCATGCCGCCGCCGTGCTCCGTACGACCGGGGTGCAGCAGGTCGCCTTCGTCGGGCTCGCCTCGGCCGCGCTCGTCGCGGCGAACGCGGCCTCGGACACCGACGGTGTCGTCGTCTGGGACGCTCCGGCGTCCGGCAAGGGGTGGCTCCGCCGACAGCGCGCCCTCGCGACCATCACGATCGGTGCGGACCGTGTGGTCGACGGCGTCGAGAGCCTGATCGGGTTCGACGTCGACCCCGACGAGGCCGCCGCGCTCTCGGCCCTCGCCTTCGCACCGCGCTCCGCGCCCACGGTCGCACTCGTCCGGCCGGGGGCGAACCCGCCGAAGGGCCTGGGCAGCGTGGCCGTCACCGAGGTGACCGGCAGCGCCGAGCTCCTCGACGGCACGAGCGTCCACGCCCGCATCCCCGGCACCGCCATCGACACCGTCGTGGCCTGGCTCGACACGTGGGCACCAGAGACGGTGGTCCCCGTCACCGCTCCCATCCTCGACGAGGTCCTCGACGTCGACGGCCGCGTCTCCGAGCGGATCGTGCGGCTCGGTGAACAGGGACTGTTCGGGATCGAGACGGTCTCGTCCGCCCAGCACCACGACGCCCCCGTCGTCGTGCTGCACAGCGGCGGCGCCGAGCACCGGGTGGGCGCCACTGACTACCAGGTCGAGCTCGCGCGGGCCCTCGCCCGCGACGGCGCCCGCGTCGTGCGGGTCGACCGTCGCGCCACCGGCGAGAGCACGGGCGTGCACGAGGACGAGCGGAGCTTCCTGTTCGCGCAGGAGTGGGTGGAGGACCAGTCCGCCGTCGTCACCGCGCTCGCCACGCCCTCGGACCGGCTCGTGCTCGTCGGCATGTGCGCCGGCGCCTGGCTCGCGGGCCGCGCCGTCGAGGAGGCCCCGCGCCTGGTCGTCGAGATCAGTCCGAACGACTACCGCCGTGTCCCCGCCGAACCCGGCTCGTACGCCGACGGGGTCCGCGCGATCGACGCGCCCTCGGAAACCCGGATGTGGGTGCGCGAGCGGTACAACCGGTTCGTGCCGAAGGCCGTCCGCGACCGGATCGCCCGCCGTGACCGGATGGGCGGGGTCGTCGGCCACGTCCGTCCGCTCGTGGAGCACGGCACCGACGTCGTCGTGATCGTCGCCCCGGAGGACGCCGCCCTGTTCGACCGGCTCGGTGGGCAGAAGGCGGTCCGGCGCTACCCCGGTGACGACCGTCGCGGGTCGGTGTCCGTCGTCCGCGTCGAGGACGGTGACCACGCGCTGTTCTCCCCCGCGATGCGCGAGGCCGTCGTCGCCGAGGTGCGCTCCCGCGTCGCCGCGACGTTCCCCGTGCACACCTGAGTCGGCACGGACGCCGGGCAGTCCGTGCGGGTGCATGCTCCGACGAACCACGTGTCGAACAACTGGTGGTCGGTCGCCACATGCACACGCATCCGGTGCGTGTGCATGTTCCGACGATCCACGTGTCGAACAACTCGTGTGGTGTCGCCGCATGCACACGGATCCACGTCGGGTCAGACGAGGGCGAGTGTCCTGGCGACCGCGTCGGGACGCTCGACGTGCGCGAAGTGCCCGCAGTGGTCGAGCAACACCGTCCGGACCTGCGGCACGATCTCCCGCAGGGCCTCCAGGTCCGAGACCCGCGCGAACACGTCGTCCCGCCCGGCGATGGCGGTGACCGGACAGGACACCGAACGCCAGCGCTGGAGGTCGTACCCGCCCGCCGCCCGCGCCGCGTCGGTGAAGCGGGTCGGCCGGAGCTCCTCGACGAAGGCCTCGAGCACGCTCGCGTGCAGGCGTCGCACGTGCGTGAACACCGGCGCCGCGACGAGCGGCAACAGGCCGATCCGCGCGATCCCCCGGAGCAGCGGACGAGCGGCGCCACCGGTCGCCGTGAGGCCCGCGCGCAGCAGGGTGAACGCCGGCAGGGTGCCGAGCGCCCGCACCGGGTGCCGAGCCGCATGGGCCGTCGCGACCGTGGTGCCGGACACCAGGGCGAGCGACCGCACTCGCTCGGGTGCCACCACCGCCAGGTGCAGCCCGACGAACGCGCCCATCGAGTGCCCGACGACGTCGACCGCGCCGAGGCCCAGCGCACCGAGGACGGCCGACACGGCACTGGTGACGGCGTCGAGCCCGAGCGGACCGTCCGGAGCCGGCGACGATCCCCAGCCGGGCAGGTCGACGAGCACCAGCCCGCGGTCGCCGATCCCGTCCGCGGCGTGCAGCAGCGGTGTCCACGTCGACCAGGAGCCGGCGACGCCGTGCAGCAGCAGGAGCGGGTCCGGGCCGGCGCGGTGGTGCACGACGACGGGTCCGGTCGGGGCCTCCACGAGCGTGCGGTTCAGCCCCCAGGCGCCGGGCGTGACGCGCACCGGGTACGGAGCGTACGCATCAGCGGCGACCCCGTGACCACGTGGGTCGGTGTCGATGGCGTGCACCGGGCCTCCTGACCTTCGGCGCGGACGCGCCTCAGGAGGGGTTCGGAACGCTAGCCGACGGGGACGGGTGCCGAGCAGGCGGCGAGGCGGTCGAGTGCCGCCTTGTACTCGGCGACGTCGCGCTGCAGGCCGGGCTCCGTGATGATCGAGGCCTTGATGCGGCCCTGCACGTCGATGACGAAGGTCGCGCGGGTGGCGAAGCCCTTCTGCTCGAGGAACACGCCGTACTCCTTCGAGACGGCACCGTGCGGCCAGAAGTCGGCGAGGAGCTCGAAGTCGTAGCCGTTCGTCTCGGCGAACGACCGGAGCGTCGCCTTCGAGTCCACGGAGATGCCGATCAGCTCGATGCGCTGGTCCTGGAACATCCCCATGTTGTCCTGCAGGGCGCAGAGCTCGTTCGTGCAGTTCGACGAGAACGCGAGCGGGAAGAAGACGAGTGCGACCGGACGGTTGCCGCGGAAGTCGCTGAGTCGGACGTGCTCACCGAACTGGTTCGGGAGCTCGAAGTCCGGCGCGAGGGAGCCGATCTCCAGTGCCATCGGTACGTGTGCTTCTTCCTCGGGCGTTGGGTGTGCCCGTCGGGTCAGTGCGCACGCGGGTCACGTGTGCACGATCGGCCATGCTACGCCGACGACACGCGAATGCAACCACCCGTCCACCTCCACGACACCATCAGCATCACCGTCGGTGCTGGGGCCTAGAGTGGACGGGGCCCCAGCCGGTCGCGACCCGACCACCGGAGCCACCATGTCCACCACCACGAGAACGAACGAGGTCAAGGGTGACGGTGAACGACCAGGACCCGTACAGCACCGGGGCGAACGACCAGGATCCGCAGGAGACCGCCGAATGGCGTGAGTCCCTCGACGGGCTGGTCCAGACCCACGGACACCAGCGCGGTCGCGAGATCATGCTGAGCCTGCTCAAGCGGTCCAAGGAACTGCACCTCGGTGTGCCGATGGTCCCGACGACGGACTACGTGAACACCATCGCGCCGGAGAACGAACCGGAGTTCCCCGGCGACGAAGAGCTGGAGCGCCGCTACCGCCGGTGGATCCGCTGGAACGCGGCCATCACGGTGCACCGCGCCCAGCGCCCCGGCATCGCGGTCGGCGGGCACATCTCGACGTACGCGTCGAGCGCCGCGATGTACGAGGTCGGCTACAACCACTTCTTCCGCGCGCAGGACCACCCGTCCGGCGGCGACCAGGTCTTCTTCCAGGGCCACGCCTCCCCCGGCATGTACGCCCGCGCGTACATGGAAGGACGCCTGTCCGAGGACCAGCTCGACGGCTTCCGCCAAGAGAAGTCGCACGCCGGCGGCGGTCTGTCGTCGTACCCGCACCCGCGCCTCATGCCGCACTTCTGGCAGTTCCCCACCGTCTCGATGGGCATCGGCCCCATCAACGCGATCTACCAGGCGCAGCAGGCGAAGTACCTCTCCAACCGCGGCATCAAGGACGCCATGGACCAGCAGGTCTGGGCGTTCCTCGGTGACGGCGAGATGGACGAGGTCGAGTCCCGCGGCCAGCTCCAGGTCGCCGCGAACGACGGTCTCGACAACCTGAACTTCGTCATCAACTGCAACCTGCAGCGACTCGACGGTCCGGTCCGTGGCAACGGCAAGATCATCCAGGAGCTCGAGGCGTTCTTCCGCGGTGCCGGCTGGAACGTCATCAAGGTCGTCTGGGGCCGCGAGTGGGACGACCTGCTCGCCCGCGACACCGACGGCGCGCTCCTCAACCTGATGAACCAGACGCCGGACGGCGACTACCAGACGTACAAGGCCGAGAACGGCGCGTACGTCCGCGAGAACTTCTTCGGGCGCGACCCGAAGGCGCTCGAGCTGGTCAAGGACTACACCGACGACCAGATCTGGAACCTCAAGCGCGGTGGTCACGACTACCGCAAGGTCTACGCCGCGTTCAAGGCCGCGACCGAGCACAAGGGCCAGCCGACCGTCATCCTCGCGAAGACGGTCAAGGGCTACGGCCTCGGCCCGAGCTTCGAGGGGCGCAACGCGACGCACCAGATGAAGAAGCTCACGCTCGACAACCTCAAGCAGTTCCGCGACGAGATGCGCATCCCGATCTCCGATGCGCAGCTGGAGGAGAACCCCTACACGCCGCCGTACTACCACCCGGGCAACGACGACGAGGCGATCCAGTACATGCACGAGCGTCGTCGCGCGCTCGGCGGCTACGTGCCGGAGCGTCGTACGAAGTACACGCAGTTCACGCTGCCGGACGACTCGAAGTACCAGGTCGTGAAGAAGGGCTCCGGCAAGCAGGAGGTCGCCACGACCATGGCCTTCGCCCGCCTGCTGAAGGACCTGCTCCGCTCCCCGGACTTCGGCAACCGCGTGGTCCCGATCATCCCGGACGAGGCACGCACGTTCGGCATGGACGCCTACTTCCCGTCGGCGAAGATCTACAACCCGAACGGCCAGCACTACACGTCGGTCGACCGCGAGCTCCTCCTGGCCTACAAGGAGAGCCCGCAGGGTCAGATCATCCACGTCGGCATCAACGAGGCGGGCGCCCTCGCGGCGTTCACGGCTGTCGGCACCTCGTACTCGACGCAGGGCGAGCCGCTGATCCCGGTCTACGTCTTCTACTCGATGTTCGGGTTCCAGCGCACCGGCGACGCCATCTGGGCCGCCGGTGACCAGATGACCCGTGGCTTCATGATCGGTGCCACGGCCGGCCGCACGACGCTGACGGGCGAGGGCCTGCAGCACGCGGACGGCCACTCGCCGCTCCTCGCCACCACGAACCCAGCCGTCGTCTCGTACGACCCGGCGTACGGCTACGAGATCGGCCACATCGTCAAGGCCGGCCTCGACCGCATGTACGGTACGAACGAAGACGGCTCGCCGAAGCACGCCGACCCGAACGTCATGTACTACCTCACGGTGTACAACGAGCCGCTGGTGCAGCCGGCCGAGCCCGAGGGCGTCGACGTCGAGGGCATCCTCAAGGGCATGTACCTGCTCAAGTCGAGCGAGCACGACGGCTCGAAGGCCCAGCTGCTCGCGTCCGGTGTCGCCGTGCCGTGGATCCTCGAGGCGCAGCAGCTCCTCGCCGAGGACTGGGGCGTGTCGGCCGACGTCTGGAGCGTCACGAGCTGGGGCGAGCTCTACCGCGACGGTGTGGCCGCCGAGCAGCAGGCGTTCCTCAACCCGAACGAGCCGGCCCGCACGCCGTTCGTCACCGAGCGTCTGCTCGGCACCGAGGGCCCGGTCGTCGCCGTGAGCGACTTCATGCACCTGGTGCAGGAGCAGATCCGTCCGTTCGTGCCGACCGACTACGCCACGCTCGGCGCTGATGGTTTCGGCTTCTCGGACACCCGTCCGGCCGCCCGCCGCTTCTTCCACATCGACGGCCCCTCGGTCGTCGTGCGGACGCTGCAGCAGCTCGCCCGCCAGGGCAAGGTCGACGGCGCGCTCGTCCAGCAGGCGATCGACAAGTACCGTCTGCACGACGTGACCGCCGGCACCACCGGCAGCGCGGGCGGCGAGAGCTGATCAACCCGTGACGACGGTCCGCCCGGACCACGAGAGCCAGGAGAGCGCGCGTGAGCGTGCGCTCTCCTGGCTCCGTCAGGTGTCCGGAGAACTCTCCACCGCGACGATCAAGCGGCTCGAGGACACCCTCCCGTGGTACAGCGAGATGCCACCGGGGCGTCGCTCCGCCGTGGGCCTCGTCGCCCAGGCCGGCATCACCTCGTTCATCAGCTGGCTCGAGGGCACCGCGTCGACGCCGTGGATCGCCGCGGCCGACGTCTTCGGGTCCGCCCCGCGTGAACTCCTGCGCTCGGTGAGTCTGCAGCAGACCCTGCAGCTCATCCGCGTCGTGGTCACCGTGGTCGAGGAACGCGCCGCCGACGACGAGATGCTGCAGGAGGCGATCCTCAAGTACTCGCGGGACATCGCCTTCGCCGCCGCCGACGTCTACGCCCGCGCGGCCGAGGCCCGCGGGCTGTGGGACGCGCGACTCGAAGCGCTCGTGGTCGACTCGATCCTGTCGGGCGAGTACGACGACGAGCTGCCGTCGCGCATCGCGGCCCTCGGGTGGCACGGGCACGGCGAGGTCGCGGTGCTCGTCGGCACCGCCCCGAAGCAGCTCGAGGTCGACCAGGTCCGGCGCACCGCCCGGCACATGGACGCCGACGTGCTCGTCGGCGTGCAGGGGTCGCGGCTCGTCGTCGTGATCGGTCGGGCCACCCCGCGCGACGACGTCCCCGAGGGCGAGGAGCCCGTCTCCTTCACGGCCATCGCGCAGGCGCTCGAACCGCTGTTCGGCGACGGCCACCTGGTGCTCGGCAACGAGGTCCCCGGGGTCGTCGACGCGTCGACCAGCGCGAAGGCGGCCCTCGCCGGGTTCGCCGTCGCGCGTGCCTGGCGCGGAGTCCCGCGCCCGGCACTGGCCGACGACCTGTTGCCCGAGCGTGCACTGGCCGGCGACCCGCTCGCTCGCTCGGCCCTGGTGCAGCGCATCTACATCCCGCTCAAGGACCAGTCCACCGAGCTCCTGCAGACGCTGTGGTGCTACCTGGACACCGGCCGCTCGCTCGAGGCCACGGCGCGAGAGCTCTTCGTGCACCCGAACACCGTGCGCTACCGGCTGCGTCGGGTCGCCGACATCATCGGGTGGGACGCGACCCACGCCCGTGACGCCCTGATCGTGCAGTCGGCACTCATCCTCGGTGCGATGTCCGAATCGGCCACCAGTCGCCGTCGGATCACGCCCCGCCGGTAGACAACCAACAATGTCCCGCGGGGATTCGTGTGGGAACCCCACACGGGCCCCGCGGGGTGGGAACGCAAGGATTGTCCGGTGATCGTCGTCGTCGCGCCCGGACAGGGCTCCCAGACCCCCGGTTTCCTCGCCCCCTGGCTCGAGGACGCCACTGTTCGTGAGCGCGTGGGGCAGTGGTCCGAGTCCATCGGCGTCGACATCGCCGAGCACGGCACGAACTCCGACGCGGACACCATCAAGGACACGGCGCTCGCGCAGCCCCTGATCGTCGCCGCCGGGCTCGTCACCGCCGACGCCCTGCTGGCCGAGGGCCGTCGCGCGCTTGTCGGCGGTGTCGCCGGGCACTCGGTGGGCGAGTTCACCGCCGCCGCGGTCGCCGGGATCCTCGAGCCGACCGCCGCCGTCTCCCTGGTCGCCGAGCGCGGCCGGGCCATGGCGGACGCCGCGGCACTCGAACCGACGTCGATGGCAGCCGTCCTCGGTGGCGACGCCGACGCGGTCGCCGCAGCCCTCGCCGAGCACGGTCTCGTGCCCGCGAACCACAACGGCGGCGGCCAGACCGTCGTCGCCGGTGCTGCCGACGCCATCGCGGCCCTCGCCGCCGACCCGCCCGCCAAGGCCCGCGTCATCGCGCTCGCCGTGGCCGGTGCGTTCCACACCCGGTACATGGCCCCCGCCGTCGAGCGTGTCACCCCGGTGGCGGCCGCCGCCACGGTGCAGGACCCGACGCTGCCGATCTGGACGAACGCGGACGGTTCCCGGGTCGACGACGGCCGCCGCTTCGTCGACCTGATGGTGCAGCAGATCGCGAGCCCCGTGCACTGGGACGCGGTCATGAAGTCCTTCTCCACCGCCGGCGTGACCGGCATCATCGAGCTCGCACCCGCCGGTGCCCTCGTCGGCCTGGCGAAGCGCGGACTCCGCGGCACGCCGACCGTCGCCATCAAGACCCCCGACGACCTGCCTGCAGCGATCGACCTGCTGCAGCGCGCGGGCCAGGAAGCAGACGCAAGCGCATGACCGACCCGACCACCCCGGCGGACGCCCCCACGGGCCTCCAGGCCGGAACGGTGCGCCCGCTGCTGCAGCAGCGCCGCGGCCACGAGTTCACCCGCATCCTGGCGTTCGGCGCCGCGCGCGGCGAGCACGTCGTGCCGAACGACGACCTCGTCGGCCCGATCGACTCGTCCGACGAGTGGATCCGGCAGCGTACCGGGATCATCACCCGGAAGCGCGCCGGCAAGGACGTCGAGGCCGTCGACCTGGCCGAAGCCGCCGCGCGCGAGGCGATCGAGAAGGCCGGCATCGAGCCGTCGCAGATCGGCGTCGTCCTGGTCAGCACGGTGACGCACACGGTCGCGACCCCGTCCATGGCGTCCCTGCTCGCCGAGCGGATCGGTGCCACCCCCGCCGCCGCCTACGACATCAGCGCCGCCTGCGCCGGGTACGCCTACGGCATCGCCCAGGCCGACTCGTTCATCAAGTCCGGCCTGGCCGACCACGTGCTCGTCATCGGTGCCGAGAAGCTCAGCGACGTCGTGGACCCGACCGACCGCTCCATCTCGTTCCTGCTCGGGGACGGTGCCGGCGCGGCCGTCGTCGGTCCGAGCGACTTCCCCGGCATCGCCCCGACCGTCTGGGGTTCCGACGGCTCGAAGTGGGACGCCATCGGCATGACCGCGACCTACAACGAGTGGGAAGCCGGTGCACCCCGACCGACCATGCGCCAGGCGGGCCAGACGGTCTTCCGCTGGGCCGTGTGGGAGATGGTCAAGGTCGCGCGCCAGGCGCTCGAGACCGCCGGCGTCGCTCCGTCCGACCTGGCGGCCTTCGTGCCGCACCAGGCGAACATCCGCATCATCGACGAGTTCGCCAAGCAGCTCGGCTTGCCCGAGACCGTGATGATCGCCCGCGACATCACCACCACCGGCAACACCTCCGCTGCGAGCATCCCGCTCGCCTCGCACCGCCTGCTCGAGGAACACCCGGACCTGTCGGGCGGACTCGCCCTGCAGATCGGGTTCGGCGCCGGACTCGTGTTCGGCGCCCAGGTGGTCGTCCTCCCCTAACCCACCCCGGCCGCACCCCGGTGCGACCACCCCGACGAGTCTCCGCGCACCCGGACCCCGCGTGCCCTAGGCTGGTCAACGGTCAAACGACACCCCCTCAAGGAGAACACTCATGGCCCTGTCCAACGAAGAAGTCCTCGCCGGCCTGGCCGAGCTGATCAACGACGAGACCGGTATCGCCACCGACACCGTCGCCGCCGACAAGTCCTTCACGGACGACCTCGACATCGACTCCATCTCGATGATGACCATCGTGGTCAACGCCGAGGAGAAGTTCGACGTGAAGATCCCGGACGAAGAGGTCAAGAACCTCAAGACCGTGGGCAACGCGGTCGACTACATCGTCAAGGCCCAGTCCTGACACGAGCTTCCTGAGCGCCGTGGCCGGCGGACCCCTGCCGGCCACGGCGCTCATCTTGTTCACCCCAACGAAAGAACACGTCGTTCCATGACCAAGAAGACCGTCGTCGTCACCGGGATCGGTGCGATCTCACCCCTTGCCGCGACCGCCCGGGACACCTGGGACGCGCTGCTCGCCGGCAAGTCCGGCATCACCCGCATCGAGGACCCGCGCTACGCCGAGCTCGAGCTCCCCGTGGAGTTCGCCGGTCAGGCGCGCCGGTTCCTCACCGACCAGCTCACCCGGCCGGAGTCGAAGCGTCTCGATCCGTCGTCGCAGCTGTCACTCGTCGCGGCACGCGAAGCCTGGGCCGACGCCGGCATCGACGACGAGTCCGTCGTTCCCGAGCGGCTGATCGTCGACTGGGCCACGGGGATCGGCGGCGTGAACACCCTGCTCGACGCGTGGGACACCCTGCGTGAGAAGGGCCCGCGTCGTGTCCTGCCGATGACGGTCCCGATGCTCATGGCGAACGGCCCGGCCGCCGCCATCGAGATGGAGTTCGGCGCCCGCGGTGGCGCCCGCACCTACCTCTCCGCCTGCGCCTCGTCGACCGAGTCCCTGGCCGAGGCGTACCGGCACATCGCCGACGGCGACGCCGACATCGTGATCACCGGCGGCGCCGAAGCGGCCCTGCACCCGCTGCCGCTCGCCGCGTTCGCGGCCATGCAGGCGCTGTCCCGCCGCAACGACTCCCCCGAGACGGCTTCGCGGCCGTACGACGTCACCCGCGACGGCTTCGTACTCGGCGACGGCGCCGCGGCGCTGATCCTCGAGTCGAAGGAGCACGCCGAGGCCCGCGGCGCGACGATCTACGCCGAGGTCGCCGGTGCCGGCATCACCTCGGACGCCTTCCACATCACCGCGCCGGACCCCGAGGGCAGCGCAGCCGCCCGCGCCGTGGTCACGGCGCTCGAGCACGCCGGTGCCAGCCGAGAAGACGTCGTGCACGTCAACGCGCACGCCACCTCGACCCCGGTCGGCGACGTCGCCGAGTACCACGCGATGCGTCGGGTCTTCGGCGACCACCTGGACGACATCGTGGTGTCGGCGACCAAGGCGTCGACGGGCCACCTGCTCGGTGGTGCCGGTGCGATCGAGGCAGTGTTCACCGTCCTCGCGCTGCACGACCGGGTCGCCCCGCCCACGATCAACCTGCACGACCAGGACCCGGAGATCGTCATGGACGTGGCCCGCGAGCCGCGTGCGCTGCCCGAGGGCGACCTGCTCGCTGTCAGCAACTCGTTCGGCTTCGGCGGCCACAACGCCGTGGTCGCGTTCCGCAGCGTCTGACCGGCAGCACACCCGTTCTGGAGGCCCGTCCCGCGTCGTCGGGGCGGGCTTCCGTCGTTCCGTGCCGGGTCAGCCGACGCGGTGCAGCCAGACGACGGGGTTGCCCTCGGCGGCGTGGCGGAACGGCTCGAGCTCATCGTCCCAGGCCTGGCCCAGAGCGAGGCGCAGCTCGCGGTGGAGTTCGAGGGCGTTGCTGCCGGCGACCTCCATGGCGTAGCGCACCCGGTCCTCCGGGATGACCATGTTGCCGGTGACGTCGGTCTGTGCGTAGAAGACACCCAGGTCCGGCGTGTGCATCCAGCGGCCGCCGTCGGACTCACTCGTGGGCTCCTCGGTCACCTCGTACCGAAGGTGCTCCCACCCGCGCAGGGCAGAGGCGATCGAGGCACCGGCACCGATCGCACCGGTCCACGTGTACTCGGTGCGGCGCGCCCCGTCCTGCGCCGGCTGGTCCAGCCACGAGAAGTTCACGGCGCGGTCGATTGCACGACCTGCTGCCCATTCGACGTGCGGGCAGAGCGCGCGTGGTGAGGAGTGCACGTAGAGCACCCCTGTCGTCGTTCCGTTCACGGTTCCTCCGATACGTCAGGTGCGACTTCCCCATCGACCTGGTGCGGAGGATCCAGGCCCCTCAGGGCACGGAACCATCGATATGCGATTGTGATGTCCTTGCGGACACGCCCATTATGCAGCGTCCTGGCTGGGAACGGCAAGGACCGGTCCGGATCAGTGCAGGACGGCGCCGCTCGCGTCGACCGGGTGCCGCTCCCCCGCCGTGATCCGCACGGACACGCGGTTGTCCTCGGGCGGGATCGGGCAGGCGTACTGGTAGGAGAACGCGCACGGCGGCAGCACGAGCAGGTTCCAGTCGAGTTCGACCGTGGCCTCGGCACCCGGGTCGTCGAGGTACAGGAACCGACCCATCGAGTAGGTGCTGCCGGGGTCGACCTCGGGCAGGGCACTCGTCGCGTCCTGCACGATGAGCTGCAGCCGCGCGGCCCCGCGGTGGGCAGCCGACCGGACGGCGACGAACCGCCCCGTGGCCCCACCCACGACGGTCTCGACGTGTCCGGCGACCGGCACGGCGTCGCCGGCGGCGTCACGGACGCCGCCCCGGGCCTCCAGGGCATCGCCCACCAGCGGGACGTACGTGCCGGACGTCACCCAGTCGTCCGACCACGCGAAGCGGGCGATCTGCGCGAACCGGGCGATCGCCTCGGAGGACGGGTCCCAGACGCACAGGGTGTCGCCGCTGACGGTGCCGGCGAAACCGTCCGGCAGCGCAACGGATGACGGGACGACGGCCGTGTCCCCGGCCACCAGGACCGTGCCGTCGACCGGGACGCCGTCGACGACGACGCCGTCGGCTGCCTCGGCCGTCACGGTGAGTCCGCCGACGGCCGGGGCCCACGAGCCGGGGACCGGCCAGACCGGCTGCGGGTGGTCGACGTGCTGGGCGTTCACCAGGGCGAGCGGTCCACGAGCGCTGCGCGCCCAGCGGTCACGGTCGTGGACGTGCTCGACGAAGGCGGCGGCTACGTCGTCGGCCGCGCCGGCACCGCTGCTCACGCCTGCTCCTGCCGCGGGTAGATGACCTTCTGCACGATGATGATCACCGACGCCGCCACCGGCAGTGCGACGAGTGCACCGAGCACACCGCCGATGGTGCCTCCCGCGACCGCCGCGATGACGACGAGCGCACCCGGTACCTGCACGGCACGCGACATGATGCGCGGCGAGATCAGGTACGCCTCCACCTGCATGTACACCAGGTAGTAGATGGCGGCGGCGAGAGCGGTCGCCGGGGACGCGAAGAAGCAGAGCAGCGAGATCACGATCGCCGCGGCCAACGTGCCGACGAGCGGGATGAGCGACCCGAGGAACGCGAACGACGCCAGCAACACGGGCAGCGGCGCGCCGATGATGAGCAGGAAGACCAGGCTCAGGATGCCGTTGATGAGCGCCTGCGACACCTGCCCGACGACGTACCGACCGACCGCCTGCGTGATCTGTTCACTGACGTCGACGAAGTTCTCGCGGCGCGACGCCGGCACGAACCGGTAGGCCGCGCGCTTCATGCTCCGCATCGACGCGAGGAAGTAGAGCATCAGGATGATGACGATGAGCGCCCCGGTCACCCCGGACAGGATGCCGCTGCCGACCGCCAGGATCCCGCCACCGACGCTGAGCAGGTTGCCGGGCTTCTCGACGAAGGACTGCAGCGATTGCAGCGCGTGGTCGATGTCGAACGAGCCGGCGAACTGTTTCGACAGGTCCTGCACCCACTGCTGCCGCGAGATGTCCTGCACGATCTCGGGGAAGTTCTGGATCAGGTTCGACGCCTGTTCGACCAGGATCGGTACCACCGCGAACACGATGCCGGCGAAGGCACCGAGGACCACGACGACGACGATCGTGATCGCGGACCACCGCGGGATGATCCGCTCGAGGAACGACACGAGCGGGTCGATGCCGAGCGCCAGGAACAGCGCGACCCCGATGTAGACGAGGACGGTGCTCAGCTGGTGCACGATCGAGCCGGCGAGCAGGGCGACGAGCACCCCGATCGCACCCATGAAGCCGAGGCGGAAGGCGTTGACCTGCACGCCCGTGCCGCCGCGCGTCACCTCGAAGGTGACGTTCGGGGTCGGTGCGTGGTCGTCCTGCGGGGTCTCGCGCTTCCTTGGCAAATGCACGTAGGGCGGGCGGGACTCGAACCCGCGAATCGTTCGGTTATGAGCCGACTGCCTTGACCAGCTTGGCTACCGCCCCTCGCCGGAGGCCGTCAGACCACCGGCTCCCCACGATACAGCGACTCGAACGTCGACAGCGTGCGGTTGATGTCGTGCGCCTCGATCATGGCCAGACTACGTTCCCGCATGGCCACGTACTCCGGCTCCGGGGCAGTGAGTACCGTCGTGAGCTTCGCCGCCAGGTCCTCCACGTCACCGGGGGCGAACAGGTACCCGTTGCCGTCGATCAGGTGCGGGAGGGCCATCGAATCCGCGGCGACGACGGGCAGCCCGGACGCCATGCCCTCGAGCGACGAGATGCTCTGCAGCTCGGCCGTTGACGGCATCGCGAACACGGTGGCGTTCGTCAGCGCCTCCTGCTTGCGCTCGTCCGAGACGAAGCCGAGGAACCGGACGCGGTCCTCGAGTCCGAGCTCCTTCGCCAGCGCGGTGAGCTTCGGGATCATCTCGCCGTCGCCCACGACCGTCAGGGTCGCGGAGAGCTCGGCGGGGAGCAGGGCCAGCGCGCGCACGAGCACGTCGAGGTTCTTCTCCGGGGCCACGCGACCGACGAAGACGATGTCGTTGTTCACCGGACGTCCCTCGCGGGCGACGTACCGGGACGCATCGATGCCGCAGGAGATCGCCAGGACCTGCTGCCCCGCGATGGCCTCACGCAGGTAGTCGGCTGCCAGGTTCGTCGGCGTCGTGATCGTGTCGGCCAGCCGGTAGGTCTTGGCGGCGTCGCTCCACGCGATCTTCAGCGCGATGGGCAGCGTCCACTTGCCGAACGGGGTGTACTCCAGCAGGTTCTCCGGCATGAAGTGGTTGGTGGCGATGACGCGGATGGCGCGGTCGTTCGCCTCGTGCACGATGCCGCGACCGATGACCACGTGCGACTGGATGTGCAGGACATCGGGCTTGACGGCGTCCAGGATCGGGCCGGTCCACTTCCGGACGCTCCACGGCCAGACAAAACGCAGCCACGGGTGCAGCGGCCACTTGTACGACTTCAGGCGGTGCACGACGAGCGTGACGCCGTGGTGCACCTCGTCGAACGTGCCGTAGTGACGGCTCGATGCCGGGGCGACGACGTGGACCTCGTGCCCGCGTTCGGCGAGCCCGACGGCCAGCTGTTCGGCGAAGGTGGCGGCGCCGTTGACGTCCGGCGCGAAGGTGTCCGCTGCGATCAGCACGCGCAGCGGTCGGTGACCGCCCGTCGCACCCGTCGATCCGGCGGTGGCGGTGGTGGCGTCTCCTGACACGGCGAAGGTCGTCCTCTCGTGGGCGATTGCTGGTCGGCAGTGACGCTATCGCACCAGGATCGACGGTCGCGTCAGCCGCGCGGATGAGGGCGGCGACGGCCAGACGCGCAGCAGCGCGCACCGTCGGGCAGCCCCAGCCGCGACGCTCGGCGGCGTCAGGACCGCGTCTGCGGGTGGTGCTTGGCGAGCAGGAACACCCCGGTGATCGCGATCCCGGCAGCGACCACGAACCCGGCGACCGCACCCCAGGGCGCCCCGGAGGCCTCGCCGAGCACGACCACACCGATCCCCACCGCGACGATCGGGTCGATCACCGTCAACCCCGCGATCACCAGGTCCGCCGAACCACTCGAGTACGCGTTCTGCACGAAGTACCCGCCCAACGACGCCGCCACGACCACCCCGAGGATCGCGAGCACCGTCAACCAGTCGAACGTGCCGTTCACGAACCGGTTCAGCACCACCTTCGCCAGCGTGGCCACGAACCCGTAGAGCACCCCCGCGCCCACGATGTAGTACAGCGCACTGCGGTGCTTCGCCATCAACCGGAAGGACACCAGCACCAGCGCCAGCACCACGGCCAGGATCACCAGCACGGTCACGAGCTGCTGCCGGGTGATCGCGCTCTCGTGCCCGACGAACGCCGCGATCCCGACGAAGATGCCGACACCGATGATGCACGTCCACACCGCCCGACGCGCACGACGACCCAGCGGCACACCCGACGACCTCGACGAGAACCACGTCGTGATGACGAGGGCGACGGCACCCAGCGGCTGCACGACGATGAGGGGCGCGAACGTGATGCTGATCAACTGCAGGACCACCGCGATGCCGAGCATGAGCGTGCCGAGCACCCAGGAGCCACTCGAGACGAGCCCGACCACGTGCCGGACGCTCAGCCCCTTCGACTGCCGACCGAGCCGCGCCTCGACCCGCTGCACCCCACGACTCTGGAACTGCGCCCCGAGCGACAGGAACACCGCACCCACCAGGGCGACGGGGATCATGAGCGCCTGGAACGGCGTGAGGTTGCTCACGGCGTCCGGCAGCTGGAGGTCCGTCGTCACGCGTCGAGGCTATCGTTCCCGGACGGATAACCTGGGTGAATGGCCGTTCTCCCGATCCGCATCACCGGTGAACCCGTCCTGCACCAGCCTGCAGCCGAGGTCGCCGCGTTCGATGACGACCTCCGGTCCCTCGTCGCCGACATGTTCGAGACCGTGGACCTGGCACCCGGTGTCGGGCTCGCCGGCCCGCAGGTCGGCGTGGGCAAGCGGCTCTTCGTGTACTCCTACACGGATGACGACGACGTCCTGCACCGGGGCGTCGCCGTGAACCCCGTGCTGTGGATCACTCCCCCGGTCCCCGAGTCGGTGGAGGAGCTCGACGAGGACGACGAGTCCGAGGGCTGCCTGTCGGTGCCCGGCGAACGCTTTCCGCTCCGCCGCTCCGAGGGCGCGCTGCTCCGCGCCGTCGACGAGCACGGCGCCCCGTTCGAGGTCGAGGCGCACGGCTGGCTCGCACGGATCTTCCAGCACGAGTACGACCACCTGGACGGCTGGCTGTACGCCGACCGCCTGGTGCACCCATACGGCAAGCAGGTCGCCAAGGCGATCCGCAAGAACAGCTGGGGCGGCCCGGGCCAGTCATGGCTGCCCGGTCGCGACCACCCCGAGGGCTGACGCTCGGTCCCGCGGCGCTCGGCCTGGAGGCCCGACTCAGCCCCGGTACGCCGCCAGCGCGTCGCGCAGGCGGTCGGTCTCCGGGTGCCCCGGGCAGTACCGCAGCAGCCCGGCCGCCAGGTGGGCCCGCCCGTCATCCTCCACCGCCGACGTCCACGGCTCGGTCCCACGCACCGCGCAGTCGCTGGCGAGCTCGGCCAGCGTCGCGTCCCCGCGGGCCGCGTCGACCGCGGCCTGCTGCTGCGACGAGGGCACCGTGCCGGTGAGCCGACGTGCGGTGCAGGCGGCGCGCTCGGCCTCCCACACGGCGGAGTAGGTCGTGTAGGTCGCCCGGTCCGCCCCGTCGCCGTCGCACACGAAGGCGAAGACCACCGGAGCAGCACCCGCGCCGATGCCGGTGTCGGAACTCCTCGGGTCTGCAGACGAGTCGGTGTCCGGGCCGACGCTACTGCACCCGGCGAGCACCGCCGTCACCGCGACGACGACGCCGACCAGCGCGACTCGGGGTGATCGGGAACGGTGCACCTGTGAACGCTAACAGCATCCGCTGCGCAGGACCCCACGTCGGCTCCTGCGATGATTGTGGAGCACCGCCCCGTCCTGGAGGTCCTCATCCCCCGCCTGCACTCCCGCCCCGTCCGCGCGACAGCCCTCGTGGTCGTCGCCGTGGCAGCCGTGTTCGTCGCCTACTGGCACCTCGGTCGGCCGACCATCGTGAACGACGAGTTCGTGTACCTGCGGGCGAGCTGGGCCTACGTGCACGGGAACTTCTCGCTCAACCTCGAGCACCCGCCACTCGCGAAGTACGTGTACGGCGTCGCGCAGCTGGTGGTGGGACAGGGGCCGCTCGGGCCGAGGCTGGTGGCCGCGACCGCGATGCTCGGCACCGGTGCCGTCCTGTTCCTCTGGCTGCGGCGCGAAGTCGGCTTCTGGACCGGGCTCACCGCGGCTGCGATGTGGTGGCTGACGCCGCGTGGTTCCGGCTCGACCTGGGCCGAGGCCGGATCGGTGATCGGTGTCCGCATCGACCGGTTCGCGATGCTCGAACCGCTCATGGTCTTCTTCGCCGTCGCCTCGCTCGCAGCAGCCTGGCAGTGGATCCGGACCGGCAACCGTTGGTGGGTCGCCGCCGCGGGCGCGCTGCTCGCACTGTCGGTGACGTCGAAGGTGTCGACCGCGGTGCTCGTGCTCGCCGTGGGCGCGCTCCCCCTGCTGTTCCGCCGTTGGCGCGACCTGGGGGTCGGTGCGCTGTACGGCGGCGTCGCCTTCGTGGTCGTGTTCGTGCTCGTCTACCTGCCGGTCGGGCTCTTCCGGGCCGTCGGGCAGATGCTCCGGTTCCAGGCGCAGCAGAACGCCCACGGACACCCGACGACCATCCTCGGCACGATCTACCCAGCAGCGCCGTGGTGGGCGAACTTCGCGTTCCTCGCCGACGGCACGGGCTGGTTGCTGCTCACCGTCCTGACGATCGGGGTGGTCGCAGCCCTCGTCATCCGCCCGGACCGTCTCGTCGCGTACCTCGGCATCGCCCTCGGGGTCTTCCTCCTCTTCTACGTCGTCGTCGCCAACGTCTCGCTGCCCTACTACTACGACGCCTGGATGCCGTTCATCATCTCGTTGGCGGCGATCGGGTACGGGCGACTGGTGACCGTCCGGCCGCCGGTCGGTCGCGTCACGGCAGCGGTGCTCGTCGCTGCGCTGCTCATCCCCGTCGTACGAATCGGTGTCGCCGTCGTGCAGACGAGGCCCAGCGGGATTGCTCTGCTGTCGGACGCTCTGAAGGTCCGTGGACACGACTCCGAAGGCGTCCTCTTCAGCCAGTTCAGCGCCAACACCTGGCGCATCTACTTCGGCGACCGTGGCTCCATGCGTCCCGAGAACGGACCGTTCGACGCCGTCGTCGTGGGCGCGGACGCGCGGCGAACCATGCCCGAACAGGTTCGAACGTTCCTCGACGAACACGCTGCGGAACTCCAGCACTTCCGGCTCGACTACCTCGACGTCTACGTACCGCGACAGGGCATCATCGAGGACAACAACCGGGACGGCACGCTCAGGATCGAGCCCAGCGGTCCCTGACCGTGTCCGAGCGTCAGCCCTCCGGTCCTGCGACGACGACGTCCACCGGTGCCTCGAGCCGACCGCCGTGCCGTGCATCCGTACGGAGCTGGCACCGCACGGTCGTGGTGCCGACCGCCGCGGTGACCACACGGTCGCTGCAGTTCGGAGACGTCAGTCCGAGTGGCAGTTCGAGTCGGAGCGCCACCCGGACTGCTCCGCCGTCGGCACTCCGGACCGAGAGCGCCCCGGGTTCCAGTGCCGTGCCTCGGACGCTCATCTGCTCGATCCGAGCACCGGACAGGTCGGCACCGGAGACGTGTGCACCGTCGATGCGGGCGGAGGAGAGATCAGCGTCCGTCAGCCGAGCACCGCGCAGGTCAGCGCCGCGCAGATCAGCGGCGTGCAGATCGGCCTCCCGGAGGTCCGCGCCGCGCAGGTCGGTCGCGCGCAGGTCGGATCCGAAGAACACCGTCTCGGAGAGGTCCGCACCACGGAGGTCAGCACCTCGCAGTCTCGCGAGCCGGAGGTCGGCCGTCGAGAGATCGACCGATGAGAGGTCGGCTCCGGGGCATGACGTCGCCGCCGCCGGGCTCGGCTCGGACACCACCGCACAACCGTCGACGTCGTGGCTCGCACCGCCGTCGTCGCCCGGCCTGAGGAACGCTGCGACGCCGATGACCACGACGAAGGCGGCTGAGGCGACTCCGACGGCCACGTCACGGGCGCGACGCGACGCGCTCATGACTCGACTCCGGTCAGCCACCTCGGCAGGACGTCGAGCCCCCACCCGGAGTACCACGCGGCGGAGTGAGCGTGAGGGAAGAACGCGCTCACCGGGTTGTACAACACGAAGAGCGCGGCGAGCACCACACCGACCACGGCCATCGCGACGGATCGCGCTCGCGGTCGGAGACGTCGGAGCCACGTCCGGATGCCGACCAGGACGACCACCACGGCCAACGGCATCGCTGGCAACAGGTAGCGGCCGGAGAACGCGTACGACTCCCCCAGGTTGACCATCGTGGCGGCGTTGAAGCAGAGGACGGCGAACGTGTAGGTCGCCGCGACCGCGGCGCACCAGGCGAGCGCCGCATCGCGCAGGAGCCGTCGGGCCTGCGTCAGCGCGATCCCGCTCGCGAGGACCGCGCTCGAGGCCCCGAACACGACGACCGCCGGGTTCGGACGCCACGGGAACGAGGCGCCCCAGAAGAAGAACAGTGACTGGAAGTAGATCGTCAACCACGACCACAGGAAGGACAGCGGCGCGAAAGCCGGCAGCGCTCCGTTCACCTCGGCAAGGTCGCGCGCACGAGAAGCGGCGTAGTTCCGGCGGAAGATCGCGTGGTCCATGCAATCGGCACGACTGTGCAGGGCAGTGCAAGCGGGGTTCACAGCGTGGAACTGCAACAGGTTCAGACCGAAGCGCTCGACGGCGAGAGCGGTCAGCACACCGCCGATCACGAGCAGCACGATCGACTGCCCGGGTCGCGCGCGGACGCCCTCCACGGCACGCTGCACCGGGTGCCGCAACCACGACCAGCCGTCGGCGCGGTAGCGGAGCAGGACCGCGAAGAACCCTCCCGCGAGCACGAACGGCGCCTGCGAGTACTTCATGAGCAGGGCGAACACCGCTGCGACGGCCATCCAAGCCAGCGTGCGGAGCCCACCGCCGCGGACGAACCGGACCGCGACCGCGGCGAACACGAAGAGCGCTGCCATCGCCGGGGCGTCGTAGCTCACCGACGCGGCCTGCCAGGCGAACCGCCCGGTGAACGCCGTCGCGACGATCGCGAGCAGCCCGATCGACGCTGGGACGTGAGCGTTCCGGAACAGCGACCGCAGCGCGATGAGTCCCGACGCCGCCCAGAGCACGTCCACGGCACGGAGAACGAAGACGACTTGCTCGTAGTCGAGCCCGAGTGCGAGTGCTCCGCGCGCGGGGAACGACATCAGGTAGTGGTACAGGTACAGCGGCGACCGGACGAGCTCGCCCATCCAGAGCTGCGACGGGTCCACATGCTGCAGGTAGGGGCCGGCGAGCAGGGGCCGCTCGGCGTAGAGCAGGATGTTCCAGACGTGCCCACGCTCATCCGGGGCGGCGGCGACGTGGACGTGGAAGATCCCTGCGAAACCGAGACCCATCACGGTGAAGACAGCCAGGACGACCACGAAGGCCACTCGCGACGAGAGGGCACTGTCCACGGTGTGCAGCACGGGTCGAGGTCCGCTGCGCTCTGGGCGTCCGTGCACGGACTCCCCGGTGATCGTCATGACGGAACGATCGTACAGGGAGCGCCAGCTGCGACAGCCACGACCACGGCTGGAAACAAAAGGTCCCCACCCCCGAAGGGATGAGGACCTGTCGCTCCCCGAGTTGGACTCGAACCAACAACCTGCCGGTTAACAGCCGGCTGCTCTGCCAATTGAGCTATCGAGGATCACTGTCCGCGGGCGAATGACGTGCGAACAACGGGTACCAGCATAGCAGCACCCTGAGGCCCCTCACCGCATCGGACACGCCGCCCGGGCGCGCCGCACGACGAGGACCTCGCGTCAGTAGCCGGCGACCGGGTCCACGACGCCCACGAAGCCCTCGCCGGTGCCGTCGAGGAACGCCGTGGTGTTCAACCGGACGCGCTCGGCGAGCAGCGGCGCGACCATCTCCGGGGTGTCCGCCTGGTGCGGCGTGATGACCGCTCCGGGCTCGGACCACAGCGGGTGGCCGTCGGGGAGCGGCTCCGGGTCGGTGACGTCGAGCCCCGCCGCCGCGATCTCGCCGGATCGCAGTGCGGCGACCAGGGCGTCGGTGTCCACGAGTCCCCCGCGGGCGATGTTCACGAGCCGCGCGGACGGCTTCATCATCCGGAACTGCCGCTCGCCGAACAGCTTCGCGGTACCCGAGGTCATGGCAGCGGCGATCATCACGACGTCGGCGTCGGGCAGGACCGCGTCGAGCTCGTCGGTCGTGACGGTGCGCGCGGCACCGGGCACCGGGTCGGCCGACCGCCGCACGACGGTGACGTCGACGTCGAACGGCGCGAGCAGGCGGAGGTACTCGAGGGCGATGCCACCGGCGCCGATCACGACGACGTTCCGCCCGTACAGGGACACGCCCTCTGGCTCGGTGGCCCACGACGATGCACGAGCGCGCTTCTGCAGGACCCGGAGCGTGCCGAGCGTGAGCGCCAGCGCGTGCTCGGCGACGGGCTCGGCGTAGGCGCCCTTGGCGGAGGTGAAGAGCACCCGGTCGCCATGCTCCTGGATCAGGTGGGCGAAGGCGTCGACGCCGGCGAAGGGCAGCTGGACCCAGCCGACCCCGGGCGCGGCGTCGAGGGCGTCGGCGAGACCGGACGGGTCGTGCGCGTCGAGCCACACGACGCCGCGGGTGTCGGCGTCCAGCGGAGCGACGGTGCCACCGGCCTCGGTGACCGCGGTGACGTGCAGGTCGGTCGGTTCGGGCAGCACGGCCACCGGGCCGGCCTGCGGCGGAGCGATCGGCAGCGGCGCCCCGGTCGTGGGGACGACGGCGCGGTGTCCACGCTGGCCGGGGGTCGTGGTGCTCACAGGCTCTCCTGCCGATCGGTGCGGGGCCCGGTGCCGGCGGCGACCGGACGGCGCGGCGCCGACGACCGACGGGCGGTGCTCGGCGCCGTGCGGCGCTTCACCCCGCGCGCCGCGGTCGACGCGAGGGTCTTCACGTAGGGGTCGACGGGGTTGTCGAGGACCTCGTCGAAGGTTCCGAGCCCGACCAGGCGGGCGTCGGACATCACGGCCACGCGGTCGGCCAGGGCACGGGCCTCACGCAGGTCGCTCGACACGACGACGGCGGAGAACTGGCGTCCACGCTGCAGGGTCGCCAGGGCCTCGAGCACGGACTGCCGCACGAGCACGTCGACCCCGCGCGCCGGTTCGTCCGCGACGAGCAGCTGCGGTTCGAGCACGAGCGCCTTCGCCAGGGCGACGCGCTGCCGCTGCCCGCTCGACAGCTCCCAGGTGTTCAGACGCATCACGCCGAGCGGCAGGTGCACGGCGTCGAGCAGGCGGGCGACGATGAGGCCGGCCTCCTTGCGGTCGAACCGGCGGTCGCGTGCGTAGATGGGTTCGGCGACGGCCTCGCCGACGGTGAGGTCCGGGCTGAGGCGGTCCGCGCCGTCCTGCGGCAGGTAGCCGATGCGCCCGCTCAGGCGTTCGAGCTTGCGGGACGACGGGCGGAGCCCGCGGGTCTTCTGCCCGAGCACCGTGAGCTCGCCGCCGACGATGTGACGGCGCAGGGCCCCCTCGCCCTCACCGTGCGAACCGAGCTGGCCCGCGAGGGCCGCGGCGAACGTGGATTTGCCCGACCCCGACTCGCCGAGCAGCGCGAGGATCTCCCCCTGCCGGACGGTGAGGCTCACGCCGTCGACGGCCCGGATGGACTCGCCCCCGCGTCCGCCCCGGTACTCGATCGACACGTCGTCCGCGACGACCGCCGGTCCGTTGACCGCGATCATGGGTCCCCTTCCACGCCGCCCCCTGGCGGCGGTTCGCGACGGACCGCCCTGGCAGGCCCGTCGTGCGTGCAGCAGTGGAGACGACCGCCCTGGAGGCCCGGCGTGCGTCGTCGACGCTGGCCGGGCTTCCAGGGCGGGTCACGTCGGGTCAGGACCCGGCGTGCTCCAGTCGCTCCAGCGTACGCCGTCGCTCCGCCTGCTCCGCTGGGTCCGGCACCGGCAGGGACGCCAGCAGGCGCTGCGTGTACGGGTGCTGCGGCGAGCCGAGCACCTGCGCCGTCGTGCCCGTCTCGACCAGGTCGCCGCGGTAGAGCACGGCGATCCGGTCGGACAGCGCGCCCACGACCGCGAGGTCGTGGCTGATGAACAGCGACGCGAACCCGAGGTCCTGCTGCAGCTCGAGGAACAGCTCGAGCACCCGTGCCTGCACCGAGACGTCGAGTGCACTCGTCGGCTCGTCGGCGATGAGCAGCTTCGGCCGGAGCGCGAGCGACCGGGCGAGCGACGCCCGCTGGCGCTGCCCACCGGAGAGCTCGTGCGGGTACCGGTCGCCGTACGCCTTCGGCAGCTGGACCGCCTCGAGGAGCTCGTCGACGCGCTTGCGCGCCGCCCGCGGGCTCGACACAACCCTGTGCACCACCAGCGGCTCGGCGACGCACTCGGCGATCGTCAGCAGCGGGTTGAACGAGGTCGCGGGGTCCTGGAACACGAACCCGATGTCCTTGCGCAGGTGCTTGAAGTCGCGCTCCCGGTACCCGAGCATCTCGGCACCGAGGACCTTCAGCGAGCCGCCGGTGACCTTCGTCAGGCCGGCCATCGCGCGGCCGATCGTGGTCTTGCCGGAGCCGGACTCCCCCACCAGACCGAGGACCTCGCCCGGACGGATCGCCAGGTCGACGCCCTTGACCGCCTTGAAAGCGGGCGAGCCGAGGCGGCCCGGGTACTCGATCTCGAGTCCCTTCGCTTCGACGAGCGGTGTGACGTCCTCGCTGATCGCGGCGCGCCGGGCGACACCAGTCGACGCCTCGAGCCGGGGCACCGCGGCGAGCAGGCGCTTCGTGTAGTCGGCCTGCGGCCGTGCGAACAGGTCCGTGGCCGTCGCCTCCTCCACGATCTCGCCCTGGTACATCACGGCGACGCGGTCGGCCAGGTCGGCGACGACCCCCATGTTGTGCGTGATGACGACGATCGCCGTGCCGAACTCGTCACGGCAGCGGCGCAGCAGGTCGAGGATCTCGGCCTGCACCGTCACGTCGAGGGCGGTCGTCGGCTCGTCGGCGATGATCACCGCCGGTTCGAGGGCCAGGGCGCTCGCGATGACGACACGCTGCTTCTGCCCACCGGAGAACTGGTGCGGGTAGTGGTCGACGCGGGTCTCGGGGTCGGGGATGCCGACGCGGCCGAGGTAGTCGATGGCCTTCGCCCGCGCCTCCTTCTTCGACACGCCGCCGTGGGCGCGGAGCCCCTCGGCGATCTGCCAGCCGACGGTGAAGACCGGGTTGAGCGCGGTCGAGGGCTCCTGGAACACCATCGCACCGGCGGTCCCGCGCAGTTCGCGGAGCTTCTGCGACCCGACGGACACGACGTCGGTGCCGTCGAGCAGCACCGCGCCGCCGAGCGTCGCCGTCTCGGGCATCAGCCGGAGCATGCTGCGGGCCGTGACGGACTTGCCGGAGCCGGACTCGCCGACCAGGGCGAGGACCTCGCCCGGGCGGACGTCGAGGCTGACGCCCTTCACGGCGTCGACGGCGCCGCCGTCGGTCGCGAAGGTGACCGTGAGGTCGTCCACGACGACGACGGGTTCGGTGGTGGTGTCGCCCGGTTGCAGGCGGGTGGTCGGGGTCATGCGCCCGTCCCTTCCGTGCTGGTCGAGCCCTCGGCGTCGCGCTTCGTGCGTTCGTCGCGCGTCGACACGAGCTGCTTCAGTCGTCGGCGCGCGCGGAGTCGGGGGTCGGAGATGTCGTTCAGGCTCTCGCCGATGAAGGTCACGCCGAGCACGAGCACCACGATCGCGACACCCGGGTAGACACCGGTCCACCAGACACCGCTCGCGACGTCGGAGAGCGCGCGGCTGAGGTCGTAGCCCCACTCGGCGCCGGAGGTCGGGCCGATGCCGAACCCGAGGAACCCGAGGCCCGCCAGGGTCAGGATCGCGTCGCTGGCGTTCAGCGTGAGGATGAGCGGCAGGGAGCGCGTCGAGTTCCGGAGCACGTGCCGCGTCATGATGCGCCACGGGTTCGTGCCCATCACGCGCGCTGACTCGACGAACGCGTCGTTCTTCAGCCGGACGGCCTCGGCACGGACCACGCGGAAGTACTGCGGCACGTAGACGACGGTGATCGAGATCGCCGCCGCGATGATGCCGCCCGAGTAACTCGAGTTGCCGCCGGAGATCACGATCGACACGACGATCGCCAGCAGCAGCGACGGGAACGCGTAGATCGCGTCCGCCACGACCACGAGGATCCGGTCGAGCCAACCGCCGAGGTAGCCGGAGACCAGGCCGAGCAGGACACCGACGATGATCGAGACGATCACCGCGACGATGACGACGAGCACGGCGGTGCGGGCGCCGTAGAGCACGCGGCTGAAGACGTCGAAGCCGCCGACCGTGGTGCCCCAGATGTGCTCGGCACTCGGTTCGCCGGTGCGCGGGAAGCTCTCGCCGTCCGCGCCCTGCAACTGGCCGAAGCCGTACGGGGCGAGGAGCGGGGCGAACACCGCGATGAGCAGGTAGAGGGCGCAGATGACCACGCCGACGATGAGCATGGCGCGCTGCCAGCCGGTGCTCCGACGGAGCTGGACCACCACGGGGAGCCGCTTCCAGAGCGGCTCGTGGCGGTCGACGAGGGTGGTGTCGACCATCGTCAGAACCTCACTCTCGGGTCGATCAGTGCGGCGACGACGTCGACGATGAAGTTCGTCACCGCGACGATCACCGCGAGCATCGCGACGATGCCCTGCACCGCGACGAAGTCACGGGCCGACAGGTACTGGTTGAGTTCGAAGCCCAGGCCGCGCCACCCGAAGGTCGTCTCGGTGAGCACCGAGCCGCCCAGGAGCATCGCGATCTGCAGGCCCATGACGGTGATGATCGGCACGAGCGCCGGACGGAACGCGTGGGTGCGGACGAGCCGGGATTCCCGGACGCCGCGCGACCGGGCCGCGTCGACGTACTCGGAGCCGAGCGAGCCGATCATGTTCGCGCGCACCAGGCGGAGGAAGATACCGGCGGTGAGCAGCCCGAGCGTCAGCGCGGGCAGGACGGCGTGCTGGAGCACGTTGCCGATCACCTGGGCGTTACCGGTGCGCAGCGCGTCGACGATGTAGATCCCGCTCGCCCCCGGGATGTTGTCGAGGATCAGCGAGACCCGCGTCGAGGCGCGGTCCCCGAGCGGCAGCCAGTCGAGCCACACCGAGAACACGAGCTTGAGCAGCAGACCGCCGAAGAACACCGGGGTGGCGTAGGTCAGGATCGCCAGCGCGCGGAGCAGCACGTCCGGCCACTTGTCGCGCGTGTAGGCAGCCAGCATTCCGAGCGGGATGCCGAGCACGAGGGCGACGATGAGCGCGTAGAACACGAGCTCCGCGGTCGCGCCGCCGTACTGCACGATGATCTCGGTGATCGGACGGTTGTCCGTCGTGGCGGTCCCGAAGTCACCGCGCAGGATGTTGCCGAGGTACTCGAAGTACTGCACGAGGACAGGGCGGTCGTACCCGGCGGCGTGCAGGCGTTCCTGCAGCTGGCTCGGGGTCAGACGGCCGCCGACGGACGCGGTGATCGGGTTCCCGATGACGCGCATCAGGAAGAACACGAGCGTCACCAGGATGAAGACGGTCGGGATGATGAGGAGGAACCTGACGAGGATGTACCGACCGAGTCCGCCGCCACCGCCGCCGGCACGTCGCTGTGCCTGGGGCTTGGTGGGTTCGGTCTCGATCGCCTCGGGGGTGCTGAGGGTCACGGGGTGGGTGCCTTTCGTCGCCGTTGCACAGGCACGCGGGCGTTCCTCGTGGGAACGCCCGCGGCCTGCACGTGGGGCTTGGTGCTACTTGCTGAGGGTGCCGTACCGGAACTTGAACGAGGCGTCGAGGGTCAGACCCTTGACGTCCTTGCCGGCGACCGCGACGGACTTGCCCTGCAGCAGCGGCAGCGTCGAGATCTGCGTGGCTTCGCGCTCCTGGGCCTGCTCGATCAGGTCAGCGCGCTTGTCCGGGTCGGACTCGGCCTGCTCCTTCGCGATGAGGTCCTGGATCTCGGGGTCGTCGTAGTGGTTCTGGACGAAGTTCTCCTTGGTGAAGAACGGCGACAGGTAGTTGTCGGCGTCGGAGAAGTCCGGGAACCAACCGAGCTGGTAGACCGGGTAGGCGTCCTTGGTGCGCTCCTGGGCGTAGGTCGTGTAGACCGTCGACTGGATGTTGACGGTGAACAGGCCGGAGTCCTCGAGCTGCTGCTTCAGGAGCGCGTACTCGTCGTCCGAGGCCGAACCGTAGTGGTCGGGCGCGTACTGGATGTCGAGCTCCACCTTGCCGGAGACACCGGCGTCCGACAGCGTCTTCTTCGCCTTGGAGACGTCCGGCCCGCCGTCGCCGTCGCCGTACATCTCCTTGAACGGCTGGACCGCGCCGGTCAGGCCGTCCGGCACCATCGAGTACAGCGGCGTGAAGGTGTCGTTGTAGACCTCCTTCGCGATCTGCGCGCGGTCGACCACGTCGGCTGCCGCCTGGCGCACGGCGAGGGCCTTCGCCTCGTCGGCGTCGTCCTGGCCGGTGCCGTAGGGCTGGGTCGTGAAGTTGAAGACCACGTAGCGGATCTCGCCGCCGGGACCGTCGGTGACCGTGAGGTCGTCGTCCTTGCGCAGGTCCGAGATGTCGGTCGGCGTCAGCGAGCGGTACGCCACGTCGACGTCGCCCTTCTGCACGGCGAGCTTGAGGTCGGTCTCCTTGGTGTAGTAGTTGGCCGTCACCTCGTCGGTCTTCGCCTTGTCGAGCACACCGTCGTACTTCGGGTTCACCTTGTACTGGACCAGCTGGTTCTCCTTGTAGGAGCTGATCTGGTACTGCCCGGCGAACGCCTTGCCCTTGACGATGTCCTCGGCGCTGGTGAGCTCCGTGGGCGAGAACACGTCCTCGTCGACGATCGGGCCTGCGGGGCTCGAGAGCACCTGCGGCCAGGTCTGGTCGGCGTGGTCGAGGTTGAACACCACGGTGGTGTCGTCCGGGGTGTCGATGCTCTTGAGGTTGGCCAGCAACGACTGCGGACCGTTCTCGTTGTTGATCTTCAGTTCACGGTCGAACGAGAACTTCACGTCGCTGGACGTGAGCTTGTTGCCGTTCGCGAACTCGAGCCCGTCCTTGAGGGTGACCTCGTAGGTGGTCGGGTCCGTGAACTCCGCCTTCGCGGCGATGTCCGGCTCGACGTCCGGGCTGCCCACGGGCGTGTTCATCAGGAACGGGAACACCTGGTTCTGCACGGCGAAGGAGCCGTTGTCGTAGGAGCCTGCCGGGTCGAGGGACGTCACCTTGTCCGTCGTCCCGATGCTCAGGCCGTCCAGTTCGGTGTCACTCACGCTGCTGCTCGCGCAGCCGGTCAGCACCAGCGCCGTCGCTGCTGCACCGGCGCCGAGCGCGATGCCGCGCGTGCCCCACTTGCCTGTGTGCTTCTTGAACACGGATGCCATGTTCGATGCCTCTCTTGAAGATGAATGCAAGGACCCTGAGCCGGAGGGTGGAACGTCTGTGTGCCCGGCCAGGAACGCTCATTGGTACCACCCTGTCACGGAACTGAACGAACTGAGGGCGATTTGTTTACACCGCTGTAATGCACGCACCAGTCGTATGTTGCATGATTCCGCCGCTGATGAGCGGCGCGTCACGCACGAATGTTGCGTGGCGCAACCTGGGCGTCCACGGCTCGTTCCCGCCCGTGCCCGCCGAGAGCGCCCGAACTGCCGTCCGACAGCACGCCGGGCGACGGTTCGTGGGACCCCGGCGACACGCACGCGGCGCGTCGTGCGACCTCGCGCGCCCGGCCTGGAGGCCCGCCCCGCGTCCGCCCCACGCCTCGCCCCCGCCGACCGGTCATGACACACCGCCCGCCCCACCCCGCGCGGTCACGTCCCGTCGGCCGGACCTCGGCCAACCGACACCCTGCGACCACTCGACGCCCCACAGGCGACACGTCACGACCGCTCACGGACCGCCGAGGTCGCACGAGCTGCCGCTCGCCGCCCCATCGGGCGGCAGTTCGTGCGACCTCGGCGAGGCGCACGTCGGGAGCGTCGGGAGCGTCGGCTAGGTGTACTGCCCAGGGACGTTGGTTGAGCTGCGACGACTCGCTGTAGTCGTTGGGATGTGAGAAGGACCTCCT
>NZ_JADKRV010000012.1:74384-106192 GCF_015351025.1 Curtobacterium sp. VKM Ac-1376 | reverse complement strand
GGGAGGCGCGGGGCGGCACCGCCCCGCGCCTCCCGGCCGGTGGTGGGTGCGCTCAGTTCCCCGTGCCGTGCATGGTCTGGGTGTCGTCCTGACCGGGGATCGCGTCCTTCGTGGTCCAGCCGTACCAGCGGCCGTCGATCTCGGTGACGGCGCGACCGTCGCCGCAGGTGACGAGACCCTTCGTCGGGAGCTGCTCCGGCAGGAAGTCGGCGGTCATCGCCGTGCCGCCGTAGGACTCGTCGAGCGGGGTGCAGTCGGCCACGTCGACGCCGTCCCCCGACGAGAACCCGATGACGTAGCCGGGCTGCGAGACGTGGAGCCGGACGTCGATGTCCTTCGCCTCCTCCGGCACCCACTTCGGCATGAAGAACGCCAGGTCCTGCGACTCGCCGGAGTGCGGGGCATCGGAGTACGCGGCGAAGTGCTTCTGCGGGGTCTTGTTCGGCACCATGTCCTGGATCGCACTGCAGCCGGCGGTCAGCAGCAGCGCGGACAGCGCGGCGGTGGAGGCGAGGGCGATCCGGAGGGTGCGGCGGGCGGCGGTGGGGCGCGTGTCGGTGCTCATGGATCCAGTCTCGGCACGGAGCCGTCGCTGAAACATCACGTGCACACCCCGAAGTGGCCGGGGGTTACCCCCACCCTCGCCCGGCCACACATCGGCGGGCGACCGCTTCACGATCCGGCAGGGGCGGCACGTCGGGCGTCCGAGTTTGCTGCTCGTGGACGTGCCCGAGGCGCGCGGGATCACGGTGATGGGGAGCGGGATCGGGCATACCTGGTGAAAAGTTCCGACCAGGTACGCCCGATTCGACCAGGTGCGCCCAGGCCGCCGCGCCCACCCCCAGAAACTCCTTGACACGGTTAAGTCAATACGCTGGACTAATCCTGCGCGCGGGCGACGGAGCCCGCGGACGTCACCCGTGCAAAGGAGCACCGATGAAACGCACCCGCATCATCGCCGGACTCGCAGCCGTGGCCGTGGCCGCAGTCGGTCTGGCAGGCTGCTCAGCCTCGGGGTCCGCCTCGAGCGACACGATCAAGATCGCGTACCAGAAGTTCGGGGCCTTCCAGCAGCTCGACGCCCAGATGAAGGTCGTCAAGAAGCAGTACGAGAAGGACAACCCCGGCAAGAAGGTCACCCTCGTGCCGATCCAGGCCCAGGGCAACGACTACTACACGAAGCTCGCGCTCATGAACAAGGCGCCCGCCACCGCCCCGGACGTCATGTACGAGGACACCTTCCTCGTCAAGGCGGACGCCGAGGCCGGGTACCTGCTGCCGCTCGACAAGTACACGGACAAGTGGGACGAGTGGGACCAGTTCTTCGACAACGCCAAGCAGGCCGGGCAGGGTGACGACGGCAAGATCTACGGCGTCCCCATGGGCACCGACACCCGAGCCCTCTGGTACAACAAGGACATCTTCGAGAAGGCCGGGATCGACGTCCCGTGGAAGCCGAAGACCTGGGACGACGTCCTCGCAGCGGCGAAGACCATCAAGCAGAAGCAGCCCGACGTCATCCCGTTCAACATCTACTCGGGCAAGGCGCAGGGCGAGGCCTCGACCATGCAGGGCTTCGAGATGCTCCTGTACGGCGCCGACGGGTCCGGCAACACGCTGTACAAGGACAAGAAGTGGGTCACGGGCTCGAAGCAGTTCGAGGACTCGCTGCAGTTCGTGAAGGACGTCTACCAGGGCGGCCTCGGCCCGACACCGCAGCAGGCGCTCGACACCAACGTCGGCACGACCATCGCCCAGACATGGCTGCCGGAGGGCAAGCTCGCGATCGACCTCGACGGTTCGTGGCAGTCCGGCACGTGGCTGAAGTCCGGCACCGCGCCGTGGCCCGAGTGGAACGACGTGATGGGCCAGGCGCCGATGCCGACGCAGAACGGCCAAGCCCCCGGCTACAACTCGATGTCCGGTGGGTGGACCCTGGCGGTCGGCGCGAAGTCGAAGAACCCGCAGGCGGCGTTCGACTTCATCACGAGCTTCCTGGACAAGGACGGGTCGCTCAAGTACGACACCGAGAACAGCCAGATCGCCGTCCGGAAGGACGTCGCGGACGACCCGGAGTACACGGCGGCGAACCCGACGTTCAAGTTCTTCTCGGGGCTGGTGGAGAACACCAACTTCCGCCCGGCGACGAGTGACTACTCGCAGGTCTCGAACGCGATCCAGGTCGCCATGGAGGCCGTGATGACCGGGCAGCAGTCGCCGAAGGACGCGGCCGCCGCCTACGACAAGGCCGTCACGCAGGTGGTCGGCAAGGAGAACACGGTCTCCGGCTGACGCAGCCGGCCCAGACGACGGACGGGAGGCGCGTGGCGTCGCCGCCACGGGCCTCCCGTCCGCCCTTCCCCACCTTCGGAACCCCTCCGCACCCGGAAGGCACCCATCGTGTCCAGCACCCCCCTCGCGCCGACGCTGTCGGCGCCCGGTGCGCCGAAGCGCACCGATCCACCCGTGCCGCGCAAGCGGCGACCACTGCGGAACGTCGGCCGAGCGGTCCCGCTCCTGCCCGCTCTGGTCCTCCTCGTCATCTTCCTGCTCGGCCCGGTCATCTCGTCGTTCTACGGGTCGTTCACGAACTCCGCGCTCACCGGCGCCGGTGCTGCCGATCAGCAGTTCGTCGGCTTCCAGAACTACGTCGAGCTGTTCCAGGACCCGGACTTCCCGAAGTCCGTCATCCTGACGATCGTGTTCCTGCTGGCCTCGGCGGTCGTGGGACAGAACGTGCTGGGACTCGGCCTCGCGCTCCTGATGCGCTCCGCAAACAAGGCCGTCCGCGCGATCGTCGGCACGTTCGTCGTCGCCGCGTGGGTCCTGCCCGAGATCGTCGCCTCGTTCGCCGCCTACGCGTTCTTCAACGACGAGGGGACGCTGAACACGTTCCTCGCGTCGATCGGGATCACCGGTGCGAACTGGCTCTACACCTACCCGATGCTCGCCGTGATCCTGGCGAACATCTGGCGCGGCACGGCCTTCTCGATGCTCGTCTACTCGGCCGCCGTGCAGGAGGTCCCCGAGGAGATCACCGAGTCCGCCGAGGTCGACGGTGCCACCGGCTGGCAGCGGCTCGTCTACATCACGCTCCCGGTGATCCGCCGGAGCATCTCGACGAACCTCATGCTGACGACGCTGCAGACGCTGTCGGTGTTCACCCTCATCTTCGTGATGACCGGCGGCGGGCCGGGCACGAACTCGTCCACCCTGCCGATCCTCGCCTACCAAGAAGCGTTCAAGTTCTCGCAGCTCGGCTTCGGGACCGCGATCGCGACCATCCTGCTCGTGGTGGGGGCGGTCTTCTCGATCATCTACATCCGGGCACTCAAGCCGGAGGTGGACTGATGGCCATCACAGCCCCGTCCCTCGACCAGACCACGACCCGCTCGGTGACCGCGCCGGGGTCGATGCACATGACCTCGCCGCGCGGCCGCACGATGCGGTGGGTGTCGAACATCGTGCTGCTCGTCATCGCGGTGTGCTTCGCGGTCCCGCTGCTCTGGCTCGTCCTCGCCTCGGTCGACACCCAGGCGTCCCTGTCGGTGAAGCTGCCGACGCAGTTCACGCTCGACAACTTCGCCCAGGTGCTCACCCCCGAGCTGTCGTTCATCCCGCTCGCGAACAGCCTGCTGCTCTCCGGCGGCACCGCGGTCGTCACCGTGGTGTTCGCGCTGCTGGCCGCGTACCCGCTGTCCCGCTACAAGATGCGGGTCAACAAGCCGTTCCTGTACAGCATCCTGTTCGGCACCGGCCTGCCGATCACCGCGATGATGGTGCCCGTCTACGCGTTGTTCGTGTCGCTCAACCTGATCGACAACGTGTGGGGCTGCATCTTCTTCCTCGCGGCGACGTCGCTGCCGATGGCGATCTGGATGGCGAAGAACTTCATGGACTCGGTGCCGATCTCGCTGGAAGAGGCGGCGTGGACCGACGGCGCCTCGATGCTCACCACCCTGACGCGGATCGTGATCCCGCTCATGCGCCCGGGCATCGCCGTCGTGTTCATCTTCGTGTTCATCCAGGCGTGGGGGAACTTCTTCGTCCCGTTCGTCCTGCTGCTCTCGCCCGAGAAGGTGCCCGCCGCGGTGAGCATCTTCAACTTCTTCGGGCAGAACGGGGCGGTGGCGTACGGCCAGCTCGCCGCGTTCTCGATCGTCTACTCCGTCCCCGTCATCGCCCTCTACGTGATCGTGTCCCGAGGCCTCGGCGGCGGCAACGCCCTCGCCGGCGGCATCAAGGGCTGATCCGCCGGTCCCCTCCGGCACACTCTCGAAAGGAACCACATGCACCACGACGAACCGCTCGTCGAGGCCCGGATCGCCCGCCTCGTCCGCGACCGTGTCGACCCCGCTGTCCACCGCCGCTCGGCACCGGTGACGATCGAGGCGTGGGAGGTGCCGGGCGAACCGGTGCCGTTCGACGCCGCCGTGCGCGAGTCGTACACACCGTTCACGGTGGGGTCGCACTGGGGTGGGCGCCCGTGGGGCACGACGTGGTTCCGGATCACCGGTACCGTGCCAGCCGACTTCGGCACCGCGCAGGGAACGACCGCCGAGCTGTCCGTCGACCTGGGGTTCACGAAGCGGCAGCCCGGGTTCCAGGCCGAGGGGCTCGCCTTCCGGCCGGACGGCTCCACGATCAAGGCCATCGAGCCGCGGAACAACGCCGTGCCGCTCGAGGTCGGCCCGGGGGAGTCGTTCGAGCTCTACGTCGAGGCCGGCGCGAACCCGGACATCGGCGGCGACTCGTTCCAGGGCGCGACACCGCTCGGCTCGCGGTCGACCGCCGGCGACGAGCCGATCTACCGGTTGCAGGCGCTCGAGGTCGTCGAACGCGACGAGACCGTGTGGGAGCTGCAGCAGGACTTCTGGGTGCTCCGCGGGCTGATGGCCGAGCTGCCCACCGACGGCACGCGCGGCGCCGACATCCTCCGCGCACTCGAACGTGCCGCCGACGCCCTCGACCCGGACGACGTCGCCGGCACGGCCGCTGACGCCCGTGCGGCCCTTGCACCGGCGCTGGCCGTGCCCGCGAGCGCCGCCGCCCACCGCGCGATCGCCGTCGGGCACGCCCACATCGACTCCGCCTGGCTGTGGCCGGTGCGGGAGACGAAGCGGAAGTGCGCCAGGACGTTCTCGAACGTGCTCGACCTGATGGACCGCGACCCCGACTTCACCTTCGCCTGCTCGTCCGCGCAGCAGTACGCCTGGATCCGCGACGAGTACCCGGAGATCTTCGGCCGGATCAAGGAGCGCGTGGCCGAGGGCCGCTGGATCCCGGTCGGTGGCATGTGGGTGGAGTCGGACACAAACCTGCCCGGTGGTGAGGCCCTGGCCCGGCAGTTCGTCGCCGGCAAGCGGTTCTTCCTGGAGGAGTTCGGCATCGACACCCCGGAGGCCTGGCTGCCCGACTCGTTCGGGTACTCGGGCGCCCTGCCGCAGATCGTCCGCGCCGCCGGCTCGAAGTGGTTCGTCACCCAGAAGCCGTCGTGGAACGAGACGAACGTCATCCCGCACACCTCGTTCCACTGGGAGGGCATCGACGGCTCGCGCGTCCTGACGCACCTGCCCCCGGCCGACACCTACAACTCGGACGTCTCGCCCGCCGACCTGCACCGCGGGGAGCGCCGCAACAAGGAGCGCGGCACCGCGAACACGTCGATGCTGCTCTACGGCTTCGGCGACGGCGGCGGTGGCCCCACCACGGAGATGGTGGGCGCCGCACACCGCCAGCACGACCTGGACGGTTCGCCCCGGGTGACGCTCGGCACCCCGGCGCAGGTGTTCGAGCAGCTCGAGGCTGAGCTGCCGACGCCGGGCGTCTGGTCGGGCGAGATGTACCTCGAGTTCCACCGCGGCACCTACACATCGCAGATCCGCACGAAGCAGGGCAACCGCCGCTCCGAGCACCTGCTCCGCGAAGCCGAGCTCTGGGCCGCCACCGCCGCCGTCCGACTCGGCAGCGAGTACCCGTACGCGGAGCTCGAGGAAGCCTGGCACACCGTGCTGCTGCAGCAGTTCCACGACATCCTGCCGGGGTCGTCGATCGCGTGGGTGTACGAGAACGCCGAGGAGCAGTACGCCCGGGTCGCCGAGGTGCTGGAGGGACTGATCGGCAGCGCGACGACGGCGCTCGCCGCGGGCGGGACGGGCTCGAGTACCGACCCCGCGACGGTCGTGCGCTTCAACGCCTCGCCGGTCGCGGCGGGAGACGTGA
This sequence comes from Curtobacterium sp. VKM Ac-1376, assembly GCF_015351025.1. GTDB lineage: Bacteria > Actinomycetota > Actinomycetes > Actinomycetales > Microbacteriaceae > Curtobacterium. The sequence continues at coordinate 99,970 of NZ_JADKRV010000012.1, read as the reverse complement.
CCGCCCTCGGGGGTTCGCTCGGCGAAGGGCCGCGAGCCGTCTCTCCCGTCCGTGACGGCGACCGCTTCGTCTTCGACACCGGTGTCGTCACCGCGACCATCGACGTGGCCGGCCACGTCGTGTCGTTCGTCGACCACGCGACCGGACGCGACGCGATCGCTCCGGGTGCCGCGGCGGCCGAGTACACGGTGTTCCGCGACACCCCGAACCAGTGGGAGGCCTGGGACATCGACCGCGCGTACCAGCGCAACGGCACGGTGCTGTCGGCCTCGTCCGTCTCGGTCGACGGCTCCGCGCTCGTGGTGGAACGGTCCTTCGGGGCCTCGACGCTCACGACGCGCTACTCGGCGGTCGAGGGCGAACCCGAGCTGACCGTCGAGACCGAGGTCGACTGGCACGAGCACCAGAAGCTGCTCAAGCTCGCGTTCCCGATCGACGTGCTCGCGTCGTCCGCGTCGAGCGAGATCCAGTTCGGGTACATCGACCGGCCGACGCACCAGAACACCTCGTGGGACCACGCCCGCTTCGAGACCTCGGCGCACCGCTGGGTGCACGTCGCGGAGCCCGGGTTCGGCGTCGCGGTGGCGAACGACTCCACCTACGGGCACGACATCACGCGCGAGACCCGTGCCGACGGCGGGACCACGACGCTCGTGCGGGAGTCGCTGCTGCGGGGGCCGACGTTCCCGGACCCGAACGCCGACCAGGGACACCACGTCTTCCGGACGGTGCTGCGGGTGGGAGCCTCGGTGCTCGACGCAGCCGACTCCGGGTACCGGCTGAACCTGCCGGTGCGGAGCGTTCCCGGGTCGGCCCCGGTCGCGCCGCTCGTGACCGTGTCGTCGCCGCAGGTGTTCGTCGAGGCCGTGAAGCTCGCCGAGGACCGCTCCGGCGACGTGGTCGTCCGGCTGTACGAGGGACTCGGGGGCCGGGCGACCGACGTCGCCGTGGACTTCGGGTTCGACGTCGCGTCGGTCACGGCGGTCGACCTGCTCGAGCGATCGGTGGGCTCGGCGACGGGTGCGCCGACCTCGTGGTCGGCCGGGGAGCCGGTCGTGCTGACGCTGCGGCCGTTCGAGATCGTGACGCTGCGGGTGCGTCGGGGGTAGACCGCGGCGCCGGACGGGACACGGGTGCGTTCCGTCCGGCGCCGTGCTGCGTGCGTGCCGGCCGGGTGGGTGGGCGGCCGGGTGGATTCGGGCGTAGCGGGTCGAATCGGGCGTAGCTGGTCGGAACTTTCGGCCAGGTACGCCCGATTCCGCTTGGCATCGCGCCCGTTCTGGGAAGGAACGTCTTCCCTCCACAACCGCCCAGGCCTGGAGGCCCGTCCACAGTTCTCGACGTCGGCCTCCGGAGCAGATGGCTGATCGGCATCGTCACGTGCATGAACGAGTCGCTGCCCATCCTCCGAGCATCCGCCACGCGAGAGGCCGGCCTCGACGCCACCACCCTGCGCCGCCGAGCCCGGACGCAGGGGGTCGGCCGCCTGGTCCGGGTCGGGCCGAGAGGTGTTCCTCGACGAGAAGCGGCGGCACGGTCGGTTGCTCACCGTGCCGGGCGTCCGCACGATCATCCGGCTGGAGTGGCGCGACCTGTTCGACCTCGAGGCGCTGGTGCTGCGCCTCCGGGCGGCGGGGCTCCCGTGCGCGGTCCGCCCGGTCCGGAGCGCTCGGCGCCGGACGGGGTGATCCCGCACCGGGGAACCGGCACAGCGCACTCTGGCTAGCGTGGCCGCATGGCAGTGCAGGAGATCTGGCTCGTCCGTCACGGCGAATCGGTCGCGAACGTCGCAGCGGCTCGCGCCGAAGCCGCTGGCGACGACGTGATCGACGTCGAGTTCCGGGACGCCGACGTCCCGCTCAGCCCCCTCGGCACCGATCAGTCTCGCGCCCTCGGGCAGGAGCTCGCCGACCGGGGGATCGGCGACGTCCCCGTTGCGCTCTGGGTCTCCCCGTACCTGCGCGCACAGCAGACCATCGCGATCGCGCTCGAGGCAGCCGGTCTCGGCGAGCCCGAGAAGCGGGTGGACGAACGGCTCCGTGACCGCGAACTGGGCGTCCTCGACCTGCTGACCCTGCAGGGTGTCCGCAACCGCTACCCGGACGAGGAACGCCGTCGGCGGTGGCTCGGCAAGTACTACCACCGGCCGGCGGGCGGGGAGTCCTGGGCCGACGTGATGCTCCGGCTCCGTTCGGTCCTCGGCGACGTCGAGCGGGTCGAGGGAGCGGAGCGCCTGGTGATCGCCGCGCACGACGCCGTCGTGATGCTCGCCGTCGCGGTCTGCCTCGACCTCGACGAGCCGGCACTGATGGAGTTCGCCCGGACGCACGCCGTCGCGAACGCCTCCCTCACACGACTCCGACGCGACGACGCCGGGTCACCGTGGGTGCTCGAGGAGTTCTCCTCGGTCGGGCACCTGGACGACGACGAGGTCACCCAGCACACCGGCCGGAAGGACGACGAACATGTCCGTTGAACCCGTCACCCCGAACTTCCTCCGCGACTGGCCACTGCCCGAGGTGGGTGCCGGCAAGTACGGCCGTGGGCAGGTGCTCATCGTCGGCGGTGCCGCGCGGACCCCGGGCGCAGCGATGCTCTCCGCGCTCGCCGCACTCCGGGTCGGCGCCGGTCGCCTCACGCTGGCCGTCGGCCGGAGCGTCGCGAACGAGGTCGCCGTCGCGGTGCCCGAGTCCGGGGTCGAACCCCTCGACGAGGACCAGGACGGACACATCGCCGTCGGCGCGATCGAGGGCATCGCCGGGAGCGCCTCGAGCGCCGACGCGGTGCTGGTCGGGCCGGGGCTCGACGAGCCGGACGGTTCCCGCGACCTCGTGGCCGGGCTCGCCGACGTGATCGGTCCGCAGACCACCGTCGTGCTCGACGCCTTCGCCCTCGGTGTCGCGGCGGAGGTGCGCGAGCACCTCGAACCGCTGCGGGGCCGACTGGTGATGACGCCGAACTCCGGCGAAGCCGAGCGCCTGCTCGGCCGGGAGTGCAGCGACGACGACGTGGCCGATGCCGTGGCGATCGCGAACCGGTTCGGTGCGGTCGTGGCCCTCGGTGACGCCATCGCCACGCCGCACGGTCGGGCATGGCTCAAGGGCACCGGCTCGGGCGGCCTGGGCACCAGTGGCAGCGGCGACGTCCTGTCCGGCGCGGTCACCGGGCTGCTCGCACGCGGCGCCGACCCGGCACAGGCCGTGGCCTGGGCGTCCTACGTCCACGCTGCCGCGGGCGACCGGCTCGCTGTGCAGGTGGGGCCGCTCGGGTACCTGGCGAGCGAACTCGTGACGGAGATCCCGCGGGTCCTCGTCGAGCTCGGGGCCTGAGCGCGCCCGTTCCTTCCCAGAACGCCCGCGATACCCGGTGTTTTCGGGCGTACCTGCCCAGAACTTCCGACCAGGTACGCCCGAATCGACGACGTACGCCCGAACCGACGAGGCGCGCCCGAATCGACCCGGCACACCAGCAGAACGAGCAAGCCGTACACGCGCACCCGCTGTTCCGCCGTCGTTCACCGCCGCAGCACGGGCCGGAAACCGGCCGCGTCCACGATCGTGCACGACCCGGACTCCCGGGACACCCCGACGTCCCCACCCGAAAGGCCCACCCGTGCAGCACAAGCGCACCCTGGCCGGCATCGCCCTCGCCGCCGCCGCCGTCGTCACCCTCGCCGGATGTTCCACCACCAGCTCGGCGAGCACGTCGAAGGACGACACCGACTGGAAGACCGCCACCAGCGCCGAGTCGGCCGGCGGGATGGACGCCCTGGTCACGGCCGCCAAGGCCGAGGGACAGCTCAACGTCATCGCGCTCCCGCCGTCGTGGGCCAACTACGGCAAGATCATCGACGGCTTCACCAAGAAGTACGACATCACGATCAACTCCGCGAACCCGAACGGTTCGAGCGCCGACGAGGTCGCCGCCGTGGAGTCCCAGAAGGGCCAGGACACCGCGCCCGACGTGCTCGACCTCGGCAACGCGGTGCTGCAGGAGAACCTCGACCTGCTCACGGACTACAAGGTCGCGAACTGGGACGACATCCCCACGGACCTCAAGGAGCAGGACGGCGCCTGGACCCGTGACTACACCGGCCTGATGTCGATCGGGTACGACTCGTCGAAGATCACCGACGCCCCGAAGGACCTGAACGACCTGCTCGGCAGCGCGTACAAGGGCAAGGTCTCGATCGCGGGCGACCCGACCCAGGCGAACCAGGCTGCCTCGGCGGTGTACCTGGCTGCGCTCGAGAACGGCGGCTCGGCCGACGACATCACCAAGGGCGTCGACTACTTCGGCGACCTGAAGAAGGCCGGCAACTTCCAGAACGTCCTGCCGACGCAGGCTACGGTCGCCTCGGGTGAGACCCCGGTCGTCATCCAGTGGTCGTACAACAACCTGGCCTGGGGACCGGCAGCGGGCGCGAGTGGCAACAAGGACTGGAAGACCGTCGTGCCGGAGGGGCAGGCGCTCGGCTCGTACTACTCGCAGGCCATCAGCGCGGACGCTCCGCACCCGGCCGCGGCCCGCCTGTGGCAGGAGTACATCGCCAGCCCGGAGGCGCAGAACCTGTACCTGCAGGCCGGCGCCTTCCCGGCGACGCTCACCGCGATGGAGAAGTCGGGCAAGGTCGACCAGGATGCCCTCGACGCTGCCGGTGGCGCGCCGAAGGACTACGTCGAGCTGACCGACGCACAGGTCGCCGACGCCGCGAAGGTGCTCGCGGCGAAGTGGTCCTCGACCATGGGGTCCTGACCAGCATGACCACCGCATCGGCACCCGCACCGGCAGTGGCCGCGCCCGCCGTGACCCTGGCGGGCGCCGATGCGACCACCCGCCGCGGCGCCGGACCCCGTGTCCGGCGCCGCGGCGGGCGCGCCTGGCTCGGTCTCACCCCGTTCGCCGCGTACGTCCTGCTCTTCCTCGCCGTCCCCGCGGTGATCGCGGTCGGCAGCGGGTTCACCACCAGCGACGGTGCGTTCACGCTCGCGAACCTCGCGGCCTTCGCCGAACCCTCGGTCCTCCGGGCGTTCGTTGGCTCGTTCGGCCTCTCCGCCGTCTCCGCGGTCATCGGCGCCGTCATCGGCGCGGTCATCTGCTGGGCGCTGTCGGCCCTGCGGCCGGACGGACTGGTCCGGTCGATGATCGACTCGGCGGCCAGCGTCCTCGCCCAGTTCGGCGGCGTCATGCTCGCGTTCGCGTTCATCGCCACGATCGGGGCGCAGGGGCTCGTGACGACCTGGCTCGTTGCCGTGTTCCACGTCGACCTCAACGCGAACGGCGCGTTCCTGTACACGGTGCCCGGGCTCGTGATCCCGTACGTCTACTTCCAAGTGCCACTCATGGTCCTCACGTTCATGCCCGCGATCGAGGGCGTCAAGGCCCAGTGGGGCGAGGCCGCCGCCACGCTCGGGGCCTCACGCCTGACCTACTGGCGCCGGATCGCCCTGCCCGTGCTGGCACCGGCGTTCTGGGGGTCACTCCTGCTGCTCTTCGCGAACGGCTTCTCGTCGTTCGCCACCGCCGCGGCCCTCATCTCGCAGGGCGGCATCGTGCCGCTGACGATCCGCACGCAGCTCACCAGCGAGACGCTCATCGGGCTGCAGAACGTCGCCGGGGTGCTCGCGTTCGGCATGGTCGTCGTGATGGCGATCGTCATGGGTGCGTACTCGCTGCTGCAGCGTCGAGCCGCCAGGTGGCAGCGATGAGCGCGGCCGCGCCGGTGGGCCCGTCACGTCCGGCGTCGGCTGCGTCCGCCCGCACGGGAGGCCCGACCCGCGTCGGCCGCTTCGGCGCGGCACCGTCCCGTGGCGCTGCCGGGATCGTGCTCACCGTGATCGGCCTCGTCTTCGCGGTGCCGCTCGTCGCCCTCGTGCAGTTCACGTTCCGGCAGGGCACCGACGGCGGACTGACGTTCGCGCACTGGGCTGCCATCGGCGACCCGGTCAACGCGGCGACCTACCGGCCGGTGTTCGACGGCCTCGGGGCGTCGCTGCTCATCGCCGCCATCACCGTCGGGATCGTCCTGTTCGTGCTGCTGCCGGCGCAGATCATCACCGCGCTGCGCTACCCCCGGCTCCGCCGCCTGCTGGAGTTCATCTGCATCGTGCCGATCACCGTGCCCGTCGTCGTGCTCGTCGTCGGGTTCATCCCCGTGTACCGGGTGGTGTCGCAGGTCTTCGGTTCCGGTGCGTGGACCCTGGCCTTCGCGATCGGCATCATCACGCTGCCGTTCGCCTTCCGCCCCATCGCTGCTGCGATCGCCGCGATGGACGTGGTCGTCCTGTCCGAGGCGGCACGCTCCCTCGGCGCCTCGTGGTGGACCGTCACCTGGCGGGTGCTCCTGCCGAACCTCCGTCGGGGCATCACCGCGGCGTGCTTCCTCGCCATCACCGTTGTCCTCGGCGAGTACACGCTCGCAGCGTTCCTCTCCCGCACGACGTTCCAGACCGCGCTCGTGCTCGTGCAGCAGACCGACCCCTACGTCGCCGCGATCTTCTCGGTCGCCGCCCTCGCGTTCGGGTTCGTGCTGCTCGTCGTCATCGGCCGAGTCGGTTCCGGCCGTGCACGCCGTCCCCGCCGCACCCTCAAGGAGTCCGCATGACCGTCACCGCTCCGGCAGCCCCGGCGTCCCTCGCCACCACCGGCGCCGTCGTCGAGCTCGACGCCGTCGAGAAGCACTACGGCGCGCACCGGGCCCTCGCCGGCCTGTCGCTCCGCGTCGAACCGGGGGAGTTCGTCTCGCTGCTCGGCCCGTCCGGCTGCGGCAAGACCACCGCGCTCCGGGCGCTGGCCGGCCTCGAGGCGATCGACGCCGGCGCCATCCGCATCGACGGCGAGGACGTCGCCGACACCCCGGTGAACAAGCGCGACATCGGGATGGTGTTCCAGCAGTACTCGCTGTTCCCGCACATGACCGTCCGGCAGAACGTCGCCTTCGGGCTCGAGATGCGCCGCGTCCCCGCCACCCAACGCAGGACCCGCGTGGTCGAGGCGCTCGACATGGTGCATCTCGGCGAGTTCGCCGAGCGCTACCCGCACCAGCTGTCCGGTGGTCAGCAGCAGCGTGTGGCCCTTGCCCGCGCCCTGGTCACCCGACCCCGCGTGCTCCTGCTCGACGAGCCGCTGTCGGCGCTCGACGCCAAGGTGCGGGTCTCCTTGCGTGACGAGATCCGCCGCATCCAGAGCGACCTCGGCATCACCACCGTCTTCGTCACCCACGACCAAGAGGAAGCGCTCGCTGTCTCGGACCGCATCGCCGTGATGAACGCCGGGGACATCGAGCAGATCGGCACGCCCGAGGAGCTCTACCGCACCCCGTCCTCGGCCTTCACCGCGGACTTCGTCGGGCAGTCGAACCGGTTGCAGGGCGACCTGCGTGGCGGCGACGTGTTCGTGTACGGGTTCCGCGTGCCGGCGCTCGACCTCGCGGCACCGGACGGACCGGTGCTCGCCTACGTCCGACCGGAGGACGTCGCCTTCGCCCCGGAGGACGTCGCCTTCGCCCCGGAGGGCGTCACCGGCACCGTCGTCTCGTCGAGCTTCCTCGGGTCGATCCGCCGCACCACGGTCCGGCTGGACGACGACACCGTCGTGACCGTCCAGCACGAGGTCGGCGACCGCCGTGTCGCCGGCGACGCCGTCGCCGTGCGCCTGCTCGGTGCCCCCGTGGCGGTCGCCCCGCTCGTGTAGTGGGCCTGGTCGCGAACGCGACAGTTCCCGCCGGCGGGGTCAGCGCTGGAAGCGCGCCTCGCGCTCGTCCGCCAGGCCCGCCTCGACGCGGGCGCGCATGTTCGCGGACATCTCGGGCAGTGCGTCGAGCCGGGCCCAGAACGCCTCGGTGTTCTCGCCGTCGGCAGGGTCCGGCGTACCGGACACGTACCGGCAGGCGAACACGAGGTCCAGGTACTGCGCTCGGTCACCGTTCGGGTAGGTCATCTCCGGCACGACCTGCACCCACGCCAGGCGTTCGGCGACGGCGACGACATCGGCTTCTTCGAGGACCTCGCGTTCGGCGGCGACGGCGGGTTCCTCGCCCGGATCGACGATCCCGGTGACCGGGGTGAAGGCGCCGGTGTCGGCCCGACGGACCACGAGCAGTTCGCGCTCGGTGCCGGAGCCGCGCGTTACCACGGCGGTCACGCCGGACAGCCAGAGCGGGTCGGTGCCGATCTTCGCGCGCAGGGACAGGACGAACTCGGGGGTCGGCATGCCTCCACGCTACCCATGGACCCCTGTCGCAGACTGGTCATGACCAGTAGGCTGGGTGTGTGGAGATCATCATCCTGCCCACGCCGGACGAGGTCGGTCGCGTCGCCGCGGCCAAGATCGCGTCCGTCGTCGCCAAGAAGCCGTCCGCCGTCATCGGTCTCGCCACCGGGTCCAGCCCGCAGGGCATCTACACCGACCTGCGTCGCCGCGTCGAAACCGGCGAGCTCTCGTTCGCCGAGGCCCGTGGGTTCGCCCTCGACGAGTACGTCGGCATCCCGCTCGAGCACCCCGAGTCGTACGCGGCCGTCATCGCCCGCGAGGTCGTGGAGCCCCTCGGGTTCGATGCCTCGCGCGTGCGGGTGCCGGACGGCCGTGCCACCGACCTGGAGTTCGCGGCGAAGGAGTACGACGCCGCGATCCGGGCCGCGGGCGGGATCGACGTGCAGATCCTCGGCATCGGTGCGAACGGGCACATCGGGTTCAACGAGCCGACCTCGTCGTTCGCCTCACGGACCCGCATCAAGACCCTTGCGCCGTCCACCCGTGACGCCAACGCGCGCTTCTTCGACTCGCCCGAGCAGGTCCCGACGCACTGCATGACGCAGGGCCTCGGAACCATCCTCGAGGCCCACGAGCTCGTCCTCGTCGCCCAGGGTTCCGCGAAGGCCGCCGCGGTCGCCGCCGCGGTCGAGGGGCCGCTCAGCTCCTTCGTGCCCGGCTCCGCGCTGCAGCTGCACGAGCACGCGACCGTCGTCGTCGACGAGGAAGCCGCCGCCGGGCTGCAGCTCGCCGACTACTACCGCTACACGTACGCGAACAAGCCGGCCTGGCAGCGGTTCGAGTAGGCGGGCGCGGTCGTCGTGCTGCGGTGAGACGCCGTCGTCTTGCTGTGACGCCGCCACGTCGTCGCAACGCCGCCGGATTCGGGGGCGTCTCGACGCTTCGGGGGCGTCGACCGCACACGCCGGCGTCTTGCGCCCAGCTGCGCTCAGGTGCGCGCCGCTGCGGCGAGGCGGTTGAGTCCCTCGTCGAGGGTCTCCGCCGAGCACCCGAAGTTCAACCGCGCGAAGCCCTGTCCCTGCCGCCCGAACGCCGGGCCGGATGCCAGCGCCACCTTCGCCCGGTCGACGAGCTCCACCGCCGGGTCGTCGCCCCACGGCAGCGCCCGCAGGTCGAGCCACGCCAGGTAGGACGCCTGCGGCTGCCGGTACTCGGCGCCGGGCAGCACGTCGCCGATCCGCTCGGCCAACGTGCGCCGGTTCGCGGCGAGTTCGGTGAGCAGCGACGCCAACCACGGTCCACCCTCACTGAAGGCGGCGACGCTCGCGGTGTAGCCGAGGATCCCGGTGCGCTCGACCACCTCGGTGGGGAGCCCGTCGAACCACCCGCGTGCCCGCTCCGAGGCGCCGACCATCAGCGCGCACTTGGTGCCGGCCAGGTTCCACGCCTTGCTCGCACTCGTCAGCGCGACGCCGAGCGCAGCGGCCTCGGGGCAGGACTCCAGGAAGGGTGTGAACACCGCGTCGGCGTGCACGAGCGGCGCGTGGATCTCGTCCGAGACCACCACGGCGTCCCACTCGGCGGCGAGCTTCGCGAGCGCGGCCAGGGAATGGCGGTCGTGCACCAGGCCGAGCGGGTTGTGCGGGTTGCAGAGCAGCACTGTGCGGGCACCGTCGGCGAACGCCTGCGCGAGGCCGTCGAGGTCCATCCGCCAGCCCGCCGTCGTGTCGAACGGGTCGGCCGGGCCGGCGGGTGCGAGCAGCGGGACCTCGGTGACGGTGCCCCCGGCCTCGGCGACGTACTCCCAGAACGGCGGGTACACGGGCGGCATGATGACGACCTGGTCGCCGGGCTCGATCACCCGGCGCAGCATCTCGACCGCCGCCACCGAGACGTCCGTGGTGGTGCGGACGAGGTCGGGGTCGATGCGCCACGACCACCGGCTCTCGGCGAAGTCTGCGAAGGCCTCGGGTAGCGCGCGGCCGTGGCCCACGTACCCGGTGTCGCCGTTGGTGACCGCGGTGACCAGTGCGTCGCGGATGGGCTCCGCGAGCATGCTGTCCATCTCGGCGACGAACATCGGCAGGACGTCCGGTGGGAACGCCGTGTACTTCTCGCTCGTGCGGGACCGGTACGCATCGAAGACGGACACCATGACGCTCATGCGCCCATCCTGACAGCGACCCCGGCGGGGCGCGAGGGTGTTGCTCAGACCGGCCCGATGCCGGCGAGCAGGACCTCGGCGTACCGGTCGGGGGCCTCGACCCGGCGGCCTCCGGCGACGGCCGCTGTTCGCATGCCGCACAGCAACCGGCGCAGGTCGTCCGCGTCGAGGTCCGCGCGGACCAGGCCCTCGGCCCGACCGCGGGCCAGCAGGGCGTCGACCGATGCCACCAGGTCGCCGGCCAGGGCCAGGGTGTCGGCGCACGAGAACCCGCCGCCGGTCAGCAGGTCGCCGAGGGCGTCGTCCTGCACCATGCTGCGGAACGCCGTCGTGACGACCCCACGGAGCGCATCCCCGGTATCGGACAGGGCGACGGCGTCGCGGACCCGGTCGAGCATGTCCTCGAACGCGTCGATCGCGAGTGCCTCGAGCAGGTGCTGCTGTGACGGGAAGTGCCGGTACGCGGTCCCGACGCCGACACCGGCCTCGTGCGCGACGGCGTTGAGGAGCGGCTGCTCGCCGCGGTCGAGGAACGTCCGCGCGACGTCGAGCAGCGCCGTCCGGTTGCGCTGGGCATCGGAACGCAGCGCTTCGGGTCGGGCCATCGCGACGGTCATTCGGACAGTCTATCCGCTTGTGCTACCGTTCCGGATGGATCATCCGATTCGAGACGACGAGTGAGCAGGAGACGGCGATGGAACCCTTCGCGTGGGAACCCGAGCAGATGGCGGACCAGCACGGCCGGACGGTCGTGGTGACCGGGGCGACGGGCGGGCTGGGCCTGGTGGTCGCGACTCGGCTGGCCGCCGCCGGCGCGCGCGTCGTCGCCGGCGTGCGTGACCTCGACAAGGCGGCCCGCGTCCTTCCTGCCGGTGGCGGTCTGGAGGCGCGGGTCGTCGACACCGCGTCCGTCGCCTCCGTCACGGCCTTCGCACGGCAGCTCGCCGCCGACGGCGTCGTCGTGGACGCCCTGATCAACAACGCGGGGGTGTCGGTGTCCCGGTTCGGCCGCAGCGCGGACGGTGTCGAACGCACCTGGGCGACGAACGTCGTCGGCCCGGCGGTCCTCGCTGACGCGATGCTCCCCGTCCTCGGCGGCCCGTCACCACGGGTGGTGCTCGTCGGCTCGAACCTGTCGCAGCGGTCCGCCAGGACGCCGGACCTCGACGCCGTCGACGACCCGGAGCGCTTCCGGCAGTTCCCGGCGTACATCGCCTCGAAGACCGCGGCGGCGGCGCTCGCCGTCGAGCTCGGGATGCGTCTGCGGGCCTCGGGCTCGCCGGTGCGGTCGCTGATCGCACACCCGGGCATCGCCGCGACCGGGATGAACGGCCAGGCGGAGACGGCACTCGCCCGCGTCGCCGGCCGCATCGCGCGCCTCGCAGCCCGCACGGCCGACGACGGTGCTCGGTCGATCCTGTGGGCGGCCACCGCGGACGGCGTCGAGCCGGGGATCTTCGTCGGCCCCGCACTCCGGCGGTCCGACCGCCGTCTGCACCCGGTCCCGGTCCGCGGAGCGGCTGCCGATCGAGCGTTCCAGGAAGGCGTCCGTGCCCTCGTCGATCAGGTGGTGTCACGCGCCACGGCGTGAGGGTCGCGAGCGGAGTACGCCGAACGCGACGTGAACACCGGGGGAGGGCCCGGTGACCGACGGTAGGACGACCCGTGACGGATGAAGCGGGGAGCGGAGATCAACGCACTTCGCGCCCCGCGCCCCACACGCGCCGCACCTCGAGCGACGGCGACAGCGCCACCAGATCGGCCGTGAACCCCGGCGCGAGTCGCCCCAACCGATCGCCGAGCCCCAGTGCCGCAGCCGGCACGCTCGTCAGTGCCGCCACGGCCTCGGGCAGCGTCCGTCCGGCGAGCGACGCGGCGTTCCGCAGCGCGACGTCCTGTGTCAGCGTCGACCCGGCGATGGTGTCGGTGCCGGCGACGTGCGCGACCCCGTCGGTCACGGTGACGTCGAGCGATCCCAACCGGTAGGAGCCGTCGGCAGCGCCGGCAGCACCCATCGCGTCGGTGATGAGCGCAACCCGACCCGGTGCCGCCCGGAACAGCGTGTCCGCCACGACCGGGTGCACGTGCACGCCGTCCAGGATGAGCTCGAGCGTCACCCGGTCGTCCGCCACGGCAGCACCGATCGGCCCGGGCGCGCGGTGGTGCAACCCGGGCATCGCGTTGAACGCGTGCGTCAGGATCGTGGCCCCGGCATCGAACGCCGCGCGGGCCTGGTCGTACGTGCCGACCGTGTGGCCGACGCCGACGGTGACCCCGGCGTCGACGAACCGACGGACAGTGTCGATCGCGCCGGGCAGTTCGGGGGCGATGGTGATCTGCTGGAGGACTCCGGCACCCGCCTCGAGCAGGGCTTCGACGTCGGCAGGAGTGGGTGACCGCAGGAACGACTCGTTGTGTGCGCCCTTGTTGTGCGGGGAGAGGAACGGACCCTCCAGGTGCACGCCGAGTACGAGCGGGTCCACGGCCATCACGGAGCGGACGTGCGCGAGTGACGCCGTCAGGGCCGCGATCGGGTTCGCGACGAGCGACAGGACCGAGCGGGTCGTGCCGTGGGCACGGTGCATCGCGAGTGAACGGTCGAACGAGTCGTCCTCGTATGCCTCGGTCGCCCCGCCGTGTCCGTGCAGGTCGATGAACCCGGGCGCCAGGACCGCGTCGCCGAGGTCGACGACCTGGTCGGCCGCGGGGGCTTCGGGGCCGGAGCCGACCGAGTGGATGGTGTCACCCACGATCAGGACCCAGCCGTCGGCCGTGGTGCCGGCCGCGTCGACGACGCGGGCTGCGCGCACCAGGGTGCGCTGGGCCTCCCGGCCGGTCTGGAGGCTCGTGTCGGTCATGCGGTCTCCCTGCGGAAGGCGATCAGGCCGCTCAGGGCGGCGACCACGATGAAGACGAGGCCGACGACCGGCCGGCCGATGGAGATCCAGGTCGCGCCGGCACCGACGACCAGGGCGACCTCGACGATGGTCTTGCCGACGATGTCGGTCTCGATGGGGGACCGCGGCGACCGGAAGAAGTACCAGACCACCGCGGCGAACAGCGGGGCGCCGATCATGAACGGGTAGGCGGGGAACGGCACCGACCACGACCAGTAGCCCCAGAAGGCCAGGGACAGCAGGCCGAACACCATCACGGCGACCCGCAGGACCTGCCAGCCGTCGAACCGCCGTCGCGGCTGACCGACAGCTGCCGGGTCGGGGACCGGTTCCCAGTCGACGGGGGACTGCGGGGCGTTCGTCATGGTGCTGCCTACTTGAAGATGATGGTGCGGGCGCCGTCGAGCAGGACGCGGTCCTCCGCGATCCAGCGCACCGCCTGGGTGAGCGTGCGGGACTCCTCGTCCTGGCCGATGGACACCAGCTCGGACGGTTCCTTCGTGTGGTCGACCCGGACGACGTTCTGCTCGATGATCGGCCCCTCGTCCAGGTCGCTCGTCACGAAGTGTGCCGTCGCACCGATGAGCTTGACGCCGCGGGCGTGCGCCTGTCGGTAGGGATTCGCGCCCTTGAAGCCGGGCAGGAACGAGTGGTGGATGTTCACGGCGCGACCCTCGAGCGCGGCGCAGAGCTCCGGCGACAGGATCTGCATGTAGCGGGCGAGGACGACGAGCTCGATGTCGTGCTCCTCCACCGCCTGCAGCACGCGGCGCTCCATCTGCTCCTTCGACGCGGCGTCCGTCACCGGGCGGTGCTCGAACGACACCGAGTAGAACGCCGCCAGCTCGGCCAGGTCCGGGTGGTTCGACAGCACGAGGGGGACCTCGATCGGCAGCTGTCCGCCGCGCTGCCGGTAGAGCAGGTCGTTCAGGCAGTGGCCCGCCTTGGACACGAGCACGAGGGTGCGCATCGGGCGACCGACGACGTCGAGCTGGACGCGGGCGTCGTAGCGGGCGGCGACGGGGGCGAGCGCAGCCTCGAAGGCGGCGCGGTCCACCGGCGCCATGACCTGCAGGCGCATGAAGAAGGTGTTCGTGTCGGCGCTGGAGAACTGCTGCGACTCGGTGATGTTGCCCTGGGCGGCGACGATCGCTCCGGAGACGGCGTGCACGATCCCGGGCTGGTCGTCGCAGACGAGCGTCAGGGTCCAGTGCGTGGGGGTCGGGTCGGTCACCGGATCAGGGTACCGGCCGCGGCGGTGGGTGCTTCGTGAGCAGGAATGGTCGAGTGTGCCGCGGTGGTGCGACATCTTCTGCTCACGAAGCGTCGGGCGCGGCCGCGGGGGTGGCCGCGGCCGCGCCGCCCGCGGGCGCATCGGCGGCCCGGAGCCGGCGGTCGGCCAGGGTCAGGACGGTCAGGAGCACCGCGACGCCCAGGATCACCCACGCGAGCACGTGCAGGTCCGGCGTCGTCGGGGCTTGGCCGAACACGCCGCCGATGAGCGACGATGCCGCGATCGCCCCGATGTACACCGCGGTGCGGGACAGTCCGGCCGCGGTGCCGATGTACTCCGCGGGGACGAGCCGGTACAGCGCCGCCTGGTTCGACACCGATGCCAGGGCCTGGGGGACGCCGAACAGCGCGGGTGTCAGGGCGAGCAGCACGACGGGCGACCCGGTGTGCAGGAAGAGCAGGAGCACGCCGCCGACGATCGGTACCAGGGCGGCGATGACGAGCGGTCCGCGGATCGCCGTCTTCCGCGCGACGACGAACGAGGCCACTCCGGCGACGATCGCGGCCGGCAGCTGGATGTACCCGGCAACGTCGCTCGGGTAGCCCGCGACGTCCTGCACCCACTGCGAGAACCCGTAGGTCATCGTGTAGGCGAGCAGGTACGTCAGGAACAGGCGGCCGTACGTGCGGGACAACGCGCCGTTCCGGGCGAGCAGCCGCACGTCGACGAACGGTCGGACGGCCCGCAGCTCCCACGCCACCAGTGCGACGAGCAGCACGACGGCCACCGCGAGCAGCCACCACAGCCCGGCGGACAGGTCGAGCAGGAAGACGAGCAGCGCGGAGACCGTGCCCGTCATGAGCAGCATGCCGAACGGGTCGAGCGCCTGCAGGACGGGCAGGGCCTCGTCGTCGCGCGGACGGAGGCGGTCGGACGGCAGCCACATCGACGCCACGACGACGCCGAACACCGCCAGGGGCACGTTCACCAGGAAGATCGCGTGCCAACCGAACGCCGCGATGAGCGCCCCGCCGAGCGGCGGTCCGGCAGCGGCGGAGACGAGCGACGTGATGGACAGCGCCCCGAGCACGAGCGGCGGCGTCGGCTTCCCGATCCGGGCCGAGTGCTGTCGCAGCGTGGTGAGCGCCGCCGGGTACGCCGACGACGTCCCGATGCCGATCAACACCCGGGCGAACACGGCGCCGCCGAAGCCGGTCAGCACCTCGGGCACCACCCCGGCGACCCCGACGATCACGAGCCCGGTCAGGAACACCTTCTTCGGACCGAACCGGTCGGCGAGCTTGCCCATCGTCGGTTGCGCGATCGCGCTCGCCAGGTACAGGGCCGCCACCAGCCAGATCGCCTGGGCCGCGCCGATGCCCAGGTCGCGGGAGATCGGGGTGAGGGCGACCGACACCATCGTGGTGTTGATCGGGTTGAGCAGGGGACCGACGAGCACGGGGAGCAGGAGCTTCGGGCCGAAGCCGCTGCCGGTGGTGTCGGTGGCCGTGGTGGTGGACGTGAGGGGGCTTCTCTCGGATCAGGGATGGACGGGCGGTTCGCGGGTCAGGGGCCGACGACCGGCCCGAGCACCTCCATCGCCCGTGCGACGACCCGGCGGTCCGCCTCGGGCACTGCTGCGAGCCGCTCGGTGAGCTCGCGGTTCCGCGCGGCCCATGCGGCTTCCCGTGCGCTCCGGCCGGCCTCGGTCGCGCTGACGAACGACCGGCGGCCGTCGGTCGGGTCGGCCTGCCGCTCGGCCAGCCCGAGGTCGACGAGGGCCTGGACGGTCGCGCCCATCGACTGCGGTCGCACGCCCTCCGCACGGGCCAGGTCGGCGACGGTGGCCGGTCCGTACCGCAGCAGGCGTCCGAGGGCGGCGGTCTGCGACGCCGTGACGTCGTCGGACTTGGACGCGAGCAGCGACCGCCGCAGTCGTCCGTGCATCGTCAGCACGGCATCGGCGAGCTCCGCGGGGTCGGTCTCCGGTTCGTCGGTCACGTCCGGAGGCTACGCTTTCAGCAGCCCACCTTGCAAGGCTTCCTTCTGTCATTGCCCACCGCGACGACCTGCTCGGGTGAGCCGGCGCGCCCGGAGGCGATCCGGGCCTCCAGGCCGTGGGCCGTCAGCGCGACGTGAGTGTGACGACCAGGTGTTCCTGCACGTAGCCGAGCCAGTCGTAGACGTCGCGCAGGCCGACGCCAGCGTCGGCCTCGACCGAGCGTTCCTCGTCGTCGGCGTCCTCGATCCCGAGCCGGTCCGCGATCGTCAATCGCAGGTCGGTCAGGGTGCGGAGCCAGGCCTGCTCGTCCTCCGCGCCCAGGGAACCGTCACGGGCACCCGTCAGCCACTCGTGCACGACCGTGGCGTTCGTGGTCTTCTGGGAGAGCAGGTCGGACTGCGTGTACTTCCGGAACTCCGCGCTCGCCTCGTCGTCACCGGGGTAGGCGTCCGGGAACATCCGCTCGGTGACCGGATCGGCGGACAGGTCCCCGTCGAGCACCTGGCGCAGCTGCTCGGTGAGCGACGTGAGCAGGCCGCGCTCGCCGGAGGACAGCCCGAGGTGCACGCCGTCGGCGCGGCGGACGAACGGGATCACGCTTCGGGGGCCTTGTCGACGGTCGCCTGCAGGCCGTAGCCGTGCATCGACTGGACGTGGGCCTCCATCGCTTCGCGCGGGCCCGACGCGACGATCGCGCGCCCCTCGTCGTTCACCTGGTGCATGAGCCGCTCGGCCTTCTCGCGGGAGAACCCGAAGTGCTGCTGGAAGACGTAGGTGACGTAGGACATCAGGTTCACGGGGTCGTCCCACACCACGGCGACCCACGGTGTGTCGGCCCGCGCGCTGGTCCGTTCGTCCAGGTCCGGCGAGAGCAGCGTCATGCAACCAGGGTGACACAGGGCGGGGTCGCTCGGTACGATCGTCAGGTCGCGACTGGCGTTGGATGGGTCACCATCGGGAAGCGACAAAGACACGGTGCGCGGCCGTACGCCTGGGCTGCACCGACCGACCGTCCGAGTGCGACCAAGCTGGTCGTCCGCACACCGTAGGAGTCCCGTGTCCATTGCCGATCTGCCCCCGTTCGTCTCCGACGAGTCCGTCCGCGACACCGTCGACCAGGCCGCCGCCCGCGCCGCCTTCAACGCCCCGCTCAGCGAGGTCGACCCCGAGATCGCCGCCGTCCTGCAGCAGGAGCTCGGTCGTCAGCGCGACTTCCTCGAGATGATCGCATCCGAGAACTTCGTGCCGCGCGCCATCCTCGAGTCGCAGGGCTCCGTGCTCACGAACAAGTACGCCGAGGGCTACCCGGGCAAGCGCTACTACGGCGGCTGCGAGTACGTCGACATCGCCGAGTCCCTGGCCATCGAGCGCGCGAAGAAGCTCTTCGGCGCCGCGTACGCCAACGTCCAGCCGCACTCCGGCGCGACGGCCAACGCCGCCGTCCTGCACGCCATCGCCAGCGCCGGCGACACCATCCTGGGCCTGGAGCTCGCGCACGGCGGGCACCTGACCCACGGCATGAAGCTCAACTTCTCCGGCCGCATCTACAACGCCGTGTCGTACGGCGTCGACCCGGAGACGTTCGAGGTCGACTACGACGACATCCGCGCCAAGGCCGTCGAGCACCAGCCGAAGGTCATCATCGCCGGCTGGTCCGCGTACCCCCGCCAGCTCGACTTCGCGAAGTTCCGTGAGATCGCGGACGAGGTCGGCGCGAAGCTCTGGGTCGACATGGCGCACTTCGCCGGTCTCGTCGCCGCAGGCCTGCACCCGTCGCCCGTTCCGCACGCCCACGTCGTGTCCTCGACGGTGCACAAGACGCTTGCCGGTCCCCGCTCGGGCATCATCCTGTCGAACGACGAGACGCTGTTCAAGAAGCTCAACTCGGCCGTGTTCCCGGGCCAGCAGGGCGGCCCGCTCATGCACGTGATCGCCGCCAAGGCCACCGCGTTCCTGCTCGCCGGCACCCCCGAGTTCAAGGACCGCCAGGAGCGCACCATCCGCGGTGCCCAGGCCCTCGCCGCCCGCCTGACCGCTGACGACGCGAAGGCCGCCGGCATCGACGTCCTCACCGGTGGCACCGACGTGCACCTGGTGCTCGTCGACCTGCGCGCGTCCGAGGTCGACGGCAAGCAGGCCGAAGACCTGCTGCACGAGGTGGGCATCACCGTGAACCGCAACGCGGTGCCGTTCGACCCGCGCCCGCCGATGGTCACCTCGGGCGTCCGGATCGGCACCTCCGCGCTCGCGACCCGCGGCTTCGGGGACGCGGAGTTCGCAGAGGTGGCGGACATCATCGCGCTGACCCTCATGCCGAACCCGGACACCGCAGCGCTCTCGGCCCGGGTGAAGACCCTGACCGACGCGTTCCCGCTGTACGCGTGAGCGCTCCGGTGGTCGCTCCGCTCCCGCGCGAGCACTGGGACGGTGCCGGTTCGGCGGTGCGGATCGACGGAACGGCCCTGGCTACCCGGACCCTCGACGAGCTCCGCGGCCGGATCGACCGGCTGCACGAGCACGGCATCCGACCGGGGCTCGGCACGATCATGGTCGGCTCGAACGCGGGATCGATGTCGTACGTCGCGGGCAAGCACCGCGACTCGGCGTCGATCGGGCTCGACTCGCACCGCATCGACCTGCCCGAGACCGCGTCCGCTGCCGACATCCGCGCCGCGATCCTGCAGATGAACGACGACCCCCGGGTCACCGCGTTCATCGTGCAGCTGCCGCTGCCGCAGGGCATCGACCCGACGCCGATGCTCGAGCTGATGGACCCATCGAAGGACGCCGACGGCCTGCACCCGACGAACCTCGGTGAGCTCGTGCTCGCCGTGCCCGGGGGCGCCGGCACGATCGACGCGCCGCTGCCGTGCACGCCGCGGGGCATCGTCGCGATGCTCGAGGCGTACGAGATCCCGATCCGCGGGTCGCACGTCACGATCATCGGACAGGGGCTGACGGTCGGGCGTCCGCTCGGCCTGCTGCTCACCCGGCTCGAGGCCACCGCGACCCTGACCCACTCCCTGACCGCCGACGTCGCCGCGGAGTGCCGTCGTGCCGACATCATCGTCGCCGCGGCCGGCGTCGCCGGACTCGTCAGGCCGGACTGGGTGCAGCCGGGCGCGGCCGTCATCGACGTGGGGATCACCCGCGTTGTCTCCCCGGAGACGGGGAAGGCCAAGCTGCACGGCGACGTCGACCCCGCGGTCGCGTCCGTCGCCGGCTTCATGTCGCCGGTGCCCGGCGGCGTCGGACCGATGACCCGCGCGATGCTCATGAAGAACGTGGTCGAGGCCGCCGAGCGCCATCTGCAGTAGCGCGCGGGCGGCCAGGGCCATGCGTGCCGTGGAAGCGACAGAACCCCGCGAACTGTTGGCGGGATTCTGTCGCTTTGGCAAGTGGTTCCGTCCGACGATGCCGGGAGGCACGGCTCGCCCCCGCCCCGCCGCCTCCGTTCTGGGGCCGGGGGTGACCTCGGTCCGGACGAGCCGTCAGTCGCGGCGGGCGCCCTGTGCGGCGTGCACCGTGAAGACGTTCGGCTCGCGGAATCCGGCGTCGGCGAAGGCGGCGGTGACGGCCGCGGTGATCGCTCCACGCGATTCCTGGTCGACCAGCGCGATCGCCGCACCCCCGAAGCCACCACCGGTCATCCGAGCACCGACGGCGCCGTGCTCGACGGCGGTCGCGACGGCAAGGTCGAGCTCCGGCACGGAGATCTCGAAATCGTCGCGCATCGACTCGTGCGACGCGACGAGCAGCGATCCGATCGCGCGTGGGCCCCGCTCACGCAAGGTACGGACGGTGTCGAGGACGCGCTGGTTCTCGGTCACGATGTGCCGGACACGGCGGAAGGTCTCGTCGTCGAGCAGCTCCTGTGCACGGGGCAGGTCCTCGACGCTGACGTCACGCAGGGCCTCGACGCCGAGGACCTGCGCGCCCTTCTCGCACGAGGCTCGGCGAGCGGCGTACCCGCCCGTGGCGTGGGCGTGCTCGACGCGGGTGTCGATGACCAGGACCTCGAGCCCGTTCGCCTCGAGCGCCAGGTCGACGACGGCGGTGTCGAGCGTGCGGCAGTCGAGGAACACGACGGCGTCCTGTTCGCCGAGCAGCGAAGCGGACTGGTCCATGATCCCGGTGGGAGCGCCGACGGCGTGGTTCTCCGAGTACTGCCCGACGCGGGCGAGCGTTTTGCGGTCGAGGCCGAGTTCCCACAGGTCGTTGAACGCCAGGGCGACACCGCACTCGATCGCCGCGCTCGAGGACAGGCCAGCGCCGACGGGGACGTCGGACTCGATGAAGACGTCGAACCCGGTCTTGCCGGAGAGGTCGGCCCCGGCCTGCTCGCGCAGTGCCCAGGCGATGCCGAAGACGTAGGCCGACCATCCGTCCATCGCGTCGGGGGAGAGCTCGTCGAGGGACAGCGACACCGGGCTGCCCGACTCGTCGAACGCCGAGGCGACGCGGATCGTGCGGTCGTCACGCGGCGCGATGGAAGCGGTGGTGCGACGGTCGATCGCGAAGGGCAGCACGTACCCGTCGTTGTAGTCGGTGTGCTCACCGATCAGGTTGACGCGGCCGGGGGCGGAGTACCGCACCGTCGGCTCGTACCCGTAGACCTGCTGGAACGTCATGCGCGCTCGATCCCTCCTCGGATGAACTCGGCCGCCTTCTCGGGCACGAGGTCCCCGATCCAGGCGCCCATGGCGGCTTCGCTGCCCGCCAAGAACTTCAACTTGTCGGCCGCACGGCGCGGCGATGTGATCTGCAGCATCAGCCGCACGGTGTCGCGAGCGGTGTGCACCGGCGCCTGGTGCCACGCGGCGATGTACGGGGTCGGGTCACCGTAGAGCGCGTCGAGCCCGCGGGTGAGCCGGAGGTGCATGTCGGCGAGCTCGTCCTTCTCCGCCTCGGTCAGGCCGGCGAAGTCGGGGACGTGGCGGTGCGGCAGCATGTGGATCTCGATGGGCCAGCGCGCGGCGAACGGTACGAAGGCGGTGAAGTGCTCGCCGGCGAGGACGACCCGTTCGGAACCGCGCTCGTTCGCGAGGTGCTGCTCGAACAGGTCCGGCCCGAAGCGCTCGATGCTGGCGAGGAGCCGCTGCGTGCGCGGCGTGATGTACGGGTACGAGTAGATCTGCCCGTGCGGGTGGTGCAGCGTGACGCCGATGGCCTCACCCCGGTTCTCGAACGGGAACACCTGCTGGATGCCCGGCATGGCGGAGAGCGCCGCAGTGCGGTCCGCCCACGCCTCGACCACGGTGCGGGCACGCGACTCGGTGATGGACGCGAAGGACCCGGAGGTCTCGGGGGAGAAGCAGACGACCTCGCACCGACCGACCGAGCGCAGCTGCCGGTTGAGGCCGACGTCGCTCAGGGACTCGAGCGACTCGGGGGCGTCATCGGCCTGCAGCAGGGGGCCGAACGAGGGCGACCGGTTCTCGAACACGGCGACGTCGTACCGGCTCGGGATCTCCGACGGGTTCGCCGGGGTCTGCGGCGCGAGCGGGTCCTGGTCCGCTGGCGGCAGGAACACTCGGTTCTGGCGGGACGCCGCGATCGACACCCATTCGCCGGTCAGGACGTCCTGACGCATGCGCGCCGTCTCGGGGCGGGGGTCCAGGACCCGCTGGTCGATGCTGCGCTCCGCGGGCAGCGTCGAGTCGGCGTCGTCGAAGTAGATGAGGTCGCGGCCGTCCGCGAGCTTCGTCACGCGCTTGGTGATCACCGAACCACCCTACGCCGATCCGAAGCATTGCGAAAGTCGTCGGAAGCAAGCGAAACTTGGGTCATGACGGACGCCGATCTCTCCTTCCTGACCGGTGCGCTGCCCGCACCGCTGCGGCAGGACCGCATCGTCTCGATCGTCGACGGCGCCCCCGGTATGGTCCGCACCGCCGCGCTGGCCGCGTCGCTCGGCACGAGCGAGGTGACGGTCCGCCAGGACCTCGCCGTCCTCGACCAGGAATCCCGGATCCGCCGGGTGCACGGGGGCGCGGTCCGCCTCGCGGTCGGGTCGACCGAGCGTCCCTTCGAGGAGACCGCCGTCGAGCACCAGGTGGCCAAAGCCGCGATCGGGCGTGCGGCTGCGGCGCTGGTGCGTTCCGGGGAGTGCGTCGTGCTCGACGTCGGCACGACCCCGGCAGCGGTTGCCGAGGCCCTCGTCGCCCGGACCGAGCTCACCGGCGTGACCGTCGTCACGAACTCGCTCACCACGGCCCTGACGCTCGAACGGGCCGTCCCGCGCTTCACCGTCATCGTCACCGGCGGTACGCTCCGCCGCCTGCAGCACTCGCTCGTCGCGCCCTTCAACGGCGCGGTCCTGCCGATGATCGCCGCCGACGTCGTGTTCCTCGGCGGCACCGGCCTCGACGTCGACCACGGCCTGACCAACGTGAACCTGCCCGAGACGGAGGCCAAGCGAATGCTCGCGGCGACGGCTCGGCGTACCGTCGTGGTGGCGGACGGGTCGAAGTTCGGCCGTACCCACATCGGGGTCGTCCGTGCGCTCGAGGACATCGACGTCGTCGTCACCGCCGAGGCGGCGGAAGACGCGGTCGCGACGATCCGCGCCGCAGGAGCCCAGGTGATCGTGGCCGACGGCGAGCGCCCCACCGATCCAGCCGGAAGGAACCCCACCCCATGACCGCAGCACCCACCGGCGGCCAGTACCGTCTTCACCACGCCGGACCCGACGGGGTCGTCGAAGCCGTGGTGACCGAGGTCGCCGCGGGCATCCGCGAACTCCGTGTCGCGGGCTTCGACATCACCGAGCCGTTCCCGGTCACCGAGCAGCCGCCGGGGGCGAACGGCATCGTCCTGGCGCCGTGGCCGAACCGGGTGGCCGGCGGCGTGTGGGAGCTCGACGGCAAGCAGCAGCAGCTCGACATCTCGGAGCCGAAGTACGGCAACGCGTCGCACGGGTTGCTCCGTTTCGCGCCGTACCGGGTGGTGTCGCAGACCGAGACCTCGATCCTGCAGGAGGCCACGATCCACCCGCAGCACGGGTGGCCCTTCACCCTCGAGACGCGTGTGCTGCACGAACTCGTCGAGGACGGCATCCGCGTCACGCACGAGGTCACGAACCGCTCGGGCGTCCGCGCGCCCTTCGCCGTCGGAGCCCACCCGTACCTGCGCGCGGGTGACACCCCTGCCGAAGACCTCGTCGTCACGCTCGCCGCCGACACCGCGTTCACCGTCGACGAGCAGAAGGTGCCGAACGGTTCGGTGCCGGTCGAGGGCACGCCGTTCGACCTGCGGCAGGGCCGCCGGGCCGGAGACTCCGACCTCGACACGGCCTACCGGGACATCACCCCGGACGCCGAGGGCATCCGGCGCACGACGATGCACGGGCCCGAGGGTGACGGGGTCGAGCTCTGGCAGGACGAATCGTTCCCCTACGTGCAGGTGTTCACCTCGCGCGAGTACCCGCGGGGCGACGGCAAGGGGCTGGCGGTGGCCGTCGAGCCGATGACCGCACCCGCCGACGCCCTCAACTCGGGCGAGGGCCTGCGCTGGCTCGAACCCGACGAGACCTGGACCGGTTCGTGGGGGATCCGCCGCGTCTGGTCCTGACCGGGTGGTTGCACCACCACCACGACGAACGAGGAAGGCCCCGCCGGACGTCCGGCGGGGCCTTCCTCGTTCCTGCGTCGGGGTGCCGAGGATCAGCCGCGGCGCATGCGGAGTGCCTCGACCGCGAGGGACTCGCTGGCGTACCGGCCGACCTCGAGCGCCCAGGCCGGGTCGTCACCGCGGAGCGCGATGAAGTCCTTGCCCTGCCGGCAGACGTAGCCGAGGACGGTGGCGGCCGTCGCGACCTCGACGAAGTCCTTGCGGATGTGGCGGGTCGTGACCTGCGCACCGCGGCGGAGCGTGTCGAGCAGGAGCTCGTTGCTCATCGTCGTGTTGGTCGCGGCTGCGAGCTCGACGAGGCGGCGCGCGTCACCGGTGGTGCTGGTCTGCGTGGCTTCGATTGGCTCGATCACGGTGTACCCCGTTCGTTCGTGGTGATGCGGTGCTGCAGGATCCGGCGATCGGATCCGGGAACGACACTATCGACGGCAGCCCAACAGTCGGCTGAGGATCGGCCGGGGTGCGCAGGGGATCTGCCATGAGCCACCTGGGGAAGGCTTGTACCCCGATCAGGATCGGTTCGCGGTCGTCACACACCGGGCGCCGCCGGCGGGTGCGGCGAGGGCGTCGAGGGCTTCGCCGACGCGGTCCGCAAGGTACTGGTACCCGGCATCGTTGGGGTGCCCGCCGTCGGCGGCCGAGTAGCCGGGGCTGTTGACCGCGGTGAACCACCTGCCGGCGAGGGCGTCGATGTACGGCACGCCGGCTGCTGCGGCTCCCGCGGAGACCGACGCAGCCACCCCGACGGTGGAGCTCGCCCACGGCAGCGGAGCCGACGGGCCGAGCGCGACGACGACGGCGTCCGGCCAGGTCTGCTGGGCAGTGCGGAGGGTGCGCTCGACGGTGGCGCGCAGGGTGTCCGCGTCGACGAGCCAGTCGTTCTGGCTGCCCTGCACGATGACGAGCTGGGGGTCGAAGGACGCGTGCCGCTCGATGCGGGGTCCGAACGTGTAGTGCGACGAACCGGTGCGGCCGGTGTCGACGTATCCGGTGCCCGGGTAGCCGTCGATCTTGGCGTCCCATCCCCGGTCCTCGACGAGGTCCTGCGCCCAGCCGCGGATGCCGCTGGCCGAACCGCGGCCCGAGGTGTACGAGTCACCGACGATGAGGACGTTCGCCCCCGGCGCGGTGGCGGCGGCGACCCGGTCCGCCGAGACGCCCGGTGCCGCGACGGCCGAGGCGGACGTCGACGAGGACACCGGCTGGCAGGCGCTCGAGACGCTCGGCAGGATGAGCAGCAGTCCGGAGACCCCGAGGGCCATGGCACCGAGGGCGAGTGCCGGGACGAGCCGGCGGCGGCGTCGGCGCATCGTCGCCGGGCCGGTGGGGGTGCCCGGCCGCTCGCGCTGCGATCGTCGGCCCATCCGTCACATTCTAGACAAGAGTGCGAGGCGAGACTGGGAGGACGTGCGGAGCCGACGTGTGAGTGGGCCCCGTGGGGCTCGA
>NZ_JADKRV010000012.1:35782-74284 GCF_015351025.1 Curtobacterium sp. VKM Ac-1376 | reverse complement strand
ACCCACGACCCTCGGATGAAAAGCCGGCGTTCAGGAAGGTGTGGGCCCCGTGGGGCTCGAACCCACGACCCTCGGATGAAAAGCCGGCGTTCAGGAAGGTGTGGGCCCCGTGGGGCTCGAACCCACGACCCTCGGATTAAAAGTCCGGTGCTCTACCAACTGAGCTAGAGGCCCTCACCCGCAAGGCTAGCGGGTGAGGGCCTCCAGGACGGAACCGTGGGAGCGGGTCAGCCCCGACGTCCGGTGAGCGTGCGCAGCAGCCACACGATGACCGCGATGATCAGCAGCACGATGCCCACGTAGAGCAGGAACTTCAGGCTCGCGGCGAACCCGCCGACGAACAGCAGGATGACTGCGATCACAGCCAGGATGATGAGCAGGGCGTTCATGGAAGATCCTCTCCTTCGCGTCCGGGAGGGGCGCCTCCCTGCCGGACCACGGTACGCGTTGCGCAACAGTTGCGTTCTGGGCGAACGGAGCACGGGCGTGTCACCGGTCGTGCCTACACTGACGCGGTGCCCCGCGATCACCACCGTCCCGTCCACTTCACCGACGCCGAGTTCGCCGCCATCAAGGGCGGTGAGGACCCGGCGCTCGTGAACCGTGTCGCGCACGAGACCGCCAACGCCCTGCTGCACCGCGTGCGGCAGGACCCGGACCCCGCGGTGGTCGACCGGCTCGTGACCTACACGGACGTGCACGGCATCGACGCCATCGCCGAGCTGTGGGCACGGGTGGGGGCACACACCCTGCCGGGTGCCCTGTGGCGCGTCTACCTCGTCCGCATCGTCATCCGGCAGAACCCGGAGGAGATCGCGTACCTGTTCGAACGGGGCACGGCTGCCATCGGCACGATCGACCAGGCCGTCGCCGGTGCCGAGGAACCGACGGGTCCGGCGGAGATCCTGACGCTCGCCGACCGCATCCTGCACGGCCTCTACACGGGCGACCTCGCGGTGGCGCTCGATCGCGGTGCCTCGTTCTGCCGGCTGACGGCGGCCGGGGCGACCGCGGTGGCGGACGAGTCCGACCTGATCGCGTCGGAGCGGGCGAGCGAGTTGACGACCCGGGCGCTCCGCCTGACGGAACTGGCGGCCGACCTGACCGAGGCGGCGGCGCTCTGGCGCCGCGACAGCCTGGACTGAGTGAGCGGCGGGGCGGACGCACGCCCCGCCTCCAGACCGCATCCGGGCATGAAAAGACCGGGCCGCAGAAGCGCCTCTCGGCGCGAGGCCGCTCGAAGCGGCGAATTTTGGAGCCCGGGGCTTGCTGCGGCCCGGCGAGATCCAGTCTACGAGACGCTGGCTGATCCCTCGACCCTGTTCACTCTTGGTGGACAGAACCGGCCCCGGGCGCGCCAGAACCGGCGCCGGGCGCGCAGACAACAGCAGCCCGCGCGCAGGCAACAGCAGCCCGGACGAGCAATCCCCACATCCGACCCAATCCACCCCGGGCACCGCGCCGAATCATCAGCGTGACGGACTTGATGACCGTCACGCAGCGAGAGGCCCGGCGTGACCCGGACCGGCACCGCCGGTCAATTCCCTGTGGGTCACGCCGGCCCCTCGTCTCGACCGCCCTGGCGGAGGCTTCGTGCTCCCCGCCGGAGCACGACCGGAACCGAGAGGAGGGAAACCTGCCATGCTTGCCCTCGTGGATAGCGACACCGAAGGCTGGAGCTCGTCAGAGCCAGCTCAGGCATCGCCGGACGACCTCCTCGTCCGGGTCGCCTCCGGCGACCAGGCCGCCTTCGCCGACCTGTACGACGCTCTCTCCGGCCGGGTCCTCGGTCTCGTGACGCGCCTCCTCCGGGACCGCGCACAGTCGGAAGAGGTCACGCAGGAGATCTTCCTGGAGGTCTGGCAGCAGGCCACCCGCTTCGACCGGAAGCGTGGGACGGCCGCCAGCTGGATCCTCACGATGGCCCACCGCCGGGCGGTCGACCGGGTCCGGGCCTCGCAGTCCTCGCACGACCGTGACACCAAGATCGGGATCCGCGACCTCGAGGCCGGGTTCGACGAGGTCTCCGAGTCCGTCGAGATCCGGATCGAGCACGAGCGTGTCGGCCGTGCCCTGGCGAAGCTCACCGAGTTCCAGCGGCAGGCCGTGCAGCTCGCGTACTACGGCGGCTACTCGCACAGCGAGATGGCCGAACACCTCGGTGTCCCCGTCGGCACCGTCAAGACCCGTCTCCGTGACGGGATGATCCGACTCCGAGACGAGATGGGGGTGACCTCATGACCGAACGCCACGACGACCCCGCCCTGTTGACGGGTTCCCACGCACTCGACGCGCTGTCCGGCGACGAGCGCGCGCTCCTCGAGGACGCCCTCCGGACGTCTCCCGAGCTGCAGGCCGAGAACGACTCGCTGCGCGAGACCGCGCTGCAGCTCGCCTACGCCGTCGAACCCATCGAGCCCCCCGCGTCGCTCAAGGCGTCACTGCTGGCCCAGATCGCCACCACCCCCCAGGCCGCACCGCTCGCCGGCTCCATGGTCGATGAGACAGCGGTCACCCGGACCACCCCCGCCCAGGAGGCCCGCCCCGCGTCCGCCGCACCGGTCGCCTCGATCGCCGATCGCCCCACTGCCGGTGGTCGTGCATCCGCCGAGGCTCGCCGCCGCTGGTTCCAGCGTCCGGCAGCGCTGCTGTCGGCTGCTGCCGTCGCCGTGGTGTTCCTCGGCGTCGGACTCGGCGTCGGCACGATCTTGGACCCGTCGGACGGCTCCGGCCCGGGCACCACGCAGGCCTCGAGCGGTCTGGACCGCATCTACGCCGCGTCGGACTTCCAGCGCAGCACCACCGAAGTGGAGGGCGGCGGCACGGCCACGGTCGTGTGGTCGGACGACCTCGGCAAGTCCGCGGTGATCCTCGACGGGGTCGAGCAGCCACCGAAGGGCAAGACCTACGAGCTCTGGTACATCGGCTCCGAGGAGCAGGGCGGCGCGATCGAGTCGGCCGGCCTGGTCGACGGTGCGACGGACGGCGTGCACGCCGCCGTGCTCGAGGGCGCGATGTCCCAGGGCGCGACGATCGGCATGACGGTCGAGCCCGAGGGCGGCTCGGAGCAGCCGACCACGGCGCCGATCATGGCGGTCCCCACCACCTCGGCTTGATGCTCCGGCGTCCCAGCGCAACCGAAGAGGCCCGGTGCGCGTCCGTGGCGGACGTGCACCGGGCCTCCCGGTCGTCCGTCAGCGCGACGGACGGACGCTGATCAACCGAAGCGACCCGAGACGTAGTCCTCGGTGGCCTGGACCGACGGGTTCGAGAAGATCGTCGCGGTGTCGTTGAACTCGATGAGCTTGCCGGGAGCGCCGGTGCCGGCGATGTTGAAGAACGCCGTCTTGTCGCTGACGCGCGAGGCCTGCTGCATGTTGTGGGTCACGATCACGATCGTGAACTCCTTCTTGAGCTCCTCGATCAGGTCCTCGATGGCCAGGGTCGAGATCGGGTCGAGCGCCGAGCAGGGTTCGTCCATCAGGAGCACGTCCGGCTCGACCGCGATCGCGCGGGCGATGCACAGGCGCTGCTGCTGGCCACCGGACAGGCCCATGCCGGGCTTGTCGAGGCGGTCCTTGACCTCGTTCCACAGGTTCGCACCCTGCAGTGAGCGCTCGACGATGTCGTCGGCCTCGGAGCGGGAGACGCGCTTGTTGTTGAGCTTCACGCCCGCGAGCACGTTGTCCTTGATGGACATCGTGGGGAACGGGTTCGGACGCTGGAAGACCATGCCGACCTGACGGCGGACGAGCACGGGGTCGACACCGGCGCCGTAGAGGTCGTCGCCGTCGATCTTGACCGAGCCCTCGACCCATGCGCCGGGGATGACCTCGTGCATGCGGTTCAGGGTGCGGAGGAAGGTGGACTTGCCACAGCCGGACGGACCGATGAAGGCGGTGACGGTGCGGGGCTCGATGGTGATGTCGACACCCTCGACCGCCTTGAACTTCGAGTAGTAGACGTTGAGGCCGTCGACCTCGATGCGCTTGGACACGTTGATCCTTCTGGGTGGGTGGTGTCGCTGAGTCCGCGGAGGCGGACGGTCAGCGGCTGAGCTTGGGGGCGAAGAGACGGGTGACGAACCGGGCGAGCAGGTTGAGCAGCATCACGATCAGGATGAGCACGAGGGCCGCGGTCCACGCCCGGTCGACGAACGGCACCGGGTTGGCGCCCTGCTGCGAGTACTGGGTGTACGCGTACACCGGCAGCGTCATCATCGGGTTCTTGAACAGGTCGTAGTTCATGCTCGCGGTGAAGCCGGCCGTGACGAGCAGCGGAGCGGTCTCACCGATGACGCGGGCGATCGAGAGCATGACGCCGGTGGTGATGCCGGCGAGGCTGGTGGGCAGCACGATCTTGAGGATGGTGAGGTACTTCGGCACGCCGAGGGCGTACGAGGCCTCGCGCAGTTCCATCGGCACGATCTTCAGCACCTCTTCGGTGGAGCGCACGACGATCGGGATCATCAGCACCGACAGGGCGACGGAGCCGACCAGACCGAAGCGGGCGCCCGGGCCGAGGAACAGGGCGAAGAGCGAGTAGGCGAACAGACCGGCGACGATCGACGGGATGCCCGTCATGACGTCGACGAAGAACGTGATGCCCTTCGCCAGCGCGCCGCGACCGTACTCGACCAGGTAGATCGAGGTGAGCAGGCCGATCGGCACCGAGATGATCGCCGCGAACAGCGTGATCTCGAGCGTGCCGATGAGGGCGTGGAGCGCGCCGCCGCCCTCGGAGATGACCCCGCGCATCGAGTACGAGAAGAAGTTCGCGTCGAAGCGGGCGAAGCCCTTGGCGACGACCGTCCAGAGCAGCGACACCAGCGGCAGGAGCGCGATGACGAACGCGGTGACGACGAGCGAGGTGATCAGCCGGTCGACCGCCTGGCGGCCACCCTCGACGATCCGCGAGATGACCACGATGAGGACGTCGAACAGGACCGTGCCGAGGAATATCGCGGCGACGACGTTGAAGTCCTTGACGGCCCCACCGGCGTTGAGCAGGGCGAAGACCAGGACGAGGGCGACCCAGCTGCCGACGAGCAGCAGCCACGGGACGGAGCTGTGGAGCTTGCCGTTGGCGTAGACGTTGCCGGCGGTGCCGGTCGGACGGAGCGCGAGGGACATCGGGTGCGACCTCTCAGCTGACTCGGCTGCGGACGATGTACCGCGCGAGCATGTTGATGACCAGGGTGATGACGAAGAGGATCAGGCCGGACGCGATGAGCGCGTTCAGGGCTGTTCCCGAGGCCTCTGCGAACTGCAGGGCGATGTTCGCGGCGATGGTCGAGGGGTTCTGCGACGTCAGCATCTGGAACGTGACGTTCGTCGAGACCGACAGGACCAGTGCGATCGCCATCGTC
This sequence comes from Curtobacterium sp. VKM Ac-1376, assembly GCF_015351025.1. Lineage (GTDB taxonomy): Bacteria > Actinomycetota > Actinomycetes > Actinomycetales > Microbacteriaceae > Curtobacterium. The sequence goes on along the minus strand of NZ_JADKRV010000012.1, from coordinate 68,916 downwards.
TCGCCGAGCGCACGACCGAGGCCGAGCATGATGGCGGACACGATGCCGGACTTCGCGAACGGCAGGACCGACAGGCGGATCATCTCCCAGCGCGTCGCGCCGAGGGCCAGGGCCGCTTCCTCGTTGAGGGTCGGGGCCTGCAGGAAGATCTCACGCATGACCGCGGTCATGATCGGGATCGCCATGACGGCGAGGACGATCGACGCGGTGAGGATCGTGCGGCCGGTGCCGGACACCTGGCCGGAGAACAGCGGGAACCAGCCGAGGTACTCGTTCAGGAACGCGTAGAAGGGCTTCACCAGCGGCGCCAGCACGGCGATGCCCCAGAGGCCGTAGACGACCGACGGCACCGCGGCCAGCAGGTCGATCACGTAGCCGAGCACCGGTGCGAGGCGGCGCGGTGCGAAGTGCGAGATGAAGAGGGCGATCCCGAGGGAGAGCGGCACGGCGATCACGAGCGCGATGAGCGCGGACCAGACGGTGCCGAAGACCAGGGGGCCGACGTAGTCCCAGAAGTTCGTCGCGCTGCCCGGCAGCTCGCCGACCTTGGCGGAGAACGCGGGGATGCTCTGCCAGACGAGGAACGCCGCGACGAGGACGAGCACGAAGAGGATGAGGCCGCCGGCGATGACCGAGGCGGCGGAGAAGACGCGGTCGCCGACACGGACGACGGCCTTCGGCTTGATCGGGGTGACGGTGGCCCCTGGCTGGGCCGGTGCGGTCGTCATGGGTACTCCTGTCGGAGGAACGCCGGGGGAGGCGACGGGTTCTGGGTGGTGGTGCGGGGTCCGGGCCGGACGGGGCCCGGAGGGGCAGCCCGTCCGGGTGGAACCCCGGACGGGCGAGTGCCCGGACGCCGGTCAGGTGGGTGGACCGGCGTCCGGGCGCTCAGGGGGTGTTACTTGATGGAGTCCACCGCGGACTTCGCCTTCTCGGCGAGGTCGGAGGAGAGGGCGGCCGACTTGGCCTCCTTCGCAGCGGCGTCCTGGGCGTCGCCGGAGACGACGTAGTCCAGGTAGCCCTTCACGAGCTCGGCCTTGTCGGCGTCCTGGTACTCCTGGCACGCGATGGCGTAGGAGACGAGGACCAGCGGCCAGGCACCGTCAGCGGTGTCCTTGCGGTCGATCTCGATGGCGAGGTCGTTGTCCTCGCGGCCCGTCGCGACTTCGGAGTCGGCGACGACCTGCGCGGCGCCCTCGGCCGAGATCTCGGTCGCCGTGTCGCCGACCATCAGCTTCGCCTTGTCGAGGTCGCCCGCGCCGGAGTCGTCGATGTAGGTGATGGCGTTGGTGGCGCTGCCCATCGCGGAGGCGACACCGGAGGTGCCCTTCGCGCTGTCACCGACCGAGTACGGGTAGGTCTGGCTCGGCTCTTCGGTCCAGACGTCACCGGCGTTCGCGGAGACGTACTCCGAGAAGTTCTGGGTGGTGCCCGAGTCGTCGGAGCGGTGCACGACCGTGATGTTCGCGTCCGGCAGGTCGACGCCGTCGTTCAGGTCGGCGATCTGCGAGTCGTCCCAGTTGGTGATCTTGCCCGAGAAGATGCCCGCGATGGTCTTCGCGTCGAGGGTCAGGTCGCTGACGCCGTCGACCTTGTAGGCGATCGCGATCGGGGAGATGTAGACGGGGACGTCGATGGCCTTGGTGTCCGCCTTGCAGGACTCGAAGGTACCGGAGAGCTCTTCGTCGTTCAGTGCGGCGTCCGAGCCGGCGAAGTCCGCAGCGCCCGAGATGAAGTTCTCGCGGCCTGCGCCCGAACCGTCGGGCGAGTAGTTCACCGTGACGCCCGAGGCCTCGTTCTGGAAGCCGGCGGCCCAGGTGGCCTGCGCGGTCTGCTGTGCGGACGAGCCGGAGCCCGTCAGGGTGCCGGAGAGGCTCGAGTAGTCGTTGGTGCTGCTGGAGGAGGACTCGGTGCTGCCCGCGTCCTCGTTCGCCGCGCACGAGGAGAGCACGACTGCGCCGGCGATCGCGATAGCTGCGATCGAACCGATTCGCTTGATGTTCACAGGGGTCCCTTCGGGAATGGAATGCAGTGGGACCACTGCGGTCCCTGGGCCGGTGCCGACCCGGGAGAGACTGTAGGGACGCGAGGTGACGGGGATCACCCGCGTTGGTGAACGGAAGGTGAACGAGGGGTTGTGCCCGTCGGGGCGGCGTGCGCCGGGGTCCTGCGGGGAGCAGGATCGGGGCACTGTGCTTGCGTCCGGAAGATGCACACGCATGATCGCGCGTGAGCGGTCGGGAGGCCCGGGATCGGGTTTCCGGGCGCGGCGGGACCCCGGCGCGCGGCGGGACCCCGGCGCGCGGCCGGGTCAACGCCATGCGGGCGCTGGCAGTCGAGCTGGTGCTGGCGCTGGCGCTGGCGCTGCTGGGCTTACGCCGGGATCGTGTTGCGGTGGGTCTCGACGGCGACGAGGGTGTCGCCGGCGATGTGCATCACGGAGAAGTCCCCGACCGACAGCATCGCGGCACGGCGCAGGTCGAAGCGACCCGAGTCGTCGGCGGTCACGGTGGCGATCCTGGCGATGATGTCGGGCAGCACCGGCCCGTGCGAGCAGAGGACGGCGGACTTGCCCTTGTCGAGCCGGCGGCGGACCACGCCCTTGACGTCGGCAGCACCGCGGTCGTGGGCGTCCTGGCTGATGTCCGGAGAGGTCGAGACGCCGAGCCTGGTGGTCGCGGACAGCGGTTCGACGGTCGCCAGGCAGCGGGCGGCCGTGCTGCTGACGATCTTCTTCGGGCCGAACGCGGCGATCGGTGCCGCGACTGCCCTGGCCTGCGACCGGCCGACGGGCAGGAGCGGACGGGTGGCGTCTGGGCCGTCCCAGTCCGAGCCGGGCACGGTCTTCGCGTGGCGCAGGGTGATCAGGGCGAAGGTACGGTGCTGCCCGACCGCCGCGCGCTCGGCGAACCGGTCGAGGATCGCGACGTCCCGCTCGTACGTCAGGCGGTTCCGGGCGTCGTCGATGGTGACCCACTCGAGCGCGGCGACCTCGTGGTTCGGGGTGAAGGCACCGGCGCGGGCGTACTCCTTCGCCGAGACGCGGGCTGTCCAGTAGTGCACGATCTTGTCGCGACCGTTCGGCAGCACGTACTCGGCGGTGCCGAGCGGTGCGCCGAGGTGCACGCGGTACCCGGTCTCCTCGTCGATCTCGCGGACCGCGGTCGTCGGGACGGCCTCGCCCGGGTCCACCTTGCCCTTGGGCAGGGAGACGTCCTTGTGGTGGTCGCGGTGGATGAGCAGCACGAGGGGTGTGCCGTCCTGTTCACGCCAGACGACCGCACCCCCGGCGACCACGGGACCCGAGGGACCGCCGCTCACCGAGTGGAGCGCTTCCGAGCCGAGATCTTCCGCATGGTCACATTCTGCACGTCCTCGAGCGGGCGGCCCTCATCGTCGGTGGAGTGCCGCGTCCACTCGCCGTCGGACTCCAGGTGCCACGAGCTGGCGGTGTCAGCCATCGCCAGGTCGAACATCTCCTGGACCTCGTTGATGTGGTCCGGCGCGGTCAGTCGCACGAGTGCCTCGACGCGACGGTCCAGGTTGCGGTGCATCATGTCGGCGCTGCCGATGAACACCGCCGGGTCACCGTCGTTGTGGAACGCGAACGCGCGGGAGTGCTCGAGGTAGCGACCGACGACGCTCCGGACACGGATGGTGTCGCTGACGCCCTCCATCCCCGGCTTGAGTGAGCAGATGCCGCGGACCCAGACGTCGATCGGCACACCGGCCTGGCTCGCCAGGTAGAGCGCGTCGATGATCTGCTCGTCGACCATCGAGTTGACCTTGATCCGGATGCCGGAGGGCTTGCCGGCGCGGGCGTTGGCGGCCTCGGTCTGGATGCGCTTGAGCAGGCCCTTGCGCAGGTGGAGCGGCGCCACGAGCAGTCGCTTGAACTTCTTCTCGATCGCGTAACCGGACAGCTCGTTGAACAGGCGGGTGAGGTCCTTGCCCACGGTGTCGTCCGACGTGAAGAGCCCCATGTCCTCGTAGATGCGCGAGGTCTTCGGGTTGTAGTTGCCCGTGCCGATGTGGCTGTAGTGCTTGAGCGTCCCGCCCTCTTGCCGGATGACGAGCACCAGCTTGGAGTGCGTCTTCAGCCCGACCAGGCCGTAGACCACGTGCACGCCCGCCTTCTCGAGCTTGCGCGCCCACGTGATGTTGTTCTGCTCGTCGAAGCGGGCCTTGATCTCGACCAGGGCGAGGACCTGCTTGCCGGCCGCCGCGGCGTCGATGAGTGCCTCGACGATGGGGCTGTCGCCGGAGGTGCGGTACAGCGTCTGCTTGATCGCCAGCACGTTCGGGTCGGCGGCGGCCTGCTCGAGGAACGCCTGCACGCTCGTCGCGAAGGACTCGTACGGGTGGTGCACGAGCACGTCCCGCGCCTTGATCGCGCGGAACAGGTCGGGCTTGGTGTTCGGCTCGCCCGGCTGGAACTGCACGGGGGTCGTCGGCACGTGCTTCGGGTAGTGCAGGTCCGGGCGGTTGATCTTGGAGATCTCGAACAGCCCGCCGAGGTCGAGTGGCGACGGCAGACGGAAGACCTCTTGCTCGGTGATGTCGAGTTCGCGCACGAGCAGGTCGAGGGTCACCGGGTCCATGTCCTCGGTGATCTCGAGTCGGATGGGCGGGCCGAACCGGCGGCGGAGGAGCTCGCGCTCCAGCGCCTGGATGAGGTTCTCGGCCTCGTCCTCCTCGATCTCGACGTCCTCGTTGCGGGTGACCCGGAACACGTGGTGCTCGAGCACCTCCATCCCCGGGAACAGGTCGTCGAGGTGGTTCGCGATGAGGTCTTCGAGCGGGATGAAGCGCATCCGGCCGGAGTTGTCGTCCGGCAGCTTGATGAACCGCGAGAAGTTCTGCGGCACCTTGAGGCGCGCGAACTCCTGCCGCTGCGACTTCGGGTTGCGGACCCGCACCGCCAGGTTCAGCGAGAGCCCGGAGATGTAAGGGAACGGGTGCGCCGGGTCGACCGCCAGGGGCATGAGCACCGGGAAGATCTGCTCGTTGAAGTACTCGCGCATCCGCAGCCGGTCGGCCTCGTCCAGGTCGGACCAGTGCTCGATGTGGATGCCCGCGGCATCGAGGTCGGGCTTGAGCGACCCGATGAACGCCTGCGCGTGCCGGTCCTGCAGCTCGTGGGCCTTCTTCGCGATGTCACGGAGGACGTCGCTGGGAGCGCGACCGACGTTGGTCGGGACGGCGATGCCGGTGTCGATGCGGCGCTTCAGGCCGGCGACGCGGACCATGAAGAACTCGTCGAGGTTGGACGCGAAGATCGCCAGGAAGTTCGCCCGCTCGAGCAGGGGCTGTGTGCGGTCCTCGCCCAGTTCGAGCACGCGCTGGTTGAAGCGCAGCCAGCTGAGCTCGCGGTCGAAGTACCGGTCCGTCGGCAGCGACTCGTGCTCGATCTCCACGACCTCGTCGAAGTCGTCGAGATCGGGTGCGACGGATTCGCCGTCGAGCTGCGGTTCGGTGTCCATCCCCTCATCCTGCCACCCGGCCCCTGCTGCCGGAGGGGCTCTGGTGGCCGCTGTGGAAACCGGCGGTGAACCGTCGGTGTGTGGAGGAACGGTCACGAAATACCGACGGTGACATCTGCCCCGGGTTGTGGGTATGGTGGCCCGTGTCAGAGCCTCCGGGGGGATTCCACTGCGCGGGGGTGCAGCTACGAATGAGAAGAGGTTCATCATGTCGCGTGTCCTTTCGACCGAGCAGGCCAAGACCGCCATCCGTCAGGTCCAGTCGATCGTCAACGGTGGTTTCACCGACCAGATCTCGCAGCTCGACGCGCAGGGCCGGATCCTCTCCGACTCGAACGTCTGGGACGGCCCGCTCGCGGCGACGTTCCGCGGTTCGACCTGGCCGGAGACCAAGGCTGCGCTCGACAAGGCGAAGACGGAGCTCGAGCAGCTCCGCACGCAGCTCGACAAGATCTCGCAGGACATCTTCACCGCAGGTGGCGGCGCGTAAGCACCAGCCTGTTCCCGCCCGGACCGTCGCACACGCGGCGGTCCGGGCGTTCGCGGTCGGTGGGGCCGCTTCACCAGCACGACCAGCACGACGAGCACCGACCCTGGGGGGACGACCATGGCGAAGATCCACGCCAACACGGATCCGATCGAGTTCGACGACGCGACCGCTGATGCGCTGAAGAGTTCACTGACCACGTCGGCTGACGCGATCAGCGGTCAGAAGGCATCGAGACAGTCGTACGTCACGACCGCCTCCCAGGAGTTCCGCGGGCACTTCTCGCAGCTCTTCACGCAGAACGCGGGGACGGCGTCGAGCGACGCCACCAGCATCGTCGATGCCCTCGAGACCATCGCCGGGTGGATCGACACGATGAAGACCGCCGCCGCGGACGAGCGTGCGCGCCGCAAGACCGCTCGCGAGTGGCAGGAGCGTGAGGACGATCGCAACGGGTTCCAGGACTTCCTCAACGACTCCTTCCACTACGACCCGATGCCGACCGTCGAGAACGAACCGGCGCCGAAGTTCGACCCGCCGGCGGTCACGACGAAGCCGCGTGACACCCCGAACCCCGGAGCCGGCGGTGGGGGCGGTGGCGGCACGTCGTCCGCCCGGCCCGCCGACCTCCGCTCGTTCGCGACCGGTTCCTCGGCGCTGAACCGCGCCCTCGACGGCAAGCCCGGGGCGCTCCGCGGCAAGCTCGCCGACTTCGCGGCGAAGTGCTCATGGGCCCACATCGACGCCGGCAGCGTCGTGACGGCGTTCGAGCAGTGGATCGCGGCGAACGACCAGGACGTCACCTGGGCCAACACCGTCGCCGACGCGTTCGCGGCCGCCGGCGGCGAGGGCGAGGTCTCGACCGTCGCGGACTCCGGGCTCGCAGCCGCGCTCGCCGCCGCCGGGGTCTCCCAGACCCGCACCGACCTGCAGTTCGAGCCGCCGACGGCCTACGGCGCCCAGCCCACGACCGGCTTCTCGATGGACCCGGTGAACACCACGACGGGCAACTTCCTCGAGCCGGAGCTCGACCTGGCGTTCACCGGTGCATCTGCGGCGTTGCAGGTGACCCGCATGTACAACTCCCTCGACCAGCACGTCGGGCTCTTCGGACCGGGATGGGCGTCGATCCTCGAGACCCGCCTGATCCTCGACGACGAAGGCGCGTCGTTCGTCGGCGCCGACGGTCGCCAGGTGCGCTTCCCGCGCGACGGTGACGGCTGGGCCCGCGGCGTCGGCGAGAACCGCTGGCTCGCGGCCGAGGGCGACCGGCTCGTCGTCCGCGACAACCAGGGCGAGCGCATCGACTTCTCGCCGTCCGGACAGTGGCTCGGGCAGCGCCGTGGCGCGGGCACGGCGGTCCACGTCGAGCGGGAGGCCGACGACACCGTCGTCCGCCTGGTGCACGAGCGCGGCCGCTCGATCGACATCGACCACGTCGACGGCCGGGTCGCGGTGCTCCGCGCCTCCGACGGCCGCCGGGTCGAGTACGGGTACGACGATCACGGCCGACTCGTCTCGGCGACCGACGCCGTCGGCACCCGGACCTACGGCTGGAACGACGACGACCTGATCACCACGGTCACGAGCGCGGCCGGTGTCGTCGAGGTCGACAACACCTACGACGCACAACGCCGTGTGGTCGAACAGATCAGCCCGCACGGCCGCACCGTGCGCTTCGCGTACCTGCCCGGCCGCGTCACGGTGGTGTCCGACCACGACGGCTCGCGGTCGAACTCCTACATCGCCGACGCCAAGGGGCGTCTGGTCGGGGTCATCGACTCCGACGACCGCCGCCAGTCCATGAGCTACGACCGGCACGGCAACCTCGTGTCGGCGACCGAGCGCGACGGCTCGGTGACCGTCCACGCCTACGACGACCGCGGCCGGAAGACCCGGACCGTCACGCCGTCCGGCGGCGACCTGACCTACGGGTACGACGACCAGGACCGCGTGACGACGGTCGTCACCGAGGCCGGTGCCGTCGTGACCTACGAGTACGTGGGCGACGACCGTGACCCGTCGGTCATCGTCGACCCCGTCGGCGGCCGGACGGAGCTGACCTGGCAGGACGGCTCCCTCACCCACGTCGTCGACCCGACCGGCGTGGTCCTGACGCTCTCCTACGACGCGTTCGGTGAGCTCGTCTCGACCACCAACGCCGTCGGCGACACCGCTCGGATCGAGCGCGATGCCGCCGGTCACCCGGTCGCCGCGACCAGCCCCTCCGGCGCACGGAGCGAGTACCGCTACGACGCCGCCGGGCTCCTGGTCGAACGACGTGACGCCGACGGAGCCGTCTGGCGTTTCGAGTACGCCGCCGGAGCACGGATCGCCGCGATCACGGACCCGCTCGGAGCACGGACGACGCTCGAGTACGCCCCGAACGGCGAACTCGCGACCACGACCGACCCGCTGGGTCGCCGTGTCTCACGGACGTTCGACGACCAGGGGAACCTGGCGGAGCTCGCGTTGCCGGGCGGCGCGGTCTGGACGTTCGCGCACGACGCCTTGTCGCGCCTCCAGGCCGTCACCGACCCCGCTGGCGCGACCTGGCGGCGTGAGTACGACGTCGTCGGCGAGTTGACGGCGACCGTCGACCCGACGGGTGTCCGCCAGGAGTTCTCGGACGACGTCGCGACCGGTGTCGCGACGCTGCGCGACGCCTTCGACACCGCGACCGTCCGGTTCGACGAGTACGGCCGACCCGTCGAGTCCACGTCTGCCGAGACCGGTTCCGAACTCGTCACCTACGACGCCGCCGGTCGGCCCGTCGAACTCGTCGACGGCGAAGGCGGACTGACCCGACTCGAGCGTGACCTCGCCGGTCGTGTCGTCGCGCTGGTCACCCCCTCGGGCGCGCGCTCCACGTACGAGTACGACGCCTGCGGGCGTCCCGCCGCAGCCACCGACGCCGCTGGGGCACGGACGACGCTCACCTACGACGCGGACTCCCGTGTCGTGGCCCGGACCCTGCCCACCGGTGAGGTCGAGGAGGTCACGTACGACGCCGTCGGACGCGTGGTCACGCAGACGACTCCGGGTTCCGGCACCGCACGGTTCCGCTACGACCAGGCCGGGAGGCTCGTCTCCAGCCACGACGCACGCTTCGGCCGTCGTCGGTTCCGCTACGACGCCGCGGGGCAGCTGATCCAGGTCGTCAACGGTCTCGACGGGGTCACCTCGTTCGAGTACGACGAGCGCGGGCGCCTGGTGACGATCACCGACCCTGCCGGCGGCACCACTCGACGGGAGTACGACGCCGCCGACCGCGTGGTCGCCGTCACCGACCCGCTCGGACGGACCACCACGGCGGCCTACGACCCGGCCGGGCGCCAGATCCGCCAAACGGATCCCGACGGCCGCACCACCGAGTGGACGTACGACGCAGCCGGCCGCCAGCGGGCCGTGCTCGTCGACGGTGCGGTGCAGTCGGAGATCACCCGCGACACCGTCCACCGAACTGTCGTCGTGTCGGACCACACCCGTGGTGCAGGCCGGACGATCGAGCACGAGCTCCAGCACGACCGCCGTGGCCTGCTCGTCCGCCGAGCCCGCGGCGACAAGTCCGTCGCGTGGGAGTACGACGCCGACGGCAACCGCACCGCTCGGGTCGACCCGAACGGGACCCGCACCACCTACCGTCGCGACGCCGTCGGCCGGGTCGTCGGGGCGGACCGTGACGGCACCGCTGCCGGGACGTTCTCCTACGACGCCTCGGGTCGGATCGTCCAGGCGGCCACGGGCGACCTGGTGCAGTCGTGGTCGTACGAGGGAGGCGCCCTCGTCGCGCACACCTCGACCACGCTCGACGGTGCCACCAGCACACGCATCGAGCGCGATGCCGACGCGCGGATCACCGCGATCGACGGGCCGTCCGGAGCGGTGTCGTACGAGTACGACGCGGCCGGGCAGCTCGTGCGCGCCGGGGGCTCGACGTGGACCTACGACGACGGTGGGCGCCTCGTCGTCGAATCCGTCGGCGGTGTCGAGACGCGCCACGAGTACGACGCTGCCGGTCAGCTGGTCGCGACGATCACCGAGGTCGGCCGGACGGAGTACGTCCACGACGGTCTCGGCCGACGCATCCGGCGGACCGCTGCCGACGATTCGACGACCGAGTACGCGTGGTCCGACCTGGGGTACCTCGCTGCCGTCGTCGACCGCGACGCCTCGTACGCCGAGACCGGTCGGCTCGACGTCTGGGTCGACGCGCTCGGTGAGCTCGCCGAGGTGGGTGGGGTCGCCGCTTGGTGGGACTCCGCCTCGGTGGTGCCGTCACTCATCAGCATCGCCGACACGTCGCTGCTCGACCTGCCGGGGGGTGTCACCGCGATCGGCGATGCCGTGACGCAGCCCGCTTGGCGCAGTGCTCGCGCGACCGATGCTGCGGACCCGTGGGCTGCGCTCGCTGCCGTCACCGACGTCGGGCTGCCCGCGGGGGTGTCCCTGACCGGCTCGGGTGGGGTGTCCGTCGCAGGGCTGGAGTGGCTCGGGGCCCGTGTGTACGACCCTGCGGCGCGGGGCTTCCTGTCGGTTGATCCGCTCGCTCCGATCCTGGGTGCCGCGTGGTCTGGGAACCCGTACTCGTACGCGGGCAACGATCCGTTGCAGGCTGTCGACCCGCTCGGGTTGCGGCCAGCGACGGACAAGGACTTGCAGGCGTACCGGGATGCGCACCAGGGGGCGATCGCTGCTGTCGGGAACTGGTGGAACGACAACTGGGAGTACGTCGTTGCGGGGGCGGCGATCGTGGCCGGGGTCGCACTCATGGCGACCGGCGTCGGCGGCCCTGCCGGAATCGCAGTGATGGCGTTGGCGGGCGGATTGATGAGTGGTGGGATTTCCGTGGCGACGCAGAAGGCGGAGAAGGGTACGGTCGACTGGGGCACAGTCGGCAAGGACGCGCTGATCGGGACCGCCACGGGTGCACTGGGCGCTGGGACTGGAGCTGCTCTGGCAGCCAAGATGGGAACAGGGCTGGCGGCCCGCGCGGCAACCGGTGTCGCCAGCGGTGCGGTCGAAGGCGGCGGCACTGGGGCCCTGAACTACGCGACGGCTCCAGGGCCGCACACCGTCAACGGGTTCCTGCAAGCGACCGGAAGCCAAGCCGTTGTCGGCGCCGCGTCCAGCGGTCTCACGGCGTACCGGCCGAAGTGGCTGTCGAGCGAGAACGCGAGCACCTTCAAGTGGGGCCTCTATCGATCGACCTACGTCCATGAAGGGACGACGATGTTCCGTTCCGGAGACGTCAATGGCTTCCACAGCGGAGAATTCTGGTCGTCGGATCTGCCGCGCAGCATCGCTCAGGTGCGTGAGGACAAGGCGTTGCCGATTCGCTGGGCCAACGGCGGCAAGGAATCGATTCAGAACGCGGGCTTCGCAGGTGAGTTCACGCAGAAGATGCCCGCGTACAAGGGGCTAACGGCACCGCAGACCGGGCTCAACGGCGACTTCTACCGGGGAGGGACGAACCAGACCTTCGTACCCCGCGCGTATGATGCGGTCGACATCAAGGGCTACTGGTCGCTCACGCCGTGACGTTCGAGCGGAAGGGACGATTTCGTTGAAGCGTGCATCTGAGCAGGAAATAATCGAGTTGTGCAGAAGCGTAGCGAACTCACTGAGCCTCGCTCACGATCTGCAGACGGCGCGATGGTTCACCGATGTTGCCGAGGCGCTCGGGAGTGCTTCCCCGGAAGATGCAGCTGACCTGACTGCGGAGATCCATCGGGCCGTGCGCGGCGGTGCAGGCGGACCCCGAGGCGTGGTGATAGTCGCCGCAAATGGTCGGGCAGATTCGGCGGCGACCGCACGGTTTCACGACGATCTGTCACGCTTATACGATCTCACTCGGCATTCGAGGTTCGCTGATTGGGTCCGGACTTTCACGGGATGACGCGCGGGGAGTGAACGTTGATAGTGCATTCGCTAGCGAGATTCGCTACGCGGGGATTTACCAGCGTCGGAATCTCTTAGCGCTCGAAGCCCTTGCTGAGGCTCCGTTCTGGAGTGCTGATTGCATTCGAGCGCAAGCGACACGGACGATGTCCACGTTCAAGCACGGCGTCGGCAGAACATGACATTGTCGGAATTGCTCAAGCAACTCGACGATCGCGCAGTCGAGGATGCCGCGGCGGCTGTGCAGATAGCCGCCGTACGATCCGCTCTCGTCGCCGCGTTCGAGCAGTGGCCCGACCATCCGGCGTACCGCAGGGGGATACAGGGCACAGCCCGCCTTGTTGCCGACAGCTGGCCCTACGAGAGCGAGCTGGGGGCGCTGGTGTTGGCCTTTTCCGAAGCGGTGCGACGTGAAGTTTGACCGCACCGGGCGACGGGCATCGGGGTGGCAGTTGAGAGACTCCGGGGCTGAGCGACTCGCACGGCGAAGACGCGTACGGCGAGACAGGATCGTGGCTTCGGTCGTCTTCGCCTTCGTCGTGCTCGTTCCCTTGCTGGGCTTCTTCGTCGGGCCGATCACGTTGAAGGTCTACGACGCAGGGCACCGGCTGCACGTCGTCTGCACCGTCAGCTCCGCGCACAGCAGTGCGGACTCGTCTCGCTCCCTGAAGGGCGTGGGCTCGTCGACGTCGCAGGTCGTGTTCGAGACGTCCGACTGCGGAACGCTCGTGCAGACCTGGGGTGTGAACCGCGACAACGAGGACGAACTGGCGCGGGGCGTCATCGAGGGGGAGCGCTACCGATTCGACGTCGGCGAGGGTTCCTTCACGATGCGGGAGTTCTTAAACACGATCCGCCAGGCCGTGTACGTGAAGAGCTTCGAGCCCGTGCGAACACGGTAGGTCTGTCTGCCCAGTGCAGCAGCAGCGCGCCGCTCAGCGCCCGAAGGCGCCCACGAACTCGCCCCACTGCGCCGGCGCCCGCTGCTCGAGCCATGCGCAGAGCTCGGGATAGGCGGCGTCGATCGACAGGACGCTGATCACGCCGCGTTGGCCGTTCACCTTGATGTCGAGCCCGCCGAACCGGTTGGTGGTGGGCCGGATGCGCTTGATCGTCGCCGGGTCGACGGTCCGGGCGGCACGGAACATCGGCGTCACGACCAGCTGCGAGTCGTACGCCTCGACTCGACGGCGCTTCTGCCCGATGCCGAGGTAGACGAACAGGAGCCCGAACAGCACCATGCCGACGCCGGCGATGAGCATCCCGATCGCGTCGGGGTCGTCGAGCAGGCTGAGTGTGACCAGGAAGAAGAACCCGCCGACGACGATGACGACGATCCCGATGATCCGGAGCAGCAGGTAGCTGAACCGGCGAGCACGGACGGTGAAGAGCACGCCGTGCGCCTCGTCGCCCACGACGGTGGACGGTGGCCGCTTCCGGTCGTTCTGACGGACGAGCGCGCTGACGGCGGCCGGGATGGTGATCATGGCGATCAGCGCGATGAGCACCGGCGACAGGTTGATGTTCACCGGTCCGCCCCCGGTCGTGCGTTCGTGCGCCGACGTTCAAAGGGCGTGACGCCCTGGTCCCCCTGGATCATGCGTGCAGAGTATCAGTGCCCTGCGGACAGGTCCGAGCGCCCCCGAGGATGCTCTATGTTGGATTTCAGTAGCGAGCTGTGGCCCGAACGGGGGTGGCTCCCGGGGAAGACCAACCCGGACCTGACGCCGTTCAGCAACTAGCATCGATTTGCTCGACGATTCTCTTGGGGGGAAGACCGTGATGAACCAGCGTGCCGGGAACACCGGAGCACGACGGACCGGACGACGGATCGCGGGGACGGTCGCCGTCACGGGGATCGCTGCGCTGGTGCTCGCCGGCTGCACTTCCGACGACAAGCCTGTTGCCGACCCCTCGCGGGTCCTGCAGACCGTCGACACGCGCCTCGCCGCGGACGGCTCGATCACCTCGATCTCGGACACCGCGATCTCCGTCGCAGGCAAGGGCTCCTCGTCGGCGACGACCGATCACGACCCCGCGAAGGCGGCGAGTGACCTGCCACTGCGCATCACGACCCAGTACTCGACCAAGAAGAAGACCGGCACGGACCTGGCCGACCTCGACGGGTACTCGGGTCGGGTGTCGATCGACCTGACGATCGAGAACCTGACGGTCACGTCGAAGAACCTGACCTACGACGTCGCGGGCACGTCGCGTTCGACCCCGGCGCTCGTGGGCGCGCCCTTCAGCATCGCGGCGTCGACCGTGTTGACGGGGACCGCCGCCGACCGCGTCGTCACGGACTCGGCCGACTCCGGCTCGTCGACCGACGGTGTCGTGAGCACCAACGAGGACGGCGACGCGGTCGTCCAGTGGGGCCGGTTGCTCGCTCCGCCGACCTCCGGCGCGAGCAGCACGCTGCACCTCGTCGCCGACGTCCAGGACTTCACCGCACCGACCATCGACGTCGCCGCGCAGCCGGGGTTGTCGACGGACCTGTCCTCGACGGGCGTCGTGACCGCGGCGTTCGGGTCCGAAAGTGACTCCGAACTGGCGCTCCAGCGCCGCACGATCGACCTCATCTCCCAGGTCAACGAGGTGCTGGCCCGTGCGGGCGGCACCATCACCGAGGTCCGGTCGAACCTCGAGACGACGTCGGAGACCCTCGGCGTCAGGACGGCCGAACGCCTGAAGGAGAGCAGCTCTTCGCTGGCGAGCACGATGCAGTCGCTGTCCGGGCAGCTCGGCTCCCTGAACGGCGACCTCGGCGCCACCGTCAAGGCCACGCAGTCGACGGTGTTGCAGCAGCTCCAGCAGACGACCACGAGCCTCGACGGCCTGCTCGGTGACACCTCTGCGACCGCGCCCGCCACGGTGCTCGACGGCAACGGGTGCGCGGCCACGCCGAAGACCCCGTCCGCCGGCGGCAGCGTCTACGGCAACCTCCTCCGCGTCTCGGCCCAGCTCACCGGCTACGCCGATGCCAGCGAGGCGTGCAAGCAGCAGGTCAGTGCGCAGCTGGCGGGCGCGGTCGGCCCGGCGTCGCCGGACGCGGCGACGTGCGCCCCTCAGGAGGCCCGTGGTTCGTTGACCTGCGCGCTCTGGGAATCGTCGCGTGCGGTGAGCACCTCGCTGATCGGTCTGGTCAGCACCGGGCAGCAGCTCGCCGACCAGCTCGACCCCAAGCTCGCGGACACGGCGATCGAGCAGTCGGACGACCTGCGCGCCGAGCTCGGCGAGATCGACACCGCCGTGCAGGCCCTCGGCGCCGACGGCACCGGTGAGGTCGCACGGACCCTGCAGGCGTTGGAGGACCTCCGCGACCAGACCGCCGACGACCTCGGTCCCGTCCGCGACGCGGTCACGACGGTGAACCGGCAGGCGCTCGCAGCGCGTGCGCTGGTGGGCAACGCCGGGGACGGTCTGTTCAGCACCTCGATGCAGGCCCAGAACCGTGAGGTCGCCGACCAGCTCTGTGCACTCGCGGCGACCGACCAGCTCGATGCCGAGCAGGCGGATGCGCTGCGCGGGTACCTGACCGCGACACCGTGCCCCGGCGCCGAAGAGGGCACGACGTTGCGGCCCGGTGGACGCTTCAGCACCCCGATGGACGACCGCCTCGCCGACCAGGCGAAGCAGTGGGACGCGGTGGTCGCGGCGACCGACCTCCGCTCCGAGACCGGCATCGGTGGCGCGGTCACGACGTTGTCGGACGACATCGACGCGCTCGACGACGGCATCGCCGACGTGCGCCGTGCGGTGCGCAAGGACGGCGGTTCGGTGGAGGGCGCCGCGCAGGAGCTCCAGGAACTCGTCGAGCAGGCAACGAAGTCGAGTGCGGAGGTCGGCACCCAGCTGACCGCGATCAGCACCCAGCAGACCGAGCTGCAGGACGCTGTCCGCAAGGCCTTCGCCGAAGCGTCCACCCAGTCCGAGAAGGACGTCCAGAAGATCATCGACCAGCAGGTACGACAGGTCAGCGAGACGGCGAAGGGCAGCCGTGACGCCGTCATCTCGGCCTTCGACAAGTCGATCACCGGCCTCCGGTCCACCTCGGGCGAGGTCACGAAGGACTCGAAGGGCACGATCGACGAGCAGCGGGGGACGCTGGAGCAGCAGGGCTCCGAGCTGGCATCCGCCGTCGACCGCCAGACGGCGGCGAGTCTCGAGCAGATCGCTGCGAGCACGAGCGCCTCGACGCGCGACGTGCAGGGAGCCTCGACGCTGCTGACCGGCGACCTCAACCGGGTGATGCTCGACCTCGGCGACCGCACGGTCAACGGCTCCGGCATCCTCGGCGCGATGGCCACGAGCGCGGCGAAGTCCGACTCCGCCGACTACCAGCTCGCCCTGGCGTCGCAGAACGCCGCAGGGTACGCGAACGTCCGCGCCGAGGACGTCGCCGGCATCCTGCTCCAGCAGGAGCAGTTCCGTGCTTCCCTCGACGCGGCGACGACGCTGCCCGCGTTCCAGCTCAAGGTGCCGGCCAGTGCGACGTCGACCACGCTGTACACCTTCCGGATCGGGGCGGACCGATGAGCGACCAGACGATCGACGACCCCGAGGGCACCGAGACCGGGCGTCCGCGCAACCGACGCCCGCTGCTCATCGTCGGCATCGCGGTGCTCCTCGTCGCCGCGGTGGTCGCCGCCGTCCTGACCTTCCGGGCGATCGGCAGCAGCACGCCGGCCCAGGCCGTCCCGGCCACGGTGCCCGTGAAGATCACCGTCAAGGGCGTCCCCGACGCCACGAAGATCGGCGTCGTCGTCACCCTGGGTGACGGCGAAGGCTCCGAGTGGAACGAGGCGGCGCAGGGCGCCCTGGTCGCCGAGCGACGACTGGCGCTCGGCGGAACCGACATCACCCTCGTCACGAAGAACGACGGCGGGACGTCCGCGGGCGCGAAGGCCGCGGTGGCGTCCCTGGCGAAGAGCGGCGTCGCGGGCATCGTCGTCGCGTCGTCCGGAACACACGTGTCCGGTGCGCTCACCGCTGCGGCTGCGGAGGGCGTCCCGGTCGTGCTGCCCTACGCAGCAGCCGAGAAGGACTCCTGGTCGACCGCCCCGGCCGCCGACTCGATCAGCACCGCCATGACGACGGCGCTCGGTGATGCCGAGTCGCCGCTCCTGGTGGACCTCGGCGGCGGCGCGCCCGCAGGACTCCGGGTGGCGCACGTCATCGACGGCGACGACACCTCCGACACGGCGGCGCTCGCCGAGACCATCGCCTCGCGGACCGGGGCGACCGGCGCGGACGACGGCACCGACGAAGCATCGGGCGCTGATCCGAAGGCCGAGCCGGACTCCGATGCGGTCGTCATCAGCGGTTCGGCGCAGCGCCAGGGTGCCTTGGTGGCGGCGCTGCAGGCCGCTGACGTCACCGTGCCGGTCGTCCTCACCCCGGACGCGACGAGCCCGGCCTTCGGCGCCGCACTCGTCGACGCCGGTGGCAGTCTCAGCGGCTCCTTCCGGACCGTCGGCGTGGCCACCGATGACGCTCGTGCGCTCTCCTCGGACGCCGAGGGTCGTGCGATGTCCGCGTTCCTCGGCGGTGTCCGGGTGCTCGCGGACGATGCCGACGCCCAGAACCTGACGGGTGACCGGCCGTTCTCGGCGGTGGCCGGAGCAGCGGACGCCCGCAGCCACGATGCCGTCGTCGCCCTGGTCCGCGCAGTCGGGAAGGCCGCGAGCGCCGAGCCCTCCGACGTGACCGACGCCCTCGCCGCGCTCGACCTCGACTCCGCGGCGGGCATCGCCGGTCCGGCGCTCGACTTCACGCGGCAGCAGGCGCTCGGCGCGTCCGCGACGGTGTTGGCGGCTTCGGCACAGCCGCTCGGTCTCCGACCGGACACCACCGCGTCCAGCGGCACCGGCGGTGATGACTCCGGGTCCGATGCCACACAGTCCACCGCACTGGTGTGGTTCGAGGACTCCACCGCACGCTGACCCACCCGAGTACAACCCCGAGAAGGAACCGCGAGCATGCGCCTGCTGATCGAGCTCGACGACCGACGTGAAGCGGTCGAGGTCGACGGGTGGTCCGGCGCGTCCTCGCTGGGGGAGCTCATCGCGGCGGCGATCGGCGTCGAGCTCGATGCCGAGACGACCCTCGCGGTCGACGGTCACCGCACCAGTGCGGCGACCCCGCTGCGCGACCTCGTCCTGCTCGAGGGCTCCCGCATCGGCCGCTCACCGCAGGAGCGGCCGCAGCTGATCGACGGGTGGAGCGTCACCCTCGCCGGCGGACTCGACGCGGGTCTCGTCGTGCCGGTCCCGCGCAGCCGGAAGCTCGTCGTGGGCCGGGCACCGCAGGCCGACGTCGTGCTGCCCACCGAGAGCGCTTCGTGGGAGCACTGCACGATCGAGCGCGAGGACGACGGGGTCCGCGTGCGTGACGCCGGTTCGACGAACGGCACGGTGATCGCGGGCGAGCGCATCGATGCCGACGGCGTCCTGCTCACCGGGACCACGAGCGTGATCGTTGGCGGCGCCGTGCTGCTGGTCCGGCCGGAGCTGGACGAGGTCCCCGTGCCGGCCGCGGGGTCCCTGGCGAACCTGACGCCCGCTGCGACCGCCCCGTTCAACCGTCCGCCCCGATCCGGACGGAACACCGAGGTCGAGACCGTCGATCCGCCCGCCAAACGGGAGGTCCCGCAGGCGTCCAAGTTCAGCTGGATCACGGTCGCAGCGCCCCTGGTGCTGGCCGGCGCGATGGTGCTCCTGCTCGGCGACGCCCGGTTCGCCCTGTTCGCGCTGCTGTCGCCGGTCACCGCGATCGGCATGTGGTTCGAACAGAAGCACCGGCGGACGAAGAACCTGAAGGAGGAGGACACCCGCTTCGCCGAGGCGGTGGAGTCCTTCCGCGGTGAGATCGCCGAGGCCGCAGGGGTCGAGGCCGCACGTCGGCAGGAACTCGTCCCCGACCCGGCCACCGTCGTCCGCCGGGCCGAGCTCCCCACAACCCTGCTGTGGCAGCGACGCTCCGAGGACGCCGACTTCCTGAGCCTGCACGCCGGCACGGGTGACGCGCCGTGGCGCCCCGAGCTCGATCAGCGTGCGGCGTCGTCCAAGCTCGAGGACGAAGCGAAGGCCGCGATCGCCGACAGCCGACTCACGGCGGCACCGGTCGTGGCGGACCTGTCCGACGCCGGCGTCGTCGGGATCGTCGGCGACCGCGAGGGCGCGCTCGCACTGGCGCGCAGCCTGCTCACGCAGGCCACCGTGCACTGTGGGCCCGCCGACCTGACGGTGGGCATCTTCTGTGACGCCGGCCGCGCGGACGACTGGGGATGGGCCTCCTGGCTGCCGCACGCACGTGTGGCGGGGAGCAGCACCGGTGCCCGCTGGATGTCGGCGCAGCGCGACCAGAGCGCCGCGGTGCTGCGCGGGTTGCGGGAGTCGCTCGACGAGCTGCCGACACCGAACCTGCTCGTCGTGGTCGACTCCGAAGTGCTCACCGAGGGCCGCGACGCACCCGCCCGGAACCTGCTCGGCGAAGGGCGCACCGTACCCGGACAGTCGCTCCGCCCCGGCGAGCAGCCGCGACGGGTGAGCGGGATCGTCATCGCGACCAACGAGCAGCAGCTCCCCGCAGCCTGCACGACGATCGTCACGGTCGGGGCCGATGCCGCCGCCACGGTCTACCGACCGGAGGACCGGACCCGCGTCGAGGACGTCGTGCTCGCCGGGCTCAGCGTCGAGACCGCCGAACGGAGTGCCCGCAGCGTGGCGCACTTCGACGATCCCGAGCTGCTGGTGCCGGGGGCGTCCCTGCCGTCGCTCGTCCGCCTGCCGGAGCTGCTGGCCGGCGACGACACGACCGCGCTCACCCCGGCGGGCACGAGCCCTGCCGAAGCGATCCGCACAGCCTGGGACGCCCGCACCGGCTTCTCGACCCCGATCGGTTCGTCGGAGAGCGGCGTGCTCGAGATCGACCTCGTCCGCGACGGACCGCACGGCTTGGTCGGTGGCACGACGGGTTCGGGCAAGAGCGAGTTCCTGCGGTCGCTCGTCGCCGGGCTCGCTGCGCGGAACGACCCGACGCGCCTGAACTTCCTGCTCGTCGACTTCAAGGGCGGGGCCGCGTTCGCCGCCTGTGAGCGGCTCCCGCACACCATCGGCACGATCAGCAACCTCGACGAGCAGCTCGCAGACCGCGCGATCCGTGCGCTCGAGGCCGAGCTCGAGCGACGCCAGCGGGTGTTCGCCGCGGCCGGGGCGGACATCGACAACCTCGACGCCTACCTGGCCACGAAGCCGGACGAGCCGATGCCGCGCCTGCTCCTCGTCGTGGACGAGTTCGCGATGCTGGCGAAGGACTTCCCCGACGTCCTGACCTCACTCGTCAGCGTGGCCGCGGTCGGGCGCACACTCGGCGTCCACATGATCCTGGCCACCCAGCGGCCGGCCGGCGTGGTGAGCGAGGACATCCTCGCGAACACCAACATGCGTGTCGCGCTGCGGGTGCAGAGTCGCGAGGACTCCACGAACGTGATCGGCGTCCCCGCGGCCGCCGGCATCGGTCGCCAGCAGACGGGTCGCGCCTACGTGAAGCTCGGGCAGGACGACATCACCCCGGTGCAGACCGCCCTCGTCACCGGCCGCGCCCGTGACGAACGCGCCGAACAGCCGGTGTCCGTCCGACCGACGGACGTCTTCGGCGTTCCCGCGCCGATGCCCGCCCCGGCTCCGACCGCGTCCGACGTCACCGACCTCGACCAGCTCATCGAGTCGATCGGGCGGGCGAACGCCGCCGCCGGGTACGCCCCGCCGCGCCCGATCTGGCCCGAGGCCCTCGGCGATCGCGTCGAGCTCGGCGCGCTGACGAACGCCGGCGCCGCCGACTCGTCGCGGACGGTGCCCGTGGCCCTGGCCGACGACCCTGACCACCAGCGTCAGATCACCACCGGGTGGGACCTCGACGAGGGCAACCTCATGCTCATGGGCATCCCCGGCAGCGGGACGAGCACCGCGCTCGCCACCCTCGCCCTGCAGCTCGCCGCCGTGACGAGCCCGGAGGACCTCGACCTGCTGGTGCTCGACATGGGTCCCGGCGACCTGGCGCCGCTCGCGCGGCTGCCGCACACCACCGCCTACGTCGGTTCCGGAGCCGGTGCGGGGGAGCTGCAGGCGCGGTTCCTCCGCCACCTGCGCGTCGAGCTCGAGCGCCGTCGTGCCACTCCGGGCGGCCGCCGTGCCGTCGTGCTGATCGACGGTCTCGCGGCACTGCGCGACGAGTACCAGGACTTCGAGGGCCAGCTGCTGCTCGATGCCCTGTACCGCGTCTACGCCGAGGGGCCCGCGCTGGGCATCTCGTTCGCCGTGTCGACGACGCGTGCCAAGGCCGTGCCTTCGGCCATGGACGAGGTGACCACGCAGAAGTGGATGTTCCGCCTGGCGGACCCGTACGACTACGCCTCCATCGGAGTCCGCCCCAAGGACGTCCCCCCGCCGGTGCCGGGTCGCTTCATCGACTCGGTCATGCGGTTGCAGTCGCACGTGGCGACACCGGACGTCCCCCTGGCCCAGGCCGTGGGCCGTGTCGCCGAGACCTGGTCCGGCACCGCGGCGAAGGCGAGTGCCGTCGGGCGGCTGCCCGACGCCGTCCTGGTCGACGAGCTCGGTGCCGGTGCGGTCTTCTCCAGCGAGCCGTGGCGGCTGCCGGTCGGGATCGCCGAGGACGACCTCGCTCCGGCCGCGCTCGAGGTCTACGACGGCGAACACGTGCTCGTCGCGGGGCCGGCCCGGTCGGGCAAGTCGACCGTCCTGCTGGCACTGGCGGCACTGGCTCGTGCGGCAGAGGGCGTCCGCCCGGCCGTCTGGGCGATCTGCGACCGTCGGTCACCGCTCGCCTCGGGGACGTTCGACCGCATCGCCGTCGGGCCCGACGAGGTCCCCGCCCTGCTGGCCGGCCTGCGGCTCGAGCGCGGTCCGGTCCTGCTGCTCATCGACGACGCCGAACGCTTCGACGACGGCGACCAGGCCATCGCCACCCTGCTCGCGACGGAGCGCCCCGGCCTGTGCGTGGTCGCCGCCGGACGGTCCGCCGACCTCCGGTCGCTCTACAGCCACTGGACCCGAGCCGTCCGCAAGTCGCGGTGCGGCGTGCTCCTGCAGCCCGACGTCGACTACGACGGTGAGCTCCTGGGGGTCACGCTCCCGCGCCGTGCGCCGGTCGCGTTGACCGTCGGTCGCGGCTACGCGTCGTCCGGCGGGGCCGTCCGTCTGGTCCAGACCGCGTCCGCCGGCAGCTGACCGACTGACGGACTGGAGGCCCGTGGCGGCGCCGCCACGGGCCTCCAGTCCGTCTGCTGGTCGCGCGACGGACGCGCTCGGTCGCGCGACGGATGCGCTCGGTCGCGCGACGGATGCGCTCGGTCGCGCGACGGACGCGCTCAGTCGCGCGTCGTGATCCCGAAGGGCGAGCTCTCGAGGTTCGTGAAGTTCCCGACCGTCGCCCGGACGGTGCACGACGGGGCGACGGACAGCGCGGTGACCACGAGCCCGTCGGACGACACGGCCAACGCGCCCGAGCAACCGTCGGCGAACCGCACGCCGGACTCACCGCCGGCCACGTCGACGAGCATCTGCGACGGGCGCCCGCTGCTGGGACTGCGGTAGAGCGGGTTGAGCTCGTCGGCACCGTTCGGCCAGACCGGCACCAGGGTCACCGGCAGTGCCGTCTGGCTGACCGTCCGGTCGGGCGTCCGGACCTCGACGCCCTGCAACCGCTGCACCGGGTAGGCGGTCCCGCGCACGGAGTCGTCGGACACAGCGGCAGTGGTCGCCTCGCCGACGCCGTCGAGCCACGTCTGCAGCGCCGCACCGTCCGTGACGGAGGCGAGTGGCACCGAGGCCCCGACCGTGACGTCCCCGCCGGCGGGGACCTCGACGCCGGACAGGCTCCACGCGCACGCGGTGTCCACACCGGTCAGCGACGGCTGGTTGCGCTTCGCGGTGACGCCCTCGCCGGACCAGGTGACCGCGGGGCAGGAGGCTCCCGAGCGGGCACCCGGCAGCACCTCGAGGAAGGGTCCGCTCAGGGTGGCCGCCTGTGCCGCGTACGTGACACGCAGGTCGACGGTGCCCTTCGCCGGGTCGATGGTGGCACGCCGCGTGGTCGCGAGTCCGGCGGGCAGGGGGCGGTCCTGCTGGTAGGCATTGGCGGCCTGTGCGGTCGCGGTACCGGCGCCCGGCGTCTTCCGGAGGGCTCCGGGCAGCCACACCACGCCACCGACGACGAGTGCGGCGACGAGCACGACGCCGATGCCGCCGAACAGGAGCGCTCGGTTCGTCAGCCACTCGGGGCGGGTGAACCGACGCGTCGGTTCGGGCTCGGCAGCCGGCGCGGCGGGCAACGGCTGCCGCGCCATCGGCCGGATGACGGTCTGCGACCCGGCGGGGCCGAGTTCCGGGGCCGGCCCGACGGCCGCGGCGTCGTCCCCGGTGCCCGTGGACTCGGGCGTCGTCCCGTTCTCGGGTCGGAGCCCACGGACCACGGTCGCCGGACGCTCGACCTCGTCGAACGAGTCGGGATCGGTGACCGCGGCCAGGGCGGGGGCCGAGGCGAGGGACCGGGCGAGCCGACGGAGGATCGCGGCGGCGTCGACCGCGGACGGCCGGGCGTTCGGGTCCTTCGCGAGCAGGGCGGACACCGCGGCCCACAGGGCTTCGGGCACGTCGAGTGGGGGCGGGTTCGAGGTGACGTGCCGGTAGGCCACCGCGAAGTCCGTGCCCGGTCCGGCGAACGGCGTGCGGCCGGACAGCAGCTCGTAGAGCATCACGCCGGCGCCGTAGACGTCGGCGGCCGGGCCCGAACGGCCGTGGCTGATGGACTCCGGCGCCATGTACTGCGGTGTGCCGAGGAGCCCCGTGGTGGTGCGCTCCCGTTCGGCGACGACCGACGCGATGCCGAAGTCGGTGACCCGGACGTCACCCGTCGCGCCGGGGACCCACGGCGTCTGGAGCAGCACGTTGTCCGGCTTGACGTCACGGTGGGCGACGTCCTGCTCGTGCGCGGCGGCGAGGGCGTCGAGCGTCTCTGCCGTGACCGTCAGGGCGTCCCGCGGCGTGAGCGGCCCGTTCGCCGCGAGCAGGTCGCGCGCGGAACCGCCGGGCACCAGGTCCATGACGATCGCGAGCCGGTCGCCCTCGACCACCAGGTCGCGGACGCGCACGATGGACGGGTGCTGCAGGGCGAGGAGCACCGACCGTTCGCGGACGAAGCGCTCGACGATCTGCGGGTCGGCGGCGAGCTCGGCGCGGAGCAACTTCGCCGCGAACGCGTCGCCGGTCGCGGTGTGCTCGACCCGCCAGACCTCGCCGGTGGCGCCGGTTCCGAGCAGTTCGACCAGCCGGTACGACGCGCCGAGCGGTTCACCCTGGCCGTACTGCCCTTGACGGTCCTGCGCCACACGCTCCCCGATTCCCCCACTGGCCGACCCCTCGCCGACCACGCAATGTTACCGGCCGGCGGCCTGCTCCGGCGCCGCGTACTGCACGTCGATCGCGTGCTGCGTGAACCCCGACCGCCGGTACAGCGCCAGAGCCGGATCGTTGTCCCCTTCGACGTACAGCGCGGCGGCGGCCAGCCCGCGGCCGCTCAGGCGTGCCGTCCCCGCGCGCATCAGCACGCCGCCGAGCCGCTGCCCCTGCAGGTCGGGGCGGACTGCGACGGCGTAGAACTCGCCGATGCCGTCCTCGACCTTGAGCCAGCACGAGCCCGCCAGCGCCCCGGAGGCGTCGCGGAGCAGCAGCAGGTCCTCGCCGGAGAACCAGGCGTCGGCCTCGCGTGCGTGCAGGTCGTCCAGTGTCATCCGCCCCTGCTCGGGGTGGTGGGCGAAGGCGGCGGCGTTCAGCGCGAGCCAGTCCGTCTCGTCGTCGGTGCCGGGCCGGAACGCCGACAGCGTGAAGCCGTCGGGCAACTCGACCTCGGGCTCGGCGACGGCGATCGGGGCCCGGAGCTGCAGCAGGGTGCGGACCGCGCGCCAGCCGAACCGCTCCGCCAGCGCCCGTGCTGCCGGTTGGTCCCCGTGCGCCCAGGCGAGCCGAGGAGCGGCCCCGCCGCCGAGCGCGAGTGCCTGCGACACCAGGGCCGTGCCGATGCCCTGGCCACGGGCCTCCTGGGCGACGACGAGTTCCAGCTCGCCGTCGCGGACCACCGCGACCCCGTGGTCGACGGTCAGGACGCTCGCACGCCCCGCGCGGACGTCCACCAGGGTCTGGTCGGAGAACGGCGGCGGGTCACCAGCGGCGGCCGCAGCGGCGACCAGGTCCTGCAGCAGAGCGGAGTGCACTACTGCCCCATCAGCCGGTCGGCCTCGTCGTCGTAGACGTTGAACCGGTACCCGACGTTGCGGACCGTGCCGATGAGCGACTCGAGGTCGCCGAGCTTGGCGCGCAGACGACGGACGTGCACGTCGACCGTGCGGGTGCCGCCGAAGTAGTCGTAGCCCCAGACTTCGCTGAGCAGCTGCTCGCGGGTGAAGACGCGGGACGGGTGGGAGGCGAAGAAGCGGAGGAGCTCGAACTCCTTGAAGGTCAGGTCGAGCGGCCGACCGCGCACCTTGGCGGAGTAGCTGGCCTCGTCGATGACGACGCCGGACGCCTGGATCTTCGAACTCGTCTGGCCCTTCGCCGCACGCCCGGCCGACAGGCGGATACGGGCGTCGATCTCGGCGGGACCGGCGCTTTCCAGCACCACGTCGTCGACGTTCCAGTCGCTGTTCACCGCGGTCAGCCCGCCTTCGGTGACGACGAGCACGATCGGGGTGGTCGATCCCGACGAGGCGAGGATCTTGCACAGGGCCTTCGCGCTGACCAGGTCGGTGCGGGCGTCCACGAACATCAGGTCGCTCTGCGGGGCGTTGACCAGCTGCGCGGCCTCGGCTGGGACGTGGCGGATCCGGTGGCTCAGGAGGCCCAGGCTCGGCAGGACGTCTCCGGGCGCGGTCGAGGTGAGTACCAGGAGCTGTGCCACAGGACCTCCGGAGGTGGATGACGTCGTGGACACATCCTAGTGATGCTCGGGAACCACCTATCCGGCCGGACGGATTGCGCGTCTTCCCGCAGCCGCCCTGCCATGATGGAGCGCGTGACCGAGCCCGTGCGCCCCACTGACCAGCGTCGGCTGAAGCTGACGTCCGTCCTGCCGGTCTGGGTGCTGGCGGTCGCCGGAGCGGTCCTCGTCCTGACCCTGTCCGAGCGCGACGCGTTCGCCTGGCTGCTGCTCGTCTTCGTCGCCAGCGTGATGGTCAGCTTCGTGCTGCAGCTGATCACGGCGACCAAGGACGGACTGGTCGAGCGGATCAGCATCGCGTCCTCCGGGGCCTTCGTCGTGGTGCTCGTCACCGCCGTGGTGCTCCTGGCGCGTTGAGCCGAGCCGCGTAGACTCCGGAGCATGGATTCGCTGCTTGCGCTCGAGCTCTTCTACGTGGGGCTCCTCGGCCTCGCGTCGCTCGCGATCGCGTTCATCTCGGTCGTCGTCGTCGTGAAGCTGTTCAAGGGCCAGCGTTGATCGAGCTGCCCGAAGGCCTCGCCCCCGAACTGGTCCCGCTGTCGTGGCTGGTCGGCGTGTGGGAGGGCACCGGGGTGGTCGAGTACCCCGTCGGTGACGACGACGAGGTCCGGAACTACGAGTTCGGCCAGCGCGTCAGCTTCAGCCACGACGGGCTGCCGTACCTGAACTACTCGTCCACGACGTGGCTCCTCGACGAGGACCACACCCCGCTCGCCGCCGAGATGGGGTACTGGCGGATTGATCGTCCGACCGAACCCGGCGACCGCGGGCCGGCGATGCTCCTGGGTGAGGGGCCGACGCCGTTCAGCACGGTCGAGAGCGTCGAGGCCCTCCGCAACACCACCGACGGCTTCGACGTCGAAGCCGCGATCGTCCACCCGACGGGCGTCAACGAGTTGTACGTCGGACGCGTGCTCAAGGGCCGCATCGACCTGGCGACCGACGCCGTGATGCGCTCGCCGAACGCCAAGGACTACTCCGCCGCCACCCGCATGTACGGGCTGGTCGAGGGCAAGCTGTTCTGGGCGTGGGACATCGCCGCGCTCGGTCGCGAACTCACCTCACACGCCTCGGGGCAGCTCGCGAAGGTCGACTGATGACGTCTGCGTTCGCCTCCCGCGACGGCTTCGTCGCTGCTGATTCCGTCGCATCGCACTTCGGCAACCCCCTCGGTGAGCAGCGCCTGCTGACCCGGGGGCGTGCCGTCGTCGAGCTCGGACTCGGTGTCGTCACGGTCTCCGGACCGGACCGGCTGTCCTGGCTCAACTCGATCACCTCGCAGCAGCTCACCGGGTTGCCGACCGGCGTCAGCACCGAGACGCTCGTGCTCGACCAGGCCGGACGCGTCGAGCACGCGGCCCGCGTCGTCGACGACGGTGCGACGGTCTGGCTGCTCACCGAGCGCGCTGACGCTGCGCCGCTCGCCGGGTGGCTCGACTCGATGCGCTTCATGCTCCGGGTCGAGGTCGCCGACCGCTCGGCCGACTTCGTCACCCTCGGCTGGTTCGGGGCGGAGGCACCGTTCGCGTCCGTCGAACTGCCGGAACCGCCCGTCGCCGAGTGGGTCGACCCGTGGGGCGCCGTCACGCCCGGTGGTTGGGGCTACGCCGATCTGGAGGCCCACCCCGGCTCGGACTGGACCCTCCGCATCGCAGTGGTCACCCCCGGCACCGCGGCCGCGATCGCCGCGTCGGACGTACCCGTCGCGGGGCTGCTCGCGTACGAGGCGCTGCGGATCGCCGCCTGGCGCCCGACCCTGTCCGACGTCGACGAGCGGACGATCCCGCACGAGCTCGACTGGCTGCGTTCCGCGGTGCACCTGTCGAAGGGCTGCTACCGCGGGCAGGAGACCGTCGCCAAGGTCCACAACCTCGGGCACCCGCCGCGACGGGCCGTGCTGCTGCACCTCGACGGGTCCGACGGGGTGCTGCCGGAGCCGGGAACGCCCGTGACCCTCGACGACAAGCCGGTCGGTCGTCTGGCGGCCTCGGCGATCCACCACGAGCTCGGCCCGATCGGGCTCGCCGTGGTCAAGCGCTCCCTCGACCCCAGCGCGGTCCTGCGGCTCGAGGCCGACGACGTCGTGGTGACCGCGGCGCAGGAGATCATCGTCCCGCCCGAGGCCGGTGCGACGGCGAACGTCCCGCGGCTGCCCCGTCTGGGCGCGGTCAGGCGCTCCTAGCTTGCGTCGAAGGGTCAGGCGGGAGCGACGGCCGGCCAGGGGACGCTGAGCTCGCCGAGCCGCCAGCGCGTCACCCCGTGCAGCACCGGCCAGCCGCGGTCGCGCATCCCGCGCACCGTGGCGATCCACCGCTGCCGGGGTCCGTACGTGCCGAGCGGTGCGGCGACCGCCCACGACAGGTCGAGGTCCCGCAGGAACGCGTGCACCCGTTCGCCGGGCACGTTCCGGTGGATCAGGGCCTTCGGCAGGCGCTCGGCGACGATCGAAGGCACGTCGAGCCCGGCGAGCCGGAGCGACACCGTGAAGGTCTGCGGCGCGACGTCGTCGAGCGTCACCCATGAGGCCACCCGACCGACCTCGTTGCAGGTCCCCTCGACGAGCGCACCGCCGGGCTGCAGCCGGTCCTGCATGATCCGCCACGACCCGACCACCGCGGACTCGTCGTACTGCCGCAGCACGTTGAAGGCCCGGATGACAGCGGGTCGGCGCTGCCCGGGCGTCGGCGTCTCGAAGCCGCCCAGGCGGAACGTCACACCGTCGCGGGTCCCGGCGTTCGCGAGCGCGACCCGCGAGGGCTCGATCTCGATGCCGGTCACCTCGACGTCCGGCCGGACGGCGGCCAGGCGGTCGCGGAGCTCGAGCGTCGTGGTCGGTGAGGCCCCGTACCCGACGTCGGCCACGAGCGGATCGTCCGTCCGGCGCAGCACCGGCAGGGTCGCGATCCACCGGTCGACACGGCGGAGCCGGTTGTACCCGGTCGTCCCGCGCGTCACGTTCCCGATGGGCATGCGTCAAGGGTACGGGGCCGGTACCGCTCGGTAGACTCGCTGGCATGACCTCCACGCTCGTCCTGCTCCGTCACGGCAACAGTGACTGGAACCAGAAGAACCTGTTCACCGGTTGGGTCGACGTCCGGCTCAGCGAGCTGGGCGAGAAGGAGGCGAAGCGCGCCGGCGACCTGATCGCCGAGTCCGGCATCGTCCCCGACGTCCTGTACACCTCGCTCCTGACCCGCGCGATCCAGACGGCGGACATCGCACTGCTGCAGGCCGACCTGGCCTGGCTGCCGGTGAAGCGCGACTGGCGCCTCAACGAGCGCCACTACGGCGACCTGCAGGGCAAGGACAAGGCCCAGACGCTCGAGCAGTACGGCGAGCAGCAGTTCATGGAGTGGCGCCGCTCGTTCGACGTCCCGCCGCCCCCCATCGCCGACGACGCCGAGTGGTCGCAGTTCGGGGACCGCCGCTACGCCGAGCTCGGCGACCGGCTGCCCCGCACCGAGTCGCTCAAGCTCGTGATCGACCGCCTGCTGCCGTACTGGGAGTCCGACATCACGACGGACCTCGCCGCCGGCAAGACCGTGCTGGTGACGGCCCACGGCAACTCGCTGCGCGCGCTCGTGAAGCACCTCGACAACATCTCCGACGACGACATCGCCGGCCTCAACATCCCGACGGGCATCCCGCTGGTCTACGAGCTCGACGACGACCACCGTCCGACGAAGCCCGCGTACTACCTCGACCCCGAGGCAGCTGCTGCCGGTGCCGCCGCCGTCGCTGCCCAGGGCGCGAAGAAGTAACAGCACCGCGAACGCCCCGTCCGGTCTCCGGGCGGGGCGTTCGTCGTACCCGGCCCTGCGCTCGGCTCCGCGGTTCGCGAAAGCGACAGTGTGCCGCGATCGTTCCGCTGGATCCTGTCGCTCTGCCGGGAGGAACGGATCGCGCCGTCGCCGATGTGTCGCTTCCGCAGGGTGGTCGGTTGTCCAGACCGTGATCGGTCAGACGAAGCGCGACGCGATCTCCTGCACGAGCACGCCGACGTCGTACGGCTTCGTCGTGTCGACGCGGATCACGGGCACGCCCGGCAGCCCGACCGGCGCGGCGTCGGGGCCGTGCTCGTCCCAGAACGCCAGGACGTCGGCCAGGTCCCCGTGCACCTCGTGCCGCACCGGCACGGTGCCGGGGTCGTACCGGTCCCGCAGCCGCTCCTCGGCGGTCCCGCGGCCGGTGTCGCACCACACCTCGACGGCGCGGGGCGACCCGGCGGACGCGAGCCCGGCCTCCAGGCGGTCCCGGTCGCGTGACGGCAACCAGACGGCGTCCAGGACGACCCCGTTCTCGACGGCCCGGGCCATGGACCACATCGTGTCCATTGCGATGCCGCCCAGCGGACGTGAGGCGATCATCGGCCAGACGATCTCGGCCAGGGGTTCCTTCACCCGGTCCTTCGACAGGAACGGGCACCCGAGCACCTCGGCCAGTGCCGCACCGATGGTGCTCTTGCCGGAACCGGGCATGCCGTTGACGATGATCGCGACCTGGGCCATGCCACGATCCTCGCAGACCGTGCGGGTCGGGTCAGACCGCCGCGGTCGAGGTGGACGCGCCGGTCCAGTCGCCGGTCGCCAGGTACTCGACCTTCTTCGCGATCGAGACCGCGTGGTCGGCGAAGCGCTCGTGGT
This sequence comes from Curtobacterium sp. VKM Ac-1376, assembly GCF_015351025.1. Lineage (GTDB taxonomy): Bacteria > Actinomycetota > Actinomycetes > Actinomycetales > Microbacteriaceae > Curtobacterium. Next base: position 38,386 of record NZ_JADKRV010000012.1, on the reverse strand, counting down.
AGCGCGAGGCCAGGGTGGCGTCGACGGTGTCGACCGGTCCGCCCTTCCACGCCTCGCCGAGCACGAAGTCGAACACGCTGGCGTGCAGCTCGTCGACGGCGTCGTCCTCGTCGCGGATCTCCGCAGCCAGGGCGATGTCCTCGGACGCGAGCAGGCGCGTGAGCTTCTGCGACATCGCGACGTCGTGCGCGCCCATCTTCTTGAAGGTGCCGCGCAGACCCTTCGGCACGACCTTCTCGGGGAAGCGCTGACGGGCGAGCTGCGCGATGTGCTCGGCCATGTCACCCATGCGCTCGAGCGAGGAGCTGACCCGCAGGGCGGTGACGACGACCCGGAGGTCACGGGCGACGGGGGCCTGGCGCGCGAGGATGTCGATCGCGATCTCGTCGAGGCTGTTGGCGGCCAGGTCGATCTTCTCGTCGTCGGCGATCACCTCTTCGGCGAGGGCGACGTCGGAGTCGCTGAAGGCCTGCGTGGCTCGGGTGATGGCGGACTCGACGAGCCCGGCGATCTCGGTCAGTCGCTCCTGGACGTCCTGGAGTTCCTGCTGGAAGACTTCGCGCATGGGGGAGTACCTCTCTCTGCGTACCGGTCGAGTGTCGTCAGCTCAGGTGAACGAACGGTGACGCGGGGCTGAACGCTTCGCGATCCGGCCTTCCGGCGCTGGTGAACGGTACCGGAACCTCGCATGACCATCCCTACACTGGCCGCATGGACAACGCGTGGCTCGTGCCACTGTCGATGCTCCTCGGCGGGGTCTTCGGCGCGGGCGTCGTGGTGCTGATCATCACCGCCGAGCGCACGGCACGTGCAGCCGACGTGGCGGAGCGGACGCTGCCGGACGGCGTCGCGGCGGTCATCGCCACGATGCACAACCCGGCGGTCGTCATCGACCCCTCGAACACCGTCGTGGCCGCATCGCCCCGGGCGCTCACCGTCGGACTCGTCGTGCGGCGTCGACTCGTGCACCACGAGCTCCTCGAGCTGGTCGACCGGGTGCGGAAGAGCGGTGAGATGGGGTCGGAGGACCTCGAGCTGCCCCGCGGCCGACACGGCGAACTCATCGGCTACCTCAGCTTCCGCGCCGCACAGCTCGGCAACCGGTACGTGCTGCTCACCGCGGACGACCTGACCGAGAGCCGCCGCATCGACGAGGTCCGGCGGGACTTCGTCGCCAACATCTCCCACGAGTTGAAGACCCCGATCGGAGCCATCGGCCTGCTGTCGGAGACCCTCGTCATCGCCGCGGACGACCCCGAGCACGTCAAGAAGTTCGCCGCGCAGCTCATCACCGAGTCCGGGCGGCTCGGCGCGCTGACGAAGGACATCATCGAGCTGTCCCGGCTGCAGTCCGTGGACGCGCTCGAGAACAGTGAGGAGACCGGCATCGACAAGATCGTGCAGGCCGCGATCGACGCGAACGAGGTCGTCGCCCGCGCCCGCTCGATCGAGATCATCCGCGCCAAGAAGTCGAAGCTGCGGGTGATGGGCGATCCGGGCCTGCTGCAGGTCGCGGTGTCGAACCTCATCGCCAACGCGGTGAAGTACTCGCCGGACAACACCCGCGTCGGCGTCGGAGTCCGGTCCGCCAAGGGCTTCGTCGAGATCGCGATCACCGACCAGGGCGTCGGCATCCCCGAGGCCGACCTCGACCGCGTCTTCGAACGGTTCTACCGCGTCGATCCCGCACGGTCTCGCGCCACCGGCGGCACCGGCCTCGGCCTGGCGATCGTCAAGCACGTCGTCGCCAACCACGGCGGGGACGTGCGCGTGTGGTCGCAGCCCGGCAAGGGCTCGACCTTCACCATCCGCCTGCCCGAGGCGGACCCCGAACTGACCACAGCACTCGAAGAGCAACTGGAAGAGCAGCCATCGTGACCAAGATCCTCATCGTCGACGACGAGCCGGCCCTGAGCGAGCCCCTGGAGTTCCTGCTGCAGCGTGAGGGGTACGAGACCTCCGTCGCTGCGGACGGCGTGACCGCGCTGTCCAAGTTCGACGCGGAGAACCCGGACCTGGTGCTCCTCGACCTCATGCTGCCCGGCCTCAGCGGCACCGAGGTCTGCCGGCAGATCCGCACGCGTTCGAACGCCCCGATCATCATGCTGACGGCGAAGGACTCGGAGGTGGACATCGTCGTCGGGCTCGAGCTCGGCGCAGACGACTACGTGACGAAGCCGTACTCGACCCGCGAGCTCCTGGCCCGCATCCGCGCGGTGCTCCGTCGTCGGACCGAGGACGACCCGGCGGAGAGCGGGATCCTGCAGGTCGGTGGCATCCGGATGGACGTCGAGCGCCACACGGTGTCGGTGGACGGCTCCGAGACGCCGATGCCGCTCAAGGAGTTCGAGCTCCTCGAACTGCTGCTCCGCAACGCCGGGCGCGTGCTCACCCGCGGGCAGCTCATCGACCGGGTGTGGGGATCGGACTACTTCGGTGACACCAAGACCCTCGACGTGCACATCAAGCGCATCCGCTCGAAGATCGAGCGGGTCCCGTCGACCCCCGAGGTCCTGGTGACGGTCCGGGGACTCGGCTACCGCATCGAGGCCTGAGACGCGACGCACAGGAGGCCCGGTGCGAGTCCGTGGGACTCGCACCGGG
>NZ_JADKRV010000012.1:0-35772 GCF_015351025.1 Curtobacterium sp. VKM Ac-1376 | reverse complement strand
TCTGCAGCTGCGACTTCTCGTTCTGCATCGCCACCGTGATGCCCGTGGCACCGGGCCTCCTGTGCGTCACGTTCCGGACGCGGTGTCAGCCGCGTCCGTCGGCGTCAGTTCGTGCCGTTGTCGCCCTCGGACGAATCCGTCTGCGAGTCAGTGGGCTGCGTTCCGGGGACGGCCTCGCCGGTCGGCTGCGAGCCGCTCTCGGACGGCGACGTCGAGGTGGACGTCGGGGTCGGGCTCGGCGCGAGGGTCTGGTACTCCTCCTGCGCGCTCGTCAGCACGGGGACGTTGGCCGAGACGCCCTCGGCGTCGGGGTAGGAGAAGTAGACCTTGACGAGCGAACCGGGAGCGGCGTCGGCGTCGGCGAACACGATCGGCTCCGCGTCGCCGGCGGCGGTGCCCTGCGTGACCTCGCCCTCCTGCACGCTCGACTCGTCGCCGTCCGCTGCGCCCGACGTCATGGCGAGGTCGACGTGGGTGTTCGCCGGTACCTCGACGGTCTGGGTCGCGCCGCCGATCTCGATCGAGACGGTGAAGTCGTCCTGGTCGTCGTTGTTCACGAGCGTGCCGATGAAGCGGGCGCTCTCACCGTCGTCCGAGATCAGGAGGGCGTTCCGCACGTCGACCTTGCCGGTCGAGACGTCCACGCCGTCGGTGATCTGCTTGATGTCGACGGTGTGGGCCGGCGACATGAACTCGCACCCGGTGGCGCCGAGCGCGATGGTTGCCGCAACGGCGACGGACACGAGTACCCGAGGTCGCAAGAGATTCCTCCGTAAGTCACGATGGGGACCGGGCGGTCCCCGCGACCATCCTAGCGATCACCGGGGAGGGCGAGCGTTGAGGGTCCCCTTACCCGAACGCCCCTTGTGGTAAACTGGATGTCTGGGAACGGAGCCTGATACATGCAATTCGAGGTCGGCGAGACCGTCGTCTACCCCCATCACGGGGCGGCAACCATCTCTGAAGTCAAGACGCGCGTCATCAAGGGTGAGGAAAAGGTCTACCTGAAACTGCGGGTCACGCAGGGTGACCTGACGATCGAGGTCCCCGCGGACAACGTCGACCTGGTCGGTGTCCGCGACGTGATCGGCAAGGAAGGACTCGACAAGGTGTTCGAGGTCCTCCGGGCACCGTTCACGGAAGAGCCCACCAACTGGTCGCGCCGGTACAAGGCGAACCTCGAGAAGCTCGCTTCCGGGGACGTCATCAAGGTGTCCGAGGTCGTCCGCGACCTCTGGCGACGTGATCAGGACCGCGGTCTCTCCGCGGGTGAGAAGCGGATGCTGGCGAAGGCCCGGCAGATCCTGATCTCCGAGCTCGCGCTTGCCGAGAAGACCGACGAGGACAAGGCATCCACCGTCCTCGACGAGGTCCTCGCGTCCTGAGCGCTCTGCACACAACGACGACGACCGCACGGTTCCCCGAAGGGGTGGACCGGGCGGTCGTCGTCGTTGCAGCGGGGGCCGGCACCCGGCTCGGCGTCGGCACGGCGAAGGCGTTCGTGCCCGTCGCCGGTGCGCTGATGCTCGCGCGGGCGCTCGAACCCCTGTTCTCGCTGCCGTCACCGACGCTGGTCGTCGTGGTCGCACCGGCGTCGCACCTGGACGAGTGCCGGCAGGTGGTCGCCTCGGTCGCCGGTGCCGCGGTCGCGTACACGGCCGTCGTGGCCGGAGGCGTGGATCGCCACGCCTCGGTCGAGTCCGGCCTGGCCGTCCTGCCGGACTCCGTCACCGCGGTGCTCGTCCACGACGCGGCGCGCTGCCTGACGCCCGCGGCACAGTTCTCGCGGGTGTTCGACGCGGTCGGCGCCGGCGGGGGTGCCGGGTTCGTGCCCGCGCTCCCCGTCATCGACACCGTGAAGCGCGTGGACGGTGACGTCGTCGTCGAGACCGTCGACCGCGCCGCACTCGTCGGGGTGCAGACGCCGCAGGGCTTCCCGCTCGCAGCGCTGCGGCGGGCCTACGCGGTGTCGTCGCAGTCCGAGACGGACGACGCCGGGGTGTTCCAGTCCGTCGGGGGCACCGTGCGGTTCGTCGCGGGGGACGCCGACGCCTTCAAGATCACGACGCCCTGGGACCTCGGTCGGGCCGAGTCGATCGTGCGGGCACGGTCGGACGGCGTCGTCGCGGGTGCCGGACCGTCTGCTGCTGCTGCGGCGGCCGTCCGGCTCGGGCTCGGCGTGGACGTGCACGCGTTCGACACCGAGTCGCCGTGCCGCGTCGGGCTGCTCGACTTCCCGGGCGAGCCAGGCCTGTCCGGCCACAGTGACGGTGACGCGGTCGCGCACGCCGTGTGCGACGCCCTGCTCTCCGCCGGTGGGCTCGGCGACATCGGCGGACGCTTCGGCACCGCGGACCCGCAGTACGCCGGCGCGACGGGGGACGTCTTCGTCCGCGGCGCCGTCGCGCTGCTCGCCGACGCCGGGCTCGTGCCGGTGTCGGTCACCGTGCAGGTCATCGGCAACCGGCCGCGGATCGGGAGCCGTCGGAACGCGATGCAGGACGCCCTGTCCGTCGTCGTCGGCGCACCCGTGGCGGTGTCGGGCACCACGACCGACGGCCTCGGGTTCACCGGTCGTGGCGAGGGGCTCGCGGCGATCGCCACCGCACTCGTGCGTCCCTCCTGAAACCGCGCCCCTGCGCCGATTAGGGTTGGGGCGTGACCGTTCGCCTCTACGACTCCCGCGCCGCAGCCGTCGTCGACCTCGTCCCCCTGGTCGACGGTCACGTGAGCGTCTACGTCTGTGGGCCGACGGTGCAGTCGTCGCCACACATCGGGCACCTCCGGTCCGCGCTGGTCTACGACATCTGGCGCCGGTGGCTCACCCACCGCGGGTACCGGGTGACCCTGGTGCGCAACGTGACGGACATCGACGACAAGGTCCTCGACCTGGCGGCCGGCACCGACGAGGAGTGGTTCGCCCGCGCCTACCGCGTCGAGCTCGAGTTCACGGCCGCGTACAACGCCCTCGGCATCCTGCCCCCGACCTACGAGCCGCGGGCCACCGCGAGCGTGCCGCAGATGCACGAGATCATCCAGCGGCTCATCGACCGCGGGCACGCCTACGCCGCCGACGACGGGTCCGGTGACGTCTACTTCGACACCGGGAGCTGGGCCGACTACGGCGCGCTCACCCGCCAGCGGCGTGAGGACATGGTCGAGGCCTCCGACGCCGACCCGCGGGGCAAGCGCGACGCCCGCGACTTCGCGCTCTGGAAGGGTGCGAAGCCCGGCGAGCCGTCGACGGCCAACTGGGACTCCCCGTGGGGCGCCGGCCGTCCGGGCTGGCACATCGAGTGCTCGGCGATGTCCCGCCGGTACCTCGGCCCCGCGTTCGACATCCACGGCGGCGGCCTCGACCTGCGGTTCCCCCACCACGAGAACGAGCTGGCGCAGTCGACGGCCGCCGGTGACCCGTTCGCGTCGTACTGGCTGCACAACGGGCTGGTGACGGTCGACGGGCAGAAGATGTCGAAGTCCCTCGGCAACTCGATCTTCGCCGCGGACTTCCTCGCCGCGGCACGGCCCGCCGTCGTCCGTTACTTCCTCGGTGCCGCGCACTACCGCTCGTCGATCGACCACCACGAGGGCTCCCTGGCCGAGGCCGAGGCGGCGTACGACCGCATCGCCGGCTTCCTCGACCGCGCCGAGACCCGGCTCGAGGGCGTGCACCTCGCCGACGCCCCGGCCGTGCCCGAGGCCTTCGCTGCCGCCATGGACGACGACCTCTCTGTGCCCCAGGCCCTCGCCGTGCTGCACGAGACCGTGCGGACCGGGAACGCCGCCCTGGACGCCGACGATGCGGAAACGCTCGGGACCGCGTACCATCAGGTGGCTGCGATGGTGGAGGTGCTCGGCATCGACCCGCGAGCCGCCCACTGGTCGGGTGGCGGCCAGGACACCTCGGCAGGCCCACTCGCCGCTCTCGTCGAACGCCTCGTGCAGGAGCGCGCGGACGCCAGGGCAGCACGGGACTTCACCGCGGCCGACCGCGTGCGCGACGACCTCGCCGCCGCGGGCATCACGATCGAGGACACGCCGTCCGGAACACGCTGGAGCATCGCCTGAACACGGCAGTGCCGAACAGGAGCTACGCATGAAGAACGTCTCGGGAAACAAGAAGGGCCGGCCCGGCGCCGTCCGTTCCGGTCGCAAGGGCAACAAGCAGGTCGGTTCCGGCGGCCAGGGTGCGCAGGCGCTCGAGGGGCGCAAGCCGACCCCGAAGGCCGAAGACCGGCCCTACCACCCCGCCGGCAAGCGCAAGGCCGCGAAGGAGCGCTTCGACGCGGCCAAGGGCCGTCACGGTGCCTCGTCCTCGCCCCAGAACCGCACGAGTCGCCCGCCGGCGCGGAAGACCGACGACTCGGAGCTCGTGACGGGGCGCAACTCCGTGCTCGAGGCGCTCCGCACGAAGACCCCGTCGTCGACGCTGTACATCGCGTCGCGGATCGAGGTCGACGATCGCGTCAAGGAGATCCTCGCGCTCGCCAACCACCGTGGTCTGCCGATCATCGAGCTGATGCGGCCCGAGCTCGACCGCATCACCGGGCACGACAGTGTGCACCAGGGCCTCGCACTCAAGGTGCCGGCGTACCAGTACGCGGTGGCCGAGGACATCGTCGAGCAGGCGTTCTCGCGCGACCAGGTGCCGCTGCTCGTCGCGCTGGACGGCATCACCGACCCCCGCAACCTCGGTGCGATCATCCGCTCGACCGCGGCCTTCGGTGGACACGGTGTCGTGGTGCCGCAGCGCCGCTCGGTCGGCGTCACCGCCTCGGCGTGGAAGACCTCGGCCGGTGCCGCGGCGCGCACGCCCGTCGCGATGGCCCCGAACCTCACCCAGACGCTCAAGTCGCTCAAGTCGATGGGGCTGTTCGTCCTCGGTCTGGACGGCGACGGCGACATCGAGCTCGACGGCCTCGAGCTCGCCGACCGCCCGATCGTGATCGTCGTCGGCTCCGAGGGCAAGGGGCTGTCGCGCCTGGTCACCGAGACCTGCGACGCCATCGTGTCGATCCCGATCTCGAGCGCCACCGAGTCGCTGAACGCCGGCATCGCCGCGAGCGTCACCCTGTGGGAGGTCGCGCGGCGTCGTCGCTCCGCGTGACCCGCACGTCGCTCGCACCTCGTGAGCAGGAATGGTCGCCTCCCCGAGCGGGAGGCGACCATCGCTGCTCACGGGGCCAGTCGGGGCTGGTCCGAAGGGTCAGGACACGTCGGGTGGCGTCCGCCGAGTGGTCACGAGTCGTCGCTGCGCGACGGCGCCGGCGACGGTCTGTGACCGGGCAGAGCCGGTCCGGCGGGTGGTCGTCACCGCTCGACGCTCGACGTCACCAGAGGCGGTGTGGGCGTGACGGTCTGGAGGGACGGCGCCGGTCTCCGGGACGCGCGCCGGGCCTCCAGACGGTCGCGTTCTCGACCCCCGAACGGGCAGGACACGTCGGCTGTGTCCGGCGTGTGGTCACGAGTCGTCGCTGCGCGACGCCGCCAGTGACCGTTTGTGACCGGTCGACGTTTACCCGGCAGGGTGTCCGACCGGTCGGCGGCCACGTCAGACCGTGGCGCGCCAGTCGTCCACGTCGTCGGACTCGTCGACGTCCGAGTCGTCCACCAATGGGATCGGCAGGGTGATCGACGAGGTCGGCGGGTTGATGAGCAGGCGCTCGTCACGGCGGTGACGGAGCACGTCGTTGATGTAGGCCGTCGTGGCCTCGGGCAGGGAGACCGAGCGCTCTTCCTGCTGGGACATGAACCAGCGGTGCTCGAGCAGTTCGTGGAACACCTCGGCGGGTTCGAGTCGACCGCGCAGATCGCGGGGGATCGACCGGACGACCGGCTCGAAGACCCGCGACACCCACTCGTGCGCCACCATCTCCTCGTCGAGCTCGTCACGGCCGTTCCGCGCGCGGTAGGAGTCGAGGTCGTTGAGCAGGCGCCGGGCCTGGTTCTCGCCGGCGTCCAGGCCGGTCAGCCGCAGCAGGCGTCGCTGGTGGTGCCCGGCGTCGACGACCTTCGGCTGGATCCGCACCTGCGACCCGCCCTCGGTCGTGTGGATCGAGAGCTCCTCGATGTCGAAGCCGAGCTCGTTGAGCCGTTCGACACGGTCGTTGATGCGCCAGCGCTCCTTGACGTCGAACTGCTCGGTGCCGGTGAGTTCCTTCCAGAGTGTCCGGTACTGCGCGACGATGCGGTTGGAGACGTCCACAGGGTCGGCGTTCTCGTCGAGCCGGCCCCCGGCCTCGAGGTCGAGCAGCTCGCCGGCGATGTTCACCCGGGCGACCTCGAGGTCGTTCTCCCGCTGTCCGTTCGACAGGCCGCCCGGGTAGAGCTTGCCGGTCTCGGCGTCGACCAGGTACGCGGCGAACGCGCCGGCATCACGGCGGAACAGCGTGTTCGAGAGCGAGACGTCGCCCCAGTAGAAGCCGATGACGTGCAGGCGGACGAGCAGCAGTGCGAGCGCGTCGACCAGGCGGGTGGCGGTCTCCGGGCGCAGCGTCTGTGAGTACAGCGCGCGGTAGGGCAGAGAGAACCGGAGGTGGCGCGTCACGAGCACGGGGTGGAGCGGCTCCCCGTCGGCACTCATCCGGTTCGTGATGACCGCGACCGGGTCCACGCAGGGCACGTCCATGCGCTGCAGCGTGCGGAGCATGTCGTACTCGGACCGGGCGACCTCTTCGCCGGTCTCCTTGACGGCAGCGACGTACCCGCTCAGGTGCACGAACCGCACGAGGTGCCGCGAGATGCCCTTCGGCAGCGCGACGATGGCGTCGTCGGGCCAGTCGGCGAGCGGCAGGTCCCACGGCAGGTCGAGCAGACCGGGGTCGACGGTGGCGGCAGTGATGGACATCGAGTCGGGCACGGTGGTTCCTCTGGTGTACGGGACAGCCGAGAGCCCGCGACCGCCCTTGTGAGGCGGGCGCGGGCTCTCGGGGAGTGCGCTGGTTACGCGGCGACGACTGCCTTGTCGTCGAGGCGCTCGCCCGACTCCGTGTCGAACGAGTGCACGTGACCCTGCTTCGGCGTGATGACGATCGTGTCGCCGATCGACGGGTGCGCACGGCCGTCGACGCGGGCGACGATGTCGGCGCGCTGGCCGTTCACGTCGGCGTGACCGTAGAGGTAGCCGTCAGCGCCGAGCTCCTCGACCACGTCGACCGTGACCGGCAGGCCCTCGCCCGTCTGGGACACGATGACGTCCTCGGGGCGGATGCCGACCGTGATCTGCGCGGAACGGGCGTTCGACAGGGTGTCGCGGTCCATCGGGTGGTTGAGCGTGCCGAACTTGATGCCGCCCTCGATCACGTCGGCCGGCAGCAGGTTCATGGCCGGCGAACCGATGAAGCCGGCGACGAACACGTTGTTCGGCTTCTCGTACAGGTCGCGCGGGGTGCCGACCTGCTGCAGGATGCCGTCCTTCAGCACGGCGATGCGGTCACCCATGGTGAGGGCCTCGGTCTGGTCGTGCGTGACGTAGACCGTGGTGACACCGAGACGACGCTGCAGCGAGGCGATCTGCGTGCGGGTCTGGACGCGGAGCTTGGCGTCGAGGTTCGACAGCGGCTCGTCCATGAGGAACACCTGCGGCTGGCGGACGATCGCACGGCCCATCGCGACGCGCTGACGCTGACCACCGGAGAGTGCCTTCGGCTTGCGGCCGAGGTACGCCTCGAGGTCCAGGAGCTTGGCGGCCTCCTGCACGCGGGTGGCGCGCTCTTCCTTGCCGATTCCGGCGATCTTGAGCGCGAAGCCCATGTTCTCGGCGACGGTCATGTGCGGGTACAGCGCGTAGTTCTGGAACACCATCGCGATGTCGCGGTCCTTCGGCGGGACGTCCGTGACGTCGCGGTCGCCGATGCGGATCTGACCGGAGTTGACCTCTTCGAGGCCGGCCAGCATGCGGAGGGAGGTGGACTTGCCACAGCCGGAGGGGCCGACGAGGACGAGGAACTCGCCGTCGGCGACGTCCAGGTCGAGGGAGTCGACCGCGGGGCGGTTGCCTCCGGGGTAGAGACGGGTTGCCTTGTCATAGGTGACGGACGCCATGAGCGTTCGGTCCTTCCTTCACCGGCAGGTACGTGCCGGACGATCCGAGTGAAGCGGTCAGCCCGTACGGGCCCCGGACGGTCGTCGTCGACCGTCGGTGTTCATACAACACGAGTTCCCCGGACTGCGCCAGTGTTTCCCACCTGGTCGGCAGCTTCCCAGAGCGCCCCACTACAATCGCCGGGTCCGTCCGCCGAGCAGGGGAACGCCGAGCGGACACCGATCAGGAGGACGACGCAACGATGACCAACCGCCCCGAGGGTGACGCCCGCGCCGCGCGGAATGCACGCCGTGAAGCCGCCCGTCAACGAGCCCAGCGTGCCCGGGCTCAGCAGAAGCGACGCCAGCGCGGTGTCCGGCTCGGTCTGCAGATCGGGCTCGGGGTCGTGCTCCTCGCCGCCGCGACGATCGTCACGCTCGTCCTCGTCGACTCCGTGAAGCCCGCGGGCCCCGGCCCGTCGACCATGTCGCAGGGCGGCATCACGATCGGCCAGGGGCTGGAGCCCGTGTCGGCCTCGAGCTCCGCCTCGCCGGGTGCCGGTGCGACCGACGGGGCCGGTACCGTCCGGATCACCCTGTACGTCGACTACCTCTGCCCGACCTGCGGCGAGTTCGAGCAGGCGAACGGCGGCTACATCGAGGACCTCGTCGACTCGGGAGCAGCCACCGTCGACATCCACCCGGTCGCGATCCTGTCGAACCGCTCCCAGGGCACGAAGTACTCCCTGCGCGCCGCGAACGCCGCAGCCTGCGTCGCCGAGCACTCGCCGGAGCAGTTCTACGCGGTGAACCAAGCACTCTTCGCGAAGCAGCCGGAGCAGGGGACCGCCGGCCTGACGGACACGCAGCTCACCCGGATCGTGACCGGGGTGGACGGTCTGACGGAGCGCCGCGCCGTGACGAGCTGCATCGCCGACCAGGACTACAGCAAGTGGGTCGACGAGCAGACGACGTCGGTGTCCCAGGGCGACATCCCCGGCTCGTCACTCACGGAGTTCCCGGGGACGCCGCTGGTGCTCGTCAACGGCCAGCAGTACGAGTTGACGTCGCCGGTCACCAACGACGACTTCCGCACCTTCGTGGTGACGGCCGCCGGTGCGACCGAGGCCACCCCGACACCCACCCCGAGCGCGACCCCGACCCGGAGTGCGACCCCGTCGCCCACGCCGACCAAGCGCTGACGCGCTGACGGACAGGAGGCCCGGTGCCAGCTGGCACCGGGCCTCCTGTCCGTCTCCCGGAGGGCTACAGGGCCGACCCGGGGATGCTGAGGGTGTCGCAGCTCGTCGCGCCCTGCTGGTAGCCGCGCAGGAACCAGCGCTGCCGCTGCTCGCTCGACCCGTGCGTGAACGAGTCCGGATCGACCCGGCCGGTCGCGCGCTCCTGGATGCTGTCGTCGCCCACGGCACTCGCGGCCGACAGTGCATCGGTGATCTGGGCGCGGGTGATCGGCTCGAAGAAGGTCTCGCCGTTCGCGTCCTCGGTGGTGGCCGCGTCGCCGACCCAGGCCCCGGCGTAGCAGTCGGCCTGGAGCTCGACGCGGACGCTGCCCGACGAGGCGCCGGTGCCCGACCGGTCGGTGTCCGCGAACGCGCCCTGCAGCTGCTGCACGTGGTGGCCCCACTCGTGCGCGACGACGTACATCTGCGCCAGCGGACCGCCGGACGAGCCGTACTGCGACTGCAGGTCGTCGTAGAAGGCGGTGTCCAGGTAGATCGCGCGGTCGGGCGGGCAGTAGAACGGCCCCGTCGCGGCCGAGGCCTGTCCGCACGAGGTGTCGGTGGAGTCCTGGAACAGGAAGAACTCCGGTGACGTGTACGAGATGCCGAGCGACCGCGCCTCGGACGTCCAGTAGGCGTCGAGCGATTCGGCCGCGCCCTCCATCCGGCACTCGACACGCAGGTTGGCGTCCCGCCCGGTCCGGCACTCGGGGGCGGCGTCGGGCGACTCGCCCTCCTGCTGGATCGTCGTCAGGCCGTTGCCGCCGCCGACGACACCGCTGAGATCCACACCGGTGAACTGTGCGATCAGGAACACCACGATGGCCCCGATGCCCACGGCGCCGCCACCGATCGCGGTGGCACGGCCGCGCCGCTTCACCCTGCCGCCCTTGAGCTGCGAGTCGTCGTTGAAGGTCATGCCCCCGAACGTACCGACCAGCGGCCCCGCGTACCGTCGGAGACGTCGGCACCCCCGACACCTGTCGCACAATCGGAAGGAACCGCACAATGGCCACTCCCATCAGCACCGTGATGAGTCCTGCCCGCTACGTCCAGGGCAAGGACGCGATCACCCGCGTCGGCGAGTTCATCGCCCCGATCGGCAAGCGCCCCCTGATCGTCGCCGACGACGTGGTGTGGGGCATCGTCGAGGCCGCCGTCACGGAGAGCTTCCGGTCTGCCGACCTGTCGGTCGAGCGCGTCGGCTTCGGCCGCTTCGCCACGCCCGAGGCGGTCGACGAGCTCGTCGAGCAGATCCGCGCGAAGGACGCCGACGTCATCGTCGGGCTCGGCGGCGGGTCCGCGATCGACGCCGCGAAGGCGGCCGGGCACCTCGCCGGCATCCGCTGGGCCAGCGTGCCGACCGCTGCGTCGACGGACGCTCCGACCTCGGCACTCGCCGTCATCTACTCCGCCGAGGGCGAGTTCATCGAGTACCGCTTCTTCCCGCACAACCCGGACCTCGTCCTCATCGACACGAAGCTCGTCGCGGGTGCTCCGGTGCAGTTCCTGATCGCCGGTATCGGTGACGCCCTCGCCACCTGGGTCGAGGCCCGGGCAGCCAAGCGCGCGAACGCCGACACGATGGCCGGCGGACTGCAGACGGAGACCGGCGTCGCGCTCGCCCAGCTGTCCTGGCGGCTCCTGCACGAGAACGCCCTGCAGGCCATCGAGGCCGTCAAGGCGAAGGTCGTCACCCCGGCGCTCGAGAAGGTCGTCGAGGCGAACACGCTGCTGTCCGGCCTCGGCTTCGAGTCCGGCGGTCTCGCCGCCGCGCACGCCATCCACAACGGGCTGACCGCGGCCCCGCAGGCGCACGGGCTCGCGCACGGGCAGAAGGTCAACATCGGCACGATCGCGCAGCTCGTGCTCGAGGGTGCACCCGCCGAGGAGATCGAGGACTTCGTCGTCTTCACCACGAAGGTCGGGCTGCCGAACACCCTCACGGAGATCGGGCTCACCGTCGACGACCGCGAGGTGCTCCGTGCCGTGGCCGAGGCCGCGACGGTCGAGGGCGAGACCATCCACAACATGCCGTTCCCGGTCACGCCGGAGCTCGTGGTGGACGCCCTCGTGGCGATCGAGGGCATCTCGCGCAGCATCCGTGCGGCGCACGGTCTGCCGGAGCCCGTCCTGTACGAGCACCACTGACGGCGGACCAGCACGCGCGGGGTCAGGTGCGGATCAGCGGCTCCATCGTCGCCAGGTCCGCACCGATCCCGACGTCCACGAGTTCGATGCGCCCCGCGAGCGTGGCGGCCGGACCCGTCAGCAGCCCGGCCTTCACCCCGCCGAACGTGACCGTGACGTCGGCCTGCAGGACGTGGTCGTCCGCGACACCGCCGGTGTCCACGTCGACGCCGCTCGGCACGTCGACCGCGACGACGAACGGCGCGCGCTGGTCGCGGGCGAGCTCCCGGACGGCGCCCACGACCTCGCGGGCGGGCGACCGGAGCGCGTTCGCACCGCGTGCCCCGATGCCGAGGATGCCGTCGAGCACCAGGTCCGCCTCGAGCGCGGCCTCCGTCGTGACCGCGGCGAGACGGGCGCCGTCGCTGCGGCCCGCGGCCCGCAGGATGTCGGCCGCTCCGCCGGTCGGTCCCGACGGGTCGGACGGGCCGTCCAGCAGGCGCGCTCCGGACTGCAGCGCCGCTGCCAGGCCCGCCTCGTGGACACGCGAGCCGACACGCAGCACGGCCACGTGCCTCCCGTCCGCAGCCAGGCGCGCGCCCGCGAACAGGGCGTCACCGCCGTTGTCACCGCTGCCGGCCAGCACGAGCACGGACCCCGGGCCGTCCCCGGGCCGCACGGCCGGGTCGTCCAGCAGAGCGCCGACGATGCGCGCGAGCCCGTCGGCGGCCCGCTGCATGAGGGGTTCCCCCGCATCGAGGTGGGGGCGTTCCGCCGCCCTGATCTGATCGCCGCCGTAGCCGTCCATGGGCCCACACTGCCCCGGTACGCTTGAGAGGACATGTCACTCGTCCCCGAAGCGCCGCGTCCCCGGTTCGTGATGTCGCCCGACGGCCTGCGACTCGCCACCTACGACTTCGGCGACCCGGACGCACCCGTGGTCGTCGCCGTGCACGGCTTCGCCTCCGGCGCCGTCCTCAACTGGCACGTCTCCGGCTGGACCCGCGACCTCGTCCGCGCCGGCTACCGCGTCCTCGCGCTCGACCAGCGCGGCCACGGGGCGAGCGCGAAGCCGCACGACCCGGGTGCCTACTCGATGGACCTGCTCGTCACCGACGTCACCACGGTCATCGACACGTACCTGCTCGACGACGTCGCCTTCCTCGGGTACTCGCTCGGTGCGCGGGTCGGTTGGCACACCGCGGAGCGTCTGCCCGGCCGGATCGCGCGCGCGGTGTTCGGCGGCATCCCGGACGCCGACCCCATGCGGCGGGTCCGCGTCGACCAGGCGAAGGCGTACATCGCGGACGGCACCCCGATCGAGGACCGCGTGACGAACGGCTACCTGACGATGGCGGCGAACGTCGACGGCAACGACCTCGGCGCGCTCGTGGCGATGGTCGAGGGCATGCGGAACAGCATCGAACCGACGCCCGCGAACGCCCCGGCGCAACCCCTGCTGATGGCGGCGGGCAGCGAGGACGGCATCCGTGACAGTGCGGTCCGGCTGGCCGAGGCCGCGCCGAACGCCACGTTCTTCGAGATCCCCGGTCGCAACCACTTCAACGCCCCGACCTCGCGGGCGTTCCGCGACGCCGCGCTGCGGTTCCTGTCCGCCCCACGCTGAGGGGTACTCGTGGGTCCCCTCGCCGTCGAGGGACCACGCGTAGCGTCCCGGCCATGGACTACAGACTCCTCGGCAACAGCGGGACATCGGTGTCGACGCTGACCCTCGGCACCATGACTTTCGGCAGCGAAGCCGACGAACCCACCTCACACGCCATCCTCGACGCCTTCGTGGCAGCCGGAGGCACGCTCGTCGACACGGCGGACGTCTACTCCGGCAACGAGTCCGAGCGGATCATCGGCCGCTGGCTCGCAGCACATCCCACCGAGGCGGCGCAGGTCGTCCTCGCCACCAAGGGCCGGTTCCCGCAGGGCGACGGACCCAACGACCTCGGGTTGTCCCGCCGGCACCTCCGGGTCGCGCTCGACGCCTCGCTCGAACGGCTCGGCGTCGAGCACATCGACCTCTACCAGATGCACGCGTGGGACGCCCTGACGCCCCTCGACGAGACCCTGCGGTTCCTCGACGACGCCGTGTCCGCGGGCAAGATCGGCACGTACGGGTTCTCGAACTACCTCGGCTACCAGGTCACGAAGGCCGTGTACGAGGCGAAGGCCCACGGCTGGGCGCCACCGGTGACCCTGCAGCCGCAGTACAACCTGCTCGTCCGCGACATCGAGCACGAGGTCGTGCCCGCCTGCCTCGACGCCGGCATCGGCCTGCTGCCGTGGTCGCCGCTCGCCGGCGGCTGGCTGACCGGGAAGTACCAGCGCGACGAGGCCCCGACCGGCACCACGCGGCTCGGCGAGAACCCGGAGCGCGGCATGGAGGCGTGGGAGGCCCGCAACGCGGACGAGCGCACGTGGGAGGTGCTCGACGCCGTGTCCGAGGTCGCCGACGCCCACGGCGCCTCGAAGTCGCAGGTCGCACTCGCCTGGCTGCTGGCCCGGCCCGCGGTGACGAGCGTGATCCTCGGCGTCCGGACACTGTCCCAGCTCGAGGACAACCTCGGTGCGGCGGACCTGGTGCTCACCGACGCCGAGCTCACCAGGCTGACCGACGCCAGCGCGCCCCGCATCGACGACTACCCCTACGGCACAGCCGGGGTTGCGCAGCGCGAGCGGAAGATCACCGGCGGGCGCTGAGCAGGCAGCGGGCACTGCGCGTTCGTGCACATCGTGCGGATTCCCGCGGATGTCGGGTCAGGGTGTGGACGCGCGGGTCGGTGAGGTGTCATCCTCATCGCACGACCGGCTGGTTACCGCGTCCAGCGCCCGGAACGCCCCCTGATCCGCGTTCCGTGTGCCGATGCCCCGGGCGAGACTTCGCCCGGGGCATCGCTTCATCCGGGGCCAGCAGCGGGACTCGAACCCGCAACCCCCGTATTACAAGTACGGTGCGCTACCAATTGCGCCATGCTGGCTGACGCCGCTCATCTTACCGGTGAGGGCGTCAGGCCCTCACTCGCCCGACTTCTCCGAGAAGTTCAGCGAGATCGAGTTCATGCAGTAGCGGTCACCCGTGGGGGTGCCGAACCCGTCCGGGAACACATGGCCCAGGTGCGAACCGCAGTTCGCGCAGCGGACCTCGGTGCGGGCCACACCGAGTGAGTTGTCCTCGATGAGCTGCACCGCGTCGGGGTCCACCGACTCGTAGAACGACGGCCAGCCGCAGCCGGAGTCGAACTTCGTGCCGCTCTTGAACAGCTCCGCGTTGCAGGCCGCACAGGTGTAGACGCCCGCGCGCTCCTCGTCGAGGAGTTCACCGGTCCACGGTCGTTCGGTCCCTGCCTGGCGGAGGACGGCGTACTGGTCCGGGGAGAGTTCCTCGCGCCACTGGGCGTCGGACTTGTCGACGTTGTATGCCATTGCTTCCTCCTGCTTCCGGCCGGGCTCTTCCGGGCACTCCCGACCACTTCACTAAACTCGCCACGATGTCCGAGCATTCCGTGCACCACGCCCGCTGGACCCGTCTGACGACGGACGAACTGTACGGCATCGTCGTGCTCCGGAACCGCGTGTTCGCGCTCGAACAGCGGGTCACCGCCGAGGACTTCGACGGCCGCGACCGCGATCCGGAGACCGAGCACTGGTGGTTCGGCACGGACTCGGATGCGGTTGGGTACCTGCGACTCATCCGACCCGCAGTGGACGAGGTCCACCCGGCGGGCACGGCGCCGCCGGCGTGGGTGATCGGCCGGGTCGCGACCGACCCCGACCACCGCGGGCGGGGGATCGCCGGTCGACTCGTCGCCGCCGTGCTCGACGAGCACGGGCACGACCCGTTCGTCCTGCACGCCCAGGAGTACGTCGCCGCGCTGTACGAGCGGCACGGCTTCGTGCGCTTCGATGAGCCCTACGACGAGGCCGGCATCCGCCACGTCGGGATGCACCGGCCTGGGCGCTGATGGACTCGCGGGCCCGGTACGCCGCCTACGCCGACCGCATCGAGGCGGTCTCGCCCTCGTACGCCGCATGGGCGCTGTCGCTCGACGACGCGCTCGTCGCGCTGCTCGACGAGGTCCCGGAGCAGCAACGGCAGCCGGAGCTGTTGTTCGCGGTCGCGCGGCGGCTGGGCGCTGATCCGTCGGACCCCGGTGCGCTGCGCGCGCTCGGCCGGGAGGCCCGCCCCGCCCTGGTCGCGGCCATCACGTCCGCCACGGTGCAGGCCAACGACCCGCGGCGGCTCGGCCCCGTCGTCCCGCTGTTCGCGGCGCTCGCCGCACGGTCGGACCGCGCGCTCGGCCTCGTCGACGCGGGCGCCGCCGCCGGCCTCTGCTCGATCCCGGACCGGGTCATCCTGGACTACCGGGTCGGCTCCGGGGCAGCGGTCGTCCGGATGCACACGGCGGTCGCACATCCCGCGCTCCGGCTGGTCGCGGACGCCACCGGCGCCGTGCCCGCGCCGGCCCGTGCCCCGATCAGGATCGGTGCGCGGGTGGCCCTCGACCCGAACCCGATCGACCTGTCGGTCCCAGGTGCGTTCGACCGGCTGGTCGAGGCTGTCCCGCCCGAGGCGTCGGCCCGGACCATCCTGATGCGGTCGGCGGCGGCCGCGATGCTCGCCGTTCCTCTGATCCGGTTCGTCGGCACGGTGCCGGGTGACCTCGACCGTGCACTGGACGTCCTGCCGGACGACGTCGAACCGGTCGTCCTGACCACCGGGACCCTGGTGTACGTGCCGGGCGCGGACCGACAGCGGTTCGTCGACCGGATCCGCGAGCGGGGCGTGCACTGGATCGCCCTCGAGCGCACCGGGATCCTGCGGGGGGTGGCTGCGACGCTGCCGGACGACGTCGATGCCGCCGATCCGGATGCCTTCGCGACGGCCTCGCTCGACGATGTCGCCATGGCCGTCTCCGACCCGTTCGGCACGCGCGTGCGGTGGCTGCGCGATCCGAACCTGTGACCGGTGTTCGCGACAGTCCAGCGCCGTGCCAGGGTCCGGATCGTCTCCACCCCTACGATGTGCGAGACCCGTTACCCGACCGTGATCGGAACCGCAGTGACCAGCCCCACCGAGGAGCACCGTGTCGACGAGCACCGTACTGAGCAGCGCAGCGCTGACGAACTCAGTGAGCTCGCCAAGCACGTGCTCTCGTTCGAGCACGACCGGGCACGGCACGACCGCACGAAGGAAGCGGAGATCCGGGTCGAGTTCGAGATGTCGGCGGCGCGCTACTACCAGGTGCTCAACCGCGTGATCGACTCGCCCGCGGCACTCGCGTACGACCCGCA
Source organism: Curtobacterium sp. VKM Ac-1376 (assembly GCF_015351025.1). GTDB lineage: Bacteria > Actinomycetota > Actinomycetes > Actinomycetales > Microbacteriaceae > Curtobacterium. The sequence continues at coordinate 19,075 of NZ_JADKRV010000012.1, read as the reverse complement.
GCTCGTCACCCGGCTGCAGCGGCTCCGGCACGCGCGCACCAGCGCCCGGGCCACGCGCAGCTTCGTCGCGCCCGGTGCAGCACCCGAAGGACGTGAAGAGGAACGATGAGCACGAGATTCCCCCGAGACCGGTTCGACGACGTCGCCGACGGCCCCCGGGTCGGCGCCCACCGCGGTGCCCGGCGCCGGGGCCGCGGCTGGATCGCGTTCGCCTGGGCAGCACTCGCCACGGGCGTGCTCGTCGGCATCGGTGTGCTCGTGCTCGCACTGCTCAACGGCAGCTACTCCTTCACCGGCTCGGACTCGCCGACCGCGTCCACCTCGGCGTCCGCGACCGCGAAGCCGTCGGCGACCTCGAAGCCGTCCTCGTCCGCCGGCTCCGGCTCGGCGGGCTCGTCCTCGGGCGGCACGACCGCCGCGACGCCGGCCCAGCAGGGCACGACCACGGTGGTCGTCCTCAACGGCACGACCACGACGGGTCTCGCAGCACGGGCGAGTGCGACGTTGACCGGTGCCGGCTGGCAGGTCGCATCGACGGGGGACGCCGGGACGACGGGCTCGACCTCGACGATCGTGTACTACCAGCAGGCCGCGCAGGCGGCGGTCGCGCAGGGCATCGCGAAACAGCTCGGCGTCACCGCGGTGCAGCAGTCGGCGGCGTTCCCGAACGCCGACGTGAGCGTCGTCCTCGGCGCGGACTACACCGGCTGATCGGTCGCGGCACCATCGTTCGCCGCGTTTTCCGCGCATAGTGTGACGGCGGTGTTTCGAGCACGTTGATTTCTGACGGAATCGACGTGAAACGAGGTCACACCTCTTGCCTGATCGGGCGCGTTCGGTCAGAGTCCCATGCAGACGACGATCACGTCGTTCCGCACTGCAGTACCAGGGAGCAAGAGATCATGGCCAACGGAACCGTGAAGTGGTTCAACGCTGAAAAGGGCTTCGGCTTCATCACCGTGGATGGAGGGGGCCAGGACGTGTTCGTGCACTACTCGGCCATCGACATGTCGGGTTACAAGGTCCTCGAGGAGGGCCAGGCCGTCGTGTTCGACGTCGGCACCGGGTCGAAGGGCCCCCAGGCGGAGTCGGTCCGCCCGGCCTGAGCAACGCCACTTCGTGAACGCGCCGTCCCGTCAGGGGCGGCGCGTTCGTCGTGCGGGGCGTCGTGCGGGGCGGCGTGCGTGCGGCGCGCGCTCCGGGCGTGGGGCGGTGGTGTCGCGTGCCCGGGGGCCGCACCGTGTCCTGGGAACTCGTCACGAGCCTCCCGACTGTGTTGCACTCACACCCGTCGAGTGCCAGAATCGGCGTTGGCACTCGCTCACGCTGAGTGCCAGCACGACCCCCATGACGACGTCCGGGAGGGACGAAAACTCAATGGCTAAGATCATTGCTTTCGACGAGGAGGCCCGCCGTGGCCTCGAGCGCGGCCTGAACCAGCTGGCCGACGCCGTGAAGGTGACGCTCGGCCCGCGCGGCCGCAACGTCGTCCTCGAGAAGAAGTGGGGCGCCCCCACGATCACGAACGACGGTGTCTCCATCGCCAAGGAGATCGAACTCGACGACCCGTACGAGAAGATCGGTGCGGAGCTCGTCAAGGAGGTCGCCAAGAAGACCGACGACGTCGCCGGTGACGGTACGACCACCGCGACCGTGCTCGCTCAGGCGCTCGTCCGCGAGGGCCTCCGCAACGTCGCCGCCGGTGCCGACCCCATCTCCCTGAAGCGCGGCATCGAGAAGGCCGTCGCGGCCGTCTCCGAGCAGCTGCTCGCCGACGCCAAGGAGATCGAGACCAAGGACCAGATCGCCGCGACCGCGTCGATCTCGGCCGCTGACCCGACGATCGGCGCGCTCATCGCCGAGGCCATCGACAAGGTCGGCAAGGAAGGCGTCGTCACCGTCGAGGAGTCGAACACCTTCGGCACCGAGCTCGAGCTCACCGAGGGCATGCGCTTCGACAAGGGCTACCTGTCGCAGTACTTCGTGACCGACCCCGAGCGCCAGGAAGCCGTCTTCGAGGACGCCTACGTCCTGATCGTCAACTCGAAGATCTCGAACATCAAGGACCTCCTGCCGGTCGTCGACAAGGTGATCCAGGCCGGCAAGCAGCTCCTGATCATCGCCGAGGACGTCGACGGCGAGGCCCTGGCCACGCTCGTCGTGAACAAGATCCGCGGCATCTTCAAGTCCGTTGCCGTCAAGGCCCCGGGCTTCGGCGACCGCCGCAAGGCCATGCTGCAGGACATCGCGATCCTCACCGGCGGCCAGGTCATCTCGGAAGAGGTCGGCCTCAAGCTCGAGAACGCGACGCTCGACCTCCTCGGTCGTGCCCGCAAGGTCGTCATCACCAAGGACGAGACCACGATCGTCGAGGGTGCCGGCGATGCCGAGCAGATCGCCGGCCGTGTCCGTCAGATCCGCTCCGAGATCGAGGCGACCGACTCCGACTACGACCGCGAGAAGCTCCAGGAGCGCCTCGCGAAGCTCGCCGGTGGCGTCGCCGTCATCAAGGCGGGTGCCGCGACCGAGGTCGAGCTCAAGGAGCGCAAGCACCGCATCGAGGACGCCGTCCGCAACGCGAAGGCTGCCGTCGAAGAGGGCATCGTCGCCGGTGGTGGCGTCGCCCTCATCCAGGCCGGTGCCGTCGCGCTCGAGACCCTGCAGCTCGAGGGTGACGAGGCGACCGGTGCGAACATCGTCCGCGTCGCCATCGACGCGCCGCTCAAGCAGATCGCGCTGAACGCCGGTCTCGAGCCGGGTGTCGTCGCCGCGAAGGTCCGCGAGCTCGAGTCGGGTTGGGGCCTCAACGCCGCGACCGGCGAGTACGTCGACCTCATCGCTGCCGGCATCATCGACCCGGCCAAGGTCACGCGCTCGGCGCTGCAGAACGCTGCGTCGATCGCCGGCCTGTTCCTCACGACCGAGGCCGTCGTCGCCGAGAAGCCCGAGAAGAACTCGGCCGTTCCGGCCGGCGACCCCACGGGTGGCATGGACTTCTAGTCCGTCCTGCTGGCGAGGGCCCCGCATGCTTCGGCGTGCGGGGCCCTTCCGCGTGCGGGGCGCGTGACGCCGAGATCGCTCGAACTGCTGCTCCGCCGGTGCCATTCCGGCAGTTCGAGCGACTGCCATAGGCTGGCAGCGGCGTGTTGCGCGATCAGCGAGAACCGCACAGGAGGCCCGCCCCCGGTCGTTCTCCACAGATGCGTCCCCGAGCAGGTCGCGCGGGCAAGCGGGTCGCGACACTCGGGACATGCCGAAGCCTCGTCCGCTCCCGGGGACGCTCGACTCCACCGGGTTCCTGGTCCGCGACGCCGTCGCGTCCGGCGTCGATCCGGGTCGTCTCCGCCGGCGGGATCTCCTCCGACCCGTGCACGGCGTCCGGTCGACAGATGCCACGATGTCGGTCGTCGCGGCAGTCGCCCTGGTGCTCAGTCCGAACCAGTACTTCAGTCACACCACGGCCGCCGCGCTGTGGGGAGCGCCGCTTCCACGCGGTGCCGGGTCCGCCGTCCACGTCACGACGGTCGGAACCGGCCCGGTGATGCGACGGCCGCAGGTCATCGGACACCGTTGCCGATCGGGCCCCGTCCCGTGGACGCGACAGGGGCTACGGCTCAGTGCCCCAGACGTCGCGTGGCGGGAGTGCGCCAGCCTGCTCAGCGTGGAGCAGCTCGTCGCGATGGGCGATTTCCTGGTGGGCAAGAGTGGATTCTGCACGATCGACACGCTCGCCAGGATTCTCGTCCCCGGAACCCGGTGGATCGCGGTCGCCCGTGCCGCGCTCGCGCGCGTGCGCGTTGGCGCCGAGTCGCCGATGGAGACGTGGCTTCGACTCGCCGTGGTGGATGCAGGATTCCCAGAGCCGGAACTGCAGGTCGAGGTCTCGGATCACCACGGCCGGTTCCTCGGGCGGGTGGACATGGCCTGGCCCGCCCATCGGGTCGCGCTCGAGTACGACGGCGATCACCACCGTGAGCGGGACGCTTTCCAGCACGACCAGCGTCGCGACAACGGGATGGCGGTCAACGGCTGGCTCGTCCTGCACGCGACGCGGGGTGACGCCGGTCACCCGGCGGTGTTGCTGGAGCGCCTGCGTCAGGCCTTCGTCTCCCGCTCGGCATGACGTCGGCCGGTGTGCGCTCCACCGGAGGGGTGGATGGGCGCACGCTACGGTCGCACAACACGCCGTGCCTTCGCCGCCGAGGTCGCACGTTGCGCCGCGGGAGCGGGAGTTGGGCGGCAGTTTTCGCGACCTCGACCCGGCTGTGCGGCCGCGGCGGGCGGCAGCGGCGGGCGGCCGCGGCGCGTCAGGCGGCGTAGTCGCGGGGGAGCAGGGGGAGCCAGACGCGGAAGGTGGCGCCGCCGCCCTCGGTGTCCAGGACTTCGACCGAGCCGTTGTGCGCAGCGACGATGCCGGACACGATGGCGAGTCCGAGGCCCGAGCCGCCGGTGTCGCGGGCGCGCGAGGTGTCCGCGCGCCAGAATCGCTGGAAGATCTTGTCGCGCAGCTGGGCCGGGATGCCCTCACCGTGGTCGATGACGTCGATGTGGGCCATCCCGCGATCGTCGTCCACGCCGATGCCGATCTCGATCGGGTCATCGTGCTCCGTGAACCGCATGGCGTTGCCCATCAGGTTCGTCACGATCTGCCGGATCTTGTTCTCTTCGGCCAGGACGATCGGCGGACGCTTCGGCATCACGACCGTGGGAAGCGGGGTCGTCTTGTCGGTCGGCGCGGCGCCGGCGTCGATGTTCATGGCGCGGGTGCGCCGGGCCCGGAGCCGGGCGATGGTCTGCCGCGAGAAGGCGATGGGTCCTGTGGTGTTCGCCGAGGCGGGTGACGCCGGTGCGACCTCGCCCGTGTCGGCGGAGGAGATCGCCGACGCCGACGACGGACGCACGGCCTGGGGCACGCTCTCACCGGTCAGGGCGTCCTCGACGAGCACCTGGATCTCGCGGTCGGGGTTGGAAGCCATCGTGTCGAGCGCCGAGTCGCGGGCGATGGCGACGAGGTCGACCGGTCCGAGCTCGAGGGGCTTCGACTCGTCGATCCGGGCGAGCTGCAGCAGGTCCTGCACGAGCAGGCCCATCCGCTGCGCTTCCTTCTCGATGCGCTCCATCGCCTGGGCGACGTCCTCCTCCTTGCGCAGCGCGCCCATCCGGTACAGCTCGGCGTACCCGCGCAGGGACACCAGTGGCGTCCGGAGCTCGTGCGAGGCGTCCCCGACGAACCGGCGCATCTGGTCGATGGTGCGCTGCCGGTCCTCGAACGCCGAGTCGATGCGCTCGAGCATGACGTTCAGGGAGCGGTTGAGGCGGCCGACCTCGGTGTTCGGGGTGTCGGCCTCGAGGCGCTGGTTGAAGTCACCGGCGGCGAACCGTGCGGCGGTGTCCTCGACGTCGCGCAGCGGGTCGAAGGTCGCCGTGACGAGCAGTCGGGTGAGCATGGCCCCGAGCAGGATGACCGAGGCTCCGAACCCCAGGAAGATCGCGGTGAACTTCCCGATGGTCTCGTCGGTGCCGGCGCTCGAGACGGCGATCAGCACGTAGCCGGTCTCGGTGGTGCCGTCGGACTGGTCCTGCAGCGACGCCGGGATGATCTGTGCGCGCCACTCGTGGTTGTGTTCGCTGTCGTAGAGCGAGATGCGCTCGTTCGTCTGCGCGGCGTCGACCAGGATCGCCTGGCGGACGTCCGGTCGGCTGGCTGCCCTCGTCTCGCAGATCTGGTCACCGTCGGCGTCGTACGCGGCGACGTAGGCGCTCTGCGACAGCACGACCGAGAGCTTGCAGTACTGCTCGCCGTCGCTGATGTTCTGGCCCTCGAGCTGCTCGGTCGTCTGCTTGACCGTGTTGTCGAGCTGCTGCATCAGGTAGGTGGACAGCACCGTCATCGTGCCGAGCCCCGCGACGAGCAGTCCGAGCGCGACGAGGAGCACCGTGATCCCGGTGATCTTGGTGCGCAGGGAGATCCCGTCCCACCAGTGGTTCATTCGCGTGTGCATGCTGCCCCAACGATAGACAGCGGCCGCCCGGTGAAACCGGACGACCGCCGTGAAGTCGGCCCCTGACGGGACCGCGAGACCCTACGAGGCCTTGGACGCCTTCAGCATGTAGCCGAAGCCGCGCTTGGTCTGGATGATCGGCTCGGCCGAGTACTGGTCGAGCTTGCGGCGCAGGTACGAGATGTAGGACTCGACGATGCCAGCGTCGCCGTTGAAGTCGTACTCCCACACGTGGTCGAGGATCTGCGCCTTCGACAGCACGCGGTTGGGGTTGAGCATGAGGTAGCGGAGCAGCTTGAACTCGGTGGGGGAGAGCTCGATCTGCGCGTCGCCGATCGTGACCTCGTGCGTGTCCTGGTCCATGGTCAGCTCGCCGGCGCGGATGATCGCGTCCTCTTCGTCGTTCATGGTGCGACGGAGGATGGCCTTGATGCGGGCGACGATCTCGTCGAGCGAGAAGGGCTTCGTCACGTAGTCGTCACCACCGACGGTGAGGCCGGTGATCTTGTCCTCGGTGTCGTCCTTCGCGGTGAGGAACAGGATCGGCGATGTGTAGCCCGACGACCGCAGGCGCTTGGTGACGCCGAAGCCGTTCATGTCGGGGAGCATGACGTCGAGGATGATGAGGTCCGGCTCCTCTTCCAGCACGGCGGAGATCGCCTGCGCTCCGTTGCCCACCGCACGCACGGCGAAGCCGGCGAAGCGCAACGAGGTCGTCAGGAGGTCGCGGATGTTCGGCTCGTCGTCGACGATCAGGATCTTGGGGCCATCGCTCATGGTCCTATCTTCTGATCGTTCCCTCGGGGTTTCCTGGGAGCGGTGCGTGCGTCAACCCACGGGAGTCTGGACCTGGTCGGCGTCCAGGATCGTGTAGGAGTACCCCTGCTCGGCGAGGAACCGCTGCCGGTTCTGCGCGAAGTCCTGGTCGACGGTGTCCCGTGCGACGAGCGTGTAGAACGACGCGGGCAGACCGTCCTTGTTCGGGCGGAGCAGTCGGCCGAGTCGCTGCGCCTCTTCCTGCCGTGAGCCGAACGACCCGGAGACCTGGATCGCGACGGTTGCGTCGGGCAGGTCGATCGAGAAGTTCGCGACCTTCGAGACCACGAGCACGTCGACCTCGCCGGACCGGAACGCGTCGTACAGCCGTTCGCGCTCGTCGACCGGGGTCGCACCGGTGATCTCGGCGGCGTCGAGCGACGCGGCCAGCTCGTCGAGTTGGTCGATGTACTGGCCGATGACCAGGATCTGCTCACCGCGGTGCTTCTCGATGAGCTCCCGCACGACCGGGGTCTTCGCGGGCGAGGTCGCCGCCAGCCGGTAGCGCTCGTCGTCGCTCGACGCGGCGTACTCCAGGCGGTCCTGGTGCGGGAGGTCGATGCGGACCTCGTAGCAGGAGGCCGGCGAGATGTAGCCCTGCGCCTCGATCTCCTTCCACGGGGCGTCGTACCGCTTCGGTCCGATGAGCGAGAAGACGTCGCCCTCGCGTCCGTCCTCGCGCACGAGCGTCGCCGTGAGCCCCAGGCGCCGACGGGCCTGCAGGTCCGCGGTCAGCTTGAACACGGGCGCCGGCAGCAGGTGGACCTCGTCGTAGACGATGAGCCCCCAGTCGAGGGCGTCGAGCAGCGACAGGTGCGTGTACTCGCCCTTCCGGCGGGCGGTGAGGATCTGGTACGTGGCGATCGTGACCGGACGGATCTCCTTGACGCTCCCGGAGTACTCGCCGATGTCCTCAGCGGTGAGCGTCGTACGCTTGAGCAGCTCGGTGCGCCACTGCCGCGCCGAGACGGTGTTCGTCACCAGGATGAGCGTGGTCGCCTTGACGGTCGCCATCGCCCCGGCACCGACCAGGGTCTTGCCGGCGCCACAGGGCAGTACGACGACGCCGGAGCCCTGGGCGAAGAACGTGTCGACCGCCTGCTCCTGGTACGGCCGCATGTGCCACTCCGTGGTGTCGAGGTCGATCGGGTGCGGCTGCCCCGGGGTGTAGCCCGCCAGGTCCTCCGCCGGCCAGCCGAGCTTCACGAGCTCCTGCTTGATCTGCCCGCGCGCCCACGGCTGCAGCTCGACCTCGGACGGGGTTCGCATGTCCCCGAGCAGCGGCTTGATGCGCTTCGACCGGATGACCTCTGCCAGCACCGACGGGTCCTCGGCGGTGAGCAGCAGGAGCGGCAACCGCTCGAGCTCCTCGGCCGGGGAGTTCGCGATGACGGGGGCGTCCGGGCGTTCCTCGCGACGGATCACGAGTCGCCCGTAGCGCGAGACGGTGTCGCGGATGTCGACCGTGACGCTCTGCGGCACGGGGAACTTCGCGAAGCGTTCGAGGGTGTCGATCATCGCCTCGGCGTCGTGCCCGGCGGCGCGCGCGTTCCACAGGCCGAGGCGGGTGATCCGGTAGGTGTGCACGTGCTCGGGAGCGCGTTCGAGCTCGGCGAAGGCCGCGAGCTCGTGGCGTGCGTCCTCGGCGTCGGGGTGTGCGACCTCGAGGAGCACGGTGCGGTCGCTCTGCACGATCAGCGGTCCGTTCATGACCTGCCAGCCTAGCCGTCAGTTCCTGCGTTCGGGTGACCCTGCCGCTCAGGCGTCGCTCTCGACCGACACGACGAGCGACAGCGGCAGGGTGCGTTCGACGTCCACGCTGGTGTCGCGCCCGCGGACGCGCCCGGCGGCGACCGACGTCGGGACGATCGAGAACGGTCGCTCGGAGCCGTCCGGCATCCGCACGGTCACCCGGATCGGGGTGCGTCCGCGGACGGCGAGGTCGATCTGCCGACCGAGCCACTCCTGCTCCGGCTCCGCATCGCCGCGCTGCGTCGTCAGGCGGAGCCGCTCCACGAGTGCGTGCGCCGCCTGCTCCGGTGAGCGTCCGGTGTGGCTTCGCCTGCCGGGAGGCGCGTGGTGCGCCTCGGGGCGGGCTGCGGTCGTCAGGACGGCCGCGTAGCGCTGGTCCTCGAGCGCGGTGTGCACGACGTGCGGCGGGTAGCGAGTGATGAGCGTGGTCAGGTCGGGGCGGTCCCACGACAGCTGCCGCAGTTCGGCGTCCACTCCGATCAGGTCGAGCTGGTCCGGGGTGCCCCGGACCTCGGACCCGACGCCGCCAGCACCCCGGTCGACGACGATGCTGCCGTCGCGCCCGGCGACCTGGTCGACGAGGTACGCCAGCGGCTGGGGGATCCCGGTGGCCGACAGCCGTCCGAGCAGGGCCAGCAGGTCGTCGCGCGAGAGCCCGGTCCGGAACGCTGCCCGCAGGGTGTCCTCCGAGATGCGGTAGCGGGCCGCGAGCCCCGGCGCCTCGAGCACGGCGACCGTGCGCAGGGCGTCGTCGTCGACCGGTGCGAGCGGCCCGGGGGCGATCACGGTCAGGTCGTGCTGCAGGTAGACCCGGTCCACGGTGCCGGGCAGGTCGTCGGCGGCGGGGCCGGCGTCCCCGTCGAGGAGCGCCCGGCCGGTGCTCGTGACGATGCCGTCGACCGTCAGGCCGAGCGAGGCCGCGGTTCCGGCGACGTCGAGCAGCACGGCGTCGAGCCAGCGGGATCCCGCCGGGTAGGCCCACCGGCCGAGGGACACGAGGTCCCGCAGGTCGCCGTCGGCCAGGGCGAGGACCTCGTGTGCGGCGGAGGGGAGCGTGTGCGACCACGCCGCGACCAGCGAGACCCAGCGGTCCGGCCAGCTCGCGACGAGCCACGTGTGCCCGGCGTCCGTCACGGTCCACCGGCCGGTGTCCGGGTCGGCGAACCCGATCCCGTCGAGCAGCGCCAGGCGGCCGGACACGAGGTCGGCGTCCGTACCGATGCGCTCGGCGAGGGTGCGGGCCAGCGGGGAGCCGATCCCGCCCTTCACGAGTTCGCGGACCGCGCCGGCGTCGACGGCACGAAGCAGTTCGGCGAGCACGGTCATGGTGGCGAAGGCCTGCTCCGCGCCGGTGGTGCGCGCGCGGTCCTGAGCAGCCGCGTCGTCGGCGGGAGCAGCGGGGCGGACCTGCTCCGGGCCTCCCGAGAGGTCGAGGGTGGCGAGGTCGGGGTGGGCGGCCACGCGTGCGGCGACCGCGTCGTCGACGGCGCCGTCCTCGTCGGCGAGACCGAGCTCGACCGCGGGGCCGAGCGCGTCGACTGCACCGCCGTCCCGCAGGGCGAGGATCGTGGCGCGGGGCAGGTGCTCGACGGCGGCGTCCACCGCGTCGTCGGTGCGGAGGGCCTCTGCGAGGTCGAAGAAGTCGGTGATGCGCTGCGGGCCGGTCTCGGCGAGCGCAGCGGTGGGGAGTCGCCTCGCCGCGACGAGGCGCGTGAGCGCATCATCCGGCATCGCCCGGAGTCGGGCGGCGAGGTCGGCGGTGGTCGTCATCGTCCGGTGCCAGCGTCCGGGGCGGACGTCAGCGCGCCGTCCGGTTCGCTCGTGCACGGCGCGTCCACGTGATGCCGAGGAGCGTGAAGACCAGCACCATGCCGATCGGGAACCCGACGAGGGGGATCGCCATGATGACCGGCCAGGGCATCGAGCCCTGGGCGCTCGGGGCGGTGAGCCACATGACGATCATCGCCGCCATGCAGAGGAACGCGGCGATGAAGATCCCACCGACCATGAACGCCAGAGCGCGTTCGGTACGATTGATCGTCACCGGGGGTTCTGCGGAATCCTGCGGGTTCCCGGTGGATGGGGTCGGATTGGCCATCGACCCAGGATATCCGACGCACCACGGCCGTACCACGACCTCGAGGAGTCCACGCATGCCCACCGGCAAGGTCAAGTTCTACGACGACGACAAGGGCTTCGGCTTCATCACCGGAGACGACGGTGACCAGGTGTTCCTGCACGCGTCCTCGCTGCCCGACGGCGTCGTGACCGTCAAGGCCGGAACGCGGCTCGAGTACGGCGTCGTCCAGGGGAAGAAGGGGTCGCAGGCGCTGTCCGTCCGGCTCCTCGAGCCCCAGCCGTCGCTGTCCCGGATGACCCGTCGCTCCGCGGACGACATGGCCGTGATCGTCGAGGACCTGGTGAAGGAACTCGACCGGATCAGCGGAGACCTCCGCCACGGCCGCTACCCGAAGAACGGCGATCGCATCGCCGCCATCCTGCGGCACGTCGCAGACCAGTTGGAGGCGTGACCATGACCGAGTCCGAGACAGCAGGGGCCGAAGCCCGTTCCGACGCAGCGTCCGTCGACGCGGTGTCGACTGACGCGGCGCCCGTTGACGCGGCGCCCATCGACTTCACCGACCTGGCGCGCGAGGCGTTGCTCGAGGTCACCCCCGAGTCGACCGTCGGGGCACCCGTCGGCACCGTGGACGAGGGCGACGGCGTCGTCTCCGTCCTGTTCGCCAACCACCTGCCCGGGTACCCGGGCTGGCGTTGGACCGTCAGCGTCGCGAAGATCGGCGATGACGAGGCCACCGTGCTCGAGGTGGAGCTGATGCCCGGCGACGGGTCGCTCGTCGCGCCCGAGTGGGTGCCGTGGTCCGAGCGGCTGGCCGAGTACCGGGCGGCGCAGGAGCACGATTCGGAGGTGGCGTCCGAGGGCGCCGATGACTCCGACGACTCCGACGACGAGGACGGCGACGACTTCGACGACGAGTCCGATGACGACGAGTCGGACGATGACGACGACTACGACGACTCGGACGACGACGACGACTCGGACGACGACGACGACTCGGACGACGACGACGACGACGAGTCGGACGACGACGAGTCGGACGACGACGATGACTTCGACACCGACGAGGACGACCTCGACGAGTCGGACGATGACGACATCGACGGCGTGGACGTCGACGCGTTCGCCGATGACGACACCAGCGACGACGGCGACGACACCGAAGCGGACCAGCAGCCCGCTCGCACCGGCCGTCGCCGGGCGCAGCGCGTGCGGCCGGTGGACCCGGACCGTGACCTCGACGTCGACCAGCTCGACGCCGGCGAGGTCGATCCGGACTTCCACCGCTCCTGACACGTCGGACCGACGAACGGGCACAGCACCACGGGATCCCGTGGTGCTGTGCCCGTTCTCGTCCTGGGGCTGGACCGCCCGGTCAGCGCAGGGCGTCGACCGTGAAGGCGATCGCGCGCACGAGCTTCGCGACATCGTCGGGGTCGATCGCCGTGAAGGTCGCGACGCGCAGCTGGTTGCGTCCGAGCTTCCGGTACGGCTCCGTGTCGACGATGCCGTTCGCGCGCAGGGTCGCGGCGACGGCCTTCGCGTCGATCGAGTCGTCGAGGTCGATCGTGGCGACGACCTGTGACCGAGCGGCGGGGTCGGTGACGAACGGGGTCGCGAAGTCGACGGACTCGGCCCAGTCGTAGATGGTCGAGGACGAGGTCTTCGTGCGGAGGTCTGCCCACTGCAGCCCGCCGGACTCGTTCATCCAGCGCACCTGCTCGTCGAGGAGCAGCAGGGTCGAGATCGCCGGGGTGTTCAGCGTCTGGTTCAGCCGCGAGTTGTCGACGGCGTTCTTGAGCGACAGGAACTCCGGGATGTACCGGCCGGAGGCGGCGATCCGCTCGATCCGCTCGATCGCGGCCGGGGAGAGCAGCGCGAGCCAGAGGCCGCCGTCCGAAGCGAAGTTCTTCTGTGGTGCGAAGTAGTAGACGTCGGTCGCGCTGACGTCGAACAGTGCACCACCGGCGGCGCTGGTCGCGTCCACGACCGTGAGCGCACCGGGGTCGCCGACCGCGCGGACGACGGGTGCCATGACACCCGTCGAGGTCTCGTTGTGGGGGTAGGCGTAGACGTCGACGCCCTCGACCGGCTCGAGCGCGGCGAGCGAACCGCCCGGCGCCTCGACCACGTGCGGCGCCTCGAGCCACGGGGCCGCAGCGGCCTTCGCGAACTTCGACCCGAACTCGCCGAACGACAGGTTCTCGGCGCGGTGCTCGATGAGCCCGAACGCGGCGGCGTCCCAGAACGCGGTCGAACCGCCGTTGCCGAGGACGACCTCGTACCCCTCGGGGATGCGGAACAGGTCGGCGAGGCCTGAGCGGACGCTGCCGACCAGGTCCTTCACGGGCTTCTGGCGGTGCGACGTGCCGAGGATCGTGGCGCCGCGTGTCACGAGGGACTCGAGCTGTGCGCCGCGGATCTTCGACGGGCCGCAGCCGAAGCGACCGTCGGTGGGGAGGAGTTCGGCCGGGATGACGATGTCTGCCATGCGCCGATCCTACCGACGGCGATCGCACCGTCCCGGGCCGCGCGCGATGACCCGTTCTCGCGGGTGCCGGGCGCCGGGCGGTGTTCGTCGGTCCGAACAAGTAGTGTGGTGGCCGCTGGGCCCAGACATGAGAGGCGGACCGTGACCGATCTCGTCGACACCACGGAGATGTACCTGCGCACCATCCTCGACTTGGAGGAAGAGGCGATCGTGCCGTTGCGCGCGCGCATCTCCGAGCGCCTCGGCCACTCGGGCCCGACGGTCTCCCAGACCATCGCCCGGATGGAGCGCGACGGTCTGGTCGTCGTCTCCGGTGACCGGCACCTGGAGCTCACCGACGAGGGCCGTTCGCGCGCCACCCACGTCATGCGGAAGCACCGTCTGGCCGAGCGCCTGCTCGCCGACGTCATCGGACTCGACTGGGCGTTCGTCCACGACGAGGCCTGCCGCTGGGAACACGTCATGAGCGAGCAGGTGGAGGTCCGTCTGCTCGAGATGCTCGGCAACCCCACCGAGTCGCCGTACGGCAACCCGATCCCCGGCCTCGCCGAGATCGGTGGCCCCACCGCGGCAGGGTTCCTCGACGGAGTGCAGAACATCGTCGCCGCGACCGAGGGCACCGATGCCGTCGCGACCGGGGTCATCCGCCGCCTCGGTGAGCCCGTGCAGTTCGAGCCCGAACTCCTCCACCAGCTGCGGACGGCCGGCGTCATGCCCGGCCGTGTGGCGAGCGTGCAGCGCGCCGGGGCGTACGTCGCGGTCCGCGTCGAGGGTGAAGACGCCGGGATCGAGCTCCCGTCGGAGGTCGCTCAGCACGTGTACATCGAGCGGGCCTGACCGTTCCTGGTCCTCCCTGAGAGTCTTTACCGATTCGTTACCAAGGGCGCGTTTGATCTCGACACGGTAACGACGGCTCCCTAAACTCGACGAGTCCCCGCGCTGCCCCTGAGCCGGAGACCCGTGGCAGGACGTCTCGAACCCGTCTCCTGCCTCGATCGGAAACGATGACGAACGGATGGGGTTGCACACTGCCGGACACCCACGGCAGCGTGATGACGAGACGCCGGAGACCCACCTCTTGACGCAGACCGGTACCGCCGCGGACGACCAGACGCCCGCGAACCCGACGAACACCGCGAACGCCACCGACGCCCCGCTCACCCGGCGGGCTGCCCGCGACGCCGAAGGACGCCAGACCCGCAAGGTCGTCCCGGTCCGCTCCGCCCCGCTCCCCGGCGGCCGCCGTGCCGCACAGGCCGCCGTCGCCGCGAGTGCCGCCAAGGCGAGCTCGAGGTCGCGCAAGCGCAGGTTCCTCGCGCCGGTCGTCCTCACCGTCGCCGCCGGCATGTTCGGCACCGTCGCGGTGGCCCCGGCCTTCGCCGCGACGACCGCGAGCACCGCCACCGACGCAGCGAACGCGCAGCGCCAGGTCCGCACGACGGAGAGCCAGGAGCTGTCGGTGTCGGACGCCGTCGCGCTGGCGGACACGAGCCGCGACGGCTACGGCGCGACCTCGACCGCCACCCTCGACGCCGAGGAGGCCGCGAAGCAGGCGGCGGACGACCAAGCCGCCGAGGCGGAGGCAGCCGAGGAGCAGGCATCCGAGACGGAGGCCGCCCGTGCCGCGACCGCGGAGCAGTACGCGTCCTACACCGGGCCGTCGGCGTCCGAGTACGCGGCCAGCGCCACCGCCGCCGACACCCCGTTCTCACTGCCGGCCGTCGTCGCGACCGCCGAGCAGTACATCGGCACCCCGTACGTGTTCGGCGGCGCCGACCCGTCGGGCTTCGACTGCTCCGGCTTCATCATGTTCGTGTACGCCCAGTACGGCATCAACCTGGCGCACTCGGTGCCACTGCAGGACCAGGCGGGCACCACGATCCCCGAGTCCGAGGCGCAGCCCGGTGACGTCGTGATCTTCAACAACGAGGCGCACGACGGCTTCTACATGGGCAACGGCATGATCATGGACGCCCCGAAGCCCGGTGGCTCCGTGCAGATCCGCCCGATCTGGACCAGCGACTACCACATCGTCCGGTTCGGCATCTGACGGCCACTGGCCCTGACGGCGTGTGAACTTCACCCGAACCGGCCCGCGCACTCTCGTGCCGGGCCGGTTTCTGGGTTAACCTGACGGAGCACCGGCCCGCACCGGCGCGAACAGGAGACCCTCATGTCGACGTTCCGCACGACCCGCACCATGGGTCGGCGCGCGCGTGTCGACATATGGTCGAGCACAGCCTGCGTGCACGAGCACGCCCCTGCATGACGAGAGCACTACCCATCCGGGTGGTGCTCTTCGTGGTTCCAGGGGTGTGAGCAGGTCGTGGTCACCGGTTCGTCGTCGTCGGTCCGACGCACCCGCAGCGCCTGGAAGCCGTCCAGGCACGTCGGAAGGGAACCCATGCGCACTCTCGTCCTCAACGCCGGTTACGAGCCCCTCGCGGTGATCTCGTTCCGCCGAGCCCTCGTGCTGGTCATGAACCAGAAGGCGGCGATCGTCGCTGCCGACGTCGACCACCCGGTCACCGGATCGACCTCGAGCTACGACCGCCCGTCGGTCATCATCCTCACCCGCTACGTCCGCATCCCGCACTCCAGGCTCGTGCCGGTGTCGCGCCGCGGAGTCCTCAGGCGCGACGGCAACCGCTGCGCCTACTGCGGTCGGCACGCCACGACGATCGACCACGTGCAGCCGAGGTCCCGCGGGGGCCAGGACTCGTGGGAGAACCTGGTGGCCTGCTGCTTGGCCTGCAACAACACCAAGGGGGACCGCACCCCGCAGGAGATGGGCTGGCGCCTCCGGTTCCCGCCGAAGGTGCCGCACGGGTCCTCGTGGGTCGTGCGCGGCATCGAGCGGCCCCAGGCGGAGTGGGACGAGTACCTGGTGGCCGCGTAGCACCTGCGCCGCGCACTGGCGGTCGCTGGCCTTCGCCGTCGGCGTCCGCCAGGGTTGCTGTGTGACGTCACAGCGAACGCCCCCACGGCTCGGTCCCCTCTACGCCGCGGGGTTCGTCACCGCGTTCGGCGCGAACGGCATCGCTGCCGCGGTCGGCGGTGAGCACCTCGCGCTCGGGCTGAGCCTCGCGTGGCTCGGGGTGTTCCTCGCGCTCTACGACGTCGCGGAGCTGATCCTGAAGCCCGTCTTCGGTGCCCTGTCCGACCGGATCGGCCCACGACCGGTGATCGTCGGCGGGCTGGTCGTGTTCGCGGCGGCGTCGCTCATCGGTGTGTTCGGCACCGGGCCGTTCTGGCTCGGGTTGGCCCGCCTGCTGCAGGGAGCGGGTGCCTCGGCATTCTCCCCGGCGTCCTCGGCCGCGGTGGCCCGACTCGTCCCCGCGCACCGTCGTGGCACCTACTTCGGACGGTACGGCTCGTGGAAGGGACTCGGGTACGCCGGCGGTCCGGTCATCGGTGCCGTCGTCGTCCACCTCGGGGGCACGCGGTGGCTGTTCGTGGTGCTGGTCGCGATGGCGCTCGTCACCGCGGTCGCCGTCCTGGTCCGGGTCGAGCGCATCACACCGCTGCCCCGGCAGCGGGCGACGTTCGCGGTGATGCTCCGTGCGGCGACCGATCGGCAGTTCCTCGTGCCCGTCGTCGTGCTCGCCGTCGGCAGCGCCGCGATCGGTGCGCTCACCGGCATGCTGCCGGCGCTCGGCAACGAGGCCGGGATCCCCCTGCTGCTGTCCACGCTGGCCGTCGCGGTGCTCGCCGTGACGTCCTCGCTCGTGCAGCCCGTGGCGGGGCGTCTCCACGACGAGGGGAAGCTCGGCACCGCAGCGGCGGGTGTCGCCGGGACGGGTGCGGTCGCGGCGGCGTTCGTGCTGCTCGCCGTCGTACCGTCCGTCGCCGTCCTGTTCATCGCCGCGCTCCTGGCGGGTGCTGGAGTGGCCGTCCTCACACCGGTCGCGTTCGCACACCTCGCCGGCACGACACCGCCGGAGCGGCTGGGGCGGACCATGGGATCGGCGGAGCTGGGTCGCGAGACGGGTGACGCGATCGGCCCGCTGGTCGTCGGGGGCATCGGGAGCGCGATCGCCCTGCCGTTCGGGTTCGCAGCGTTCGCGGTCGTCGCCCTGCTCGGTACCGCTGCGGCAGCACGGCTGCCGCAGCGGAGTGCCCGGTGAGCGCCACCTGACGGACGGGAGGCCCGTGAACGGCACGCCACGGGCCTCCCGTCCGTCTGTCGGTGGCGCTGGCTAGCGTCACCGACATGGGCGAGACACCGCACCTCGACGACGCGACCATCGACGACCTGCGCGCGCGGTTGCGCGCGACGCGCTGGCCGGACGCGCCAGCCGGAGTCGGGTGGTCGCTCGGTGTCGACCTCGACGTCCTGCGTCCGCTCGTCGAGTACTGGGCCGACGGGTTCGACTTCGACGCGCACCGAGCTGAACTGGCCGCGCTGCCCTCGCGTCGTGTCGTCGTGGCCGGCATCGGCATCCACGTGCTGCACGCCCACGCTGCGCAGCCGGATGCCCTGCCGGTCCTGCTCGCGCACGGGTGGCCGGACTCCGGGTGGCGGTACCGCAAGGTCCTGCCGATGCTCGTCGCCGCCGGGTACGACGTCATCGTGCCGGACATGCCCGGGTACGGCTTCTCGGACGCTCCGCCGCAGGTGCTCGACGCCCGGCAGGTGGCCGGCCTGTGGGCGACGTTGATGACGGAGCTCGGGTACGAGCGGTTCGCGGTTTCCGGCGGGGACATCGGCACGCACGTGGCCCGGTACCTCGCGCTCGACCACCCCGACCGCGTCGTCGCCGTGCACCGGATCGACGGCGGGCTCGCCTGGCCGGGGCTCGACCCTTCGACGCTGTCCGCGGCCGAGCGGGAGTTCGTCGCCGCGACCGACCGGTGGCGCACGGCCGAGGGCGCCTACGCGATGCTGCACCGGACGAAGCCGCAGACCGCCGCCGTCGGGCTGAACGACTCACCCGCGGGGCTGGCCGCCTGGATCGTCGAGAAGCTCCGGGCGTGGAGCGACTGTGACGGGGACCTGTGGTCGGTCTACACGCGCGACGAGGTCCTCGCGCTGCTCACCGAGTACTGGGCCACCGCCACGATCGGTTCGGCGATGCGGATGTACCACGCGAACGCGGCGATCCCGGCGGAGCAGCTGGAACGACGGGTCGAGGTGCCCTCCGGGTTCTCGATCTTCCCAGGCGACCTCGTGCGGGCACCTCGGGAGTGGCTCGAGCGCACCACGAACCTCGTGCACCACCACGAACTCGACCGCGGTGGGCACTTCGCGCCGTTCGAGCAGCCCGACCTGTTCGTCGACGAGCTGCACGCGTGCCTCGGGCCCTTCCGCCGCTAGAGTGGACGGGCCAGCCTCTGTAGCTCAATGGAAGAGCAGTTCCGTCCTAAGGAAACGGTTGGGGGTTCGAGTCCCTCCAGGGGCACCAGCAGGTCGGAAGGGTTCGTGTCGAGCCACAAGGCTTGTTGTCAGTGATTCACGTGTCCTGTCAGCAGACTGTGTGACGGTTTGCGCCTGAAGCGGTGGTCGGTTGCCTCGCTGAGGGGCCGCACGAACAGCCTGCTCTTGCTTCTCGGGGAAGCGGACGAGGTCGACTCCCCGACGTGCGAGCGGGTGCAGTCGCTGGGTCGGTGCTGCTCAGTGACGAGCCAGTGGGGATGAACACCATCACCGTGGCGTTCCACGGAATGGACTGCTGCCGAGGGCAAGCTCTACCTGTGCGCCGTCACGGACGCGTTCTCCCGACGGATCGTGGGCTGCTCCATCGACTCTCGGATGCGTTCCTCGCTCGCCGTCGCGGCACTGCAGATGGCGGTCTCCAGACGGAACCCATCAGGAACGGTGGTCCACTCGGACCGAGGCAGCCAGGCCGTATTCAACCGGTCGTCGCAACACCTGATTCCGGAGGTGTTCGATGCGGGTTCGAGATCGTCAGCGACAAGTCCAGGCGTATCGGG
>NZ_JADKRV010000011.1 GCF_015351025.1 Curtobacterium sp. VKM Ac-1376 | reverse complement strand
GGAGGTCCTTCTCACATCCCAACGACTACAGCGAGTCGTCGCAGCTCAACCAACGTCCCTGGGCAGTACACCTAGCGACACAGCGCCCGGCCACACAGCGGACGGGAGGCCCGTGGCGACACCGCCACGGGCCTCCCGTCCGCACGGGGTGCGTCAGCACCCGGCCGCCGTCAGCCCTGCGGCGGCGAGTAGAGCTGCAGGTCGTTGCCCTCGCTGTCCTTGAAGGGCATGATCTTGCCCCACGGGTGCTCGCTGATCTCGCCCTGGATGTCCGCGCCTCGGCTCTTCAGCGCGGCGACCTCGTCCTCGATGCTGCCGTCCGGCTGGAACGACACGACGGCACCCCCGTCGGTCGCCTGACTCGCGGACTCTCGCCCGTTCAGGCCGATCATCAGGCCGCCGGCATCGATCTCGCTCCAGTCGTCCGACTGGTCCTTGACGGTGAGACCGAGCGTGTCGCGGTAGAACGCGACGGCGCGCTCCATGTCGCTGACCGGGACCCAGACTGCTGCGACGCCACTTGCCATGGTGTTTCCTCTCGTCGTGGTGTCGTCTGGACGGTAGGCAGCGGCCGTGCACGTCGACACAGGGTCCGTGTCCCCCGTGGTCGTCGTCAGGGGCGTCCGTCGTCCGCGTCGACGACGCCGGGGGTCGGGGTCGTCCCGGTGAAGGCGTCGCGCATCGTGCCGACGCCGTGCTGCGGGTGGGCTTGGTCCAGGTACTTCGCCCGCGATTCCTTGCGCGGCTCGGGGTCGGTGTGCATCGCCCGGTTCCGGTCCTGCTGCAGGGCGCTGTCGACCTCGCCCTCGCGGTTGAACGACCACATCAGCATCGGGTCGCCGATGGGCAGGTCCTGTGCCGGGTGACCACCCATCGGGGTGCTGTGCCAGGTGTGCCAGGTCTTGCCGTACGAGTTCACCAGGTGAGCCATCAGCTCGGTCTCCACCGCGATCGGCAGGCCGGGAGCGACGAGTTCGCCGGAGAAGACCTCGTGGTTGTGCGGGTGCCAGGACGCCCGCTCGTCCTCGGGCAGGGACTCGAACAGCCGCTCGGACACGATGTACTCGATGCCGATCAGGTTCGCGTCCCTGGTGTTGCCGTCGAAGAGCACGCACTGCAGCATCTCGGCGTTCACCACCTTGCAGAAGTGGTGCGCCTCCATCTGCACGTCGGGCTCACCCTTGACGCAGTGGAACCCGACGACGTAGACGTCGAAGCCCCGCAGCGGCGCCGAGGTCTGCAGTGCGTCGGCACCGCGGTCGAGCAGGGCGAGCTCGAAGCCGCCGGCCTCGCCGGGCGGGGTGACGCCGGTCTTCCGGTCGTGCACGCTGGGGTTCAGGGGCATGGGGGCGTCCTTCCGTCCGTTCGAGGTGGCCGCCATGCAACCCGGGAGCCCCTTGGAACGCTGTGCGGTCGCGGCGTACTGTCCGCTGCATGCCCGCACTCATCGACACGTTCACCCTGTCCAACGGTCTGCACATCCCGAAGATCGGCTTCGGCACCTGGCAGATCCCGTCCGGCTCCGACGCGTACGACGCCACGAAGACGGCCCTCGACCTCGGGTACCGCCACATCGACACCGCCCTGGCCTACGGCAACGAGGCGAGCGTCGGCGAGGCCGTCCGTGACAGCGGCATCCCCCGTGACGAACTCTTCATCACCACGAAGCTGCCGGCCGAGATCAAGACCGCGGCCGGCGCCCGCGACGCTTTCGAGGAGTCGAGCCGCAACCTCGACCTCGGGCACGTCGACCTGTACCTGATCCACGCGCCGTGGCCCTGGAGCGACATGGGCTCCGACCACCGCGACGGCAACGTCGAGGTCTGGAAGGTCTTCGAGGAGCTCTACGACGCCGGCCGCACCAAGAGCATCGGTGTCTCGAACTTCGCCGTCGCCGACCTCGAGGACCTGCTCGGCCGCACGGACGTCGTCCCGCACGCCAACCAGATCCGCTGGTTCATCGGCAACACCCAGGACGAGACGACCGCCTTCGACCGCGAGCACGACATCCTGACCGAGGGCTACTCGCCGCTCGCCACCGGCGGCCTGCTCGAGAACGAGCACATCGCCGAGATCGCAGCGAAGTACGACAAGACCGTCGCCCAGGTCGCGATCCGCTACCTGCTCGAGAAGGACGTCCTGCCGCTGCCGAAGTCCACGACCCCGTCGCGCATCGCCGCGAACGCCGACGTCGACTTCGTGCTCGCCGCCGAGGACGTGGCCGCGCTCGACGCGCTCGAGGACACCGCGAGCTGACGGCCCACTCCGCGACACCTTCGCGCGACGGGAACAGATCGTCCCGGTTGCCGGTTGCACCACACGGTGTCGCAGCCAGTGACACGAGAGCCCAGGAGGCCACCATGACCACTACCGAGACCGCCATCCTCGCCGGCGGATGCTTCTGGGGAGCGCAGCAGCTCCTCCGTCGTCGTCCCGGCATCGTCAGCACCCGCGTCGGCTACTCCGGCGGCGACGTGCCGAACGCGACGTACCGCAACCACGGCGACCACGCCGAGTCGGTCGAGATCGTCTTCGACCCGTCCCAGATCTCGTACCGGGACCTGCTGGAGTTCTTCTTCCAGATCCACGACCCGTCGACGAAGGACCGCCAGGGCAACGACATCGGTCGGAGCTACCGTTCGGCGATCTTCTACACGACCGACGAGCAGAAGCAGGTCGCACTCGACACCATCGCGGACGTCGACGCGTCGGGCATCTGGCCCGGCAAGGTCGTGACCGAGGTCACCGCGGCCGGCCCGTTCTGGGAGGCCGAGGACGAGCACCAGGACTACCTCGAGAAGAACCCGCACGGTTACACCTGCCACTTCGTGCGTCCGGGCTGGAAGCTCCCGCACCGCGACGAGGCGACCGCGGCCGTCTGACCTGACGACCGCGGCGGATCAGCGTGATCCGCCGAGCAGTTCCAACCAGTCCCCGGGAAGGCGATCCGCCGGCCCGGGGACTGACTGCGTCACGGGGTGGCTGGTGGGTGCTGCGAGCTCGAGCCCCTCGGACCGGGTGTCGTCGCGGTAGTCCCACGCCCAGGTCTCGCCGGGCTCGTAGCTCTGGATGACCGCGTGCCCGGTCTCCTCCCAGTGCCGTGTCGCGTGCGTGTTGAGCGAGTCGTCGCAGCAGCCGACGTGGCCGCACGCCGCGCAGCGGCGCAGGTGCACCCACCAGGAACCGGTCGCGTCGCACTCGACGCACCCGTCTCCGCTCGGTGCGATCTCGGGGTGGATCATCTCGGCCTGGTCCGTCATGGTCACCATCATGGCCTGAGACAGAGCACGTGCGGTCGGGAGGCGCGGGGCGGGCCCGCACCGCGCCTCCAGGCCGTCACGGGTCGCGTCCAGGGTGACCGCGTCGGGCGGTCGTGCGGGTGGCCGGGCCAGGATGGCCTGGGGCCGACAGCCGGTCGGCCCGCAGAGGAGGACACCGTGGACACAGCACCGTACTCGCAGCCGTTGCGGGAGTACATCGAACAGCTGCGGACCGAGGGGTACAGCGTCGCGGGCGGCCAGACGGCCGACCCGGACCTGATCGACCCGCACGGCAACCCGGTGCTGACCTGGCAGGACGACTACCCGTACTCGGAGCGACTGCCACGAGACGAGTACGAGTACCAGAAGTACCTGCTGCAGATCGAGCTGCTGAAGTGCCAGTACTGGCTCGAGGACACCGGGCAGAAGGTCGTCGTGCTCTTCGAGGGGCGGGACGCCGCGGGCAAGGGCGGCACGATCAAGCGGTTCACGGAGCACCTCAACCCCCGGACCTCGCGGGTCGTCGCGCTGAGCAAGCCGACCGAGCGCGAGCGCGGCGAGTGGTACTTCCAGCGGTACGTGCAGCACCTGCCGGCCGCCGGCGAGATGGTCCTGTTCGACCGCTCCTGGTACAACCGCGCCGGCGTCGAACGGGTGATGGGCTTCTGCAGCGACGACGAGTACGAGTCGTTCATGACCCAGGTGCCGCAGTTCGAGCGGATGCTCGTCGACTCCGGCATCCACCTGACGAAGTTCTGGTTCTCGGTGACCCGGCGCGAGCAGCGGACCCGGTTCGCGATGCGGCAGCTCGACCCGGTGCGGCGGTGGAAGCTGTCCGACATCGACCTGCTGTCGCTCGACCGGTGGGAGGACTACACCGAGGCGAAGACGGCGATGTTCACCCGGACGAGCAAGCGGTACGCGCCGTGGACGATCGTGCGGTCGAACGACAAGAAGCGGGCACGACTCAACGCGATGCGGTACTTCCTGACGCAGTTCGACTACCCGGACAAGGCCGCCGACGTGATCGGCAAGCCCGACCCGCTCATCGTCCGCCGGGGCAAGCGGGACGTCGACATCGAGTGATCCCCGCCGCTGAGTCGCGTCAGCGCCGCCAGGGCCCCCACTCCGGGTCGTGACCGGGCCAGACCTCGGTGCCGGGCTCGTCGGCCAGGTCCGCCAGCCGATCGATCGAGCGCTGCGCGTCGGCTTCGTCCCCGCTGACCCCCACCCACCCGCACGGCGTCCGCTCGGTCAGGTTCCGTTCGAGGTCGGCCGCGTCGCACGCGAGCACCACGGTCCGGTCCGGCAGGTCGACGCGGAACGACTGGTGCCCGGGGGTGTGTCCGCGGGTGTCGAGAGCGGTCAGGCCGGGGGCGAGCTCGGTGTCCCCGTCGAGCAGCAGCACGCGCACGTCGGCGCCGAGCACGTCGTCGACGACGACCGTCTCCCGCCGGCCGATGCCGCTGCGGAGCCAGTCCCACTCGCGCCGTTGCATCGTGACGGGTGTCCCCGCGGGCACCAGGCGGAGCCCTCCGGTGTGGTCGAGGTGCACGTGCGACAGCGCGCAGAGCGCCAGGTCCTCCCACGCGAGCCCGGCGGCCGCGACGCCGCCCGCGAGCGCGTCGCCCGGTGGGACGACCGCGGTGTAGCTCTCGTACTCGTAGTGCGCGGCACGGGCTTCGGGGTCGCGCACGCGATCGAGGTTGAACCCACCGTCGACGAGCACCCAGCCGTGGTCGAACACGACCACGACGGCGGTCACCGGTTCGAGCAGGAACCGCGACGGATCGCCGCCGCGCAGTGAGATCGACTCCGGGATCGGCTCCCAGCCGAGCACGAGGGGGACGAGCCTCCGCGGACGTCCCGCGAGCCCGGGCCCACCTGCGACCGTGCCGTCGACGACATGCTCCATGCTTGCACCTCCGGACCAATTGGATACAATCTGTACCAATCCGAATCCATTGTGCCGCAGCTCCCGGAGGAAGCCATGACCGACGCGATCGACATCAACATCCCGATCCACACCGACATGCTGCACTGGGGCCGACGCCCCACCTTCGAGATGGTCGAGGAGATCGCGAACGGGTACCCGTCGGACGTGTCCCGCTGGCTGATCGGTGCCCACACCGGCACCCACGTCGACGCTCCGTCGCACTTCGTCCCCGGCGCGACGACGGTCGACGAGATCGCGCTCGAGAGCGTGGTCGGCCCCGTCCGGGTCCTCGACCTCCGGCACGTCGACGAGGAGATCTCCGCTGACGACCTCGAGACCGCAGGCGCCGCGGGCGCGGAGCGCGTGCTGTTCCGCACCCGGAACTCGACCGATGCGCTGACCCGGAACGAACGGTCGGAGACGTGGGTCGGTCTCGGACCGGGCGGCGCACAGTGGCTCGTCGAGCGCGGGGTCCGCTTCGCCGGTATCGACTACATGACGATGGAGGCCCCCGCGCACACCGAGGCGTGGCCGACGCACGTCGCCCTCTGCGGTGCCGGCGTGGTGATCCTCGAGAACGCCGACCTGTCCGAGGTCGAGCCCGGCGACTACCTGATGGTCTGCCAGCCGGTCCCCTTCGCGGGACGCGAGGCAGCGCCGGCTCCGACCGTCCTGCTCCCCCTGAGCGTCGCGGTCGGCGCGTGACCGCCCCCGGTACGGCCGCCGCCGACGACGTCCACGTGGTGCTGGTCCACGGCGCCGGCGGTTCGCCGTCCACGTGGTCGTCGGTCGCACCGCTCCTGCGTGACCGCGGCTTCGCGGTCACGCTCGCCGACAACGCGATGACTTCGCTCCGGGACGACGAGGCCTCGGTCCGCGCCCTGGTCGACGACATCGACGGCCCGGTCCTGCTCGTCGGCCACTCCTACGGCGGCGCCGTCATCACGAACGCTGGGACCCACGAGCGTGTCGTCGGACTCGTCTACGTCGCGGCGTTCGCGCCGGACGAGGGTGAGTCCGTGACCGGGATCGTCAGCGCCCGCGAGCCAGCCCTCGTCTCGCAGTACTCGGACCGCGGCCCGGACGGCGAGTGGATCACCCGGGACGACGACGAGGCGCGGCGAGCGCTCGCCTGGGACGTCCCCGAGGACGTCGTGCTCGCATCCCGTGGCGAGGAGCACCGTCCCACGGCGGACGCCGCCTTCCAGCAGCCCACCGGGGAGCCCGCGTGGAGGACCCGTCCGAGCTGGTACCTGCTCGCGACACGTGACGCGCACCTGCTGCCCGAGATCCAGCGCGACTTCGTCGCGCGCACGGGGGCGGCGGTCGACGAGGTCGACACGAGTCACGCCGTGGCGCACGCCGCCCCGGAACGGGTCGTGGCAGTCATCGAACGTGCCGCCGCCGCGCTGCGCTGAACGACCCCACTGAACAGCCCCGCCCCGCGCGGGTGGTGACCACGGTCAGGAGGCCGTGGTCACCAGTCCGTCCAGGTCCTTGACCACACGCCCCGACTGCAGGACCGCGCGCACGCTGGCGGCGTCGGCGAGCGCGGCGACGTCGACGAGTGGGTCGACGCTCGAGACGACCAGGTCGCCGACCTTGCCGAGCTCGACGGAGCCGAGCCGGGCCTCCAGGCCGAGCAGGCGAGCACCCTGCAGGGTGCCGGCCGCGACCGCGTCGAGCGGTGACAGGCCGACCTGCACGAACCGGGCGAGCTCAGCGAGGTTCCGGCCGTGCGGGTGCACGCCCGCGTCGGTTCCGAGCGCCAGGGGGACACCGGCGGCGACGGCACGGCGCACGCTGTCGAGGCCACGGGCGTGCAGTGCTGCGCGCTGCTCCAGGCGCTCCGCCGACGCGGTGGCGGGATCGAGTTCGCGCAGGAGCGTGCTCAGGGTCGGGACCAGCACCGTCCCGCGCTCGACCATCAGCGCGATGGTCTCGTCGCGCAGGTCGTAGCCGTGCTCGACGCTGGACGCTCCGCCGAGCACTGCGGCGCGTGCCGCGGCGTCGGTCAGTGCGTGTGCCGTCACCGGGCGACCGCCGCGTTCGCCGACCAGGCGGACGACGAGCCGGACCTGCTCCTCGGTGATGCCGACGTCGTCCGGGTCGTCGGTCGGCGAGCCGACCCCGCCGGACGTGGAGACCTTGATCGCGTCGGCGCCGGTGCGCAGCAGGGCGCGGACCATCCGGACGACGTCCTCGTCGGTGTCGACGACGCCCGGCGCCGGCATGCCGGGGCGCACGGCCCAGGCGGGCAACGACCCGTTCGGCCGGACCGGGTCGGCGTGCCCACCCGTCGGCGAGAGCATGGCGATCGCCAGGTGCAGACGCGGGCCGATCACGGTGCCGCGGGCGATCGCGTTGCGGTAGCCGGGTGTCAGCCCGTCCAGGTCACGCGCGGTCGTGACGCCGGCGTGCAGGGTGGCGCGGAGCACCTGCGCGACCTCGAGCACGTCCTCTTCCGGGAACCGTGCGCGCTGCTCCTCGGGCGTCGTCGGCACCATGCTGAGGTGCACGTGCGCGTCGACGAAGCCGGGCAGCAACCACCGGCCGGTCAGGTCGAGGGTCGTGACGTCCGCGACCGGGGTACGTCGCGGACCGACGTAGGTGATGTCGCCGTCACACAGCTCGACCTCGGCGTCGGCGCGCGGTGGAGCCCCGGTCCCGTCCACCAGGGTCGCGCCGACCAGTCGGAGCATGCCGTCGGCGTGCGGGGTCGTTGGGAGTCGTTCCGCCACGGCGGGCCTTCCTGGATCGGTCAGCCGGCCAGGCTGAAGCGTGCGGAACCGGGGTCCGCGTCGAGCAGGCGACGCGTGTACCAGTGCCGGGGGTCGGCGTAGATCTGCTCGACCGGTCCGGACTCGACGACCTCGCCCTGGTAGAGCACCACGACCTCGTCGCTCACGCGCTGGACGACCGCCAGGTTGTGCGAGATGAACATCATCGTGAGCCCGAGGGACTCCTTGATGTCCGCGAGCAGCTCGAGGATCTGCGCCTGCACCGAGACGTCCAGGGCTGAGGTGATCTCGTCGGCGATCACCAGGTGGGGGTCGATGACCAGCCCGCGCGCGATGGCGATGCGCTGCCGCTGGCCGCCGGAGAACTCGTGGGGGTAGCGGTGCATCATGTCCCGCGACAGCCCGACGCGTTCGAGCCAGCCGCCGATGCGGTCCTCGTGGGTGGACACGCGGGGACGGACCGGGTCGATCGCCTCGGCCAGGGTCTGCGCGACGGTGCGCCGGGGTGAGAGCGACGAGTACGGGTCCTGCGGGATCATCTGGATCCGGCGTCGGTAGGTGCGCAGGGCGGCGCGGTCGGCCGTTGCCAGGTCGACGCCGTCCACGGTCGCGCTGCCCGAGGCGGGCTTCACGGTGCCGACCAGGACCTTGGCGAGCGTCGACTTGCCCGAGCCCGACTCCCCGACGACGCCGACCGTGCGACCCCGGGCCAGGGAGAGGTCGACGCCGTGCAGCACCGTCGTCGAGCCGAACGCGACGTCGAGGGATCGGACGTCGATCATCGGGGCGGTGTCGGTGTCGGTGTCGGTTGCGCGGCGTTCGCGCGTCGCCGTGGTGTCGGTCATGCGTGGGCCTCCGCCTGCTCGGTGCGCGTGGACTCGGTGGGCACCGTCACGACCGGTGTGGCCGCCAGGAGCTGCTTCGTGTACGGGTGCTCGACGGTGTCCGGTGACAGGCCGGCGACGTCGTCGATGCGCTCGACGATCTCGCCGTTCCGCATCACGAGGACCCGGTCGCACAGGGCACGGACGACGCCGAGGTCGTGTGAGATGAACAGCACGGCGGTGCCGGAGTCCTCGTTCATCCGCTTCAGCACGGTCAGGACCTCGCGCTGGACGGTGACGTCGAGGGCGGTGGTCGGCTCGTCCGCGATGAGCAGGTCGGGCTTCGTGCTCATCGCCGAGGCGATCATCGCGCGCTGCTTCATACCACCGGAGAGCTGGTGCGGGTACTGCCGCAGGCGGCCCTCGGGGTCGGTGAGCATCACGGCACGGAAACCCTGCGTCAGCAGGCGCATCGCGTCGCGTCGGCTGTGGCGGAGGCGCATGCGGAGCACGTCGGACAGCTGCGTCCCGAGCACCATGGCGGGGTTCAGCGCGGTGCCCGGGTCCTGGTAGACGAGGCCGACCCGGGATGCCAGGACCCGGTCCGGCACACGTCCGAGCAGGTCGACGCCCCCGAGTTCGAGCCGTCGCGCGGACCCCTCGAGCCCCTCGCCCAGGAGCTTCGCGACCAGCGAGGCCGTCAGGGACTTGCCGGACCCGGACTCCCCGACGATCCCGAGGACCTCGCCCCGCCGGATGGTGAACGAGACGTCCTGCACCAGCGGGCGTCCGCTCGCCGCGTGCTGCACCGAGATGCCGTCCGCGACGAGCACCGCGTCGTCCTCGACCGTGAGCGTCGAGACCCCGGTCGCGCGGGTGGTCCGGGACCGCGTGCTGTTCGAACGCGGGTTCGCGGCCGCGGCCAGCCCGTCGCCGACCAGCAGGGCGGCGAGCGATGCGAAGGTGAGCGCGACCGCCGGGCCGACGATGACGATCGGGTTCACGACGATGCGGTCGAGGCCGTCGTTGAGCAGGGTGCCCCAGTCGAACGCGGGGGTCTGGGCGCCGAGCCCGATGAACGACAGGCCGGAGATCTCGACGAGGGCGCCCGAGAAGGCGCCCGCGATCAGGATGAGCGTCGGCTCGGCCATGTTCGGCAGGACGTGCCGCAGGGCCACGCGGTGTGCGGGGACGCCCATCAGCCGTGCGGTGGTGACGTACTCGCTGGTGGAGATCTTGGCCGCCAGGTTCGCGGTCAGACGGGCGAACCCGGCGATGTTCGCGACCGCGATGGCGACGACGACCTGCACCATGCCCTGTCCGAGGATCGCGGCGACGATGATCGCGACCAGCATGGTGGGGTAGCTGACCGCGAACTCGATCCCGCGCAGCCCGAGCTCGCGCACCCGCCGGGGCGCGAGCCAGACGCCGATGCCGAGGGCGATGCCGACCACCGCGGACAGTGCCGTCGCGGCGAGGGCCATCAGGACCGTGGCCCGGGTGGCGACCAGGGTACGCGCGAGCATGTCGCGACCGAGGGTGTCGGTGCCGAGCGGGTGTGCCGCGGTGGAGCCGAGTCCGGCGGTGCCGCCGATGCCCGTGGCCTGCGCGCCGAACACGAACGGGGCGACGATCGCCACGACGAGGATCAGGCCGAACATCGCGAGCCCGACGATCAGTCCGCCGTTCCAGGCGAAGGTGCGGGGACGCGATGCCGGATTCGTGGTGGCGGCCCGGACGGCGGTGATGGTGTCAGCCACGCTTCTCCCCGAGGGTGCGCGGGTCGATGAGACCCAGGATGATGTCGATGACCAGGGTGATCACGAGCGAGATGAGCCCGATCACGAAGACCGCGGCGCGGATCACGGGGTAGTCCTTGTCCACCGCGATCGCCTGCACGATCACACCGCCGAGGCCGGGCCAGGCGAAGACGGCCTCGGTGATGAGCGCCGATCCGAGCAGCGCCGTCAGGATGATCCCGGACAGCGTCAGCGCGGTGGTGAGCAGGTTCGGCAGCATGTGCTTCGCGTAGATCGACAGCGCCGGCAGCCGCCACCCGCGGGCGGTGCGCATGTAGTCCTGCTCGAGGATGACGGCGGTCTCGCGGCGGACGATGCGGGCGACCGAACAGGTACCGCCGACGGTGAGCGAGGCGATCGGCAGGACCGCCGCTGCGCCGAAGTCGTAGGCCGGTGAGTACGCGGGCGGCAGGACGTGCAACAGGACCGCGAAGACGACCACGAACCCGGTGGCGAGCACGTAGGTCGGGATCGAGGAGATCAGGCCGGTGACCGCCGAGAACGAGACGTCGAGCCACCGGTGCCGGTCGCCCCGGGTGAGGACCCCGACCGTCATGCCGAGTGCGAGCCCGAGGACGAGCAGCAGCAGGACCGCCGCGATCGTGATGGTCAGCGTGTACGGGACCGCCGTCATGACGATGTCCATCGCCGGAGCCCGGTACTTGTACGAGTCCCCGAAGTCGCCCTGCACGACCCCGGCCACGTAGTGCCAGAGCTGGACGGGGATCGGCTGGTCCAGACCGAGCTGGTGACGGACGAGCTCGACCTGGGCGAGGGTCGCGGTGTCACCGGCGATGGCAGTCGCGGGGTCGCCGGGGATGAGCTGCACGATCAGGAAGGTCACGAGGACGAGCAGCGCCAGGTTGATGACGAGGCCGACGGCGCGGCGCAGCAGGAAGCGGCGCCAGGCGCCACCGAGGCCGGCCGCCCGGGGTGCGGCGGCGTCCAGGGGCCCGGGGCTGCCGGGGGTGCCCGGACCGGGCACGGGGGGATGGTCGACGGTGGTGGTGCTCATCGCGGGTCCTCCTGGTGCTCCGGTCCGGGCTGGGGTGGTGCTCGTTGCTTGGTGCTTGTTGCTTGGTGCTTGTTGCTTGGTGCTTGTTGCTTGTTCGATCAGGCGATCAGGAGACGATCCGCATCGCGGAGACGTCCCAGTAGCCCGAGAACACATGGGTCTCGAAGCCCTTGCGGGCGACGTACCGGTGCGTGTCCGTGATGAGCGGGGTCATGTCGACCCGCTCGAGGATCGACTTCTGCGCGGTGGCGAAGTCCTCGCACTGCTGGTCGGCGTCCGACGTGGCCATCGCCGCCTGGTAGGCCGCCAGCCCCTCGGGGTTGTCGCTCGAGGACACGTTCGTGCCGCCCTCGGAGTACGTCGGACCGAGGTAGCGCGCGATCGAGGTGTTGATCAGACCTGTCTGTGCGTCCTCGGCTGCGACGGCGACGTCCCAGGTCTCGGGCTCGGTGCGCATCTGCTTGGTCCAGTCGGCGGGGTCCGGCGCCGAGACCTTCACCGTCGCGCCGGCGCTCCGCAGCGACTCCGCCAGGAAGTCAGCAGCAGGGTCCCAGTTCGACATGATGAGCAGGCGGATGGTCTTGCCCTTGAGCTCCTTCGCCGCGGCCTTCGCGTCGTAGGACTGCACGACCGACGTGCCGTCGACCGCGCACCGGTAGCTGGCGGCGTTGACGGTGGTCTGCTTGACTCCGAGTCCGTCGAGACCGGCGTTGTTGAACCCCTTCGTGTCGATGGCCTGGGCGACCGCGGTGCGGAGCGGCTGGTCGCCGGCGAACACCGAACCGGAACCCTCGGCCTCGTTGAACACGAGGTTGTAGGCCGAGCTGGCGAACTTCACGGTGGAGTAGTCGTCGCCGCTGAAGCGCTCGGCGTTCGAGTCGTAGAAGCGTGCGACGTCGACACCGCCGGACTGCAGCAGGTTGGCGCTCGTGTTCGAGTCGCCCTGCACGGTCAGGTTGATGGTCTTCGCCGGCTCACCGGTGACGGTCTTCCACTCCGGCCACGCGTCGTAGTCGGACCGCAGCGCGTACGAGACGCTCTTGCCGGCCGACGACTTCGCGAGGGTGTACGGGCCGGACCAGGCGCCGTCGACGGTCCCTGCAGCGAGGCCCTTCGTGTCGGCGAGACCGGCCGGGCAGATGATGCCGGTACCGGGTCGGGTCAGGCCGCCGAGCAGCTGCGAGTATGGCTCACTGAGCGAGATCGTGAGGGTCCCCGCGGAGTCGTCGGCGGTGAACTTCGGGTCACCGGAGCCGAAGGCCTGGTTCTTCCAGGTCTGCGCGCCCGAGTCGTCGAGCCCGACCAGGTACTGGAAGGACTTCTCGACGACCGTCGGTGTGATCTCGGTGCCGTCCGAGCACGTCGCACCGTCGCGGATCGTGAACTCGTACTTCGACGCCGACTCGGCGTCCCACTTCGTCGCGAGACCGCCGATGTAGCCGCCGTCGTCACCCTCGCCCTGCCGGAGCAGGGTGTCGAAGCCGAGTCGTGCGACCTCGACGTCCGAGCTGGCCGACGCCTTCGCGGGGTCGAAGGTCGCCGGGGCGTACCAGAGCTCCGCGTTGATCGTGTCGGTGGTCGACGTGCTACCGCCACCGTCGGCGGAGCCGGACGCGGTGCACGCGCTCAGGGAGAGTCCGACGGCGGTCGCCAACGCGACGCCGACGAGGATGCGCTTCCTCACCATGGTGCTGTCCTCCATTGGGATTCGGGGTGATGCCAGGGAGTCAGTCCCAGAGCCGGGTCCAACTTGGATCCAATGTAAGACAATCCGCATCCAACTGTGTTTCGAGTGGATTACATCTGCCGAGGTTGCACGCCGACGCGGAAGACGGTCTCGCCACCGACCTCGGTGCGCAGGACACGTGCCGCGGCGAACTCGTCGACCGTGCACGCAGCCGGGTCCACGTCCAGCAGCACCCAGTCCGCCAGCGCACCGACCCGCAGCACCCCGCGCCGACCCTCGGCGAAGCAGGCGTGCGCGGCGCCGAGCGTGTAGGCCTCGACTGCTTCGAACACCGAGAGCGCCTGCGCCGCGCCGATCGGCTCGTCGAGACCGCGCATCCGACGGGCCGCGGCGACGGGGACCACCTCGCGCGGATCGAAGGGGAAGTACGGCGCGTCCGAGCCCATGGCGACCGTGACGCCGGCGTCGACCCAGGTCCGCATCGGGTTGACCTCGTCGAAACGGCTGCCGAGGCGACGCTGTAGGCCGACGGCGTTCTTCCACGCGATCGAGGGCTGCAGCGAGGCGACGACGCCGAGGCGTGCCGCACGGTCCGCGCTCGCGCCGCTCGGTTCGAGGTACGCGTGGATGAGCTGGCAGCGGAGCCCGGCGACCGATCGACCGGTGTCCCGTTCCGCCGCCTCGAGGCCGTCGAGCACCTCGGCGACCGCACGGCTGCCGACCGCGTGGACGCCGAGCCCCCACCCCGCAGCCACGCACGATGACGCCAGGCGCGCGAAGTCCGCCGCCGAGATCCGCTGCACCCCGTGGTCGTCGCCGGTCCAGGCGCGTTCGAGCAGTGCCTGCCCCTTCATGCCCTCGCCGTCGTAGTAGACCTTGATCGGGCCGAGCCGGAGCTGGTCGTCACCGTCGCCGGTCACGCCGTCGATCGAGTCGAGCACCGCCAGGGCCGCGTCGACGTCGGGGACCGCGGGGGTGCCCAGCTCGGGGTACGGCATCGCGACCACGCGCAGGGTCAGGAGCCCCTGCCGGTGCGCTTCGCGGTACCCCTCGAGCTCGGGCAGCGTGACGGCCGGGTCGACGACGCCGGTGAACCCCATCGCGTGCAGCAGGGGCTGGATGCGGCGGATCGCGGCGAGCCGGTCGTCGAGCGTCGGCGGTGCGTCACCGATCCAGTCCGGGGCGTCCGGGTCGGCGTCGCCGTCGGCGAGCATCGCCGCGGAGAAGGTCCGGGCGTCCGCGTCGGCGTCCACGAGCTGCAACGCCTTCAGGCCGGCGCGCTGCGCATGGGCGTGCGCGTCGATGAACCCCGGCAGGACGGTGCCGGCGACGCGCTCCTCGATCGTGCCCTCCGGACCGGCGGCCCGGACCTCGTCGAGCGACCCGACGGCGACGATCCGGTCCCCGACGACGAGCAACGCCTCGGCGGTCGGCACCTCCGGGTCCATCGTGCGGACGCGCCCCACGACGATCCGGGGGGCCACGGCCTCAGACACCCGCGGGCTCCCGCTCGTCGAGCCAGGTGCGCACGTCCGCCGCGGTCACCAGGGCATCCCGCTGCAGGTACCCGATGGCCTCGAGCGCCGCGTCGTGCGCTCGTTCGCTGGAGCCGGCGACGCAGTCGGTGAGGACCCGGACGGCGTAGTCGTGCTGGTGGGCATCGGCCGCCGTGTAGTGGATGCAGACGTCCGTGAGTCCGCCGACGAGCAGGACGGTGCCGGCCTTGTACGCCTTGAGCACGATCTCGAGCTCGGTGCCGAAGAACGCCGAGTAGCGGCGCTTCCGGATGACGAACTCCTCGGGCCGCGGGTCGATCCACGAGGCGAGCTCGGTCTGCTCCTCGCCCTCGATGCAGTGCGGCCCCTCGGCGCCGTCCAGCTCGCGACCGATGTCGACGAGATCCGGCTTGTGCACCTCCTGGATGAAGACGACCGGTACGCCCGACGCGCGGCAGTGCTCGATGAGGTCGCGGACGCGGGGAGCACGGTCCGCTCGCCCGGTCATCACGGGGATGCCGGGCGTCGGCATCGTCGAGGCGGCTCCGCCCTGGATGTCGACGACGATCAGGACCGGATTGCCGGAGACGGCGAGCATGCGGTGGTTCCTTCCATGACGGAGCGTGCACTCGAGTGGGGACCGGTGCGCGCCGTCGCCGTCATTCTGTGACGGGATCCGACACCGCACGGGTCGGGGGTGTTTCGGTGGCGTTAAACCTCAGGTGTCGCCGCACCGGACGGCACCGCCGCACCGGACGGCACCGCCGGACCGGACGCAGCCCGTGCACTCCGCCGTCGCCGGAACGGCAGCAGGTCCGCGACACCCACGGCGCTGAAGCCGTCCGCGACCGCGACCCACACCCGCGCGTGCGGGGCGTGGTCACCGAGCAGCTCGGCGCACACGCCGCACGGCTCGATCAGGTGCATGGTCCCGCCGGGACGCCGGAGCACTCCCACAACGGACACCACGGGCGACCCGGAGATGACGGCCGCACTCAGGGCCGCGGACTCAGCACAGACGGACGCCCGGCCGGCAGACGCCTCGACGTGCAGTCCGGTGACGACACTGCCGTCCGCGAGCCGGAGCGCCGCGGCGACCTCGTGCACGCCCGTGCGGTACCGCCGGTCGAGTACGTCCGTTGCCGCCAGGAGCAGCTCCCGGTCCCCGGCGTCCATGCCGGACGGCGAACCGTCGAGCACCGGCCGGTCGGACGGGTGCGAACCGCCGTCGCTCACGACCAGCCCAGGATGCGAGCCATGTTGCCGCCCTCGACCAGGGCGCGGTCGCCCTCGTCCGGGATCGCCTTCGCGATCTTCATCCGCTCGAGGTCGAAGTCGCTGCCCGGCCACTCCGACCCGAGCAGGATCTTCTCCGCACCGAGGCGCGCGTACGCCCGCTTGACGTCGGACATCAGGGTGGCGGAGGTCTCGAGGTACACGTGCGGGTTCCGCTCGGCGACGATGATCGCCTCCGGCACGTTCCACACCGCGCCCATGTGGGCGATGATCGTCGGCACCGTCGGGAAGTTCTTCGCGATCTCCTCGATGGCGAACGGCGCGCAGAACGCGTCGTCGAGCGCGTTGATGAGCACCGGCAGGCCGAGTTCCGCGCAGACCTCGAACAGCGGGTCGAGCAGACCGTGGTCCGCAACGTGGTACCCGTGCAGGCTGGGGTGCAGCTTCAGCCCGACCAGTCCGCCCTCGGCGAAACGGCGGATCTCGTCGGTCGCGTTCTCCCACTGCGGCATGACCTGGCCGAAGCCGAACAACCGGTCCGGGTGTGCCGCGACCAGGTCCATCAGGAAGTCGTTCTCGATCCCCTGCGCGAGCGAGCAGACCATCGCCCGGTCGACCCCGGCGGCGTCCATGCGGTCCAGGATCCGGTTCGCGTCGAACGGCGTGTACGCGGGCGGCTGCTCGCCGGGGCGCACGCCGCTCAGGTAGTCACTGCGGCCGCGCCGGTCCTGCGTGGTGTTGTAGGCGTCGATGATCATCGTGGGCGTCTCCTCGTCGGCGGCTCGTGGGCGGTGCTCCCCCACATGTGATCCGATACTGCCAGAATTGGATCCAATTTGGTAGCGCTGGGTTGCGTGACACCCGGCCTGGAGGCGCGGCGCACCCCCGCCACGCAGCAGGCGCCCGGCGAGACGCGCCTCCGCGGACACCACTCGCGTCGCGAGGGCGATGCCGGCTCAGTGCACGACGACCATCGCGCCCATGGCGAGCACGCTCGCCAGCGAGGCCGCCCGTCGCAGGGACTCCCACTTCGGCAGCCGACCACCGACGACCGTCGACAGCACAACGCCGGCGTGCACCGCGACCGCCACCCCGACCGGCAGCAGCACCGCGCTGTGGGAGTGCCCCGTGCCGGCACCGGCATGACCGCCCCCGAACAGCACGAACACCGCGCCGAGCAACATCCCGAGGGCGTGCAGGTGGTCACCACCGGGGCGCGTGTGACGCCGGAGCCGGTCCACCACGGCCGTGCCCATCGCACACCCGCCCAACAGCAGCGCCCAGAACGGTGCGGGCACCACCCCGAGCGCCGGAACGTGGACGTCGAGCATCGCGACGAGCATCACCACCTCGGCGACGAGCGCCACCGGCCCGACCCGGCGCCCACCCGCGACCCCGAGCACCAGGGCAACGAGGGACGCGGCCAGCATCACGATCAGCAGGAAGAGCATGATTGGATCCAATCATGCGCGGGTCGGATACGGCAACGGGATACAACGTCTGTCAGGATTGGATCCGCAGCGGGGGTTCGCTGTGACGACGTACCGAGGGAGACCACGACGTGACCACCAGCGACGGCAACGCACTCGTCGACGACCTCGCCGCCCGGATCCGCGCGAAGATCATGTCCGGCGAGATCCCGATCGGCGCACCGCTCCGCCAGGCCGACCTCGCCGCGCAGTTCGGCATCAGCCGCACCCCGGTCCGCGAAGCACTCCGACAGCTGCAGACCGGCGGGCTCATCGAGGTCGTGCCCAACCGCGGTGCCGTGGTGCGGGTGCCGGTCCCGTGGGAGGTCCGCGAGGCCTACGAGGTCCGCGCCGAACTCGAGTCGCTGGCCGCCCGCCGCGCCGTCGAGCGGCTCGACGACGCCACCATCGCCCAGCTCCGCTCGGTGAACCAGGCGATGTACGAGCGTTCCCAGGCCGCGGCCGAGGGCGAGCAGCCGAAGCAGCGCGAGGGCAGTGACAACGACCAGTTCCACGGGCT
Source organism: Curtobacterium sp. VKM Ac-1376 (assembly GCF_015351025.1). Lineage (GTDB taxonomy): Bacteria > Actinomycetota > Actinomycetes > Actinomycetales > Microbacteriaceae > Curtobacterium. The sequence goes on along the minus strand of NZ_JADKRV010000011.1, from coordinate 104,846 downwards.
GATCTACCAGACCTCGGGCAACACCCGCTTGACCCGGATGCTCGTCGAGATCAACGACGCCTTCCCGCGCAACGTCTCGGCGCTGGTGCTCCGCGAGAACTCCCGGCACCGCGAGGAGAACTTCCGGGAGCACGAGGAGCTCCTCGAGGCGTTCGTCGCCGGGGACCGCGAGCGTGCCGCCGAGCTCATGCGCGACCACGTCCTGCGCGCCGGCGAGCACCTCGCGCACTGGTACGAGCGCCGCTCGTCCACCGTCTTCACCGGCTGACCCGGCTGGCCTGGGTCGCAAGACGCCGGCGTCATCGCGAGACGCCGCTTGCACGACGAGACGCAGCCGAATTCGGCGGCGTCTCGTGCACATGGAGGCGTCTCGCCAACACGACGGCGTCTCGCGAACCCGACCCGCGCCTCCAGGCCGACCGGCCCACCGACCCGACAGCTTCAGCCGTCTACAGCACCGGCGCCCGTCGGATCCAGCCGGTGGCCTCCTCGATCGCCCGCGTCACCGCGAGCAGCTGCGCCTCGTGCCCGTACCGCCCGACGACCTGGACGCCGACCGGCAACCCCTCCGGCGTGAACCCGGCCGAGGTCACCACGACCGGGTGTGCCGTGAGCGTGAGCCGGTTCGCGAGCATCTGCCACGTGAAGTAGCGGTCGAAGTGGTGACCGTCGACCTCGTCGACCCACTCGACCTCGGCCGGCGGTGCGACGACCGGCGTCGCCGGCAGCACGAGCACGTCGTGCCGCTCGAGCACGGCTGCGGTGTCCCGGTACATCCGGGTGCGGCGCTCGTACGCGTCGGCGAGCTGCGCTGCCGTGGTGGCACGCCCCTGCTCGACGTTGCGGACGTAGTCCGGGCGGAATCCGGTGGCGCCGGCGTCGACGGCGTGCCGGCCGCCCAGGAAGAACTCGAACGTCTCGATGGTCTCCCACGCCTCGTCGGCACCCGCGAAGTCGGGCTCGTCCGCCTCGACGACCGCACCGAGGCCGGCGAGCTGCTCGGCGAACGCCCGGTGCACGGCACGCACGGCCGGGTCGATCGGCAGGCCGCCGGCGTCGTCGCTCCACGCGACGCGCAGGCCGGCGAGCTCGACCGGGCGGACCGGGTGCTGCGTCATGGCGGACATCGGCCAGACGGACTTCTCGACGGCGAGCGCCGCCATGAAGCGTGCGGCGTCGGCGGAGTCGCGTGCCATCGGTCCGGTGACGCCGTGCGGTGTCCAGGCGTTGCCGGTCCGGCCGCTCGGCACGCGACCGGGGCTGGGCCGGACGCCGACCACGTTGCAGAACGCCGCCGGGTAGCGCAGGCTCCCGCCGCTGTCGGAGCCGTCGGCGATCGGCAGCATCCGCCCGGCCAGGGCCGCCGCGGCACCGCCGCTGGAGCCGCCCGCGTGCCGCGAGGTGTCCCACGGGTTGACGGTCGTGCCGAACACCGGGTTGAAGGTCAGGACGCCCTGACCCATCTCCGGGGTGTTCGTCTTGCCGATGATGATCGCACCGGCGTCGCGCAGCAGCGTCGCCAGGACGCTGTCGTGCTCGGCGGGGCGCGCGTCGGCGAACGCTGCCGACCCGTTCGTGGTCGGCAGCCCGGCGACGTCCATCAGGTCCTTCACCGCGGTGGGCAGGCCGTGCAGGGGCGGCAGCGGCTCGCCGGCGGTGCGGGCCGCGGCGGTGCGGCGGTCGGCTGCCTCTGCCGCGGCGAGCGAGACCGAGTCCGGTTGCTGGGAGACGACGGCCTGGAGGCGCGGGTTGCGTTCCTCGATCCGGTCCAGGTGGGCGCCCATCACCTCCACCGCCGACACCTCGCGGTTCGCGACGGCGTCGGCCAGGCGGACGGCCGACCAGTCGGCGAGGTGCTCGGGGGTGTGCTCGGTCGCGTGGTCGGCGGCGTGGTCGGCGGCGTGGGTCATCAGCGGCCGCCCTCGTGGTCGTGCTGCTGCTCGGCGTGGACGTGCCCGTCGTGCGCGGCGTGGGTGTCGTGGTCGTGCGCCGCGTGGTCGTGGCCGGCGCCCGGTGCGCAGTGGTCGGTCACGGACGGGGGGACGTCGAGCGAGGGGTTCCGGTCGAAGAAGCCGTCCGGCTCGAGCCGGAGACCGATGGTGTCGACGGGCATGATCGGCCACTGCTCGGGCCGCGGGAAGTGGTGCACGCCGAGGACCGGCCACAGCACGAGCCGCTCGTTCTCGAGGGACCGGTCCGCCCGCTGCCAGACGTGCACCCCGTCGTCGCCGAGCTCGCCCTGGTTCGGGTACTCGCCGGCGATGAAGCGCTCCTCGGGATCGAAGGCGCTCGCCCACAGGTGCTTGGCGACGAAGGGTGCCTTGCGCTCGACGATGCTGCCGGGGCGGACGTGCAGCTGCGCGGTGTTCTGCACCGCCAGGCGGTACGCGGTGCTCTCGCCGTACCGGTTCTGCTCGGACTCGCTCTCGATGCGCCAGTGCAGCGCGCGGGCGGGGTCGGTCATCCGGGCGCCGTCGGCCTCGGACGCGATCGGTGTCTCGACCGCGATGCAGGCGTTGCCGTACGGGTTCAGGGCCTCGTCGGGCTCGGGCTCGGCGTGCACCTCGACCAGCCGGTTCAGCGGCCCGTCGACGGCGGTGTCGAGCCGGACGGCGAAGTAGTGCTGGTGGGTGGGGGCCTGCACGTTCGGCGCCACCATGCGGCCGTACCGCGGGGTCTCGCCGTCGGCGATGCCGGAAACCGACATCAGACCGGTGAGCTTGACCTCGAGTTCGACGGAGCCGTCCTGGTACAGCGACCAGTAGAAGCCGTAGTCGTAGTTCGCCACGGTCGCGAAGCTGGAGATCACGAGTCGGCGGCTGCGACGGACCTCGGCGCTGCCGGTCCGGGTGTTGACGTGCTTCCAGAGGATCGAGTCGTCCTCTTCGTGCAGGCAGATGCCGTTCACGATGGTCTGCGGTTCGCCGTGGCCGTCCAGGTAGTCGACGTCGAAGTACCGGATCTCCCCCAGGCAGTCGCAGCCGAGCTCGAGGCTCGCGGTCAGGGGGCCGGCGCCGTACTCGCCCCAGTCGAAGAAGTTCTTGCGGTACGCGGTCGGGTCGCTGTCCAGGTACGGCACGTACATCTCGTTGACCGCGGCGCGGTGCAGCACCGGGCGCACGACGTCGCCGTCGCGGTAGGCCAAGTCGTGCAGTACCAGGCCCTCACGGTGCGAGAACCCGACGCGGAACGTCCAGTTCTGCCAGCGGACCTCGTGCCCGTCGATCTCGAATCCGGGGCCGTTCGGCTGCACGATGTCGAGCGCGGAGACCTCGCGGTCAGGACCCCAGGTACCGGACGTGTACACGCCGGTCTCGCTCGCCATCGGGATGACGCCGTGGTCCTCGATCCGGATCACCTCGAGGGTGTCCAGGTCGAGGATCGGGACGAGTCCGGCGACCGGTCGGGCGTAGCCGTTGTCCTCGGGGAACTCGCGGTACCAGACCGTGCCCCAGCTCAGGCGGCGGTCGGCGAGGTCCTCGGGCACGAAGCCGGTGATCGACTCCGGGTCGACCCAGACGAGCGAGGTGTCGGTGATGCCGCGCTTCGCGAGCGCCTCGATGATGAGCGGTGACTTCCGCGCGGCCTGCGCGATGAGCCGCGCCTCGTCGCTCGAGACGCCGGGGCGGCGGTGGTCCACGTCGGTCCACAGCTCGACGATCGCGGGTGAGTCCGGGCCGGCGGTCCAGCCGCGCACCTCCCACGCGGCGTGGGCGTCCGGGTCCATCACGACGAGCCGCACCGGCCGGGCACCGCCGGCGGTCGTGCCCCTGGCCTTCTCCTCGTCGAGCGCGATCCCCCAGAAGCGCGGCCGGGCACCGATGCGCCCGGAGGACCGGACGGCGGCGACGAAGGAGGCGATCTCGGCGGAGGTCAGCGGATCGAGGACGTGGGTGCTGCTCATGGGCTTCCTTCTCGGGTGGATCGTGCGGTCAGTGGGCGTCGAGGACGACGGCGCGGCCGTCCGCCCGGGGGTCGCTCGCGGCGTCGAGGTGCCCGTCGGCGTGCAGCCGGACCGCCTGCACGTGACCGGCCTCGTCGACGGGTCCGGTGGTGCGGGCCACCGGCAGCCCGAGGTCCTCGGCCGCGGCGATCGCGCCCTCGGAGCCGGGCTCGGCGACGAGCGTCATCACCTCGTGCCCGAGGTCACGGGCGCCGATCACGAACCGCGGTCGGCCGAGGACCTCGTCGGGGTCGCTGTCCGCGGCGATCAGGTCGCGGGCGAGCTGCGCGAGGATCCACGGCTGGGCGCTGCCGCCCTGGCAGCCGAGGCCGAGCACCAGGTCCTCCGTCTCGGCGATCACCGGCAACAGGGTGTGCGGCGGCCGCAGACCCGGTCCGACGTGGGCGGGGTGCGCGGGGTCGGTGCTGAACGCGGAGCCGCGGTTGTGCAGCACCACTCCCGTCCCCGGGTCGAGGATCCCGGAGCCGAAGAGCTGGTAGACGCTCTGGATGAGCGTGACGACGGTCCCGTCGGTGCCCGCCGCGGTCACCGCGACGGTGTCGCCGAGGGCGCGACCGGCCCGGGGCAGCTCGCCGACCCGACCGGTGTCGCGCGGGTCGAGCATCGCGGCCACGTCGATCGCGCCGCCGCGGGGGTCGCCGAGCTCCGCCTGGCGGACCAGCGCGGCGCGGTGCACTGCGTCGACGAGGTCCGGGGTGGCGTCGGCGAGCGCCTCCGGCAGGATCCCGAGCAGCACGACGCCCTGCGTGGGTGGCGGCGCGACCCACCAGCGGGCACCGCCGATCGTCGTGCCACAGGGCTCCACCAGCTCGGCCTGGTGGACGGCGAAGTCAGCCTCGGTGTGTGCACCGCCGAGCGCCCGCAGACGAGCCGTGATCGAGGCGGCGATCCGGCCCCGGTACATCGCGGCCGGGTCGGCGGCCAGCTCGGTCAGGGTCTCGGCGAGCGCCGGTTGCACGAGCGGACCCCCCTCGGCGAGCAGCGCCCCGGTGCCGTCCGTGAAGACCCCGCGCATCCCGGGGTCGGCGTGGAGCTCGTCGGTCCGGACGGCGATCGCGCGGGCGAGGCCGGCGGAGACGGGGATCCCGTCGGCCGCGAGTCGTGCCGCGCGGGTCAGCGGGTCGCCGAGCCCGAGCCGGCCGCCGAGCGCGGCGATCGCCTGCCACCCGGCGACCACGCCGGGGACGGTGACGGTCTGCGCGCCCTGCCGCGGCATCCGTTCCTGCTGCGCGAGCGCGGCGGCGTCGATGCCGGCGGGTGCGGCACCCGCGGACACCACGGCGACGACGGGGTGACCGGGGCGCCGGACGAGGGCGACGAGGTCCCCGCCGATGCTGCACTGGTGCGGGTAGACGACGGTCAGTGCTGTGGCTGCTGCGAGGGCGGCGTCGATCGCGTCCCCGCCAGCCGCCACGGCCTCGGCTGCGGCGTCCAGGGCGGCGGGGTGCGGAGCGGCGACGGCGACCCGGCGGGTGGGCGGTGCTGCTGTGGCGGTCATGCGGTGGTCACCATCCGTGCGGGGCTCAGGAAGTCGAGGTCGGGGCGGTCGATGCCCTGCACCAGGTCGGCGACGGCCTCGCCGATCGCCGGCCCGAACTTGAAGCCGTGGCCGGAGCAGGCCGCGGCGACGAGCACCTCCGGCTGGTCCGGCAGGGCGCCGACGACGAACCGCTTGTCCGGCGTCATCGTGTACAGGCACGCGACGGCCTCACCGCCGGTGGTGACGATGCCGGGCACGAACCGTTCGAGGAGCTCGGCCAGGTACGCGACCTCGGCGTCGTTCGGCGGGGCGACGGGCACGTCGGGGTCCCACACCGGGCCGGCGTCGATCCCGATCTTCGCGCCGGATCCCGCGGCCTCGGGCAGGCCGAAGACGAGTCCCTCCGGCAGGTCGACCGAGAAGCAGCCGAGTGCCGGCGGCTGCGCCACGACCTGCCCGGTCGGGGCGGTGAGGGTGACGATGCGCCAGACCTCGAAGAACGCGGCGGCCTCGGGCACCAGCTGCGACGCCCAGGCGCCTCCGGCCAGGACGAGCCGACGGGCGCGGATGCTGCCGGCGTCGGTCCGGACGGTGACGACGCCGTCGTCGCCCTGCCAGTCGAGCACGGTCTCGCCGTACCGCAGGTCGGCGCCGGCCGCCGCGGCGGCGGACTGCGCGAACCCGAGCGCACGCGCGGCCTCGAGCACACCGGCGTCGGGGTCGTGGACCGCGCCGTACGTCTCGGGCGGACGCAACGAGGGCGCGAGCGTCGGCCAGGCTGCGCGGTCGGCCGGGAGGCTCGCCCCGCCCTGCATCGTCGGCTCGCCCCGGTGCGCGTACAGTCCGCCCGTCCGGTGCAGGAAGTGCGCGCCGGCCGCGGTCCCCCAGCGGTCCCACCCACGGTAGGCACGGTCGACGAGGTCGTTCCAGACCGGGTGCGGGTAGGCGCGGCGGATCATCCGGGTGGCCCCGTGCGACGAGCCGCGCTCGTGCCCCGGGGCGAAGCGCTCGACCGCGACGACGTCCAGGCCGCGGCGCGCGAGCTCGTACGTGGTCGCGGAACCGTGGATGCCGAGTCCGAGGACGACGACGTCGTGCACGGCCGTCACGCGCGGACCTCGGCGACGACGTCCGCGACGCCGTCGAGCAGGACCCGGACGTCCTCGTCGTCGTTGTAGACGTGCGGCGAGACCCGGACGACGCTCGGCAGGCCACGGGCACCGAGGTCCCACTGCGCGTGGCTCGCGGGGACCGAGATCGAGTCGATGCTGCGCTGGCGGAGCCGGGCCGATACCTCCTTGCCGGCGACCCCCTCGACCGTGAACGTGACGATCGCGGACGGCGATGCGGGCGGGTCCGCCACGGTGACGCCGTCCATGGCGGCGAGCGCGGTGCGCAGGCGGGCACCGAGGCCGACCAGGTGCGTCTCGGTCGCCGCCGGACCGCGCTCGAGCGCCTCGCGCAGGGCCACCCCGAGGCCGAGCCGCGCGGCGACGGAGCACTCCCACGTCTCGAGCTGTCGCGCGGTGCCGTCCATCGTCCACTCATCTTCGCCGGTCCAGACGGCTCCGCGGACATCCGGGGCCCACGCGCCGACGCCGTCGAGCACCCCGCGGCGCAGGTAGGCGAGGCCGGTGCCGCGCGGTCCGCGCAGGAACTTCCGACCGGTGGTGACGAGGGCGTCGCAGTCGACGGCCCGCACGTCGACGTCGATCTGGCCGACGGACTGGGTGGCGTCGACGACCGTCAGGGCGCCGTGGCGTCGGGCGATCGCGCTGATCGCCGTGATCGGCTCGACGAGACCCGATGAGGTCGGCACGTGCACCGCGCTCACGACGACCCGCCCGGTGGCGCCGGAGACGGCGTCGTCGAGGGCGTCGAGGTCCATCGCGCCGGTGGGGTCGCTCGGCACGACGACGAGTCGTACGTCGTCGTGGCGTCGCATGGCGAGCAGCCGGAGTGCCTGGCTGACGTAGCTCGAACGGGGAGCGACGACGGTGTCCCCCGCTCCGAGCCGCAGCGCGTCGAAGACGCCGCGCAGGCCGCTGGTCGCACTGTCGAACAGCGCGATCTCGTCGGCCTCGGACCGGAGCAGGGCGGCAGCCGCGGCGTAGACGTCAGCGACCTGCTCGGTGACCTGGTTGGCGGCTTCGTACCCACCCACCCGCTGTTCCCGGCGCAGGTGGGTGACCACCGCCTCCAGGACGCCGTCGCTGACCAGGCCCGCGCCGGCCGCGTTGAAGTAGTGGCGTCCCGCGGTGCCGGCGGTGCGGGCGCGCTCGGCGGCCACGTCGATCACCGTCCCTGCCGCGACGGCCATCGTGCCGTCATCGAGACCGATCGTCATGTGGCGGGTCCTTCCTCGTGCGCGTCACCCCCGGACGCTGAATGGATCCCATCATAATCAGGTTGTATCCATTCACGCCAGCGCCGGATACTGTTGCCCCATGGACCACTCCGCTGAAGCCCGCGCGCAGGAACTCGGACTCGTCATCCCCGACTACGCGAACCCGCCGTACGGCGGCCGCTACGGCAGCTCGCTCCGAGCGTTCCACCGCACGGGAGACCTGCTGGAACTGAGCGGCATGACGCCGGAGTCGCGCGACGGCACGATGCTGCACCCCGGATCGGTCGGGATCGACGTCACGCTCGAGCAGGCGCAGGAGGCCGCCCGGTACACCGCCGTCAACGCCCTCGGCATGATCCGGTACGCCCTCGGCTCCCTCGACGAGGTCACCGCGCTGTCCCGCGGACTGTGCTTCGTGCTCTGCGCGCCCGGGTTCGAGCAGCTCAACCAGGTGTCGAACGCAGCGAGCGACCTGCTGTTCGACGTGTTCGGTCCGGACGTCGGCCGGATGGGCCGTGCGTCGATCGGCGCGACCGCCCTGTCGCGGAGCGCCTGCTTCGAACTCTGGTTGAGCCTGGAGTGCCGCCCGCGCTGATCGGGGGTCAGAGCGCGATGACGACGCTCTTCGACTCGCAGAACGCGCGGAGCGCCTCTTCGCCGAGGTCACGGCCGAGGCCGGACTCGCCGACGCCGCCGAATGACAGCGCGGGGTCGAACAGGTTGTAGGTGTTCACCCACACGGTGCCGGCGTGCAGCCGCTGGCCCATCCGGTGGGCACGGGACAGGTCGCGGGTCCAGACGCCGGCGGCGAGGCCGTACGTCTGGTCGTTCGCGATGGCGATGGCCTCGTCCTCGTCCTCGAACGGGATGACGCCGACGACCGGGCCGAAGATCTCCTCGCGGGCGATGGTCATCGTGTTCGACACCCCGGTGAAGAGGGTCGGCTCGACGTAGTAGCCCGGGCGCTCGGGCACGCCGCCGCCGACCGCGACCGTCGCCCCCTCGGCCTTGCCCTGCTCGATGTAGCCGAGCACCTGCTGCCGCTGTTCCTCGGAGACGAGCGGGCCGACGGTGATCCCGCCGTCGAGCCCGTCACCGACGGCGACCTTCCGGACGGCGGCGACCAGGCGCTCCGTCACCTCGTCGAGGACCGACCGCTGCACGAGCAGTCGGCTGCCGGCGGTGCACATCTGCCCGGAGTGCCCGAACGACGCTCGCATGGCGGTGACCACGACGGCGTCGAGGTCGGCGTCCTCGAACACGATGTTGGGGCTCTTGCCGCCGAGCTCCAGCGTCAGGCGCTTGAAGTCCGCGCTCGCAGCGGTCATCACCTTGCGACCGACCTCGGTGCTGCCGGTGAACGAGACCTTGTCCACGCCGGGGTGCGCGGTGAGCGCGGCACCGACCCGGCCGTCGCCGGTCAGGACGTTGACGACGCCGGCGGGCACACCGGCCTCCTCGCAGATCGCGGCGACGCGGAGCATCGTGAGCGGGGTCTGCTCGGCGGGCTTGACGACGACGGTGCACCCCGCGGCGAGCGCCGGGGCGAGCTTGAACGCTCCGGTCATGATCGGGAAGTTCCACGGCAGGATGAGCGCCGCGACGCCGACCGGTTCGAGGGTCGTGTACACGTGGTGCTGGCCGCCGTCGACGGGCACGACGGTGCCGGTCAGGCGGGACGGGGCACCTGCGTAGTAGCGGAACACCCGGGCCGAGGTCGCGGTGTCGGCGCGCGAGCGCTCGATCGGTTTGCCGTTGTCACGGGTCTCGAGCACGGCGAGGTCCTCGAGGCGCTCCTCGATGAGGTCCGCGACCCGGTTCAGGATCCGGCTGCGGTCGTGGGGGCTCATCCCGCTCCACCGGCGGTCCTCGTGCGCCCGGCGGGCGGCGGCCACGGCGGCGTCGACGTCGGCGGGACCGGCCTGCGGCACGCGGGTCAGCAGCACCTCGGTGGCGGGGTCGAGGACGTCCAGGAGCTCGGCGCCCTCGGGGGCGGTCCAGGTGCCGTCGACGAGGAACGGCTCGAGCGGGGCGAGGGGGGCGAGCGTGTCTCTCATGACGGTTCCTCCGTGGGGCGTGGGACGTGGGACGCGGTGCGTGACGTTGCGGGTGGGTTCAGGTGGGTTCAGGGACGGTCGAGCAGTCGTGCGGGCTCGTCGACCGTGATGCGGGTGAGGACGTCGTCCGGCACGCCGAGCGCCCGGAGGCCGGGGACGACGCGGGCGGTCAGGTGGTCGAGGCCGTGTCCGCCGTACCGACGGAGCTGCCCCTTCGTCCAGGTCGCGTGGCCGAAGACCCAGCGTGTTCCCGGTGCGGACTCGCGCAGCGCGAGGAAGGCATCGACTCGCTGGGGGTCACTGGCGTTCCGGATGCGGCCGACGTGTGAGCCCTCGTTGCCGAAGCAGAGTTCGAGCACGGCGCCGGCCTGTCCGAGGTCGCGCAGGTACGGCAGGTCGAGGAACTCGTCGACGGTCGAGAAGACGACGCGGCTCGGGTCGACACCCTCGGCCACGACGTGCGCGAGCACCTCGAGGCCGTTCCGGGCGTCGGCGGCGAGCCGGACGACGACGGTCGCACCGGTCGACGCCGCTGCCCAGGCTGCGGCGGTGAGGCTCCGGCGTTCCTCCAGGCCGTCAGCGGTCCCGAACGCAGCGGTCGTCCCCATCAGGCCGAGCAGTGCTGCGCGGTAGTCCGTGCCGGGGACGGCTTCGGTGAGCGCGCGCTCGAACAGCGCCTGCCGCGCGTCGGTGTTCAGCACCGTGTACCACTCGGGCACTAGGCGCGGCAGGTAGGCCCCGTAGCCGGCGGCGATCCCGACACCGCTCGCCCGCGAGAGCTCGGGGAGCCGGCCGTGGTCCGGGCCGAAGCCAAGGGAGCTCAGGTCGACCGCGAGCCCGAGGCCGCTGCCCCGGGCGATGCGGAGCTCGTCAGCGAGCAGATCGACGTCGTCGAGTCGCAGGTTGTCGGCCAGCGCGAGTTGGCTCCACCGCAGGGCCGCCGCGAGGTCCGCGGTGACGGCGAGGCTCGGTTCCAGCGCTTCGACTCCGGGCCGCTGCAGGGCGCTGGCGTCGGTGAGCAGGTGCTCGTGCATCGACGCCGCACCGATCGCCGTCGACTCGACGGGCCCGAGGACGGTCTGGATCACGACGTGCCTTTCGCGCTGCGGACTTGACGGATCCAATCTACATCGGTTTGGATCCCTATTGTCCACAGGTGTTGTCCTCCACCCGCTCCGACTCGGAACGTTTACACGCCGAGGCCCGCCGTCACGCACTCGAAACAGGCGGGCAACGGCGGCGACACAGGGCCGCACGACACTGGTCGCACTACCTGTCACCCGACAGGTACTCCGCGAAAGGTCTGCAGTCATGCGTTCTCCGCAAGCACCGCTCCACGCACCGCGCGCCACGTCCGACGTCGACACCCAGGGGCTCGCTCGCCTGGGCTACGAGCAGGAGCTCCACCGCGGGGTCGGCTCGTTCTCCTCCTTCGCGGCGGGCTTCTCCTTCGTCTCGATCCTCACCACGGTCTTCCAGCTGTTCGGACTCGGCTTCGGGCTGGGCGGCGCGGCGTTCTTCTGGGCGTGGCCGCTCGTCTTCGGTGGCCAGCTGCTCGTCGCGCTGAACTTCGCGCAGCTCGCGGCCCGCTGGCCGATCTCCGGCGCGATCTTCCAGTGGTCGAGCCGCCTGGCGGGTGCCCGGTTCGGGTGGTTCACCGGCTGGACGATGATCATCGGCCAGATCCTCACCGTCGCGGTGGCCGCCATCGCCGTGCAGGCCGTGCTGCCCGCGATCTGGGACGGGTTCCAGGTCGTCGGTGGCCCCGGTGCGGACCCCTCCGTCGCCTCCCCGACGGGTGCCGCGAACGCGGTGGTGCTCGGCCTCGTGATGCTCGTCGTCACGACGATCGTGAACATCACGAGCGTCCGGCTGATGGCCCGCGTGACGAGCTTCGGCGTGCTCATCGAGATCGTCGGCGTGATCGTGCTCATCGGTGCGCTGTTCCTCCTGCCGCACCGCAGCGCCTCCGTCGTCTTCACCACTGCCGGGTCGACGAGCACCGAGCCGTACATCTGGGCCTGGCTCGCGTCGTCCCTGATGGCCGCGTACGTCATGGTCGGCTTCGACTCCGCCGGTGAACTCGCCGAGGAGACGCACAACCCGCGCCGCACCACCCCGAAGACGATCGTCCGCGCACTCACCGTGTCGGGACTCGGCGGCGGGCTGCTCATCATCGGCGCCCTCGTCGCGGCGCCGAGCCTGACCGACGGCAACCTCGCCACGCAGGGCCTCGCCTGGGTGATCACCTCGACCCTCGGTGACGTCTTCGGCCGGCTGCTCCTGTGCACCGTCGCGGTCGCCGTCTTCGCCTGCACCCTCGCCGTGCAGACCGCGGGTGCACGGATGGTCTACTCGATGGCCCGCGAGAAGGCCCTGCCCTTCCACCGCACGCTCGCCCGGGTCTCGCCCCGCACGGGGACGCCCATCGCCGCGTCGATCGTCGTCGGGGTCGGCGCGGGCCTCGCGCTCGCCGTCAACATCGGGCAGTCGGCGATCTTCACCGCCCTGTCGAGCCTGTGCATCGCGATGCTGTACCTGGCCTACCTCGGTGTCACCGGACCACTGCTGGTCCAGCGCATCCGGCTCCGTCGCACGGGGCTGCCGACCGGGGTGGACGAGGACGGCAAGCCGCTGTTCACCCTCGGGCGCTGGGGCATCCCGGTGAACGCCCTGGCCGTGGCGTTCCAGATCGGCATGGCGATCAACCTCATCTGGCCGCGGCCGGAGATCTACGACCTCACCGGCAACTCGTGGTGGCTGCAGTACAGCGCCCTGCTGTTCATCGGCGGCGTGCTGCTCGTCGGCTGGGCCTGGTCGAGCTGGCGGCACCGCACGCACGGGCCGATCACCCTGGCCGAGGTCCCGACCACCGCCTCGGTCCCCGCCCCCGTCGAAGCCTGATCCGGAAGGACCCCCCATGCGCGAACTCCACCAGACCGACAGCGTGCTCGCCTCGCGCTCCGACGCCCGCGCGCAAGCCGGCGCACAGTCCGAGTACATGCCGTACCTGCCGGCATCGTCGTCGCCGTTCGCCCCGCCGGCAGTCGACCCCGCAGAACTCGTCTGGGCCGAGACGGTGGCCCCGGGTGGGTACACCCACAAGGTGCTGGCACGGGGTTCGCGGCTGCGGTTCGACGACCCGACGGGTCAGGCCTGCGCCAACGTCCTGGTGTTCAACGCCCTCGAACCGTGGGAGCGCCTCAACGTCGCCGACACCCAGAAGATCCCGTGGCAGGCCTACCTCGGCCAGGGCTCGCCGCTGCTGAGCGGGGACGGCCGAGCACTGGCGACGGTGCTCGAGGACACGTCCGGCCACCACGACGCGTTCTGCGGCACCTCGACCGACGCCTGGAACGAGCGGAAGTACGGCGACGCGGCACCCGAGGGACGCTCCCCGAGCGGCCGGTCGCTGTTCGCGAAGGCCGCCGCCAAGCACGGGCTGACGAAGCGGGACCTGCCGCCGAGCGTCTCGTTCTTCCAGGGCGTCCGGATCGACGACGAGGGGGCGATGACCTTCACCGGTTCGGCGGGCACCGACACCCACGTCACGCTCGTCGCCGAACTGCCGCTGCTCGTGCTGGTCGCGAACGTCGCGCACCCGATCGACCCGCGCCCGGACTACGCCGTCGGCCCGCTGCGGGTGCACGCCTGGCGTGGCGCTCCGACGACCGCGGCCGACGCGCGCTTCGGCGTGACGCCGGAGCTCACCCGCGCCTACCTGAACTCGATCGACTACGCGGAAGCGCGAGGCCTCTGATGACCGGAACGACGACCGACACGCTCACCTCCACCGTCCCCGTCGGGGCCGTCCACGCCCCCGACGTCGCCCTCGACTGGAGCGAGTCGCTGGTGCCCGGCGCCGTGGTCCGCGACGACCGAGTGGCACCGCTTGCCCCGTGGTCCGCCGTGGTCCGCGCCGGACAGGTGCTCACCATCGTCGACGTCGGCGGCAACCAGAGCGCCGATTGCCTGCTCTACGACGCCGACGATCCCGACGAGCGGTACAGCGTGCCGGACACCCTCGCCGCGCAGGGCAACGCCTACGTCCGGACCGGCACCGTGCTGATGTCGAACGAGGGCCGCCCACTGATGACCGTCGTCGCGAACGAGATCGACCGCCAGGACACCATCGGCGGCGCGTGCTCGAAGGAGTCGAACACGCTGCGCTACGGGCACCACACCCAGTACCAGCACGGCTGCCGCGAGAACTTCCTGGCCGAGGCCGGTCGCCACGGGCTCGGTGCGCGCGACATCGTGTCGAACCTCAACTGGTTCATGAACGTGCCGGTCGAGGCCGACGGCGCCCTGGGGATCGTCGACGGCATGAGTGCCCCGGGCAAGCGGGTCGCCGTCCGGGCCGAGCGCGACGTCCTCGTCGTCGTCTCGAACTGCCCGCAGATGAACAACCCCTGCAACGACTTCTCCTGCACCCCGCTGCGCATGATCGTGGTCCAGCCGTGACCGCCGCGCCCGACCCCACCGCCGACACCAGGAGCGCTGCCGACACCGTGACCCTCGATCCGAACACCCTGCTCGTCGCGAACCGCGGTGAGATCGCCCGCCGCATCATCCGCTCCGCCAAGGCCCTCGGCATGCGGACCGTGGCCGTCTACTCGGACGCCGACCGCGCGGCACCCCACGTCCGCGAGGCCGACACCGCCGTCCGCCTCGGACCGGCCCCCGCCCGCGACTCGTACCTGCGCATCGACGCCGTCGTGCAGGCGGCGAAGGACACCGGCGCCGGACTCGTCCACCCCGGCTACGGGTTCCTGTCCGAGAACACCGACTTCGCCCGCGCCTGCGACGACGCCGGCATCCGGTTCGTCGGGCCGACCGCCGACCAGATCGTCCGGTTCGGCGCGAAGCACACCGCCCGCGAACTCGCCGCCGCCGCCGGGGTCCCGATGCTCGCCGGCACCGGCCTGCTCGCCAGCGTCGACGACGCCGTGGCCGAGGCCGAGCGCATCGGCCTGCCCGTCATGCTCAAGGCCACCGGGGGCGGCGGCGGGATCGGCATGCAGGCGTGCTCGACCCTCGACGAGGTCCGCGACGCGTACACGAGCGTCGTCCGCCTGGCTGCGGCGAACTTCGGGTCAGCGGGGATCTTCCTCGAACGCCTGGTCCGGCCGGCTCGGCACGTCGAGGTCCAGCTCTTCGGCGACGGGAACGGCCGCGTCGCGGTGATCGGCGACCGCGACTGCTCACTGCAGCGCCGCAACCAGAAGGTCATCGAGGAAGCCCCGGCCCCGGCGCTCCCCGAGCACGTCCGCGCCGAACTCCACGCGTCCGCGCGCCGCCTGGCCGAGAGCGTCGCGTACCGCAGCGCCGGCACCGTCGAGTTCGTCTACGACCCGGTGCGCGAAGAGGCCTCGTTCCTCGAGGTGAACACCCGCCTGCAGGTCGAGCACCCCGTCACCGAAGAGGTGTTCGGTGTCGACCTCGTCGAACTCATGCTCCGCCTGGCCCGCGACGGCGCCACCGGCATCGACCCCGACGTCTTCGACCGCACCTGGACCCCGAACGGCCACGCCGTCGAGGCCCGCGTCTACGCCGAGGACCCGGCGAAGGGCTCGCTGCCCTCCAGCGGCCTCGTCACCCAGGCCGTGTTCCCGAGCGCGACCACCGCATCCGGCGAGCGCACCGGCATCCGCGTCGACGGCTGGGTCGAGACGGGCTCCGAGGTGTCCGCGTTCTACGACCCGATGCTCGCCAAGGTGATCGCCACCGGGGAGACCCGCGACGACGCCCTCGACCTGCTGCGCGACGGGCTCGCGGTCACCCGCATCGACGGCATCGTCACGAACGCCGGGCTCCTCCGTGCGCTGACCGACGACCTCGAGCTGCGCACCGCCACGCACTCCACCTCGACGCTCGACGCGACCGAGGACCCGGACCCGCGCATCGATGTCGTCGCCCCGGGCACCATGACGATGATCCAGGACCTGCCCGGCCGGGTCGGGTACTGGCAGGTGGGCGTCCCGCCGAGCGGCCCGTTCGACGCGGCGTCCTTCGCCGAGGCGAACCGCGCCGTGGGCAACCCGGACGGCGCCCCCGCGCTCGAGGTCACCGCCACCGGCCCGACGCTCCGGTTCTCGGCCGCCACTGTGGTCGCGGTCACCGGCGCCGCGGCACCCGTCACCCTCGACGGCGACCCCGTGGCCCTGTGGGAGCCGGTCGAGGTCGGTGCCGGCCAGACCCTGTCGATCGGCACCGCCCCCGGTCCGGGCCTCCGCACCTACCTGGCCGTCCGGGGCGGCTTCGACGTCCCCACGTACCTCGGCTCGACCGCGACCTTCACGCTCGGCGGCTTCGGCGGGCACGCGGGTCGGGCCCTGCTCGCCGGCGACGTCCTGCGCCCGGGCTCCCCGGACTCGGACGCCCCGCACCCCGCGTTCCCGGCGGGCGCCCGCCTGGGCCTCGTCGGCGGGCCGACCCCGGCGGACCGCCGCACCGCGCTCTCCGACGCGTGGGAGATCGGCGTCACCGAGGGCCCGCACGCAGCACCGGACTTCTTCACCCGCGCCGACCTCGACGTCTTCTACGCCACCGACTACGCCGTGCACCACAACTCGGCACGCACCGGCATCCGGCTGATCGGACCCCGGCCGGAGTGGGCACGGACCGACGGCGGCGAGGCCGGTCTGCACCCCTCGAACATCCATGACACCCCCTACGCGGTCGGTGCGATCGACTTCACCGGGGACACCCCGATCATCCTCGGACCGGACGGCCCCTCGCTCGGCGGGTTCGTCTGCCCCGCCGTGGTCGCCAGCGGCGACCTGTGGAAGCTGGGCCAGCTCCGACCCGGTGACACGGTCCGGTTCGTCCCCGTCCGCGAAGCCGACGCCGCCGCGCTCGACGCACACCGGGCCTCCAGGACGGTGCCGCGCACCGGGAGTGACGGCGCCACCGGAGGCGACGGCGACGACGGCGTGATCGCCCGCCTGGACGCGACCGACGTGCGACCGAGCGTCGCGTACCGACGCGACGGCGACGACAACGTGCTCGTCGAGTACGGCGACATGACCCTCGACATCGCGCTGCGGATGCGCGTGCACGCGCTCATGACGAAGCTGCGGGAGCACACGCCGAAGGGGATCCTCGACATCACGCCGGGCATCCGCTCGCTGCAGGTGCACACCGACGCCTCCGTGCTCAAGGCGCGCGACGTGGCGGGGCTGCTCCGCGAGCTCGAGGACGAGATCCCGCCGACCGACCAGCTCGTCGTGCCGTCGCGCACCGTCAAGCTGCCGCTGTCGTGGGACGACCCGGCCACCCGCCTGGCGATCGAGCGGTACATGAACGGCGTGCGGAACGACGCTCCGTGGACCCCGTGGAACATCGAGTTCATCCGTCGCATCAACGGGCTCGAGAGCGTCGACGACGTCTTCCGCACCGTGTTCGACGCGAGCTACCTGGTGCTCGGCCTCGGCGACGTGTACCTCGGCGCCCCGGTCGCGACCCCGCTCGACCCCCGGCACCGGCTCGTCACCACGAAGTACAACCCGGCCCGCACCTGGACCGCCGAGAACTCCGTCGGCATCGGCGGCGCCTACCTGTGCATCTACGGCATGGAGGGGCCCGGCGGCTACCAGTTCGTCGGCCGCACCGTGCAGATCTGGAACCGGTTCCGCCGCGGCGGGCTGTTCCAGGAGAACCCGTGGGCGCTGCGGTTCTTCGACCGGATCGAGTGGTACCCGGTCGGTGCCGACGAACTGCTCGAGCTGCGCGCCGAGACGGACGCCGGGCGGGGCTCGTTCGAGACCGTCGAGGGCGAGTTCTCGATCGCGTCGTACAACCGGTTCCTCGGCGAGAACGCGGGGTCGATCGCGGACTTCCGGGCGCAGCAGGCCCGGGCGTTCGGCGAGGAGAAGGAGCGGTGGCGGGCATCGGGTGAGTTCGACGTGCGCGACGAACCCGCCGCCGTGGTGGCGGACGCCGTCACGGTGCCGGAGGGGTCGACCGCCGTGTACGCCCCCTTCACCTCGACGGTGTGGCAGGTGGACGTGCGACCGGGCGACCGGGTGGACGAGGGACAGAAGTTGTTGGCCGTGGAGGCGATGAAGATGGAGTCGATGGTGCACGCACCGGTGCAGGGACACGTGTTGGAGGTCTACATCAAACCGGGCGACCAGGTCGCGCCGGGGCAGGTCCTCGCCGCGATCGGAGCGGCAGCATGAGCGGGACCACCGCGGCGAGCGCCGCCGTGGGCGCCGCCGCCAGCGCCGCCGCCCGCGTCCACGACGCCTTCGCCCGCCTCGACGCCGTCGACCGGCCCGAGGTCTGGATCACCCTGCGCGACCGCGCGTCCGTCCTGGCGGATGCCGAAGCCGTCGACCCGACGCTCCCCCTGGCCGGACTCCTGTTCGCCGTGAAGGACAACATCGACGTCGCCGGCCTGCCCACCACCGCAGCCGCCCGCTCCTACGCGTACACACCCACTGCCGACGCCACCGCCGTCGCCCGGCTCCGTGCCGCCGGCGCCGTCGTCGTCGGCAAGACGAACCTCGACCAGTTCGCCACCGGCCTGGTCGGCACCCGCTCGCCCTTCGGCGCGGTCCGCAACGCCTGGGACCCCACCCGCATCTCGGGTGGCTCGTCGAGCGGCTCCGCCACGGCGGTCGCCCTTGGCATCGTCGACTTCGCACTCGGCACCGACACCGCCGGGTCCGGCCGGGTGCCGGCCGCACTCGGCAACCTGGTCGGGGTCAAGCCGACGAAGGGGCTCGTGCCGAACACCGGGGTGGTCCCCGCCTGCCGCTCGCAGGACTGCGTCACGGTGTTCGCCCGGTCGCTCGACCTGGCCCGCACGGCGGCCGAGCTGATGGCCGGTCCGGACGACGTCGACCCGCTCGCGCGGCCCGACCTCGCCCTCGCCGACCTGCCCGCCGTCCCGCGCATCGCGGTGCCGCTGCCGTCACAGCTCGAGGGGCTCGCGCCCGGCTGGGCCGAGGCGTTCGCCGCGGCCGTCGACCGGTTCCGCGCGCTCGGACACCGGGTGGTCGAGGTGGACATCGCACCGCTCCTGGACGCCGCGACCCTGCTGTACGACGGCGCCTTCGTCGCCGAGCGGTACGCCGCCGTCGGCGCCCACATCGAGGCCCACCGCGACGAGATCGGCGCCGACCTCGACCCGTCGGTCGCCGCGATCGTGCTCGGTGGCGCGCGACCGACCGCCGCGGAGCTCTTCGCCGACCAGGAACGACTCGACGCGTTCGGCGCCGCGGGTCGCGCCGCGCTCGCGGGCATCACGGCGCTGCTCACCCCGACGACGACGTGGCACCCGACGCTCGACCAGGTCGCGGCGGACCCGATCGGCGCGAACAGCCGGATGGGTCGCTACACGAACTTCGCGAACCTGCTCGACATGGCCTCGCTCGCCGTGCCCGCCGGCTTCGTCGACGGGCTGCCGTTCGGCGTCATGCTCACCGGCCCGGCGTTCAGCGACCGCCGCCTCGCGGCGTTGGCGTCCGCCTTCGCCGCCCCGACCGTGGACCTGCTGGTCGTCGGCGCGCACCTGCGCGACCAGCCGCTGAACGGCCAGCTGGTCGCGTCCGGCGGATCGTTCGTCCGGGAGGCCCGCACCACCCCCGACTACCGGCTGTACGCCCTCGACACGGTGCCGCCCAAGCCCGGGCTGGTCCGCGTGGGACCGGTCGCGTCCGGCGCTGCTGCGCCGGGGTCGGGCTCGGGCTCGGGCTCGGGCTCGGGCTCGGGCATCGTCGGGGAGGTCTGGCGCCTGCCCGCCGCCGGCTTCGGCACCTTCGTCGCGGCCCTGCCGGCACCCATGGCGATCGGCACCGTGGCGCTCGACGACGGCACCGACGTCACCGGGTTCCTGGTCGAGCCCTTCGCGGTCGAGGGTGCCGAGGACATCACCCACCACGGCGGCTGGCGCGCCTACCGGGAGCAGTCGTGACGGACACCGGCTGTCAGGATGGGGGCATGACCCCCGACGACCGGCCCGTGCGCCCCGGCCGCCCGAGGGCCGTGCCGAACGCCGACTCCGCCCTGAGCCCCCGCGACCAGATCCTCGACGCCGCCGCCGCGCTGTTCGTCGAGAACGGCATCAGCGCGACCTCGACCCGGGCGATCGCCGAGCGGGTCGGGATCCGCCAGGCCTCGCTGTACTACCACTTCGCCGGCAAGGACGACATGCTCGTCGAGCTGCTCACGACCTCGGTGCGCCCGAGCCTCGAGCTGGTCCGCGGTCTCGAGCAGCTCGTGCCCGAGTCCGCCTCGGCGACCGCTGCCCTCGCCGCGCTGGTCGTCGCCGACGTCGACACCCTGGCCCGCACACCGCACAACATCGGCACGCTGTACCTGCTGCCCGAGGTGCAGGGTGAGCGCTACGACGGGTTCCGGGCCGAGCGGGTCGAACTGCAGGAGGCCTACGGGCGCCTCGGCTCGCGCGCTGCCGCCCCGGACGTCGCCGCCGGTGTCTCCCCGTCACGGCTCGGCGCCGTGCTGATCCAGATCGCCGAGACCGTCATCCAGCTCCGGCGATCCGGCCCCGTGCGGGCCGCCGACCGTGACGCCATCGTCGCGACCTGCCTGCGCGCCTGCGGCCTCGACACCGCCGCCGTGGCCGACGCCCGGCGCGACGCCGAGTCGCTGCTGGCCGCCGTCGCGGTCTGACCCCTTTCTCCCGCCGCTCCCTCTCACCAGCGAGGAACCACCATGACCACGATCACCCCCGCCGCACACCGTCCGCTCGCCGACGCCCTGCTCCCCCGCACCGCGGTCGTCAGCACTGCCCTGGTCCTCGGCGGCGCGCTGCTGACCGCCGGTGCCGCGCAGGTGTCCGTCCCACTCTGGCCCGTCCCGATCACCGGGCAGACCCTGGCCGTGCTGCTCGTCGGCAGTGCCCTCGGTGCCCGTCGCGGCGCCCTGTCGATGCTCGTCTACGCGCTGCTCGGCGTCGTCGGGCTGCCGGTCTTCGCGGACGGCTCGGCCGGCGTCGGCGTGCTCGTCGGCCCCTCCGGCGGCTACGTCGTCGGCTTCGTCGCCGCCGCGGCCCTGGTCGGCTGGGTCGCGGAGCGCTTCGGTGACCGGCCGCTGCGGAACGCGCTGCTGTCCTTCGCCCTCGGCACCGTCGTGACCTTCGTCGCCGGGATGGCCTGGCTCGCGGTGGCGCTCGGCCTCGACGTGCCGCAGACCCTGCAGTACGGGCTGTACCCGTTCGTCCTCGGTGGCGTGGTGAAGACCCTGATCGGTGCCGGCGTGATCTCCCTCGGGTGGACCGCCACGCTCGGTGCAGCCGCCCTCCGGTGAGCGCTCCGTCAGAAGTCCCGCTCCCTCCCGGCTCCGCTGCCCGCCGAGGAACCGGGCCACCGCGTGCAGCGGTCATCCTGAAACCGGTTCCCGAGCCGCAGGTTTCAATGGGTCGGGGAAGGAGCACGCGATGAAGCACATCCACTACGACGGCACCACGATCCTGGTCGGTGACGACGTCGCCGATGCCGTGATCGAGTACGCCGCAGCCCTCGCCGGAGGCGACCGGGCCGACACCGTCGACGTGCCCGCGGTTGCCGACGACGGGACGATGACCACCACGAAGATCCTCATCGGACCATCGAGCGAGATCGTCATCGAGGACGCGGAAGAGGACGAGCTCGAGATGGACGACCGGGAGTTCGTCGGGCGCCTGCGCGCGGCCGCGAAGACGTTCGGGCACAGCGAGCCGATCCACGCGAACACGCGGACGGACCTGGCGGACGCCGCGGAGGCCGACCAGCAGTCCTGACGCGCACGGTCCCGCGCACTGTGCGTACGCGGGACCGTGCGCCTCCCTGCGCCGCCCGGCCGATCCCTGATCAGTCGTGTTCCGGTCTCGGTTCCGGTTCGGTGACGAACCCGATCATCTTGTGGGTACCGTCGCAGAACGGTTTGCGCAGAGATTTTCCGCAGCGGCAGAGGGCCACCGTCCGACGCCCCGGCGGGAGCGCTTCGCCGTCGGGTGTCGTGAACCTGACCGGGCCCCTCACGAGGAACGGGCCGTTCGGGTAGGCAACGATCGACACCTCGTCGTCATGCTGGTCTTCGCCCGACAGGGGGTGCGCGTCGCTCATCCGGTGATCGCGGTGCGCAGCGAAGTCCGGTCGTCGGACCAGGCGGTGAGCATGTGCTCGCCGGCCCAGCCCTCCACGGTCAGGCACGCTGCCGCTCCGAAGAGGATGTCATCGAGCAGTTCGGGGTCGGATTCGGCGAGGCCGCCAGCCAGATCACTCCCCGCGATCTGTTCGTGCACCGCGTCTGCTTCGACGTGCTCGTCGAAGTACCACGTCGCATCCGAGTCGTATCCGAGCCGCCGGAACCCGTCCGCGTAGAACTTGCTCGGGATCGACGACGTCATCTCGAAGGCCGCGAGGTGCCCCACGACGGCGCCGCGAAGGCGTCGGTGCAGGCCGAACAGGGTCATCGTGTTGACGGCCGCGAGGGTGATCGCGGGGACCTGGTCGACGTACGCACCGTACGCGTCGTCGAGCCCGGCAGCGCGCACTGTGCGAGTGAAGATCGCACTGTGCATCCGGTGCGGGCGGCCGCCCCCGTACTCGTCGGACTGGATCTCCACCAGTGCCGCCTTCGCACGACCGGACAGACGCGGGATCGCCCAGCTGTGGGGGTCGGCCTCCTTGAGCGTGTAGACGGACCGCTGCACCAGGAACTCGCGAGCCTGCTCCTCGGTCGCTCGGCGCGCGAGGTACCGCGAGACGCTCGGACCTGCGTCGGCCGCTGTCAGTTCGAAGAGACACGCGCTCACTGCTGCGGAGGTCGCCTCCGGGCGCTCGGGCACGGGAACACGGTCCCGGAGCGCGGCTTCGAAGGCGTCCTCGAGAACGGTGCGCGCGGCGATGAGTGCCGGGTTCCACTCCCATCGATCGTCGACACCGCTGATCCCGCCGTAGTGGAGCTCGTACAGGACGAACAGGGCGAGCTGCAGATCATCGTCGCGGACGACGTCCGGGGAGTCGGCGACGACGGTGTGAGCAACGTCGAGCAGCGCTTCTGCGTCCGCATCGCCGGACAGGATGCGCTGAAGCTCCCGGCTGAGCGGGCCACGAGCGCTCGGCATCTGCATCGGGCGCTGCGTGATGATCCCGGAGTCCGGGAGGGCAATTGACATGCTTCGAACGTACCCGGCCAGGTACAGGGACGCCCTTGCGGGACTCAGCATGCGCGTGCTGCCTGCAGCCGGGATGCAGCGGCGACGGGGCTGTGGGAGCGGTGCGCAGGCTGAGCTGGGGCGAGGGACGCGGGGCGCTGGCGGACAGCGGATACTGCAGCGCTCCGGTCTCGGCCTCTAGACGGTCGCAGCCCCGAGGACAGCGCGGTAACCGGTCTCAAGGGTTGCGGCTACCCGTTCAGGGTCGCTGAGGTAGCCGCTGACCATGGCGCCGTCTCGAAGCATGACGAGCTGATCGGCGGCGACCGCGAGGTCGGGGACCCGAGCCTGCTCGACAATCTCGGCCATCGCTTGGTGGAACCAGCGTCGGTGAGCGTCGACCGTCACGCGAACGGGGTGCTCGGGGTCAGGGTACTCAGCGGCAGCGTTGATGAAGGGGCAGCCGCGGAAGCCCGGACGGCAACTCTCCCCGCCGATGCCCTGAGCCATGAGCCGGAGTGCCTCGAGCGCGCTCGTGCTGGAGGCCCGAGCATGGTCGACCGCGCTGCGCTCCCAAGCGGCGCGCCGCTCGAGATAGGCCACGACGAGGTCATCCTTCGTCCGGAAGTGACGGTAGAAGGTGACTTTCGTGATCCCCACTCGCTCGATCACCCGATCCGCGCTGGTGGCGCGGATCCCGTTCTCGTAGAAGAGCACCGTCGCCGCTTCGAGGATGCGATCCCGTGTGGAGCCCCGCTGCGGGACGTTCTGTGCTCCCGCTTCTTCACCTGCCTGTGTCATGTCGTCATCCTTCCTGCTGTCAAGAATTTTTTCTCGGCATAGCTTGCGCGAACCGAGGTCGAAGCCTACTGTCACTCTTGTAGACGTACTAGTAACTCTACAACACGGGAAGGTCCCGTGCTCGGCCAGGACAAGAAAGAGATCATGACCCACACCACCGTTTCAACCTGGAGCCCCAAGAAGCGCCTCATCACCATCGCCGCAAGCATCGCTGCGGTGGCGGGAGTGGCACTCGGAACGGGACTCACGTCCGGGGCGGCCTCTGCCGACTCCCCCAAGCACTCGGCGGCCAAGCCGACCGTGGTCCTCGTGCATGGCGCGTGGACTGACGCCAGCTCCTTCGACAAGGTGCAGAACATCCTGACGAAGGACGGGTACGACGTCCTCGACTTCGCCAACCCGCTTCGCTCCCTGAGCGGGGACTCGGACTACCTGGCGTCCTTCCTCAAGACCCGCACCAGTGGGCCGGTCATCCTCGTCGGGCACTCCTACGGCGGCGCCGTCGTGGGCCAGGCCGCATTGACCGACCCCGACGTGCGCGGTCTCGTGTACGTCGACGCGTTCGTTCCGGCCAAGGGTGAAAGCGTGCTCGGGCTGCTGAACAGCGCTGGACCGGTTGACCCGACCCAGCTCTTCGACACCGTCCCCTACCCGGGCGCCACGAACGGCGACGCAGACCTCTTCCTGAAGGAGGAAGCCTTCGGGCCCGGCTTCGCGAACGGTCTCCCGAAGGCGACGCAGGCCGAGTTCTACTCCAAGCAGCGCCCCATCACCTTCGGCGCCGTGAGCGAGACGGCCACCGGCGAGCAGGCGTGGACCAAGCTGCCCTCCTGGTACGTCGCGGGCACCAAGGACGCCAGCATCCCGCTGTCGCTCCAGCTCAAGATGGCCCACCGAGCTGACTCGTCGGTCACCAAGGTCGATGCAGGACACCTCGCCATGGTGAAGGAGCCGAACACGGTCGCCCACGTCATCGAGAAGGCCGCAAAGCACACGAAGTAACCGGGCAACGGGCCGCTCTGACGGGCCGCCCATTGTCACCACGAGGCGTCGATCGTTCGGAACCACAGCCCGACCCTCAGTCCATCCACCACAACTGATCAATTCACCACACTAGGAGGGCCTCTCATGGCCACCAAGATCACTTTCATCATCGACAACCCCGCTGATCCGTCGGCTTTCGAGCCCGCCTACAAGCGAGTCATCCAATACGCAGCGCAGCTCCCGGGCCTGCAGCGGATCGAGTCGGCGAAGGTCTGGCCAAAGGAAGACAAGACCCCCACGCCGGCGTACCGGACGCTCGATCTCTACTTCGAGAGCTACGAGAGCGCATCAGCAGCGGTGGAGGTGCCGGCCGCAGGTGGGCTCTTCCGTGAACTCATCGGCAGCGGAACGCCCTTCACGCCGCTCTTCTCCGACATCGAAGCGCGCTGAGCGCAGCAACATGAGGGCCCCGCGAAAGCGGGGCCCTCATTTGTCGTTCCGCCGAGCACGCGGGCAAGGATCGATGGCCCGCTGAGCGATCCGCTCACAGCGGCGTGAGCAAACCGGTTACGAGTGAGAACAGTCGAAGCAGCACCGGACAGACGCGCCGACGCCTCGGATTGCGCACCACGACGGCACCGTCTGATCGTGGATCACGTTTACGCCGGACGCCTCAAGCCGCTCCGGCGTCAGGGCAGGATCGAGTCGACGTATCCCCCGTCCGCCCGAAGAGCTCCGCCGGTCGTCGCCGAGGCGAGATCCGACGCGAGGTACGTCACCATGTGGGCCACTTCCTCGGGCTCGAGCAAGCGCTCGACGAGCGATTGCGGGCGGTGCTCCCGCATGAACGCACGTTGCGCCTCGTCCCACGGCAAGTCGGTGCCGACCAACTCGCCAACGAACTCCTCGACACCGCCGGTGTGCGTCGGACCGGCGATGACCGTGTTCACCGTGACCCCCGTGCCCTTGACCGCTTTCGCAAAGCCCCGCGAAACGGCAAGGAGCGCGGTCTTCGTCATGCCGTAGTGGATCATCTCCGCAGGGATCACCACGGCGGAGTC
This sequence comes from Curtobacterium sp. VKM Ac-1376, assembly GCF_015351025.1. Classification (GTDB taxonomy): domain Bacteria; phylum Actinomycetota; class Actinomycetes; order Actinomycetales; family Microbacteriaceae; genus Curtobacterium. The sequence continues at coordinate 79,044 of NZ_JADKRV010000011.1, read as the reverse complement.
GCTGGCGATCGAGATGACGCGACCAAACCCCCGCTCGACCATGCCCGGCAGGAACGCTCGCATCAGGCGAACCGCGGCGAGGACGTTCACATCGAAGTACCGACGCCACTCCTCATCCGAGATCTCGAACGGGTCGCGGCTGCCGAAGATCCCGAGGTTGTTGACGAGGCAGTCAACCTGCGGGAAGCGAGCGAGAACCGCTGCTGCGCCGTCCTCAGTGGCGAGATCTGCGGCGACACCGTCAACCTCCGCCCCCGCAACTGCCTCCCGGACCGCCGTGACAGCGCGTCGCACGCCGTCATCAGAGCGTCCGTTGACGACAACTGATGCGCCGGCGCGAGCCAGGTCGGTAGCGATGGCGAGGCCGATCCCCTGGGTGGATCCAGTGACGAGCGCTGTTCGGCCGGAGAGATCAAGACGTGTCATGGGCTGCACGGTAGACGCCTCGCCCCGACCAGTCCGGCTGCTATGCCAGCTGTGCAGCCATCTGGCGGCACTGAGCGGTTCTCCTCCGGAGCCGCCACTGAAGAGCGCACGGCAGCCACATGACACCGATCTTGTGCGCCCGGGACCGCTCAGAGGTACCCCAGAATCCGTGACGACACCGGACGCGGACGATTTTCGTTCGAGGGGTTGCGCGGCCTGCCGGACAGTCCTACTCTCCTTGTAGACGTACTAGTAACTCTACATCCCGCATCAGAAAGACAGGACCCCATGACAACCATCGAGCAGAGCTCCACGGCAACCGCTTCGGCGCTTCGGAAGCTCTACTTCACTCGCTTCGCATTCGCGATCGTGTGGGCGGCGATCTTCGCAGTCGCCGCATCCACGCTGAATCCACTGAGCATCGCCCTGCTCGTGCTGTATCCGGTGGTCGACCTGGTTGCGGCCGTCGTCGACTTCCGAACGTCCGAGACGGCAAAGCCCACGCCGGCATTGTTCGTCAACATGGCCCTCAGCCTGCTGGCCGCGATCGGCCTCGGAATCGCCGTTGCTTCGGGATCCTCCGCCGCACTCATCGTCTGGGGCGCCTGGGCAATCACAACCGGGCTCGTCCAGCTCATCGTTGCCACCACGCGCCGCGCTCTTGGCGGCCAGTGGCCGATGATCATCAGTGGGGCAATCTCCACCCTCGCCGGAATCGCGTTCATCGCGATGGGAACGAACCCCGAAGCCTCCATCACGGGGCTCGCCGGCTACGCCGTCCTCGGCGGGGTCTTCTTCTTGATCTCTGCTCTTCGTCTCGGCCGCGCAGCCAAGGGGCAGACCCGATGACCGCAGCAACGTTCGACGTCCTCGTGATCGGCGCCGGCCCCGTTGGAGAGAACGTCGCTGACCGCGTCGTGCAAGGCGGACTCACCGTGGCAATCATCGAGTCCGAGCTCGTAGGCGGTGAATGCTCCTACTGGGCATGCATGCCCACGAAGGCGCTCCTGCGTGACGCTGCCGCCCTCCGCGCGGTCCGCCAGCTTCCCGGCGCCGCAGCCGCAGTCACCGGCACCCTCGACGTGAACGCCGTGCTGACTCGCCGCGACCAGTTCGCTTCGAACTGGTCCGACGACGGCCAGGTCGACTGGCTGAACAGCGCTGGCATCACGCTCGTCCGTGGCCACGGCCGTATCAGCGGCCCGAGAACCGTCACCGCGACCGCGGCCGACGGGACCGTCACCACGCTGACCGCGCGTCACGCAGTCGTCGTCGCAACCGGATCAAGCGCAGCACTGCCAGCGATCTCTGGACTGACGGATGTACAGCCGTGGACCAGCAGGGAAGCCGCATCCGCGCGGACCATCCCGGGCCGGCTCGCCATCATCGGCGGTGGCGTCGTCGGAACGGAGATGGCGACGGCCTACAGCGCACTGGGTTCGACGGTCACACTGATCGCCCGCAACGGCATCCTTCCCAACGTCGAACCGTATGCCGCCGGGTACGTCGTCGAGTCCCTCACCGACTCAGGCGTGCGGGTCTTGGCAGGCGCCTCGCCCACGTTGGTCGCCCGGGACGCCAACGGCAGCGTGCACGTCACTCTTGACGACGGCACGGTCATCGACGCGGACGAGCTCCTCGTTGCCACCGGCCGCAAGCCGAACACCGATGACCTGGGCCTCGATGAGATCGGCCTCCCTGCCGGTGCATGGCTGTCGGTCGATGACACGCTGCGTGTCACCGACGCAAGCGGCAACCCGGTGGGCGACGGCTGGCTCTACGCCCTCGGCGACGTCAACCGTCGCGCGCTCCTCACGCATCAGGGCAAGTACCAGGCCCGCGCGGCCGGCAGCGTCATCGTCGCGCGCGCCCTCGGCACCGCAGTGGACGACACCCCCTGGGGACAGCACACCGCGACCGCGGACGAGCGCGCTGTGCCCCAGGTCATCTTCACCGACCCGGAGATCGCGACCGTTGGTCACACGGTCGCCAGCGCGGCGAAGGCGGGTCTTCGAGTGCGGTCGGTCGAATACAACCTCGGTGCGGTCGCAGGGGCAGCGCTGCACGCGGACGGCTACGCCGGCCGCGCCAGCCTCCTCATCAACGAGGAGACCAACACGGTGGTCGGCTTCACCGCCGTCGGCCCCGACGTCGCCGAACTCACTCACGCCGCCACCATCGCCATCGCTGGCGAAGTCCCCCTCGACCGGCTCTGGCACGCCGTCCCGGCCTATCCCACGATCAGCGAGATATGGCTCCGCCTCCTCGAGACCGCCGCACGCTGATCACCCCAACCCACCGACAACACCAACTCAAGGAGTAACCCTCATGGCTACAAAGATCACCTTCATCATCAACAACCCCGCTGACCCCTCAGCGTTCGAGCCCACCTACGAGCGTGCAGTCGAACTGGCAGCACAGCTCCCGGGCCTGCAGCGACTGGAATCCGCAAAGGTCTGGCCGAAGGAGGACCAGACCCCCACGCCGGCCTACCGCACGCTCGACCTGTACTTCGAGACGTACGAGAACGCATCAGCAGCAGTGACGGTGCCCGCGGCGGGTGAGCTCTTCCACGAGCTCGTCAGCAGCGGAACGCCGTTCATGCCGCTCTTCTCGGACATCGAAGAGCGCTGACCGTCGATGACGGTACGAGGTGCGGTGCGGGTGTTTCACCCTTGCCGCATCTCGCCGCCTCGGACGTTCAGCTCTCCACGACCGCGGTCGGCATCGCAGGCAAGCGACGGCGCGAAGATGTCGAACCTGCCCGGGTGAAGGGGCCCGCGGGGCGCTCCTGCGGGGCGATCCGGCATGCACCGGGACCGTTCCGCCTAGGAGCACTGCACCCTGGGTCGACGCTCGCAGCACGGGCAGTCTCGATGGTGCACACACGATCACCGCTCGGAGCAGTACTGCACCGGGCTCGGACAAGGAGACCGCAATGCCCAGTACCACGCAGGACCTCACCCTCGAGCGCGACACGATCAACAAGTGGATCGCAGCCACCAACACGCATGACACCGCTGCCTACCTCGACTTCTTCAGCAGCGACGGAGTCCTCGACGACCCGTCCGTCGGACACATCTACAACGGCCCGTCGGAGATCGCCGACTACTTCGAGTCGTACTTCATCGGCTACAACACGCGAACACGGCTCGTCAGCATCGAACCGCACGCGGGCTACCTGCACGTCGAGGTCGACTTCACCGGGGACTTCCCCGGTGGCCAGACCGGCGGGATCTTCGACATCACGCTCGACGAGGACCAGAAATTCCAGCGCGTCCGGGCCGACCTCACCTGACGCCTGACGCCACCCCGGGATGCTCTCACCCTCGAGACTGCTGCGTCACACCGCCGTCAACACCCACTCTTCCGCCGCTGAATCAAACCGCGGCGGAAGGGTGGGCTCGCGCTTGTGGTTCTCACCATCGCGACATGAGTACGACGCCGCGCTGTCCAACCTCAAGACGACCGAAGTGCTGCACAAGGAGCTGCCATGACCGACGCCGCTGTAACCCGTTCGACGTTGCCGTGGGCCGTCGACTGGTCCCTCAACCGCACCAACGCAGGTGATGTCCAAAGCGTGCTCGAGACCTTCGCCCCTGGCGCGACCGTCACCCACGACGGTGTCGAACTCCGCAACGAGATCATCGGCGAGTTCGTGCAGAGCCCCTGGTTCATCGCCGGCTACATCCATGTGCCGATCCGACACTGGCTGCGCGAGAACGACCGGTGGCAGGTGATCGTGGACATGAGCGGCCGGCACGAAGACCTCCGCGCGGAAGCGGGACCCTTCCTGTTCGACTTTCGCCTTGGCCCCAGCGGCCGCATCACGGACCTGATCATCACCGCCAGGTCCGACAGCGCGGCCCAAACGACGTGAACACGTCCCGCGGTTGACCACCCGCCCGGGTAGAAAGCGAGCCCCGGCAGCACCCCCCTGCTGCCGGGGCTCTTCCGCGTTCCCGAAGGGGCGTTCAGCGGTGCTGCAGAGCGAGCTTCGCGCCGAATCCAACGAGCACTGTTCCAGCGACGGCATCGACCAGGCGCAGGGTGCGTGGTCGAGTCAGCCAGCGACGCGCGGCACCTGCAGCGATGATGATCAACGCGAACCAGGCCAAGCCGAGCACGGTGGCAAGGAGAAGTCCCATCGCAAGGTTCGGCACTCCCTCAGGGATGAACTGGGGGATCGTTGCGATGTAGAACACGCCGATCTTCGGGTTCAGCAGATTCGTCCACAGCCCCGTTGCGAAAGATCGCTACGGGGAGGCGGGCGTGGTCGGCGCATGGTCGACCGAGATCTGGTGCCGGCGTGCGCTCTTCACGATCATGCTCACGCCGAGGTGGACCATGTACGCGGCGCCCGCAAGAGTCACAACCCGGTAAGCGAGTTCAGATGCGGCAAGCAGCGCGGCCGCACCGACCGCTGCCGCTGCACCCCAGACCAGCGCCCCTGCGCCGACGCCGAATGCTGTCGCGAAGGCCAACCTTCGACCGCGGACGAGCACTGCGCGGAGCACCAGGGTCGTATCGAGACCGGGGATGACGGTGAGGACGGCAACGACTGCTGCGAGGCCGAGGACTGCTTGACCGATCGTCACACCGCAACCGTGTGCCGCCTCCTCAACGCTGCGAGGCTGACGGCGGAAGTGTCGCGAATTGCCGTCGCCCGGGCTAGGTCGGCGGGAGGAGCTCGAACGTCGCCGGCGAGGTCGCGACGCCGTTGATCTGGAGGGCGATGGCGTGCTCGCCGGGGTAGTAGCGGCGGGTGGTGATGGGGCGGAAGGAGTGCGATCGGCGGACTTCGACGCTTTGTCCTGGCTTCAGGGTCGCGGTGGTGAGCTTGAAGGTCTTGGTGGTCTGCCCGCCGTTGGCGCGTCGATGATGGACGATGTAGTCGATGGCGAGCCGAGCGTCGGCGTCCCCGACGTTGCGGATGGTGGCGTGTAGCTCGACTGCCTCGCCAGCGGGAACACGGGTACGGTCGAGGCGTGGTCCGTCAACCTCGATCGAGGCGTTGTCGGCGGAGAAGCCGAGGACGGACAGCGCTCCGGCGTCACCTCGTTTGACGAGTGTTCGTAGGCCGTGACGGATGACGGAGGCCGTGTTGGCGTCGGGCCTCTCAGACCACCGTCTCGCCGTGTCGACGACAAGAGACGCGTGGTCGCGGCTGAGGTCGTTGAGGTGGTTCGCAACCGATCGACGCACGTACTCGCTGGGGTCCTGGTACAGCGCGTCCAAGACGGAGACCGTCACGCCGGGACGAGCAATGAGCTCGGGGACGCGCACGGACCAAGGCAGGTAGGAGCGGGTGCCCTCCGAGGCGAGCCGTCGGATGTCAACATCATCCGACTGCGTCCACCCGGTCACGATGTCGAGTGCCCGGTCGAGGTTGTGTCGGAGGAGGGTGCGGATCGCGAACTCGGCGGTGAGCCGTCCGGTCAGCTCCGCCATCAGTGACATCGCGTCATCGAAGGCTGTGTCGCTGCCGTCGGTCACGGCTTTCGTCGCTGCGGCGCTGGTGACCGGCCAGATGAGCCATCCGGAGAAGGACGGCGCGGTGTCCCGAGCCGAGCGAAGGACGCGCGCGAACTGCGCGTAGTCACCCGGGAGGTCCTCGAGCAGCGCGTCGCGAAGGACATCGGCCCGCTCACGAAGTGCCAGCCCCTCAAGTCGCGTCCCTGCGGCACGAAGCGCGGTCAAGGGCGCGTCGGGGGCCGCCGTCCGGATCGCACGGGTGAGGCTCTCGGCGGTCCAGCCGTTGATGAGTTCGTCGGCGAATGGCACGGGGTTCCTTACGTCATGTGGTCGGCAGCCGTTCCGCGGCCGCTGACTCCCAGTGTCGGACGTTCGTCGCCGGCACCGAAGGGCGCCGCCGCCTAGGAGTGGCACATCCACGCCAGCCTGGACGCCTGAATAGGATTTTCCAACTGAGGTTGCTATGGTGCTCACATGTCCTTCCTTGACACCTACAACCCGGAGCACCTGACGCTCACCGTCGAATCGCCGACCTTCTGGCGGGTGACGTTCAACAACCCGCCGATCAACGTCATCGGGCTCGAGATGATGCGTGACCTGAAGGAGCTCCTGACAGAGCTGGAATCGAACGACACCGTCAACGTGGTGCTGTTCGACAGTGCCGACCCGGAGTTCTTCATCGCGCACTACGACGTGGAGGTGGACAACGCCGCCGCGGAGGCGCTGCCGAGCCCGACCGGCTACACCGCATGGGTCGACATCACCGTCCGGATGAGCAAGTTGAACGCCGTCACCATCGCTGCGATCAAGGGCATCACTCGCGGTGCAGGGAGCGAGCTGGTGCTGGCGATGGACATGCGGTTCGCCAGTCTCGAGAAGACGCGGCTCGGGCAGGTCGAGATCGCCCTTTCCGCCGTCACCGGTGGAGGCGCCAGCGGTCGGTTGCCGTCGTTGGTGGGCCGTGGCCGGACGATGGAAATCCTGCTCGGCGGAGACGACTTCGACGGCGCACTCGCCGAACGCTACGGCTACGTCAACCGGGCGCTCCCCGAGGCCGAGTTCGATCAGTTCGTGACCGACTTCGCCCGCCGCGTCGCTGGGTGGGACCACCAGGCGATCGTCGAGGTCAAGGACCTCATCAACAAGTACACACGCCTGCCCGACGAAGAGTTCCCCCTGCACTCCGATGCGTACTGGGCCGCCGTGTCCCAGCCGAAGGTCGGCGAGCGGGTCGAGCGGCTCCTCGCGAACGGCATGCAGAAGCGCGAGCCGTTGGAGTTCAACCTCGGCCGAGACATCGCCGCCCTGACGCAGGACGGCTGACGGGTGCAAGTACGCTGCTGGAGGGTCCGCCCGGCGCGATCTCACCACGACGAAAGAGGGATGAGCGATGCCCATCGCGAAACTGCAGGACAGCACCTGCTCCGTCGCGCGGAGCTTGTCAGTGCTGGGCGAGCGGTGGACGCTCCTGATCGTCCGAGAAGCAATCTCCGGCACGAGCCGGTTTGAGGTCTTCCGGGAACACCTCGGCCTCACAGCCGACGTGCTGAGCGAGCGTCTGACAACCCTCGTCGACGCAGGCATCCTCCGCCGCGAGTCGTACCAAGAGCCGGGCCAACGGCCGCGGCAGGAGTACTTCTTGACCAGCGCCGGACGAGGCCTGCACGTCGTGATTGCGGCACTGCAGCAGTGGGGGGACGAGTACCTGCCCCACCCGGACGGTCCAAGTGTCAGCCGGCAGAAGCAGGATCCGGCAGGGCTGGTTCACGTGGGGTTCGTCGACGTCGATGGCCGCGCAGTCGACGAGGGGGCAGTAGTGATCGTCGACACAACCCAAGAACGAGCAACGGTCTAGCCGCACGCTCTCCGTGCACTTCGGAACTTCCTGTGAGCGTGGGCACCGCGCGAACAGCCGGGGGCTGGACGAACGCCCTGCGCTATCGCGCCGGGGTCAGCGACGAAAGGTAGACCAGCGCTTCTTCGCTGCGGGAGCCGACGCGCGGAGTCCCGACGAGGAGCTGCTGACCGGGTGCATCGTGCACATCGAAGGTCTGGTAGGTCAGTTCAATCCGTCCTGCGTCGGGGTGGACGAACACCTTGATCGTACGGGCGAGACCGCTGACGTCGTTGTCGTCCCAGATCTCGGTGAACTGCGCCGAACATTCTGTGAGCTCTGCGACCAGGGCCTGGATGGTGGTGTCTGCGGGGAAGCGACCAGCGTTCAGCCGGAGTGCCTGCACGGTGGCACGGACCAGCGGGTCCCACTCCGCGAACACCGTCTTTGCCTCTGGGTGCGTGAACAGGATCCGAGGCATGTTCCGCTCGTCGCCGAAGGGCGCGAGCAGTGCCGCCGCAATCGGGTTTGTCGCCAGGACATCGAACGCCGGACCGAGCACGTAGGCCGCCGACGAGGGGAACGCGTCGAGCAGCTCGAGCAGCGACGGGTGAACGAGGTCTCGTGGAGTGTCCGGTCCCAGTCGCGGATTCAAGCCAGCGAGCCGGAAGAGGTGTTCCCGGCCGTCGGCGGACAGGCGGACGGCGCGACCGATCGCGTCGATGACCTGCGGTGAGGGGTTCCGTTCTCGACCCTGCTCGAGGCGGGCGTAGTAGTCGGCGCTGACTCCCGCCAGCACGGCTACTTCCTCACGCCGGAGACCACGAACTCTGCGCCCGCCAACTCCTCCGGCGAGTCCGGCATCGCGGGGCATCAGACGGGATCGGCTGGCGCGGAGGAAGTCGCCGAGCTGGTTGTCCTGCACGCTCATAGGGCTCAGCGTAATTGGGGCGGCGCCCGCTGGCGAGGCCTGCCGATTCGGCACCGTCAAGTGCGTGAGAACTGACATCGGTCGGTCCTTCCGGTTGCGTGAGGTTGTGGGAGGGCTTCCGCGCTGATTTGAGCCATCACGGTCGCCGTCGCCGTCGCCGTCGCCGTCGCCGTCGCCGTCGCTGCCGTCTCCGGCACCGGTGCGTGGAGCGGGCCTGCGGTGGTGCCGGCCCGCTCTGACGGTCAGCGCTGGAATGCCCGCCCTGTGACGCCGTTGATAGTGGTCGGCCCGTACTGGAACGGCAGCGCGATGGTGTCCATCACCGTCATTGGGTAATCGAGCTCCGGGGCTGTGGTGCCGGACAGCTCGGTGAGCTGATCCGGGGTGAGCTCGATGTCGATCGACGAAAGATTCGCTTCGAGCTGCTCCACTGTCCGGGCTCCGATGAGCGTGGAGGTGACCTGCTCCTGCTGCCGCACCCAGGCGAGGGCGACGCCGGCGACAGTACCGCCGACCTCGTCCGCGATGCGCTGCAGGATGTCGATGAGGCTGAAGAGCTCATCTCCGACGTGCGGGGCAACGTATGCGCCTCGGCGGGTGTCACCTGCGGTCGGGGTTGCACGCGTGTACTTGCCCGAGAGCGCACCGCTTGCCAAGGGGCTCCAGGGAACGATTCCGAGCCCGAGCGCGCGGGCGACGCCGAACTGCTCACCCTCCGGGGTGCGCGCCAGCAGCGAGTACTCATCCTGCATGGCAGCGATCGGCGTGCGGTCGCGCCACTCGGCGAGCGTCACTGCGCGGGAGACCCACCATGCCGGGGTGTTGGAGACGCCGATGGCGCGCACCTTCCCGGAGCGCACGAGGTCATCGAGCGTGGAGAGGGTCTCCTCCATCGGGGTGTGCCGGTCCCACTGGTGCATCCAGTACATGTCCACGTAGTCCGTGCGCAGCCGTCGCAGTGATGCATCGATCTCCTCCCGGATGGCCTTCCGGCTCGCACCGCCCGCGTTCGGGTCGTCAGGGCGCATGCTGCCACCGAACTTCGTCGCGAGGACCGCACGCTGACGCCGCTCGGGGCGAGCAGAGAAGTACTGTCCGAGGACCTCCTCGGACTGGCCCCCGTTGTACGCGTTCGCCGTGTCGACGAAGTTCCCGCCGAGGTCGAAGTACCGGTCCAGGATGCGGAACGCGTCTTCCGGCGCTGTACCCCAGCTGCCGTCATCGAAGTTCATCGCGCCCAGCGCGAGGGGGCTGACCCGGAGGGCGCTTCGGCCAAGTGTGCGGTAGTGATCGAGAGGCATCCTGATCTGCTCTTTCCAGTCTGTGTGACGGCATCTCCGTCCTGGGATCGATGCTCCCCCGGACGGCGAGTTACGAGCAGGTCGGCCCTGCCTGGGAGTGGCACTCCCAGGCTCCCACTGCCCCCAAACAGGTTGCGCACCCCGCCGATCCATGATTGTCTACCGATCAGTAGCGAAATGGAGGTGGGGACATGGCGTCTCCTGGACGACCACGATCATTCGACGTTGACACCGCCCTCGATGCAGCAGTCGACGTGTTCTGGCGACACGGGTATGAAGGTGCGGGCCTGACCGAACTCACCGAGGCGATGGGCATCGGCCGACCGAGCCTCTACAAGGCGTTCGGTGACAAGGGTCAGCTCTTCCAACGGGCCCTTGCGAGGTACGTCGACCGAAACATGGGGTACGTCGAGGACGCGCTCGCGCAGCCAACGGCCTCCGCAGTTGCCGAAGCGCTCCTCACCGGAAACGCGCTCGCAGTAACGGACTCACTGACCCCGCCCGGGTGCTTGTCCGTCCAGGCCATGGTGACCGACGAAGGGGATGCCTTCGAACTCCTTCGCCAGAACCGCACCGTCATCGAGCAGCGCTTGGCCGACCGGTTCCGCCAAGCCGTCACCGACGGTGACCTCGGGGCGGATGAGAGCCCAGACGAACTTGCCAGCTACCTCATCACGCTCACCACCGGTTTCGCCATCCGCGCCGCGGATGGCGCCACACAGCAGACATTGCTCACCCTCGTGCGCCGCGCCCTCGCTGGCTTTCCACGCACCCCCGGTGCTCACCGTTCCGTAGCGGCCCAGGCCGCACCAGCACGAAAGGCATCATCATGACCGAAAGCCCGTCACTCGTCGCTGCACGCGACACCGCACGTGACGTCCGGAAGCTCTACGAGGTCCTCGAGGAGCGCTTCAACGGCAAGACCTGGTCACTGCACGAACTCATGCTCGGGTTCTCCAACGACGTCGGGTACATCGGCCGGCTCATCCTCGCCGACGACGGCACCTGGGACATCGACGGAAACCCCCGCGCCGAGCTGGAGCACAAGCTCGCTGAGTCCGTGTGGTGGGCCTTCGTGCTCGCCGACAGGCTCGACATCGACCTCGACCAGGCGTACGCCGACACGATGGCGAAAATCCGCAGCGGACTGGAGACCACGGTCGCCCGAACCGCCCCGACCTCTTCCAACTAACGACCCACGGGAGCATCAGCATGCAGGCCGACCCGACCACCACTCCAAACAACCACCCCAACGCAGCGCCCACCGCGCCGCGCCGCCACGCCGGCAAGGTGGCGCTGGTCACCGGCGGCGCCCGCGGAATCGGCGCCGGCATCGTCCGTCGTCTCGCTGAAGAAGGCGCCCACGTCGTCTTCACCTACGCCTCCGCCGCGACGAACGCCGACGCGCTCGTCTCCGAGATCGAAACCGCGGGCGGCAGCGCAAGCGCCATCGCCGCGGACAGCAGCAGCCGAGACCAGGTCCGGCGCACCGTCGAGACCGTCCTCGAGCGCCATGGGCGCCTCGACATCGTGGTCAGCAACGCCGGCGGTGGCACCACCAAGCTGGTCGATGCCCTCACCGACGACGAGATCGATCAAATGGTCGACGTCAACATCCGTGGAACGCTCGACCTCATCCGGTTCAGCACCCCGCACATGGCTGCTGGCGGCCGAATCATCACGATCGGCAGCGTCCTCGCCCACTTCGTGCCCGGCCAAGGCTCTTCCGTCTACGCAATGACCAAAGGCGCCGTCGCAAGCCTCGTCCAGGGCCTGAGCCGCGAGCTCGGTCCGCGCGGCATCACCATCAACAACGTCCAGCCCGGTCCCGTCCACACAGACGGCAACCCCGAAGACGGCCCTGTGGGCCAGACCCTGCGCGACCTCATCCCGATCGGTCGATTCGGCGCTGTCGAGGAGATCGCTTCCTTCGTCTCCTACGTCGCCAGCGACGAGTCCGCCTACCTCAACGGCGCGAACCTCGACGTCGACGGTGGCTTCAGTGCCTGACCGCCGAGCCCGAACCGTGGAGGCTTCAGCATGACCGGACGCATCCTGATCTACGGCGCCACCGGGTACACCGGCACCTTGATCGCCGAGCACGCTCGGGAACGTGGCCTCGACATCGTTCTTGGTGGACGGAACCGCGAGAAGGTGCACGCTCTCGCCGACCGGCTCGGCGCGCCGAGCGCGGTCTTCGAAGCGACCGACGTCGCCGCGGCAACCACCGCACTGGAGTCGATCGATGTGCTGTTGAACGTGGCTGGCCCGTTCCGCATCACCGCGGAACCGCTGATGAGCGCGGCGCTACAGGCATCCACGCACTACCTGGACACCACCGCTGAGTTCGGGACGTACACCCTCGCCGCGTCGATGGACGAGTCTGCGAAACGAGCTGGCGTGATGATCATGTCCGGCGTGGGCTGGGACGTCGTCCCCACCGATTCCCTCGCAGTGCACACCGCTCGTCGGGTAGACGACCCGCAGCACCTCACGATCGCCATTCGCGTCACCGGCGGTTTTTCCCGCGGCTCACTGGCAAGCGCAGCGAGCATCGAAGCAACCTGCCCGCTGTCCCGACGGGCCGGCGTGCTCGCCGAAGCCGATGCAGCGTTGACGCGCTCCTTCGATGCAGGCGAGGGCATGGAGGAGTACACACTCGCGTCGATGGGTGACCTCGTGACCGCGCAGCACTCCACCGGAATCCACGACATCGACGTGTACCTGCGGACCGACAGCGGTTTCCCTGACCTCGATGATGCTGCCGCCGGCCCCAGCGCCGAAGAACGCGACGCAGGCCGTTACCGAGCAGTTGCCGAGGTCCGGGGCGGGGACGGGCAGATCGCGCGCTCCCGCATCGACACCCCCAGCGGTTACAGCTTCACGCAGCTCAGCAGCGTCGAAATCGCCGCGCGAACAGCCGCCGGAACGTTTTCGCCCGGCTTTCAGTCCCCCGCGTCGGTCCACGGGCCGACCCTCGCGACCGCGATCGCGAACACCACCATCACCGACATCTGAACCAACCGACCGCAAAGGACACACCATGCAAACCGCAACCTCGACCCAACACCTGCACGCCAGCGACGAGCCCGAGCTCGTTCACACCCCGACGGTGCACTACGTGGCAGTGCTCGGCTCCGGTGCTCCCGGAACCGACCAGTTCTACCGGAAGAAGCTCTTGATCGGCGACGTCGCCCGCGCCCTCAACGGTGATGGTGCTGAACCCGTCATCGAGATCCAGTACTGGTACCCCGAGGGATCCCTTCCGACAGAGATCGCGGACTTCTACAGCGTCAACCCCATCCCGACACTGCAGTACCGCGTCATGGCAACGATCCCCGAAGGCATCACCGCCGACGAACTCAACGCCGCGCGCACTCGGGCCGCAAGCGCACTGACGTCCGCAGCGGACAGCGTGGAGCTGTTCACGATCCCCGAGCAGGACGTGGTGCAGGTCATGCACCACGGCCCGTTCTCCGAGGAGTTCAGCACGCTCGACCGGCTTGGCCAGTTCGCCGCCGCGCAGAACCTGCACCGCAGCGGCCCGCACCACGAAGTGCACCTCGACGCCTTCACCCGGCAGACGCCGCAGGACACGCTCCGCACGATCCTGCGCGACCCCGTCGCCTAACACATCCGAGTAGCGCGCGAGGTGGGGCCACACCCCGCCTCGTGCCGATCGACCGATACGGAGCAGCAGCATCATGACCCTTCTGACAAGTCGCCCCCGAGCGGCCGGCCTCGCGCTCTCGGCGGTGCTGGCGTTGCAACTGATGCTGCAGATCGATGCGCAGGTGATGACGGTCGCGCTGCCAGCCGTGCAGGCGGAGCTCGGCTTCACCGCAGCCACCCTGTCATGGGTTCCGAACGCGTACGCGCTCGCGTTCGGTGGCCTGATACTGCTGGGTGGCCGGCTCGGTGACGCGCTCGGGCGGGTGCGGGTGTTCTCGATCGGTACAGCCGTCTTCGTGGCTGGCTCGCTCGTCGGCGGCTTCGCGATCGACCCGACGATGCTCGTCGCTGCCCGGATCCTGCAGGGAGTAGGGGCGGCGGTGGCGGCGCCGAGCGTTCTGGCATTGATCGCGACAATGGCCGAGGACGCCGCCGCGCGAGCGAGAGGGCTGGCATGGTTCACCTCGATCTCCGCGATCGGTTCCTCCGTCGGGCTGGTCCTCGGCGGACTCCTCACGGACTTGTTCTCCTGGCGCTGGGGCCTCCTCATCAACGTCCCCGTCGGCATCGTCGTCGTGCTGCTCGTCAATCGGCTCGTCCGCGAAACTGACCGGCACCGAGCGCGCGGGTTCGACGTCCCTGGCGCTGTCCTCGCCAGCCTGGCATCCGCCGGCATCGTCTGGGCGTTCATCTCCGCAGGCGAGAACGGCTGGGTGAACACCGGCACCATCGCGTTCTTCGTCGTGTCGTTCGCGCTCGTCACCGCATTGGTGATCGTCGAGCGGCGTGCCGCGAATCCTCTGGTCGCGGTCCACCTCCTGAAGGACGGACCGCGGGCCGGTGCTCTGGTGAACATGGGTCTGATCGTGGGGGCGAACGGCACGATGCTGTTCTTCATCGTGCAGTACCTGCAGCGAGTGCTCGACTTCGGGCCGCTGCTCGCAGGCATCGCGTTCCTTCCGCTCACGGCGACCGTGTTCATCGTCACCCGTTGGGTGCCCGGACTCGTCGCACGGTTCGGTGCCCGGATCCCGCTGGTCATCGGCGGCGTTCTCGTCACAGCGGGCTTCTTGCTCTGGGTCCCGCTCACCGATGACGCTTCCTACATCGCCGTCCTCGTCCCGCTGATCATTCAAGCGCTGGGCTTTGCGCTGATCTTCACCGCAGGCACGCTGACCGTGATGAACGCAGTGCCCGAGACTGACACTGGTTCCGCGTCAGGGATGCTGCAGATGGTGCAGCAGGTCGGCGGGTCCATCGGCATCGCGGTTGCTGTCTCCGTGTACGCGAGTGGTGCTGTTGAGGGCGAGTTCCTGCCGGGCTTCGCTGGCGCGATGCTCGCAGGCGCCGGACTCTCCATCGTCGCGACCATCGTCGCGGTCAGCACCGTCCGCAGGAGCACGCTCAGCACGACTGCCCTCAGCTCGACACCGACCGGTACTCACGTCTGAAGGCACCTCCGCAGACGGCGATGGTCTCTGATGCCGCATGACGGGGCCAGGCACCCGCAACGTCACTGAAAGGAGATCGGGCGATGAAACGCGCACCGAGTGTTGAAACGTCCACTCGACCTCGTCGCCTCTGGGACCCGAGCATCGTTGTCCCCGAGACACGCCGGATCCCCCCGCATCGAACGCATGGCCCACTGGAAAGATCGACGGATGGTCAAGAGCCTGACTGCCTACGCTCAGGCGTCAAGCTGATTGCTTCCGGGGTGCGGCACACCCAGGTTCCACCGCCCTCCCGCCCGACGCCGCGAACGGCGAAGGTCGATCCATGACACCGACGATGACGCTCGACAGCAGGGCCACGACTCTGACACAGTCCGCCGTTCACGGGTGGGTCGAGCGCTATCTCCTCGCCTGGCGAAGCAACGAGCGCTCACATGTCCGTGCTGTGTTCTCCGCTGAAGCGGAATACCACGACGACTTCCACAACGCGCACTGGGTTGGACGGGAACGCATCATCGCTGGTTGGTTGGGGCGCCGAGACTGGCAACAAGGCGGCTGGACATTCACCTGGGACGTTCTCTCGGTCTCCGACGACTACGCCGTGATCGCTGGAGTGGCGAACTACCGGGAGCGCGGCTCCTTCGGAAACATCTGGACCGTGCACTTCGACCGCTCGGGACGATGTCATCGACTGCACATCGCAAGCGAGCCAGTCGGCACCCATCCCAGGTCGGAGAGTTGAACAGCGTGCACGCTGCCCGATACCACTCATACGGAACCGCTGATGTCCTCGTCGTCGAGGACGCGCCGGAACCCCACGCCGGCCCGGGCTCGATCCGCATCGGCGTCCGCGCTGCGAGCGTCAACCAGATCGACGTGATGCTGCGCGCCGGCAACCTCGCGCAGGTTCTGCCACTGGACCTCCCCGCTGTGCCCGGTATGGATGCGGCCGGCGTCGTCGACGAAGTCGGGCCAGGCGTGACCGACACTCAGGTCGGTGACGTCGTCTTCGGACTCAACGGCGGGATCAGTGGCACAACGGCAGAGTTTGCCGTTCTGACTGCATGGAGCGCCGTGCCCGAACAGTGGACGACGGCGCAGGCCGCAGCAGCAGGTCTCGCGGGTGCTACCGCCGCCACAGCCGTCGGAACGCTCGGCGACCTGGAGGGCGCGACGGTGCTCATCGAGGGCGCTTCCGGGGCCGTGGGCAGCGCAGCTGCAGCATTCGCCCGCGCCGCGGGGGCCATCGTCATCGGCACGGGCACCCGGAGCAACTTCCCCCACCTCGAGGCCATGGGCGTCGTCCCGACCACCTACGGCCGGGGGCTGCCGGAACGAGTTGCCGCCCTCGCACCGAGCGGCGTCGACGCCGCAGTGCACGCTGCCCCCGCCCCGTCCGACTCGCTGCCCGATATCGTGACCATCGTCGGGAAAGCCGACCGAGTCGTCACTGTCCTCGGCGCTCAAGAGGCTGCCCGATTGGGCGCAAGGAGTGTCGTCGCGCGCCATGACTCAGCACTCCTCCGGGCCGCGGCCGCACTCGGACAGGCCGGTCTGTGGACGCCCCGAGTCGACCACGAGTTCCCGCTGGCCGAGGTGATCGAGGCGCACGTCACCGCTGAGAGCCGCAGTGGCAAGGTCATCGTCAGACAGCCCTGACCCAGCAAGCCGCCGCGGTCATGGTACGGGGAGTGGTCCAGCGGTGTAGGCCTCCGGGTGAGCGCTTCAGCGCTGTGACCTTTCCCAGGGCGCGTCTGTTCCAGGTCGAGCGCCCGTTCGAGCCAGTTCCGATCGCCGATGGGCTGAACGAGGCTGTACCGACGCCGGCGGCACTCTCGCCCGCCTCCCGCCTCATGGACACGCCGCAGCGCCGACGTGGCCACCTGCGTGCGATGGCCCCTACTTCCTCGCCCGTCCTCGCGGAGCGGTGTGCGCGGCGAACGAAGGTGTTGGTTCACAGCCTGCGGCGGATCAGTACCAGGAACAGGCAAGTACACCTGCGGGCGCCAGCCCTGGAGGAGCAGCCCGAGCCGGAGAGGAGGCAGCCGCGAGAGCCGCGGTGCAGAGCGGTGCCTTCCGAGAGTGCGGCGCATCGGCACCAGAGCCGATCCGTGAAAGAAGAAAACCCCCGCGTGAACGGGGGTTTTCTGTGGCGGGTCATTTGCAGGTCTCGACGGCCCGCACGGTTGAGCGGATGCACGGCTACTGCGCTGGCCCCGTCCGCTGGGTTTCCCCTGGGCCTGCTCCGATTTTCCCCTTTTTCAAGTAAGCCCTGGTCAGGCGGGGTTGCGGCTAGGCGTCGAATAGCTCCTCGGCGGCGGCCTGTAGCGTTGCGAGGCGCTTGCAGACCGCGCTGCGGTTTGCGAGATCCAGAAGTCGAGTCCTCAGAGAAGAGACGGATCGGTTCGTCCATGAAGAGGGATCCGAGTCGTGAGCCGGAGGAGAGATACGGCAAGACCGTTGCCGCCCAGGCGCGGGTCAACCGGGCCGTTACTGGGGAGGCACACTGCGATGCCGCGCGCGGGACGGCTCGCGTAACGCAGCGCGCCGCAAGTTGCAGAACCAACCGGGAGTCTGGGAGTGTCGTAGCAACGTTGGGGGACGATCGCGACTCCCTTCGACGAACACTTCTGGTAGGAACTGGGGCGACTCATGCAGCAGAGCAAGTCCGACCTCAACGCGCGGCATGCTGATTCTCGGCCTCGCATCGCAGTCGTCGGTGGAACGGGCCACCTGATCAGAACGGCTGTCGGGCGAGGCGTGGATGTTGTCTACCTGCACGACGCAGAGACGGCGCCCTTGGCGGAAGCCGCACAAGCCGAGCTGGTCCTTGAGGCTTCTTTCGCCGACCTCGACGCAGTGCGCGCCGTCCTGCTACCCCTTCACGCAGCACGCCCATTCTCGGCCGTGATGTCGCTTACCGAACGTGGGCTGATCCCGGCCGCGGCTGCCCGGGAGTATCTCGGGGTTCAAGGCAACTCGTTGGAGACAGTACAGCTGCTGAAGGACAAGCCTGCGATGCGAAAGCGGCTCGCCGAGTCAGGACTCAGCCCAGTCCTCTCGTCAACCCCGGAGAGCCTCGCAGACCTCATTCGCTTCTGCGAGCAAGCGGGTGGACCAGTGATTCTGAAGCCGCGCGACGGTGTTGGCAGTCGGGGAATCTTCCGGATCGATTCACCGGACGAGGCTGCTGCAGCGTGGCGAGACTTCACAGCGTCAGGCTCTGGTTTGGCCCTAGCCGAGGAGTTTCTCACGGGGCCTGAGGTCAGCGTCGAGTCAGTCACGATCGGTGGTGTCCATCATGTCCTCGCCGTGACCGACAAGCAGGTCAACTCCAACTTTGTCGAGACGGGCCACACCATGCCGTCCCAGCTATCGATGGCCGAGACGTCAGCGATTCGAGCGCTCGTGACCCTCTTTCTCGACGCGGTCGGCGTTGTCGACGGGCCAGCCCATACCGAGGTGAAAGTCACCGAGCGAGGTCCGCTGATCCTCGAGTCGCATGATCGGATCGGCGGGGACAAGATCCGTGTCCTTCTGCGGGTCACCACGGGCATCGATCTTCCCGCGCTGCTCATCGATGCGGCCGCCGGACGAACCTCGAGTCTGCCTGCGACCGTGGGAGATCGAGGCGCAGCTATCCGATTCCTTGCACCCGAGCCTGGAATCGTAAGGACCGTCTCCGCACCGACCCTCTCTGCTCCGAAGGAGGTCCACGTAGGAGTTAGCGCGGGAGACACCGTGAACCCCGTGCGACGGTCCGGAGATCGACCGGGTTACGTCATCGCGGATGGCAGGGACGCAGCGGAAGCGGCCGAAGTAGCAGAGGCACTCCGTGCCGCTGTCCGCATCGTGACCTCGGACGACGAGTCGAGCGACCAGGGTTGAGGTTCCTCACATTTATACCGACCGAGCCGGTGGCACGATGGCTCGCGCTCGGGCTACTGTTCAATTCGTTGGGCACGGGCCTCTACGGCGCGGTACTCATCCTCTACTTCGTCGGCGGCGTCCACCTGCCGGCAGCGCAGGTCGGCGTGGTCGCGACCGTAGCTGCCGTTGGGGGTCTGTTGTTTCTCCCCGCAGCGGGTGGCGTCCTCGACCGGCACCGAGCCGTCCGGGTAGGAACCGCTTTTCTGGTCGTTGAGGCCGCGGCGATGGTCTGGCTCGCCTTCGCCGACTCCATCGTGACGTTCGGTATCGGCGCACTTGTCGCCGCCTTCGCCGCGCAGGGCTCAAAGGTTGTACGCGGCGTCCTCAACGCGCACATTTCCCCGAAGGAGCAACGAGGTAAGGTCCGGGCGCAGCTGCGCTCATGCGCGAACCTCGGGATCGCGTCAGGTGCCGCGATCGCCGCGATCGCCGTCACCGTCCTGCCCGGGTCCGAGCTGCGTTGGCTACTGATCGGCAACGCCTTGACCTTCTTGGTCCTCGCCGCCGTCTATCTCACCAAGCTGCGAGACGTGCAGCAAACCCCGGAGAGGCGCACCGGAGCATCTTCGCGTCGCTCCGGCACGATAGCCGCTTGGTCGGACAGGACTTACGTCGTCGTGATGAGCATGAACGGCGTCCTCGGTGTCCAGTACGCCGCGCTGACGGTCGGTGTGCCGCTCCTCGTGGCGACGAGACCAGGCTTGCCGGAATGGCTCGCGCCGACCGCTCTGCTGGTCAACACCGCCATCGTCGTCCTCTGCCAGGCACCGATGTCAGCGCGCGTCGACGGCGTGCCAGCGGCTGGGCGCTCGCTGCTCTTCGCAGGGCTGATGCTTGGAATTTCGTCCGCGGGCTTCGTGCTTGCTCTCCTCCTGAGCGGCAGCGGGGCTGGGGTGGCGCTTGTCCTCGCGCTCGTCGTCATCCATTCACTTGGCGAGCTCCTGCAGGTCGCCGGAGCATTCGACCTGTCCTACGACCTGGCCGACTCGCGCTACATGGGCTCTTACCAGGGTGTGTACGCCTGGACGGCCGGAGTCGGATCGGCGCTCGGCCCCGCGGTGTGGTCGGTCGCGCTTGCAGGTGGCACGCTCTGGGGCGCTCCGGTCATCGCCGCGGGGTTCATCGCAGCGGGTGTGACCGCATGGGTGGCCGCCGGCCGACGACGAGTAGATCTCGACGCACGGGTGGAGGCGACGATCCGAACTGGGTCAGGCAACTGAAGCCACGGCCTCCGGCGATGTCAGGGCACCCGGCCGGTGCGAAGCGCGAACGCCACCTCGGGGCGACCGACCATCTCAGCTCGCCGCGCCGCGGCTTCGTGATCATACGAGATACGGCGGTGTTGCACGCCGACGATGCGAGTGCCGGTCGGTGAACTCTCGAGGTCGAGGAGCACGTAGCTCGCGTCCGGTGTCCCGTTCTCGACGACATGAGGCCGGGCATGATCATCGTCCTCGTATGCCTGCAGCCCCACGCTGCCCGCACCGACGACGGCGGTCCCATCGGCGGACTGCGCAGAGGCGGGCAAATGCGAGTGTCCACAGAGGACAGCCACAGCCTGGGTTCCATTGAGCCGAAAAGCCAGCTCCGCTGGCAGCGCCGGTTGCAGCATGCCGTCTTGCACCGAATGCGTCAGGTATTCGTCATCTGCGCGCGGCGAACCGTGGACGGCGACGATGTCGGCCTCGACGTCGATCCGTTCAGGTAGAGCAGCCATCCAGGCGATCTGTTCGTGTCGCAGCGACGAGCGTGCATGAGCGTCGGACAGGCCGAGTCGTCCGCCGGCGACGACTATTCGGTCGTGGTTCCCGCGAACACTCCGCCAACCCTTGCGCATGAGGAGCTCGACTGTCTCGGCCGGCCAGAGCGCCCCCGAAGCGACGTCGCCGAGGTTGAGTACCTCGTGCACCCCGGTGCTGGCGATGTCACCGACGACAGCTTCAAGGGCGGCGACGTTGCCGTGGATGTCAGAGACAACTGCGAGCCGGCGAACGGCAGATTTATTCGGCATCGTCGACCTCGATTTTGAATTCCCGCTCGACGGCGGATCGGACGGCGGCGTGACCGGCGGCACTGGTGGAGCGGGTCAGACAGTAGCCAGCGACGGTGTACGCCCCTCCGGTTGTGCGCACATGCTCTCCGACCTGTACCGTGTACTGCACCCGTTCGACTCCGTCGATGGCGAGGAGTTCATCAGGTGAACTCATCTGCAGCACGCGTCCGGGCCGGGTCGACAGTGCTACCCATCCGTACCCGGGCCGCTTTTCGTACTCGTCGATGTTGGTCACACCCGTCCGTTCCAGCGCCGCTACCTCCGCCCAGAAAGACCGGCCGAGCGTCGCGTCGAGTGCGAGCCCGATGCCTCCGCCTCCGGGGCGGCATGCGATCTCATTACAAACGAGGCGATCCCCGACCCGCAGCACCTCGACGTGAACGACTCCTTGCAGGAGCCCGAGTGCCCGCACTGCCGCGGCACCGAGATGCTCGACTACGGTCGCCTCGTCATTGTCAGCGTTGATCGTCTCCGATCCATGGAACGAGCCCTCGTCCCAGGTGAGGCACGGTGCGGAGTAACGTGACGCGATCGGAGCGACCAGACGCCCCTCGGTGACGAGCGAGTCGAGATGGTACTCCGCATCGGCCCGGAGGCGTTGCTGCACCAACCACCGCGCCCCAGGGACGTACGCCTCAGCAAACCGTGACGCGGCGTCTACGTCCTCGACCACACGTACGCCGGAGTTTCCACTCCCGGTTGTCGGTTTGACTACGGCTGGGTAGCCAATTCTCTGAAAGGCGTCCATAGCGTCCTCTGCGCTCGACACGGTGACAGTGGCGGCCATCGGCACCCCAGCTTCGAGAAGTCGATCCGCCATTACGCCCTTGTCGACGAATCCGACGGCGATCTCTGGGGATGTGCCTTCCACGCCCAGCCTTGCACGGAGGCGCGCTGCCGGCCGGACGGTGCGCTCCGACGTCGCCAGGATCCGTATTCGCTCGTCTTCTTCTGGTCGGACAGAACTCGCGGAACATGTGTCCTGCAACGCAACCACGGTGGCTTCCGTGTCGGCTATGTCGGCGACGACCACGACCGTTCCGGCGCCGTGCGCACGGAAGTCCTCCGCGTACCACGGCTCCGTCACGACCACCGTGTCACGTTCCCGGACAGCTTCCGCCGCAGCATGAGCCTTGTTCGTGCCGAGAACGACAAGCGTTGGTTTCACCGCGTAGCCTCCGGAGCACGTTCAGTCCAGATCTTTGAGGCGACGACGTCAGTGGAGCCGGTGTACTTCCCTCGGTACGAAAGCGCCGCGCCGTACATCGACCAGAAGGCGAGCTTACCGATGAGCATGCCGGAGAAGAGCCTCACCGGGTGAGCCACCTTGATCTCGAGTGTCCACGGGATGACTGCCCCGGAGTGCCCCAAGGGAGCCGAGTACTGGATCCAGACACCGAGAAGCGCCGTCGAGAGTCGAGCGTGCAAGGTCGCCGCGTAGTTGTCGCTGCCCATCCGTTCCACAGTCGACGCGAGGTAGATCCGACCGGGCAAGAAGAGGTACCCGTCTTCCCCGATGAGCTCCTCGACGACATTGGGAGCCCGATTCGGGTCGAGCGTCTGCTCCTCGTACGTCAGGACACGGTCACCCAACGTGAATCCGTAGCTGTTCGGTTCGACACGCGCCGGATCGAACGGTTCGATCACGAGCCTCCCGTCACGACGTTCGGATGCGATTTGCGCACCGGTGAGGATCACAGGAGCACCTCCAGTAGGTCTGTAATCTGCGAGCGGAGGGCGTCGACGCTTCCGCTGTTGGTGAGGGTCGCGTCGACGGGGATGCGGTGGATTCCCTGCGAAGACGCGTCTGACGTTGAGATGTCGCCGCGTGCCTTGAGTCGCCGGAGACGTACCTCTTCGGGCGCTTGCACACGGACGATCCGGAACCCGTTGTCGCGGAGCACCGCAGCGTCCACGTCAGGGTCGCGCAGGTCGTCGTTGATGATGACATCGGCGGCCGAGGCGTTGACCCGTCGCAGGAAGCCGTCGGCGAGCGCGCGCTCGTTGAGACGCCGCAGCTGGACGGCGATGTCTTCCAAAAGCACCTGATCCTGAACATCTGGCGGAAGCTCGACGCCGGCGGCGGAACGGAATCGCTGCTGGAGTTCGTACAGCGGGGTCGCGAGCTTGACGATCTCGCTGCGCAGTCCTCGGGAGGCGAGGCCGTCGATGAGGAAGGCGACTGTGGTCGATTTCCCAGCGCCGGAATGTCCGATCAATGCGATCCGCATACCGTGGTCCCCTCCTTGAGCATCGCGTTCACGAGGTCGGCGATCTCTGCGTTGTCACGGTCGAGACGACGTGCCGTGCAACCGGGCGATGCGATCACGTAGGTGGCAGAAAGACGCGGGTCGCCGTCGTTAGTCACATGTGCGGCGGATCGGCGAGGCGCCTGCCAGGGGTTGTCGTCAGCGGGGAGGTCCGCCACGGGTAAGACATCGGAGCGGAACACCAACGTGGCTTCGGAGCCCGATACTGCCGCCGGTTCCACGGCGTTGCCATCGGCATCAAGAACCGCGACAACCGCTGACCTGCCTTCCCCGTCCGTCGCGGAACAGATGGCTTCGACTGCGGTGCGGAGCGACTCTGTGGCAGCGGCGGTGTCCAGGTACCCGCTCTCGAGATGCCGTGCGTTGACGAGCACCAGCCCCGTGCCGGCCTCGTGATACCACACATCGGAGGATCCGGTGTCGGCCTCCCCGTGCGGGTCAGCGACCGCCAATCCGGCAGAGCGCAGGACGACGTTGGGCAGGAAGGTGCTGCGGATCGGAGCCATGCCATGAT
Source organism: Curtobacterium sp. VKM Ac-1376 (assembly GCF_015351025.1). Classification (GTDB taxonomy): domain Bacteria; phylum Actinomycetota; class Actinomycetes; order Actinomycetales; family Microbacteriaceae; genus Curtobacterium. The sequence goes on along the minus strand of NZ_JADKRV010000011.1, from coordinate 55,187 downwards.
CAGCCGACACGACGACACCGTCGGGTCGCTGCGCGGCGATCATCTTTCCGAGGCAGGAGTCGACGAGTTCGTAGGTGCGGACCACGACCGCCCATGCCGCGTCCGCGATCTCTGGGTCGTCCGAGTCGAGCAGACCGACGACCTCGTGGCTGATGTCGTCGACCACGGGCACGTACCAGAGGCCGAGGTCCGCGTCGGGATGGTCGAGGAAGGGGGCCGTCATGGTGCGGACCACGATCTCGGCTGCCTCCAACAGGATGTCTTCAGCTGCGCCGTCGCCGCCGTCGGCGAGGCGTCGTCCGAACGTTCCGTTCCGGTAGAGACTGCCCATCGAATCGCCGAGGAACGGTCCGACCGTTCGCTCCCTCCGCCGTGCGTGTCGCACTGTGTCCGGAGCGCCGACGATGCGCGTGCGCCATGCGCCTGAGCGCGCGACGGTGATGACGCCGGTATCGGGGTCGAGCATCGCCCGATACCAGCGCCCGAGTCCCGGCTCGCGCCATACGGGGGTCCAGGCCTGCCCGAGTTGGACGGTCTCCGAGCTCTCGGCGAGTTCGACGACGTCTCCGATGCGACGGATCACCGCGTCCGGGCTGGCCGTGTCGGGGAAAGGTGTCTCGGACTGCACCTTGGGAATCTCGAGCGCGCCTTCACGCTCGACTCGCGCGTTGAGTCCGTCCATGGCGAACACTGTCCCTGAGGGGAGGTCACCATCGGCGGTGAGCGTCCAGGGGGCATGTACGGACACAGCGCTCTTGGTCCGGCCGATCCATGCTGGCCGTATCTGCAGTACGCCGTCGTCGAACCCGCGGAGCATCTGCTTGCGTTGTCGCCCGGAGCCGGCGACCCAGAAGCCGTGCACGCCGTGTCGTCTCGGCGTGGTGCCGGTGAGGAGCGTCGCAAGGCCTGCCGGCGTCTGGCAGTTCGGGAACGGGGCTGAGGCCGCGCCCCACTCTCCTCGTGAGCGGAGCACCCGGATGGTCGGCAGGTGCCCGCGTTCCACTAACTCGTCGACGATCCATGCTGCTGCTCCGTCCCAGATGTGCCAGAGGACCTTCACCGTCCTGCCCCGACGACGAGTTGAGCAGCTTCGACGATGCTCACGGCGGTGCTGTCCGCTTCAGGCATGTCGGTACGGCCAGCTTGATCGGCAGCCTTGCCCGTCAACACATGGATCGAATCGAGGCCGCTCTGCTGCGCCATGAGGATATCGGTGGAGCGGTCATCGCCGATAACGACGATCCGATCGTACGCGTCGCGTCCCCCCGCCGAGTCGACTGCAAGCTGGGCGAACGCCTTGGTCGGCTTGCCCAGGGTCTCCGCGGCTACCTCCGCCGCATATTCGAGCGCGGCCACTACCGCTCCCGTGTCGATGTGCTCGCCGTCCGCTGCACGGAAGTACTTTCCGCGCTGCAGGGCGATGAGGATCGCACCGCTGCGCAGCGCATGGAACGCAACATCGAGCGCGGCGTAGTCGAGGACGTCCCGAGCGTCCCCGACGATGACTGCGTCGGCCGCGCGACGGGACGTCACGGTTTCGAAGTCTGCGGCGAGCTCTTCACGGACTGCCTCGTTTGCGAGTACTACGGCGCTGCGACACGAACGCAGACGAGACCTGGCGGCCACGACGGGGGTGAAGACTTCGTCTTCCGAGACGGTCAGACCGAGCTGTTGCAGTCGATCTGCCAACGCGGCGGTCGCAGTCGAGTCAGTGTTCGTCAGGAAACGCACGGTCGCCCGTTCCCGTAAGGCCGTGATCGCAGCTGCAGCGCCGGGAACGAGGACACCGCGCTCGTAGAGCGTCCCGTCGAGATCACAGAGGACGAGGATCCGCTCAGGCATAGACAGCTCCCAGCGCTGCGTCGTCCCGTACGGCTTGCTTGAGGAACGAGAGTTTCGAGTAGGTGCCGCGCTGCGTCTTGAACCCGCTCGCGCCGAGGACGCTCTCGAGCCACTCCGCAATGGATTCCATCTCGCGGAGGACGTCCTCGTCGTTCTGCGGGAGGACAGACCGGGTCCTGAGGTACTCGAGCTCGCACTGCATCATGCGGTGGTGAGGGGCACCATCGATGGTGCTCTGATCGAAGAAGATGCCGTAGACGTGGCCGGTCGCGAGCGATTCGAAGTTGACGTCATACCTGACGCGGCGGAAGGGCGGGAGCGGCCGTGCGATGACCCCCATCCGGTCGGCTACGTACCCGACGAAGTCGTCGATCGTCTCGTTCTCCCGGCTCATGCGTTCCCCGCGGCGGAAGGCATCCGCGCCGAACCATTTCCGCTTCACGGTGTAACCACCGCCGACGAGAGGGATGAATGACACGTAGCCCTGCTCGTCGCCGGGCCCCTCGATTTCATGCAGGTGATTCTCGTAGTCCCAGGTTTGGAACTCGTCGTGGTACTCGGGAACGAATCCGGTGAGAAGACCGCTGCGAATAGCGTTGTACACGTCGAGGGTGGCCGTCCAGATGTCGCCGCCGTCGAGGAGGTATTTGTGCTCGAGTTCCTCGCCGGGGAATCGGCGGGTGTAGTAGCACTGGTGATTGTTCAAGAACAGGTGTCGGGTCTCGTTCAGACTGCGCACTATCGCGATGAACGCCGGATCAGCGGTACCGCTGAACGGAACCGGGTGCGTCGTGACGCGGATGAAGACGGCGTCGTCGTCGCTGTACCGGAGGCGGGTCCACACGTGTGCCCGGCCATGATCTGCAGGGACAACCACGCTCTGCGGCACCAGCGGCCCGTGGTAGCCGGCAGAACCCGCTGCATCCCGGACGGCGGCACCGGGCAGCATCCGCTCGAAGAGTCGTCCGAACGGCAGCCGTACCTCGCTGTCGGCAGAGCGGAGAAGCACCTCCTCGTCGGCCTCAGTTCGCCAGTCCAGCATCAGGGTGTTCGGAGCCCCGTGATCGAGGCCGTGAACCGCTGCTGTCGGCAGCCCTACAGTCAGAACACTTGCGACAAGTTGCTCGTTGGTGGTCAGGAGGCCGTCGACGAGGCCGGGCGCAGCAATGATCAGCAATGGCGCCTGTTCGACGTTGTTCACAGGGCCGCCACCGTTCCGTTCGCGATGAGGTATTCGTCGGCGGTCTCCTCGTGCGCTCCGACGACGGCGGGGACGCCACTCTCCCGAAGCAGGATGCCGAGATGGGACAGACTCGAGCCTCCTTCGAAGAGGAACCCGGCGACGTCATCGAGGAACACCGAGAGGACGGCGTACGGCGAACGGGCGATCACGATGGGCTTCCGAGGTGCGTTGCGGATGAGATCGGACACCGCTTCGAGCCCTGCATGTCCAGAGAGATCAGCGCTCTGGTCGATGCTGACCGCTGGTCCCACGGACAGACGCGACAGAACTGCATCATGGGGGCGAAGGTCTACGACGGGCCCCTGGGCAGTTCCGGGCGCAATGACGTTGCGCTGCGCACTGATCGCGCCGTGGGAGACGTCGGTGCGAGAGTAGTCCGTGAAGTACAAACGGCCACCGCGGATGACCCACTCCAGCGTCGTCGGACCGTACTTCTCTTCCATCGCCCGGCTGAACGCAATGAGCGAACGCGCTTCGGACTCTACGGTCTTCGCGAAAGCGTCCGGCACGTCCTCGTATTCCAGCACACTTCCGTCATCGCTGACGCTCAGCTGCGACGCGTGCGCGGTGCCTCGGTTCATCGCTAGCAGGCCCTCCGTTGAGACTTCCACGTGTAGGCCGCCGGGCTGCAGACGGGTGATGACGCCGGCATCGCCGCGGATGAATTCCCGGACGACGGCGTAGCCGAAGCCGCCGTCTGCACGGCCGTGGAGTGCCTGTGCGAGGACCGCTTCGAGCTGGTCCACCGGTTCGATGATCTGGCGGACAGTGTCCCCGAGGTCGGCGACGAACTCGGACGATTCCGTGGCTAGCAGCGTCGCTGTCCGCCCGGTTTCGACCGCCTCGGCGAGTCCGGCCTTGTTGAATCGGAGTACGACACCAGCGCCGGTCTGGAGTCCGTGCGCTCGAGCCATCGCGTGCGCCGGACCTCGTTTGGCGACATAGCCGGCGTAGATCGATGCGACGTCACCGAGCGGCACGGCAGGGGCGTCCTCGCCGTAGAGCGAGGACGCTTCGAAGGTCGGGTTGTCGCTCCGGTCCGCAGACGTCAGCGCGGCGGTAACCGGACGGACCTGAACGATCCAGCAGCCCGTGTCGTCCTCAGCCCATTCGACATCGACGTCGTGCCCCTCGACCCGCGCGATCCCTCGGACGAACGCGGTAACCGCGTCGAGCCCGTCGGGCGCATCCGCTCCTTCGACGGTGATGGTCGTTCCGGTTGCGGTGCCTGCCATGAGGGCATCTCCTAGACCGTCGACATAAGAGATCTCGACCCGCTGACCCAGTTCCGAGGAGAAAGCGACACCGGCGCGGGCAGGCGTGATCATGCGCTGGACGAATACGCCGATGCGCGGACGAGCCGAGAAATCTCCGGCGCGCACTCGCGCTGCCACTGCCGGGGCTGCGTACCAGGACCTCCAGACCGTTTCCACTGCCGAGACGACCTCATCATCGGGGCCGATGTCGAGCACCGAGGAGAACACCCCTGCGTTGCTCGCCGTCGAGGTGTCCTCGTCGACGGCGGAGGACCGGACAGCGAAGCGCGTCGTGGCGTCACCCCGCAAGTCGTCGATCGCTGCGGTCAGCACCGCGCGCGAACGGGCGTCCAGCCGGAATCCTGCCGCGATCCGTTCGATCCGAGTGAGCCCCTCAAAGTAGTACGAGCCGACAGTCGTACGAAGATCTGTCATCGCGTCCTCGAGTTCGACGACCATCGACGCCTTGAGGCTGCGGTCGGTGAACTCGACGGGAACCGAGAAGGCGGGCGGCACGGGCACGTGCTCGGACCACTTTGCGAGCGCTGCGAACTTCGGCCCGCTCTGTTGGGCATCGATCGCTGTCCCGAACCGAGGGAGCGCCCAGCGGCTCTCCTTCAAGTCCATGTCGAGGTGGATGTCACTGCTCCGCGGGCCCGCAGCCCCCTGGTACTTGCCGTCGTACAAGTCCACTGCTCCTTCTGCTCGCCACCACATCATCTGACCGATCGCCATCCCCGGGTACACGCGTAACCGCTGCGACGCGTAGAGCTGAAGAGTCCACTGACCGACGAACCCGATGTCCCCGAGCGATGCTGAAAGGTTGATGAACAGGCCCAGCCTGGCCACGGAAGACCTCGCGGCGAAGGTCGGGGCGTACACCTGACCACCGAGTTGCTCCCGCGTGTGTGCCAAGTACAACCGTCCCGGCTCGAGGACCAGACCATCGATCGGGATCTCCATCTCGTGGAAACCGTTGGGTGCCCTCGGATCGAGCACTTCGTCGTCGTATACGCGGAGTGTGGAACCAAGCGTGAAGTTGTAACTGTTCGGATTGACGTTCGCCTCGTGGAACGGCTCAATGACGATGTCCCCTGCGTCTACTGCCTTCACGATCTGCGGCCCTGTCAAAATCATGCTTCCCCTTAGCCTTCGCTACCCGGAGTGCTGATCGCACTCCACACTCGTTACGGCCTCCGGACTCCCTGTAGACGGCTGTCATCTCCTGCAATGAAGATGCAGCCGCGGGAGGCGCCGGCACTCTCGCCGATCACCGCCCCTTCCGAAGCGGGAAGCCCGCGGACGTAGGCGCCAGCGAACCCCCCTGCCAAGTCGAAGAAGCCGTAGTTCAGCCGCCAACCTCGGTGACCGTTCATCTCCTCAGTCGGGAACTGCTCGGTCACGGGGCGCACAGCCTCCTGAACGACGTACGCAGATCCTCCGATGTCAGTGATCGCGTTGATCCAGTCGTCCCGGTTCGTCTCCCATCCGATGACGACACCGTTTCCACTGGCGCCGAACGCCGGTTTCAGCACGAGCCGCGTCTGCTGCTCGACGCAGCGTTCGACGAAAGCGGCGCGGACGGCGGCCGAGTCCGATTCGGAAGGAACCGGCGTTGACCATGGAACGAGCCGCTCGACTGCTGCCTCCTCCGCAGGGCTGAGCACGCTCCTCGTGTCTGATTCCCAGAGCGCCGCCAAGCTGCGCTTGCTCCCGAAGAAGGACGCAGACAGCGGAGATACGATCGGCACTGCGGTGTTCTCCAGTTGCCTCAGCACCCCGCCGGCCCACCGTACGGTGGGAGCGTCGGCAACCAGCTCGCTGAGCGTGAAGAAGCGGTGCACCGTGTGGATGCGCCGTCCTCGGATTGTGACGGCCGAGCCAATTTCAAGCTCTCCGAGATGGGTTGGTACCGCTTCGACTCCGTGCTGGGCCAAGATTTCGGCGAGCAACTCGAGATGCGCGCGGGACTTCGGGAAACCCGTCGGAGTGTCTACCAGCGCGACGGTGCCCGGCGCACCGTCGGTCGCGTCCTTGATGTGAGCAACAAGTTGCCTCACCGGGTCTACGTATCCGAGTTTGCCGACACCGACGTAACGAGACACGTCTTCGTCGGCAAGAAAGGCCCTGTTGAGGGCGGCGATGTCGAGCCCGCCGAGCGCTGAACTCAGATTGAACTCGACCATGCGGAAGCCATTCTCGGTCCGGAGGACGTCCGCGCGTCCGACGTGCCGAGAAGTGCGCGCCTTCCCGATGGAAGCCAGTTCTATCCGATCCTCGGTGACGCCCAGTCGCCGCGCAAATCGCGATTCGTCACCATCGACGAGGCGGCCGGGCAGCGACAGCAGCACTTCGGCCACGACAGCGATGTCGCTACTCAGGTCCGCAACAACTTGCGCATCGAGGTAGACCGGCCGCGGGAGGAGGGAGTTCTCATAGGCGCGGAGCAGCCGCTCACGGTCAGCAACCGCGAGACGTGCCGCTAAACCGGGATAGTTGGACGGACCAACGCGTTCAGGTGTCTCGCCGGTGGCGGCGTCCCAGACGCTTGATCCCGGACCCCCCGGATAGTTCCCCATGCGAACGACCCTACCTGTTCACCTTCTGTTCACCACCTTTGTTACATGGCCTGCGGCCCGACGGCGACGGTGACGGTGACGGTGTTGTCGCCTAGTGCGGCCGCGACGCGTCTCGGTGAGTGGCCGCAACGGTTGCGTCGTCCTCGAAGAGGCGCTGATGTTGTCTGCATGAGCATCCGTTATGCCGATATCTTCGACAGAGCTGCGATCGACGTGGCCACCCCGACTCTCTACTTGGACCAGTCGGCTTGGGTACGCCTTGCGCAGGCTGCACGTGGGAAGAACGTCGAGTTCGAGGAACTCCTGACGGTTCTGGCGTCACGCATCGAGGGCGGCGAGCTCCGGGTCGTCCTCTCCGCGACCACTCGAGCTGTGGCACCGCTTTGACGGTGAGAGCAGACGCAGTGTCGCGGATGTCATGGCCCGGCTGAGTGGCTACGTGACGGTCGCTCCGATTGAGAAGCTCATCGGTCGAGATCTCCGTCGAACGCTCGGTATCCCCGAAGTGACCTGCCCGGTCTTCGATGTAGGAGTCGATCATGCGTTCGCGAGCCCGCTCGGCCGTCTTCGGGTTGTCGCGCATCTAGCGGACGAAGACGGAGTCGAGGGTCCGGAGCTGTCTCCGCCAGAAGGTTTGGTAGGCGTCCTGGCGCGCGCGGATCCGAGGGCAAGGGAATGGAACCATCTTGCGGGCCCCGATCGGGTGCTCGAGATGGACGGCATCGAGATGAGGCCCGAGCATCGTTTAGGCAGGTAGTTCGCAGTCCTGCAGCACGAACTCCGGATGAGATCGGCTGGCGGCGCTGACCCGTCCCTGCTCTACCGGTCGCTCGTTTCCCAGACCTTCCAGATGATCTCGAACGATCTCAGTGAAGACGTCGCGGCGGGAGTCCGTGACAGAGTCCGTTCGGCCGTCGACGGCGTCGCTTTGGTGAACCAAACACCGGCGCTCTCCGTCTTTACCGAGCTCCTGTACCGGGCGCACCGAAACTCCGATTACACATTCCGGCAACATGATCGGGCGGACGTGATGAGCCTGGCGCAGACGCTCCCTGACTGCGACGCGGTCTGGGCGGACAAGCACTGGGCGTCTATTGCACGCAGCGCCCGCTTAGACGCCGCATACGACACGGTCGTCGTCGGCAGCCCGCTCGCGCTGGCTTCCTGGCTCCAGCGCCTTTGACTCGTGGAGTCTTCCTGGAAGTCGCGCTCGCACGCTAGCTCCAACATTGACTAGTATTGCTAACATCTTGACATGGCGTCCGACGAAGCCGTCTCCGGAACAGGCGGCTCGAGAGCTCGTTTCGGTCGCCATGCATCTTCACACCACCTATCAAGACGTGTTCCTGTGGCGAGGGCAGACGAATACCGCTTGGGGCCTCACTCCTGGGATGCATTCCCGGGTCACAGGATCGACACAGCCCCGCACGGAGGCCACCGCATCGCGGGCGACCGCGCATCTGTTGAGGACGGCTCGAGCAGTCGGAGTCCACGAGTACAACGGCGCAAAGCTGCCAGACCTGGCTCTGCTCGCACACCTCCAGCACTGCGGCGCTGCGACTCCGTTGCTCGACGTTTCCACGGACCCGCTGATCGCACTATGGATGGCCGCTTTCAAGAGCCCGGAACGCCCCGGTGACGGAGACGACGTGTCCGGCGCTCTATTCGGCATCGTCAAACCGGACGACAGCCACTGGATCAAGCCTCTCGACTCAAGGCAGTGGGATGACTCCTCGCTGTCCATCAGCAGTAATCTGAACGGCGATGTCTGGTGGTACCAGGCGCCCGACGTGACCGAGCGTCTGCGCATCCAGCGTGGTTCCTTCCTCCTCGGCCCGCTGCAGCCTGGTCGCTCCGACGGCACCACGCTCCCGCTCGTGACCGAGCCGGCGGGTGAGAAGAACTGGGTGGAAGAACGCATCACCAGCCGCGGTAAACCCGGTGCGCCGGCAAGACGCACGACGGACGTGTTCAAACTGGAGATCACCGCCGCAGCGAAACAGTTCATACGCAAGCTGCTCATCGAACGATCCGGCCTGACGGTCGCGGCGATCTACCCCGTTCCGTGGCATCGCCCCTACATTGAAGAGTTCTCCCGCAGCTACGACCGAACCCGGCCGCTAGGACTGGATCTGTAGGCACTTCCCGCCGCGCGAGGAGATGAGCCGCTTCACCACGATCCGTTTCGCGACCCCTGGACCGTAGACACACCGCCGCCGTGCACCTCATAGGAGAGGAAGCCGGGCCGGCTCACGTGGCCTGGATCAGTGCCGTCCGCCAGGGGTCCAGTACCAGTTCATGGGAGCGTCGTTGAGGCAGTGGAACCCGTCGCGTTCCAATGCTGTGCCGAGGTCGGCGATCCTCGCTGTCGCGGCGTCGCTCCAGTTCGCTCCGGTCGCTTCACGTAGGACGTGGAGGAGGCTTGTCGGCCGGTGGCCGTGCTTCTTGCGCCAGATGGGAGCCGGCTGTTCGGCGCCGTCCGGCATCGAGATCGTCCATCCCTAACCCGCCGGGACGTCACGCAGACTTGTTGCGTCTGCACGTTCGAGCTGGTCAGCGAGTTCCGACAGCCACTGCTGCGTGAGGCCCGTGGCAGCAGCAGCAGCGTCGCTGCGGAGGTCCTCGACGGATCGGGTTCCGTACCGGGCGCGGTGGGCTCAGGTGATTGCGAAGAAATGATCGAACATAGTTGGTGCCCCACAAGTGATAGGTGATAGCTGACGGATGGCGGCACCGGGTCTATGCGCGGACAATCACATGAGTCGGGTGTCACTCGTTCTGGAGCGAACCAACGGACGTGAGCAGTCCCTATCGACGGCTCAGGGGTTGCAACTCGCACCTCGCCGCGGATCTTCCGCCATGACAGACACATACTCCCGCTATGCGCGGAAGATGACGGACAGTTGCGTCAGCGCCAGGATCCTCGATCTGACGGGGGTCAGGCTACGAGGCTCAAGACGACTTCATGAGTCTCACACGAGATGCAGCTCAGCGCTGCGTCGCACTGCGTCGAGTCGAGACACCGCGTCGAGTTTGGCGAACAGGTTCGCCGCATGCCGGCGCACTGTGTTCGACGAAATCCCGAGTCGGTTCGCGATCTGCTGGTTCGTCAATGCTTCCGCCATGAGTTCCACGACCTCAAGTTCACGGTTCGTCAGGCGGGGGCAGTGCGGTGGTTCGTTTGCGCTCTGGGGCACCGTGGCTTCTCGCGGCCGATCTTGTGTGACGGTCACAGGGAGCCTCCGTTCAGTCGCGCCTGGAGAGCCTTCACCGCGCTCGAGGTCGGCAGGTCGAGGACGCCGTCGGCGGGTGTACCGAGCCAGGCCTGCAGCGCTGCGATCGTGGCGCTGGGCCTCCCGGTCTGCCACAGTCCTTCTCCATCGACGACGAGGTGCGCTCCGTGTGCGTTCAGGTACGTCTGTAGTGCGGCGACGGTGTCGGAATGAGTGACGTCGATGCGGCCGTCTAGGGGACCGTCGTACAGCCCCTTTTCCCGCAACCGCTGCTGGAGGCAGCTGATGGTCTTGTGCCCGAGACGTCCGTCTACGGCCAATGGTGAGTTGTCTGTGGCGATTGCGTGCAAGGTCGCTTCGATGAGTGCACCTGGACACTCGGTAGTGTTCAGGTCGCGGTGACCCAGGACCTGCAGGGGGTGTCCGGCAGCGAGTGTCAGCTGGGAGATGAGTTCGGTAGCGGCTCGCTGAGCAGCTGCCGGATAGGCCTTGCTCCCGTCGCCGATGTAGCAGATCCCCCAGTACGCGGTGTTGTGTCCCGCGGTGTGCGTGCCGATGCCGTCGCGCCCACTCATTTCGTAGACGCGCCCCGCGTAGTCGATGGCGAAGTTGTAGGTGCCGGGCCAGTGGTTGGTGTCGCGATCGAGCCGCTCGATCATCCGGAGCAGGTCCTCGACGGCAGGGCGTGATCCACCTTCCCCTGTGACGGAGTGATGCACGACGACCCCGACCCGTTGTGCCGGCGTGACGGTGCCAGCGTTGAAAACCTGCTGCGTGCTTCCCCACTGCGTTCTCGTGACGATGTCCATTGCTCCCCCTCGGAGTCTGAATCGGTTGGCGGTGATGAAGGTAGACGAGCCCTCTGACACTCGAACGTACGTTCGAACGATGGTGGGGGCAATCGGGTTCCAGTGGTCCCTTCGAGCCATCGACAGACCCCGTGTCGGCGGAGAAACCTCCTGAGCGCAGCCCAACGGCAGCACCCGGCCGGACGACGGCTATATCGGGTGCTGGGCGCGCAACATCACGAATCGGAAGGGAATCGATGAACACAGACGGACAACCCACCGTTCCGAGCAGCACACGACGAAGAGGACCCGTCGGCATGGTCGCGCGAGCCGCCGCATGGCTTCATGGGGTGAGTTGGCGGCGACTGATCAGGACCATGGTGACGGCGATACCGACGTGTAACGCGATCGCACTACTCGTTCAAGATTCACTCTCCGACGACTCACTCTCGAGCGTCTTCCCAGTGTGGCTTTACGTCGGCGCGAACGCCGTGGCGGTGCTGAGCACTCTTGCGTCGAAGATCTGCGCGCAACTTCTGGTGAACCGAGATTTCGCACACTGGTTTGCGGACGAGCCCTGAGATCGCCGGACAGCAACCTCATGAGCCGTTTGGACCATTGGCGGCAGCCCCAAATCGAACATACCTTCGAAACCAATTCGATCAGAAGTCCCTCTGGTCGATAGGTATCGGATTCGATCCATAGCGAAAGGCAAGTCACATGGCAGATCAGTGGGTACTCGCGTCACAGCGGTGGCTCAACAAGACCTTCGGCTCAGTCTCCGGCTGGACGAAGGTGGCCGAGGACGGCAACACGGGACAAGGCACCGTCAACGGTCTGATCGAGGGGCTCCAGGCCCTCCTCGGCATCAGCCCGGTCGTACCATCGTTCGGGCCGACCACCTGGACCAAGCTGCAGGCACACGGCAATGTCGACGGCGACGACAGCACAAAGTGGGTCACTTTGGTGCAGGCCGCGTTGTACTGCAAGGGCTACTCAGGTGCCAGCCTTGACGGGAAGTGGGCCGACACGCTGCCTTCCGTCAAGCAGCTGTCCGCGGATCTCGGCCTTGGCAGCAGCGTCACGGGCCTCACCCCGAAGACGTTCCGAGCTCTACTGACTACCGACCCCGCGGTGAAGATCGCCGGCGGCACGGACGCCGCCAGAGCCGCGCAGCAGTACCTGAACGCTACCTACGGCAGCCACACGGGCTTCTACTACAACGCCACCGGCGGTGTCTTCGACCGGTCCACACAGCAGAACCTGGTTCGCGGCATCCAGTATGAACTCGGCCAGACCGACTCCGCTGCCGACGGCGCCTTCGGACCGGGAACTGGCGGGCAGCTGAAGGCGAACAGCACTTCTGTTGTCCGTGTCGGTTCCACCGGCCGATGGGTCGCGCTGTTCAAGGCGGCGCTCATTTTCAACGGCTACCCGGTCACCTTCAACAGTACGTTCACCGCCACGGACAGCGCCGCAGCGAAGCGCTTCCAGCAGTTCGAAGGGTTCACCTCGGCGAACCAGTCGGGCATCGGCGACTACGCCACGTGGGCAGAGCTCATCGTCAGCACCGGCGACCCGAACCGGCCAGGCACTGGTGCAGATATGGCCTCTACCATCACCGCAGCGCGCGCACAGTCGTTGAAGGCAGCCGGTTACACCATCGTCGGCCGCTACCTCACGAACGAACAAGCGACCAACCCGCTCGACAAGAAGATCAAGCCGGGCGAGCTGCAGACCATCTTCGACGCTGGTCTTCGCCTCTTCCCGATCTTCGAAGAAGGCGGCTACCAGACGTCATGGTTCAGCGCAGCACAAGGCGCGAAAGACGCTCAGCGCGCGTATGACGCTGCGAAGGCCTACGGCATTCCGGGCGGCACGATCATCTACTTTGCGGTGGACGTCGATGTCATCGAAGCAGAGGTTCGCGCCGACGTCGTTCCCTACTTCGCCGCTCTGAACACGAAGATGAACCAGCTCGGCGGCACCTACGGCATCGGCATCTACGGAGCCCGCAACACCTGCGCCATCATCAGTGATGCGGGTCTCGCCCGCACCTCATACATCTCGGGCCTCTCCACCGGCTTCAGCGGCAACCTCGGTTACCCGCTGCCCACCAACTGGGCGTTCAACCAAATTCAGACACTCACAATCGGCTCCGGAACCGGCGCCGTTGAGATCGACAAGAACATCGTGTCGGGACGCGATAGCGGTATTAGCAGTGTCAGCACCCCCGACAGCGCGTTCGCCGGGTTCTTCTCATGGCTCGACACCGTGCAGGCATACGCGCAGCAGTGGTACTCGTCCGGAAACGCGACCACAACTCCCAACCGTCTGGTCCTGCAGTACATGCGATACCCGTCGTACGGATCCGGGGAAGGAGGCGACTCGAGCGGCGCAATTCAGTGGTCCGTCGTGGCCGGACAGCTCGACCTCGGCTTCATCCAGTACATGGAGGACAACAACGTGGGGCGAGTGGACTCGTTCGTCGAGCCGAGCCCGTTCCAGGTGAAAATGGGGCCTCAGCACCTCGCTGCTGCGATTGACTCGCTCCTGCAGCACCCGATCAGCAGCAACGGTGCCGTGACCGTCGGCGAGGGCGGCGGCTGGGCCGGAGACCTCGTACAGTTCGTCGGCACCTGGGTGCCAGCCGGACGGCCGGAAATCGGCCAGTACACGCAGGACAACCTCGCCTCGAACGATGCCAGCGGGTTCGGTATCGGCGACCTGTTCGAGGACATCGATGGTTGGCTCATCGCGACCGTGATGAGGGGCAGCGGGGTGCCGACGAATGTCGCCATCAGGAACCATTACAGCGCTGGTGGCGGGTGCTCCTCCCGCTTCCCCGACTTCTACGACGCTCGACTCGGGGGTACCTACGAGTCGGCGGCGCAGAAGGCGTACGAAGCGCTGGAGTCGACTGAGGACTCGCTCTACACGGCGTTCCGCATCGCTCTGTACGAGAACTACGCGAAGAGCACATACACGTACACGTCGGAGGAAGCGAGCAAGTTCGCTGAAGGGTTCGTCCTGCGCTACAACGCGTTCCTCAGCATCTGAGTCCACCCTGCTTGGTGCCCCGCTCGTCGGGGCGCCAAGCAGGGGCAGCCGTCCGATGGATCGGGTCGGACTCCGCCGCGGTGTGCGAGGGTAGTTCTCCTGGACGTCGAGGGGAAGCATGCAGAAACAGCATCGGACAATTGCAATCACTGCGGCACTCACCGCCGCGGTGCTTTTCGGGGCATTCGGGATCAAGCAGGCGTTCGCTCACGAGGGCTTCTACGGTACCTGCAATGCGTTCACAGACCGGTGCCATGACGTTCCGGCAGCGAGTCTCGAACTAGTTGCCGGATACCACTGGGATGCTTCGTCAGCTCGAGTCCTCGAATCTTCCGCGACTTTGCCGCATGGCTTGCTTGGCAGCGCCGAGACCGTCACCGGCGTGATCGAGTTCCACAACGTCGGGCAAGGTATCAGCCTCGGCGACGGTACCTCGTACCCAGCGCAGGCTGGAACCGCCGTGAGTACCGAAAAGGGCGAAAGCGTTCTCCGGAGGCTTGGCGTGACAGAGGTGAAGACGCTCAGGAACCGAGACCAACTCGTCGTGCTCCGCGGAGAGACTGACGATGCCACTCTTGTTTACGTGTCCAGCCTGCTGGGCAGGTAACGGCGCGCACTTGCCGTCATAGGTGGCGAGAAGGGTCTTGCACTCCTTGACGATGGTCGTGATGTACCGCGGCGCATCGAGGAACGCCTCGATCTCGTGACGGCCGCGCAGAGCAGCATGCACGAACCGGAGTGCCGCATCGAACCTCGTCGTCTCAGAGGTCACCCGGCCGAGCAAGAACACCCGCTGGTCAGATGACGGCAGCGAACGCAGCAAGTCGAGTTCCATGTGACCACATTGCCATGCGACGGACAGCAGAGGGGATTGGAGCCCTTTGGGCTGGTGAGAGGACCTTGGCTGGCCCCTCCGACCGAGGCAACACCCTGCTAGCCGTTGCCGTGATCCTGGCCGGATCGCTTGCACTGACCCCGTCGGGGGTCTGACGTACCCTCGTCTCCACTGCTTCGAGCGATGGCCGCTCGAAGCGGCGGCCGACGAGTACGACCGCTCTGTTGTCCTTGCATACGCTCGAGAGCACCGCGCCGAGTAGGCATCGATCGGCTGGTGCGGATCCTTGACGCGTTCGATGCCCAGCCGGGTCACTGACCCGACGGAGAGCGGAGACTCATGCCGAATGCCGTTAGAGCGGTCACAGGCCGAACGCAGAAGCCGGTCGGGACGTCAGCACGACGAAATCGCGCGGCGGCCGGATCGTCGTGAGCAGCACCGTGCGGAACCCGCGGGCCCGTTCGTATGCCGAGACCAGGAGGGCGTCGGCGGCGCCGGTCGTGTAGACCATCGCTCCCGATGCGAAGGCCGGGTCGTCGGGCGAGGCCCCTTCGTCGGACTCCACCGTCTCGTAGACGCCAATGCGGTCGTCGAATTGGTTGCGGCCCACTGAGGAGACGAGCACGCTGGCGAGGGCGTCGTTGAGCACAACAGTCACTTCGATACTGCCGTCATCCATCCGTGCACTCCTCGTCTCGTGGGTTCCGTCGCCCCCTCGGCCGCGGCTGCCGACTATCCCCTATGCCGGCCGCAGAGCAAACGGAAAGTATCTGAGCGTATCCGTTGGGGGCCAGCCGTCGGGGCTGCCGCGTCAACTCTGCCAACGCGCGGCGTCTCAGCACCGATGCCCCGGCGGTCCACAGCGGGATGCGGAACCGAAATGCGCCCGAGGTGGAGGTGTCAAAAGTCGAAGAGGGGCGTCTGCGGTTCGTCCGGCTCGACTCCGGGGCCCGGTATGCCCGCGTCGTAGCGTCGCCAGTCGACGTTCTCCACTTCCATAGCCATGTTGTGGCCGAATAAGACGATCACGCCCGCGGTCATGGAGGTGGTCCCGCGGACATGAAGACGGTCACCGACGTGCTGGAGTTCCCAGCCGGTCTCGACGTAGGTTCCGTTCGGTAGCACCGCTTCGAAGGTGACGTCTCCGGTGATGTCGTACTCGACGACGTCGGCGCCAACTGTCGAGCGTGGCGATCCCGTCCGCTCGATCCCGACCGTCCATTGGATGTCGTCGACGCGGAACGCGTACGGCGCGCGGTCAAAGCCGACGTGTTCCGCTTCGGGTTGCATCTCGTCTTGGAAGTCGGAAGCGTCGAAGTACTGTGCGAACTCTTCGTCTTGTGCAATTGCGACCGCGTCGGCGACCGTCGTCGAGCGCCACGGCAGGTTCTCGAGCAGCCAGGGGGTGAGTTCGGTGACGACCTGGACGCGTCCCTGCAGCGAGTCGACCTCAAGCCGGAGGGGAGCTGCGAGTTCGCCGTTGTCGGCTCGGAAGATACGGTCTGCGGTGACGAGAACGACGTCGGCACCAGCCCCGGCCAGCTCGAGGACGTTCGCCCAGACCAGCGAATCCCGGTATCCCGAACCCTTGTCATCGAACGGGGGAATCCGCCCCACGGCTCGACGAACCAGATCGGCGTGGTCGGCGTGCGGAATCGGCAGCACCGCGAACCCGAGGTGTTCGTCGAGCCGCTCTTCGACATAGCGTCGATAGTCTCCGACGAACGGCGCCTCTGGGGCGGCGACGCCGAGCCGGCGATAAGTGCGGGCGACACTGTTGAACTGTTCGTCCGCTTTCATGACCTCCCGCCGATGATGCGAGATAAGTTCTTCGACGCATACCGCGGGAATCCGCACATCGACAAAGGTCTGCCACGACGCGTGGCCGAGGAGCCGCAGCGTTAGACCTGTCAGGGTCCAATCTCGGCGAAGCTCCGTGGTGTCGAGAACGATCGTCTTCAAGCGGCACCTCTCAGGTGGTTATACCGTCGGTGATATCGAACGATTGTTCGGCGCGAAGGGCAGGCTCACCCTCGTCGACGGTCCGCCAGAACTCGGTGCGCAGTTGCACACGAGTGCGGTCGTCGAGCGAGTATGTCTTCAACGCTTCAGAAACATCGACGAGCAATGCACGGTCGAGATCACGCGGAATCGACGGGCGTCCCGCGTGGAGTTCCTCTTTCGCGTCGTCGCTGGCCGTCGCGGCCCAGGCGTCGTACGTCCGCCGTGCCGCCGTGCTGATGGCGACGCGCACCGACTGCGAGTCGAGTGCCGGTGTGCTGACGGAGACAGCCCCGCTCCCACCACTGATTCGGTGTGCCAGTTCGCCGGGGTCGGGACGCCGCCTGTCGTCGGCGCAACGTCGAGCACCGGTTGCGGAACGACTTCGGCCTTCCCCGTTGTCGAACCATCGATCTTTCTCGCTGCGGTGACGGTGCCGTCGAGGATGCGCCACGTCAGCACCTCGATGTCGTCGGCGGCAAGCCGAAGGTGCCGGCTGACCCCCTGCGGAGTGCCGGACGCGGTCGGTACGGCGAGGATCACCACCTGGACGCCTTGCGCTTGCGCCTCTTCGACCGCTTCGGTGAGGTCGTCATCGCCGGAGATGAGATACATCGTGTCAACGGCGCCGTTTCTGGCATGACCGACCATGTCGAGGCCGATCCGGAGGTCGACCCCTTTCTGTTCACCGTCGACGCCGATCCGGCCGAGACGCAACTTCACCTTGGGGAGTATCGCAATCTGTTCCTGCGACGGTGACGCCTTCCCATCTCGGGCCGCGTCGTACCAGTACACACGGAGGATCGGCAGCGCCGTCTGCTCCTCGAGGAGCTCGACCAGTTGGCTCACGAGCTTGCCGTATTCGATGTCAACACCGGCGCGGAGTGACGACCCGGTCGCACGGGTCGCGGCCGCTGCGACGAGGTAGCCGGCATCGACGTAGAGAGCGGAATGTGAGCGCACATCACGATACTTGCTCAATGCCCGACATGAATCAAGGCGCCGAGCCGGGAACGCGAAGCCATCTCAGCAAGCGGCACGACAGCCAGCGGGACGACAGGTGAACTGTCGGACCGGCAGACCTTCGAGCGCTACCAGACCGGGCACCCTTGGCGGCATGGGCCTCATCAGTCTGCTGCGTCTGGGACTCGGGCACCGGCATTGGATGGTGCACGGAGTGGGATGGATGGGTAGCGAAGCCGAGACGCTTCGGGTACCGGCAAGTAGGCAGACTCGAGAGTCGTGGTCGCGCTCGGCGACCAAACGCTGCGGCGTACCCCGACCGCTCGAGTGCGGAGAGGTTCGTGAACTCGGCGGGCTCGCAGACACGCTCCTACCCGCGCCCGCCCATCCCCGACGGACACCTTGACCGGTCGACGCAGGTCGAGGTTGCCGCTCTCGGTCACGTGTGGAGCCCGCGGAAGCGAGCATGGCCACTTGAGCCCACCGCGGCCGACCGCACTGTCATTCACCCCTCATCCTGGGGGTGCTTCCGCTCATCGATGCGAGCGCCGTCGCTAATACGCTTGGTCATTCACGCCATAGATGACGGGGGACCACTGTGACCGGTTACGACCACGACAAGATCGCTGAACGCATTTCGGAGGCACGTTTTAGGTCGTACCTCGCTGAATCGGACAACACCGCAGATGCGCTGGAGCTCTACCGGTGGAACGCTGCGATGGCTTCGGCGATGTTCGAGCTCGTCGGGCATGTGGAGGTGGTGCTGCGGAATACCGTGGACTCGGCGCTGCGCGTCTCGACGTCTGAGGACGAACGGGGGATCCCGTGGTTCATGCTGCGGATCCCGAAGGTCACGACAAAGCTGGACACGCCTGAGTGGGACGACCTCGACGGGGATCGGGATTCCGCGCTGGCGAACCTGCATTGGGTTTCTGGTCGAAGCTCATCGGAGTCGCGAAGATGTGGGACGACCTCAAGGCTGGGTTTGTCCCAGGATGCGATCACGCAGAATTGACCCAACGGACCACCAAGGCATGGGCGTTGCGTAACACGCTCGCCCACCACGGCTCGATGCTCGACGTCGACGTCACCGCGGAGTTCGAGAACCTCCTTGCACTGGCGGATCTGATCGGGCCCGACATCCGGCCATGGCTGGTCAACCTCGAGCGTGTGACCGATGTGAACCGGCGGCGCCCTAACACGGTTCCCGATACCGTTCTCATCCCGGCGAGCGTCGCCTGGCCCACCTACCAAGCGGTCGCCGCATACGTGTGCCAGCCGGGCCGTTCCTTCCGGACGGTGAAGCGCCTTGCGTTCTACTACCAGGGGCAGATCATGCCGCAGGTGCCGCAGATCCTCTCGCGGCGCGACGACGTCCCGTGGACCGAAGCCGAAGCGAGACGGCTCGGCAGCAGTGGTTCAACGGGGGAGGTTCATCTCGCCCGCGTGATCGAACACACACTGCAGCACGGCTGGACCGGCCCGACCCAGCAGGTGTTCCTCCTGACCCGTCCGGACCAGACAGCGGACGGGCACCGCACCATCTCCCGGCCGGTCGTCCACGAGGGGTCGGGGCGTGGTTCGGCGTTCGTCCACAAACAGCGGTACTTCCACCTCTCCGACCTCGCGTCGGCGTTGACGACGGCGGATTTGCCCAAGTCGTACCTGCTCTCCGATCCGCTCCCCGAAGCGGAAGCCGAATCCGTCGACGACTGACCCCAGCCGGACAGCACCCACCGGTACCGGGCGGAACATCCGGTACCGGTGGGTGCGCTTAGGCTGGCGAGAGAGCGAAGACGGAGGGACCGACATTGACGAACGAGGCGGGAACGGCGCCGGCGCCGCTCAATGAGGACGGGGGCAGCCCCTACGAGATGAGTATCAGCCTCAACGTGCTGCAGCATCTCGGGCTGAATCTCTACAGCAACGTGCCCGCCGTGTTGAGCGAGGTCGTCGCCAACTCCTACGACGCCGACGCGTCGCGAGTAAACGTGGACATCGACGTCGACAATGGAGTGGTCGTCATCTCCGACGACGGCCACGGCATGACGCTTGAGCAGATCAACGCCCGGTTCCTCAACGTCGGGTTCACCCGCCGGACGAATGGCTTGGCGACCAGCCCGAACGGCCGCAAGGTGATGGGGCGAAAAGGTATCGGCAAGCTCTCACTGTTCTCCATCGCCGACGTCGTCGAAGTACACACCGCGCGCGCCGGGGAACGGAACAGCCTCCGGATGTCGACGGAAGGCATCCGATCGCAACTGAAGAAAAACGGTAGCGAGCCCTATCGGCCAACGCCGATCAGCACCGACACCATCGACTTCGAGCACGGCACCCGCATCGTCCTGAGGTCGCTGAAGAAGCGCTTGAGCAGAACGAGCGACGCGCTCCGCACCCGGTTGGCACGGCGATTCTCAGTCCTCGGGGAGGACGCGGGGTTCCACCTCTTCGTCGGCGGGTCGGAGGTGACCGTCACCGACCGTGACTACTTCCACAAGCTGGAATTTCTGTGGACCTTCGGTTCTGGTCCTGCGACCGTCGACGTCGCCGGGCGCGCAGGCGACGCCCGGGTGTTTCAGGAGGACGCCGTCCTGCTTGTCCCCGTCGACGAGGACGGCACCCCGGTCATCGGGGGCGAACCTTTCGAAGTGACCGGCTGGATCGGGACCGCGAAGTCCACGTCGGCGTTGAAGGATCAACGCACCGGCGACAACATCAACAAGATCAGCCTCGTCCTCCGCGGAAAACTCGCCCACGAAGACCTGATGGAGGAGTTCAACGAGAACGGCATGTACGCCTCTTACCTCATCGGCGAGATCCATGCGGACTTCCTCGACGATGACGAGGAAGATGACATCGCCACGAGCAGTCGGCAGCGCATCGTCGAGGACGACCCCCGTTATCGGGCGCTCGTCGCCTGGCTGAAGAAGACGACCACGGCGATCGGCCGCGCCTGGCTGGCTGAGCGAGACCAAGGCGGACGGGATCGAGCTCTTCACAACGAACTCATTGCCGAGTGGTTCAAGTCACTCCAGCGGGACCAGCGCAAGAAAGCGGAGCGCCTGTTCGGGAAGATCAACCAGCTCACGGTGAACCGGGAAGAAGAGCGGAACGCTTTGTTCGCGCAAGCGGTCATCGGGTTCGAGACACTCCGCTACCGCGACAACCTCGACGCGATCGACCAGTTCGAACCCGAGGATCTGCGTCGGTTGTCGGTGCTGTTCGGCGACATCGCCGACATCCAAGCTGCCCTGTACCGCAAAATCGTCCGTCAACGCCTCGAAGTCATCGAGAAGCTCCGCGAACACGTAGATGCCAACGACCTGGAACGCGTCCTCCAGGAACACCTTTACAAGAACCTGTGGCTCCTCGACCCCGCATGGGAGCGAGCCGCGGATCACAGCATGGAAGAACGGGTCTCCACAGCGTTCAAGGCGATCGACGCGCAGCTCACACCGGAGGAGGCGGCGTCCCGCATCGACATCCGATACAAGCGGACCGGCGGTACAAACGTCATCGTCGAGTTGAAACGTGCCTCCGTGCACACCGACGCGTTGACGTTGCTACAGCAAATTGACAAGTACCAGAACGCGCTCCGCAAGTACCTCCGGGACACTCAACGACCCGAGCTGATCGAAGTGGTGTGCGTCCTCGGCCGATACCCGCAAGCATGGACGGATAGAGAGGTTTACAACCAGGAGGTGAAGATGCTCGCCGCGAAGGGGGCGAGGGTCGTCCTTTACGAGACGCTGCTCGCCGACGCCGAGAGCAGCTACCGGGAGTACCTGCAAGCCGATACCGAAGCCGGCAGGATCGCGACGCTCATCGAAGGGCTTGCCACGCACGCCGACGACGAGTCCTTCAGCGACGACGCCTTGGACGTCGCGCCGGCCGGCATCCGGTGACCAGCCGGTGCCCCGGCGTTGCAGGGTCCGCAGGGCGGAAGTCCACGGCGGTGCCCCCAGACGATCCGGTGTCCGGCATCTCTCCCCACACGGGTTAAAGGCTGCGTCTCATCGCGCCGGCCAAGCCACACGAAGCCCTCGCAGAATCGTCTTCAGGCCCGTCAGGGCGGTCTCCCCTTCGTCTCGTTCTCGGGCTTCTGCGGAGGTCGGCATACCGATGCCACCGGATGCGGCCGACCAGACAAGGAAGATCAGGGCGGCGACGGGATAGCCCGCGGCCTGCGCGTACTGCAACGGAGCGAGACCCACTCCTTCGATAGCCCAATCTGGCAGCCCGATGTTGAAGACAGGTACGAACCACGCGACGCCGAGGACGGCGAGCACTACCCAGTCGACGACGCGGCGGCGACGTACTGCTGCCACGCCTGCGAACACGGCCGCCAACGCGAGCCACATGTAGTGCATCTCCCAGGAGATGGGGGAGGCGAGAACGCCCGTCAGCGCCCCCGAGACCAGGGCCGGCATAACGAGTCCCCGTCGCAGCTGTGACACCGACAGCGTCACTCCGAGCCCGAGGATCGCCAGTGAGACCAGGACCCACCACCCGGGGACGTGTTCCGAGCCGAGCGCCCGGGCGATGACAGAACGGACGCTTTGGTTGAACACCGGGAGCGTGGGTCCGACCCGCTCCGAGTCGTAGAAGAGCCGGAACCAGTAGTCCGCGGACTCTCGCGGCAGCGCCGCGAAACCGATGACGACCGTCACCAAGAACGTGCCACCGGCCCAGATCGCGGCGCGTATGCGGCGTCCGAGGAGGAGCACCAACACCAGCAGCAGCGGCGTGAGTTTCAGACTCGCAGCGAAACCGAGCAACACCGCCAGGTACGGACGCCTCGAGGCCTGGTGGAAGGCGACGACCGCGCAGAGCATGATCAGGGAGTTGGTCTGCCCGAAGCGCATCTCGACGCTCAACGGGACGAAGAACAGGCCTGCGAGAACTAGCAGGGAAGTGACGAGCGCCCGACGGACAGGCGTCGCCGCAGGCCACACATGCCCGAGGGCGATGAAGGTCGACAACGCGAAGCTGACGACGCTGAGGACGATGGCAAGGGCACCCTGCACCGGTAGCGCCAGAAGCGACAGTGGGGCGAACAGCAGCGCAGCGAACGGGGTGTAGGTGAATTGCAGCCCGATCGAGGTGGATGCGTTGTACAACTTCCCGTCACCGGCGAGTACCGCTGCGCCGCCCATGCGGTACACGCCGAGATCCATCATCCAGTCGCTGTCATGTCGATGCAGTAGCCACGTTCCCGAGGAGACGATCACGACCGCGAGCACCAACGGCCCCACCACTGCCAAGATCTGCCCGAGCCTGCTCCTGACTCCACTCACGTTCTGCATGGAAGACCCCCTCCGGTCGATGTTCGTTGCGCCGCGATCATTCGCCAGCGGTCAGCAGCGCGGCGGGCGGTAGGCGTCGACGTAGGCGAATCAGCAGCGGCACGGCCGCGAGCGTCGTCAACGCGAGAACAATCCACAGTGCCTGATTTCCAATCGTGAGCAGCGCGGTGAAGACCACCGGCGCGATAGCGTCCGCACTCCCCCACGCCGTCTGGAACAGCGCGCTGTACCGGCCGCGAAGGTGCGCGGGCGCTGCGCTGTTCGCGGCAGCCGTCATCAGGGTGTTCGCCAGCACCTCGGCGACCGCCCCCAGCAAGGATGCTCCGAGGACGAGGACGACGACCGCAGCAGTGGCCCAACCCGGGCCGCCCGTCGCAAGCACGATGAAAGCGACGACGTAGAACGGCACTGCGATGAGGAGTGCGGATCCTCGAGACCAACGGGATGCGAATGCGATCACGGGGCGCTGCAGCGCGACGATTGCGACGTTGCCGAGCACGATTGCCGCGCTTGGCAGCCATTGTGGCCCTCTGAAGACGTCGAGCGCGACGAGCGGGAGGATGATGACGAACGAGGAACCTGCGAGGGTGAGCAGCACCTGCGTCAGGCTGAGCTGGAGGAAGGGCCGATCCCGCCAGACATGCCCACGCAGTACTTCAGCTTCGGGGATCTCCACTCCCGTGCGCCCCACTTTCAGCCCAACGACCACTACCGCTGCGAGCGCGAACGAGATCGCGTTCGCCCATGCGATCCAGTGCAGGCCGGTGACACTCCCGGCCAGCAGCGAAGCTGCTGCCGCACCGATGCCGAGACCAGCCGTCTGCAGCATCGTGGCGGTTCCCAGCAGCTTGTCGACGGTCCGGCCATTCAGGAAGGCACTGAGGAGCGGGACGTTCGCGGACCAGAAGACTCGGTCGGCGGCGAAGATGAGGAAGGTCCCGACGGCCATGTGCCAGAACGAGTCGACGAAGGGATAGGTCGCGAAGACGCAGGCTCGCACCACGTTGCCCCCGACGATGAGACGAAGAGGTCCGATGCGATCGATGATTCCGCCGCTGAGCAGACCCACCGCCAACGCGAGGACGGAGCCGACGGTCATCGCGAGCCCCGCGCTCTGCAGGGTCTGACCTTGGGCACGGGTGAAGAAGATCAGAGCGAACGGGAACCAGAGTCCGCTCCCGAGCGAGTCGATGGAGTAGGCAGCGAGCAGCCGTCGCACCCTAGGGTCTCGTCCCGTACTCATGGCCCCCTCGCCTGATCGCCGTCCGACCCGAGGAGGCGTCCAGATCGGACTAGATCCAACGAGTCGACTAAATCGCCCCAAGCATGGTCCGTTCGGTTGCGGAACGCAACCCTCCCCGCAAAGCGCCGGGATCCCGGACGGTCGGAGCCGTCGCGTCGCCCCTTGACGGTGAACGAGCCTCGACTTACGCTCCCCACCATGCTTTCGCTCCAGAAGCGGCAGTCGACGTCGACGAAGCAGCTCGACAGCGTTGCCGAAACCGTCCGAGGGGGATGGACGGGTGAGTACCTGGTACTCGCCGAGCGTCTTGGCGGCGCCACGGACACCCTTCTCGCAGAGATCGCGTCGGCTGGCGGCACGACGATCGGCGTGATTGCGGCCAACCCCGATCCAGGGGCGGCCGAGACGCGGGTTCCGACCATCGTTCTCGCTGAGCGGACCCCGATGAGCCGTGCCGGATTCGCTGCGGCGTTGCGAGAACCACCGGGACGCCTGAGGGGTTGGATCGACGGGATCGATCCGTCAGCGGAGGCCCCGGTGGTGGCGACCAACTTCGTCGAGTTGGACTCGGTGTGCGGCAGGCGCGTACTGGGACGGCGACCCGTCCGCTGGTCCGCCTACGAAGACAAGACCGTTATCGACGAGCTCTTCGCCCGAGCGGACGTGCCGACTCCCGCTTATGAGGTCGTCGACGTGGCTCCGCAGCCGATAGCAGACGCGTACCGTCGAGTCTGCGGGCGAGACGGCGCCGTCCTGGCGTTGGATTCCTCGACGGACTTCCGAGGGGACGCGAATGGTCTCCGCTGGCTCGGGAGAGATCTGGGCGCTGACGGATTGATAGGAGCGTCTGCCTGGGCGGAAGGCCTCGCGGCGCGTGTGCGGGTGTCGGAGTTCGTCGAGGGCGTCCCATGCAGCGTCCTAGCTGTCGTCGGTCCCGACGGGGTGTCTGCTTTCGATCCGATCGAGATCGTGACGCTCCGCGATTCGGTATCGCGAGAACTGGTGTTCATCGGCTCGTCGACGTTCTGGCGACCAGCCGGTCCTCTCAACGCCGAGATCCGGGACGCCGCGCTGCGTGTGGGGGCTCTGCTGCAGACGGACGCGGGCTACCGCGGCTTCTTCAGCATCGACGGTGTCGTCACCGCGGCCGGTTTCGTCGCGACCGAGTTGAACCCTCGTCTCGCGTCCGGTCTCGGCCTTCGCGAAGCCCGACCGGACTTTCCGATATATCTGCTCTCTCGGTCGCTCGGCGACGGAACAATGCCTTTCGGGATGCTCGACATCGAGCGCTTCGCCAGTGAGGCCCGGTCTGCGATCCGCGCATCACCATCAGCCTCGCTGACCATCCCCGCGGACAAGTTGCGGGGGCGATCATCTCCGGATGCGCTCCGAGGAGCCGACCGTTTCGTTTCCAGTATCCACGGGGTACACCCTTCAGGCGAAGCGCTTCGAGGCGTCGACGGCCTGGTGGGTCGTAGAGTGGCCGCTCTCGCCGTCGAGCTCGGCTGGCCGACCGCGCAGTCGTTCCGGACGCCGGAATGATCCCCACGCGTTCCGAGGAAGGTCGCGAGGCCGTCCGATGGGTCGAAGCACATCGGTCGTATCTCCAGGAACAAGCGGCTGTGAACGATCGGCTGGGACAGACGGCGATCGCAAGTGTCGAACGGCTGCGGTGCGCAGGCCTTCTCGGTGTGAGCGCTCCGAAGCCATCCGGTGGTCTCGGTCTCACATCGCTGCACGACGTGTCGCTGCTCGTCAAGGAGATCGCTGCCGCCGACGGCTCGGTCGGAGTCGCCCTTTCGATGCACTTCGCTCTCGCGGTGTACTTCGCCCGAACCGCCGCGGCTTCCAACGACGCGGATCTCGTGCAGCGGCAATGGTTGCGCGAGCTCGGTTCAGGTGCAATGGTGCTCGCCTCCGCCGTCGCCGAACCGGGTCTCGAGGCGTGGCGCCCGGCGACAGAAGCCCGAAAGGACGCGGACGGCTGGACGGTGTCCGGTCGGAAGATCTTGGTGTCCAACTCCCCCTCGGCCACCCACCTGTACACACGGGTGCGATGCGTCGGGCCCGACGGAACCCGCATGGGTTCGGCGATGATTCCGGTGGCGGCGCGTGGGGTCGAGGTCCTCGACGACTGGGATGGATTGGGCTTGCGGGGGTCCGGCAGCGGCACCGTGATCCTGGACGAAGTGCGCCTTCCCGACCGTTCGATGCGCCCGGGAGGACCATGGGGTCGGCCGGACCCGAACGATCTCGAAGGCCGCGCCGCGGCGTCGATCCCGATCGTCGCTGCATATCTGGGTATCGCTCAAGCCGCGTCCGACATCGCCTTGGCGGATTTTGCACGGGATAGCCCAGGCGTCCGCAGGCGCTCCGAAGCCACTGCCATCCGCTGGTACGTCGCCGACATGACCGTCGCTTACGCCGAGGCGGAGGCGGTTTTCCAGCGCTCGCTCGAGCGCATCGACGAGGTCTTCGGGAGCACAGCTCCTCGGAGCGCCGATTCGGAAGTCGGGCGCCGGATCATGCGGGACTGCCTCATCGCTTCGCTCACGGTCGAGCGCGAGACGACCCGCGTGATCGACGCGGCGATGCAGATCTGCGGTGGCCGTGCGTTCACGGCGGATCATCCCCTCGCCCGGTGCTACCGCGACGCGAAGGCAGCGGCGTTCATGCGCCCGTTTTCGCCCCCGGAACGCTTCGTCGAATTCCTCCTCCCCGGATCTACAGAGGCATGACTGCGGTCTTGGTCAGCCGTCGCGCGATCCTGCCGGAGCTGGCCGGCTGGGTGGCAGGTGCGCCGCGAGCGGTACACCTGATCACTTCTGCCTCCTCGGTCACGGACGCTGGCATGTGCGCACTCGCTGCGGCCGGTGTCGAGACCGTCGTCGTCGAGGACTACGACTCGGACCAGACGACACGACTGATCGAGGCCACGTGTCGGCGTGTCGGCGCGTCCCGCCTGCTCTCGACTACAGAGATAGACGTCCAGAGGTGCGCAGCCATCCGTCAGCGCATCGGCTTACCCGGGCAAAGCGTCGCGAGTGCGAACGCGTATCGCGACAAGTACGACATGAAGTCTCGTGTCTCCGCGGCTGGTATCGCGACCGCACGGATGGCGTTGGCCGACGACGCGGCCGCGGTCGACGATCTCATGCACCGAGCAGATCGGTTCGTTCTCAAACCCGTGAGGGGCGTTGCTTCCAAACGAACTTTCATGCTCGACACCGCCGAAGAGCTGCAACGCATGCTCTCCCGCACCGCGTCGCGAAGCGATTACCTCGTCGAGGAACGGCTCGACGGTGAGCTCTTCCACGTCGACGGGCTGATGTTGGACGGAACCGTACTGCAGGCGTGGCCGTCCCGGTACCTCCACCAGCAATGGCGGACCATGTACGAGGCCAAACCCAACCTGAGCGTGATGCTGGCCGATGGCGCCGAAGCCGAGAGGCTCGTCGCGACGGTCCGCGAGGTCGTCGACGCCTTGCCCGCAGCCGAAGGTCTGCATGCGTTCCATGCCGAATTCTTCGTAGAGGCCGATGGACCCGTCTATCTCGGCGAGATCGCAGCGCGAGCCGGGGGTGCGGGAATCGTGGAAGCGTACGAACACAGCTTCGGCGTGAACCTCTACGCGGAACCGATCCGCGCGGGGCTCGGTTTCGTATCGAGTGAACGGGTGGCCCGTCGAGCACCCGACACGCTCCACGGCTGGGGGTGGTTCCCGCCGCACGAAGGCACCTTGCTTCGCGCGCCTTCGTCCGCCCCGACGGCGCAGACGCTGCGCTACGACCTCCTCGTCGAGCACCTACCCCGACACTTCGACGGCCCGCACGCAGTCACGGACGCCGTCGCGACGATCCTGTTCCGCCGACGCGTCACCGACGGGTCGGAGCCGGAGGACGAGATGACCCAGCTGCTCGAGATCGAACGCTGGTGGAACACGAACACCGAATGGACGAAAGGCGAGAACAGATGACCCTTTGGCATCCTTGGAATCCCACGACCGGCGAGACGAATCGCCCCCTCTACGACCGCGGCGCCGGCTACCGCCTCTACGACGCCTCGGGCAAGGGGTATCTCGATGCCACCTCAGGCGCGCTGAACGCGATCTGCGGTCACGGCAGGGAACAGATGGCAGCAGTGGCAGCAGATCAGATGCGGCGCTTGGAACACGTCGATCTCGGCGGCGCAGACCATCGGCCTGCCCTCGACCTCGCGGACGCGCTGGACGCCGTACTCCCGGGGACGAGCCCGTGGCACACCAGCTTCGTCAACAGCGGCTCCGAAGCAACCGAGCTCGCCATCAAGATCGCCCACGACTACTGGCGCAACATCGATGAACCGCGAACGGCACTGGTCAGCTTCGCCGACGGCTACCACGGGACCACGCTGCTCGCGAAGTCGATGACCGAACTCCCCGGCAACACCGCCGACCAGAAAATCGATACCCACATCACGCGGGTTCCGTTCCCGACCACCGGCGCGGCCCTCCGGGAAACCGGCGGCTTCGAGCTGCTCCAGAGCTTCCGATCGGCGTTGGAGACCACACCGACCGCAGCAGTGCTGGTGGAAGCCGTCCTGAACGTCGGCGGCGGCGTCGTACTTCCTCAAGGCTTCCTCCGCGACCTCCGGGCCCTCTGCGAAGAGACGGGAACTCTCCTCATCCTCGACGAGGTCTTCTGTGGGCTCGGCAGGACGGGACGTATGTTCGGATTCGAACACGACGAGGTGACGCCCGACATCGTCACCATCAGTAAAGGACTCGGCGCGGGCTTCATCCCCATCGCGGCCGTCAGCGCCGGGGGACGTGTGTACGACAGTTACGCATCGGCGACCCCGCCGGCGACGTTGCAGTACGGGCACACCACAGGCGGACATGCGGTCGCGAGCGCGGTCGCGCTCGAAGTCCTCCGCACGATCACCGCCGAGCACCTCGTCGAAAACGCAGCCGAACGCGGACGTCAACTCCTCGCGCAACTCGCCCCCCTGGCCGACCTAGACGGCGTACACGATGTACGTGGTCTGGGATTGGTCGTCACCGTGGAGTTGGACACGGAGACTCTCGCGGAAGACGTCGAGCGCCGCGCTTGGGAACGGGGCCTCATCGTCCGACGTCAACGCCAACACGTGATGGCGATCCCCCCGCTCACGATCGACCGCGCTGGCATCGACGAGCTGACGGACACTCTCGTCCGTGCGGTCCAAGACACGATTTTGTCGGGCAGCGCGCCGACGGACGGCTGAGCGGGGTGTACACGAAGACCGCCTCGCAGTTCGAGCACGGACACCAACGGATCGCAATAGCCGGGGCGAGCGGCGCGGGTAAGACCGCCTTGGCGACACGGCTCGCCGTCCACCTCGAATACCCCAGAGTCGAACTGGATGAGCTGTACTACGGACCCGGATGGACCGTCCGTCAGGATTTCTCCGAGAACGCTTCGAGAGCGCTGGCGAGCCCGACGTGGGTGACCGAATGGCAGTATCTCGACGACGTTCCGTTCCTGGCCGAGCGCGTCGATCTGATCATCTGGCTCGACTATCCGCGATGGCTCACATTCCTCAGCGTCCTTCTCCGCTCCACGCTCCGCCGCCTCCACCACGAGATTCTGTGGTCGGGAAATCGGGAGAGCAGTCCAATCGCCGCCATCTGGGACCGCCACCACGCTCTTCGGTACGCCGTATCGACCGGCGGACGTCGGCTTGGGCGAGAGTTCCGGGGAGCGCGCCACCGTCCGAACCCACCCGACATCTGGCGATTCCGATCACCGGCGCAACTCTCCGCCTGGGTCTCACAGCACCTCGACGTCCGACTACGGGAAGGCCATCACCGTTGAACCATTACACGCACATCGTCGTCGGAGCCGGATCAGCAGGCTGCGCTGTGGCCGCCGCGCTGAGCAGGGCACCG
The DNA here is from genome assembly GCF_015351025.1 of Curtobacterium sp. VKM Ac-1376. Classification (GTDB taxonomy): domain Bacteria; phylum Actinomycetota; class Actinomycetes; order Actinomycetales; family Microbacteriaceae; genus Curtobacterium. Next base: position 24,930 of record NZ_JADKRV010000011.1, on the reverse strand, counting down.
GGCTGCCATGTCCTCCTGCTCGAAGCGGGTCCCGACTACCGGGACGCCGACCTCCCCGCCGAGTTGCGGGACGGAACGACACCGGCCATCGGCTCCCACGACTGGGGCTTGGTTGCAGAGTCGAAGAACGGCGCCCAGCGCCCGATACCCCGCGGCAAGGTCGTCGGCGGTACATCGCAGGTGAACAGCTGCATAGCCCTCCGACCCGATCCCGACGACTTCGGTGGAGGCACCGGGCCGGGATCCTGGTCGGAGATGCTCAAGGCGTTCCTTGCTGTCGAAACTGATCACGACTTCACCGGAGACTGGCACGGAAGCCGCGGTCCGCTGCCGATCCGACGCGAGGCGCTCGACGACTTCACACCAGTGTCACGACGCTTTCTCGACGCCGCTCTGTCGCGAGGATTCACAGAGGTCGAGGATCACAACGCACCGTCCTCGACCGGTGTCGGGCCCGCACCGCTCAATCTCGCCGCAGATGGGACACGGGTCTCTTCGCGGCGTGCCTTCCTCGAACCGGCTCGCGACAACGCCGATCTCGAGGTGCTCGACCGGGCCTCAGTCCGAGGACTCGTCTTCGACGGGACCAGGGCGACGGGCGTCCGATACACACGTCCACCCACCACCGAGATCCACGTCGCCACCGCCCCGACGATCATCTTGGTGGCCGGGGCGTACGGGACACCGGAGATCCTGCTCCGCTCCGGCGTCGGACCGCAGGATCAACTCGACGCCGCCGGAATCGAAGTGGTCGCGAACCGGCCAGGAGTCGGTATGAACCTGAGTGACCATTCGCAGGTTCCCGTCACCTTCCGACTCGACGAAGGCGTCGTCCGTGAGGGCGTCCCCTGCGTTCAAGCACTGCTCCGCTACACCTCAAGCCTGCCCCACGCCGCACGCAACGACATGCAGCTGTGCATGATCAATCACGTCGACCTCCCCGGATACCGGTCTGACCTCGCCGCAGCATGGCGGCAGCCCACCGCTTCGGCCCTCACCTCGAATCTGATGCTTCCGAACGCGCGCGGCACCGTGACCCTCGGTCCGGACCGGCACCTGCACATCGACTACGACTTCGTCGACGTCGACGAGGACCTGGCCCGACACCGCGAAGGAGTCCGTCTGGCATCTGAACTGCTCGCCTCCGCACCGTTCGCCGGGCGTATCTCGCACATCGACCAGCCGGACCCGGACGTGCTCGCAGACGACGAGGCGCTCGACGAATGGCTACTCGAACGCCTCCAGCCCGGGCACCACCCCGTCGGAACGGCGCGTCGCGGTCCGGCGAGCGACGCGACAGCAGTCGTATCCGAGTCGTTCGCTGTGCACGGCACGGAGGGCCTATTCGTCGCCGACGCGTCGATCCTCGCAGAACCGTTGCGAGCCAACACCAACCTGACCGTCACCGCCCTCGCCCTGACAGCGGCACCGACGCTGTCCAACGCCTGACGTCCAGGCTCGAAAAACTCCAGAAAGGACCATCACATGGTTGACACCGAGACCGTCGCGGCGACTGCCACCGACACGAGCACCACGATCGTCAATTCGTGGAACGAGTGGGACCCGCTCGAAGAAATTGTGGTCGGACGAGCTGACAACGCGAGTTTCGATCCGCGAGAGCCAGGATATCGCCCCCAGATCCGTGGCGCCGCGGGCTCGACGGAAGAATTCCCATCCGGGCCGAAAGACGCCGAAACCATCCGGAAAGCCAATCGCGAACTCGACGACCTGTCGAGCCTCCTCCGCGAACGTGGGGTGACGGTACGCCGTCCCACACCGACAGATTTTCGCGTGGGCGCGCGCACACCCGACTTCGAAGTGGCGACGCAGTATTGCTCGGTCTGCCCCCGCGATGTCATGATCACGCTCGGCAACCAGGTACTCGAAGCCACGATGTCGCGCCGTGCTCGTTTCTTCGAGTACCTGCCCTACCGCGAACTCGTCCGGCAGTACTGGACCGAGGACCGCAGAATGGTGTGGACTGCGGCGCCAAAACCGTCGATGGCGGACTCGATGTACCGTGAAGAATTCTGGGAGCATTCACGCGAGGAGCGATTCGAGCGGATGCACGAATTCGAGTTCTGCGTGGGCCAGGATGAGCCAGTCTTCGACGCCGCCGATATGACCCGCATGGGTCGGGACATCTTCGTCCAAGAATCGATGACGACCAACCGACCCGGTATCGACTGGCTTCAGCGCGAACTCGAACCACGGGGATTCCGTGTCCACCCGGTCCATTTCCCGCTTGACCTGTTCCCCTCTCACATCGATTGCACTTTCGTCCCCCTTCGACCAGGTCTCGTGCTGACGAACCCGGACCGGCCCATCAGGGAAGACGAACGAGCGTTCTTCGCCGACAACGGATGGCGATTCATCGACGCCCCCGAAGCGTCCTCGACCAACGACGAGATGCCTCGCTACTGCCAATCCTCCCGATGGCTCTCGATGAATCTCCTGAGCGTGAGCCCGGAAACCGTGATCTGCGAGGAGTCGGAAACCGCCCTCCACGATCTGCTCCGCTCGGAAGGTTTCGAAGTCCTGACCATTCCCTTCCGGAACGTCTACGAGTTTGGTGGATCCCTGCACTGTGCGACGTGGGACGTGCGACGTGCGGGAAACCGAGAAGACTACTTCACGGGTACGAAGCACGTCTGATCGAAGCTGAGCGGGGTGGCCACCAATAGGCCATCCCGCTCAACTGGCATGTCCTGCCCGGAGAGTGCGCCTCAGGAAGAACGGGAGCGCCGCTGCCGCGAGTACCACCGACGCCAAAACCGCCAAGACCACGGGTGTGCCGGACTGCCCATTCGCCCCACCGGCGAATGCGCTGCCGGCGGCCGAGGCGAGTAGGGACACACTGATGCGCGCGCCGGAAGCGGCCCCGATCGCGCGACCGGCCGCGGCCAACTCTGTCGCCGAGGCCAGCAAGACCGCCACCGGTCCCGAGGCGGCCCCGATGCCGAACAGCAACACACCGAACGCCCACGGCCGGTCGGTGGTGAACGTACATGCCGCCACGAGCACCCCTGTTCCCGCCAACACCAGTACCAACTGCGTGACCGGCCCGAAGGGCCACCGCATCGCCCCGTACGCCACTGCACCGACGACCTCTCCGACCGCCAGCGTCGCGAAGAGCAGGCCCGACGACTCGACGGACCCTGCAGCCTCGAGAACGCGGGGGATCACGAGCGTCGCGACACCGCCCACAGCTCCAGAGGCCGCAGCGATCCCGAAGATGGCGAGCATCGGACCATATGACGACCGTGCCACCATCCGCGGTTCCTCGCCGGCCGCGACCACCGGAAGGCTTTCGGCCCGGCCACGCCGCACGTTGCTGAGGAACCAGGCCGAGGCCGCAGCGGACACCGCTCCGACGACGAGGAGTGCTCCAGCGGGGCTCACCCACACGACGGCGACCGTGACGAGGAGCGGCCCGAACACGAGGCCAGTCTGGAAACAAGCGCCAAGCAGCGAATAGCTCGCGACGCGTTGGGGGGATGACAGTTCCGAACGGGCGAGCCACACCCGCACCGCCGTCGTGACCTCCGGCAACGACGCGCCCGCGACTGCGGCGAGCACGACCACCACCGGCGCCCACCTCGCCGGCCCGCCGCCAACCGACACCAGCGCGACGACCGCGACCACGAAGGCGCCTCCTGCCACTCCGATCGTCCTATCTGGCCCGAACCGGTCGATGAGATGGCCTTGCACTGTCAATCCAACCGCGCTCCCACCGGTGAAAGCCGCACTCACCCAGCCGGCCATCGCGAACGAACCAGTCCACGCGTGGACGGCGAGAACGACTGCTACCGGAAACATCCCGAGCGGCACGGTTGCGAACAACACCGACAACAGCTGACCCGATACACGACGATCGCGCAGCAACATCCGGTAACCGACGGCGCTCCGTGCCCCATCGCTATCTCTCATGAACGAGAGGACAACACCGGGCGGACTCGCTCCACCACACCAACGACGACACTCATCACTCCAGTTCGCCATCCGGAATCAAGCCAGACCATGTGCCCTCCTTCGTCGTACTTCGCCACCGCGACGGAAGCCTTGCCAATAGATCGAGTCGAGTGTAGCGTTCGAAACGACGTAACGAGGGGGTTTCGTGAGCGACGTATCGACGCCGTATTCAGTGGCGGTATTCTGCGGATCATCGATGGGGTCGGATCCGATATTCGAGAGAACTGCCGAGGAGGTCGGTCGCGAATGCGCCGCGCGCGGCCTACGGGTAGTGTTCGGAGGTTCGAATGTCGGGCTAATGGGCATACTGTCGCAAGCCGTACTCGAGTCACGCGGGAGCCTAATCGGTGTCTCCCCGACACTTCTGGTAGACATGGAACCGCCCGCCGACGGTATCGATCTGGAGATCGTGGAAACCCTCGGTGAACGAAAGAGGCGCTTCACCGAACTGAGTGACGCCGTCCTGGTGCTGCCAGGGGGTATCGGAAGCCTTGATGAGGCTTTCGAGGCGATGACCGCTCGGCAACTCGGGCTGACAACCGCCAAGGTCGTCTTCCTCAGCATCGGCGGGTTCTGGGAGCCGCTGAAGGTACTCCTGGATCATCTCCGGCATAGTGGTTTCGTCGCGGAGGATCGGCAGTTCGAATTCCCAGAGGACGTGGCTACGGCCCTGGACCTCGTCGAGGCTGGGATCGGATCGTGACAGCGCCGCTACTCCTGTCGTACTTGAACGTCAGCAACGCGTCGAACCTCGAAGCCGACAGCGGTTTCGTCTTCCAGGAGACCCTGTTGGCGGGCCTACGGAAACTCGGTTGGGAGACCGTCCTCGTCGGTCCGCCAGGGGTCGCGTCCTCGTCGTCTTCCTCGACCATCGAGGTGGGATATCCCGAATCGAAATACGGCGCTCGGTTCGGTTTCGGCTGGGACGCCCTCTGCAACGAACTGCAGCGATTCGCTTCGGTCGACGCGCTTCTCGTCAATCAACCCGAGCTGACTGTCCAGCTGCAGGCGCTGGTCGCCTCCACCTTCGGGAGGAAGCCCCGGACCGGCGTGTACTTCCACTACATACCCGTGGAGAACGTCACCGAAGACGGTATCGAGTGGGATCCGAGCCTCAACCAGCACGGTCTCGCTAGCTCGATCTGGGCCCGTCAGGTCGAGGCTGCGGAGTTGGCCGATTTCGCGATGATCGGCAGCAGCTGGGGCGCCGAATGGTTCCAACGTGCCGCGCGAAGAAGCGGAGCGGGGCAAGTCTCCTTGGAGGTCGTGCCTCCTCCAGCCTCCATCGCGGAACGACCCCACGCCGAATCCAACCTGGTGTCGATCCTGTACAACCACCGCCTCTACGGCCATTACGGCACCCCGCAGATGTTGGACTGGCTCCAAGCGCTCCATTCGAGGCGACCCGGTGCGTTCGAAGTGGTATTCACGAACCCGACCGGCCAGCGCTCAGCCGAACGGCGACGACTCGATCCGAGCGTCGACGAAGCGATCCAGCGGATCGGTACGCTCCCGTTCGCGCGAGTGCAGCAAGCTCGCTCGCGGGAGGAGTACGCCCGGCTCCTCACGCAGTCGGACATCGGACTGGGACCGCTCCGTAACAACGCACTGTGGAATATGTCCATCGCCGACCTGATGGGTGCGGGGCGACCCGTCGCAGCGCCGGCGAAGGGTGCGTTCTCCGAGATCGTCGGAGACCCCGATCTTCTGTTCGACGACCGGGAGTCCTTCCTCGACGTGATGGGAGAGCTCATCGATGCTCGAGAGTATCGGCTGGCCAAAGGGCGAGCAGCCCTCGACCGCGCCGTAAGGTGGGCGCCCGGCGAAGTCGTACGGCGGGTGGATGACCTTTTCGACCTTCGAGCCGCCGACACCCCACGGACCGCCCTCTGGTCCGACACCACCGGTCGTGGCGGGACGTACGCGACCCATTGACTGGCACTTCCATGGACGACCGCCAACCGGCCACCGGAATCGCGATCTACTTCCGCGTCGAGGCAGTTCGCGGTAGCCCTCCGGTGGGAGGCGTCTCACACGTAGATCAGTCCCAGTACCGAGAGGTCCTTCCGCACGGCCTCTCCCGCCATTCGCAGCTTCGGATCGTGCTCGACGATCGGTCGACTTTCATTCCGACCGTATAGCGACACCACCGTGCCGAGCGCCAGGCCTGTGAGGGTCACTGTCGGTAGCGGGAACGCCGGATGGCTGACATGCGTCACCGCTTGCCGACGCCGCCTCTCGTCATCGACCGTTCCGGCTTGAGGGTCCACTCCATCACACGGGTCACCGACTCCATGTGGCGGATGGATCAGGCACTTCTGCGCAGACGCGGACCAACCATTGATCGCCTGCGCATGCGCATACGGATGGGCCTCGGCACCTTCGTCGTAACGCTCCGCTTGTTCGAAGCGCCAGCCCTCTGCCTCTACCCGCTCGTCGCTCCGCCGAGTGAGCAAAGACACGCGGATGGCCGTGGCTTTGTACCCTTCGTCATCTTGCGCGCCGTAGGTCACACTGATGACCGGAGTCGCTTTTTCACGCTTGGTAGCGCGTGCGACAATCCATCCGGACGTGTTCGAGTAAGACTCTCCCGTCGGATGGATGAATTGATCCCGAATCGCGTGCGGTTTCAGTACGGGGTCGAAGTTCGTCCTCACCCAGGCAGCAACGCCTCGATCCGCATGACCTTCGTACTCCAGAAGTTGTGACCATCGCGCGATGACGTGCCACATCAGACGGAGGTCCTCTTTGGAGCTGGGCGTGATGTTATGAGCCATCAGAACAGTCGCCGGCGCGGGATGTAGGCGGCATCTTGCACTCGTTCGACCCAGCGTGAATCGAATACTCCTGGGAGGTCGCTGTCGAAGTTGCTAGCGTCGGCGGGTGATGCGAAGCGAGAGGTGTCTTCGCAGAAGACCGGGTCGTTGGCGGTCGGTCCCTCCCCTCGCTCGACGCGCGGGAGGGCCGAGACGTTCCAGAGCGGGCGTGCAAGAAGTTGTGACGCGAGAGAGTTCTGAGCCTCCGGGAGGAGGGCGGACTCAGTTCCGTTCCACCAATCGAGCGCCGCCCGATTGAGGGAAGTCAAGTCGCCACGTGCAGTCATGAGAGAGGGACGCTCCTGCAGGAGGTGCGGCAGGTCGATGATGACGTCCTGAGGCGCGACGACGACCCGTTCGAACCAGCGTCGGACGCCCCAAAATGCCGTGCGGAGCTGTTGCGTCAGCTCCTCGTCTTCCTTGGGCTGTCTGCCCAATCCATACGTGCGGGAGTGGACCACGTCTGCGAAGGTGATCTCGTTGACGTCGTCGACATCGTCGACCAAACTCTCGATCTGCTGGCCGGACAGCCGGGCGACGTCCTCTTCCGGCAACCCGAGCGCTTCGAACACTCGCGTCTTGAGGGTCCAACCGTGGGTGACCGATGGGAGGGATCGGCTCAGATTCTTCAGGGCTGGCCAGGACCACGGGCGATATCCGTCAGCGGGTTGACCGAAACCCCAGAGTCCTGGGTTGCCGACATCGCTCTCGGTGATGTAAACGTCGGCCGGCCCATCCGACCAACGACGAAGTGTCAGATCGAACGTTCGCAGCTTGACCGCCTCGTTGACCATGACGATCGCTCCGACTCTGGAGTGGGCACGCGCAAGCCTCACCACAGTGTCCCCGACCTCGCCGACGAGGACGTCCTCGACCGAAGCGTCATCGAGCTCCTCGTCCGGGTCGGGAGTGAGGTCGGAGTCGATCACCAAGACGTCGGCTTCATCGAATCGGATCGCGTCGTCGCCGCCGAACGATTCGCCCCGCTTCGCTCCAAGGACGCGTTGATTGAGCGCTGTGAGCGCGCGAGCGAATTCGGCCGGAGGGAGGGCTTCGACGCTCATCGCTTCGGGCGCGAGTTCGGCGATGCTCTCGCACCATCCGCGGGCTCGATCCTCGTCGTTGTCGCAGACGACGACACGGAGTCTTGCGTCGTTCATGAGTCGTTCCAATCGATGCGTAGGGCTGTCGACCATCCTGGGTCGGGTTCGACGAACCCGATATTCGATTGTGCCGCGTCGGTGATCATCTTGACGATGGTGAGGCCGAGCCCACTCCCACCGAGCCCGAGAATCTTCGCCCGAGGAGAAACTTCACCTTGGCGTTCGAACGGTCGGAAGAGACGCGCCGCGTGAGTCAGGTCCACACCGCCGACGCCGTTGTCCTGGACGCGCACCCACGCCTTGCCGCCGTTCCGTCCCCCGTCGACCCGGACGAGAGCCGGTGTTCGCTCGAGCGTCGCACGGAAGGCGTTGACGAAGATGTTCTGGAAGACGGAGGTCCATCCCGTGAAGGTTCCGAGCGGAAGTCGTAGGTCCGCGGGGATATCGGAGGAGTCGATCTCGGTGGCGCGAGCCATCACGCGGAGCGCGTCTGCCGCGTCCTCGATGACGCCACGCGCGTTCAGCCGCGAAATACGGGTCCGGTCCTCCTCGTCCAACAGCGAGGCGAACAGTCGTCTGATGCGCTCCGACCGTGTCGCCCAGGCGTCCAGTCGGCTGAGCACGCCCACGATCTGCTCGCCAGTCCCTTTCGGTGCGTCCTCGCCGATCCGACGCAACTTACGCCGGATCGCCTCGATTTCACCGATCTGGTGGGAGACCTCGTGTTCGTAGGCAAGTGACGTCATGCCTGCCGTTGCGAGCGATCCGAGTAGCGATGCATACGCCCGTGTCTCGGATTGTTGCGCCTTGACCTCTTTCGCGAGGTTGTCCGCCACATCGTGGAGGGTCTCGTAGGCGGTCGTCGGCAATTCCTCGCGGAGCGCTTCGACGGTTTCATCCAACTGCCGGACGAGCACGTCGGGATTCGCGGTTCGACCGCGGCCAGCCTGGAGGGATCTGACGGCTTTCGTCTGGCTCTGCGCGAGCGCGTAGGCGTCGATCCCGACCCGGACGGCTCGGCGTAGTTGTTCGAATGCGAGGTTGTCGCTGAGTCGGTCACGGGTGATCTGGATCGAGAGAGCTTGTGTTCGCGGCAGTGCAGCCAGCTCAGCCGCTCGACCCTCGATGGACGTCGAGATATTCACCGCCCCGAACACGCGCTTGTTGGATGGCAAGTCCTGCATCGCGTTCGACACGTGCAGTTCCTCGGGCAGCAGCTGACTTCGTGACAAGCGGCGAGCGTGATCGAGTTCAAGGCGCAACCAGTCCGTTTCGCTGCCATAGTAGGGCAACCGGAACCCGTTGTCGTAAATGTGCACGCCGCCGAATCGGTTGAAGTAATTGCGGGCGTCACCCACGGATATACGGCCGGGCTGGCGGTACTGCAGGTTGAACACTCTGATTTCGAAATCGAAAGCGTCGATGCGGCAGTCGGGGATGTCGACGACGTAGCGGGATGAGATACCAGCTTCGAGTCGCACGTCGATCAGCGCCTGACGGGTGGAGGCCAGACCCATCGCTTCCGGTTCGGCTTCGGCTTCGTGTGGGATCTCCCCTTCTTCGTCAATTTCGACGTTTCGCGCCGGAAGGACGAAGCGGTCGGCGTTGTCCGGTGGCTCCTCGTCTGCGTCGAGTAGTCGGCCAGTGATCGTGGCGCGTGCTGCGTCCATGATCTTCACCATCTGGTCGTCGAAGCGCTCTTGGATCGATGGGAAAGGCGTCGAGAGAGTCACGCTGAACGCGGACGAGTCGTCCTCGCTGACGGCGAAGGGGGGCTGTAGCGCCCAAATCTCTCGGGCAAGGTCAGCGAAGTGCTCCTCGTCCCACGTCGCCAGCAGTCCGCCCAAGACGATGGAGGTTCCGTGGCCCGACTCCGCCGCGAACTGCGTAATCGGTGTCGTCTCCTCGAACTCCACCCGGACGTCCGTCAGGTTCTCCCGGCGGAGTTCTCGGGGCCAGTCAATTTCGGCGTGTATTTCCTTCGCCCCGGCGGTATCCGCGGTGGAGTTGAATTGCAAGGTCGATGCGAGGAGTTGAGCGGATAGCCGCCCGACACCCTTCGAGCCCGTCAAGGCGCGTCCGAGCTTCGGACTGGTTCCACGCTGATCTTTTTCGGTGGTTCCGATGCGCATCCATCGACGTTCGAAGTCTTCGGTGGTCATTCCGTGACCGTCGTCAGCGATGGTGATGCGGTCGCCTGTGAAGGCGATTTCAACGTTGCGCGCGTCTGCATCGTAGGAGTTCTTGATCAGTTCCGCTAGTGCGATATGCGGGCGTCCGACGAGACGCTCCCCGAGCTCACGAAGGAGCTTCGCGTCAACCTTGAAATTGATGGTTCGCATGACCGTCCTGACCTCGAACGACAGTCAAGCAGAACTTCCCACTTATGACGACCTCGAACCAGGTGTCGACACGACGCGCAGTGGCGTTTTCTCAAGTCGACGCCGCGCGGGCGATCGTCGCGACGAGGACGCTTGCAGCCTCTCGGTCACGTGAGCGGAACGCAGAACGCAACTCTCCCGCGAATGGAGTCGCCTGTGCGACGGAGGGTATACGGAGGCGCCTCAGGTACTGGGCGCTGACACGCATCCGCCCGCTCGCCATCGAGACCGACATCGATCGCATCTGGGTGTGTACGAGCTCGGACAGGAGGACGCCGCCGAGGACGTCGAGATCCCATCCGTCCGCAGTGAGCCGATACAGGCTGTGCATCGGGACGTGAGCGCCTTCGTCGAGGACCGGCTCGACCCGCTCTCGAATGTCCGGGACGAGCAGCGCCTTTCCCGAGTATCCGCCGACGGGCTCTCGATCGATGGTGCGCCACCATCCGTCCTCGTTTTGGCGGCTCCGAATGACATGGCGTTCCCGAAGGCGCTGCTCGTGGCGGTGCAGATAGATAGCGAGGCGCGGGTACTTGTCGAGAGCGATCAGTTCGCGGCTTTCTGTCCACGGGTAGATCAGATAACGACCCGCCCATTGTAGCTGACCCTCGATGAGGTCCTTCGGTCCCACGACAGGCCGAAGCAGTGCAGCTTCGACATCGACTCTACCGTCGACGATGAAGACCTCGTCCGCTCCCGTCGCTATACCACCACGGACGACGACACCCGTCTCGGGTAACGTCGGGAGCGCAGCCAACAGGCGCGGGTCGCTCGCATCGGGGCCCCCGAGCATCCATCCTGTCTCCGACAGGCTCGACTGCTCGACGGTCCACAGACGCCACTTGTCGCGTTCCTTGTAGTCGCCTCTCACGAGTTCGTCTGTGAGGGCTGCGGCGTCCGTCGGGCGGAAGCTTCGCGCGAGTTTCCCGACGCTCAGCTGATTTTCGGTCGTCGACTCGGCTCGAATCACTGTGATCGCCGCATAGGCGTCGACTCGCCGTTCGAACGCGTCGACGTCGTGCAGGTCGAGGATGGACTCGATGGTGTAGTCGGTGGTGACGATGTGCCGCAGTGTCCTACCGTACTGATTCCGCATCCAACGGTCAGCGCAGACGAACCCGATTCGACCGTGGGGCTTGAGCAGTTCCAGGCCGGCTTGCCAGAATCCGACGAAAACATCGGCACGTCCTCGCATGCTCGACCAGAGTGCCCGATACTCGCGGCGTCGCTCACCGGGTACGTCTTCCAATCGGATGTACGGCGGATTCCCCACGACCCAGTCGGCCTGCGGGAATCCGTCGTTCGAGCTGAGAAAATCGGTGACCCGGAACCAGTTGTCGACGAGTTTGTCGACTGTTCCACGTGGCACCCCGCGCTGGCGCAGTGTGGCTGTGACCGCTAACCGGCTCGCTTCCACCGCTGAAGGGTCGATGTCCGCGAGGACGAGCGCGGATCCGAGGCGCGCCGGGTCGACGCCGTGCAGGGCCGCCGATTGAAGCAGACGGTCCACGATCGGGATCGCAAAGGCGCCACCACCGCAGCAGGGCTCGACGAGGACACCCTCGGTGAGGTCACGGTCTGCGGAATAGCCCACCTGGTCAAGGAGCATTTCTGTCACCCAGGGCTGCGTGTAGACGGCGCCGAGGTTGACCTCGGACGGGGTCATGACGCTACTGCCTGGGTGCGTCGTGCGCTGACGATGGAGAACACACGTTCGGCGGCGGCATCGGGATCTTCGTGTTCCCAGACGACCTCGACGTGCCAGCCGTGACGGGTGAGATCGTCCACCATGCGGTCGTCGCGGGCGCGGTTGTCGGCCAGCTTCGTCGCCCACCTGCCGGCGTTCGACTTCGGCTGGGTGCCGTGCTCCGGGCATGCGTGCCAGAAGCACCCGCGGACGTCGACGACCACCCGGGCACGAGCGAAGACGATGTCCGACCGCCAGCGCGCTCCCGGCACGACGCCGACTTGCAGGCGGTACCGCGCTCCTCGCGCAGTCAACGATCGCCGAAGCGCCACCTCGGCGGAGCCGTCCTTCGAACCGGTGCGCTGCATCCGTTTGCGAACCGCCGGGCTCGACGCCCATGACTTCGAAGCGTCGTCCATCGCGGTTTCATGCTGCTCCAGGTCAAGGAGCAATGTCGGGTTCAACTTGATTCCGGACTCACGCACCCGAGAAAGGAATCCTGCAGTGGCACGACGGGACAGGGGACTCGTCGCGCCGTCGGCGACGATGTCGGCGAGTGCCGTCATCGGGTGCTGCCGCGGACGGTCCGTGGCGTCGAAGCGCCATTCGGTCGTCCCTTGCCCGAAGGCGGCGTCGGGCCACGGCCGATCACGATTCAACGGGGCCGACTGCTCCGGCAGGCCTGATCGCGTCGTTTCGGAGCTCAGAGCATGTCCGATCCACTCGCCGACCCCTACCGTCACAGCGTTACCGACGAGTTTCCACCGTCGATCCGGCTCTCCATCCTCGCGCGCTGGTGCCGTCCAGTCGTCCGGGAATCCCTGCAAGCGCTCGGCGTGGACGATGCTTGGCAGCACGATCTTCCGTCCGACCGGCGCCGTGGGCTGCCAGATGGCTGGCGCCGACGGCAAACCGAGCGTCGATCCGCCCTTCAGCGTCGGAATGGCACCTTCGACCAGCCCGACACCACGCCGTCCCTCGGTCCAGTAGAAGCCCGAAGCTGAGGCGTCCTGAACAGTCGCCTCGTCCAACTTGGGTGGCTCCTCCTCGTCGCCGAGGAGTACAGAAGCAGGATCTCCGTCAAGCGAAGCCAGGATGAATACACGTCGCCGGCGCTGCGGAACGCCTGTGAAGCGGGAGTCGAGAACTCTGTAGGCCCACGAATATCCGAGCTCGCGGAGCGAGTCGAGGATGTACGAAATGCCTGCCCCGCGGCCAAGCCTGAGCAGATTCGTCACGTTCTCGATGAGGATCCACCGCGGCCTCGTCTGCGCCGCGATACGGAAGACTTCCTTTACCAGACCGGAGTTCGGCCCGAAAATCCCCCGCTGCTTGCCTGCATGGGACAGGTCCACACACGGAAACCCTGCCGCCAGGAGGTCGTAATCGCTAGTCGGGTTCAACGTGCGGACATCGTCCGCGAGTGGGACCTTCGGGAAGCGTTCCCTCAACACCCGCTTGGCTGGTTCCCAGTTTTCGCACAACTGGACCACGCGGTGCCCCGCTCGTTCGAGACCCAAGTCGAGACCGCCTGCACCGGAGAACAGGGACACGACCCGGAGGGAGACCCGGCTCGACGTTTCAGCCGCGTTCTCTCTCTGCACCACGTCACCATACTCGAGGCCGCGGACGTCTACGCACGACGGCATCGTCGGCTGGGTCACGTCGGTGTCGTCGGCTGAGTTCTCTTGAGCGAGTGGCTGGGTTTCGATTGGCATGGCAGTCTCTCTCGTCCGGCGGGGCTTCGGTGGTCGGGTCTTCCTCCTATGCGCGGTGCCAGCGGGTTGGTGTGAGATCGAGGACCCAAGTCGGCGCGCCCGGCGGCGCCGTCCGATACCAGGCCGGGCGCGGCTGCGGCTCCATCCCTGGACGGCGGACACCGGCGGTGCGCGGCGCGCGCTCGCTGCGGAGTCCCATTGTGAGGCCAGTCGGGATGTTACGGCCGCACGCCAGCGACTCTCATGCCAATCTGGTCCGAACTAGACCTCGATTGGAGCAGCACATGGCACAGAAGGTCACCACCCACGTCGTCGACGATCTAACCGGTGACGTCATCGAAACCGACAGGGGAAGCACCGTCCAGTTCGCCTTCGACGGCAGCAACTACGAGATAGACCTGACCGACGACAACGCCGATAACCTCCGTGAGGCGTTCTCCGACTACGTTGCCGCGGCGCGCAAGGTCTCCGGCCGGAGCAGCCGCTCGACGACAGCGAAGGGGCGCAGCAACCCAGATGAGCTGGCGAAGATCCGCGAATGGGCAGCCGCGAACGGTCACGAGGTTGCCGCCCGCGGCCGCATCAGCCAGCAGGTCCGCGACGCATACGCCGCGGCGAACTGACTGACGCCGCTACGCTTTCCCCGGGGCTTGCCACACACTTGCCTCAGACCGGGTCGCCGTCCCCCCACGGCGACCCGGTCCTTCATTTGCTGGCGAGCATCTCTCCGTCGTGGCGGCCCGCTGGGTCGGCCGCGGGTCATGCTGCCCTTTTGAACTCCCCCGTGTCGATGTTCCGCTTCGGTTCCGGCCTGTTCATCCATGCGGTCTTGAGGCTGACCGGTCGGGTGTCGTTCGCGCAGTCGGGGCAGTTGCTCGGCGTGTGGCTGGATAGATGGTTCATCGGCCGCTGCGGGAACGGGCCGTGGAGCTCGCACACGATGGTGACCGGCGTGTGCTGGTCCACGTATCGGACCTGCGAGTAGTCGTATCGGTCGCCGTGAACCTCTCGCGCACCGGCGATGAACAGGTCTCGGCGGACGGACGGGCGGGAGTTCCGACGGCCTGAGCAGTCCGGGCACCGCTGACCGCGTCGGTGCTCGTTCGGCTCCTGCGTGAACTGCCCGTGGTCGGGACAGCCGATGGTGACTTTCGTGTGAGCGTTGACGTACTCGGCGAGCACCTGGGAGTAGTCGTAGCGCCCGCCGTGTTTCTCGGTCGCAGCAGCAACGAACGCGTTCGCTCGAGCAGTGAGGGTGTCAGTCGACATGGGGGTCCTTTCGGTCACCTCCCCTATGCGCGGAAATGCCGCCGTGTCGTGCAATCCGTCGCTGCCACCGTGATCGTGATCGTCAGCTGGTGTGTTCGTCGAGCCAGGCGAGGACGTCTGGCCGTTCTCTGAGGCCTCGGGCGCGCAGGATCTCGACCGCTTCGGTCAGTGCGGCGACGAGGACCACCGCGTCGTCGAAATCGATGGTCATCGAGATCCCGATCGGTCCTTCAACGTCAATCAACCCGCAGGGTTGGAGGATCACGGTGAGGTCATCCATCACGGTTGCGATCGCGGTCCCGTCGGTGCGGTCACTGCTGAACCAGTTGCGATGCTGCATGGTGCTCCTTCCGCGCCGCCCGGTGCGACGCTGTCACCCGTATGCGCGGGCACCAGACGATCTGAGCGATCCCGGTGGAAGAAGGCCGTCACCGAGGCCGAGAAGCTGCGTCGCATGTCGAGTGCGGATGCGCCCGCCGGATCACGCGCCGACTTGCGATCTCACGCTCAGGCGGGTGGAGGACGACTATAGGGATAGACGCGTATATAGACGCACTGTCTATCTATACCTACTTACCTATATATAAGTAGTAGTAAAGGTAAGTAAGTAAGGAGAGGGCCCTAGCACCCCACTACTTCCCCGAAACTGCGGGGTTGCGGTCGACTTAACCTTCGACAGGCGAAGGCAAGCAACCGGCAAGCAGAAGCCGCGCCTCGACTCGCTCCTACACCGAAAGCGACGGCGTTATGCGATCTGACGACAGGTCCAGCCCCGCTGACGACCACCCTCGCGGCGGTTCAGCGCATAGCTGCGACCCCGGCGGCGCAGCGACCGGGCCCGCGCGGAGTCGCGCACCGCGGGATGCAAGCCCGGATGCGTGGCAGGAGACAACGATCTCGTCGCCGTGACGTGTCGACAGCGGACCACTCGTTCCTTACTATGAACGCATGGTGAGCGAAGCGCAGGACCTGTGGGTCTCCGTTGACGAGTTCGTCGCGGAGCCCGTCCGATGGTTCCTCGATGTGATGGATGGCCGGGACGTGGTCGTCACACGAGGCGGTATCCCGTTCGCGCTGTTCCGCCCATCACTCGAAACGCTGCGCCGTCACGACGACACCGGCCAGGGCAACGACGGCGCACCTGCGGAGAGAGGCACACCATGACCAACGGGAAAGACCGCCAGGACGACGCAGCCGCTGCTGGCGTGAGCAACGAGCATGCCGGTGCGGGCGGGCAGCCGCCAGCCGCACATCGCCTGGCGCGGATCCCGTTCACCACCCTTCGCAAGGAGGTGCCCCCTGACCTTCATGCGTTGTACGTGCAAGTTGACGCCGACCAGGCCGTCATTCCCGGCTTGCAGATGGGCGTCGGTGCGCTCGTCGTCCAACAGTGGGACCCCAGCTACGCGGCCGCCGGGTGGACGCTCTACGGTGCCGACCTCACCCTCGACATGGGACATCCGTTCGGCGCGCTGTTCTACAGCAACGACGCCGACGAACGGGTGCTCCGAATCGGCGTGCAGTGGCACCCGCCGGTACAGCGACTTGAGTTCCCTGCCCTGCATCCGTCGAAACCGGAAGTCAGCAGCGACTGCACCGAAGCAGAGGTCGACGCGGTCGTCCTCGACGCTCGCAGCCGCATCGGCGCGCTCGTCGCCATCAACGCACAGATCGGGTCATGGGTGGCCACCGACGAGAGCGAGGACGCGATCCTCGCCGCAGCCGGACTCGGCCTGGAACGGCTGTCAGAGGACGACCCACGGTTGGCCAACGATGCCTGACCGGCAGAGGCCGCCGCTGGAACCGATGCCGGCGCAGCTGGCCGAGTCGTCGCCTACGAGGTATGCATGATGACAGGTCGGCAGTGGGTTCAGGACATCCGGCAGGGGCAGTCGATTCTGTCGTTGCCGTTTGGGCTTGGGTGGACGATCGACATCACTCAGACGCTGACCGCACTAGCCGCGGCCGGCATGCCCGCCAAGGTTGAGGCGTTCGACCGGCTCCGGTTCGAGGACGGCCGAACCGGGTTCCTGTCGACACCGGACCCGACGACCACCATCACTGACGGCACACCGGACAGTCGCGACGCGGACCTGATCGTCCTGCCTGGCGGCTCGGAAGGAGGGGTGCTGTCGCTGGCTCGGCGGTACCCGGACCTGGTCGTGGTGAATGGGAAACGGCAACGCGTGTGGGCGGACGGCAGGCAGGTGACTGGGTCGTCGATGCAACGGGACGCGACGCCGGGATGGCGGAACGTGTTCGCCATCGCCCGCACCATCACCGTCGACGGCGGTGGTACCAACGAGGTCGCAGCGCGCACCGGGCAGCCGGTCGAGCATGTTCGCGCCGCCCTGCTGACGCTCGGCGAGCACGTGGTCCACACGCCTCTCGGGTGGGAAGCCCGAAACCGGTCCGCTCTCATCGACTGGATCCTCGCCGCGTACCCGGGCCCTGGCGGGATCCGCACCTGCTGGAAGCGCACCGCGACGCTCGACGAGCAGGCGGATGAGCTGATCGCGCTGGGCGGGGTGATGTCGGACCGGTGGGCGGCGCACCAGACGTGGTCGGAGGTACCACCGGACCGGTTGACGGCGTTCTTCGCGGTCCATCCCGACATGGGAGCGCTCGGATACGAGCCCGCTAGTGTGGACGAGGCGACGGTGAAGGTGCTCATCCCGCAGGACACGACGGTCCTGTCGCCGCCGAACCTGGGCTGCTGCACCGATGAGTTCATTACCGCGTCCCTGATCTGGCAGGACGGGTACACGGACGCGCACACGGATGCGGTGAACGGGTTGCGGCTGCTGCTGCACTTCCGCGCCGACGCCGCCTACGACCTTCGCTGGATGCACGTCCGATGACCGACGAAGCGAACGCGTGCTGTCCCGTGGTGTTGCAGTTGGTGTCTCTGACGTTGGCGTTCGACGATGCCCGGTTCTTTGGCGCCGCCATCTTCGCGCAGGCGAACAATCTCGATGGACCGTGGGCGACGGTTCTGGTCGATCACGCGGACGAGGTGCCTTGGTTCCGTCTCACCACCACCGACCCGACTGGGAGCGAGGTGTCGGATGCGGCGATGGCGGAAACGGACCGCCTGATGCGGTTCGTCCTCACCCACCATCCGGAACGCATCGGCCGAACCCGACCCACCCCACCGGCGAGCTGACCCGCCCCGGTGCCGCTCGCCTATTGACAACTTCCTGGAGGTACCGCTGATGATGCGTCTGGTTTCCCTGCACCTCTCGAACGACCGGATCCTGTGGGGGCATGTCCTCCTCGAGGACACCGAGAATCCGGAAGCGTCGATGGCGCGGATCATGATCGAACACAGTGAGAAGGAGCCCGGGTACGAGCTCTACGACAAGCACAACACGGTCCTATCGGACCTGACCGTCCCCGCAACACGGGAGGCGAACCGCATCGTCGAGACCCTGCTCATCCCAGCGTCCGAGATCGCGAAGCGGGAGAAAGCGGTCCGGGAGGTCATCCACTCCGGCTACCTCGAAGGGTTCCCGGATGACATGCCCTGGCAAGGGCAGTTGTGGATGTACGCCCGGGGTGAGATCAGCATCGACCAGCTCCAGGCGTACACCGACAAAGGCCGCCAGATACCACACGCACCCGGTGCCGCTCCTGCTGATGGCGCTGACGTGCCCGAGGAGTGGTGGCAGGCCACACAGGCCCGCATCCGCCGGCACCTGCTGGACACGACCCTCACCGAAGCGGAAGCCGCGGCAGCGCTGCAGATCAGCATCGACGACGTCGGGGAACTGTTCGGGTCGAACCGGCTGACGAGCTTCGACCTCAACGGCGAAGAACGCATCCCCGACTGGCAACTCCTCCAGCCCGCCCTCCCGGAGTTCGGTGACCCGGCGGTACTCCTGCCCGGCCTTGATGTGCTGTTCGCGGCTGCCCCGCAGCCGTTCCTCGACGCGGCAGCGATGACCGAGTTCATGACCACAGCCCGGCAGTTCCTCAGCGTCGACGAGGCGCCGCTCACGCCGCTGGCCTGGATGCAGCAAGGCCGGCCACTCGCGACCGTCATCGCCCTGTTCCGCGGACGGCGGTGGCGACGGTGACCACCCGACCCGAGCTGTTCCTGCTCACCGTCGCGTTCGACATGGCCGGCACCCACGGACACATGTACTTCCGCGACCCGACCAGCACAGAGCACCGGCAGGTCCTCGTCAGTAGCACCGACAGCGACGCCAGGTACCGCTGGGAACCAGCACACGGTGACACCCGCGACGGGTGGGAGCCGTTTCTCGGCGAAGCCCGGTGGATCATCGCCCTCATCCGACCCGACACCCCGGACGAGCGCAGCTGATGGGTCCCGCACTGCAGTGGGTCGCCGACGCATACGCGGGCCGCCCGCACATCACCCTCCCCTACGGGCTAGGCGAGACGGCCGACCTCACCGATGCCCTCGCCGTCCTCAAACTCGCCGGCCTGCGCGCAGTCGTCGAGTCCCACGACACGATCCGCCTCGCCGACGGACGCCGCGCACGCCTCCCGACATCGACCCGGAACCCGCGCGGCGAACCAGACACACCCGCAGAGCTGCTCCTGCTCGCCCCTCACACGGTGATGCAAATGCAGATCGCACTGGCGGAACAGACCGAGACGGTCCTGCTCGTCAACGTCGACCGCCGACGCGTCTGGGTCCACGGGAAGCAGGTCCTCGGCGTCCACGACCGGTGGAAGGACGCCGCACCGATCTACATCACCTTCGCCGTCGCCCGCATGCTCGCCGTCAACGGCGCCACCTTCGACCAACTCGTCCACCGCGGCAAACTCAGCCCCGGCCAGGTGGACGACGCCCTCGCCCGGCTCGGGAAACGCGTGCACCGCACCAGCATCGGATGGGAGTCCCGGAAGGTCGGCGGCCTCGTCGACTGGAGCATCGCCTGCTATCCAGGACCGGGCGGCATCAGAACGAGATGGCGGTCCGACCTGCCGCTGCCGGAGCAGGCGGAGCGGCTCATCAGCGCCGGCTGTCTCATCTCCGGGCGAGGGATCTCGAGTCGCCCCGGTTACCCGGCAATCACTGTCGGCAAGACGACGCCATACCGGCTCGTCGCCTTCACCGCGAACGAAATCGACATGCCGAGCCTCGGATTCGAACCCGAGAACGAGGAGCGTGCCGGGACCGAACTCGTCCTCCCGGCCGACCCAACCATCTTCGCCACCGCGACAGCCGCCGGCTACCGGGACCGCACCGACGACATCATCACCGCCAACACACTCCTCCGCGCCGACACCCGCACCGACGACGACAACAAAGCGCTGAACGAAGTCCGCAACCAGCTCTGGTTCCTCGCCGACACCGGATACGACCTCCGCTGGAACCTACCGAGTTGAGGACACTCGCGCTCATTTCAGAACTCGGTGCCGCACCGAGCTCCGTCCCACCCGAGCCGCAGGCTTCCCCGTCTCGCCACGGCCCGCTTCCACCCAGACCGCGTCACGAGTCATGTTTTGCGAGTAACCGCGTCATTGCGGCGAATCAGCCGAACTGGGAGCTGAAACCAGACATACACGGGCGATGGCTTCTCGAGCTCGCGTACGTCCGCGCCTCGCGACGCATCCTCCAGCGAGGACGGTTCCGGCGGCATCCAACGATTTGAACGACGACCCGCGGGGGTGGGTCGTGCGAGGACCGAGCTGGCGGTCCGTCCGTATGGCGCACCTGAAGTGAGATTGGCTGCGGACCACCTATGTGCGACGGAACTCCTCCGTGCTTCCCAGGACGGAACGGCTGACATCCCCTAGACAGCGAAGTGCCCGGCCAACGACCAGCTACCGGACACCACCCGAGACGGTGCGGCGCAGGGCTGGTGACTGGCGTCATCCGACGGGCAGGCCGAGCCGGTCACGCTCCAGACTGGCTCGGAGTGTGTGGAGGACCGCGCCGGCGGCCTCCATCTGATCGTCGTCGACAGTCCGGGCGGCGAGTTCGGCAAGGCGGCGACGGAACGTCACCTCTGCCGCAGCGACGAGCGCGGCACCCGTGTAGGTCAAGGACACAAGAGTCGATCGTCCATCTGCGGGATTCGGTCGGCGATCGACCCAGCCGCGCGCAGCAAGTCGATCCACCCCCTTGCTAATCGCTCCGACCCCGGCAGCGAAGTTCGTGGCGACGTCTGCGATCCGCGACTCCGGGTGGTCGCGGAAGTAGCAGAGGAACTCGTACTGCGTCGCCACGATGCCGTGCTCGCGACGCAGGGTGTCACTCAGTGCGTTGTAGAGCCGCGTCTCGGCTCGAACCAGGTCGTCGAAGAACTGAACGAGATCATCGCTTGCCGTTTTGGTTGCCACGGCATACAGTCTACATTTGCATGCCGCGGCAACCAAACGGCCCGGCGGGAGGAGCACCGTGAGCGGAGAACAACGACAGGCACTCGACGACATGCTCCGGGCAGCGCCGCAGGCCAGCGGTCCGGTACCGGTCGAGCAGATGCGGCAGGGATTCGCGCACTTCATGAGCCAGTTCCCCGTCCCCGACGGCGTCACGCGGACGTCGATCGAACTCGGCGGCCGAGGCGCTGTCCGCATCGAACCGAGCGCTGACGCGCGTCCCGGCACCATCTTGTACCTGCACGGTGGATCGTTCTCGCTCGGGTCGCCCGAGACCGCGATGGCGCTGACCGCGCACCTCGTGGAACGCACAGGTGTGCCAGCGGTCTCGGTCGACTACCGGCTCGCTCCGGAGCACCCGTTCCCAGCGGCCATCGACGACTGCCTCTCCGCCTACCGAGACCTGCTCGATCACGACGTCGACGCAGCGAGCATCGTGCTCGCGGGCGATTCCGCAGGAGGCGGTCTCGCAGTCACGACGACGATCGCCGCTCGCGACGCCGGGCTCCCCGTCCCCGCAGGGATCGTCGCGTTCTCACCCGGACTCGACCACACGCGTACCGGTGCATCGATGACGTCGAAGGAGGGCACCGACCCGCTCTTCACCCGCGCCGGGATGGAGCGCACGGGTGCCCTGTACCTCGATGGTCAGGACCCGGAGCAGCCGCTGCTCGCTCCAGCGGTGCACGCCGACCTCCGGGGGTTCCCACCGATGCTCCTGCAGGTCGGGACGAACGAACTCCTGCTCGACGACGCCGTCCGGCTTGCCGACCGAGCACGCGCTGCCGAGGTGGACGTGATCCTCGACGTCGTTGCCGGCGTACCGCACGTGTTCCCCGCGTTCGTCGGACTCCTCGACGAAGCCGACGAAGCAATCGACCGGGCAGCCCTGTTCATCAAGCAGCGCCTTCGGCTCAGGTAGGCAGCACACGCCCGGTGACCGATCGTCAATCGAGGCACCTAGATGCCGGGCTGTGGCACATGGCCAGGCGTTTCGTGGTGAGCTAGCTGGATGCGGATCAGGTCAGCGGCCGTCGTCGTCCGAGACGAGAGCCTGCTCGTCATCGATCGGTTGAAGAACGGTCGTCACTACTGTGTGCTTCCTGGTGGTGGGGTCGAGGAAGGAGAGAGCCTCCGCGAAGCGTGTCAGCGCGAGTTGCGTGAGGAGACGGGCCTTGATGCGAGCATCGGCGACCTGCTCGACGTACCAGTGGATAGCGCCGTTCCCGCGGCTTACTTCGTGGCGCAAGTGTGTCCTGGTCCGTTGGAACTCGGGGGTCCAGAGATCGACCGTGCCTCGGAACTGAACCAGTACGAGCCGAGGTGGGTGGAACTGGGCTTGCTCGCGCACATCCCCTTGGTGCCGGAAGCGGCGAGGGAAGCGGTCAAGCTAGTCCTCGAGGCGCGCCGCTGAGGGATGGTTTACTGCGACTTCGTTCGCGACTTGAAGCGAGGAACGGCAAGCGCCGCCGCGACTGCGACTCCTATGGTGGCCACGATCGCTGCGCCGGCAGCGCCGGCCGAGCTCCCGACGATGAGGCCTGCCCAACTCGTTCCGAGAGCAGCGCCACCGACAGCAGCCACGACGATCAGGCCGTACGCGCTGGCGATCATCCGCTGTGGTACGACGTCATCGAGCGCTGCGGATAGGAGGATCGTCACCGGGCTCGACAGCGCCCCGGCGATGAACACCAAGACAGCGACAAGAGCGAGCTGGTCAGTAACGAGCGACAATGCCGCGTATCCGATCGCGGTCAGCGCCAGAGCAGTGATGAGTTGCGCCCGCCGACTGCCCAGCACGGGTCGCGCGCCGAAGACAAGTGCACCGACTGCTTCTCCAAGCGCCAGGGCCGCCAGCACCGGTCCCGCCAATCCTTGCCTCCCGACCGCGTATGCGACCGCCGGCACGATCACGGTCAGCGATCCCGTCGCCATGCTCACCAGCCCGCCGATAGCGAGGAGCCGGCCGAAGGTCGCTACCCCGGCCAGCGGAAGCGAGGAACGGGATCGGGAGCGGATCAAGGGCCCGGTCCTGTCCGTCGAGAACGCCAGCAGAAATCCCGCGGCCGCGATCACCGCCGCGACGATCACGAAGCTCAGACGTCGAGTCGCCGAGGTTGCGAGGAGGCTCGCCGCCACTGGTCCGACCGCGAGTCCTGCCTGGAACGCGACCGAGAGTAGCGCGTAGGCACCGGAGCGTTCCTCGGGCTCCGAGAACAAGCGCGGGATCGATGCTCGAAGCGCTGCAGCCAGAGCCGGGAACGACACCCCGGCTCCAGCAAGGAAGACCGGCTGCGCCACCGACCCCGGCGCCGCTGCGACCACGAGCATGAAAACGCAGCTGACACCCGTGCTGGTGCCCACGACCCAACGCGCAGGAATCCGAGCCATCAGCGCCCCCTGGATCGGGACGCCCACCGCATTCGCCAGCCCGAAAACGCCCGCGGCAAAGGCCCCGGCAACCAGGGACTCGCCGGAGGACAGGATCAGCGACAGGGGGATCATCCCGAGCGCGACGGCCGAGAGGGCGACCGATCCGACGCCGGCCGCGAAGGGACGGTCCGCCAGGAGACGCCGATAGACGACAGCCATGTGAGCTCCACAAACGGAGCCCACCCACCCGGGAGACACACTCCCCATGCGCCGACGGAAGCGCCGGCTGCGCCGATCGTACGCATACGAAGCCGGTCGTGTCGACGTCCCGATGGCGGATCCTCCACCGGGCGCAGTTGCTCGCACGCTGCGATGTCGGAAATCCGCCAGCGACCACGACCGCCGATCACGAAGCTGACTTGGAGCTCGCGACCGCTGCGACGCCCTGACAGAAAGCGCCCCATGGAGCACAGCCTCATCGACCCTGCCATCCTCTACTTCGGCACTCCCGTCGTACTACTGAGCACCATCGCCGACGACGGCACAACGAACACCGCCCCCATGTCCTCGATCTTCTGGCTCGGACAGACCGCCGTACTCGGGATGGGAAGCCGGTCTCAGACTGCCCAGAACTTGCTCGCCACCGGCGAATGCGTCATCAACCTTCCGTCCGTCGACCTCGTGACCGCGGTGGACACGCTCGCCCTCACCACGGGCCGATCCCCCGTTCCCGCCGGTAAAGCCGATGTCGGGTATCGCCACGAAGCGGACAAGCTCCGTCACGCGGGCCTTCACGGCCGACCCGGGGACACTGTCCGTGCGGAACGGATCGACGAGTGCCCAGTGAATCTCGAGGCCCACATCGTGCACTCACGATCGCTCACTCACGACGACGGGACCTTCGTGTTCGAAGCCGCGATCAGCCGTGTCCACGTGCACGACTCGATCCGCATGCGTGGAACGGCCCACCGGGTCGATCCAGACCGGTGGCGTCCACTGATCATGAACTTCCAGCGTTTCTACGGCCTCGGTGACGCGCTCCACCCGTCACGGCTCATCAGCATCGACGAGGAGTGGTACCGGTAACGACTGACCGCGCCAGCTTGAGCACAGACCTCGTCGGTAGAACCCATTGCGACGAAGCCCCTGTACCCGTCTCGATAGCCGATGGGCGGTCTCAAGGGGTCGTTGCAACGGGTGGTTGTTTCGGGTCCGAGAGTAGCTGCTCGAATGCTTCTGCCGGGGTGCGGTAGC
>NZ_JADKRV010000010.1 GCF_015351025.1 Curtobacterium sp. VKM Ac-1376 | reverse complement strand
CCGGACAGTCGCCGGACACGATGGTTCCTCAGTGACTTTGCGGTAATCAGCAACGCCGATTCCTCGTTCGCGCCGGCACAGCCGACGGACAGGCGCCCTCAGCGTTCACGGGCCCGCCGTCACCTTCTGTCCGGACGGAGCCTCGCTCTTCGTGCTCCCTCGGTGGCCTGGCCACCGAACGGGTTCGTGGATTCTCTAGGATCGACGCATGTCGACGACCATGCCCGGCTTCGGGACGGAGCGCATCACGCAGCTCGGCCTGCGTGACCGCGTCTACGACCGGGTGCTCGAGGTCCTGATGGGCCACGACGTCGAACCGGGCATGCGACTGTCGATCGACGGTCTGGCCCGCTCCCTCGGGGTCTCACCGACACCGGTGCGCGAAGCCCTGGTGCAGCTCGAACGCACCGGGCTCGTCACCCGTGAAGCGAACAAGGGCTACCGGGTCTCCCCGCCCCTGGCCGGCGACCAGCTCGAGGCACTGTTCGACGCGCGGCTCATCGTGGAGAGCGGGGCCGTCGAGCTGGCGGCCCGGGGCGACGTGGACGGCCTGCGCGAGCGCCTCGCGGCAGCGCTCGACGAGCAGGCGGCGGTCGCTGCCGAGGTCGCGTCGGTCGGCGCCGCGCACGCACCCGAGGAGCTGATGGCTCGCTTCTTCCGGAGCGATTGGCAGTTCCACCAGCTGATCTTCGATGCGACACGGAACCCGTTCCTCGAGGAGATGTCCGAGATCATCACGACGCGCGTGCACCGGATGCGCCAGATCGTCGAGGGTGGCGGCGACGACACGGACCGCGCCGTGCAGGAGCACCGGGCCATCCTGGAGGCGCTGGCTGCGGACCCGACGTCGGCCGTCGCCGCGATGCGGCTCCACATCGACGCCGTTCGCTTGCGGTCGCGCGCGGACGCTTCCCACACGAACTGACCCGAAGGGCTTGCGCTGGCGCGAAGTCAGAGTATCTTTCCTATAGGAAAGAGGTTCAACGCTGAACCACCACGACATGCAAGGGAGCATCCCGTGACCACTCCACAGGACTGGGTCGCCCAGGATTGGGACCCCACCACCTGGACTTCGGAGACCTGGCCGATCGCCGCCTGCCTGCACGGGTTCGCGCAGGTCACCCGCGACGGGACGGCCTTCCACGACGCCCCCGCCGAGGTGTGGGACGAGGTCTTCGCGCAGATCGAAGCCGTCGGTTTCTCGCTCGCCGAACTCGCCGACAGCCACATCCGCCCCGCTGACCTCGAGGCCTCGCGTCGGGACGAGCTGTTCGCCATCGCGAAGTCGCACGGCATCGGGATCCCCTCGGTGCACCTGCAGCGCAAGAGCGTCATCCAGCCCGGGCACGAGGAAGAGAACCTGGCCTACGCCCACCGCACCATCGACGCGGCGGCCGAGTGGGGCATGCAGGTCTTCTCGACCGGGCTGCACCAGCCGTTCGCCGATGCCCAGAAGCGGGCGCTGTGGTTCTGGACGGCGCCGGGCCCGAAGGACCCGGACGACCCCGAGGTCTGGGACGCCGCGGTCAAGCGGCTGCGGGAGCTCGGTGAGCACGCTGCCTCGGTGGGACTCCCGATGGCGCTCGAGCTGTACGAGGACACGTACCTCGGCACCGCCGACAGCGCGGTCCGACTGGTCGAGGAGATCGGCCTGGACAACGTCGGTCTCAACGCCGACGTCGCGAACCTCATCCGCCTGCACCGTCCGGTCGAGGACTGGCGGGAGCTCTTCGCGAAGACCATGCCGCACACGAACTACCTGCACGTGAAGAACTACACGCGTGACGAGGCCGGCGACGGCAGCTGGTCGACGAGTGCGCCGAGCACCATGGAGACGGGCCTCATCAACTACCGCCAGGTCCTGCGCGACGCCGTCGCCGACGGGTTCCGCGGGATCGTCATGACCGAGCAGTACGGCGGGGACAGCCTCGGCGTCTGCGCCACCAACCAGCAGTACATCCGATCCGTCCTCGCGACGACGAAGCTCGACGCGACGGCGACCCCGACTGCAGCAACCAGCACCGAAGGAGCAATCCGATGAGCACCCTCGACATCGCCGTCGTCGGGTCCGGCTACATGGGCGGCGGGATCGCCCAGGTCCTCGCCCTCGCCGGCCACACCGTCCGGATCGCCGACGTCTCGGCCGAGATCGCCCAGCAGAACCTCGAGCGACTGCTCGGCGAGACCGCGCAGTTCGTCACCGACGGGCTGTTCCCCGAGGACGCCGTCGAGCGGGTCCGCGCACACCTCAGCGCCGCCGAGTCGATCGAGGCCGCCGTCGCCGACGCCGACTTCATCGAGGAGGCCGTGCCCGAGAAGCTCGAGATCAAGCACGCGACGCTCCGCCGGATCAGCGAGGCCGCCCGCCCCGACGCCGTCATCGGCTCGAACACCTCGACGATCCTGATCGAGTCGCTGGCCGAGGCGCTCGTGGGCCCGGAGCGGTTCCTCGGCGTGCACTTCTCGAACCCGGCGCCGTTCATCCCCGGCGTCGAGCTCATCCCGCACCCCACCACCAACGAGCACGCGATCGAGGTCGGCGAGACCGTCGTCGCCGCGACCGGCAAGCAGTCGGCACGGGTGAAGGACTCGACCGGGTTCGTCCTGAACCGCCTGCAGTACGCGCTGTTCGAAGAGGCCACGAAGATCGCCGACGAGGGCATCGCGAGCCCCGACGACATCGACACCATCGTGCGGACCACGTTCGGGTTCCGCCTGCCGTTCTTCGGCCCGTTCGCGATCGCCGACATGGCCGGGCTCGACGTGTACGCGTTCTGCTTCGAGTCACTGCAGACCCGCTGGCCGGAGCGCTTCGCCACCCCGCCGTCGCTGCAGCAGCACGTCGACGCCGGTGAGCTCGGCACGAAGTCCGGCGCCGGGTACCTCGAGGTCCCCGCCGACCGCACGCCCGAGCTCGTCGCCTACCGGAACAAGGCGTACGTCGCGATGCAGCGGCTGCTCGACGAGCTCGGCCCGGCGCCGATCCACTGAGGCGGACCACCATGAGCAACCAGAACCAGACCGCGGGTCAGCACCAGAACCGCACCGTCGTCCTCACCGGAGCCGCCTCGCCCCGGGGCATCGGCCGCGCCACCGCCCACCACCTGGCGGAGGCCGGGTGGGACATCGGGATCATCGACCTCGACCAGACGGCGAGCGAGCAGGTCGCCGCCGAGATCCGCGACCAGCACGGCGTGCGGGCCGTCGGCGTCGGCGCGAACGTCGCCGACGAGTCCGCCGTCCGTGCGGCCTTCGACACGATCGAGGCCGAGCTCCAGCCGATCACCGCACTGGTGAACCTGGCCGGCGTCTCGTCCGCACACCCCTACCTGGACCTGCCCGAGGGGGAGTGGCACCGCGTGCTGTCGATCAACCTCGACGGCGTGCACTTCGCCAGCCTGCGTGCGGCGGAGTCGATGGTCCGATCCGGCTACGGGCGCATCGTGAACCTGTCGTCCGTCTCCGCCCAGCGTGGCGGTGGCACCTTCAGCAAGACCCCGTACACGGTGGCGAAGGCCGGCGTGATCGGGCTGACCCGTGGCCTGGCTCGCGAGCTCGGCCCGCGCGGCGTCACGGTCAACGCGATCGCCCCCGGGCCGATCGACACCGACATCATGGGCGGCACGCTGTCCGAGGAACGGAAGGCCGAGATGGCCGCCGACGGCGTGCTGCCGCGGATCGGCACCCCGCGCGACATCGCCGCGGCGATCGCGTACCTGATCAGTGAAGACGCCGGCTTCGTCACCGGCCAGACGCTCAACGTCGACGGCGGCCTGTACATGCACTAGGGCCAGCCGCCCACGGAACGCGCGCCGACCGGGCGACGCGATCCGTGCCTCCCGTCCGGACGACCGAACCGACCGCCGGACACCAGAACGACCGCACCGTGCTCGCAAAGGAGCGAACCCGTGTCACTACCCCCTGCCCCCGCGCTCGGGTCGACCAACGACCCCGGCCTGCAGTCCGCCATCGGCAAGGCGACGAAGCACCTCATGCCGATGCTCGTCATCCTGTACTTCGTCGCGTTCCTCGACCGCACCAACGTCGGCTTCGCGGAAGAGGCGCTGCGCGTCGACCGCGGCATCTCGGACGCCGCCTTCGCCCTCGGCGCCGGCATCTTCTTCATCGGCTACGCGATCTTCGAGATCCCGTCGAACCTGCTGCTCAAGCGGCTCGGTGCGCGCTTCTGGCTCGCCCGCATCGCGGTCACGTGGGGCATCGTCGCCGCGCTGTTCGCCTTCACGACGAACGACACCATGTTCATCATCCTGCGGTTCATCCTCGGTGTGACCGAGGCGGGGCTGTTCCCGGGCGTGATCATGTACCTGTCCGAGTGGTTCCCGAACAAGGTGCGCGTGCGCATGTTCGCGATCTTCTACCTGGCGCAGCCGTTCTCACAGATGATCGGCGCACCGTTGTCCGGCGGGCTGATCAGCGTCGGCGACCAGGTCACGCCGTTCCACGGCTGGCAGGTCATGTTCGCCGGCGAGGGCATCCTCGCCGTGCTGGCGGGAATCGCGGCCCTGGTGTTCCTGACGAACAGTCCGCAGCAGGCGAAGTGGCTCGAGCCGGGCGAGAAGGCGTCGCTGACGGCGGCCATGGAACGCGAGGACACGGCCCGCAGCGAGGACGGCCCGAAGGGCATCTGGCGCGCGATGGCGAGCGGCCGCGTCTGGTACTTCACGATCATCTACTTCTGCCTGCAGGTCGCCGTGTACGGCACGACCTTCTACCTGCCGCAGCAGGTGTCCTCGCTGCTCGGGCAGGACGTCGGCTGGCAGGTGGGGCTCGTGTCCGCGATCCCGTGGCTCGTCGGGCTGGTGGCCTGCTACCTCATCGGTTCGCGGGCGGACTCCGTGGGACGCCGCCGCCGCTGGGGGACCCTGTTCTACATCACGACCGGCCTGTCGATCCTCGGTTCGGCGTGGGCCGGTGCGAACGGACAGCCGGTGCTCGGCATCCTGTTCATCACGCTGGCCGTCGCGAGCTTCCTGGCCGTCGGTCCGATCACGTGGGCCTACCCGACGGCGTTCCTGACGGGTGCAGCAGCAGCCGCGGG
Organism: Curtobacterium sp. VKM Ac-1376; assembly: GCF_015351025.1. GTDB lineage: Bacteria > Actinomycetota > Actinomycetes > Actinomycetales > Microbacteriaceae > Curtobacterium. The sequence continues at coordinate 125,951 of NZ_JADKRV010000010.1, read as the reverse complement.
CATCGGCCTGATCAACTCGCTCGGCAACCTCGGCGGCTTCGTCGCCCCGATCATGCGCACCGCGATCAACGAGCTGGTGCCGACCGACAGTGGCGCGTTCGGCATCGTCTCGCTCGGGGTCCTGGCGTTCGTCGCCGCGGTGATGATCTTCTGCACGAAGTTCTTCCGCGGAGCCAAGGCCGACGAACTGCTCGACACCTCGCACGTCCGCACCACCGACCCGAAGGGCAGCAAGCGATGACCAGACTGTTCAACGACCCGGCGGACTTCGCCGACGAGGCGACCGACGGCTTCGTCGCCGCGAACGAGCGGTGGGTGCGGAGGGTGCACGGCGGGGTCGCCCGCTCCACCACGAGCCCCGACGGCACGGTCGCGGTCGTGATCGGCGGCGGCTCCGGCCACTACCCGGCGTTCGGCGGACTGGTCGGCCACGGGCTGGCGGCGGGTGCCGCGATGGGCAACCTGTTCGCCAGCCCCAGCGCCCAGCAGGTCACCGGGGTCGCCAAGGCCGCGGAGCACGGCGGCGGCGTGCTGCTCAGCTACGGCAACTACGCCGGCGACGTCCTGAACTTCGACGCCGCGGCCCGCGCGCTCGAGTCCGACGGAATCCCGGTGCGGACGGTCCGCGTCACCGACGACGTCACGAGCGCCCCCGCGGACGAAGCACACAAGCGCCGCGGCATCGCAGGGGACCTCTGCGTCTTCAAGATCGCCGGCGCCGCCGCCGAGCGCGGGGACGACCTCGACGCGGTCACGGCCGTCGCCGATCGGGCGAACGACCGGACGCGCAGCTTCGGCGTCGCGTTCTCCGGGTGCTCGCTGCCGGGTGCCGAGGAACCGCTCTTCACGGTGCCCGAGGGCCGGATGGCGATCGGCATGGGGATCCACGGCGAACGCGGGATCGACGAGACGGACGTCCCGACGGCCGACGGGCTGGCCGAGCTGCTGGTGTCCCGTCTGCTCGACGAGCTGCCCGACGGCATGGTGCTCGAGGGCACGGTGCTGGAGGGCCAGCGGGTGGTCCCGATCCTGAACGGCCTGGGGTCGGTCAAGTACGAGGAGCTCTTCGTCGTCTACCGCTCGGTGCAGCAGCGCCTGACGGATGCCGGCCTGGTCCTGGTGGAGCCCGAGGTCGGCGAGCTCGTGACGAGCTTCGACATGGCCGGGGTCTCCCTGACGCTCCTCTGGCTCGACGACGAGCTCGAGGAGCTCTGGGCCGCGCCCGCCGACACCCCCGCCTACCGGAAGGGTGGTGCGGTCGCCGAGGAACGCGTCGGCCCCTCCGTCGTCGCCGCGGACGCCGAAGCCGTGGGCATCGGCCCGGCGAGTGATGACTCACGCGCGGTCGCCGAGCGGGTCGCCGCCGCGTTCGCCGCGGTGCGCGCCGCCCTCGACGAGCACGCCGACGAGCTCGGCCGGATCGACGCCGTCGCCGGTGACGGCGACCACGGCATCGGGATGCAGCGGGGGTCGCACGCCGCCCAGACTGCTGCGGCGAAGGCCGTAACCGGCGGCGCCGGTGTCGGTACCGTCCTGCGGGTCGCCGCGGATGCGTGGTCCGACAAGGCCGGGGGAACCTCCGGCGCGATCTGGGGGGCCGCCCTGGAGGCACTGGGTCGCGTCATCGGGGACGACGCGCGTCCGTCGGGCGCCACCGTCGCGCAGGGGGTCCGCGCGGCCACCGAGGCCGTCCTCGCGTTCGGCGCCACCGTCGGCGACAAGACGATGGTGGACGCCCTGGTGCCGTTCGACCAGGAGCTCCGCGCCCGGCTCGACGCCGGTGCGTCGCTCACCGACGCCTGGGGCGACGCCGTCCGTGCCGCCCGTGCAGCCGCCGACGCCACGGAGTCCCTCGTGCCGAAGATGGGTCGGGCGCGGACGCACGCCGACCAGGCGGTCGGCACCGCGGACCCGGGCGCACTGTCCTTCGCGCTCATCGTGGAGACGGTCGCGCCGTGATCACCATCGGGGTGTCGCTGAAGATGTACTTCTCGCACGCCCGGACGCTCGAGTGGGCGGCCGAGGTCGCGGACATCGCCCGGCGACACCCCGCGGTCCGCTCGGACGCCGCGTCGCTGTTCGTGGCGCCCACGTTCCCGGCCCTCGTACCGGTGGGGGAGCTGCTCGCCGACTCCGGCGTCCAGCTCGCCGCGCAGGACCTGGCGTGGGCCGACGAGGGCGCCTTCACCGGTGAGGTCTCCGGCGCCGAACTGCGAGAGATCGGTGTCGACCTGGTCGAGATCGGCCACGCCGAACGCCGCTCCCTGTTCCACGAGGACGACGCGACGATCGCGGGCAAGGTGCACGCGGCCTTCCGCAACCACCTGCGGCCGCTGGTCTGCGTCGGGGAGTCGGACCGGTCCTCCAGTCCGGGTGGGACGGAGGCGGTGGCGGCGGTGACGGCGCAGCTCGACCGGGCCGTCTCGACCGCCGTCGCGGACGGTCTCGCCCGGCCCCTGACCGTCGCCTACGAGCCGGTGTGGGCCATCGGTGCACCGCAGCCCGCTCCGGACGACCACATCGTGGCGGTGCTCGACGGGATCGAGCAGCACCTCGCCACCAGGCCCGAACTGCGCGGCAGCACCGTCCTCTACGGGGGCAGCGCCGGACCCGGCCTGCTCACCCGCGGGCGGGGGCGGATCGGCGGGCTGTTCCTCGGACGGTTCGCCCACGACCCCGCCGCGGTCCGGGCGATCCTCGACGAGGTCGCGGCGCTCGAGCTCGGCAGCCTTGCACAGGCACACCTCTCAAGCGCCGCGGGTGCCCGCCAGCCCGTGGTCGTGCGCGTAGACGACGAGCTGCACCCGGTCTCGCAGTGACAACTTGCCGAGGATGCTCGAGATCTGGGTCTTCACCGTCGACTCGGTGACGTACTCCTTCGTCGCGATCTCGGCGTTCGACAGCCCTCGGGAGGCCCAGCCGAACACGACCCGTTCCCGCTCGGTCAGGCTCGCGAACTCCGGCGGCTGCGGTGCCGGTGCCCGGGCGACGTCCGTGCCGAACAGCTGCGCGAGGTCGTTCGGCGCGATGACCGAGCTGCCCTCGTGCACCGCCCGCACCGCCGCGAACAGGAACGGCGGTGTGGTGTCCTTGAGCAGGAACCCGCTCGCGCCGAGCCGGATCGCGGTCGCCGCAGCGGGGTCGAGCCCGAACGTGGTGAGGACGACGACGCGGGGCAGCGGCCCTTCGACGGTCCCCGAGTAGAGCTGCCGGACGGTCTCGACGCCGTCCATCCCCGCCATCCGCATGTCGAGCAGCACCACGTCGGGGCGGACCTCGGGGATGCGTGCGAGGGCCTCGGCGCCGTCGGAGGCCTCGCCGACCACCAGCATGTCGTCCTGGGCGTCGAGCACGACCCGCAGCCCGGCGCGGAACAGCGCCTGGTCGTCGGTGAGCAGGATCCTGATCGGTTCGGTCATCGGACGGGTCCCCCTTGGACGTCGAACGGGATGCGGGCGCGTGCGGTGAACACGTCGTCCAGCACGGCGGCGTCGAACGACCCGCCGAGTGCGCCGAGGCGGGACTCCATGCCGTCGATCCCACGGCCCGACCCGGCGGTGGTGCCGTCGCCGACCACGTTCTCGACCTCGAGCACGAGGTCGCCGCTCCGCCAGGTCTCGCGCACGCCGACCGGATTGCCGGGGGCGCCGTGGCGGAGGGCGTTCGTGAGCATCTCCTGCAGCACGCGGCGTGCGGCCGTGCCGGTGTCCGGGCGCAGTGCCAGCGGGACCCCGCGCACCGTGCGGTCGACGTCGACCCCGGCGTCGCGGATGCCCTGCACGATCTCCTCGAGGGAACCCGGACCGGTTGCGGCGGCGGAACCGTCGACGTGTCCGAGGACCTGCCGGACCTCGACCAGGGAGCTCCGGGCGGTGCTCGCGATCGTGGCGCTGACGGCGCGGATGCGGGCCTCGTCGTCGAGGAACGGCACCGAGTCGGCCTGCGCGATGATCACGGCGAGCGAGTGGCCGACGACGTCGTGCACGTCGCGGGCGATGTCGGCGCGGATCCGCTCGGACTCGGCGACGTCGATGGCGCGGGTGGCGGTCGCCTCGGCCTCGGTGGCCACGGCCTCGGCCCGGGACGCGGCGGCCTCGGCATCGGCGCGGCGTTCGGACTCACGGTCGCGGGAGCGGAAGGCGCGGACGGCGACCCCGCCCGCCCACACCCCGAGCAGTGCCGTGACGGGCGCGGCCATCGCGAGGAACGCCTGGTCGCGCGGGCCGTTGATGAGCACGAGGAACCGGAAGCCGGTCGACGCCAGGTAGACCGTTGCACCTGCGCCGGCCACGACCGCGAGCACCCCGGAGACGGCGACCTCGGTCCGGCTGCCCACGACAGCAGCGGTGCCGATGACGACGAACATCGCGAGGTCGACCAGGGAGGGTCGCTCACCGCCGCCGACCTGGACGACACCGAGGACGACGACCATGGCCATCGCTGCGGACGGTGCGATCCGCCGCAGGGCGATCGCCGCAGCCGCCGACAGGACCGCGGCGAGGCTCGCGTGCTCGAGCTCGAGGTCGATGGGCAGCAGGAAGACGAACGCCGCCAGGACCGCCCAGGCCACGTCGATGATGATCGACCGGGTGGCGAGCGGCCGGAGGAACCTGCCCCGTTCGGTCACGGAGCGATCCTCCCATGCCGCAGCAGCGTCACGCGGGCGGCGTCATGGCCATGAGCGCGATGACGGTGGCGATCACGATCGCCGCGCAGAGCAGCAGCGTGGCGATCGTGTGCTTCGTGGAGGTCTGCATGGTCCCAGCCTGCGGAACCGGACGGTCGACGGCATCGGGCGGTGGGCGGAAGCGTCTCGTCCTGCCGGGTGAAGGCCGGGTCCGCTCACGGCGGTCGGCTTGCCCGCGTGATCCGGCCACTCCGGATGGCCGCCCAGCAGACCCGGCGGAGCATCGGCCCTGCAAGCGCTCGGTCGATGAGTACCCGCGTCGCCGAGCACCCGCTGAGACGAAGGAGCACGATTTGTACTTCCACAAGCAGGAACTCCAGTTCAAGGCCACGCCCGACAAGCCCGATGCGATCTACGCCCGCAAGCTGCAGGAGGTGCTCGGCGGCCAGTACGGAGAGATCTCCGTCGCGCTGCAGTACCAGTTCCAGGCGTGGAACATGCACATCCCCGGCAAGTACCGCGACATGGTGTTCGGCATCGGTGCGGAGGAGATGGGCCACGTCGAGATGCTCGCGACGATGATCGCGCAGCTGCTCGAGAAGTCCCCGCTCGGCATCACCGAGGACGCGCTGCAGGACGACCCCACGGTCGCCGCGGTCGTCGGTGGCACCGACGTCCAGCACGCCATCGTCGCCGGCGCGGGTGCCCGCCCGGTGGACAGCAACGGCAACCCCTGGCAGGGCTCGTACATCACCGCCAGCGGCAACCTGCTCGCCGACTTCACGGCGAACGAGAACGCCGAGATGCAGGGCCGTGTGCAGGCCGCGCGGCTCTACCACATGACCGACGACCATGGTGTCCGGGACCTGCTGTCGTTCCTCATCGCCCGCGACACGATGCACCAGAACATGTGGGCGACGGCTGCGGCCGAGCTGCGCGAGAAGGGCGTCGAGGGCTTCCCGGTGCCGAGCAACTTCCCGCAGTCGAAGGAGAACCAGGAGGTCAACTACCAGTACCTCAACTTCTCCGACGGTGCCGAGGCGAAGAACGGCCCGTGGGCGAGTGGCCCGTCGTTCGACGGCAAGGGCGAGTACTCGTACCACGACGGCCCCACCACCTCGGCCGCGTACCCCCCGCCCACGCACCCCGACGTCCGGCTCTACGGCACGACCGAGATCCCGAACGTCGTCGAGAAGACGGCCGGTCTGGTGCAGGACAAGCTCAACAAGGAGTAGTCCCGACGGTCGCCCCGGCGACCGACGGAACGACGGGAGGCCCGGCGCACGACGTGCGCCGGGCCTCCGTGTCGTCAGGGGGTCACCGCAGGGACGGGGTGGACCCGCCCACGGTCATCAACGCCCCCGTCTCGGGTTCTTCGTGGCGGGGCGCCTCGAAGATCCCGGAGTACGCGCGGACCGCGCTCCACCCCGCGATCAGCAGGGCGGTACCCAGGACCGCTGCGATCCAGGGGACCAGGAGTGACTGCTCCCAGACCCGCGGGGCGGCGACCCAGGCGAGGAAGGTGCCGGTCAGGCTGCCGGTGGCTCCGAGGAGCACGGCGGTACGCCGGTCCAGGCTCGTCAGCGCGAGCGCCGCGGTGACGGCGAGGACCGCGACCACCGCGTTCAACAGGACGGACGTCATCGGTCAACTCCTCACTCGGCGGCGGTGCCGGAACCGACCGCGAGCTGCTCGGACCCACCGCCGACGGTGACGGCGATCTTGCGCGGCTTCGCGGACTCCTTGACCGGGATCGTGACGCTCAGCACACCGTTGTCGTACCCGGCGGTGATGCGCTCCGCGTCGAGCCCCTCGCCCAGGGTCAACTGCCGGACGAACGTGCCGGGCTGGCGCTCGCGCGTGATCCACTGCGAGCCCTCCGGCGCCCCGAGGGTGCGCTCGGCGCGGATCGTCAGGACCGAGCCGTCCACGTCGATGTCGACCGAGCCCGGGTCGATGCCGGGCAGGTCGACGTCGAGGACGTAGTGGTCCCCGGTGCGGTACAGGTCCATCGGCATCGAGCGCGGGCCGCCAGCGGTGCCGAGGAGCGAACCCGCGAGTCGGTCGAGCTCGCGGAACGGGTCGAAGTTCATCGTCATCGAAATCAACTCCTTCGTGGTTCTCGTTGAGTCCCCTCGACTCAACTGCCACTGTTTTAGCACTCGACCCTTGTGAGTGCCAAAAGAACGCTCAGAAGACGCCGGGAACCCTTCGGCGCGCAAAACGTACACATCCCAAATGGTTCGTTGCTCTGATCGTTCACGGTGTGAAATAGTTCAGACGTCCGCAGGGGACACACGGCAAGCAAGAAGGGCGGGACACGACATGCACAGCACGTACTCCGGGATGCCTCGGGTTGCACGGACGGGCGGCAGCCACACGCGCGTCGGCCTCACCGACCCGGCGATCATCGACGCCTACGTCGAGCGCCGTATCCAGGACCCCTCGCTGCTCGCTCGTCGGGCCGAACCGTCCTACTCGGACTTCTTCACCACCCCCGCCGCGTAGCGCCCGCAGGCCGCACAGCGCCGCAGGGCAAGCCGCAGAGCAAGGAGCGCATGACCCCATGCCGTTGACCGTCGTCCGCCGAGAGCACGTCCACCTCTACGCCCGCGAGCCCGGCTCGCCGGCCGCGAAGACCGCGGTCGAAGCCCTGCTGCGGCTGCAGCACACCGAGGACCAGCAGATCGAGTCCGCCCGCATCGAGAGCGGCCTGTCGAAGAACGAGTTCCTGACCGTCCGGTACATGCTCCAGGCGCACCGCGACGGGCGGACGATGGGCCCGAAGGACCTCGCCGTCATGCTCGCGGTCTCCAATGCCTCGGTCACGAAGATCGTCGACGGCCTCGTGCAGAAGGGGCTGCTGTCCCGCACGGCACACCCCACCGACCGCCGAGCACAGGTGCTCGCCACCACGGACCAGGCCGCCGAGAAGATCGACGCCTCGTACGCGCAGTTCCACGCCGCGGTCGTCGATGTCCTCGAGCGCCTCTCCGACACGGACAACGCCGTCCTGGCGGACTCACTCAACAAGATCGTCGACGCGCTCGCCGGGGGTGCGCCTGCGCCCGTCGACGAGTACACGGTCGACGATCACGACTGACGCGAGCGCGCGCGGCGGACGCGAGTCGACGGGTGCGACGCGACCGCACGGCGGACGGGAGGCCCGTGGCGAGTCCGCCACGGGCCTCCCGAGAAAAACCTTCCAGCGGTAAGTTGGGTGCATGACGCACCCCGCCGACGATGACGACGCGGCCCAGCCGCGTCGCGGCGGGTACCGCAAGGGCGCCGAGCGGCGGACGCAGATCCTCGACGAGATGATCCGCATGGTGGCGGAGCAGGGCGTCGACGCGTCGTCGCTGCGCTCGGTGGCCGAAGCCCTCGGGATCACCCACGCGGCGCTCCGGCACTACTTCCCGAGTCGTGACGAACTGCTGCTCGCCGTGTACCGCGAGCACGAGGTCCGTGAGCAGGGGGCGCCCGACCGGATGAAGTCAGCGATCGGGGACATGCGGGAGAGCGCGTCCCGCAACCGTGCGGTGCCCGGGCTCGTGCAGCTCTACACGACCCTGGGGGCGGACGCCGTGCAGGAGGGCCACCCGGCCACCCGCGAGTTCATGCGCGAGCGCTTCGCCCGGCTGCGCACCGAATTGTCCGTGCTCATCGAGGCCGACCAGGCGAGCGGTCGCATCCGCGCCGACCTCGACCCCGTCGACCTGGCGAGCCTGAGCATCGCCGCGTCGGACGGCCTCCAGGTCCAGTGGCTGCTGGACCCGGAGGCCGTCGACGGCGAGCGGGTGCTGCGGTTGCTCGAGCGCCTGGTGCCCGGCGACGGGCGCTGACGTCGGTGCTCGTGCCGGTTCTCAGAACTTCTGGTCGGTCTGCTTCGGGTTGCGGATCTTGCCCGTCGCCTGGTCGTGGGTCGCCGCATCGGGGGCGTCCATCGCCGGGCCGACGCCGACCGGGACGCCGGCCTCCGGGTGGTTCAGGTCGAACGCCGGCGACTCCGAGCGGATGCGCGGTACGGACGTGAAGTTGTGCCGCGGCGGCGGGCAGCTCGTCGCCCACTCGAGCGAGCGACCGTAGCCCCAGGGGTCGTTGACGAGCACCTTCTGACCCTTCCGCATCGTCTGCACGACGTTGAGGAAGAACGGGATCATCGAGGCGGCCGTCAGGAACGCGCCCACCGTCGAGACCTCGTGCAGCCAGGTGAAGTTGTCCTCCTCCAGGTAACTGGCGTACCGGCGGGGCATCCCGATCACCCCGAGCCAGTGCTGGATGAGGAACGTCATGTGGAACCCGATGAAGAGCATCCAGAAGTGGATCTTCCCGAGCCGTTCGCCGAGCATCTTGCCGGTGAACTTCGGCCACCAGAAGTAGAAGCCGGAGAACATCGCGAAGACGACGGTGCCGAAGACCACGTAGTGGAAGTGCGCCACCACGAAGTACGAGTCGTGGACGTGGAAGTCGAGCGGCGGAGAGGCCAGGATGACGCCGGTGAGCCCGCCGAACGTGAAGGTCACCAGGAACCCGATCGCCCACAGGATCGGCGTCTCGAACGTCACCGAACCGCGCCACATCGTGCCGACCCAGTTGAAGATCTTCACGCCCGTCGGCACCGCGATGAGCATCGTGAGCAGGGCGAACCACGGCAGCAGGACACCACCCGTCGCGAACATGTGGTGCGCCCAGACGGTGATCGACAGGGCCGCGATGGAGATGGTCGCGTAGACGAGGGTCTTGTAGCCGAAGATCGGCTTCCGGCTGAACGCGGGGAAGACCTCGGAGACGATGCCGAAGAAGGGCAGGGCGATCACGTAGACCTCCGGGTGCCCGAAGAACCAGAACAGGTGCTGCCACAGCAGCGGACCGCCGTTGGCCGGGTTGAAGATCTGCGCGTCGAAGACCCGGTCGAGCAGCAGACCGAACAGCGCCACCGCCAGGACGGGGAACGCCATCAGCACGAGGATCGACGTGATGAGCACGTTCCACGTGAAGATCGGCATCCGGAACATGGTCATGCCCGGCGCGCGCATCGTCACCACGGTGGTGATGAAGTTCACGGAGCCGAGGATGGTGCTGAACCCGGTCATGCTCAGGCCGGCGACCCAGAGGTGCCCGCCGACGCCCGGCTCGAAGGTCGTGTCGGACAACGGCGCGTAGGCCGTCCACCCGAACGCGGCCGCCCCGCCCGGTGTCAGGAACCCGCCCATCGCCACCAGGCTCCCGACCGCGTAGAGCCAGTACGAGAACGCGTTCAGCCGGGGGAACGCGACGTCCGGCGCCCCGAGCTGCAGGGGCATGATCGCGTTGGCGAAGCCGGCGAACAACGGCGTCGCGAACAGCAGCAGCATGACCGTGCCGTGCATGGTCAGCAGTTGGTTGTACTCCTCGCGCGTCTCGAGCACATCGAGCCCGGGCGTGAACAGCTCGGTCCGCATCACCACGGCCATGATCCCGGCGAGGCAGAAGTACCCGAACGACGTCACCAGGTACAGGTTGCCGATCGTCTTGTGGTCGGTCGAGGTGTGCCAGTGCACGAAGCGGGCGCCCAGGCGGACCGGGTGCTTCGGCCCGATCTCGGACGGCTCCTCGCCGAGGACGGGTGGGTTCCTGAGGTCGGTCACGAGCTGCTCCCATCGGTTCGTTCGGAAAGCGCGACGCTGATCGAGCCGTCATCTCCGGTCAGGTTGATTCTGTCCATCGGGTGCGCAGAGTGTCCCAAGGAATGAGCCGGAGGCAGCGAGATGTGGATACGCGTGGTGTTGCCCCGAGAGGTGCAGGCGAGGAAACTCCCCGGGGTGCTCCGGCGGGCCTGGATCGCCGGCTTCTCGACCCGCGTCCTGCCGGTCCGGCCCGCCGGGTGCGATGACCCGGCGTGGATCCCTGTCGAGTTCCTGCTCGACGTCGAATCGTCGAACACCGGCTGGGCCGAGGCGTTCGAGATCGAGTTCACGAGCGCGATGACGCCCCGCTGCCGACGGTTCGTCCGGGGCCGCGGGTGCCGCCTGGAGCCCATCAGCGCTCCGTTCCGGTGACGCCGTGACCAGCGGACCCGGTGCCGACCGGGGCCGCGCCGGCACCCCACTCCGACGCGGTGCCCGGACGCTGCCCGGGGGCGACCCGGCCCGTCCGGGCGCGCATGTTCGTCATCGCCGCGGCCAACGCGACCTGGCCGAGGTCAGCCGTCGCCGCGTAGGCCGCACGCTGCCGTGCCGCCCCGGTGCCGCGGGCGAAGAGGTCGGCCAGACCCCGTTCCACGAGCTGGTCGTCACCGTTCGCCGTCAGTGCCGGCAGCACGTGGGCGAGCAGGAGGGTGACGACCTCACGGGCGGGGGCGGCGTGGCCGGTCAGCGGGTCCACCAGCTCGCCCTCGAGGCCCTCGAGTGCGGCGCGCCAGTTCGCCAGGCGGACGGTGCACGCGGGGGTGTCGCGCTCCAGTGAACCCGAGCGCCACTCCTCGGCCGCGGTGTCGACGAGGGCGCGGACGATCCCGGCGATCGTCACGGTCACGCCCGGGTCGAGCGGGACGTCCGCTACCCGCACCTCGACGGTGGGGTGGCTCCGCGACAACCGTGCGTCGAGGTAGAGCATGCCCTCGTCGAGCAGGGCTCCGGTGCGGAGCATGCTCTCGGTGACGGTGCGGTACCGCTCCTCGGAGCCGAACCGCTCCATCGGTCCGGCGGACGGCCACTGGTTCCAGGCAATCGAGCGGAAACTGGCATGACCGGTGTCATTCCCTGCGTGGAAGGGTGAGTTGGCGCTCAGGGCGATGAGGATCGGCGTCCACGTCCGGATGCGGTCGAGCACGGCGACGCCCTCGGCGGGGGAGTCGATCGACACGTGGACGTGCAGGCCGCACGTCAGGCTGTGCCGCGGGATGGTGCCGTACCGCTGCATCATCCGGCGGTACCGCGCGCCGTCGCTGACGTGCGGGGTCACCGTCGTGGGCGAGGCGGCGAGCGGTGCGGCGTGCGCGCCGAAGCCGTTCGCGACCTGTTCGACGAGGGCCCGGTTGTCGAGCACCTGCCCGCCCAGCGCCGCCAGGGAACTGTGCGGTCGGGTGATCACCTCGATCATCTCGCGCTGCATCTCACCGACGACGCCACCCCGATCGGGCACCCGTGTCGCCATCGCGCCGGCCAGCACACCGTCGGCCACCGGCACGGGTACACCCGTCGACCGGTCGATGAGGAGCAGTTCCTCTTCCACACCCATGGTTCTCATCACCCGAGTGAAGGAGGGTGCGACTTCGGGCCGTTCCAGATGGCCGACGAGCGCGGAAGTCCTGGCCGAACCGCGCAGATCGGGCCGCGGAGCGCAGAGCCGCGCCCGTGCCGCCGCGCCCCGCCCCCCACTTGGTGAGCAGAAATGGTCGGGTACCCGTACGGGACCCGACCATTTCTGCTCAGCGGATGGTGCTCGCGGCGCTCCTAGGCGTTCGCGCCAGCGGTCAGCACGGCCGCCGCGGGGTCGAAGTCCTCGGGCAGCGGCGGGATCGCGTCCACGGTCGACGTGATGTCGACGGCGGAACCCGACTCGGCCGCGTCACGGATGCCGAGCAGGACGTCGAGCACGTGCATCGCGACGGCGCCGGAGGCGCGCTCGGGGCGGTCCTCGGCGATGGCGCGGGCGAGCTCGACGACGCCGGTGCCACGGCCCCAGGTGGAGCCGACCGCCTCGAGCGTCTCCGGCTCGTCCTGCCCGTAGCGCCAGAGCTGCGACGAGCCCTCGAACGTGTTCGGGTCCGGCAGCGAGATCGTGCCGAGCGTGCCGTTGATCTCGACGAAGCCCATGCGCGGGAGGGCGTGCTGGAACGAGAACGTCGACTGGGCCGACTGCCCACCGGCGAACTCGATGAGCGCCGCGTGGTGGGTCGGGACCTCGACCGGGAACGTCTCGCCGGCGCGGGGGCCGGACGCGATCGTGCGCCGGTCGAGCGACTTCGACGAGACGGCCTGCACGCGCGAGGCCGTGCCGAAGGCGTGCACCAGGGTCGTCACGTAGTACGGGCCCATGTCGAACAGGGGACCGGCACCGGTGGCGAACAGGAAGTCCGGGTTCGGGTGCCACGCCTCGGGTCCGGGAACGTGGAACAGCGTCGTCGCGGAGAGCGGCTCACCGATGTCACCGCGGGCGATGGCACGGAGCGCCGTCTGGATGCCCGCGCCGAGCACGGTGTCCGGAGCGGTCGCGACCCGCAGTCCCTTGGCCTTCGCCGACTCGAGCACCGCGGCGGCCGAGGCGTGGTCGGTCGCGATCGGCTTCTCGCTCCAGACGTGCTTGCCGGCGTCGATGATCTGCTGGTCGACCTCGGCGTGGGCCGCCGGGATCGTCAGGTTGATCACGATGGAGACGTCGTCGCGGGCGAGGAGTTCCTCGACCGTGCCCGACGCGGCCACGCCGTACGAAGCAGCCTGCTCCGCTGCCCGATCGAGCAGCACGTCGGCCACGAAGCGGACCTCGACGTCGGCGAACTTCGTCAGGTTCTCGAGGTACTGCGTGGAGATGTTGCCGGCACCGATGATGCCGATCCCGACACGGCTCACTTGTCGTTGTCCCGCAGCCAGGTGAGGGACTCGGTGATGCCCTCGAAGACGTCGCCCTTGTACGCGTCGAACTCGACGACGCGGATCGCCTGTGGTGCGGCGGCGAGGATCGCGGCGACGTCGACGTCGCCCTGACCGGCCGGGGTCTGGTTCTCGAAGGCGCGCTGCAGTGCCTCGGGCACGATGAGAGCACTCTCGGACGACGGCAGCGCGGTGCGGATGTCACCGTCGACCTTGCCGTCCTTCACGTGGATCGCGACGACCCGGTCGCCGAGGCCCTTGAGGACGGCGGGGGCATCGGCGCCACCGACGGTCGCCCAGAAGGTGTCGACCTCGAGCACGGTCTCGGGCGACAGCTGCGACACGAACAGGTCGTAGACGGTGCGGCCGTCGACCTTGTTCGTGAACTCCCACTGGTGGTTGTGGTAGCCGAACTGCAGGCCACGGCCGGCGGCCTCGGCGGTCAGCTCGTTGACGCGCTCGGCGATCTTCGCGACGTCATCGGCGGTCTGCCAGCGGTCCGTCGGGATGAAGGGGTCGATGACGGTGTGGATGCCGAGACGCTCCGCGGCGTCCCAGATCGGCGCGGTGTCCTCGGCGTCGATCACGGCGACGTGGCCGGACGGAGCCTTCAGGCCGGTGGCCGCGAACGCACGCTCGAGGTCGGCGGCGCGCTCGACGAACGCGTAGGGCTCGACGTTCTCGTACCCGATCTCGGCGACACGGGCGATGGCTTTGTCGAGGTCTTCGGCGACGGCGTCGCGCAGTGAGTACAGCTGCACAGAAGTGGTGGGCATTGCAGAGGCTCCTTCGATCCTGGCTGGGTGTCGCGGCCCGTCGAGGAGCGATGCTCCGCGGCGAGATCGATGACGACGCTACCCCAAAAACCACCCGGTGTGTAGTTTTGCTGCCCCTTGTGACGGGCTCCGGATCCCGCCCCGAGCACCCAGACCGTCAGCTCGCCCGACGTCACCAAACTGACGCTCGCGTGGCTGCTCGCCCAGCTCGCCGCCAACGTGCGACAGCACCCGTCACCCGCCGACCCGTCCGGGTCTCAAGCGGGCTCGGGCGCGGGGAACTCCTGCCGGAGTGCCTCGGCGAGACGGGAGGCGAACCGCTGCACCGCGGTCGCCTCGTCGTCGCTGAGCGCGTCGATGGTCTCGATGAGCGGGGCGCGGATGTGTCCGTAGGCGCGGACGAGGTCCTGCTCAGCGCCGGCGGTGGCGGTGACGATGATCCCGCGGCGGTCCGTCGGGTTCGGGCGTCGTTCCGCCCGCCCGTCGCGCACGAGCCGGTCGATGAGCTTCGTGGCGCCGGCGGTGGAGAGCCGCAGCGCCCGCGCGAGCTGCGTCGGGTGCATCGCCCGTCCGTCGCGGTGCGCGAGGACGAGGTGCCGGAGCGCCAGGGCGTCGATGGGCAACATCCCCATTGCGCGCAGTGCCTGCTCGTCAGCATCGTGGATGCTGTCGCTCAGTGCCTGCAGGCTCGCGATGGCAGCCGCACCCTCGGCGGTACGGGGCTGCTGGGCGAAGAGGTCGGACTCGCTGTGAGCGTGGTTCTCGGTGCCCATCGTGTCCCGTCCCGTCGTTTGGTGGATAGATGCCATGTTCCGCCATGAAGCTGGGAACGCAAACTGGGTAAGTAATCAGCCGGGTGAGACAAGTGTCGTCGTCATGGCGCCACCGATGTGCGGTGGCGGAGATCAGAAGGAGTGACCATGTCGAACACTGCAGGGCGTCCCGCACGGAACGACTCCGTCGTCCGTGCCACCTGGAACGAGACCAAGTCCGCGCTCAAGACCACCGAGTTCTACGCCTGGCTGGTCGTGTCGATCGCGATCCTCGTCGCCTCGGCGGTCGTCGACAACGCCGACGAGGGCCACACCGGCTTCGGTGCTGACCAGGCTTGGCTGTACGTCGCGATCGTGACGGCTGCCTACATCGTCAGCCGTGGCATCGCCAAGGCCGGCGTGCGCAAGCCCGACTGGAACGACGACGACCGACGCGACGTCAACGGGCGCTCGAACTGACCCCCGAGCACCACGTGCACCCGGCTCCCTGAGCCGGAACCAGGGCCGTCCCGATCACATCGGGGCGGCCTTCGGCATGTCCGCTCGTCGTGTCCGCACCGATAGCGTGAACCACATGCTCGACGCCACCCCAGCCCCCTTCGACACCCCGGTCGGACGCATCGTCGGAACGGTCGACGGTGCTGTGGTGCGCGTGCTCGGGATCCCGTACGCGCGGGCCGAGCGCTTCGCGCCGCCGGAGCCGATGCCGCCCTTCGAGGCCGAACTGCACGCGTCGACCCCCTCGCCGGTGGCACCGCAGCCGCACGCGCAGTTCGTCGACCAGCTGCTCAACCCCGTCGAGGGGATCGAGATCGACGAGCACTGCCAGCGCCTGTCGATCACCCTGCCCGCCGACCTCCGGCCGGACGAGCGCCTGCCCGTGATGGTGTGGATCCACGGCGGCTCCTACGTCATCGGCGGCGGAGACCTGCCGATCTACGACGCCCGCGACCTGGTGACCGAGCAGCGCGTCGTCGTGGTCTCGGTCACGTTCCGGCTCGGGATCCTCGGGTTCCTCGGTGACGGCCGGACGATCCCCGCGAACCTCGGGTTGCTCGACCTGGTCGAGTCGCTGCGCTGGGTCCGCGGGAACATCGCGGCATTCGGCGGCGACCCCGACCTGGTGACGGTCTTCGGCCAGTCCGCCGGTGGGGACGCTGCCGCGCACCTCATGATCAGCGCCGGTGCCGAGGGACTGTTCCGCCGCGCGATCATCCAGAGCGCACCGCTCGGGCTGTCCCGCCGTCGAGCCCGGATGAACCGCGCCATGATCCGAGCGGTCGGCGCCGTCCACCCCGACACCCCGCTCGACGACCTGCTCGACCGGCAGGCGCTCGGCACCCGCGCCGCCGCTCCCTACGGGCTGGCCGGCGGCATGCCGTTCGGCACCCAGTACGGGTTCCCGCCGCTCCCCGCGGAGCGCGACCTCGACGCAGCCTGGAGTCGGGTCGCCCCCGACATCGACGTGCTCATCGGGTCGGGCACCGACGAAGCCGGCATGTACGTGCCGCTCGTACCCGGGCTCCGACGAACAGCACGGTCGCGGGTGCTCCGATCCGCGCTCCGCTGGTGGCTCGTGCGGCCCCTCTCCGACGTCATCTACGGGCGCGACGTGCGACGCTTCACCGAGCGGCACCGACGAGCCGGCGGCCGGGCCACGTCCTACCGTCTGGTCCGCGGCGTGACGACTGCACCGACCGGGGCCGTGCACATGAGTGATCTGCCGCTGTTGCTCGGCGGGCGCGAGGCCTGGGCCGGCACCCGCTTCGTGCCGGAGCGCGACTGGCCCGAGGTCGAGCGGCGCGGCCGGGCCTTCCGGGCGATCTGGGCGGAGTTCGCGCGCACCGGTGGAGTCAGGGCTCCCGACGACGAGACCCTGACGTTCGACCGCGGCTGACCGCGGCTGACCGCGGCGGACCCGGGGGTGCCGGCGGACAGGGTGCGCGCCGGACCCCCTGAACTGGCGGTCGCGGGGTTTCCACCCGCCCCTCCACAATCGTCAGCATGCCCACGACCGACGCCGACCTCCGCGCACGCATCGTGGCCGGTGCGATCGACGCCTACCGCGCCGGGGACTTCCACCGGGTCGGCCCGGACGAGGTCGCCGCGCACGCCGAGGTCCCCGTCGCGGACGTGCACCGAGCGTTCCCGACGTGGGACTTGCTCGTCGTCGCCGTCATCGACCGGTGGAACAACGGCAGCCGTCGCTCGCTCTGGCCCGTCGCCGAACGTGATGGGGTCGTTGCCTACCTGCGTGCGCGGCTGCAGGCCGGCATCGAGGACCCCGGCCTCGTGCGACTCCGCATCGCCGTGCTCAGCGCCGCTTCCAACCCCGGCCACCCGGCAGCGGGCTGGTTCCGGACCCAGTACACCCGGGCGTTCGAGGACCTCACCTTCGGTCTGGTCCGTGACGTCGTCGCCGGTCGTGAGCCCCGCGGCGCATCGCCCCGACACGCTGCGGAGCAGCTCATGGCGCTGTACGAGGGGCTCCAGCTGCAGTCGATGGTCCGCGACGACGCCGAACCGCTCAGCGGGTTCGATCGCGCCGTCTCGCGGATGCGGGTCGGCTGGGCAGCGGCTCGCGTCGGCGCCTGACGTTCCGGTCCGCCGTCACGGCACGGCCTGGAGGCGCGGCGCGGCTTGCGTGCGTCGGAGCACGCACCTGGCATGGTCGGGCCATGGAGTACACGGACTACGACACCCGGCTCGCCGCCTACGGCGTGATCACGGATGGTGACCGCGTGCTCCTGGCGAAGCTGCGCCGCCCCGACGCGGGCACGTGGACGCTGCCGGGCGGCGGGGTCGAGTTCGACGAGACCGTCGAACAGGCCGTCGTGCGCGAGATCCGCGAGGAGACCGGGTACGAGGCCCAGGCCGGCGCCCTGCTCGGCGTCCGGCACCACATCATCCCCGCGGAGCGTCGCCTGCACACCAACGGTCGTCCGATGAAGGCCGTGCAGGTGGTGTTCCGGGCGACGATCGTCGGCGGCGAGCGGCGTGACGAACTCGACGGCTCCACCGACGAGTCCCGCTGGATCCCCGTCGCCGAACTCCCGCACCACCGCCACGGCCTGCTCGTCCCCATCGCCCTCAGTTGGGCGGGCGCGCTCCCCCGCTGACCGCGTCACCCGGCGGTCAGGACGGCGAACTGCGGCGGGACGTCGGCGGGCACCGGAGGCTGAACACGCCAGCCGAGGTCGCGGAGCGCCTGCCGTTCACTCCTCGAGGATGCTCACGACGTTGCCCGACGGATCGGTGAACCAGGCGATGAGCGGCCCACCCTTCCGGCTCACGCCCCTGTCGTCGGTCATCCCCTCATTCCGCAGGAACGTGACGCCCTTCGCGGTGAGTTCGTCGACCGCGGCGTCGATGTCCGGCACGGGGAAGTTCAGCACCGTGGACGCCTCTGCGAGGATGAGGCCGTGAGCGACTGCGGCATGACCGTCGACCAGGCCGTCGAGCGTGCGCTCGAGCTGGCCGGTTCCGGCACGCGCACCGTGCTCGGGATCGCCGGGGCGCCAGGTGCCGGCAAGTCCACGCTCGCCCGTCGCGTCGTGACCGCCGTCGACCGCCGGCTCGGCGTGGGCACGGCGGTGCAGGTCCCGATGGACGGCTTCCACCTGTCGAACGCAGCACTCGACGCCCTCGGCCGGCACGACCGCAAGGGTGCGGCCGACACCTTCGACGCGGACGGCTACGTCGCGCTGGTCCGCCGCCTGGTCGCAGCGGACGAGGACGTCGTCTGGGCACCGGACTTCGACCGCCGCGTCGACGAGCCCGTCGCGGGGAGCATCGCCGTCCCCCGCGCAGCACGGCTCGTGGTGTCCGAGGGCAACTACCTGCTCGACGACACGGCACCGTGGTCGGCGCTCGCCGGGCTGTTCACGGAGACCTGGTTCTGCGCCGTCGACGACGGGGTGCGTCTCGACCGCCTGGTCGGGCGGCACATGCGCCACGGCCGCGACCACGACGCCGCCCGCGCCTGGGCGGTGGAGGTCGACGGCGTGAACGCGGCGAGGGTCGCGCGCACGGTGATGCGGGCCTCCAGGACGGTGTGGACGTGAGTCCCGACCACCGCGACACGACCACGAACCGACACCGACACGAGGAGCGACGATGACCATCGCCATCACCGGAGCGACCGGCAACATCGGAGGCGCCGTGGCACGGGCGCTCGCCGCGGACGGCGTGCCGTTCCGGATGCTCGTGCGCGACGCCTCGCGTGCGCCGGAGCTGCCCGGCACCGAGGTCGCGGTCGCGACGTTCGCCGACGTCGAGGCGAGCCGGGCGGCGCTCGAGAGCGTGGACGTGCTCCTCATGGTCTCCGCGGCCGAGGCCGAGGACCGCCTCGACCAGCACCGCGCGTTCGTCGGCGCGGCCGCGGCGGCTGGTGTGCAGCACGTGGTCTACACGTCGTTCCTCGGCGCGGCTCCCGACGCGACCTTCACGCTGGGACGCGACCACTGGGCGACGGAACAGGCGATCCGCGGCACCGGGATGGCCTCCACGTTCCTCCGGGACAGCTTCTACCTGGACTTCGTCGAGGACCTGGTCGGCGAGGACGGCGCGATCCGCGGCCCGGCGGGTGACGGCGCGATGGCGGCGGTCGCACGCGCCGACGTGGCACGGGTCGCGACCGCCGTGCTGCGCGACCCCGAGGCGCACCGTGACCGCACGTACGAGCTGACCGGACCCGAGGCGATCACCCTCGCCGAGGCAGCGGCCGTGGTGTCCGAGGTGCGCCGGCGCACGGTCACGTACCACCCCGAGACCCTGGACGAGGCGTACGCATCACGCGCGCAGTGGAACCCGGAGCCGTGGCAGGCCGATGCCTGGGTGAGCACCTACACGGCGATCGCCGAGGGGGCGTTGCAGCACGTGTCGAGTGACGTCGAACGGATCACCGGGCGCACGCCGATGTCCCTGCGCGAGGTGCTCGCCGCGCGGTGACGCGGCATCGAGTGTGCAGACGACGACGGGTCAGGACACGCGCCGTGCGGCGAACGTCCCGACGATGCCGAGCGTCAGCACCGCGACCAGCACGACGAGCAGCGGGGCCGTCCAGGTGCCCGTCGCACCGTGCAACGCCCCGGCGACGAGCGGACCGGCCGACCCGAGCAGGTACCCGCCGCCCTGCACGAACGCGGACATCCGGCGGGCATCGGCGTCGCTCGACACGATCCGCACGATCACGATGAAGATCACGGTGATGCCACCGCCCTGGGCCGCACCACCGAGCACCGACCAGAGCAACCAGAGCTGCGGCGCGACCAGCAGCCCGAGCGGCATCGCCAGCCACAGCGTGCCCACCAGCGCGATGATCGCGGCCGGACGCCACCGGGTCGCGAGCAGCGGGACGCCGAGCGCACCGACCACCGCGAGGATCTGGAACACCGACGAGCTCGCGCCCGACGACGCCTTCGAGAACCCGATCTCGTCGTGCAGCAGCGTCGGGATCCAGGCGGTGAGCGCGTAGTACGAGAACGCCTGCCCGCCGAACGCGAGCGTCAGCCCCCACGTGATGAGCCGCCGTGCCGGTCGGATGGGTTCGGCGGCGGCGACCCGCGCGGCCTCGGCGGCGCGCTCCGCACGGACGGTGCGGATCGCCCCGGTGTCGAGCACCTGGTCGATCGGACCGGTGACGGGCAGCGGCTCGTCCTGCTCGGACGGCAGCGGGCGGCGCCAGGCGGCACGAGCCCCGACCGCGTACGTCCAGGCCGCAGCGGCGATGAGCGCGAAGACCGCCCAGATCGCGATGGCGACCGGCCAGCCCCAGAGCGCGGCCAGGGGAGCGGTGCCGAGCGAGGTGATCATCGACCCGACGTTGAGCGCCGACGTGTAGACGCCGGTGACCAGGCCGACCCGCTCCGGCGAGGTGTCGCGCCGGATCACGACCGGGATCACCACGTTGCCGATCGTGATGCCGATGCCGATCACCGCGGTGCCGATCAGCAGCGCTGCCGACGAGGGCATCGAGCGCACGACGGTGCCGGCGAGGACGATGACGAGCGACAGCGACACCGCGCGCTCGGGGTCGGCCTTCGCGATCACCCAGCTCGCGAACGGCGTCGCGAGGGCGAAGCACAGGACGGGGATCGTCGTCAGGAGCCCGGCGATCGTCGCGGTCAGGCCGAGGTCGGCACGGACGTCGCCGATGACCGGGGCCGTCGCGACGATCGGGCCGCGGAAGTTCAGCGCGATGAGGACGATGGCGGCGGGCAGCACCCACGCGGCGGCGCGCAGTCCCTTCGTGGTGGCGCTGGTCACGGCAGCAGGATCGGCAGCAGGTCGAGCGGGGTCGCTGCGCGGGCGATGGTGCCCTCGGCCTCGTCGGGGGAGCCGTAGCCCCACTCGGCGAAGACGACCGGGACCCCGTGGACGGTCGCGCCCTCGACGTCGTGCTTCCGGTCGCCGATCAGCACCGGGCGGCTGGTGTCGAAGCCGTGGGCCTCGAGTCGGCGCAGTGCCTCTTCGACGACGTCGGCCTTGCTCGACCGGACCTCGTCGTCGCTGGCGCCGGTGATGATGTCGATGTCCCCGGTGAGGCCGTAGTGCTCGAGGATGTAGGTCGCCGGGGTCTCCGGCTTGCTCGTCGCCGTCGAGATCGGCAACCCGGCCTGGTGCACGGTGCGCAGCACGACGTCGATGTCCGGGAACATCTCGGAGTCGAGCGCCCCGTGCGAGAAGTAGTGCTCGCGGTAGACGGCGAGGGTGCGGTCGGCGAGCTCGTCGTCCATGCCCATCGCGACCCGGAACGTGTCCATGATCGGCGGGCCCACGAACGACATCAGGGTGTCGTGGTCGGGCACCGGGACGCCGACGGTGCGGAAGGTGTGCGTCAGGCTCTCGAGGATGCCCGGCGCGGAGTCGCTGATGGTGCCGTCGAGGTCGAACAGGATGGCGGAGAACGGGCTGGTCATGTCCTGCCCACCCTATCCGGGACGCGGGGGCGACCATCCGGGATCCGTCGGCGGTGGGGCGGGCGGGTGCCGCGCCTCCAGACCGGTCCGTCCGTCCGGAACCAGGTTCCGGACACAGAACCGTGGAGAAGCGCGGTGCGGTGTCCGGAACCTGGTTCCGCCGGCGTGGCGGTGACGTCGTCCGCTCAGAACAGGCGGGTGTGCCCGCCCTCGATGCCGCGCATGGCGTCGTAGTCGAGCACGAGGACGCGGATGCCGCGGTCCTCGGCGAGGGTGCGCGCCTGCGGTGCCACCGTCTGCGCCGCCAGCACGCCCTGCACCGGACGCAGGTGCGGGTCGCGGTTCATGAGCTCGAGGTACCGGGTGAGCTGCTCGACCGCGTCGATGTTGGCGTTGCGCTTCATCTCGACCGCGACGCTTGCCCCGGCGTCGTCACGGGCCAGGATGTCGACGGGCCCGATCGCGGTCATGTACTCGCGGCGGACCAGGGTGTGGCCGTCGCCGAGGAGTTCGATCTGCTCGGCCAGCAGCTGCTGCAGGTGCGCCTCGACCCCGTCCTTCACCAGGCCCGGGTCGACGCCGAGGTCGTGGGTCTCGTCCGCGACGACCTCGTACAGGGACACGATGATCTTGTCCTGCGTCTTCTTCTGCGTGACCGTCCACAACTGCGTGATGCCGGCGCTCGACTGCTCGTCGTCCGGCTCGGTGATCTCGATCGAGCAGGGCGGGCTCATCCAGTTCAGCGGCTTGTAGCTGCCGCCGTCGGAGTGCACGAGCAGCGAGCCGTCCGCCTTGAGCATGAGCAGGCGGGTCGCGAGCGGCAGGTGGGCTGAGAGCCGGCCCGCGTAGTCGACGGAGCACCGGGCGATGACGAGACGCACCCCGGAAGCCTAACCGGCGTCGGGTCGCTGCCCGGACGGCGCGCTCGTCGCGTTGACGGTGCTGTCGGCCTGGAGGCGCGGCTCGCCTCCGCCGTGTCCGTCGCCGCCCTTGCGGGTCGGGCGGGCGGCGGCGCCGGTCTCACGGGCGGCACCCGATGCCAGGCCGGCCGCGATGATGAACACGAAGACGATCAGCAGCGCCCCGAGCAGTCCGATGTGCTCGCCGAGGAACCCGATCAGGGGCGGTCCGGCCAGGAACGCCACGTACCCGATGGTCGCAACGGCGCTGACCTTGGCGGCCGCGGTGCGGGGGTCGTCGGCCGCGGCGGACATGCCCATCGGGAAGCCGAGGCTCGCGCCGAGGCCCCAGAGCACGACGCCGACGATCGCGAGCGGCACGTTGTCGATGAAGATGAGCATGCCGAGGCCGACGACCGCGACGGCGGCACTGACGCGAAGCACCGGCACGCGACCGAATCTGTCGATCAGCGGGCTGCCGGCGACACGGCCCACGGTCATCGCGGCGAGGAACACGGTGAGCACTCCGGCGCCCGCGGCGTTGTCGAGCCCGTGCCCGTCGATCATCGCGAGGGGCAGCCAGTCGTTCGCAGAGCCCTCGGCCAGGGCCATGCCGAGCACGATCACGCCGATCAGGAGCGTCGAGGGCTGCGCCCAGACCTGCCAGCGGGTGAGTGGTGCCGCGATCGGGCTGGTGTCGGTGGAGACCGGGTCCTCGAAGCGGTGCTCGTCCTGGAACTTCGCGACGGCGATGAGCATGGCGGCGCTCGTGATGACGACCAGGACGATGAAGTGCCAGGAGACCGGGATCTCGAACCGCTCGGCCAGGGCACCGAGGCCCGCGCCCGCAAGCGTGCCGAGGCTGAACGCGGCATGGAACAGCGGCATGATCGTGCGCCCGCCGGCCTTCTCGGCGGCGGCGCCGGAGACGTTCATCGACACGTCGCACAGACCGTTGCCGAACCCGAAGGCGATGAGCGCGATCCAGATGGTCGCGAAGCCCCACTCGAGGGTGACCGCGACGCCGACGAAGATCATGCCGAGCGCCAGGCAGGCCGCAGCCACCTGCGCGCCCCGACGGGCACCGAGCTTGGCGACGATGTGCCCCGCGAAGGTCAGGCCACCGATCGAGCCGACGGCCATGCCGAGCACGAGGATCCCCATCTCGAAGGTGCTCGCCCCGAGCGAGTCGCGGACGCTCGGGATCCGGCCCAGCCAGGTCGCGATGTCGAGCCCGGACAGGGTGAACACCACGAACACCGCGATGATCCAGGCCTTGGTGGTCGGGACGGTGCGGGTGGACGGCGTCGTCATGGTGGTTCCCATCGTGCTGCGGTGCGCCTGGTGGTGCGCGTTCTGGTGCCTGGTGATGCTTGTGTTGCGATGGTCGAATCGATTCGACTGCTCGTTCCGGTTACGCTAACGGGCGATGGACGAGGCGGCAACAGCACCCGGCGCGTCGCGGACGAAGCCCTCCCGCGACGGCGCGCTACGTCCGTCGCGCCCGACGCTGGCCGCGGTCGCCCGTGCTGCCGGGGTCGCGCCGTCGACGGCATCGCTCGCGTTCAGTGGTCTCGGCCCGGTGTCCGAGGACGCCAAGGCCCGCGTGCTCGCCGCCGCCGCCGACCTCGGTTACGGCGGCCCCGATCCCCGCGCTCGTTCCCTGCGCCGCGGTCGCTCCGGCGTCATCGGTGTCGTGATGGACGAGCGCCTGAGCGACGCCTTTCGCGATCCGGTCAACGTCCTGACGCTCGACGGCATCGCCGAGGTCGCGGGTGCCGCGGGTGTGTCCCTACTTCTGGTGCGGAGTCCGCTCGACGACGAGCAGAGCGCCGGCCCGTTGGTCGATGCCCCGATGGACGCCGTCGTGCTCGTCGGGTGCAACGTCCGGATCGACCCCGCCGTCGCCGTGTTGCGCCGTCGGCAGATCCCCGTCGTCGCGATCGAGGCGGACGAGATCGAGGGCGCCGTCCCCGTCCAGCTCGACAACCGGGACGCTTCACGCCGTGCCGCTGCGTACCTGCAGGAGCTCGGCCACCAGGACGTGACCGTGGTGACCCTGCCCCTCGATGCCGCACGTCGCCGTGGCCCCATCGACGCAGCCCGGCAGGCGGAGGGCATCGCCTTCACCACACTCGAACGACTGCGTGGTGTGCGGGGGGTCTACCCGGACGCCGTCGCGATCGAGACCGCCGGCAGCTCGGTGGAAGAGGGGCGTCTTGCCGGCACCGACCTCTTCGCCCCTGATGGCCCCCGCCCCACCGCCGTCATCGCCCAGAGTGACCTGATCGCCGTCGGTGTGATCTCGGCCGCACTCGACGCCGGACTCCGTGTCCCCGAGGACGTCAGCGTCGTCGGGTTCGACGGGATCACGGTGGACGACAGCCTGCTCCACCGCACCCCGATCCGGCACCTGACCACCCTGGTGCAGCCCTTCGTGCAGAAGGGCCAGGCCGCGGCCCGCGCCGCCCTGGCCATGCTCGAGGGGGCGGAGCCGCAGCCCGCATCGTTCACCTCGGAGTTGCGGGTGGGGGACACGACGGGGCCGCCGCCGGACACTCGCACCCACTGACACATCGGCTCGGTGAGGGTGCGGCGTGGGGTCTAGACCTGCGCGCACTCCTGTGGTTGAACGTCCTAGCTCAACCTCAGAACAACACGTTTTGCGCGGGGGAACCGCTGTGGCGTTGGGGCATACCCCAACGCGGCAGAGCCGACCAAGCTCCTGGGACGTTGCGGGGCGATTCCGTCGCGCATAGAGGGGCGAGGGATGCAGTGCTACTGCAGCGCTCTTGACTTCGGCGTCCTACTCGCCAAACGACGGCCGAGTATGAGCGAGTCTCGAAATCGTAGTCGGGGCGGGTAAAGTTTCCCCGGCTGCCAACGTCGGTAGCCGCCATCGCGGGGTCCCGAGCCCTGATCATTGAGGTAACTATGGATGTTCATGAGCTGGCGCAGACCCTGACGCCCACTCGCACCGCCCTGCTCTTCGGAGCAGGTGCGTCCATTCCTTCCGGAGCACCGAGTGGTGCCGTCCTTGCCCGGCGGCTTGGACGGCTCATCCATCTCGATCCAGATGAAGCCGAGCTGGCAGAGGTGGCTCAACTCGTAGAGAATCGCAAGGGTCGGCCCGCGCTGGTGGCCGAGGTTCGCTCGGCGCTCAAAGGATTGCACCCAACTTCGGGTCTGCTTGCACTCCCAAACTTCGACTGGTTGTCCATCTACACCACCAATTTCGACACCTTGGTGGAACAGGCGTACCTACAATTCGGACGGTCCATCGACGTTTATCGCTCTAACTTTGATATAGGGAAACCAAGGACGCAGGAAGTTACCTCCCTTTACAAGATTCACGGCTGCGTCACGCAGGATTCGGCAGACGGGCATAGAAGCCGAATGCTGATTACCGAGAGTGATTACGACGATTTTGAGCGATATCGACAGACACTCTTCAATTCCCTGCAAGGGGACATGTTCACAGGGGACACTGTCATCATTGGTCAGTCACTTGCGGACCGGCACCTGAAAGAGCTCGCTAAGCAAGTTGTCGCTCTTCGCGCCGAGGGCGTCAACACGCGCGTTTTCTTACTGGTGCACCAATACGACGCTGACCGTGCTGAGTTGTATACCCGCATCGGCTTGGAAGTAGTCCACGCGGACCTGGACACTTTTCTCTTGGCTCTCATCGGTGCCGGAAAGACTCGAGAGACGAGAGCGTACTCCACGTCCAGCGGTAGTTCACTGCTATCAGCTTCCCTAGTAGTGACCACTATTGATGTCACTCATGCAACAGCGCTGGAGACGAACGTTACCAAGCTATTCAACGGATCGCCGGCATCTTATGCCGATATCAAACAGGGCCTGACAATATCGCGGGTGGCGCAGCACCGAATGCGAGACGCATTCAAGGGTGCGCGGGGGTATTTCCATGTCGTTGAAGGCGCGCGGGGAGTTGGTAAAACTTCTCTCGCCCGCGCGTTCATGCTGGAGTTGTCGCAACGTGGCGTACCCACTTGGGAGCACCGTCCCGACGTTCCACTCGATGTAGCTTCATGGTTGGACGCCGAAAAGCGGCTCCGTGAAGCAGGTCAAGATGGCGTGCTTCTGATCGACGACTGCTATCGCCATTTGAGGGAGGTCAACAAGCTCGTTGATGCACTCGCAGGGCTCGACCGCCCGAGCTTGCGAGTGGTCGTCACTGTGGACGCCGCCCGATGGAAAGTATCGCGAAAATCGCCGGGATTTTTCTCCCGTGGTAGCAATGTTCGCCTTTCTGTCCTCGAGCGCAGCGACCTCGATGAACTTGTCGCGTTGCTCGATCGCCGTCCGGAGATCAAGCAACTTGTTGAGCAGAGCTTCCTTCACCTCAGTCGAGGCGCGCGCCTCTCGCGCTTGAAGAATAAGTGCAGTTCAGAGATGTTCGTTTGCCTAAAGAATATCTTCGCCAACGATAACCTCGACGATCTTCTCTTGCAAGAGTATTTCACGCTCAGTCAAGATGCACGCGAGGTATACCGATACGTGGCCGCGGTGCAAGCACTTGGCGGCCACGTGCATAGGCAGCTTATTCTGCGCCTTTTAGGCCTAGACGCAACATCACTCGACGCGGTCCTGGCGCAACTTGAAGGCGTAGTCTTTGAGCATGTCATCGATGGCGGAAGAGGCATATTCGGGTGGGAGACAAGACATGACGTCATCGCTACCGTGATCGCGCGTGTTAAGTTTGCTGATCAAGACGAGATTCGTAATCTATTTTTTGACCTGATCAACGGCTTGAACCCAAGTGTAGACATCGAGATGGAAACGGCGGTCGCGCTTGCTACCGAAGGCCTGGGCATAGCTCGTTTGACGAGTTTTGGAGATCAGATCGCGGCGTACAGGCGTCTTATCGATGTCATCCCTGCCCATAGGACACCCCGACGGCGACTCGCAAAGCTGTTCCTGTCTCGAGACATGCTGCCCGAAGCGAGCAACGAGATTGCGGTAGCCGAGCGCGTGAATGGTACCGATGCGGTCCTGCAAAGGTATAAGGCACAGGTGGCGCTTCGTAAGTCGGAGGTTATAACGCTTGTCGAAGACTCGGATAGGCATGCAATCCTGCTAGACGCCTTGAATACGATCAATTCGTGTATTGCGAGGTACGGGTCGGATCTGTACAGTTATAAGACCCTGGGGGAGATTGGGCTGTCTCTGGCTGAGCGGTACAACGATTTCAGTGCGGTGGATGATGCAATCCAGTTGCTCACGCAATATGAGCGCGAAAACGGTGACCCGCAGATCCAGGCGGTGCAGCGCCGCCTCGCAAGCCGTGTGCGTCAGCTCACAACAGGTGAGGCGTCGCTCGATGGTGTAACTGAGGATCTGGGAGATGATCTCGGAATTGACTGAAAGGGCAGGTGCGACGACGTCCCTGTCTGCAGGGCTGCCGTCCTCGCCAATCGTGCTGACATAAGAGACCGCTATCGGCGTCGCACGTGGCGGGGTCTGCCGGGCTCAAACCTCACGTCGGGCTGTCCGCCTCGCGTGATGGTGTGGCCGTGGGCTAGATGGCCGTGTCGTATCGCGGGATGAGGTGGAGTAGTTCGGAGACGTCGCCGGCGACTTCGCGTATGGGGTGTCCGCGTTGCAGGAGCACGGCTGGGCCTGCTGCGCTGTGCAAGGTCGGGTGCCCGCCGATGGTTGCGGAGTTCTGCCCGTCGCTCTCTGGTTTGAGTTGGAGCCAGGTGCCTTCTCGCAGGCCGAGGACGGCGGCGTCGTTCTGTTCGAGGAACTCGGCGAGTCGTTGCTCGCGGGTCTCACCAGCGTGGGTCGAGGTCGGGTCAGCGTCGAGGTAGTGCGGGTTGATCTGGAAAGGCACAAGGCCGAGCGTCGTGAATGACGTGGGTTCAGCGATCGGCATGTCGTTCGTGGTGCGCATTGTCGGAGCCGCGACGACTGTGCCAGCACTTGCTCCGCCGTAGCGGAGTCCGCCGTTGACCGCTGCTGTGCGGATGGCGTCGATGAGGCCGTGACGGTGCAGCGCGGCGGTCAGTCGAAAGGTGTTTCCGCCGCCGACGTAGAGGGCATCTGCATCCCTCACGGCCGCGGCGGGGTCATCGATGGTGTGGAGTCCGCGAACGCTGATGCCGATCGATCGGAACGCCGGTGCGACCCGCTCCACGTACTGGTCGTGATTGGCGAGGGCCCACGGCGCGAACAGGACCTCTGCGACGCCGTCGTAGTGGTCGGCGAGGACGTCCAGGGCGTGCCCGAGGTACGCGCCGCCGTGGTTGGTCGAGTTGGAGAAGAGGAGGGCCTGGGTCATCGGGGTCCGTTCGTCGATGTGGTGCCCCGGCCACGCCGCCAGTCCCGTCGGGGAGCGGCGGGCGGCCGGTTCGAGAGGAGGTCGCTCAGCGCGTCGGCCGTGGTGCGGAGGGTGGGGAGCGCGTCGATCAAGAGGTCGTCGTGCTCGGTCGTCTTGTCCTCGAGCAGTGACAGCGAGCCGACGGGCCGACGACCGGCGAAGACCGGCACGGCGATCGCGCGTGATGTGGCGTCGAACTCGCCCTCGGAGGCGGCGTACCCGCCCAGCACCGTGCCGTCGAAGAGCTGACGGAGTGCGTCCTCGTCGACTTCGGTCAGCTCCGAGTACCTTGCCGAGGGGCGTCCGTGCAGCAGGGCTGAGCGTTCGGTCGGCACCAGGAACGCGAAGTACGCGCGCGAGGTGGCCCCGGCGTGGGCGGGGAAGACGTCGCCGATGTACGGGTGCGCCCGCCGGGGGCCGTCGACACCGTCCACTGCGGTGATGCAGCGAACGTAGGCGCCGTCGGGCGTGCAGAACAGCGCCGTCCGGTCGGTCTCGCGGGCGAGGTCCGCGAGGAACGGCTCGCTCAGGGCTGCGAGTCCACCACCGCGTTCCCACATCGCCGCGGTCTTCCAGATGGCCGGGCCGAGGCGGTAGCGCCGGGTGTGCGGATCGGCGTGCAGGAACCCGCGGGCGGCGAGAGCGGCGAGCAGGCGCTGTGCTGTCGAGCGGGTCAGTCCGAACTCCTCGGCGAGCTCCAGCACGCCCCACTCCTTGCGGTACTCGTCGAAGGACAGCAAGACCTCGAGCGCTCGATCGACGGTCTGCAGCGGTGTCGGAGAGGGAGTCGGCACACCGGCAGCCTAGGGAGGATTCGCCCGAAATGTGACTGTAACTCCCAGATAGTGGGATTTGCTTCCGCTCTCCTCGATCGAGACGGCACAGTACCTGCCATGGCCCAGCAGACCGTCACACCTCCGACCGCAGCGCGGTCGGAGCGCCACCCGAGCGCCCTGCAACCGCTGATGCTCGTCATCACGATCCTGGTGAGCATCCTCGGTGCGTTGATCGGCATCCACATGATCACGACCCTCGGCGTCTCGCCGAACACCAGCGTCATCGGTGCCGTGATCGCGATGCTCATCGGACGTATCGGGTTCTTCGGGCTCCGGAAGATGCGCGACGTGAACCGGCAGAACCTCGCCCAGAGCGCGATCTCCGGATCCACCTTCGCCGCGGCGAACTCGCTCATCACGCCCATCGCCGTGCCGTTCGCGTTCGGCCGCGCCGACCTGGTCTGGCCGATGCTGCTGGGCGCGTCGCTCGGACTCGTCATCGACGCGTTGGTCCTGTACAAGGCGTTCGGCTCGAAGTTCTTGCCGGCCGACGCCGCGTGGCCTCCCGGGGTCGCAGCCGCCGAGACGATCAAGGCGGGCGACCGCGGCGGCAAGCAGGCGCTCTGGCTCGTCGGGGGTACCGCGGTCGGTATCGGGGCGTCCTTCCTCGGACTGCCGATGTCCGCCGCCGGCATCGCGATGATCGGGAACGTCTGGGCGCTGATGATGTTCGGCGTCGGCCTGCTCGTGAACCAGTACGCCCCGGTGCTGCTGGACGTGAACCTCGCCGAGCTGTACATCCCGCACGGCGTGATGATCGGGGCGGGCGTCGTCGCCCTCGTGCAGGTCGGCATGATCCTTGCTGGACGGGTCAGCAAGCGCGAGCGAGCAGAGGCCGAGGCAGCGCGCGATGTCGTCGCCGCCGACCCCTCGCTGGCTCCGACGGTCCAGCCCCGGCAGCTCCGACGCGTGCTCGGTTCGGGCTACGTCGCGTACGTCATCGGTGCGCTGGTCCTCGCCACGCTGGGCGGCGTCTGGGCAGACATGCCCGTCGCTGCGGTGATCGCATGGGTGCTGTTCGCCGGGGTCGCCGCGCTGGTCCACGAGCTCATCGTCGGCCTGGCTGCCATGCACGCAGGGTGGTTCCCGGCGTTCGCCGTGACGCTCATCTTCTTGGTCGTCGGGCTCCTCCTGCAGATCCCCGCCGTCCCGCTCGCGCTGGTCGTCGGCTACTGCGCCGCCACCGGCCCCGCGTTCGCCGACATGGGCTACGACTTCAAGGCCGGGTGGATCCTCCGTCGCGACCGTCGTCCGTACACCGCCTACGAGATGGACGGCCGCCGCCAGCAAATGATCGCGAGCATGATCGGATTCGCCGTCTCGATCGGCATGGTGGCGTTGCTCTGGCGAGGGCTCTTCGCCGACGGAGCCATCCCGCCGACCGCCATCGTCTACGCCGACACCATCCGCGCCGGTCTCGGTGACGGCCACGCGATCGGCAACCTGCTCCTCTGGGCGATCCCCGGCGCCGTCGTGCAGATCCTCGGCGGTCCGAAGCGCCAGATGGGCGTCCTGCTGGCCACCGGCCTCCTCATCAGCACCGCCAACGCTGGCTGGATGGTCCTCGGCGCCCTGGTGCTCCGTGGCATCTGGAAGAAGGCCCGTGGTGAGAAGGGCGAGCGTGAGGTTTCCCTGACGGGCGCCGGGCTCATCGCCGGCGACTCCGTCTTCTCCCTCGGGAAGATCCTGTGACCCGCCTCGGCGTCGTCACCATCGGCCAGGCCCCCCGCATCGACCTCACCCCCGAGCTGTCGCGCTGGCTCCCCGGCGTGGAACTCGTCGAACGCGGTGTCCTCGACGCCATGAGCGCCGAAGCACTCGCCACGATGGGGCCAGCCGACGACGACCACGTACTCACGACGAGACTGGCGGACGGTGGATCCATCGAGATCGGCGAACGACAGGTCCAGGAGCGGCTGCCCGGCGTCCTCGCAGCGCTCGAGGCCGAGGTCGACGCCGTGTTCCTCGCGTGCACCGGTCCGTTCGATGCGCTCCCGCACACGAAACCGTTGTTCGTTCCGGATGCGCTCATCGCCCTCGGGACGGCAGCGCTCGCGACCGCGGTCGGTGGTGCCGGCAGTGCGCGGGTCGGCGTGGTCTGTCCACTCCCGGCGCAGCAGGACTTCACCGTCGCGAAGTTCGCCCGGCGCCTTGCCGGGCAGCATGTCCTGACCGCGCCGAGCTCTCCGTACACCGGGACGGACGCGACCCTGGCAGATGCGGCGCGCTGCCTGCTGGAAGGCGGGGCGGAGCTCATCGCGCTCGACTGCATCGGCTACACCGAGCACATGCGGCGGGTGGTCGCAGCTGCCACGGGCCTCCCGGTCGTCCTGGCGCGTTCGGTCGCCGCCCGCCTGGCGGCGGAGGTCCTCGACGGATTGCGGACCGCCACGGCGATCGCCCGGTGATCGGGACGGTCAGCCTGGTCCGACCGGCTCACGACCGACATCGACGTCCGGTCATCGACGCGGTCTTGGCCGCCGGTACGGCCGCCCGCGGCGCCAACAGCTGAACGAACGACCATCATCCCCACGAACCACGCAAGGAGCACCATGTCCTGGACCCACACCCTCGCCGCCTACGACCTGCTCGACGACCCGAACACGTCCGGAGCCGCGGTCGCCGCATTCCTCGCTGGGTACACCGCTGACGGCGGCCCGACCGCCGAGGTCGAGACCGTGACCGGTGAGAAGGGCGCCACCGACTTCGTCCGCATCACGATCCCGGGCCGGCGCGGCAAGACCGCCGGTGGCGACGCCCCGACACTCGGGCTGCTCGGACGCTTGGGCGGACTCGGTGCCCGACCCGAACAGATCGGATTCGTCTCGGATGGCGACGGCGCCCTCACCGTGATCGCCGCGGCCGCGAAGCTGCTCGACATGGCCCGGCGTGGTGACGTGCTGGACGGGGACGTCATCATCGCCACGCACGTCGACCCGGACGCTCCGACGCAGCCCCACGACCCGGTGCCGTTCATGGACTCGGCCGTCGACATGGCCGTCGCGAACGACCTCGAGGTCCGGCCCGAGATGGACGCAATCCTCTCCGTCGACACCACCAAGGGAAACCGCGTCCTCAATCACCGCGGCTTCGCGATCACTCCCACGGTCAAAGACGGTTGGATCCTCCGCGTGTCCGAAACACTGCTCGACGTGGTCGCCCGGACCACCGGTGTGGCGCCGGCTGTCCTGCCGATCACAACCCAGGACATCACCCCCTACGGCAACGGGGTGTTCCACGTGAACTCGATCATGCAGCCAGCGACCGCCACCGACGCCCCCGTGGTCGGTGTCGCGATCACGACCGAGACTGCCGTCGCCGGATCGGCCACCGGAGCCACCGACCTTCGCGTCGTCGAGAGTGCCGTGCGATTCGTCATCGAAGCCGCCAAGGACCACGGCCGCGGCATTGTCTCGTTCCACGACGAGGCCGAGTTCGTCAGCCTCCTCAGCCAGTACGGTTCCATGTCACAGCTTCGAACCGCATCGTCTCAATCCGCTTAGAACGGCCAGCTGCCGCGAGGGAGCACCGGCTCCGCGTACGGGAGCGGCGTCGGGTCGGGCGTTCCTGCGGCGAGCAGCCAGCCGGGTGCGGCAACGCTGCTCGCGGGCGGTCAGCCCCGCCGCACTCCGAGCCCGACCACCGCAACCAGGTTCACCGCACTCCCCACCAGGAACCCCGTCGTCCCACCCGCAACACCTGCGGTCGGCCCAAGCGCAGCCATGAGCCCAGCGCCGACGACGAACCCCGCGACCGAAGCCAGGGCGACCTGCCGTGAGCGTCCAGCGGCGAGCAGCAATGCCGCCGGCACGAGCCCGACGGTGAACACCCACACCGCGACCATCAGGTACCGCAGGTCGGCGACGGCAGCGGCACCCTCGGAGGGGTAGACGATCGGCAGGAACCACCCGGCGAGCAGTGCGACCAGGCCGAGCACGACGGCGGAAGCAGCAGCGAACCCGACGACGAGCAGCAGCGCCCCACGCGAGCGCAACGAGCCACCATCGGTCCGGTGCGCGAACGCCGGCACGAGCACCTGCCCCAACGCCTGCCCGAGCATCGACGCCGGCGTCGCCAGGGTGAACGCGGCGGCGTAGACACCGGCGTCGTGCGCCGACGACGTCACCTGCGCCGAGATCATCGTCAACTGCAGCAACCCGTTCGAGGTCACCACGGCCAGCACGTTCCACGCCGCGAATCCGAGCACCCCGGCGGCGGGTTCGCGAGAAGCAGGTGCGAAGCCGTTGCCCCGCGGCCAGCACGCGATGGCGAACACCGTGTACCCGGTGGCCAGGGGAAGCAGCACGAACGGCTCGAGCCGCGCGACGCACGCCACCACGAGCAACCCGAGCGCCAGCACGCTCGTCACCGAGTCCCACAGTGCGACGCGCGGCGCCCGGTCGTAGCCGAGCTGCGCGCCGCGGGCGTAGCAGTAGAGGCCGTAGCCGACGACGACCGCAGCGCCGCCGAGCACCATGCCGGGGCCGTTGCCCCAGGCCAGCGCGACCGGCACGGTGACCGCCGCGAGCACCACGCTCGACACCAGCATCGAGACCCCGAGCAGCCGGTTCACTGCGGCATCGGAGTGCCGACGCCGCAGCGCGATCGCCAGGAACCGCGACGCGGTGTTGCCCGCGGCGTTCGGCCAGAGCAGGGCGACGAACACCGAGAGCGACAGCAGGGCGGTGGTCTGTCCGAGGGTCTCGGTGCCGAACACCCGCCCGACGACGACGGTCACGAGCAGCTTCGTGACACCCTGCACCCCGATGCCGACTGTGGCGAGCACGGCCGACGAAGCCACCGACGACGACGGTGCCGCAGGAGAATCAGGTCCAGCAGACGAAGCAGGCCCAGCCGACGAAGGTTCAGCAGAAGAACCAGGCCCGCTCACCGCGCCAACGCCTGTTCCACCCATCCGCGCCGGTGCGCCCGCACCCCGAGCGTCACCGCCCGGACCCCGATGTATCCGAGGGCGAACGCCGCCCACAACCCCGCGAGCGTCCCACCGGCCCACCACAGCAACGGCAGGTACACGACGAGGTTCACGCCTCCGGCGATGGCCAGGTACCGCGCATCCCCGGCACCGATTAACACCCCGTCGAGCACGAAGACGTACCCGGCGACGGGCATCCCGACGGCGATGAGCACCAGCACGACGGGCAGGGCGTCCCGCACCGCCCGCGAGTCCGAGAACACCGGCCCGAGCACTCCGCTCACCGCCAGGGTCAGCACCCCGAGCAGCACACCACCGGCGATCCCGAGCAGCACGAGCCGCCGCGTGACCAACCGCACCCGCGAGGGATCGCGCGCCCCGAGCCCGTGTCCGACGAGCGCCTGCCCGGCGATCGCCAGGGCGTCGAGCGCGAACGCCAGCGTCGAGAAGACGGTCAGCCCGACCTGGGTCGTCGCCAGCCCGGTGGTCCCCAGCCCGGCAGCGGCCCCGACGGTCGCGAGCATCGCGATCCGCAGCGACGCGGTCCGCAGGAACAGCCAGGCTCCCGACCGCAGGGCCCGTGCGACGCCGGAGGCGCCGGGTCGCAGCGGCGCCCCCGACGACCGGGCTGCCCGCACCGCGATGCGGACGTAGACGACGGCCATCGCCCACTGCACGATGACGGTGCCGGCGGCGGATCCCTCGACGCCCCAGCCGGCGCCGTAGATCAGGACGGCGTTGAGCAGCCCGTTCGCGACGAACCCGACGGTCGCGACGACGAGCGGGGTCTTCGTGTCCTGCAGTCCGCGCAGCAGCCCGGT
The DNA here is from genome assembly GCF_015351025.1 of Curtobacterium sp. VKM Ac-1376. Lineage (GTDB taxonomy): Bacteria > Actinomycetota > Actinomycetes > Actinomycetales > Microbacteriaceae > Curtobacterium. Next base: position 90,453 of record NZ_JADKRV010000010.1, on the reverse strand, counting down.
CGAGGCCGTCACGAGCAGGATGCCGGGCAGCCCGATCAGCGAGATGGTCAGGTACGTGGTCGCCGCCGCGGACACCTCGGTCGACGCGCCGAACAGGTCGACGAGCGGCCCGGCGAGCGGCCACCCGAACAGGGCCAGCACCACCCCCAGCACGAGCGCGAGCCACATCCCGTCGATGCCCGCGTGCACGGCTCCGCGACGATCGCCACCGCCGAGCGCCCGCGCCACGGCCGGCGTCGTCGAGTACGCCAGGAACACCAGCAGCCCGGTCACCGTCGACAGCACGGCACTCGCCAATCCCACGGCCGCCAGCGGCGTCGCCCCCAGGTGCCCGACGAGCGCGGTGTCGGTCAGCAGGAACAGCGGCTCGACCACGAGCGCGCCGAGCGCCGGCACCGCCAGCCGCACGATGTCGCGGTCGACCGCGCGCCGCTCAGCGGTCACAGCGGGTCGCGTCGGTCGGTGCACCGACCCATTCTGTCGGCGATGCCGACCAGTCGTGGTCACCAGACGGGTGCGCGCGACGCCAGGACGGACGGGAGGCCCGTGGCGACGCCGCCACGGGCCTCCCGTCCGGTGTTCCCACGTCGTCAGGCGCGGGGCGCCGTCCGGCCGACCACCCGCGTCAGTCGGCGCGCGGCCGTGCGGGGGCGGCGCCGGTGGCGGAGTGGGCGGGGTCGGCGACCTCGGTCGAGGGTTCGTCGGTGCCGCGCGCCCGGCCGATCAGGTCCATCAGGTGGTAGACGACGATGGCGGCGATCGTGCCGACGATGATGCCGCCGAAGCTCGCCTGGCCGAAGCGGAACGTGAAGTCCGCGATGCCGATGATCAGGGCGATGCCGGCCGTCAACTGGTTCTTCGGCTTCGAGAAGTCGACGCGGTTCTCGACCCAGATCCGGATGCCGATGACCCCGATCAGGCCGTAGAGCGCGGTGGTGGCGCCGCCGAGCACGCCGGCCGGCACCGAGGAGATGACGACACCGATCTTCGGCGACAGGCCGAGCAGGACGGCCGCGATGGCGGCGACCCAGTAGGCGGCGGTGGAGAAGACGCGGGTGGCGGCCATCACGCCGATGTTCTCGCCGTAGGTGGTGGTGGCGGAGCCGCCGCCGACGCCCGCCAGGACGGTCGAGATGCTGTCGGCGAAGAGCGCGCGCCCGGTGAGGGGCGTGAGGTCGCGGCCGGTGAGCTGCCCGACGCCCTTCACGTGACCGACGTTCTCGGCGACGAGCGCCAGCACGACCGGCACGAACGCCAGGTAGATGGCGAGCTGCGACGGGTCGAACGCGGGGGCGGTGAACTCCGGCAGACCGATCCACGGGGCGGCGTCGACCTTCGAGAAGTCGACCTGGCCGCCGATGAGCGCGGCGACGTAGCCGACCAGCACGCCGATGACGATCGACAGGCGGCCGATCAGGCCCTTGAACAGGACGGTGACCAGGATGATCGCCGCCAGGGTGATGAGCGCGATGACCGGGGCCGCCGTGAAGTTGTCGCGGGCCGCCGGAGCGAGGTTGAAGCCGATCAGGGCGACGATCGCACCGGACACCACGGGTGGCATCAGCCGGTCGATCCAGCCGGCACCGGCCAGGTGCACGACGAGCCCGACGATCGCGAGCAGCGCGCCGACGACGATGATGCCGGACAGGGCGAGCGGGATGCCGCCGATCTTGGTGGCGGCACCGATCGGGGCGATGAACGCGAAGGACGAGCCGAGGTAGCTCGGCAGGCGGTTGCCCGTGATGAGCAGGAACAGGATCGTGCCGATGCCGCTGAACAGCAGCGTCGTCGACGGCGGGAACCCGGTGAGCAGCGGCACCAGGAACGTGGCACCGAACATCGCGACCACGTGCTGCACGCCGAGGCCGATCGTCCGGGGCCAGGTCAGGCGTTCGTCCGGTGTCACGATCGTCGTCGCGGAGACGGTCTTGCCGTCGCCGTGTAGCTTCCACGGAAGTCCCATGCGATGACCGTACCGGCCGCCGTCCACAGGTGACGACCCGGATCGACCGGCCCCATGGGGACGGTGGCTATCGTGGACCGCATGACCGACGTCGCACGTGCCTCCGGCATCCACACTGACGAACTCGACCCCGCGGTGCGCCCCCAGGACGACCTGTACCGCCACGTGAACGGGACCTGGATCGCGGCGACGCCGATCCCCGACGACAAGGCCCGGTACGGCTCCTTCACGGTGCTGGCCGAGGCTGCCGAGATCGCCGTGCGCGACATCATCGAGCGCTCGCAGCAGGCCGCCCCCGGCACCGAGGAGCGCAAGGTCGGTGACCTCTTCACCTCGTTCACCGACGAAGCGCGGCTCGAGGAGCTCGGCACCGCCCCGATCGAGCACCTGCTCGCCGAGATCACCGCGATCGAGTCCACGCGAGAGGTCATCGCCGCCGTCGGTCGCTTCGAGCGCCTGGGCCTGCCGAGCTTCCTGCAGCTCTTCGTCGACAACGACCCGGGCGACCCCGAGTCCTACGTGGTGTTCCTCGAGCAGTCCGGCCTGGGGCTGCCCGACGAGTCGTACTACCGCGAAGAGCGCTTCGCCGACATCCGCGAGAAGTACCGCGAGTTCGTCGCGGCGATGTTCCCGCTCGCCGGCCTGGACGACGGCGGTGCCCGCACCGAGCACGTCATCGCGCTCGAGACGGCGCTGGCATCGAAGCACTGGGACAACGTCACCACGCGTGACAGCCAGAAGACCTACAACAAGCTGCCGTGGGCCGAGGTCGCGGCGCTCGCGAAGGGCGTCGACCTGCAGATCTGGTGGCAGGCCATCGAAGCCCCCGCCGGCGCCTTCGAGACCGTCGTGGTCCGCGAGCCCTCGTTCATCACCGGCCTGGCCGACCTGCTGAACGACCAGCCGCTCGAGGTCTGGAAGGACTGGCTGCGCTGGCAGGTCATCCGTGGCTCCGCCGCGTACCTGACGAGCGCGTTCTCGGCCACGAACTTCTCGTTCTACGGCACCGCACTGACGGGTGCGCCCAAGCAGCGCGAGCGTTGGAAGCGTGGTGTCTCCCTGGTCGAGGGCGCGATGGGCGAGGCCGTCGGCCGCATCTACGTGCAGGAGCACTTCGACGAGACCTCGAAGGCCAAGATGGACGACCTCGTCGCCAACCTGGTCGAGGCGTACCGGCACAGCATCACGGCGCTCGACTGGATGACCGACGAGACCCGTGCCCGCGCGCTCGACAAGCTCGACAAGTTCACGCCGAAGATCGGCTACCCGGTGAAGTGGCGCGACTACTCGGCGCTGCCCGTGCGCGCCGACGACCTGCTCGCCAACGTCCGCGCCGTCGCCTCGTTCCAGGTCGACCGCGAGCTCGGCAAGATCGGCAAGCCGATCGACCGGGACGAGTGGTTCATGACCCCGCAGACGATCAACGCGTACTACAACCCGGGCTTCAACGAGATCGTGTTCCCGGCCGCCATCCTGCAGTTCCCGTTCTTCGAGGCCGGCCGCGACGCCGCGGCGAACTACGGTGCGATCGGTGCGGTCATCGGCCACGAGATCGGCCACGGCTTCGACGACCAGGGCTCGCAGTACGACGGCGACGGCAAGCTCGAGAACTGGTGGACCGAAGCCGACCGCACGGCGTTCGAGCAGCGCACGAAGGCCCTCATCGCCCAGTACGACGCCCTGGTGCCGTCCGAGGTGCCCGACGGCCACGTCAACGGTGCCCTGACGATCGGTGAGAACATCGGCGACCTCGGTGGCCTGTCGATCGCGTGGAAGGCGTACCTGCTGTCCCTCGACGGCCAGGAGCCCCCGGTCATCGACGGGCTCACCGGCGCCGAGCGGTTCTTCCTGAGCTGGGCCCAGGCCTGGCGCATGGCGATCCGTCCGGAAGAGGCCGCCCGCCTGCTGAGCATCGACCCGCACTCGCCGACCGAGTTCCGGTGCAACCAGGTCGTGCGGAACATCGACGTCTACTACGACACCTTCGGCGTGACCGAGCAGGACGCGATGTACCTGGACCCCGCCGAGCGCGTCGCCATCTGGTGATGTCGGAGCCGGACGCGGCTCGGTCGTCGCGCCGCCGGCGACCGGACGACCGTGCAGCAGGTCGCGGCCGGGGTCGCGGGCGGCACAGCGGGCGGCCCGACGACCGCTTCACGGCCACGACCGAGGCCCTCGGCGCGCTCGCGCTCGAGGGCGCCGGGGTCAGCGCCTCGGTGATCGACACCTCCAGCGGCAAGGCCCTGCTCGCGATCGACGACACCCTGGTGCAGCCGGTCGCGAGCCTGGGCCGCGTCCTGCTGCTCATCGAGGTCGCCGCCCAGCTCGAGGACGGCCGCCTGCACGGTGATCGGCTGCAGCGCATGGCCCGTGACACCGCGACCGGCGCCGGGCTGTGGCAGTTCCTGCAGGAGCCGACCATGCAGGTGCCGGATCTGGCGACCCTGGTCGGGGCCACGGCCGACGCCTGGGCCATGAACGCCCTGCTGTCGACCGTCGGCATCGACGCCGTCCGTGAGCGCGCCGAGTCCCTCGGCATCGAGCGCACGGCGCTGATCGACCGCGTCCGTGACCGCCGTGGGCCGGACGACGCCCCCGACGCCTCCGTGGCACCCACCGGCGAGCTGTCGTGGGTGATGCGCGGGCTGGCGCTCGGCGAGGTCGTCGACGAAGCGGTGTCGAACCGGGTGCTCGGCTGGTTGTCCCTTGCCAGTGACCTCACCCTGGTCGCCGGGGCCTTCGGGCTCGACCCGCTGGCGCACCGGGCGCTGGACCACGGGTTGCAGGCCGTCGCGGTGACGGGTTCGAGCACGGGGGTGCGGGCCGAGGCGGGGATCCTGCGGGGGCCCGGGTCGTCGGTCAGCTACGCCGTGACCATCACGTTCGACGACGCCTCGCTGCAGCGACGCCTGGCCGTGGTCGAGGCGCTGCGGACCATGGGCACCGAGGTGCTCGAGGCCGTACACGCCCCCGCTCGTCGCTGACCGTGCCGCCGCCGCTCAGCGCAGGAGCACGAAGGAGCGCAGCGGCTGCGGTTCGACGTCGTGGGCCTCGACGAAGCCACGTGACTCGTAGAACGCGCGCTGCCCCGGCTCGTCGTCGGTGAGCAGGACTGTCTGGCGAACGCCGGCGTAGCGATCCAGCACGGCGCCGAGCAACGCACTGCCCACGCCCGACCGGTGCGCGGACGGCACGACGAGCAGGTCCTGCACGTACACGATCGTCACGCCGTCGGAGACGGTGCGGACCAGGCCGAGCAGGTGTCCGGCGTCATCGCGCGCGGTCAGCACCCTGTGGGAGCCGACGATCGCCGCGGTGAGGGCCGCGGGGTCCTGCGTGTAGGCGGTCCACCCGACGGCGTCGTACAGCACCACCAGCTCATCGGTGTCCGGGCGTTCGTCCCTGATCGTGGTGGTCACGGTGACCATCGTGCCCGACCGCTACGAGGTCGCCTGCCCCTCCGGCACGAACGCCTGCACGGCCAGCAGCGAGGCGTCAGCGGACGCACACGCCTGGAAGTCCGTGTCCTTCACGAACAGGGACTGCTTCGACCCGGGCGGGTACACGCGGAAGCCGTCCGGGGTCTGCGGCGAGCAGTCGCCCGCCGAGTAGTTCTCGGCCCGGACGATCTTGAGCGGGGCCACGGCGGTCTTGCCGGGTGCGAGCGTCACGGTCGGGTGCGATGAACTCTTCTCCTGCGTGGCTGCGGCGCCGATCTGCTTGCCGGTGCCACCCCCGACGAACGAGACGCCCGGCCACCCCTGCACCGTGCACGTCGTCGAGCCGGTGTTCTCGAGCACCAGGTGCACGAGGACGCTGCCGGCGGCACCACCGCTGCCGGCCTCGATGCGTCCGGCCAGCGACGACACCACGCACCGGTCACCGGCGGTGTCGCCCCCGGAAGCACCGGAACCGGCGGACGACCCGGAACCGGCCGACGGCGCGGCCGAAGTGGACTCCTCCGACGACTGCGGCGCGGACGCGGACGGCGCAGGCGCGGTGACGGTCTCGGTGGCGGCGGGCTGCCCGTCCGAGGCGCACCCCGCCAGCGTCCCGACGGCGACGAGCCCGGTCACGACGAGCAGGAACTTCGATCGGCTGCTGCGTTGCATGGTGCACAGGCAACCACCGAACGCCGCATCCGGTTCGGTCGGCGTCCAGGGACCGCGGGCACACTCCGAGGCAAGCAACCCGAGCAGCGGAGGTCGGACATGACGGGCAAGCACGAACAGGCACGAGGCGACGAGGGTCGCGCGGACGGGGTCGAACCCCGCGCCGGAGCCTTCACGGACAGCGAGATCCCGGGCGAGGAGCACGTCGAGTCGACGGAGCCGGTCGGCGAGTTCGTCTCGAGCGACATCCCCGGCGAGACTCGTCCGGACGGAGCCGGACCCGACGGCGAGTACGTCGACTCGGACATCCCCGGCGAGGCCGACCCGGCGCAGAACGGCGAGGTCGGGGAGTACACCGACACCGACAAGGCCTGACGAACCCGAGCGGAAGCGAGCCCATGCTCAAGGATGAGTACTCATCCTTGAGCATGGGTTCCTCTGCGTCGTCGCTCTGCGCATGACGGTCAGTCGATGAGCTCCGCCGCCACCAGGCGGCGGAGCGTCTCCACACCAGCTGGCGGGCAGCGACCCGCGTCTGCCGAGGTGACCCACTCGACCTCGTCCACCTCTGCCGAGGCGACGGGCGTGGCGGAGTCCAGCGCGCCTCCAGGCCGGACCAGGAACAGCGTCATCGCGACCATCGTCCCCGGACCCTGCCCGTGGGCGGGCTCGAGCACGACGCCGAACGGGTCGACCTCGTCGGCGGTCAGCTGCAGGCCGGTCTCCTCGTACGCCTCGCGAACGGCGGCCTCGACGTCGGTCTCGTGCGGCTCGGCCTTGCCGCCGGGCAGGTAGAGCACGTCGCGGGCCCGCGCGCGCACCATCAGGACGCGTCGCTCACGCACCAGCAGGAGCGCACTCACGCGCAGCGTGGGTGGTTGCGTGTCGGCCGGGAGGCTCAGCTCGCGTCCGCCTGGTCGTCGCGATCCGAGACGGTCGGGTCCAGGGCCGTGCGGTCGGCCAACGGGACGACCGGTGTCGGCAACTCGGCCGCCGCCTCGGGGCGCACGCCGTACAGGGAGTCGATCGCCGCGACGAACTCCTCGCCGCGTCCGGCGCGACCGAGCTCGCGAGCGCGCACCGAGGGACGGTGCAGCAGGACGCCGACCAGGTGCCGGAGCGCCCGCTCGGTGTGCTCGACGGACTCGCCGTCGGCGTCCGCGCGGCGCTTGGCCCGCTCGATCTCGTCGTCGAGGATGTCGAACACGTGCTTGCGGAACGCCACGAGCGCGGGGGTCGTCGACTGCTCCATCGCCTGCGCGCGGAACCGGGACACGGCGTCGTCGACCATCGCGCGGGCCTCGGACTCGGCGTTCAGCTCGGAGATCGGCGCGTGGATGCTGATGGTCTCGAGGTCGAGCAGCTCGACGCCGTCGACTCCGGCGGCCGCGGGGTCCACGTTGCGGGGGAGCCCGAGGTCGATGACGATCCGGCGGACGCCGTCGTCGAGGTCGGCGGGTGCGACGACCGGGACCTCGCTCGACGTGCAGGTGATCAGGACGTCGCTCTCGCCGATGGCCTGACGCAGGTCACGGGCGGCGACGAGGTCGTGCTTGGCGGCGAACCACGGTGCCCGGCCGGAGGGCGAGAACACCTGGATGTTCGTGGCGCCGCGGTCGCGCAGGGCGGCGATGGTGGTGGCCGCGTAGCTGCCGGTGCCGACGAGCAGCACGCGGGTGTGCGCCCAGTCGGTGACGCGGGAGGACGCGAGCTCGAGGCCGAGGCGCACGAGGGACCGGCCGGCGGCACCGATGCGGGTGCGGGTCTTCACGCCGCGGGAGGTGTGCGCAGCCTCTTGGAACAGACGCTCGAGGTCGGAGGTCGTGGTGCCGTTCGACCGGGCTTCCTCCAGCGAACGACGCACCTGGCCGGAGATCTCGGTCTCGCCGACGACGACGGACTCGAGGCCACTCGACACGGCGAACAGGTGCTGGACGACGTCCTTGCCACCCAGGACGTTGACGGAGTCGAGCACTTCGGTGGAGTCCAGGTCGCTCGCGGCGGCCACGGCCTGCACGGTGGCGGCCACGGCGGAGCCGCTGTCGTCACCCGCGATGTCGAGGTAGGCCTCGAAGCGGTTGCAGGTGGCGAGGACCACGGCGCCGTCCAGGACGCCGGCATCCGTCACGAGCCGGCTCGCCGCCGAGGGTGCACCGATGCTCAGTCGCTCCAGGAGGTCGAAGCTGGCGTTGCGATGCGACGCCGTGAGACAGATGAGCACGTAGTCAATGGTAACGCGCTCGATGGGAGAATCATCCGGTGACCGACGCGACGACCACATCCCTCCCCGATTCCCACCCCCTGGCATCAGGGCGGACGAGTGGTTCCCGCCTGGTCCGGGCCCTGCGGGGTGACCGCCCCGAGACGCTCCCCGTGTGGTTCATGCGGCAGGCCGGACGGTCGCTTCCCGAGTACCGGGAGCTCCGGATCGGCACGGCCATGCTCGACGCGTGCCTCGACCCGGAGATGGCGTCGGAGATCACCCTGCAGCCGGTGCGCCGGCACAGGGTCGACGCGGGCATCTTCTTCAGCGACATCGTCGTGCCGATCAAGCTCGCGGGCGTGGACGTCGAGATCGTCCCCGGCCGCGGGCCCGTGCTCGGTTCCCCGATCCGCACCCCCGCCGACGTCGACGAGCTCGAGCAGCTCGACCCGGCGGCCCTCGCCCCGATCCAGCAGGCGGTCCAGCGCACGGTGGAGCAGCTCGGCGACACCCCGTTGATCGGGTTCGCGGGGGCGCCGTTCACCCTCGCCGCCTACCTGGTCGAGGGCGGCCCGTCGAAGGACCACATCCGCGCCCGCACCCTCATGCACGCCGACCCGGAGACCTGGTCACGGCTGCTCGCCTGGGCTGCCGAGGTGTCCGGCGCCTTCCTCCGGGCGCAGGTGCTCGCCGGGGCCTCGGCCGTGCAGCTCTTCGACTCGTGGGTCGGGTCGCTCTCGCGCGCCGACTACGTCCGGTCCGTCGCACCGCACTCCGCTCGGGCGATGGCGCACGTCGCCGACCTCGGGGTCCCGCGCATCCACTTCGGCGTCGGCAGCGGCGAGGTCCTGGCCGACATGACGACCTTCGGCACGGACACCGTCGACGTCGACGCGGTCGGCGTCGACTGGCGTCTGCCGCTCGACGAGGCCGTGCGTCGCGTCGGTACCGGGGTCAGCGTGCAGGGCAACATCGACCCGGCGATGCTCTCGGCACCGTGGGATGTCCTGGAAACGCACGTCCGCGACGTCGTCCGTCGGGGTGGCGCGGCCCGGGCGCACGTCGTGAACCTCGGCCACGGTGTCCCGCCGGAGACCGACCCGGACGTCCTGACGCGCGTGGTCGAGCTGGTCCACTCGCTCGGCGACGGGAGCGCGGACGACGGCGCTGCGCAGGACGGCGCTGCGCAGGACGGAGCCGGCGCGTGACCGACGTCGTCGTGGTCGGCGGCGGGGTCGCCGGGCTCGTCAGCGCCCGCGACCTCGCCAAGGGCGGCGCGAACGTGGTGCTCGTCGAAGCCTCCGGGGTCCTCGGCGGCATGATCCGCCGGCACACCGTCGGCGGTCTCGAGCTCGACATGGCGGCGGACTCGTTCGCCACCCGCACGGACGCCGTCGGTCGACTGGCGATCGAGCTCGGCCTCGGCAACGACGTCGTGGCGCCGGACCCCCGGGGCGCCTGGCTGATGACCCGCGACGGCCGGACCTCCCCGATCCCGGCGACCGGGCTCCTCGGCATCCCGAGCACCCCGATGGCCGCCGACGTCCTCGCCGTCGTCGGGCAGCGGGGCGGTCTCCGCGCCCAGATGGACTCGCTGCTGCCCGCTCCGGTCGGCGCCGAGGCCGCGTCGCTCGGTGAACTCGTCCGTCGGCGCATGGGCGAGCGGGTGCTCGACGACCTGGTGGTGCCGATCGCCGGCGGCGTGCACTCCACGCACCCCGACCAGCTCGACCCCGACCGAGTCGCTCCCGGCCTGCGTGCGGCACTGCTGCGTGAGGGCTCGCTCGCCCGTGCCGTCCTGTCCCTGCGCGCCCGTGCCGCCGCGGGGACGCCGGTGCAGGGCCTCCGCGGCGGCATCGTCCGCCTGGTGGACGAGCTCGTCGCGGACATGGAGACCTACGGCGTGGACGTCCGGTTGCACACCCGGGCGACCCGGATCGAGGCGCACGCCGTCGAGATCGTCACGGCCGACGGTACGAGCGAGCGCATGCCGGCCGAGCACACGCTGTCGTCGGTGCCGGACCCCGAGCGCACCGTCTCGCCGGACCGGACGGGCATCGAGCTCGTCACGCTCGTGGTCGACCAGCCGGAGCTCGGCGCCGCCCCCCGCGGCACGGGCATGCTCGTGCACCCCGATGCCCGGGCCGTGACGGCGAAGGCCCTCACCCACGCAACGGTGAAGTGGACGTGGCTGGCCGAGGCGGCCGCCGGGCGCCACGTCCTGCGACTCAGCTACGCGACCACCGCGACGGACCCTGCGGACGTCGCCACGAGCCTCCCGGTCGACCCGGCCGACCCCGTCGGTACCCGTGCCCTGCAGGACGCGTCCACGCTGCTCGGCGTGCCGATCACGGCAGACCGCGTCGACGGCGCCGCCCGCGTCGGGTGGTACGGACCGGACCTCGCCGCTGCGGGGTTGGCCGAGGGCGTCGTCGGGATCGGTGAGTCCTCAACCGGACGGGGCCTGGCGGGTGTGATCGGTGCCGCCAGGACCGCCGCCGGGCAGATCCTCGGATCCTGAGCGGACCGCGCAGCGTCCGAGGGCTACTGTTGGTGAGACCGCCGGACGTATTCCGTTCGGTGCATGACCACCGCACACCTAATGCACGGAGGAATCGCACATGCGCGGAAAGCTCCTGTTCGTCGCCGGCGCCGCACTCGGGTACGTCCTGGGATCGCGAGCCGGACGGGCGCGGTACGAGCAGATCAAGACCGTCAGCGGCAAGGTCTGGAACAGCGACGGCGTCCAGAAGGGCGTGCACGTCGCCGAGGACTTCATCGCCGACAAGACGCCGGACGTCGCTGACTTCATCGGTGAGACGACCAAGAAGGCCGTCCGCAAGGTCGGCCAGAAGAAGGACACCACCACCTCATGACGGACACCCGCGATCGCAAGTCGCGTTCGCTGTTCGGCCTGGTCGGTGACGTCCCGAAGCTCGTCAAGGGCCTGGTCAAGGGCGAGATCGACCTGCTCAAGGCCGAGATGCTCACGAAGGCGAAGATCTTCGGGCTGGCAGCCGGTCTGCTCGTCGGTGCGCTCGTCATCGTGCTCTACGCGATCGGCGTGTTGCTGACGGCTGCCGTGATGGGCCTCGCGACCGTGATGCCCGCATGGCTGGCCGCACTCGTGATCGCCGTGGTGATGCTCATCGTCGCCGCGATCCTGGGGTGGATCGGCTGGAAGCGCCTGAAGAAGGGCCTGCCGATCACGCCGAAGCGCACGATCGACAGTGTGAAGAACGACATCAACGCGGTCAAGGGCCTCGGCAAGAAGCCGACCCCGCCGACGCAGTACGGCAGCCGCAAGCCGGACGTCGACGGCCGATCCTGAGCCCCGACAGCCGCACCATCGACGGAGGAACCGTGACCGATCCGCACGACGATCTCGCTGCCCGCGTCGCCGCGACCCGCGCCCAGTTGTTCGACACACTCGATGCGATCGAGGACAAGCTCAACGTCCCCAGGCAGATCGGGATCGCCGCGTCGAAGCTCAAGCGCGGGATCGACGAGAAGCCGGTGCCGTACCTGGCTGGTCTCGCAGCCGGTGTGGTGGTGGTCGGGGGTATCGTCGTGATGGTGCTCCGACGGCGGTAGACCGCCCGAGCGCGGTCCACCGGATGCGGGGCGGCCAACACCCCTGGCAACCGATAGGACAATGGATCCATGAGCTCCGACGCGCCCGCGCCCGCCGAATCCGGGCCTGCGCCCACGCACGATTCTCCCCATGAGAGCGACCCCGCGACGGGGGTCGACCCGAACATGCTGACGGCGTACGCCCTCTGGGCAGTGTTCCGTCGGCCGCTCGGCCCGGTGCACCGCGTCGGTGACGACGCCGTCGCGGAGCTCGACGCCGTGATCACCGGCGCAGCTGAGCGCGGGGTCACGATCCGCGGGTTCTACGACGTCTCCGGCTTCCGTGCCGACGCCGACGTCATGGTCTGGCTGCACGGCGACGACGCCCAGGCGATCCAGGCCGTGCTGCGACAGGTCCGTCGCACGGGGCTGTTCCAGGACGCCGAGCCCGTCTGGCACGTCATGGCGATGCACCGCGAGGCCGAGTTCAACAAGCGGCACACCCCGGCGTTCCTGCGCGGCAAGGACCCCGAGGCGTGGATCACGGTGTACCCGTTCGTCCGCTCCTACGAGTGGTACCTGCTGCCGGAAGAGGAGCGCTCGAAGATGCTCCGCGACCACGGCATGGCCGGCGCGAAGTACCGCCGCGTGCTCACGAACACCATCGCGACCTTCGCCCTGAGCGACTACGAGTGGATCCTGCCGCTCGAGAGCCCGGACCTCGTCGACCTCGTCGACCTGATGCGCGACCTCCGGTACACCGAGGCGCGGATGCACGTGCGCGAAGAGGTCCCCTTCTTCACGGGTCGTCGTGTGACGACCGCCGAACTCCCGGAGGTGCTGTCATGACCGACACCAGCATGATCACGAACGGCCAGGTCCTCGCCGCCACCCCCGCGGCGGCGTCCGGTCCCGAGCACGTCGAGGTGCCGACCGCCTACGACGCGATCCTGCTCGCCGGGTTCGGTGGCCCCGAGGGCCAGGACGACGTCATCCCCTTCCTCCGCAACGTCACCCGTGGTCGCGGGATCCCGGACGAGCGTCTCGAAGAAGTGGCGCACCACTACCGCCACTTCGGCGGCGTGAGCCCGATCAACGCTCAGAACCGTGCGCTCAAGGCCGCGCTCGAGGCCGAGCTGGCGTCGCGCGGCATCGACATGCCGGTCCTCTGGGGCAACCGGAACTGGGAGCCCTACCTCGAAGAAGCCTTCACCGAGGCGGCCGACAAGGGCTACAACAAGCTCGTCGCCATCGCCACGAGCGCGTACTCGTCGTTCTCCAGTTGCCGGCAGTACCGCGAGGACTACGCTCGCGTCCTCGACGAGACCGGTCTGATCGACACGATCCAGATCGACAAGATCCGACAGTTCTTCGACCACCCGGGCTTCGTCCGCCCCTTCATCGACGGCGTCCGTGACGGCATGGCCCGGGCGATCGCCGAGAACGACGGCCTCGACGTCGCGACCGAGCTGCACGTGTTGTTCTCGACGCACTCGATCCCCTCGACCGACGCGGCCAAGTCCGGTCCGGACTACCGCGGCTTCGGTGCGGGCGGTGCGTACGCCGCCCAGCACCAGGCTGTCGCCCAGGTCGTCCTCGACCAGGCCTGGTCCGAGCTCGTCGAGCAGCCGGAGCACGCCCACCTGCGGGGCACGTCGAAGCCCGCCTGGAAGCTCGTCTACCAGTCGCGCTCCGGCCCTCCGACGCAGCCGTGGCTCGAGCCCGACATCAACGACTACATGAACGAGGACCTCACGGGCGGCCCGACGCGTGCCGTGCTGATCGTCCCGCTCGGCTTCGTCAGCGACCACATGGAGGTCATGTGGGACCTCGACGAGGAAGCCACCGAGACCGCCGGTGAGCTCGGCTTCTGGTCGCTCCGCACGCAGACCCCCGGCATCGACCCGGCGTACGTGTCCGGGCTCGTCGACCTGGTGCTCGAGCGCGTCAACGGCTTGCCGAAGGCCGAGCGGCCGCACATGACCGACATCGGCCCCTGGTACGACGTGTGCCGTCCGGGGTGCTGCGAGAACGTACGAGCGGGGTTCAAGCCCGCCGCCGCCGGCGTCGCCCCGTGACCGACGCGACCGTGAACGACCCCAGCGTCACGGCGCCCGACGGTCCGACCCCGATCCGACTCGGCACCCGTGCCAGCCGGCTCGCGGTCGCGCAGTCCCAGGACGTCGCCGACCGCCTGGCGAAGGCCGCCGGGCGCCCCGTCGAGCTCGTCACCGTCACGAGCGAGGGTGACACGAACCGTGCCTCCCTGGCGTCGCTCGGCGGCACCGGTGTCTTCGCGAGCGCCCTGCGCGAGGCCCTGGTCGCGGGCGAGGTCGACGTGCTCGTGCACTCGCTCAAGGACCTGCCGACCGCGCCGTACCCGGGCCTGACGATCGGTGCCGTGCCGAAGCGCGCGGACGCCCGTGACGTCCTGGTCGCCCGGAACGGCGCGACGGTCGAGACCCTGCCCGAGCACGCCAAGGTCGGCACCGGCTCACCCCGCCGTGCCGCGCAGCTCCGTGCGACGCGTCCGGACCTCGACGTGGTCGACATCCGCGGCAACATCGACACCCGCCTCGGCCGGGTGGACGACGACCTCGACGCCGTGGTGCTCGCCGCCGCCGGTCTCGGGCGCATCGACCGCCTGTCCGCCGCCACCGAGCTGCTCGACCTCGGCTTCTGGCCGAGTGCTCCCGGTCAGGGTGCGCTCGCGGTCGAGATCCGCTCGGACGAGACCGACCGTGGGCTGCTCGCCGCACTCCGCAAGATCGAGCACGCCCCGACCCGCCTGACGGTGGCGGCCGAGCGCGAGGTCCTCGCCAAGCTCGAGGCCGGTTGCTCTGCGCCGATCGGTGCGACGGCCGTGGTGGACGCCGAGCTCCTGCTCGTCTCCGCGACGGTCTACCGCCCCGACGGCACCGAGTACCGCACCGCGTCGCACGCTGCCGTGCTCGAGGGCTCGGCACAGGACCGTCTCGACGAGGCGCTCGCGGTCGGCGGCCGTGTCGCGACCGAGCTGCTCGAGAACGGTGCGGCCGACCTGGCGGCCCTGGCGAGCACCGTCGCCGAGGACACCACGGACGGTCCGCACACCGCGGGCCCTGGCCTCGCGACCCCGGCGGAGTAGGCGGTCACCACGGACCCCACCGCCACCGACGCGGACGAGGCGCGACCCCCGGTCGTCCTCGTCCCGCGCGGCGGCGCGTGGGGCGACCGGGTCGCTCGCGAGGCGCGTGCACGCGGGCTCAGCCCCGTCGTCGTACCCCTCATCACGGACGCCCCGCCGTCCGACCCGTCCGCGCTCGACGCTGCGGTCTGCCGCCTGGTCGTGCAGGACGCGGCCGGGAGGAACGGATCACCCGCTCCTGTCGGTGACCGTGCACCCGTGGCCGGGTACGCGTGGGTGGTGGTGACCAGTGCGACGGCCGTGACGGTCCTCGCCGGACGCATGGCGCGCCTCCCGGCCGGGGTGCGCGTCGCCGCAGTCGGCGAGCCGACCGCCCGTGCTGCGCGGGCGGCGGACTGGGTCGTCGACCTGGTGCCGGACGAGACGTCCGCGGCCGGCCTGGTCGAGGCGTTCCCGCACACCGACGGCACCGTCCTGTCAGCCCGGTCCGAGATCGCCGCACCGACGCTCGTCGACGGGCTCCGCGCCCGCGGCATCGACGTGGACGACGTGGTGGCGTACCGTACCGTGGGGACCGGCGACGAGCCGATCACCCTCGAAGCGGCACCCGACGCGGTGCTCGTGACGAGCGGCAGCGTCGCCCGCGAGATCGCCCGCCGGATGACCCCGCTCGACCCCAGCACCCTCGTGGCCTGCATCGGCCCCGGAACCGCAGCCGATGCGCGCGCGGCCGGACTGCCCGTCCACGCCGTCGGACGGTCCCGGTCCGCAGAAGCCCTGCTCGACGCCGTCGTCGAGGCACTGAACCCGATCACCCCCCATCAGGAAGGTCACCCGTGACTGGACGCTTCCCCCAGGTCCGCCCCCGTCGGCTGCGCGCCACCCCCGCGATGCGACGCCTCGTGGCCGAGACCCGGCTCCACCCCGCCGAGCTCGTGCTGCCGATGTTCATCCGCGAGGGCGCGACCGACGCCGTCGACATCTCGAGCATGCCGGGCGTGCAGCAGCACTCCCTCGACTCGTTCCGCCGCGCGCTCGTGTCGGCTGCGGAGGTCGGGGTCGGCGGCGTGAACCTGTTCGGTGTCCCGACCACGAAGGACGCCACCGGCTCCGGCGCGACCGACCCGGACGGCATCCTCAACGTGGCCATCCGGGTGGCGAGGGAAGAGGTCGGTGACGCGCTCGTCGTGCAGTCCGACCTGTGCCTCGACGAGTTCACCGACCACGGGCACTGCGGTGTCCTGGCGGCGGACGGCTCGGTCGACAACGACGCGACGCTGCTGCGCTACCGCGACATGGCGGTCGCCCAGGCCGAGGCAGGCGCCGAGCTGGTCTGCATGAGCGGGATGATGGACGGCCAGATCGCCGCCGCGCGTGACGCCCTCGACGGTGCCGGCCACAGCGGCACCGCGCTGCTCGCCTACGCCGCCAAGTACGCCTCGGCGTTCTACGGGCCCTTCCGCGAGGCGGTGTCCTCGTCGCTCGTCGGTGACCGCCGGACGTACCAGATCGACGCCGCGAACGGCCGACAGGGGCTCCGCGAGGTCGCGCTCGACGTCGACGAGGGCGCGGACATCGTCATGGTGAAGCCCGCGATGAGCTACCTCGACGTGCTCGCCGAGACGGCGGCCACGTCGCCCGTGCCGGTCTGGGCGTACCAGATCTCCGGCGAGTACGCGATGATCACGGCAGCGGCGCAGAACGGCTGGATCGACCGCGACGCCGCGGCGATGGAGTCGCTCGTCGGCATCAAGCGCGCGGGTGCCGACGCGATCCTGACCTACTTCGCCGTGGACATCGCGCGGAAGCTCAACGAGGAAGCGGGCCTCCGCACCTCGGGCAGCACCGCGGACGTCGCCGGCATCGCCTCGACCGGGAAGGCCCCCGAATGACCACGAACGACCAGCTCTTCGGGCGTGCGAAGAACGCCATCCCCGGTGGCGTGAACTCGCCGGTCCGCGCCTACGGCTCGGTCGGCGGCACGCCGCGCTTCTTGGTCTCCGCGAAGGGCGCCTACGTCACCGACGCCGAGGGTCGCGAGTACGTCGACCTCGTCGCGTCGTGGGGCCCCGCGATCCTCGGGCACGCGCACCCCGGCACCGTCGAGGCCGTGCAGCAGGCCGCAGCGCACGGGCTGTCGTTCGGGGCGTCCACCCCGGGCGAGACCGAGCTGGCCGAACTCGTGAAGCAGCGGGTGTCGGTCGACGGCGACGGGCCGATCGAGAAGCTCCGGATGGTGTCCACCGGCACCGAGGCGACGATGACCGCGATCCGGCTGGCCCGCGGCTACACCGGCCGCGACCTGCTCGTGAAGTTCGCCGGGCACTACCACGGGCACTCGGACTCGCTGCTGGCCGAGGCCGGTTCGGGCGTCGCGACCCTGGCCATGCCGGGCAGCGCGGGCATCACCGCCGAGACCGCCGCGCAGACCCTCGTGCTGCCCTACAACGACCTCGACGCGGTCCGCCGCGCCTTCGACGAGCACTCCGAGCGCATCGCCGGCGTCATCGTGGAGTCCGCCGCCGCCAACATGGGCGTGCTCGCCCCGGAGCGCGGCTTCAACCGGGCGCTCGCGCAGATCGTGCAGTCGCACGGCGCGCTGCTCATCGTCGACGAGGTCCTGACCGGGTTCCGCGTGGGTGCCGCCGGTTGGTGGGGCCTCGAGGCGTCCAAGGTCGTCCCCGACGGCGCCGGGTGGAAGCCCGACCTCATCACGTTCGGCAAGGTCATCGGTGGAGGCATGCCCCTCGCCGCGCTCGGCGGTCGGCGCGAGGTCATGGACTTCCTCGCCCCGCTCGGTCCCGTGTACCAGGCGGGCACGCTGTCCGGCAACCCGCTCGCGGTCGCGGCCGGTACCGCCACGCTGCGCGCCGCGACGCCCGAGGTGTACGAGCACCTCGACCGCACCGCCGCCGTGATCGCGACCGCGACGAGCGAGGCGCTGTCGGCCGAGGGCGTGGCGCACTCCGTGCAGCACGCGGGCAACCTGTTCTCGTTCGCGTTCACCGACCAGGCGCCGCGGAACTACGACGACGTGCGGGCCCAGGACGTGTTCCGCTACGCGCCGTTCTTCCACGCGATGCTCGATGGCGGGGTCACCCTGCCGCCGAGCGTGTTCGAGGCCTGGTTCGTCACGGCCGCCCACGACGACCGCGCCGTCGGGCGGATCCTCGACGCCCTGCCCGCGGCCGCGAAGGCAGCTGCCGCCGCGACAGCCTGACGGTCGCGGAGCAAGCACGCGTCAAGCGGATCGGCGCGCGGCCCACCGGCCCTCGGCGCGCAGGATCGCGAGTGGGAAGTCGAACGCGTGGGAGACCGCCGATGACGTGATCACCTC
This sequence comes from Curtobacterium sp. VKM Ac-1376, assembly GCF_015351025.1. Classification (GTDB taxonomy): domain Bacteria; phylum Actinomycetota; class Actinomycetes; order Actinomycetales; family Microbacteriaceae; genus Curtobacterium. The sequence continues at coordinate 72,138 of NZ_JADKRV010000010.1, read as the reverse complement.
GTCCGAGGTGCCCTGGGCCACGGCCACCCCGTCACGCAGCAGCATCGCGTGCGACGTCGAGGCCGGCAGGTCCTCCAGGTGGTGGGTCACCATGACGCTGCCGAGGTCGGGGTGCCGGTGCCGCAGCGCGTCGACGGTCTCGAGCAGGTGCTCCCGCGCGGCGACGTCGAGTCCGGTCGCCGGCTCGTCGAGCAGCAGCAGCTGGGGCTCGGAAATCAGTGCCCGGGCGATGAGGGCCCGGCCGCGTTCGCCCTGGGACAGCACGGGCCAACGGGCGTGCCGTCGCGCGGTGAGTCCGACGTCGGCGATGTGCTGCTCGGCCAGCGCGACCTGGCCGGCGGACGGCTCCCACCGCATCATGAGGTCGGTCGTGCCGGTCAGCCCGGTGAGCACCGTCTCGAGCACGGTGAGCGGCGAGAGCATCCGGTGTCGCGGGTCGACGTGCCCGATGTGTTCGCGGAGTTCCCGCACGTCGGTGCGTCCGAGCCGACGGCCGAGGATCTCGACCGTGCCCGCCGTCGGGTGCCCGGTCGCGCCGAGGACGGCGAGCAGGGTCGACTTGCCGGCGCCGTTCGGTCCGAGCAGCGCCCAGTGCTCACCGCGCCGGACGGTCAGGTCGATGTCGTGCAGCAGGTCGCGGCCGGACCGCGTGACGCGGACTCCGGCGGCGTGGATCAGGACGTCGCTCACGAGTCCATCGTGCCGTACCGCGCCGTGACGTCGTCCACGTGCGCGCCGGCGATGCCGATGAAGAGCCGGGCCGCGGTCCGAGCGGTACCGACGTCCCCACTGCCGGCAGCCGCGTCGAGGGACATCCACAGCGCGTCCGCTTCCCACTGCCGGAAGGCCGGTGCCTCCGGGATCGCGTAGGCGAGCCGCGCCATCGCGAGACGCAGGGCCTGGCGTTCCCAGCGGTTGCCGGACTGCTCGGCCAGGAACCGGGTGACGGCGAACGCGCTCTCCGTGTACCGGTGGTCGCGGACCTCGCCGTCGGAACGAGCTCGTGTGAGCAGCCGGCGGAGCTCGTCGAGTGCGGTGCCCGCGAGGCCGGGCAGGACGTGGACGACGGCACTGCCGAAGACCCCGACGAGCAGCCCCATCGCGTCCTGCCAGTTGGTGAGGGAGGGTTCCGCGACGCGGTACCGGCCCCGGTCGCCGGAGACCAAGCCGAGGTCGTGCAGCCGCCGCAGCGCCTTGAGCACCGCCACGGGCGGAGCGCCCGTCCGCGTGACGAGGCCCGAGAGGGACTGCGTCGAACCGACCGGCAGCGCGCCCGAACGCACGTCGCGGAGCAGGGCGCGGTCGAGGGCGCTCGGGAGCCGTTCGGCGACCTCGGCGCTCGGTCGACTCGTCCGTGGGATCCCGACGTTCCGGCGGTGGACCTCGAACAGGCGCTCGAGGATCTCCGCGGCGGCCGTCGCGACGGCCGGGTCACCGGTGTCCACTGCCCGGGTGATCGTGGCCGACCACGTCCCGATGTCGTGCACCGACCAGAGCTGCGTCGGGAACCGAGCCCACCGGACCCGCTCGAACGCCCGCAGGCCGAGGCCACGGACGAGTGCGTTGGGGCAGTGCTCGAACCAGAACTGCACCGAGGCCGAGAACGCGGTCGGGTACTCCGGGAGCCGCAGCGACGCCGACGTGCTGGCCCGCGCGACCAGGTCGTCGAGCTCTCGGCGCAGCTCGGCGGTCAGCACCGGGATCGTGGCGCGGATCGCCGGACCCATCAGCGCGACCCAGAAGTCCAGCGCGTCGGACAGCTCGGCGTCGGACAGCTCGGCGTACTGCCACGTGCCGTCCGGGCGCCGGGACAGGATGCCGAGGTCCTCGAGCCGTGCGGCCGCCGCTCGGACACGGCCGCGGGACGTCCCCCACTCCCACCCGAGCGCGTCGAGGTCGACGGCCGTCGTGCTGCTGGGGCCGGAGCGGACGTGGGCGAGCAGGGACGTGTACGCGTCGTCGTTCGCCGCCGTCCACGGATCGGCGTCGCCCCACTCGCCGTCGTCCACGGTCAGCCGCGGTCGGCGCGGACCGCCTCGATGTGCTGCTCGAAGTTGCGGGTGAGGGCCCGTCCGGCCTCGGCGGCCGCTTCGCCGTCGCGGTCGGTCAGGGCCTCGCGCAGGATGGAGAAGAACGCCTCGGACCCGTACTGCTCGAACGCCGGCGTCGGGTTGAGCGTGAAGCGCACGCGTTCCATCGCCCCGACCGCGGCGTGCTGCACCAGGGGGTTGCCGGAGTGCTCGACCGCGAACTCGATGATGCCGGTCAGGGCACCGCTGAAGCCGTAGTCCCGGACCTTCCGCATCCGGTCCGCCTTGTCGAGCAGGGCGGAGAGGGCCTCGACGTCCTCGTCGCTGTACTCGGGGACGCCCCAGCGCAGGCTGAGCTCGAAGAACCCGGCGGTCGCACGGGTCGCGGTGACCCAGTCGTCGAAGGTCGGGGTCGCGACGCGGGTGTACCGGTTCGCCTCCATCTCGACCAGGCCGATGTCGACGAGCTTCGCGATGGCCTCGCGGATGGGGGTGCGACTGACACCGAGCCACTGCACCAGCTCGTCGTCGTTCAGGCGCTCGCCGTGCTGGAGCGTGCCGTCGCGGAGCGCCGCGAGCATCTTCTCGTAGACGACGTCGCGCAGGAGCTTGCGGGGCGAGCTCTCCACCGTGGACTTGGGGACCGGCATGTCATCTCCTCGTGGACGAAATCGACACTCGAAATCCTAACGTGCCAATATGCAAACGGTTGGGAAATGAAGACGCAGTCTTGGCCAGCACGCTCACCTGATCGCGACCACCGTCCGGCCGTGCACGCGCCCCGCCACCACCTCGGCCCCGATCGCGATGGCCTGCTCGGGTGGCACGGTCCGGGTGACGTCCGCGAGCAGGGCCGCGTCCAGGTCGGTCGCCAGCCGGTCCCACGCCCGACGGCGGAGCTCCACCGGGGCGTCGACCGAGTTGATGCCGAGCAGGGACACCGAGCGCAGGATGAACGGCAGGACGGTCGTCGGCAGCGCTGAGTCTTGCGCCAGCCCGCAGGCCGTCACCGCTCCTCCCCAGCGCGTGGACGACAGCGCGTTCGCCAGGGTGGCACCGCCGACGCTGTCCACGGCACCGGCCCAGGTGGCCCGCTGCATCGGACGACCCAGCTCGGCCAGGGCACCGCGGTCGACGACGTCGCGGGCACCGAGACGCCGGAGCGAGTCAGCGTTGGCCGTCCGACCCGTCGACGCCGTCACCCGGTAGCCGCGGGCCGCGAGCAGCGCGATCGCCACCGTGCCGACGCCCCCGGAGGCACCCGTGACCAGCACCGGACCGGCGTCGGGCGTGACGAAGCGCTCGAGCGCCAGGACGCTGAGCATCGCCGTGAACCCCGCGGTGCCGATGGCGGCCGCGAACGAGTCGTCGATCGCCTCGGGCAGGACCACGAGCGACCCCGACGGCACGACCGCCTGGGTCGCCCATCCACCGTGGCGGGTCTCGCCCAGGCCGGCGCCGTTCAGCACGACGCGGTCACCGATCGCGACGTCGTGCACCCCCGGGCCGAGACCCGAGACGGTGCCGACGACGTCGATGCCCGGCACGAGCGGGTCGAGCCGGGCGACCCCGGGGTTCCGGGCGAGCGCGAGGCCGTCCTTGTAGTTGACGCTCGAGTACGTGACGTCGACGAGGGCTTCGCCCTCGGCCGGATCCGGCAGGTCGACGTCGGTGACGGTGGGCGGGGCGGAACTGGAGACGAGGACGGCGCGGGTCACACGCCGGACGCTACCCCCCTCCCTCGCAGGCTCGGTCGGCGCGCCCGGCATGCCGCTGGCGCGTCATCACCGAGCCGGTCGCGCCCGGCGGCCTGCCCGTTCTTTCCCAGAACGCGTGCGATGCCTGGTGGGTTCGGGCGTACCGGGTCAGAAGAACCGACCAGGTACGCCCGATTCGACCAGGTGCGCCCGAAACAGCCAGCCGCCCCGCGCCGCCCAGTCCCGCCAGCCCGATCACCCGAACATGATCGCGGCCTCGTCGAAGCGCGCCTGTGGCACCGTCTTCAGCGCGCCCAGCGCCTCGTCGAACGAGACGTGCACGATGTCCGTGCCCTTCAGCGCGACCATCCGACCCCAGCGCTCCTCGACCACCGCGTCGATGGCCGCCAGCCCGAGCCGCGTCGACAGCACCCGGTCGTACGCGGTCGGTGTGCCACCCCGCTGGATGTGCCCGAGGGTCGTCGCACGGGTCTCGATGCCCGTCATCTCCTCGATCAGCGGCGCGAGGCGCTCGCCGATGCCACCCAGGCGCGGGCGCCCGAAGGCGTCGAGTCCGCGCTCGGTGTGTGCGGTGTCCTCGTGGTCCGGCACGAAGCCCTCGGCCACCACCACGAGCGGCGCGCGACCGCGGTCGTAGGCGGCGCGCACCCACTTCGCGATCTGCTCCATGCTCGTCTTCTGCTCCGGGATGAGGATCGCGTGCGCGCCCGCTGCCATCCCCGAGTGCAGGGCGATCCAGCCCACGTGCCTGCCCATCACCTCGGCGACCATGCAGCGCGAGTGCGACTCGCCGGTGGTGCGGAGGCGGTCCATCGCCTCGGTCGCGATCGCGACTGCGGTGTCGAACCCGAACGTGTAGTCCGTCGCGCCGAGGTCGTTGTCGACCGTCTTCGGCACGCCCACGATCTTCAGGCCGGCGTCGGTCAGGCGCTTCGCGGCGGCCAGGGTGCCCTCGCCGCCGATCGCGACGATGGCGTCGATGCCGTGCTTCTCGAGCATCCGCTCGATGGCCTCGGCGCCGCCGTTCGGCCCCTCGAACGGGTTGGTGCGGCTGGTGCCGAGGATCGTGCCGCCCTGCTTCGCGATCCCCTGGATGTCCTTGCGGCCGAGCGGGACGATGTCGCCGTCGACGACGCCACGCCACCCGTCGCGGAAGCCGACGAAGTCGTGTCCGTAGATGGCGATGCCCTTGAGGACGATCGCGCGGATGACCGCGTTCAGGCCGGGGCAGTCGCCTCCGGAGGTGAGGATGCCGATGCGCATGGGGAGCTCCGTCGTCGGGTGGTGGGGACTGTGCGGGGGACTGTGCCCATCATGACTGACGGTGGTTCCGCATTACCATCCCGGTGTGCCCCCGCTCGCTTCCGCCCCGACGCCCACTGGCGCGTCTGCTGCTGCGGGTGCGTCCGAGGACGCGGCTCGCGTCGACACGGTGTACCGGCCTGGAGGCGCGGTGGACGTCGCGTCGACCCTGCGGCCCCTGCAGCGCGGCTCCGGCGACCCCGCCTACCGGGTGGTCGACGGCGTCGTGTGGCTCGCGTTGCGCACACCCACGGGTCCTGCCACCGTCGCGATCCGGCGGGCCGGCGACGCGATCGTGGTCTCGGCGTGGGGGAGTGGTGCGTCGTGGGCGGTCGAGCACGCACCCGATCTGCTCGGCCGCGGCGACGACTGGTCGGCGTTCGACGTCTCCGGCCACGAGTTCCTGGCGGCCGCCCGGCACCGGCAGCCCGGGCTCCGGCTGCTCCGCACGAACACCGTCGTCGCGATGCTCGTGCCCGCGATCATGGAGCAGAAGGTGACCTCGCGGCAGGCGTGGGGCGCGTGGCGGTACCTGCTCCGCCGGCACGGGACCCCGGCACCCGGGCCCGCACCCGCGGGGATGATGGTCCCGCCCGACGCCGCGACGTGGGCGAGGATCCCGAGCTGGGAGTGGCACCGCGCCGGCATCGAGCCCGGTCGCTCCGCCACCGTGATGCGTGCCGTGAAGCTGGCGCCGGCGCTCGAACGGACCCTTGCGCACGGGCGTGGGGGAGCCGAGGTGTCCGCGAAGCTGCAGTCGATCCCCGGGGTCGGCCGGTGGACCGCCGCCGAGACCGCGCAGCGCTCCCACGGCGACCCGGACGCACCGAGCGTGGGGGACTTCCACGTGCCGGCGCTCGTCGGGTGGGCGCTGACCGGTGCTCCCGTTGACGACGACGGGATGCTCGAGCTGCTGGAGCCGTGGCGCGGGCACCGGGAGCGGGTCGTGCGGTTGATCGGCGGCTCGGGGTTCCGGAAGCCGGCGTTCGGGCCGCGCATCACCATCCAGGACCACCGGCACCACTGAGCCTCGCCTTCCTCAACGGCCGTTCGTCTGCCGCCGTCTACCGTGACGCCCGGTCCGGGGTGCGCCCGGCACGGAGAGGACGCGATGACGACCACCACCGACGAGCACGAGGACGAGCACGAGAACGTCCCCGGCGTGCCCCGGGCGATCCCCGACGACACCGGGCCGGCCGAGACCGCCCGCACGACCAAGCGGCACGTCACCCGGGTGGCGTTCGTCGCCGCACTCGGCGGACTGCTCTACGGCTACGACACCGGCGTCATCTCGGGCACGCTCATCGAGATCGGCAAGGAGTTCTCGATCGGCTCCAGCGTCAAGGAGTTCATCACCGCGTCGATCCTGGTCGGCGCGATCCTCGGGGCGTTCTTCACCGGGCCGATCTCGGCACGGATCGGCCGGCGGCGCACCATCCTGGTCATCGCCGCGGTCTTCGGCCTGGGCGTGCTGTTCGCCGCGGTGTCCCCGAGTCCGGTGTTCCTCATCCTCAGCCGCCTGTTCCTCGGCCTGGCCGTCGGCGGGTCGACCCAGACGATCCCGACCTACATCGCCGAGATCGCACCCGGACCCCGCCGCGGCAGCCTGGTCACCGTGTTCAACTGTGCGATCGGCGTCGGCATCCTGTCCGCCGCGATCGTCGGGGTCACCCTGAACGGTGTGCTGTCCTGGCGCTTCATGATCGGCGTCGCGGCCGCACCCGCCATCGTGCTGCTGCTCGGGATGCTGCGGCTGCCGGAGAGCCCGCGCTGGTTCGTCTCACAGGACCGCATCGGTCCCGCCCGCCGGGTGCTGCGCTGGCTGCGGCCGGACCACCGCACCGCCGAGGACGAGCTCGACGACATCCGGAAGCTCGACGAGGCCGAGCCGGACGCCGGTTCCGGGCAGTGGTCCCAGCTGCGGAAACCGTGGGTCCGGCCCGCCCTGGTCGCGGGGCTCATCGTCGCCGCGTTCACGCAGCTGACCGGGCTCGAGATGATGATCTACTACACGCCCACGATCCTGACCGACGCCGGGTTCCCGCACGTCTACTCCCTGTGGGCGAACGTCGGTGTCGGCGTCGTCTACCTGGTGATGACCTTCGTCGGGTCTCGGTTGGTCGACCGGATCGGGCGCAGACGGCTCACCCTCGTGATGCTGCCGGGTGCCGCGGTCAGCATCGGGCTCTTCGGTGCGCTCTTCTTCGTGCAGGGCGGCAAGCCGTCGCCGGTGGTCACGATCGTCCTGATCCTGGCGTTCATGTTCTTCCAGGCCGGTGGGATCCAGGTCGTCGGGTGGCTCGTCGGCTCCGAGATGTACCCGCTGCGGATCCGCGCTGCCGCGACGAGCCTGCACGCCATGGTGCTGTGGGGCGCCAACCTGCTCGTGACCTCGACCGCGCTGACCCTGACCGGGTGGATCGGCCTCGGCGGCACGATGCTGCTCTACGCGGGGCTCAACGTGCTCGGTTGGGTCCTGGTGTTCCTGCGGGTGCCGGAGACGAAGGGCAAGTCCCTCGAGCAGATCGAGCAGTCCCTGCGGGACGGGACGTTCCTGCCGCACCGGCGCGGTCACGAGGACCGCGCGGTCGACCGGACCGCCTGACGGGCCGGGAGGCGCGTGGCGGCACCGTCACGCGCCTCCCGGCCGTCAGCAGCACCGTCCGGGCGTGCGTCAGGGGTGGCGCGTGCCCTCGCCGGACAGCACGGCGCGGTAGCCCTCGCGGAACGTCGGGTACTGCGGGGTCCACCCCGTCGACCGCAGCAGCGCGTTGGACAGGCGTTTGTCGCCACCGGCCTGCCGCGCGTCGCCCTCACCCGTCACCGGATGGGGAACGCCGAGCTCGTCCGCCAGGAACCGCAGCACGTCGTCGAGCCGGCTCGGCTCGTCGTCCGTGCCGAGGTAGAGCGGTGCCGGGTCGGGCAGGGACGCCAGGTGCACGAGCGCGGCGGCGGCGTCGTCGCGGTGGATGCGGTTCGTGTGCGGTGAGGTGCCGGGTGCCAGTCGTGCGGAGCCGGACCGGACCTGGTCGATGAGTCGCTCGCGGCCGGGGCCGTAGACGCCCGACAGCCGGAGCAGCACAGCGCCCGGTGCCCGCTCGCGCAGCAGGACCTCGGCCTCGACCAGGACCTCGGCGGTCGGGGTCGCACCGTGCGCCGGGGTGTCCTCGGTGACCTCGCTGCCGTCGGCGACGTCGTGGACCGCGGTCGAGGACACCACGAGCAGGCGCGGATCGGCGGCCGAGGCGGCGATGCCGTCGAGCACGTTGCGCAGGCCGTCGACGTAGGTGGCGCGGTACTCGTCGACGTCACGGCTGCCGGCGGCGAAGGCCACGACGACGACGCTCGTGTCGGCGGGGACCTCGGGGACCTCGCGGCGGAGGTCGACGCTGCGGCCGGTGATCGGGGAGGGGACCAGTTCGGCCCGTCGGCGGAGGCCGAGCACCCGGTGGCCCTGCTCGGCGAAGCGGAGGCCGGTCTCGGTCCCGAGGTCGCCGCAGCCGGCGATGACGACGGTGGTGGAGTTCTGCACGGGTCGACCTTGCCACGGACGACACTGCCCGGTGGTCGCGGTTCCGGCCGACGACCGATGGCGGGTGCGAGGATGTGCGCATGCAGACTGACGGCGCGGGCGACATCTCCGGGATCCACGGGCCCGCCTGGGAGCGCACGGTGCTCCTGCGGGTGCCACCGAACGACGTCGACGAGGTGCACGAGTCGATCGACGATCTCTGGCACCTCAACGCCGATCTGGGCGACGGGGAGAGGATCCGGTTCGAGACCGCGATGGTCGAGCTCGCCGGGAACGTCATCGACCACGCCGAGGGAGACGAGCGGCTGCTCTGCGAGTTGACGCTGCGACGGACGTCCACGTCCCTGGAGGCGGTGCTCAGCGACAGCAGTGCCGAGGTGCACGTGCCGTTCCGTGCGGTCATGCCGGACCCGGAGGAGATGGCGGAGTCCGGGCGGGGGATCGCGATGATCGAACTCCTCATGGACGACTTCTCCTACGAGCGGGACTCCCACGGGAACAAGTGGCGCCTCGTGATGCGCCTCCCCGCGGCGCTCCAGCGCGACCACCACGTCGCCGACAGCCGAGGCGGAGACGAGCCGGGACCCGCACCGGCCTGAGCGCGCCGACGAGCGCCGACGAGCGGCGAGTGGTCCGCCCGTTCTGGGGCGTGTCCCGTCGGCGCAGTTCGCCGTAGCGTTCGGACGGTGACATCACCGACGGGCATCTCGGTCCAGGCCCGGCAGGGCGCTGTTCGACCCGAGCCTGCGACCGCGCGGGTCGCGACGTCCCTCGGCCTGGTGTCGTTGCGCCTCGGAGCCGAGCGCGCCATGGTGGCGATGCTGGCCGTCGTCACCGCGTCGCTGGTCGTGCTCTCACTGCCGGCCTTCGCCGCGGGCCACCCGACGGGCATGGCTCCGCTGCCGGTCGTGTCACTGTGCCTGGCGGGGGCGATGGTCACAGCGCTCCCGCTCGCGCTGCTCCGGCGCGGACGACCCGCGCGAGCAGGACTGTGGGTACCGGTCGCCGCCTTCGTCGGACTCCTCGTCCTGGAACCGTTCGCACTCCACGATCCCCTGCCGACCGGGTCCACTCCATGGCTCGTCGGACTGTCCCTGACCGCCTTCAGCTGCACGGCGGTGGCCGAGGCGAGCCCAGCACGCGCCGCCGTGATCTGCGCAGGGCTCAACGCTGCTCTCGCTTGCGTCTTCGCCGAACAGTCCCCGGCCAGCCACAGCGTCGTCAGGGTCATCGCGCTCGCCCTGCTCGCGGCAGGCCTGATCGCGGGGGTGAGGATCGTCCGGGTGCGGGCGGACAGGGCCGACGCCGCGGAGCACGACGCGCAACGGCTGTTCGAGAACCACCAACGGCAGGTGGCGACGGAGGCGGAGCGCGTGCACACGGACGGGCTGTTGCACGACACCGTCCTCGCCGCGCTCCTCGCAGCTGCGGGGAACCAAGCACCGGAGCAGGCCACCAGCATGTCCCGGTCCGCACTCGAGCTCGTCTCCGACCTGGGCGATCACCCTGACCCGCAGCCGGCAACCGTCCGGTTCGGGCAGGTGCTGTCGTGCAGGCAACCGGAACTCGACCTGTTCCACGAACGTGTCGAGGTCGACCTGGAGGACGCGCGCACCGTGCGCCTCCCACCCAACGTCGCCGAGGCGCTCGTCTCGGCGACCCTGCAAGCGCTCAGCAACAGCGTCGAGCACGCGGGACCTTCCGCGCGCAGGACGGCGGCCGCCACCCGCCTCGACGACGGTGGGCTCAGCATCACCATCGCCGATGACGGTGCGGGCTTCGACATCGCCGAGATCACGGAGGAACGACTGGGGGTGCGCGTGTCCATCCTCGAGCACACGCGCCTCGCCGGCGCCTCGGCGACGATCGACTCGTCCCCTGGACGTGGCACGACCGTCTCCCTCGAGTGGCACCCGACCGACCAGGCCGCGCCCTCGAACCGTCGACCGGGTGAGGCGCTCCTGAACCTCATCCCCAGGCGCCATCTCTCCCGCGTCCTCGGAACGGTGATCGTGGTGGCGGTCCTGATCGCCAACGTGGAAGCGTTCCTCGTCACCCACGCCTACGCGTCCGTCCTCGCCTCGATCCTCGGTCTCACGCTCCTCCCGGCCCTCCTCCGCGGAGCGAGGCGGGGGACCGTGTCGAACCGGGTCGCGTGGGGCACCACCGTGATCAGCTGCCTCCTGTGCTGCATCGCGACGATCGGTCTCGACCCGGCCACCTTCGACGCCCTGTCGATCAGCCGGTACACCTGCGGCGTCCTCGCCGGCGCCGTGATGGGGTGGATGGCCGGACGAAGAGGACTCCCCATGGTGGCAGTCGCCGTCCTGCTCGCGCAGATCACCCTGTGGGCAGGGCCGGCCGCGATCATCCGGCTCGGTCTCGCGGGTGAGATCGTCATCGTCATCGCCGGGCTGTTGATGCACCACACCCTCCGACGCGTCACCGCAGCCGCCCAGGTCGCAGCCGACCAGCACCGTGAACTGACGATCCGGCAGGCGGAGTTGGACGCGTTCCACCTCGAACGGCAGCGACGGCTCCGCCATGCCAGCCAGGCCGCCGCCCCGATGCTCCACCACATCGTCCTGGTGCGCGGGAGACTCGACGCCCATCACCGATCAGAGTGCCGCGTCCTCGAGCAGGCCCTCCGCGACGAGATCCGCGGCCGCCACCTGCTCAACGACGCCGTCCGGAGCGTCGTCTCCGCGCACCGTCGTCGCGGGTCCCTCGTGCAGATCCTCGACGACGGAGGACTCGACGGGCTCGCCCCCGACACCCTCGACGCCCTGCTCGACGACGTCGTCGAGCACCTCGAGCCGGTGCGGTCGAGCCGCATCGTCATCCGCAGCGGACATCCGGAATCGGGGACTGCCGTCACCATCGTCGCCTCGACTCCGGACGAGACCGCCGCTGCCCTCGGCATCGACGCGGACGACGAGGTCGACCTCTGGGTTACCATCCCCCACCCGGCCAGCGTCACCGCCGGTTCGACGAGCAGGGCGAGCGCGGCCTGATCCCGCGCGACACGAAGCGACCGCGCTGACGGCGGCCGGGGTCAGTCGTCGGGCTGCTCGTCCGGCCCGATCGCGGCGTCGACGCGTGCGCTGACGGACCGCAGCGTGTCCGCGTCCGTCCCCACGGGCCTCCAGAACAGGTCTTCCAGCGCACCCGTGTGCGCGCGGATGCCGGCGAGCACCGCACGACGACCATCCGTGGTCATCACCACCCAGCTGCCGCGACCATCGCTGGGACAGTCGGCGCGCTCCACCAGGCCGCGGGAGACCATCCGTGTGACCTGGTGGCTGACGCGCGACTTCTCCCACCCGATCCCCGCGGCGATGTCCCGGACGCGCAGACGGTGGTCGGGGTCACGGTGCAGGCCGATCAGGATCTCGAACTCGGGGACGGAGATGCCCGCACCCGCCTGGACCGCCTGGTCCAGCGCCCGGTCGAGCCGTCGCCAGACGTCGTGGTACGCGTCCCAGGTGGCCCAGTCGTGGCCACCGTTGCCCTCCGTCGACATGCCGACCAGCGTATCCACCGGGCGGACGGTCGGGCCGCGCCGTCGGTGCTTTCATCCGCACGGATGACTCCTGGCCGACGTGCGGCGCGCTCCGAGGTCGCGTCGGACGTGCGGCATACGATCGAAGCATGCCGCGCGCCCGCCTCCAGGACACCACCGATGAGGCCGTCGCGCTCGTGCGACGGTGGCTGGCGGCGTCCGCCGGGGCGAAGCCGGACCCGGGCGCAGCCCGGTTGGCGCAGGTCCTGCGCGACGAGCGGGGGCTCGACTTCACGCGCGGGTTCGTGGACAAGGTCATCCGCCCCGAGGACCCCCGGGTCGCCGCCCGCAACCTCGAGCAGCTCAGCCGCGACGTCCCCGACTTCCTCGCCTGGTACCTCCGCGGCGCCGTGACGCTCGGCGGTGGGTTCGCGACCATGGCGCCGTGGGCGGTCATCCCGACGGCGCGCCGGATCCTGCGCCGGATGACCGGGCACCTGGTGATCGACGCGAGCACGGCCAAGCTCGGACCGGCGCTCGCCAAGATCGGCGGACCGGGCACCCGGCTCAACGTGCACCTGCTCGGTGAAGCCGTCCTCGGCAGCGGCGAGAGCGACCGTCGGCTGCAGGGCACGATGGACCTGCTCGCCCGCGACGACGTCGACCACGTGTCGATCAAGGTCAGTTCGGTCGTGCCACAGATGTCGATGTGGGCCTTCGACCAGACGGTCGAGCGCGTCGTCGACCGGCTCGTCCCGCTGTACCGACTGGCCGCTGCGCCGCTGGCGTCCGGCCGACCCGCCAAGTTCATCAACCTCGACATGGAGGAGTACCGCGACCTCGACGTCACCCTCGCGGTGTTCCGGACCCTGCTCGACCGCGACGAGTTCGCCGACCTGCAGGCGGGCATCGTCCTGCAGGCGTACCTGCCCGACACCGCCGGAGCCTTCGAGTCGCTGACGGCGTGGGCCCAGGCCCGCCGAGCGCGCGGCGGCGCCCCGATCAAGGTGCGGCTCGTCAAGGGTGCCAACCTCGCGATGGAACACGTGGACGCGATCGTGCACGAGTGGCCCCTCGCGACCTGGGGCAGCAAGCGCGAGACCGACACCGCCTACCTGCGGATGCTCGACGCCGCACTGACCCCGGAGCGGACCGACGCGGTGCGGATCGGTGTCGCCGGCCACAACCTGTTCGACCTCGCCACCGCGTGGGTGCTCGCGCAGCGCCGCGGGGTGACCGACGCGGTCGACGTCGAGATGCTCCTCGGCATGGCGTCCACGCACGCTGATGCCGTCCGGGCCGACGTCGGCCAGATCCTGCTCTACACGCCCGTCGTGCAGCCCGACGAGTTCGACTCGGCGATCGCGTACCTGGCCCGACGGCTGGAGCAGAGCGCGAACCCCGAGAACTTCATCTCCGGCGCCTTCGACATCGACCGCGATGCGAGCGTGTTCGAGCGCGAGCACGCCCGGTACCTCGCCTCCGTCCAGGCGCTCGACGAACCCGTCCCCGCGAGTCACCGCACGCAGGACCGCCGTCGCGCGCTCGGCGAGCCCGTGCTGCGCGACGCGTTCCGGAACGCCCCGGACACCGACCCGTCGATCGCCGCGAACCGGACCTGGGCGCTCGACGTCCTGCGCCGGGTGCCGCGCTCGCAGCTCGGCGCGCAGACCATCCGCGGAGCGAAGGTCACCGACCGTTCCAAGCTCGAACGGATCATGGCCCGGACGGCCCAGGCCGGGGTGAACTGGGGACGGCAGGACCCGTCCGACCGCGCCGAGCTCCTCGACCTGATCGGGCACGAGCTCGAGACCCGTCGCGCCGACCTGATCGAGGTCATGGCCGCCGAGACGGGCAAGACGTTCTCCGAGGCCGACACCGAGGTCACCGAGGCCGTCGACGCCGCCCACTACTACGCCGAGAGCGCCCGCCGCCTCGGCGACGTCGAGGGCGCGCAGTACGTCCCGCCGCGACTCACCGTCGTGGTCCCGCCGTGGAACTTCCCCGTCGCGATCCCCGCCGGCGGCGTGCTGGCGGCGCTCGCCGCGGGCAGTGGTGTCGTCCTGAAGCCCGCGCCCGAGGCCACGCGGTCCGGCGCGGTGCTCGCCGACGTGCTCTGGGACGCCGGGGTGCCGCACTCGCTGCTGCAGCTCGTCGACCTCGCCGAGGACGAACTCGGCCGCGACCTCATCGGCCACCCGGCGGTCGACCGCATCATCCTGACCGGCTCCGCCGACACCGCCCGCTCGTTCCGCTGGTGGCGAGCCGGGTTGCCGCTGAGCGCCGAGACGAGCGGCAAGAACGCCGTCGTCGTCACACCGAGCGCTGACCTCGACCTCGCGGTGCAGGACATCGTGCAGTCCGCCTTCGGGCACGCCGGGCAGGAGTGCTCCGCTGCGTCCCTCGTGATCCTGGTCGGGTCGGTCGGCGAGAGCGAACGCTTCCACCGCCAGCTCGTCGACGCCACCCGCACGCTGCGGGTCGCCTGGCCCGACGACCCCACGGCACAGGTCGGCCCGCTCATCGCCGAGCCGCAGGGCAAGCTGCGCCAGGGTCTGACCGAACTCGGGCCGGGGGAGTCCTGGCTCGTGCAGCCGGAGGCGCTCGACGACTCCGGGCGGCTCTGGTCGCCGGGCATCCGCGACGGCGTCCGGCCCGGCAGCGACTTCCACCAGACCGAGTACTCCGGTCCGGTGCTCGGCATCATGCGTGCCGAGACCCTCGAGCAGGCGATCGCGATCCAGAACGGCACCGACTTCGGGCTGACGGCGGGCATCCACTCGCTCGACGTCGACGAGGTCTCCGAGTGGCTCATCCGCGTCCGCGCGGGCAACCTGTGCGTCAACCGCGGCATCACCGGCGCCGTCGTCGGGCGCCAGCCGTTCGGCGGCTGGAAGGGTTCGTCGGTCGGCACCGGCACCAAGGCCGGCGGCCCGATGTACGTCGCGACGCTCGGCCGCTGGCTGCCCGTGCCGCGCACCGTGCACAAGAGCATCCAGCTGCACGGTCTGCCCCCGCGCGTGACCGCGGTCATCGAGGCCGCTCGCACCGGCCTGTCGTTCGAGGACTTCGACCGCGTCCGTGCCGGTGCCCTGAGCGACGTCCGCGCGCGGGAGACGCTGTACGGCCGGTCGCAGGACCTGTCCGGGCTCGTCGTGCAGCGGAACGTGCTGCGGCACCGCCCGCAGTCCGTCATCGTCCGCCAGGCCGAGGACGCCTCGATGGGCGACCTCGTCCGCACGCTCGTCGCCGCGACCTCGGCCCGAGCCCACATCCTGCTCAGCACCGCTCGGCCCCTGCCCGGCCCGCTCACCCAGCTGCTGGCATCGAGCCGGTCACCGCTCGACGTCGTCGACCACCTGGTGGAGTCCGACCAGGACTTCCACGCCCGGGCGTCGTCGGGATCCGTGTTCCAGGCGGACTGGTCGAACGGCGAGGACGAACAGCCCGTCGACGCGCTCGAGGCCGTGTTGTCACAGGGGCAGGACCGCCCGACCCACACGGCGTTCGGCGGCCCGGGCGCTCGGATCCGGCTGCTCGGAGGCGACTCGCTCGCGCTCGAGGAAGCCTTCGGGGCGAGCATCGACGTCGCGATCCACGACGCCCCGGTGGTCGAGGCGGGCCTGATCGAGATGCTTCCCTACCTGCGCGAGCAGTCGGTGTCGATCACGGCGCACCGGTTCGGGGACGTGGACGGCGACTTCTCCGAGCTGCGGGTCTAGGCGCCGCCCGCTCCGTTCCGTCGGTTCGCGCGAGGGTCAGTCCTCGACGTCGCCGCCCTCTTCGTCCTCGACACCGGTCTCGTCCATGCGGTCGCGCAGGTGGTCCGACATCGCGCCAGCACCCTCGCCCGCGTGGTCGTGGTCGACCTGCTCGATCAGGCCGTGCAGCTTCTCGTGGTTCGTGGCATCGGTGGCACCGTCCATGACGGGCTCGGTCTGCTCGTTGTCGCTCATGCTCCGGACGCTACGCCGCGGTTGCTGCGGAACGGTCGTGGAGTTCGATCGCACCGCCGTCGCACGCCGTGGTGCCCACGAGGTCGAACACCGGGATCGGTGCCGCCACCGACAGCGTTCAGCGACGGCTTCCGCGACCCACCACCGCTGCCTCGGCGACCGCGAGCACGGTCGCGATCCACAGCTGCTCGGTGGCGAACCGGCGTCGGCGGGGATCGGCGACGGCCAGCGGCACCATCGTCACGCCGTGCAGGGTGTCGACGACGGCGCTCAGGGTGTGTGCGCTGCCGGAGCCCGCACGCGCGACGAGCACGGCCTGCGCGAGCTGCCGGACACCCAGGACGCCGTGCAACACGGCCTGGTCCGACCCGCGGAACGCACGGCTCAGGTGCCACAGGCCGAGTCCGGCGCGGGCCAGGTCGACGACGGCTGCCCCTGCGGATCCACCGGTCACCACTGCCACTCGAGTCATGGCTCCTTTGTACTTGCGGGCAGCCGCGTCCCACTCAGCCGCTGTCCCCGGAGCGGCGACCCCGCCTCAGCGACCCCGCCCGAACCGCGTCGTGACCCCCGACGAGTACAGCACCGAGTCCGGCTCCAGCTCCGTCAGCCCGAACGGCAGCCCCGCCGCTCCGACCAGGTCGTCCCGCAGCGACACCACCGAGGCCCGGTGCAACGGCCACGACTCGTGCTCGTTCGGCCAGAACCGCGTCCGTCCGGCCCGGTGCACGTGCATGCCCCACCGCGCCGTCAGGAACGTCTCGAGCGGTCCCGGCTCGTCGAGCAGGTCGCCGACCCGCACGTCGACCATCGACCGCAGGTGCGTTCCGTGCCGGCGCATCGCGTACCCGACGCGGCCGTCGCCGCTGCGCGACTCGGCGACCGCCCACCGGTACGGCAGGCCGGTGGCGACGCGTGCGCCGACGGTCGGCAGGAGCTTGCCGGCGTCGAGCGACAGGAACACGACGCCGCGCTGGCCCTGCTCGTCGATCGTGTAGACGCGGACGTTCACCTCGACGAAGTCGCCGACGCTGCCGACCGAGAACGGCGGGAACCGGGTGTCCTCGAACCGGAACGCGATGAGACCCACCCAGGTGGTCACCCCGTCGTCGGTGCCGTCGAGCGCCATCGTGTCGGGTCGCGTGCCGACCGGCAGCAGCGGGGCCACCGCCGACACGTCGACGCGCCAGTGCACGAAGACGACGTCGAGCCAGTCCTGCGAGATCCAGGGGCGGCCCGGCAGGCCGGGGGCGACGGCCTGGAGGCTCGGAGCGGTCTGGGTGGGTCGGGTGTCGGTCACGGCGTGGTCGCCTCTGGTTCGATGTGGGCTGCGACGGGTGCGTCGTCCCACCCTTCCTGCGGGGTGTCGCACGTGCCGCGGAACACGTACTGCGATGGTCGCTTCCGCTCGCTCGACGTCCAGTCGATCGCGGGGCGCCGTCGTTCCGGGGGCAGGTACCCGATCCGGTACACCGCCATCAGCTCGAGCGACTCGGGCACCCGGAGCAGCCCCTCGATCTCCGCCCAGGCACCCGGGGTCTCCATCGGGAACGACACGAACTGGATGCCGAGGCCGAGTTCAGTCGTCGCGAGCCAGATGTTCTCCATCGCCGCGCCCATGCTGAACACCGAGTAGAAGCCGGACAGCTCCTCCTTCCGGTACTCGTGGCGGTCGAGCATCACGCCGAGCAGCAGTGGTGATCCGGCGACGAGCTTCCGGTTCTCCTCACCCAGGGTCTGCGGCACCCGCAGCGTGTTCATGAGCAGCTGCCCGCGCTTCGTGAACACCTGCTTCGTGAACGGCCTCAGCGGCCCGGGGAGCTTGTCGAACAGCATGCCGTCGCGCCGCTCGTCCATCTCGGCCTTCGAGAACCGGAAGTACGGCTTGTACCGTTCGAAGAACGTGCCCTCGGCCATCGTGCGGGTCATCGATCTCCCGCTGATCTCGGCGACGCGGTCGATCGTCTGGCGCTCCTCGATCAGCACGAAGCGCCACGGCTGGCTGTTCAGCTGCGACGGTGCCCGGCCGGCGAGCTCCATGAGCAGCCGCTGGTGCTCCTCGGACACCGGATCGGGCAGGAACGGCCCGTTCGTCGTGCGTCGTCGTCGGATGGCCTCGAACAGCTCCACTGCTCACCTCTCTGATCGCCTGCGCGCGAGCACCGCCCCCAGGTAGGACGGTGCGGCGGCGACCGCGACTCTCCAGTGTGCTCCGGAGCGCGGGTTCGTGCGTGGAACGACGGCCAGCGGCACGAGCGCCGGCAGCAGGAAGAGCGCGGTCCGGTCACGCGTCCACACGGGGGTCGTCGCGGCGACGCCGGTCAGGGTCGCGGTCACGACGAACAGGCCGTGGTGCACGACGCGGAGCTTCTTCGTGCGGATCAGCCGCACGGCGACCGCGGTGCCCCAGAGGCAGTTCGCGACGTACGCGACGCTCGCAGCGGTGACCAGCTGCCGGGCCGGGCGGGATCCCGTGGGGGGTGATCCGGGCCTCCTGGCCGTCGTCTTCCGTCCCATGCGTGGGACGTTACGCGGTTTCGCGGCTGACGAGCTTGGAGAGCACGATCGCGGAACGGGTGTGGTCGACCTGCGGTGCGAGGCGGACCTTGTCGAGCGCTTCCTCGAGTGCGGACAGGTCCTTCGAGCGCATGTGCACGACGGCGTCGGCGCTCCCGGTGACCGTACCGGCGTCGATCACCTCGGGCACGGTGTCGAGCAGCGCGCGCAGTTCGTCGGGTGAGACGGTGCCGCGGCAGTAGAGCTCGACCCAGGCCTCGGTACCGCGGTCCTCCACGGCGGGGTCGACCTTGATCGTGAAGCCCTGGATGACGCCGTCGGCGACCAGCCGGTCGACGCGGCGTTTCACGGCCGAGGCCGAGAGTCCGACCACCGACCCGATGTCGCCGTAGCCGGCACGGGCGTTGTCCCGGAGCTGATCCAGGATGCGGTGGTCGAGCGTATCCATTGCACCCATCGTACGCCGACTTCTTGCGGCGTCGGCGGTCCGGACGCACGAAATGTGCGTCACCCGAACAGGTGTCACGGTCCGACGCACGGGGGACTGCACGCTTCGGACGGTTCATGCCAGACTCTCGACTGGCGTCGACCTGGTCCGCTGCGGTGAGTGAGCCTGCATCTCGCCGGAGCTCTTCTCCTCGTTCCGTTTCGGTTCCTGGCAGGCTCGGGCCCCGGTCCCTTGCAGGAGGACTGATGTCGAACACCGCACCCGCCCCCGAGTCCGTCGCCACCCCGGCCCGTGTCGCCACGAAGCGCACGATCCTGATGTGCAAGCCGGACTTCTACACGGTGAGCTACCGGATCAACCCGTGGATGCACCCGGAGGAGCCGACCGACACGTCGAAGGCCGTTGAGCAATGGCAGTCGCTCGTCGACGTCTACGAGCAGCTCGGCTTCGACATCTCGTACATCGAGCCCATCGACGGCCTGCCGGACATGGTCTACGCGGCCAACGGCGGGTTCGTCCTCGACGGGATCGCGTACGGCGCGAAGTTCCAGTACCCGGAGCGTCAGCCCGAGGGACCGGCGTACATGGACTGGTTCCGCCAGGCCGGCCTGACCGTCGCCGAGCCGGAGCAGACCAACGAGGGCGAGGGTGACTTCCTGCTCATCGGGGACACCATCTACGCCGGCACCGGCTTCCGGTCGGACAGCACCTCGCACGACGAGCTCGCGACGATCTACGGCCGCGAGGTCGTCACGCTCAAGCTCATCAACCCGAGCTTCTACCACCTCGACACCGCCATCGCCGTGCTCGACCCCGAGCCTTCCGTCGACGGGACGAGCAACATCGCGTACCTGGAGAGCGCCTTCGACGAACCGTCGCTCACGATCCTGCGCGAGCGCTTCCCGGACGCGATCATCGCGACGGAAGAGGACGCCGCGATCCTCGGCCTGAACTCGTACTCCGACGGGTACAACGTCGTGATCGCCGCGCGGGCGACAACGTTCGCGTCGCAGCTGAAGGAAAAGGGCTACAACCCGATCGGCGTCGACCTGTCCGAGCTGCTGCTCGGCGGCGGCGGCGTGAAGTGCTGCACCCTCGACCTGCACCCGGTCGGCACCGGTACCTCGGTCGCGCGTTCGCTCGGGGTCAGCTGATGTCGGCGGCAGCGTCGCTCGGGGTCAACACCGCGGCGGCGCTCGCCGTCGAGGACCGCGCTCTCGCGCACAACTACAGCCCGCTGCCCGTCGTCATCGCGTCGGGCTCCGGCGCGACCGTCACGGACGTGGACGGCAAGCGGTACCTGGACGGTCTCGCCGCGTACTCGGCCGTGAACTTCGGCCACAGCAACCCCCGGCTGCTCGACGCCGCGCGGGCGCAGCTCGACCGCGTGACGCTCACGAGTCGCGCGTTCGTGAACGACCAGCTCGGGCCGTTCGCGGCGTCGCTTGCCGCGTTGACGGAGACCGAGATGGTCCTGCCGATGAACACCGGCGCCGAGGCCGTCGAGTCGGCGATCAAGGTGTCCCGCGCCTGGGGCTACCGCGTCAAGGGCGTGCCGGCCGAGCGGGCGACGATCATCGTGGCGTCCGGCAACTTCCACGGCCGCACGACGACGATCATCTCGTTCTCCGACGACCCTTCCGCCCGTGATGATTTCGGCCCGTACACGCCGGGCTTCCGGACCGTGCCGTACGGCGACGCCTCCGCGCTCCGGGAAGCGATGGACGAGACCGTCGTCGCCGTGCTGCTCGAGCCGATCCAGGGCGAGGGCGGGGTCGTCATCCCGCCGCCGTCGTACCTCGGTGACGTCCGCTCGATCTGCGACGAGTTCGGTGCGCTGTTCGTCGCCGACGAGATCCAGTCCGGCCTCGGTCGCACGGGTCACACGCTCGCGGTGCAGCGCGTCGGGGTGCGGCCCGACCTCATCACGCTCGGCAAGGCCCTCGGCGGCGGCATCGTGCCGGTGTCGGCGGTCGTCGGCTCGGCTGCCGTTCTCGGAGTCCTGCGTCCCGGCGAGCACGGTTCGACCTTCGGTGGGAACCCGCTCGCGGCGGCCGTCGGTGCCGAGGTCGTGGCGATGCTCGGCGAGGGCACCTTCCAGCAGCGGGCCCTCGACGCCGAACCGCTGCTGCGCGGGCTGCTCGACGACCTGCTCGGCAAGGGTGTGGTCTCGCACCGCGTCGCCGGACTCTGGGCGGGGATCGACATCGACCCCGCGCTCGGCACCGGCAAGGCGATCGCGAAGGACCTCGCCGACCGCGGGCTCCTGGTGAAGGACACCCACGGTTCGACGATCCGCTTCGCCCCGCCCCTGGTCGTCACCGACGACGAGGTGCGCTTCGCGATCGGAACCCTCGCCGACGTCCTGACCGCGCGCGCCTGACGCTCCCGTCCGCCCACGGAACCAGGTTCCGGACACGACACCGCGATCTTCCGTGGTGCTGTGTCCGGAACCTGGTTCCGATGCGTCACACCGCCCAGCGCGCCGCCAACTCGTCCATCAGGGCGTCGAGGCGCTCGTCGACGACCTGCTCTTCGGGGTGTGCCTCGTACCAGGCGATGACCTCGCGCACACCCTGCCGGTAGGGCGTGCGCGGCCGGTACCACGGCACGAGCGACCGGACCTTGCTGTTGTCGAACACCGAGCTGTTCGCCTTGTCGCCGAGCAGCGCCGCGCCCCACTCGGCATCGGCGGCGGCGATGGCGTCCGCCGGCACGTGCACGATCCGCAGGTCCTCGACCCCGGCCGCCGCCGCGATCTCGTGCGCGATGGCGTTCCACGTCGGCGCCTCGTCGCTCGTGATCGTGAACGGCTCGCCGATCGCCTCGGCCCGATCGAGCAACCCGGTGAACCCGACCGCGAAGTCACGGCTGTGCGTCAGGGTCCACAAGCTCGTGCCGTCCCCGGTGATGATGACCGGCTTGCCGGCACGCATCCGCGCGACCGCCGTCCAGCCGCCGGTCAGCGGTAGCTTCGTCTCGTCGTAGGTGTGCGACGGCCGAACGATCGTCACCGGGAAGTCCTGCTCCCGGTACGCCTGCATCAGCAGCTCCTCGCACGCGATCTTGTCGCGCGAGTACTGCCAGTACGGGTTCTTCAACGGCGTCGACTCCGTGATCGGCAGGTGCGTCGCCGGCGTCTGGTACGCCGAGGCCGAGCTGATGAACACGTACTGCCGCGTCCGCCCGGCGAAGAAGTCGACGTCGGCCTGCACCTGCTCCGCCGTGAACGCGATCCAGTTCACGACCACGTCGAAGCGACGGTCGCCGAGTGCGTCCGCCAGGGCGCTGCGGTCCGACACGTCGGCCTGGAGGCGCGTCACACCCTCCGGGATCGGCCTGCCCCCGGTGGTCCCGCGGTTGAGCACGGTCACGTCGAACCCCTGCTCGACGGCTTCCCGGACGCAGGCGGCGCTGATGACGCCGCTCCCGCCGATGAACAACACGCTCGCTCCGGTCATGGATGCTCCCTCGCTTCGATGCGGCGCAGCGTTGCGCCGTCGTCCCATGTGATCCTGCACCTCCGGCGCTGGGTCGGGCACGTCGTTGCCCCCTCGCCGAGTACGTGCCGCGGCGACGGGACTACCGTCACGGTTCGGGTCGCACCGACGCGCCCCACGACAGGAGTGACACGCACATGGAGTACCGCTACCTCGGCAACTCGGGCCTCAAGGTCTCCGAGATCACCTACGGCAACTGGCTCACCCACGCATCCCAGGTCGAGAACGACGCCGCGATCGCCTGCGTCAAGGCCGCGTTGGAGGTCGGCATCTCGACGTTCGACACCGCGGACGTCTACGCCAACACCGGCGCCGAGACCGTCCTCGGCGAGGCGCTCAAGGGGGAGCGACGCCAGTCCCTCGAGATCGCCACGAAGGTATTCGGGCCGACCGGGCCGAAGGGCCACAACGACACCGGCCTGTCGCGCAAGCACATCCTCGAGTCGATCGACGGCTCGCTCCAGCGCCTGCAGACGGACTACGTCGACCTGTACCAGGCACACCGGTTCGACTACGAGACCCCGCTCGAAGAGACGATGCAGGCCTTTGCCGACATCGTGCGACAGGGCAAGGTCCTGTACGTCGGCGTCAGCGAGTGGACGGCGGACCAGCTGCGCGCGGGTGCTGCGCTGGCGAAGGACCTCGGGTTCCAGCTCATCTCGAACCAGCCGCAGTACTCAGCGCTGTGGCGGGTCATCGAAGAAGAAGTGGTGCCCACCTCGAAGGAACTCGGCATCTCGCAGATCGTCTGGTCGCCCATCGCCCAGGGCGTGCTCACCGGCAAGTACAAGCCGGGTCAGCCGCTGCCTGAGGGGTCCCGCGCGACCGACGACAAGGGCGGCGCGGACATGATCAAGCGGTTCATGCGTGACGAGGTGCTGTCGTCGGTGCAGGAGCTCGAGCCGATCGCGAAGGAGCTCGACCTGTCGATGGCGCAGCTCGCCGTCGCGTGGGTCCTGCAGAACGAGAACGTCGCCTCGGCGATCATCGGGGCCTCGCGCCCGGAGCAGGTCCACGACAACGCTGGTGCCGCCGGCGTCACGATCCCGGCGGAACTGCTGTCCCGGATCGACGACGCCCTCGGTGCTGTGGTCGAGCGCGACCCGGCGAAGACGAACGACAGCAGCCCGAAGACCCGCGAGGCGTAGCCACCGAAGCCAGCGTGTGGAGGCGACCGACGCCAGACGGCTCACGCAACGGAAAAGGCCCCCTGCCGAAGCAGGGGGCCTTCACCGGTGGCTGGACACGGCATCGATCCGTGGACCTTTCGATTTTCAGTCGAACGCTCTACCAACTGAGCTATCCAGCCGTGGCGACCCTGACGGGACTTGAACCCGCGACCTCCGCCGTGACAGGGCGGCACGCTAACCAGCTGCGCTACAGGGCCATGTTGTGTTGTGGGTACTGCGTGTTGTGGGTACTGCGTGTTGTGTCTTGCTGTGGTGTTGCTCAGTTCTACTTGCTCGCTCACTCAGGGAGTGACCCCAACGGGATTCGAACCCGTGCTGCCGCCGTGAAAGGGCGGTGTCCTAGGCCACTAAACGATAGGGCCGCAAGTAGTGCTTCGCGCTACCGATGGACAAGCATACGGATGCCCTCCGGGTTTCACAAATCCGAGCCCGCCAGCCGTGCATCCCCGGCGTGTCGCGTGCCTGACGCACGGCTCCCGAAGGTTCCCGGTGCGAGCATCGACGACGGCCACACCCCTCGTCCGAGGGGCTGTCGAGCCTGCGACCCGTGTTGTTACTGTTGCGTCTGTTAACAGTGTTACGTGCGTGAGCCTTGCCGCGCTGTTACGAAATCGAGATACATGTCGACCATCACTCCCCTTTCCCTCCGCACCCGCAGCCGCTTCGTCGCCGTCGCGGTCGCCGTCGCGCTCACGGTCGGCACCCTCGCGGCGATCGCTCCGGCGTCGTCCGCCAGCGCCGCGAGCTACCCGAGTTGGGACGAGGTCGAGCAGGCGAAGTCATCGACCAGTGCCCAGCAGGCCAAGGTCAGCGAGATCAAGTCACTCATCTCCTCGCTGGAGTCCGAGGCGTCGGCCAAGCAGAAGCAGGCGCAGGCCGCGGGTGAGGCGTACCAGGCAGCGCAGAGCGAGTACGACGCCGCGACCCTGAAGCAGAAGAAGTTCCAGACGCAGGCCGACGATGCGAAGCAGACCGCCGTGCAGTCCGAGGCGCAGGCGGGTCAGCTGGCCGCCCAGCTCGGACGGACCAGCGGCGACGACGTGACGACGGACATCCTGACGCACCCCTCCGACTCGGACGACCTGCTGTACGAGCTCGGTGCCATGTCGAAGCTCAGCGAGCAGGCCGACGGCATCTACTCGCAGGCGTCGCAGGACCGGGGCGTCGCCCAGGGCCTGGCCGACAAGGCCGACCGCGCCAAGGACGCGCTCGGCGAGCTCGCCGACGCCGCCCAGTCGAAGATGCAGGAGGCGCAGGGCGCAGCCGACGCCGCGCAGGCCGCGGTCGACGCCCAGACCGACAACGAGGCCCGGCTCGAGGCGCAGCTGACGGCCCTCACCACCGAGCAGGAGGGTGTCGAGGCCGACTACCGCAAGGGCGTCGCCGCCGAGAAGGCCCGGCAGGCGCGCATCGCCGCCGCTGCCGCTGCAGCCGCCGCGAAGGCCGCCGCCACGACCGAGGGCGGCACGGGCGGCGGGACCGCGAACGCCTCCGGGTGGGTCCGTCCCTCGGGGGGCTACCAGACCAGCCCCTACGGCTACCGCGTCGACCCCTACACGCACGTCAGCGCGCTGCACGCCGGTGTCGACCTCGCACCCGCCTGCTACGCGCCGATCTACGCCGCGCACGACGGCACGGTGACCTTCGCCGGCAACGGCGGCGGCTACGGCAACGAGGTCATCCTCGACAACGGCGGCGGCATCTCGACGGCGTACGGCCACATCGTCGACGGCGGCATCATGGTCACCAACGGCCAGCACGTCACCGCCGGTCAGCAGATCGCCAAGATCGGCTCGACCGGCTGGTCGACCGGATGTCACCTCCACTTCGAGACCCGGGTCAACGGTGCTGCCGTCGACCCGGTCCCCTTCATGGCAGCGCGGGGGATCTCGGTATGAGCATCAGCGCTACCGGAAGGCTCTGACCACGTCATGACCACGTCCGCACGCTCGTTCTCCTGCGGGATCGCGACCATCGCCGTCCTCGGCATCGGCCTGTCGGTCGTCATCGCCGGACCGGCCCAGGCCGCGCCCTCCGCCCCGTCCTGGGACGACGTCAAGGCCGCCAAGTCCGACGCGGCCGACGCCCAGCAGACGGTCGACGAGCTGAGCGAGCGACTCACCACGCTGCAGGACGCCGCCGACCAGGCCGGCGTGGCGGAGCAGCAGGCGGGGCAGGCGTACGCCCTCGCCGCGTCGCAGCAGCAGGAGGCGAAGGACACCCTCGTCGACCTGTCCGCGCAGTCGAAGCGTGCGAAGGACCGGGCGGACGACTCCGCGGGCCAGGTGGCAGGGCTCGTGGTCGAGCTCTCCCGCACCGGCGGCGGCGACCTGTCCACGACGATGCTCATGGACTCGTCCGACTCGAAGGACCTGCTCTACCGCGTCGGTACCATGACGCACCTGTCCGAGCGATCCGCGACCGTCCTCGCCGAGGCGCGTGCCGACCAGAAGACCGTCGAGTCCCTGGCCGCGCAGCAGTCCGCCGCCGAGACGGCCCTGAGCAAGGCGACCGAGGCGACGAAGACCGCCTTCGCGACGGCGAACGACGTCTCCGCCGACGCGCAGGCCCGCGTGCAGCAGGAGCAGGACCAGCAGGACGAGGTCCTCCGCCAGCTCGCCTACCTCAAGGGCACGAGCGTCGCCACGGAGACCGCCTACTGGAACGAGCAGCAGGCGAAGGCCGCGGAGACCGCACTCGCCGAAGAAGCAGCCCATGGTGGCAGCAGCACCGGAGCGAGCAGCGGCAGCTCGAGCAACAGCGGTGGAGGTGCGGGCGGGGCCGACACGACGAGCCCGTCGAAGGCCACGACGCCGAGCACCCCGGCGAAGGCCACGACGCCGAGCACGCCGGCGAAGGCCACGACGCCGAGCACGCCGGCGAAGGCCACGACGCCGAGCACCCCGGCGAAGGCCACGACGCCGAGCGCTGCAGCCCCCGCCCCGGCCACGACGACCACCCCGTCGAAGGCCGCTGGCGCCATCTCCTACGCCCGCGGCCAGCTCGGCAAGGCCTACGTCCTCGGCGGTGCCGGCCCGAACACCTGGGACTGCTCCGGCCTCGTGATGATGGCCTACAGCTCGCAGGGCATCGCGACCGGTGGGCACAACGTCGTGTGGCAGTACGACTACTTCAAGTCGATCGGCCGCCTCGTCCCGCTGTCCCAGCGCCAGCCCGGCGACATCCTCTTCTACTCGTCCAACGGAACTGCCTCGGGTGGTTACCACGACTCGATCTACACCGGCAACGGGATGATGGTCGAGGCCGCGCGCCCGGGCGTCGGCGTGGTCGAGCGGGCGGTCTGGACACCGAGCCAGCTCCTGCCCTACGTCGCACGCCCGAGCGGTTCCCTGTAGCGGGAGCGGCACCAGGACACAGAACGGCGCCCGCCCTCCGGAAGGAGAGCGGGCGCCGTCGCGGTGCGAGACCGTTTCAGTGCGAGCCGGGCACGTAGGCGGCCTGGCCGGCCTGCACGATGCGCTCGGCCTCGGCGGCGTCGCCCCAGCCCTCGGCCTTGACCCACTTGTTCGGCTCGAGGTCCTTGTACCGCTCGAAGAAGTGCGCGATCTCGGCCTTCATCTGCTCCGGCACGTCCGAGATGTCCTGGATGTGCGCCCAGCGCGGGTCCTTGGCGGGGACGACGAGGACCTTCTCGTCGTTGCCGGCCTCGTCGCTCATCTTGAAGACGCCGACGGGGCGGACCTTGACGCCGACACCCGGGAACGTCGGGAACTCGAGCAGCAGCAGGGCGTCCACGGGGTCACCGTCGTCGGCCAGGGTCTTCTCGAAGAACCCGTAGTCGGTGGGGTAGACGAACGAGGTGAACAGCACGCGGTCGAGGTAGACGCGACCGGTCTCGTGGTCCACCTCGTACTTGTTGCGGCTGCCCTTGGGGATCTCGACGACGACGTCGTACGCGGCCATGTTGCGCTCCTGTGTCTGCTTCGGGGACTGTCGTGTGTTGCGAAAGCGCGGCTAACGTTACCGGGTGAACTCTCCGCGTCCCCGGCTCGACCCCGCCGTCGCCGCGACCCGCCTGGCGGTCCGCGACCTGCTCGCCGCCGCGCTCGACGACGGCGTCGTCGTGAGCGGTGACCTCGTGCTCGTCGCGCTGAGCGGCGGACCGGACTCGCTCGCGCTCGCCGCGGCCACCGCGTTCGAGGCGGGCAAGCAGGGGCTCCGGGCCGGGGCAGTGGTCGTCGACCACGCGCTCCAGGCGGGCTCCGAGGCGGTCGCGAGCCGCGCCTCCCGGCAGGCATCCGAGCTGGGACTCGACCCGGTGACGGTCCGCAGGGTCGCGGTCGGTTCGGACGGTGGCCCGGAGGGCGCCGCCCGGGAGGCCCGCCATGCGTCGATCGCCGAGGTCGCGTCCGCCACCGGGTCGCCCCTGGTGCTGTTCGGGCACACCCTCGACGACCAGGCCGAGACGGTGCTGCTCGGCCTGCTGCGCGGCAGCGGGCCGGACAGCCTGTCCGGGATGCTGCCGCTCGCCCGGCGGGACGACGGTCCGGCCTACGGCCGTCCGCTGCTCGCCGTCCGACGGCACGCGACCCGCCAGGCGTGCGCCGCCGCGGGGCTCGCGCCGTGGCACGACCCGCAGAACGACGACCCGGCGTACGCGCGGGTGCGGGTGCGGAACACGCTCATGCCGGTGCTCGAGCGGGAGCTCGGTGCGGGTGTGCCCGAGTCCCTGGCCCGGACTGCCGACCAGCTGCGCGAGGACTCCGCGGCGCTCGACCACTTCGCCGAGGAGATCGCGGAGGACATCGCCGAGCACTCCGAGGCCGGCATCTCGCTGTCCGTGCGGGCGCTCGCGGCAAACCCGCCCGCACTGCGGCAGCGGCTCGTGCGGCTGGCGGTGGAGAGCGAGTTCGGCGTCACGCTGTCGCGGGTGCAGACGCTCGAGGTCTGCCGACTCGTCACGGACTGGAGCGGACAGGGGCCGATCGACCTTCCGGGCGTCCGTGCGACGCGGACCGGCGACCGTGTGGAGTTCAGCGCCGGTTAGGCTGGCGTGGTGGAACTCTCCGACGTCCAGGCAGACCTGTCCGAAGTGCTCTTCACCCCCGAGCAGATCGACGAGAAGCTCGCCGAGCTCGCGGCGGCGGTCGACGCCGACTACGCGGGCCGCGACCCGCTGCTCGTGGGCGTGCTGAAGGGTGCCGTCATGGTGATGGCGGACTTCTCGCGGCAC
This sequence comes from Curtobacterium sp. VKM Ac-1376, assembly GCF_015351025.1. Taxonomy (GTDB): domain Bacteria; phylum Actinomycetota; class Actinomycetes; order Actinomycetales; family Microbacteriaceae; genus Curtobacterium. The sequence goes on along the minus strand of NZ_JADKRV010000010.1, from coordinate 43,249 downwards.
CTCAAGATGCAGGCGCGCATGGACTGGATGGCGGTGTCGTCCTACGGGTCCGGCACGAAGTCGTCCGGCGTGGTGCGGATCCTCAAGGACCTCGACACCGACCTGCACGGGCGCGACGTGCTGATCGTCGAGGACATCATCGACTCCGGCCTGACGCTGTCCTGGCTGAAGCAGAACCTGCAGTCGCGCGGTGCCGCGAGCGTCGAGATCGTCGCCCTGCTGCGCAAGCCCGAGGCCGCCAAGGTCGAGGTGGACGTGAAGTACGTCGGCTTCGACATCCCGGATGCGTTCGTCGTGGGCTACGGCCTCGACTACGACGAGCGCTACCGGAACCTGCGCGGCGTGGGCGTCCTCGCCCCGCACGTCTACTCGTAGCCCGTCCAGGGGGTACTTGCCCCGGGTGGAGTTCGCCCGCAGAGGACACCCATTCTCGCCACAGAATCGCAGCCGTATGCTGATCAGCACGCAACTTCGGCAGAGAAAGGTGTCGGGCATTCGCGCCCGGATCACATGAACTTCAAGCGCATCTTCCGCGGCCCGTACCTCTACGTGTTGATCGCGCTGGCGGGCATCTTCATCGGCTGGAGCGTGATCGCCCAGGCGGGCACGCAAGAGATCAACACCCAGAAGGGTCTCGAGCTCCTCGACGACGGCAAGGTCTCGTCCGTGACCGTCAACTCGACCGAGCAGCGTGTCGACCTGACGCTCAAGGACGGCGGCAAGGTGGAGCAGTTCTACTACTCCACGCCCCGCGGCGAAGAGGTCATCCAGGCCGTCAACAGCGCCGACCTGCCCAAGGGCTACAACGACACCGTGCAGCAGGGCAACTGGTTCCTGTCACTGCTCGGCATCCTGTTGCCGTTCCTGATCATCGGTGCCCTGTTCTGGTTCCTGCTCTCGAGCGCCCAGGGCGGCGGCTCGAAGGTCATGCAGTTCGGCAAGTCGAAGGCGAAGATCAACAACAAGGAGAACCCGCAGGTGTCGTTCTCCGACGTCGCGGGTGCCGACGAGGCGATCGAGGAACTGCACGAGATCAAGGAGTTCCTCAAGGAGCCCGCGAAGTTCCAGGCCGTCGGGGCGAAGATCCCGAAGGGCGTGCTGCTCTACGGCCCTCCCGGAACCGGCAAGACCCTGCTCGCCCGCGCCGTCGCGGGGGAAGCCGGTGTGCCGTTCTACTCGATCTCCGGTTCGGACTTCGTCGAGATGTTCGTCGGTGTCGGTGCGAGCCGTGTGCGTGACCTGTTCGAGCAGGCCAAGGCGAACTCGCCGGCCATCGTCTTCATCGACGAGATCGACGCCGTCGGTCGCCACCGTGGCGCCGGCATCGGTGGTGGCAACGACGAGCGCGAGCAGACGCTGAACCAGCTCCTGGTCGAGATGGACGGCTTCGACGGCAAGACGAACGTCATCCTCATCGCCGCGACGAACCGTCCCGACGTGCTCGACCCCGCGCTCCTGCGCCCCGGCCGCTTCGACCGGCAGATCGGCGTCGACGCTCCGGGCCTCGCCGGCCGCAAGCAGATCCTCGAGGTGCACGCGAAGGGCAAGCCGCTCGCCGCGAGCGTCGACCTCGAGCTGCTCGCCCGCAAGACGCCGGGCTTCACCGGCGCCGACCTGGCGAACGTCCTGAACGAGGCAGCCCTGCTGACCGCCCGCTCGAACGCGCAGCTCATCGACAACCGCGCCCTCGACGAGGCCGTGGACCGCGTGATGGCCGGCCCCCAGCGCCGCACCCGGATCATGTCCGACCAGGAGCGCCTGATCACCGCGTACCACGAGGGCGGCCACGCTCTGGCGGCAGCGGCGATGCGGCACACCGACCCGGTCACGAAGATCACGATCCTGCCGCGCGGCCGGGCCCTCGGCTACACGATGGTGCTGCCGCTCGAGGACAAGTACTCGGTCACCCGCAACGAGCTGCTCGACCAGCTCGCCTACGCCATGGGCGGTCGCGTCGCCGAGGAGATCGTGTTCCACGACCCCACCACCGGCGCCTCGAACGACATCGAGAAGGCCACCGGCACCGCGCGCAAGATGGTCACCGAGTACGGCATGAGCCAGGCCGTCGGGTCCGTCAAGCTCGGCTCCGGCTCGAGCGAGCCGTTCGTCGGCCGTGACATGAGCGGCGGGACCGGTCGCGACTACTCGGAGAACATCGCCGAGACGGTCGACGCCGAGACCCGTGCCCTGCTCGAGGCCGCGCACGACGAGGCCTACCAGGTGCTCAACGACAACCGCGACATCCTCGACCGCCTGGCCGGAGAGCTCCTCGAGAAGGAGACGCTCGACGCCCCGGAGCTCGTCGAGATCTTCAAGGACGTCCGCAAGCTGCCGGAGCGCCCGCAGTGGCTCTCCAGCGACAAGCGCCCGGTGAGCAACCTGCCCGCGATCGGGGTGCCCGGCAAGGCCGCCTCGACCGCGGCGGACGCGTCGGACTCCGAGACCTCGAAGCCCCGACGTCGTCCGTTCGGCAACCCGGGTATCGCCCCCGCGTAGGCCGGGATGACCGACCTGCCGACGCGACGTGAGCGTCGACTCGCCGAGGTGAGTCGTGCTCGTGCTGCCGCCGCCGAACCGCCGACGGTCGCGATCGACCTCCGCGCCCCCCAGCCGGTGCCGGAGGTCGTGACCGGCCGTCGCCGTGGCCGCGGTGGCCCAGCCGGGGACCGCACCCGCGTGCTGGGCATCCTCAACGTGACGCCGGACTCGTTCAGTGACGGCGGCCTCCACCAGGCCTACGACGCGGCCGTCCAGCACGCCCGTGACCTCGTCGCGGCCGGCGCGGACGTCATCGACGTCGGTGGTGAGTCCACCCGCCCCGGCTCGGAACGCGTCCCGGTGCCGGTCGAACAGGAGCGCGTGCTGCCGGTGGTGCAGCAGCTCGTGGCCGACGGCATCCCGGTCAGCGTCGACACCATGAACGCCGCGACCGCCGAACGCGCCGTGGAACTCGGGGCCGTGATCGTGAACGACGTCTCCGGTGGCCTGGCGGACCCCGACATGGCCCGCGTGGTGGCGTCCACCGGCGTCGGGTTCGTCGTGATGCACTGGCGCGGCCACAGCGACCGCATGTACCGCAACGCCGAGTACGTCCACGCCGTCGAAGAGGTCCGGCGCGAGGTCGAGCTCCGCGTCGCCGAACTCATCGTCCTGGGGGTCCGGCAGGAGCAGGTCGTCATCGACCCGGGCCTCGGCTTCGCCAAGCACGGCGTGCAGAACTGGCAGATCCTGGCCGGCTACGAGCGCTTCGCCTCGATCGGCCTGCCCGTGCTCGTCGCCGCGTCCCGCAAACGGTTCCTGGACGGCATCGGCAGCCCCGAGGGCGCCCCACCGAAGGAGCGCGACCTCGCCACCGCCGCCATCAGCCTGCTCGCCGCCGAACGCGGCGCGTGGGGCGTGCGCGTGCACGACCCGGCACCGACCCGTGCCGTGCTCGACGTCTGGGACGCCTGGAGGGCAGCTCGATCGTGAACGACACCATCCGACTCACCGGGGTCCGTGCGCGTGGACACCACGGCGTCTTCGACCACGAGCGCACCGACGGCCAGGACTTCGTCGTCGACGTGGCCGTGGAGCTCGACGCCCGTGCGGCCTCGGGCAGTGACGACCTCGACGCCACCGTGCACTACGGCGTGCTGGCCGAGCAGGTCGTCGCCGAGATCGAACGCGACCCGGTGGACCTGATCGAGACACTGGCCGAGCGCATCGCCGCTGGCGTGCTGACCCACCGTGCCGCCCTGGCGACGGAGGTCACCGTGCACAAACCGCAGGCCCCCATCACCGTGCCGTTCACCGACGTCTCGATCACCATCCGCCGCACCCGCGGCGCGACCGTGCCGGACGAGGAAGAAGAATGACCCGCCGGGTCGTCGTCGCGCTCGGTGCGAACCTCGGCGACCGGGGGAGCACCCTCCGTGCCGCCGCCGCCGCGATCGCCGCGCTGCCCGGGGTCGAGCCGGTGGCCGCCAGCCGCGAGGTCGAGTCCGTCGCGCTGACCGTCGACGGTCTCGACACGTCGAAGCCCCGGTACCGCAACGCCGTCGTGGTCGTCGACACCGAGCTCGAGCCGCAGGACTTCCTCGACGCCCTGCACGGCATCGAGGACGCCCACGGGCGCACGCGCGAGGTCAGGTGGGGCGACCGAACCCTCGACCTCGACGTCATCGCCGTCGACGCCCTGCGGATCGACACCGCCACCCTCACGGTGCCGCACCCGCGGGCCGCGGAGCGCGCGTTCGTGCTCGCCCCCTGGCTCGACGCCGACCCCGGGGCCGTCCTGCCCGGCGCCGGACCGGTGGCCGATCTGCTGGCCGCACTGGGGGACGACACCGAGCGCGTCGACGAGCCGCGCCTGTTCGAGGAGCCGGACCGCGCATCCCGGCCGACGGAGAGCAGGACCAGCGCATGAAACCCACCCGTGCCTCCACCCTGATCAGCATCGCCGTGGTCACGGCGGTCGCGGGCTTCGCGCTCGACGCCGTCCTGGCGTCGCGTCAGCTGCCGACGCTGCTGTTCTCGATCCCGCTCGGCATCACGCTCGCGTTCATCGGCGTCGCCGTCGTGCTCATGGCACGCCCGGTGCGCCGGCACGCTCGGGACGGCGCCGGGCGCGACCGCCCGGTCGACCCCCTCTACGCCACCCGTGTCGTCGTGCTCGCGAAGGCCTCGAGCATCTGCGGCACCCTGTTCGGCGGGTTCGCGCTCGGGCTGGTGCTGTACCTGCTGACCCGGTCGTCGACCCCTTCGCTAGGCTCGACCCTGCCGAACGTGATCGCCGTCGGGGGCGGGGTCGTCCTGACGGTCTGCGCACTCGTGGCGGAGCGCATGTGCATCGCACCCCCGGGTGACGACGACGACCGCGACGACCCGCGGAACGGCACGACGACGGTGAACTGACCGAGCACACCCAGGAGGCCCGCGATGCCGCGTGAACGACTCGACGAGCCGGGCCTCGGCCTCGGTGCCATCAGCTGGCACCGGGTGTCCGTGAAGCTCGTGTGGACCGAACTCATCACCACGCTCGTGATCGGTGTGGTGGTCACGGCCGGCTGTGTGCTCATCGGCGTGGTCAACGACGGCTTCGGTTCCGGTGCCGGCACGGTCTGGATCGCCATCGGCGCGGCCGTCGCCGTCATCACGGCGATCACCGCCGCCCTGACCCCGCGACGGGTCCGCGCCATCGGGTACGCGCTCCGCGACGACGACCTGATCGTCCGACGGGGCCTGATGTGGCAGCGGTTCACCGCCGTGCCGTACGGACGCATGCAGCTGGTCGACGTCGCCCGTGGGCCGCTCGACCGGGCGCTCGGCATGAGCGAGCTGAAGTTCGTGACCGCGGCCGCCGCGACGAACGTGCGCATCCCCGGAGTCCCCGCGGCCGACGCCGACGAGCTGCGCGACCGACTCGTCGAGCTCGCCGAGTCCCGCCGCGCCGGACTGTAGGGGACCCGGTGACGTTCCGACCCGGCACCCCGCCGCCCGCCCCGCCGGCGCCGCCCACGAAGGGTGACGCCGCGGCCGCCGCGCCCCTGACCGACGGCGAGTGGCACCGCCTGCACCCGCTCACCCCGCTGCTCAAGGGCGGGATCTTCCTGATCGTGATCCTCGGGTACGTGCTGAACAGCCTGCGGGACCAGCTCGTCGAGTTCTTCATCCCCGGGGGGCAGCGGGGCGAGGACGGCGACCCCGTCCGCTACGTGTGGGAGCACGGTGTCCTCGGGTGGGTCCTGCTCGGCCTGGCGGTGTTCCTGCTCGTGCTGATCGGGTTGTTCTACCTGTCCTGGCGCATGCACGAGTTCCGGGTCACCGGCGAGATCGTCGAGGTGCGCTCCGGCGTGCTGTTCCGGAACCACCGCAAGGCCCGGCTCGACCGGATCCAGGGCATCAACATCCAGCGGCCGCTCGTGCCACGGCTCTTCGGCACCGCCAAGCTCGAGATCGCCCAGGCCGGCAACGACGCCAACGTGCAGCTCGCCTACCTCGGGGTGCGCGCCGCCGACGACCTGCGGCAGCGGATCCTCGTGCTCGCCTCCGGCGCGAAGGACGACGACGAGCACGGCGGTCCGTCGAGGCAGTCGCACGGGGCGCTGCAGGACCGCGTGGACGAGGTGTTCTCGCCCGAGCTCGACCCCGCCGCGGTGCACGCCACCCGCATCGTCAAGGTCCGTCCCGGACGGTTGATCGCGTCGATGCTGCTGTCCGGCACCACGGTCTTCCTGGTGCTGGTCATCGTGGCGATGATCGTCAGCGTCGTGCTGACCGGCGAGTACGCGGTGTTGTTCGGTCTGTTCCCCGCGGTCCTCGGCGCCGGCAGCTACTACGTCCGCAAGTTCTCGCGCTCGCTGCAGTACACGATCGCCGAGACCCGCGACGGCATCCGCATCGGCTTCGGGCTCATCTCGACGTCGAACGAGACCCTGCCGCCCGGCCGCATCCACGCCGTCAGTGTCGCGCAGCCCCTGCTGTGGCGACCGTTCGGCTGGTGGGACATCCGCATCAACCGTGCAACGAGCGCCGCCAACGCCGCGTCGAGCAACCAGCAGGTGTCGTCCATCGTGCTGCCGGTCGGCACCGCGGCGGACGTCCGCGAGGTCCTCGACATCATCCTGCCCGGCCTCGTCGGTGCCGCCGTCGCCGGCCCGCAGGCTTCGCAGGAGGCCATGCGCGAGGGCTCGGCCGAGGCCGTCAACGTGGTCGACGACAGCCTCACGACCACCGGTGACCGCGGGGGCTTCGTGCACTCGCCGCGTCGCGCCGCGTGGTTGCGTCCCTTCGCGTTCCGCCGCAACGGCTACCGGTTCGTGCAGGGCGCGGTGCTGCTCCGCCTCGGCGCCGTCTGGCGGTCCCTCGTCATCGTGCCGCTGCCCCGGGTGCAGAGCGTCAAGGTCGAGCAGGGTCCGCTCGAGCGCGCGCTGCGTCTCGCCGCCGTCCACGTGCACACGGTGGCCGGCCCGGTCTCCGCGCGCGTCGGTGCCCTGGACGCACGGGACGCGCAGCGACTGTGGTCCGAGACCACCCACCGCGCCGTCGAGGCGGCCGCGCTCGACACCAGCCACCGCTGGCGCGAACGGGAGGCCCGCCCCACCACCGCCACCGACGTCGCGGACCTGTCCGTGCCCGGGTCCGGTACCCCTGCCGGACCGGCAGCGGACCAGCGGCCCGGCACCGTGCCTCCCGGCCCGGGGTGGTCCGACGTGCCGCCCACCGGAGCCGTCCGATGAGGGCCGGTCGTCTCGGCGTCGGGATCGTCGGCGCGGGCCGGGTCGGCCCGGTCCTCGGTGCCGCGCTGGCGAACGCGGAGCACGCGGTGGTCGGGGTGACCGCCGTGTCCGCCGAGAGCCGCGACCGTGCCGAGGCCATGCTGCCCGGCGCACCCGTGCTCGCGACGCCGGACCTGGTCGAGCGGAGCGAACTCGTGCTGCTCGCGGTGCCCGACGACCAGCTCGCGTCGCTCGTGCAGGGCCTGGCGGACGCCGGGATCTGGCAGCCGGGGCAGCTCGTCGTGCACACGAGCCCGGACCACGGCGTCGGGATCCTCGCTCCGGCGATGGCAGCCGGGGCGATCCCGTTGGCGATCCACCCGGCGATGGCGTTCACGGGCACGAGCGTCGACCTGTCGCGGCTGCGTGACGCCTACTGCGCGGTGACCGCTCCAGCGCCCGTGCTGCCGATCGCGCAGGCGCTCGTGGTGGAGATGGGCGCCGAGCCGTTCGTCGTGGCCGAGGGGGACCGACCCGCGTACGCCGACGCGGTGCGGGCCGCCGTGAGCTTCTCGACCGCGATCGTCGACCAGTCGGCCGGCACGCTGTCGGGCATCGGGGTCGAGCATCCGGGGCGTGTCCTCGGAGCGCTCGTCCGCTCCGCCGTCGACAACGCGCTGACGGCGGCCGACGGGCAGTCGACGCTGTAGCGGTTCGGGGGCGGGAGCGCGGCGCGGGTAGCATTTCCCCCGACCCCCACGACCATCGGAGCCGCACCCGCATGACCGACGAGACCGTCACCCCCGACACCGCGATCGCCGACGCCGCCGCACTGGCCGAGCAGGAGACCAGCGAGCAGCGACAGGTCCGGCTCGACAAGCGGGCGAAGATGCTCGAGTCCGGCATCGAGGCGTACCCCGCCGAGCTCCCCATCAGCACGACGATCCCAGCCGTGCGCGAGCAGTACGCGCACCTGGAGACCGGCGAGGAGACGCAGGACGTCGTCGGCATCGCGGGCCGCGTCGTGTTCTCGCGCAACACCGGCAAGCTCTGCTTCGCATCCCTGCAGTCCGGTGACGGCTCCCGGATCCAGGCGATGGTGTCCCTGGCCGAGGTGGGGGAGGAGTCCCTCGCCCGCTGGAAGGAGTTCGTCGACCTCGGCGACCACGTGTTCGTGCACGGCCGTGTGATCTCCTCGCGCCGGGGCGAGCTGTCGATCATGGTCGACGACTGGGCGATCGCGGCGAAGGCGATCCTGCCGCTGCCGAACCTGCACAACGAGCTCAACGAGGAGACGCGGGTCCGCCAGCGCTACCTCGACCTCATCGTCCGCGACGAAGCGCGCGCCACCGTCCGAGCCCGCGCCGCGGTGATGACGTCGCTCCGCCAGACCTTCACCTCGCACGAGTACCTCGAGGTCGAGACCCCGATGCTGCAGACCCAGCACGGCGGTGCCTCGGCCCGACCGTTCGTGACGCACTCGAACGCCTTCGACACCGAGCTGTTCCTGCGCATCGCACCCGAGCTGTTCCTGAAGCGCGCCGTCGTCGGCGGCATCGACCGCGTGTTCGAGATCAACCGGAACTTCCGCAACGAGGGCGCCGACTCGTCGCACTCGCCCGAGTTCGCGATGGTCGAGGCGTACCAGGCGTACGGCAACTACGAGCAGATGGCCGACCTGACGCAGGAGCTCGTGCAGAACGCGACCCGTGCGGTGACCGGCGGGTCGCTCGAGGTCACCCTGCCCGACGGCAGCGTGTACGACCTCGGTGGCGAATGGCCCCGCATCGACATGTACGGCTCGCTGTCCGAGGCCGCCGGGCGGGAGATCACCCCGGAGACCCCGCTGTCCGAGCTGCAGGCGCTCGCCGAAGCCGAGGGCGTCGAGGTGGCCCACGCCACGCACGGCAAGTACGTCGAGGAGCTGTGGGAGCACTTCGTCATCGACTCGCTCGACCGCCCGACCTTCGTCATGAACTTCCCGGTCGACACCTCGCCGCTCACCCGACAGCACCGCACCCGTCCGGGCATCGTCGAGAAGTGGGACCTGTACATCCGCGGCTTCGAGCTGGCCACGGCGTACTCCGAGCTCGTCGACCCGGTCGTGCAGCGCGAGCGGTTCGTCGAGCAGGCGAAGCTCGCGGCCGGCGGTGACCCCGAGGCGATGCGCGTCGACGAGGAGTTCCTGCGGGCCCTGGAGCACGCGATGCCGCCGTCTGGCGGCATGGGCATGGGGATCGACCGGCTGCTGATGGCCATCACGGGCCTCGGCATCCGCGAGACGATCCTCTTCCCGCTGGTGAAGTAGCCGTCGGTTCCCCGGGGTACCATGCTCCGGTGCCTGAAGGAGTCGTAAGCGGGATCGTCTTCGCCCTGACGCCGACCATCGTCGTCGGCCTGATCTTCTGGTTCGTGATGCGCGCGATCATGCGTGCCGACCGGACCGAGCGTGCCGCGTACGCCAAGGTCGAGGCCGAGGAACGCGCCCGCTTCGAGCGTGAGCACGGCTACCCCGCGCCGGCTCCGACGTCCGCCGAGTAGCCGCCAGCGCACGTTCCACTTCACCCCGCGTTCACCACGTGGTGTGAGTCTGTCGCGCATGCCGACCTTCCCGGAGCCCGTCGACGACCTCGACGACCTCGACCTGGAGGACGCCTTCGGGCACCCGGTGTCCGTCGTGCGCGCGTCGCCCCGTGATCGTCCCGGCGTCGATGACGACGGCGACGTCGACGACCTCGACGTCTGAGCGCCGACGCCCCGTCACGCACCGTTCACCTCGCCGACGCGTGCCGGGGTGAGCATCGTCCGCATGACAACCACACCCTTCACCGGCCGCAGCCTCGTCGGTGACATCGAGAGCGAGTACGACGAGTTCGACCGGGACGCCGACCTCGAGGTGTCCAAGCGCCGGGACGGGTGGCTCGAACCCTCCTGGTGACCCCCACCCATTCGGTATTCGGGGTACGACGACCAGATCGGACAGATCGGGTCGGACGTACCCCTTTCGCATGTCCGCAGGACGCACTGCTGCGGGGTACATGGTGCGAAACGCCGACGAAACACCCCTGCAACGCCGGAAACATCACGTCATGCGCTTGATCTGCGGCGGTGTGGGGGACGAGACTGCCGGTGGGCTGTACCCCGCGGGGGACGGTTTGGATGACGAAGCACGGAGATCCCTGAGAATCGCTCCGAACGATTTGTGGGGTACACCTCCCGACCGCTTTACTCATCAGCACCCCCGGCAACACCCCACGAAGCCATCACCGTCGAACGCAGGGAGAAACACCATGACGATCGCAACGGCTGCACCCAGCACCACCCGCCGCACTGCCACGAAGAAGGCATCGGCATCGAAGACCGCGACCGCCGAGTCCGCCACCACCTCCCTCGACACCGAGGTCGAGGCCGACGAGCAGCTCGCCGGTGTCCGCGGCGCCTCCGTCGACCAGGTCGGCGACTACCTGCGTCACATCGGCCGCCTCTCGCTCCTCACCGCCGAGGAGGAAGCGCAGATCGCCCGTCGCATCGAGGTCGGGCTCTTCGCCGAGGAGAAGCTCGCAACCGAGAAGGGCCTGCCGAAGACCCTGCAGCGTGAACTCCGCTGGCTCGTCCGTGACGGCGAGCGCGCCAAGGAGCGGATGATCACCTCGAACCTCCGCCTGGTCGTCAGCATCGCCAAGCGCTACTCGCAGCGCGGCCTGCCGTTCATGGACGTCATCCAGGAGGGCAACCTCGGCCTGGTCCGCGCCGTCGAGAAGTTCGACTTCACGCAGGGCTACAAGTTCTCGACGTACGCCACGTGGTGGATCCGCCAGGCGATCTCGCGTGGTCTCGCCGACAAGGCCCGCACGATCCGCATCCCGGTGCACACCGTCGAGCTGATCAACAAGATCTCGCGCACCGAGCGTGACCTGACCGTCGACCTCGGCCGTGCGCCGATGCCCGAAGAGGTCGCCGCCGAGCTGAGCATGAGCGTCGAGGAACTCGTCGACCTCAAGGGTCGCTCGCACGAGCCGGTCTCGATCCACACCGTCGTCGGCGACTCCGACGACAGCGAGCTGGGCGACTTCATCGAGGACGAGGACGCCGCGTCCCCGAACGAACTGACCGAGACGACGCTGCTGCACCGCGACATCCGCTCCATCGTCGCCGAGCTGCCCAGCGACGAGGCCAACGTCATCCGCATGCGCTACGGCCTGGACGACGACAAGCCGATGACCCTCGACGAGATCTCCAAGATCGTGCACACGACCCGCCAGGCCGTCAGCCGGGTGGAGTCGCGCGCCAAGCTGCGCCTGTTCGCCAAGGCGGTCTCGCAGGACATGCAGCTGTACCTGACCGACTAGGTCAGTGGACTTCCGCCGGCGCGCTCACCCGTGCCGGCGCGGGGAAACCGGGTCGTTCTGTGGGAAGACGATCCGGTGGGGTGATGGGACGGCCCGCTCGAGCACTGCTCGGGCGGGCCATTCACGTTCCCCGGCCTCACTCGTCGATTTCGCGCCCCAGCTTCTGCCGCAGGTCGTTCGGGATGAGCTCGATGAGCTGGTCGGGGCGGACCGGCAGGTCGAGCAGGCTGAGCTTCACGCGGCCCGTGCGCCCGTGCCGCTCGGCGTCCAGTCGCACGACGCTGCCGGCGTCCTTCCGCAGGCGCATGTCGATCTGGGCTCCGGTGGCGACCTCACCCACGACGAGCCCGTCGACCTCGAGCGCCGCGCTCCGGGTGCCTTCGGCGATGTCGAACCGGTAGCGCTCCCGGGCGGCGAGCACCACGGACCGGTCGATCCCGGCCATCGGCGCGACCGGGGTCACCACGGACCCGGACAGCGCGGGGGAGAGCACCGGGCCGCCAGCGGCGTAGTTGTAGGCGGTGGACCCAGCGGGGGTCGCGGCCACGATGGCGTCGGCGCGGTAGTAGCCGTACCCGAGCCCGCCGACGCTGAGGTCGGCCGAGACCTGCCCGGCCCCGGGCCGCCGGACGATGGTCAGGTCGTTGAACGCCAGGTAGTCGGTCCGTGCGCCACCCCAGGACAGCCGGGCCTCGAGTGCGTGGTGGGGTTCGAGCTGGTACTGACCGGCGGACAGTCGTTCCAACGCGACCTCGAGCTCGGGCGGCTCGATCTCGACCAGGAACCCGACGTTCCCGTAGTTCACCCCGAGCACGGGCACCGGGCGCTTGGCAACGAGTCGCATGGACCCGAGCATCGTGCCGTCACCGCCGAGCGCCACGACCAGGTCGACGCGGTCCGTGAAGTCGTCGTCCTCGACCACCTCCACCCCGCCTCCGAGGCGCTGCGCGTCCGCACGGCGGGCGAGGAGTTCGCCCCGGCCGGACGCGTTCCAGCGCTGCAGGGTCACGACGGACTCCTGCACGTTCTTGGTCGGGTGGACGACGAGGCCGACGACGGGCTGCTCCATGCTCGGATGCTACCGAGCGGACCTTCCCCGCGCGCCCTGCGTCGCGCGGTGCGGCAGGCCTGGGACGCGACCCACGAAGAGGACGGGAGGCCCGTGGCGGACCCCGCCACGGGCCTCCGATCCGTCTTCTCGTTCGCTCACTGCGCACAAGACGCACCCTGGTCACGCCCACGGCGAACAGGGGCAGCCCAGGGGCTGAGCGCTGGTTACTCTCGAAGTACTTGGCCGGAGTCACACGATTCCGGCACAGCGTCGGCTCCGCTCACGAGGGGCCAAGGGAGAGCACATGTTCGAGAGATTCACCGACCGGGCCCGTCGTGTTGTCGTCCTCGCTCAAGAAGAAGCGAAGATGCTCAACCACAACTACATCGGCACCGAGCACATCCTCCTCGGCCTCATCCACGAGGGCGAGGGCGTCGCCGCCAAGGCGCTGGAGTCGCTCGGCATCTCGCTCGATGCCGTCCGCGAGCAGGTCCAGGACATCATCGGCCAGGGCCAGCAGCAGCCGACGGGGCACATCCCGTTCACGCCGCGCGCGAAGAAGGTGCTCGAGCTGTCCCTGCGCGAGGCGCTGCAGCTCGGTCACAACTACATCGGCACCGAGCACATCCTGCTCGGCCTGATCCGCGAGGGCGAGGGTGTCGCAGCCCAGGTGCTCGTGAAGCTCGGCGCCGACCTGAACCGGGTCCGCCAGCAGGTCATCCAGCTCCTGTCCGGGTACCAGGGCAAGGAAGCCGTCGCCGTCGGAGGCGAGCAGCAGCAGAACGCGCAGCAGGGTTCGCAGGTCCTCGACCAGTTCGGTCGGAACCTCACCCAGGCGGCGCGCGACGGCAAGCTCGACCCGGTCATCGGTCGCGAGAAGGAGATGGAGCGGGTCATGCAGATCCTCTCCCGCCGCTCCAAGAACAACCCCGTCCTGATCGGTGAGCCCGGCGTCGGCAAGACCGCCGTCGTCGAGGGCCTCGCGCAGGCGATCGTCAAGGGCGACGTGCCCGAGACGCTGAAGGACAAGCAGCTCTACTCGCTCGACCTCGGGTCGCTCATCGCCGGGTCCCGCTACCGCGGAGACTTCGAGGAGCGCCTGAAGAAGGTCACGAAGGAGATCCGCACCCGCGGCGACATCATCGTCTTCATCGACGAGATCCACACCCTCGTGGGTGCGGGTGCCGCCGAGGGCGCGATCGACGCCGCCTCGATCCTCAAGCCGCTCCTCGCCCGCGGTGAGCTCCAGACCATCGGTGCCACCACGCTCGACGAGTACCGCAAGCACTTCGAGAAGGACGCCGCGCTCGAGCGTCGCTTCCAGTCGGTGCAGGTCAACGAGCCGTCGTTGCCGCACACCATCAACATCCTCAAGGGCCTCCGCGACAAGTACGAGGCGTTCCACAAGGTGTCCATCACCGACGGGGCGATCGTCTCCGCGGCGAACCTGGCGGACCGTTACGTGCAGGACCGCTTCCTGCCGGACAAGGCCATCGACCTGATCGACGAGGCCGGCGCTCGCCTGCGTCTGTCGATCCTGTCGGCGCCGCCGGAGCTCCGCGAGTTCGACGAGAAGATCTCGACGGTCCGCGGGTCGAAGGAAGCCGCCATCGAGGAGCAGGACTTCGAGAAGGCCGCGAGCCTGCGCGACGAGGAGAAGAAGCTCCTCGGCGAGCGTCTCCGCCTCGAGAAGCAGTGGCGTGCAGGTGACGTCGCCGCGTCCGGCACCGTCGACGAGGGCATCATCGCCGAGGTCCTGGCGCAGGCCACGGGCATCCCGGTGTTCAAGCTCACCGAAGAGGAGACCTCGCGTCTCGTCTTCATGGAGAAGGCCCTGCACCAGCGCGTCATCGGTCAGGAAGAGGCCATCTCGGCCCTCTCCAAGACCATCCGCCGCACCCGTGCCGGCCTGAAGGACCCGAACCGTCCCTCCGGCTCGTTCATCTTCGCCGGCCCCACGGGCGTCGGGAAGACCGAGCTCGCGAAGGCCCTCGCCGAGTTCCTGTTCGACGACGAGGGCGCACTGATCTCCCTCGACATGTCGGAGTTCGGTGAGAAGCACACCGTCTCGCGTCTGTTCGGTGCCCCTCCCGGGTTCGTCGGGTTCGAGGAGGGCGGCCAGCTCACCGAGAAGGTGCGCCGCAAGCCGTTCTCCGTGGTCCTGTTCGACGAGATCGAGAAGGCCCACCCGGACATCTTCAACTCGCTGCTGCAGGTGCTCGAGGAAGGCCGTCTCACCGACGGTCAGGGCCGCGTGGTCGACTTCAAGAACACCGTCATCATCATGACCACGAACCTCGGTTCGCAGGGAATCGCCGGTGGCCCGGTGGGCTTCCAGGTCGAGGGTGACTCGGCCGTCGGCTACGACCGCATGCGCGGCAAGGTCAACGAGGAGCTCAAGAAGCACTTCAAGCCGGAGTTCCTGAACCGTGTCGACGACACGATCGTGTTCCCGCAGCTCTCGCAGCCCGAGCTGCTGCAGATCGTGGACCTGTTCGTCAAGCGTCTGGCCGACCGTCTGCTCGACCGCGACATGACGGTGGAGCTCACGCTCCCCGCCAAGGAGCAGCTCATCAAGGTCGGGTTCGACCCGTCCCTCGGTGCTCGCCCGCTCCGCCGCGCGATGCAGCACGAGATCGAAGACCAGCTGTCCGAGCACATCCTGCAGGGTGAGCTCAACGCCGGGGACCACGTGAAGGTCGACTTCGTCGACGGTGCGTTCCACTTCGAGACCGGGCGTCAGCCGGGCCGCGAAGAGGTGCTCGCGGGCGCAGCCGCCGTCGAGGCGGCCGTGACCGACACGCCCCAGGGTGAGATCGAGTCCTAGGACCCGACGCTCCGCAGACGGGAGGCCCGGTGCCAGCTGGCACCGGGCCTCCCGTCTGTCGTTCGGCCCGCTCACGGGCCGCGTGCAGATCCGGGCAGGCCGATCTGCGCGTCGTACGTTCCCCCACCCTCGTCCGGGGGTACTGTGAGGGTCACGCGCGAGACGTTCCCCCCAACTCCTCGCGCGGTGCACTCGATCGGTTCCCCCCAACGGATCGAGTCGCAGCCGGCCCCGGTCTGTTCGCAGACCGGGGCCGTTGCGCGTTCCCGGGCGCCAGCGTCTCAGGAGCCGTCCGGCAGCCCCGCGGCGAAGTCGCGGACGGCGCTCTCCCAGCGCTCCGGGTCCTCGTTCCACTCGAGCGTGTGCGGGGCCGTCTGGAACCCGACGGACGCGGCGTGCTGCCGAGCGGTGACCGCGGCCACGTCGTCGGCGGCGACCAGGGCGTCGGCCTCGGAGTGGAGCAGGAGCGTCGGCGTCGACGAGTCCTGCCAGGCCGTGGTCGTGACCGGCTTCGGCGCCCCGGCGAGCCGGGACAGCGCCGGGGTGGTCGCGATGCGCGCTGCGACGGTGCCGACGAAGCCGGGCAGGTGCGCCGCGCGGACCGCGCCGCGGAGTGCCGAGCCGACGTCGAGCAGTGGCGAGACGCCCACGAGCCCGTCGACGTCGACGCGTGCGGCGGCGACCGAGCAGGCGAGTGCGCCAGCGGACCAGCCCTGCAGGACCACGCGCTGCACACCGCGGGCACGGGCGGCACGGACGGCGCCGACGATGCGGTCGGCGGCCTGCGGGTCGAGGGAGCGGAGCGGCAGGCCGGTGGTGTCGAGGACCTCGGACGTGGCACCGAGCGTGCGCCAGACCCCGAGGCCGCGGAGGACCTGGCGTGGGCCGAGCGACTGGCCGTGCACGTGGACCACGTGGGTCGTGGCGGCCTCGGGCTCGTCACCGGGGACGTCGTCCGGTCCGTCGTACCGCAGGGCGTCCCAGGCCCACACACCGGGCGTCACGGCGCCGGTGACGCTGCGGCGGACGGTGTCACTGTCGCTGCTGGCCCCGGTCTCCGTGCTCCCGCCGACGATGGCGCCGACCTGCACCCGGGTGCCGTCCCGCTGCAGGTCGTAGGTGCCCGGCAGCCGGGTGTCGCGGCTGGCGGCGAGCTCGACCTCGGTGTCGGTGGAACTGCGGACCGTGGCGGTCGCGGAGTACGGCGTCGGGAACAGCAGCCGCCGGGCGACGAAGGCACCGAGCCCGAGTGCGCCGACCACTCCCGCCGCGGTGCCGAGTGCGGTGATGCGTGCGCCGGTCATGAAAGCTCCCTGAGTCGTGCCGTGGTGAGCGTCGCAGCCGCTGGGACGTCCTGCCCGGCCTCGCGCGCGCGGTCTTCGATCTCGACGGAGAGCCGGTGCTGCCGGCTCCGCCACTGGCGACGCTGCCACACGATCGTGAAGTAGAGCCCGGTGTTGCCCGAGGCCCGCTCGAGTCGGAGGAGCTCCGGCTCGAGCGCACGGAACCGGACCCGGGCGTCTCGCCAGTCACGGAACTCGCGAGCGGCGTCGGGCAGCACGCCGCCCGCGGCGCCGATGGCGAGCAGGACCATGGAGCCCAGGAAGACCGGGGTGTAGAGCGTCGACAGGACTCCGACCGCGCCGTCGGCACCGGCCACGTGCACGGCGTCGAGGGCGATCGCGACGGCCGCGAGCAGCACCAGGCCGGCGGCGCCGACGACGAAGAGCCAGTACAGGCGACCGAGACCGTCGTCGCTCCGGAACCCGCGCAGCACGGCGACGGCGGACCGGGCGATGACGACCGCGATGTAGGTCATCTCGACGGCGGAGTACAGGGCGGTCGGCAGCTGGTCGCCGTAGACCGTCATGAACTGCGCCGTGGGGGTCGGTGCGTCGACCAGGCTGAACAGCACGACGAGCGCGATGAGCACGAGCACGCAGCTGGTGATCCGGCCGGGGCGCAGGAGCTTGGCGGAACGAGCGGCGGCCTCGACCGACTGCGCGAGTGCGAACAAGCCGCACACCATCAGACACCGGCCGAGCAGGTCCGCGATGTTCGGTACGTGCGTCACATCGGCGAGGAACGTGGTGACGTCGGGCTGGTTGATCGTCAGACCGACGGCGACGAAGCTGCAGCAGACCATGAGCCAGGTCACGCTCGCCGACTGGGTGCGCACCAGGAACAGCCGGACGACGAGCACCGTCAGGATGAGCCAGACCGGGATCGATCCCCAGACGTGCAGTGTCATCGCGTCACCGGAAGATCCCGGGCTGGCCTTCGGGGTCGAGCAGGCCGATCCGGAGCGCGAGCTGGTCCGCGACGAGCTCGACGGCCTGCTCGTGCGGGGTGTCGAGCGAGCGGGTGAACGCCGTCCTGCCGCTGAGCAGCCCGGTGTACGCCTGGTGGTCGCAGCCGCCGTCGTCCATGAACACGTGGGCGAGCTCGTGCAGCACGCAGGCCACCCGGGAGCGCTCGGACAGGCCGGGCCGGGTCTCGAGCAGGGCGTGGTCGGTGCGCTGGATGAGCCGCGCGGACAGGTCGCCGGGTAGTTCGGTGGTGCGCACGTGGATCGGCTTCCCGAGGGCGGCCTCGGCGCGGGCCGTCAGCTCCGGCAGGGACAGTCGGCGGGGGAGGCCGAGGCGCTGCACGCGGCGACGGGCCTCGGCCTGCCGGCGGAGGGCGCCGAAGCGGTCCCGGTACCCGCTCACGGTGTGGTGCCCGACTCGTCCAGCCGGCGCAGGTGCTCGGTGAAGTCGCGGATCTCGTCGGCCGAGGCGAACTCGCCCAGGCGACGGGTGGCGAACGCGACCACCTCGCGCTTGCGGAGTTCGAGCACGAGTTCCAGCTGCGCCTGCACCCGCTCCGGCACGTCCGTGTTGCCCGCGGCGTCCGTCAGGTACTCGGCCGGCACGCCGAAGTACGACGCGAGGGCCGCGAGGAGGCGCGGGTCTCGCACGGCGGGCCCGTTGCCGCCGAGCATGTACCCCCAACGCGGTCGGCTCATCGACGCACCCTGCGCCTCGACCTCGGCGGCGATCTCCTTGTACGGCGGTCGCTGGCCGGAGTTCGCCTCGACGACGTCCATCAGGAGCTGCAGCTTGCGCGACAGTTCCCGTCGGTGCGCGTCGTCGTCGTTGTACTCGATCACGTGTCCCCACTCTCACATCTGTCTCAGACATGATAAAACTGAACCAGCGCGGCGGCCGGTGTCACCACTCTGCCAGGCTCGCGCTCGCTCGTCAGGTCGGCATTTCGATGGGGGGATGCCGAACGGGGGAACGACGGACGGGAGGCGCGGTGCCCGCTGGCACCGCGCCTCCCGTCCGTCGTGGGGTGCCGACTACGCCTGCACGTCGCCGCGCCAGCCCGGCTGGGTCGGTGCGTTCTCGACGCGCTCCTTGTAGTTCTGCAGGTCCTTCTTGACGGCGTGGCCGCCGACGCCGACGGCGGAGCCGAGCTTCTCGAGGATGCCGGAGGGCTCCCAGTCGATCTGCACGGTCACACGCGTCTCGGCGTCCGAGAGCTTGTGGAAGGTCACGACGCCGGCGTGCTCGGTCTCGCCGTCCTTGACGGTCCACGCGACTCGCTCGTCGGGGTGCTGCTCGGTGATCAGGGCGCGGAACTCACGAACCTGGCCGGCGACCTTCACGGTCCAGTCGGTGGTCTTGTCGTCGACCTGGACGATCTTCTCGACCTCGTCGAGGAAGTGCGGGAACTCCTCGAAACGGGTCCACTGGTCGTAGGCCTGGCGGACGGGGACGTTGACGTCGACGGTTTCGATGATCTGAGGCATGCACCGGACGGTAGGCCGCTCGACCTGGGCGGCACTCAGCGGGGCTGTCCCCCTGTGGTGCTGTTCTCGCCTGTTGGCTGCGCAGTAGTGTGGTGCGGATGACAGAGCACGGGAAGCACGCGTTCCACGAGCGTGACGAGCACGGGATCCTCGTGCGTCCGGCGCTCGCCTCGGACGTCCCGCACATCCAGCGGCTCATCGCCCCCTACGTCGACCGGCGCATCCTGCTCGGCAAGGAGAACGTCGCCCTGTACGGCTCGATCCAGCAGTTCCGGATCGCCGAAGGGCCCGACGGCACCCCCATCGGGTGCGGCGCGCTCGCCGTCTTCTGGGACGACATCGCCGAGGTGCGAACGCTCGCCCTGGACGAGCAGTGGATCCACAAGCGCGTCGGGCACCGGATGCTCGAAGCCCTGGAGCACGACGCTCGCGAACTCGGTGTCGCCCGGATCTTCTGCCTGACCTTCGAGGTCGATTTCTTCGCGAAGCACGGGTACCTGGAGATCGGCGAGAGCGTCGTCCCGCCCGAGGTCTACGCCGAACTGGTCCGCTCGTCGGACGAAGGGGTCGCGGAGTTCCTCGACCTGGCCCGGGTCAAGCCGAACACCCTCGGGAACACCCGCATGCTGAAGATCCTCTGACGCTTTCTCGTCGTGCCCGGCGGGGTTGCCGCTCGCGACTCGTGGCGTTGTCTACCCTGTCCGCATGTCGTCGTTGCGTCACCCCGTCGGGCCCGAGAAGCCGGTCGTCTACTGGCGGCGTCGGGTCCTCGTGCTCGGGGTGCTCACGATCATCGTGCTCGTCGTCGTGCTCATCGTCGTCGGGCGAGGAAGCGGGGCGACGTCCGCGGCGCCGACTTCGTCGGCGTCTGCTGGTGCTGGTTCGGCTGCTGGTTCTGGTTCTCCGGGGTCCGATGCGCCGAAGCCGTCCGCCTCTGCTTCAGCTTCGGCTTCGAAGTCCGCTGCCGCCGGAGGATCGACCTGCACGAAGGACCAGATCGTCCTGACCCCCGTGCTCGACAAGCAGGCCTACGGGCCCACCGAGGACCCGGAGATCGCGATGTCGATCAAGAACTCCGGCACGAACTCCTGCCACCTGGACCTCGGGTCGGCGCAGCAGGTGCTGACCATCAGCTCGGGCGAGGAGCAGTACTGGTCGTCGAAGGACTGCCAGACCGGTGGCACGAACCAGGACGTCACGATCAAGGCCGGTCAGACGCTGACGACCCCCGCGATCGCCTGGGACCGGACCCGCTCGTCCACGTCGACGTGCGACTCGTCACGGCCCGCGGTCACCGCCGGGGGAGCCAGCTACCACCTGCAGGTGGGGGTCGGGAACCTGGAGTCGAAGCGCTCGGTGCAGTTCATCCTGCAGTAGTCGGTCGGCGCGGCGTGCCGGTTGCGGCTGCGTGGTTCCGGTCCGTTCGGCCGGGAACAGCAACAGGCCCCGTCGTCCGAAGACGACGGGGCCTGTTCAAGCTGATGTGATCAGCCGAGGACGGTGATGTTCTCCGCCTGCGGGCCCTTGCGGCCCTCGGTGATGTCGAACTCCACCTTCTGGTTCTCCTCGAGCGACTTGTAGCCGTTGCCAGCAATCGCAGAGAAGTGCGCGAAGACGTCAGCGCTGCCGTCGTCCGGGGCGATGAAGCCGAAGCCCTTTTCGTTGTTGAACCACTTGACGGTACCGGTAGATGCCATGATGGCGTTTCCTTAGCTTTCTTGCTTCCGCCATGGTGCGATTGCACCGACGGAGACCCCGACGTACGTCGACGGGGGTAATGCGCCACGCGGGCAGGTGCCGGCGGGACGGGTTCGGGGTCAGGCCTTTCGGCCAGTGACCCTGGGGCCCGGTTGAGGGGCAAACCACCTCGCCCGGACGTTGAGCGCCGCCGAAGCGGTCTCATCAGGCTAGCGTGCTCTGGGCCGACTGGCTACCCGTGCGGCACGGATCGACGAAAATCTGGTGGAATTGAGCTGATGGCAGACAAGGAACAGCGATTCCGGAGCGAACAGCTCGAGGAAGCCCTCGCGAAGCAGGACGTCGCTGCGGTGGCGTTCGCGCTCCGCCACGACATCGTGATCGTCCCCCGACTCGTCACCGGGAAGAAGGACATGCAGGTGCGGGTGTTCGGCCGCGAGGGGTCGGACAAGCGCATCCTGCTGCTGTTCTCGTCGGCCGACGCGTACACGGCGATGGTGCCGGACGAGAAGATCCGGCAGGTCATGGTCTACGACGGGCCGCGGCTCGAGGAGTTCCTGGCCGCCCACCTCGACATGCTCGAGGGCGTGTTCTTCGACATCGCCGGGCCGCACACCATGCAAGCCACGCCGGAGGACCTGCTGGCCGCTTTGCGCGCATAGGCGATCAGAAGGCGCGGTCGAGCTCGCGTTCTCGGGCGGACTGCGTCATCGAGAACACCACGCGCAGGGCTTCGCGCAGATGCCCGGAGTCTGACCCGAGCACGGTCGTGAACCCGAGGCGGGTGGCTTCGCTCACGCGCTGCTTCGTGCCCGTGGCAGGTCGGATCTCGCCCGCGAGGCTGATCTCACCCACCGCCGCGAGGGTGTGCGGGTACGGGCGATCACGTGCTGCGCTCGCGAGTGCCAGCGCGATCGCCAGGTCGGCGCCGGGCTCGGTGAGCTTCATCCCGCCCACCGTGGACACGTAGACGTCAGCGTCCGAGAGCTTCAGGCCGGCGCGGCGCTCGAGCACCGCGAGCAGCATCGCCACGCGCGAGGCATCGACACCGTTCACGACCCGTCGGGGCTGCGGCGCCGAACTCGGCACGATGAGGGCCTGTACCTCGACCGGGAGCGCTCGACGCCCCTCGAGCGCCACGGTGACGCAGGTGCCGGACACCGGTGTGGTGTTCTTCGACATGAAGAGGCCGCTCGGGTCCGGGACCTCGTGGATGCCGTCGCCGCCCATGTCGAAGCAGCCGACCTCGTCCGTGGGGCCGAAGCGGTTCTTGAGCGCCCGGACGAAGCGCAGCGCGGTCTGCCGGTCGCCCTCGAAGTGGCAGACGACGTCGACCAGGTGCTCGAGCAGTCGCGGGCCGGCGATCGTGCCGTCCTTCGTGACGTGGCCGACGATGAGGACGGGCAGGGCACGGTCCTTCGCGATGCGGATCAGGGTCGAGGCGACCTCGCGCACCTGGGACGTGCCACCGGCGATGCCGTCGATCGAGCTCGACGAGATCGTCTGCACGGAATCGGCGATGAGCAGGTCGGGCTGGACCTGGTCGATCTGGCCGATGATGACGCCGAGGTCGACCTCGCTCGCCAGGTACAGGTCGTCGTGCATCGCCCCGGTGCGCTCGGCACGGAGCCGGACCTGGTCGACGGACTCTTCGGCGCTGACGTAGAGGACGCGCTTGCCGGCGGCTGCCGCGCGCGAGGCGACCTCGAGCAGCAGGGTCGACTTGCCGACACCGGGCTCGCCGCTCAGCAGGACCGCGGCACCCGGCACCACCCCGCCGCCGAGCACGCGGTCGAACTCGCCGATGCCGGTCTGCCAGCGCTGGACCGACGTGCCGCGGGCCTCGGTGATCGGCCGTGCGGCCCTGGCACCGGTCACGGCCACCGCCGCCGTGCCGCGGGTGCTCGCTGATGCAGCAGAAGAGTCTTCGACCGTGCCCCACGTCTGGCACTCGCCGCAGCGGCCGACCCACTTGATGCTGGTCCAGCCGCACTCGGTGCAACGGTAGAGGGACTGCGGGCGCGCCATGTCGTCGAGGCTAGGCCGTACGGCCGACATCACCGGCGCGGTCGTCCGGCTCGTCCGGCTCGTCGCGCTCGTGGGGGAGCGCGATCGACCCGGTCATCCGGTGGCGCAGCCGCTCGACCGGGCCCGGACCCTGGCGGGACGTGTGCTCGAGTGCCTCGGCGCCGTCGGTGTCCTGCTCGGAGCGGGCGGTCGCCACGGCGCCGGCCTCGCGCCCGAGCGTCTCCGCCTCTTGCGCGGAGAGGTAGTGCCGGATCGCCGCCACCGTGTCGACGCGGGCGTCGACCGCGGGCTCGAAGGCGCTCGCCCAGATCTCGTAGCCGCGGTCGTTCGGGTGGAACAGGTCACCGTAGCTGTTGAAGAACGTCCGGCGGATCCCGACCCGCTTCGTGATCGTGTGCAGCGGCGCGACGGTCAACCCGAACTCGTCGGCCACGCGGTGCACGATCTCGTTCGCCACCGCCACCTTGCGCTCTCGGTCCGGCACGAACATGCACGGCAGCTCGGCCACCACGGCGTGCGATGGCACAGCGCCGTAGATCGCGCGGACGTTGCGCTCGAACTTGTCCGGGTCGAAGTCAGCGATGTCGTTCGCGCCGATCGACACGGTGCAGACGTCGGGCGAGTAGTGCCGGAGCTTCGGCAGCTGGTCACGCTTCGCGCCCCACGTCGTCGAACCGGAGACGCTCAGGTTCACCACCCGGACCGACGTGCGCGAACGGTGCCGGATGCGACGGGCGAGCAGGCCCACGTACCCACGACCGGGTGCGGTGGCGCCGACGCCCTGCGCCGCCGAGTCCCCGATGGCCACGTAGAGCAGCTGGCCCTCGTGCTGCTGGCGCTCCCGCCACCAGTCGGCATGGGTCGGCAGCATGTCGACGACCCGTTGCGCCGCCGCCCGCTGGCCCTTCACACCGGCGCGGGCACCGACGGCTGCGGCACCGACGACGCCGAGGCTGCCCAGGACCGAGGTGAGGAGTGCGATGAGCGTGCGGGATCTCATGGCGTGGACGGTACGCCCGTCGATCTTGCCGGAGACGAGGCGGACCTGTGGGTGTGGGAAGAGCCCCGGAGGTGACCGCCTGTGGACGGCGAGCCGACCCGGGGTGTCATCACGGGCCTCCCGGATCGTGTAAACTCTTTCCCGGTACCGTGTCCGAGCGGCCGAAGGATCATGTCTCGAAAACATGTGTGGGGGCAACTCCACCGTGGGTTCAAATCCCACCGGTACCGCCACAGGGTTGATTGCAAGTCTGGTCTCCAGCGTTTGCAGGTCTGACCCAATAGAAGAGCCCCCGGCTTCGGCCGGGGGCTCTTCTGGTTCTCTGGCGCTGTTCCGCGCCGCGTTTGGGCGCTCGCCGCAGGATCTTGGCGCGCGCAGGCTCAACTCGACGCCTCTGCGGCCCGTTTTCGGGCGCGCCAAAGCACCCCGGACGCTCAGCCGCTGGTTGAAGGCGCGACGGAGCGTCGGGGTGTGCGGGTGGTGTTATGTGGTTCTGCCGGCGGTGCCGGTGCGGGTCAGCCCGCTACGCGGGCACTGGTGGTAACTCCAGCGGCTCCCATGGGACGAGTTTGCGTGGCGGTGGGTTCCGCATGTACCGGGTTTCCCCGTTGCGGTCGCGGGCGCGGTCGAGGTATTCGCCTGCCTGCTTCCGCGGCTTCGGTGCACGGCCGGCGGCCACACGTCGTTCCATCACGAGGGTTTCGTGTTCGAACTTGATGATGCGCCGCATGTTCGATGCGACTGCGAAGAGCGCGAGCGCGAACTGCTGCGCGGCGAGACCGTGCATGGGGCGACGGAGGGTGTCTTCGAGGTTGTGGTCCTTCTGCAGTAGGTCGTTGGTCGATTCGCTGCTGTTGCGGTCGGCGCGGTACGTTTCGAACCATTCCTTGCTGCCGTAGCGGAGTTTCTGCCGCTGCTGCACGTGCGTGGTCGGCTTTACCGACACGGACTTCTGGCAGCAGACCTTGTAGTCCTTTTGACGGTCGGTGATGTTCGACAGCTGGATGCTGACACGGTCCCCTTCCTCGATGGGGACGGCGTTCTTCTGCAGCTCTCGGAGCGGGCAGACCGCTGTCGGCGACGGGCCTGACGCGGGGCAGCTGAGGCGGAGGGTGCCGTTGTCCTTCTTCTCGTGAAGATGCAGCTCGTACTTCTCCAGCTTCTTCCGAGCGGCCCAGTACTCCTCGTTCGTGAGCTTGCCCTGTTCCCAGAGCTCAGTTGACTGCAGTAGTTCCATGGGCGTGGACGGGCAGTAGTACCGTCCTTCGACCATGACTGAGTTGCCGATGGCGCCGTTGGTGATGCCCTTCTGCCGGTCGATGTAGTCCTTCACGACGGGGATGCCGCGCGCGACGAGCTGTTCGTGGAACTCGTCCTTGAGTTGCGAGTATCCGCGGTCGAAGCTCAGACGAGTCAGTTCGTACCCGCGGGCCTGCAACGAGTCCAGCAGGGAGATGGCGTGACCGCCGATGCGCTTGTTCGGGGTGCCGAGACTGATGGCGCGGATGAGCTGCGGCGCGTGCTGCCTCTTGTCAGCGGACGGGTTCTCGAGAACATCGATGATGATGTTCGCCATGTAGCCCAGCTCCCACTTGATGCGGGAGATGCGTTCCTCTTGGTCCGCGTTGCGCTTCTTCGCGCCCTTCTTCTTCGTCACCCAGTCCGCTTCGAGCGCCCGGACACGACGTGACTCTGGCTTGTCCGTCGTCGGGTCCAGTTGGTTGGTCATCGGGATTTCTTTGCCCGTGTTCGGGTCCCGCTTCCATCGGGCCATGACCGCGCCGGCCTTGACCGCGCTCTGGTCGATGGTCATCGCGGTCTTCTTCCGCCGGTGTTTGCGAGCCTGCTGCTGCACGGACATCTCGATGAGAGCGTTCATGAACCATTCCGCGCGGGCAGTCATCTCCGCGACGAACGCCGGGTCGACGGCGTCCTCCCAGGCGATGCGTTCTTGGTAGGTCATCGCGCGCCACTGGTTCCGCTCCGCCCCGTCGTTGGTGATGTAGGGGTCCCAGGTGGCGATGACACGGTGGATGGCTCGGTGCGCGATGAAGTACCAGTTCCGGAATGGGTTGTCGTAGAGGTGGTCGATGCCGAGCACTTCGCGGGCTTCTGGGGTGAGCCGGTGCTGCAGCGCACGTCCCATGTCCTGGACACGGACGGACGAGTGTTCCATGACGAGGATGAGCGCGATGGTGAGGATGACCGCGTCGTTGATGGCTGGTGGTGGACCGCCGGCTCGCTTCCCGGTCCGTTCCCGGTTGCGGAGCCGCCATTGCCCAAGCGGCGGGAGGACACGGGACTGAATGACTCGGTTGAGCCATGTCTGTGCGAGGTCAGCGTCGATGGGTGTCATCGGACCCGGACCTGCGGCGATTTCCTGCTCGGTCAAGCTGCCTTCACCGACCGTTCGCAGCAGGTCGAACGTCGTCGCGACGGTGCTGTCCCAGGTGTTGGACATCGCGGTGCTCATCGCTTGCCACCACGTCGGGTGCGGCGAGCATCGGCGACGAGCGCTTCGCGCAGCGCACTGAACTCGGATGCTGCCGAGGTCGGCTCGTCGTCCGTGACTCGTTCGGCGAGCACCTCTGGTAGCGCCGGGAGGTACAGGCTCTTCGGCGGTTCAACAGTGCTCGGGGACTCGTTGCGCGGACGCTGCGGAATCCAGTCGGCTTCAAGACGCTCACGAGGTCGCGGCAGTGTCTCGTCCATGTCGAGGTGACCATCGGCCGCTTCCACTTCGCTGGCGTCGTTCTGCTCTGGCGCCTTCGTGGTCTCGAACGGAGCGGCAGGGGTGCCTGCGGGGAAGGCGGTGCTGTCCGTCTCGATTGCCTGGGCACGCAGTTCGTCGGCCGTCAGCGCCGAGAGTCCGCCGGGGGCCCGCCGCTTGTACGTGCCTCCGGCGGTTCGGTCCCGCGGAACGGGCTGGCGCCCGGGCTTGGCCTCGTGCCCCAACTTCGTGTTGAACGTCTCGGCGTCGTCGCGGAGCTCTGCGTAAGCGGCCATCCAGCTGTCACTGCCGTAGGCGGCGGGGTTGCGAAGTGCGGACTCCCACTCCTCGTAGGGCATTGAGGCGTTCGGGAGGTAGCGGCGGAGCGTGGTCACGTCGGGCATCCCTGCGGCCTGCATCACGATGCTGGCGGGGAGCGCGCGCAGCTGACGAAGCATCCACGTGTCTCGGAACCACTGCGGGTTCGGGGACGGATGCGCACCTCGGTACAAGGTTCGGAGAGAGACTGCGCGACTCTCTGGGGTCCCACGGTGGAAGAGCACGAACTCGTCGTCGCGGAGGTGTCCGATGACTCTCTCGAGGTATCCGGCGAAGTCCGACAAGACGGGCACGACGCGAGGGTTCCTGCCGGCAATGCGGATGGAGTACCCGTTGCTATCGCCGAGGATGTCGGCACCGGTGACGCCGAGTGCTTCCTTCGTCCAGAGGCCTGCGCCGCCCATCAGTGCGAGGACCGTGTAAGCCCGGCGGCGGCGGATGTCGGTCCTCTGGGTAGCGGCCCAGCTCTCCAAATCGGCGAGCTCTCCGGCGGTGTACTCGTGCACGGGGACGGCGAACCGGCCGCGCTTCTTCCGGTTGTGGTCGACGTCAGCGACGGCGCTGGCGATGCGGAAGAGCCGTGAGTGAAGGGACTTGTAGGCGCTTGAGTTTTTGTTGCTGACGCGGCTGCGCAGGTACCGACCCATGAGTGCGGGGTGGAAGATGCCTTCGTAGTCGAGCGGTGCGTACTCTTCACGCGTCGCCCAGAGGACGAAGAGTGTCACCGTTGAGAGCATCTCTCCGGCGACCTTCGCGTTCACCGGCCCGTAGGTGAGGACAGCCTGCCGGCAGAAGTCCTTCACACGGTTCCAGTCGGCGGGCAGGACGTTGACGGGGCGGTACTTCATCAGCGCCTCCCGAATCTCCGGCGAGTCTCGTTCCGTGTTAGGAACAGAGTGTGCTACAGGCCGAGTCGGAGCGGAAGGGGTCTGAGGGGGGTGATCGGTCATGCCGCTGCTATGCGCGGGGCGACGCCTCAGGCGGGATCTGGAGTGTGAGATCGGCTGGCCAGCGAGGGCTCGTTATCGAAGCGGTTCCACGAAAATGGCCGATCAGGGATCACTTGGACCTGGTTGCCACGAGGTAGACGCGTATGCGGGTTTTCCGCCTTCGACAGGCGCACCCCGGGCGTGTCGGGGTGCACGAAGTGAATTTCGACGGCGTCCGCCTGGCACTCGTTCGTCACCTGGCGGAAACGGACTTTTTACGTCTCACTGCGGCCGAGGTTTGATGCACGATGCAACGCGCGCGTCGTAGCGCTTCAATCTGGACTCAGTCAAGCAACCCGCCGTCGGCAGCCTGTCACTGTCAGGGAGTGGATAGCGATCCTGAGCAACTGTTGTTATTGCCTCACTGCGGGACGAGGAAGTGCCACACGGTCAGTCAACCGACTTCCTCATCCCGCAGTTTTCCTGTTCAGAGTGGGGGTTCTACAGGGGTGCCCTCATCTGACGGTCAACGACTCAGGGGGTCGGCATGAGCATCACCACCGCAGAGAAACTGAACTTCGACAGCGAACTCGCATCCGCCGTGATCCTCCGCGACACGGTCGAGTTCCCGATCACCGGACGAACCGTCGTCGTCAACCTCGCTCAAACCGACGCCTTCACCGGCACGGCCCAGCTCGCCCCATTGCCGCCGATGAGTTCGACCATCCTCGTCAACGGGACGGTCACCGGTGAGCTTCTCCTCGCCATCACCATGCAGTCCGAGGGTGATCAGGAACAGCGCGCCCGGGATCTCGGCTGGCAGGACTTCTACGGCGACGGCGGACCGGTCCTGTTGAAGTCCCCGCAAGAGACCATCGGAACCATCGTCATCGACCGGCGCACCGTGCTCCGTCAGCCGGCGCTGCCGTCGGCGCCGGAACCGTTCACCGTGAAGGCGAATCTCTGGTTCAGCCCCGCCGGCACCGACTGCGGCATCCACAACCTGCACCCGTTCATCGAGGTGCACACGCAAGTCAGCGGGCTCGGCCGGATGCAGAAGTTCGACGAGAAGACCTACACGGCGCTGTACGAAGACCAGCAGCTCAGCCCCGGTACTACGAACCCGATCCCGTTCTGCATCGACGTGGACGGCACGTTCACCTACCCGTGGCACCAGTACCGGGCAGACACCGACTGCATCTGGCTCGCACTCGAGTACCACGCGGCCTGAGCTCCAGCACTCCCACCATCACCGACGCCAACCGGTCCGTCACCGGTTCCTTCGGCGTCCCCGAAACAGGCAGGAGCACCACCATGAAGACCATCGGAATCGTTTTCGGCACCCGACCCGAAGCCGTCAAGTACGCACCGCTCATCCACGCTCTCCGCGACGACGAGCGTTTTCGGACCGTGCTCATCTCCACCGGGCAGCACCGGGAGATGCTCACGAGCACCCTTGAAGAGTTCGGCATCGTCCCCGACGTCGACCTCGCCATCATGAAAGACGGGCAGACCCTCTCCGAGGTCACCCACCGCATCCTCGAGGGACTTTGCGCGGGCGAGCACCTTGCCGGCCTCGACGCAGTCCTCGTGCACGGCGACACCGCCACGACCCTTGCCGGCGCCCTCGCCGGACTGCACGCACAAGTACCCGTCATCCACGTCGAGGCGGGTCTACGGTCCGGCAACAACGCATCCCCGTTCCCTGAGGAAGCCAACCGGAAGCTGGTCGGCCAGATCGCGGCCCTCCACCTCGCGCCGACGCCGGGCAATCACGCGAACCTCATCCGTGAAGGCGTCAAGGAAAGCGCGATCACGGTCACCGGCAACACGATCGTCGATGCGCTCGCGTGGGGCATGCAGAACCTGCGCTCCTACGGCGACCCGCGGCTGGAGGACCTCGACACGGATCCGCGCCGAGTCATCCTCGCGACGACTCACCGACGAGAGAGCCACGGTCAGCCGATGCAGGAGATCGCCGAGGCCCTCGCAGACATCGCCACCCGCGACGACGTCCGAATCGTCGTGCCGCTGCACCTGAACCCGAAGGTCCGGTCCGTGATGCTCCCAGTGCTGTCCGGCATCGACAACGTCGACCTCGTCGACCCGCTGCCGTACCTGTCCTTCTGCCGGCTCCTCCGCCGCAGCGACATCATCCTCTCCGACAGCTCCGGCGCCGAGGAAGAGGGCCCCGCCCTCGGCAAGCCCACCCTCGTCCTCCGCGAGATCACGGAACGGAGCGAGTCGATCCTCACCGGGTCTTCACGTCTCGTCAGCCGACACCGCGGACAGATCGTCGCCGAAGTGCAGCGCCTCCTGAATGACCCCGACGCCTACACGGAGATGTCGACCGCCATCAACCCCTACGGCGACGGACGCGCCACCGACCGCACGGTCGCCGCAATCGCGAACTTCTTCGGCATGGGCCCGGCGGTCATGCCGTTCGTTCCCGGCGCTGACGTCGTGCCGTCGCTGGCATGAGCGAAGCGCGGACGAGGCCGCCTGCCGGGCTGATCGCCCTCGCCCTCGGCGGCTTCGGCATCGGACTCACCGAATTCGTCATCCTCGGGTTGCTCCCCGAGGTCGCGGACGACTTCTCCGTCACCATCCCGCAGGCCGGGTACCTCGTATCCGGCTACGCGATCAGTGTCGCGTTCGGTGGGGTCTTCGTCACCGCCGCGACCGCGTCCATGCGGCCGAAGACAGTGCTTTGCGGCTTGATGGTGCTCTTCATCGTCGGCAACCTCCTCTCTGCTGTCGCCAGCGGATACGGAGCGATGCTCCTCGGTCGGATCGTCGCGGCGCTCTGCCACGGCGCCTTCTTCGGCATCGGTTCGGTCCTCGCCGCATCGCTCGTGCCGGCGAACCGGAAAGCACAAGCGATATCGGTCATGTTCCTCGGTCTGACGGTCGCGAACGTGCTCGGCGTCCCGCTCGGTACTTTCCTCGGGCAGGCCTACGGATGGCGGTCGACATTCTGGACCATCACCGGGATCGGAGTGGTCGCACTTGTCGGGCTCCTGGCCTTCATCCCGACACAG
The DNA here is from genome assembly GCF_015351025.1 of Curtobacterium sp. VKM Ac-1376. Taxonomy (GTDB): domain Bacteria; phylum Actinomycetota; class Actinomycetes; order Actinomycetales; family Microbacteriaceae; genus Curtobacterium. The sequence goes on along the minus strand of NZ_JADKRV010000010.1, from coordinate 12,282 downwards.
CCGGCGGAGCATCGGCCGACCGGGCAGCTCCGCCGGGAGCTCGCCGCGTTCCGCAACGGGCAAGTGTGGTTGTCGATCCTCGTCACGGTCTTCGGCTTCGGCGCGATGTTCGGCACGTTCACCTACATCGCGCCGATCCTCACCGACCTCGCCGGCTTCCCGGAGACGGCAATCCCGTGGATGCTCGTCTTGTTCGGCAGCGGACTCTTCGTCGGCAACCTGCTCGGCGGTCGCGCCGCTGACCGGCAGCTCGACCGCACACTCCTCGTGCTGCTCAGTACGCTCACCGTCGTCCTCATCGGCTTCGCAGCCGTCGTCGGAAACGCCTGGGGTGCAGGCACAGCACTGTTCCTCCTCGGCGCCGTGGGCTTCGCTTCCGTTCCCGGCATGCAGATGCGCGTCCTCGAGTTTGCGGCCGCAGCACCCACGCTCGCATCCGGCGTCAACATCTCCGCATTCAACGCGGGAAACGCCATCGGAGCATGGCTCGGCGGTCTCACCATCACCGCCGGGCTCGGCTACCGATCACCGATCATCGTCGGCGCTTCCCTCGCCATGACTGCCCTCATCCTCATGGCGGCCGCCGCCTCCGCACATCGCCGTCGGATAACCGCGTCAGCGTCCGCGGAACCCCTCACCGCCACCATCCCCTCCTGACCAGGAAGGCACGCCAATGACCATCAACACCATCCGCGAAACGGCAGCACGCACGCTGCCGATCACCGCACCGACCTTCGACTCCGAGACCGTCACGGACTTCCTCCGCGACGGCTACTGGCTGGAAGCAGCCGACGTCGACGGTGACGGAAACCTCGACCTCATCGGCTACGGCCTGACCGTGGGCGAGATCTACTGGTACAAGTCGCCGACATGGGAGAAGCACCTCATCGTCGACAAAATCAAGGAGCCCGTCGGAGCCGGGACCGGTGACATCACCGGCAACGGTCTGCCCGACCTGGTCGTCTGCTACCAGCTCTACGGCCCCGGCGGAACCATCCACCACGCCGACGGCGAGGGCGGCAAGATCGACTGGCTCGAAAACCCCGGCGACCCAGCCGTCAGCACCGAGAATTGGAAACGCCACTACGTGGGCCGAGCCACCGGCATGCACCGCCTCCGCGTCGGTCACTTCTCCCGCGCTGACCGCATGCAGATCATCGGGTTCCCCATCGTCGCCGTCGAGGACGTCCACGCCGTCCTCCCCGTCACGCTCTTCACCCAACCCGACGACGCCACGCAAGAGTGGGACGCAGAAGTCATCAGCCGCACCGACTTCCGGATGATCCACGGCGTCGCTAACAAACCCGGACTGATCCCCGGCTCCGCGCTGGACTCGATCCTCATGGCATCAGACGAAGGCGTGACCTGGCTCTACTACGACGAGCCGTCCGGGCACTTCGCCTGGGAACACATCGGAGACGGCGAGGCGAGCCAGTTCGAACAGACCACCTTCAAGGGTTCCGGCGACGTCGACGGTGGCCGAATCGGTGACGACCCGCTGGCATACGTCGCCGCGATCGAACCGTTCCACGGCAACACGGTCGCCGTTTACACCCGGACCACCGGCGACGCCGAAGCGTCGACATGGCAGCGGCACCTCCTCGACATCTACGGCGACCCGAACGAGAACGGTGAAGGACCCGGCCACACCGTCATGTGCCGAGACTTCGACGGAGACGGCGACGACGAGTTCCTCATCGGCCTCCGCGGACCCGAACCCTGGCAAGGCGCCTACTACTACAAGGCCGTCGACCTCGAGAAGGGGTTGTTCGTGAAGTGGAAGGTCTCCAACGAATCGGTCGCCCGAATCGTCGCCGGCGACTTCGGCAACCGCGGCGTCGACGACTTCGCCACCATCTCGTACTCAGTGCCGCACTACTTCGTCGCACCGAAGGCCGAGATCACCCTCCACCGCAACCTCACCCCTCAGGAAGGCTGAGCGATGCCGACGACCACCAACACCGACAAGGCGCCCCCGAAGAGCAACGTCGGCCGCCGAACGTTCCTGTTCGGCTCCGCTGGAACCGCCGCGGCCGGCGCTATGGTCGCGCTCGAGAACGCGAACCCGCTCACCGCATTCGCCTCGGATGCCGCCACCGCAGCGCGGAACGCTCTCGCCCCGACCGGCACCGTCATCACCCCGGGCGACTCCCGCTACCTCGACATGATGACCGGCAACAACGTCCGCTTCGTCGCGAAGCCCGACTACGTGCGTCTGATCGGATCGCCGAAGGACGCAGAAGCCGCCGTCCGGACAGCGGTCGCCGCGGGCAAGAAGGTCTCCGTGCGCAGCGGCGGTCACTGCTTCGCCGACTTCGTCTGCAACCCCGAGGTCGAGGTCATCCTCGACCTCTCCACGATGACCGATGTGTACTACGACCAGAAGATGCGCGCCTTCGCCGTCGAGCCCGGCGCACGGCTGCTGAACGTGTACGAGAAGCTCTTCAAGGGATGGGGCGTCACCATCCCCGGCGGCATCTGCTACAGCGTCGGTGCCGGCGGTCACATCGCAGGCGGCGGGTACGGTCTCCTCACCCGAGCGCACGGCCTCGTCGTCGATCACCTGTACGCCGTCGAGGTCGTCACCGTCGACGAGCACAAGAAGGTCTCGACGCACATCGCCACACGCGAGTCCAAGGGCGCCCTCCGCGACCTGTGGTGGGCACACACCGGCGGTGGTGGTGGAAACTTCGGCATCGTCACCAAGTACTGGTTCCGCTCGCCCGGCGCGATCGGGACGAACCCAGCGGACCTGCTCGTGAAAGCACCTTCCCGGGTACTCGTCAGCGCCCTGTCGTTCCCATGGGAACAGGTCGACGAAACCGCGTTCCGGAAGCTCATGACGAACTGGAACACCTGGCACGAACGCTACAGCGGCCCCGGCACGCCCGAGTCGAACCTGTCGAGCCTGTTCAACCTCAACCACCGTGCGCACGGAAGCCTCGGCATGTTCACCCAGATCGACGCGGATGCGCCGGATGCCGCCGGTGTGCTGCACCGATTCATCGCTGCCATCACCGACGGCGTCGATGTCAGCTCGGAGCCGATGACCGCTCCCAGCGGTGAGCTCCCTGCACTCCCGGACTTCTACGAAACGCAGCAGATCTCGTGGATGCAGGCGACACGAACAGTTGGCACCAACAACCCCACCATCACCAACCCCACCAGTCGCGGCGCCCACAAGAGCGCGTACTTCAAGAAGGGCTTCACGAGTCAGCAGCTGCGTGTGATGTGGAAGCAGATGACGCGGACCGACTTCACCAACCCGGACACGATGATGGTCGTCTTCTCCTTCGGCGGCCAGGTGAACGCCGTCGCCGAGGACGCCACAGCCAATGCGCAGCGCGACACGATCTTCAAGATCTGCCTGCAGACCTTCTGGCAGGACGAAAAGGATGACGCGTTCTACCTCGGCTGGGAACGCGAGACCTTCGAGGGGCTGTTCCCGAACACCGGCGGCGTCCCGGTCCCGGGCGACCAGATGGACGGCTGCTACATCAACTATCCGGACGTCGACATGGCGGACCCGAAACGGAACCGCTCCGGCGTCCCGTGGTCGACCCTCTACTACAAGGGCAACTATCCCCGCCTGCAGCGCGCGAAGCAGGAATGGGATCCGACGAACTACTTCACCCACAGCCTCGGCGTCCAGCTGCCCGCCCGAAAGGACGGGAACCGATGACCATTGAGGCGCCCACCATCAAACGGCAGCCGAAGCTGCCGTCGCTGACCGGCCTGCGGTTCTTCGCCGCGCTCCTGGTCTTCGGGTTCCATATGACCCTCTCGGCATCGCCGATTCCGCCGAACGATCCGATCAACCTCTTCGCGGACAAACAGGTCGCGGACGCCGCGGAGAGGATCTTCATCACCACCGGTTACATCGGGGTGTCGTTCTTCTTCGTCCTCAGCGGGTTCCTTCTCGCCTGGGCGGCGAAGCCAGGAGAGAAGATGACGTCGTTCTGGCGTCGGCGGATCATGAAGATCTTCCCGAACCACCTCGTCATGTGGCTCCTCGCCATGGTGCTGTTCGCCGCCACGATCACCCCCGTACACGCCGTGGTGCTGAACTTCTTCCTGCTGAACTCGTACTCGCCGGATGGTGCTGTGAACGTCGCCGTGAACCCACCGTCGTGGACGCTGTGCAGCGAGCTGCTGTTCTACATGCTCTTCCCGCTGATCATCCTCGGCCTCCGGAAGATACCGGGGAACCGGCTCTGGTTCTGGGCGGCGATGATGGTGGCCGGCATGATTCTCGTGCAGGTCATCAACCTCACCGTCGTACCAGACAGCCCGAAGTCGGCGCTGACCCCGGTGTCATCGTTCCAGTTCTGGTTCGGCTACATCTTCCCGCCGTCCCGCCTCTTCGAATTCATCCTCGGGTCCATACTCGCCCGCATCGTCATGGAGCACCGGTGGCCCGCGATCCGCATGTGGCATGCCCTGCTTGCCTGCGCCGCCGGGTACGGCGTCGCGAACGTGGTGCCGTTCGTGTGGACGTTCAACGTCGCCACGATCGTTCCTATCGCGATGCTCATCGCGACGGCGGCAGCGGGCGACGCAGCCGGGAGGCCGACGTTCCTGCAGTCCCGGCCCATGCAGTGGCTCGGTGATACATCGTTCGGGTTCTACCTCTGCCAAGGCGTCGTCATCTTCTGGGTCCGTCAGATGATGCACAACGCAACGTTCTCAACCCCGGTCGCCGTGCTGGTCATCGCGGGCTTCTTCGGGTTGACACTCGTCGGCGGATGGGCGCTCTACGCGCTCGTCGAGAAGCCGATGATGGACCGATTCGCCAGGCCACGCCGCAAGGTGCTGCCGACTGCGGAGGCGGTCGTCGTCGCTCCGACTGTCTGAGCGCGAAGAGAAGGCCCGACCCCACTCGGGGTCGGGCCTTCTCCCGTGATGATTCAGCGGGCCGTGGCCGTCGGGCTCGTGACGCGGTCCTCCACACCACGGCCGAGGAGCTCGAGCGCTCCGGCTGCGGAGGATCCGGAATCCGGGGTGTACATGAGCACCCGGTGGCCGGAATCGTCCGGCGGGGTGAGCACCTCGAAGTTCAAGTCGAAGTCACCGACCTCAGGGTGCCGGAACGACTTCGCGCCGGACACACAGTTCTCCACCGGGTGCTTCGCCCACAGCTTCCCGAACTCCGGACTCTTCACCGTCAGCTCCCCGACGAGCGCAGTCAGCTCGCCGTCCTCGGGGCTCTTCCCGCCGAGCACACGGAGCGACGACACAGCACGGACCGCCTCCTCCTGCCGGCGGGTGTACAGCTCGCGGGTGTGCGCATCGAGGAACAGCATGCGGGTCATGTTCGGCCGGTCGCTGATCCGTTCTGGGCTCTCGAAGTCGAGGTGCCCCGCAACGAGTCGATGACCGAGCGCGTTCCATCCGAGCACCTCACTGCGCTTGCCGATGATGACAGCCGGCGTTGCAGCGAGCGACGTGATCAAGCGGATCGTGCCCGCGCGTGCGTGGTCCGGTTTCGACGCCGACTTCCGTTTCGGCGCCGAGTGCTCGGGACGGGCGAGGTTGAACAGGTGCGCACGTTCGTCACCGTTGAGGTTCAACGCACGCGCGATAGAAGCGATCACCGCCTCCGACGCATTCGTGCTCAATCCCTGCTCAAGCCTCGAGTAGTAAGTCGGGCTGACGCCGGCGAGCATGGCGAGCTCTTCGCGGCGGAGCCCCGGGACGCGGCGCACGCCGTAGCCCTGCAACCCGACATCCTCGGGCTGCAGGGCGGCGCGACGGACGCGAAGGAAGTTCCCCAGTTCGTTCGGACCGTTCATCTCCTCATTGTGAGGCCCCTAGACCGATCTGTCCTGTCCCTGGCAGTGACAGGCACGCCGGGGTGTGGCTGTTCGATCGCCGCATCGCGAGAGTTGCAGCACGCCACCGTCAACGCGGATCCGATCCGCTCGCACACGATCGAAGGGCCACCGTGACCACGGAACATGCATCAGACCTCGCGACCACCGTTGCGACACCCACGTCCACCCCGGATCGTGCGATGACCGGCAGGCAGCGCGTCGCGCTCATCGTTCTCCTCACCGCCAGCTTCACGCTCGCCGTCGACTTCTCCATCCTGAACGTCGCGCTGCCGACCATCGGCGCGGACGTCGGCTTCGCTCTCGAAAACCTGCAATGGATCGCGACCGCGTTCGCGCTCTGCGCCGCAGGCTTCACCCTTCTGATGGGGCGAGTGGCGGACATCGCCGGACGCCGACGTATGTTCCTCATCGGCATGGTGCTCCTCGGCGCCGGCTCGCTCGCCGGTGGCCTGGCCACCACCCCCGAGCTTCTCCTGGTCGCACGCGTCGCACAGGGATTCGCCACCGCGATCGTTGTCCCGGCTGCGCTCGCCCTGCTGCTCAGCGCCTTCCCCGAAGGCCCCGCACGTGACAAAGCACTCGGGTTGAACGGATCGCTGATGGCCGCCGGGTTCACCACCGGCGCGATCCTCGGCGGACTCCTCACCGACCTGCTGTCGTGGCGGTGGGCATTCCTGATCAACGTGCCCGTCGCCATCGGCGTCCTGATCCTCGCGCCCATGGTCCTGAAGAACAGCCGCGCCGCCGAGCGCACGCGCCTGGATGTGCCCGGCGCCATCACCGTGACCTTCGGACTGCTCGCACTCGTCTTCGGGCTCACCACCGCCGCAGAGACATCGTGGACCGATCCGGTCGTGCTGCTCTCGTTCGCTGCCGCCGTCGTCCTGCTCGTCGCGTTCGCGTTCATCGAACGGCGAGCCGCGTTCCCACTGGTCCCACTCAGCATCCTCCGGCGCTCGAGCGTGTCGTGGGGCAACCTCGCCGGCATGCTCGCCTTCGTGACGGAGACGTCATTGGTGTTCTTGTTGACGCTGTACCTGCAGAAGGTCCTCGGGTACACGCCCCTCGCCGCAGGGCTCTCGTTCGCGGTACTCGGAATCGGCACCGTCGTCGGCGGCCTCGTCGGTCCCCGGATCATCGGCCGATTCGGGAACAAGGCAGCCATCGTCGGCGGATTCATCGGGCAGGGCGCGGCGACACTGCCTCTGGTCCTCATCAGCGATGCCGCGTCATCGATCTGGTTGGTGCTCGTCGCGACGTTCATCGGGGGAGTAGCGAACCTTGTCGTGATCGTCGGGTTCATGGTGACCGCAACCTCCGGTCTCCCGGAGGGTGAGCAGGGCATGGCGACAGGTTTGACGACCATGAGCCAGCAGGTCGGCATCACGATGGGGACCCCGATCATGAGCGCCGTGTTCACTGCGGTGGCGCTGGCGAGTGCGGCACCGCAAGCCCAAGGAGTCCTCGCCGGGGTCACGACCGCCATCTGGGTCAACGGCGGCATCTGCATCGCCGCAGCGGTCGCAATCGCGCTCTTCCTTCGAGGACGCGCCAAGACCGCCTGACGGGTTCAGGCAGGCGGACAGTGCTTGAGCGCTCGCCCCCCTCGCGCTCGGGCACGCGTCCTTCCACCGATCAACGGTCCAACTGAATCTCAAGCAAGAAAGCAATTCGTGGCAGTTCTCATCTTTACCTTCGTCGGTGAGCACCTCTGGGACATCGTGCAAGCGGTCGCCATCACAGTCGCGACCGCCGTCCTCACACCGGCGATTCAGAACGCTCGAGCTCGCCGCATCGGCCGGCGCGGACAGCGACGCTGATCCGTGCAGCTCCTCGTCACAAGTGTTCCCGGCGGCATCATCGCGCTAACCGCGTTCATCGTCGGTCTCGCAACGGGGACCGCATTCGGGCCGCTCGGCACCAGACGCGACACCCCCACGGCGATCTCGATGGGCGCAGCGTTTCAGGACGCGAACACGCTCACCGATTGGCGGGTCTGGTCGTGGCTCCGCCGAGCATTCGCCAGCGGATCCGCTCGGAACCAAACGGAGGGGAATCCACCCGCCAACCTCTTCATCGTCGGCGTTGTCGTCGTCGTCCTCGTGCAGTTGTACGCACGGCATCGCGACACCGTCGCCGTCGTCGTCGTCCTGGCCACACTGGGAATGCTCGCGACTGTCACGCTGTCCTTCGCCGCACTCTGGTGGAAAGAGGTCGTCGAGGGTCGAGCGACTGCATGGAGGTTCCTCGTCTCCGTCGCCTTGGTCGCAGTCGGTCTGTACGACGGCGTCTCGCTGGTACACCCGGCATTCGATGGCAACGCGGTCACCGACCTTCTCGCGCACGGCGTGTTCGCGTCGGGCGGCGCCTCGTTTGGGACGGTCCTCTATCAGGCTGCAGGCGCTTGCATGGCGCTCGCGATCGCAGTGGTGTCCGTCTTCTATTGCATGGCGAGCATCACCGCCGTCTACATAACAGCGGGGGCCTTCGGGCGTCCGCTCTGGCGTCTGCTGTACTGGGCGAGCCGATGGACGGTGCCCGGATGGGTTGGATGGGTTGCCCTCTTCATCGGCGCTCTATCTGTCGTCATGACAAACGGGCTACTCGCGCATCTCCTCGCCACGTTGCAGTCCGACGCCTGATTCGCCGCATCTGCTCCATTCGAACAGATTGGAGCCCCATGGGCGTCATCATTTTCACCGTCGGCGCAACCCTCCTCGGAGTCGCGCTCGCGAGCGATGTCGGTCGCTGGGAGAGCAGCATCCGTCGACGAACGGAAGCCAGAACAGGGCCGAACGAATCGGAGCGTGAACCCGTCAGGGGCCTCTAGCGTGCTGACCCGTCGTCTGCGAAGGGCAGCACCCGGTCGAGTGCTTCAGCTGATTGCAGCCCGGCGATCCGCAGCAGCGCCTTCAAGGGTGTCGCCCGGTTGAGGTGTCCGACGAGCCACGTCGCTCGCATCCGGCGGGTCTGCAGCGGCACTTCGGGCCCGGTGCGTGAGACGAAGTCGGTGATGAGGTTGATGTTGCTGCCACGCTGGTCGGTCCGGAACGCCCATCCTTCGCGGTCCATGAACTGAAGCCGTGCACGCAGGCCCTCGTCCCACTCCTGAAGCACCGGCACGTCGCGTTCGTTCTCGCCTGCAACCTGAACGATCAGCGTGGCGCCTGATTCGGAGATGTCCTCGAGTCGCTGGCGGATGATCTCCGCCCCGGTGAGGCCGGCGCCGAAGCCAAGCGCCAACAGCGCCGCGGCCGAGGTACGCCGCTCTTCTGACGTCTGCGTCCGCGACCAGCTCTCAAGTGATGCCTGTTCGGCGACGCTGTACGGCGTGACGGCATCCGCTTTCCCGAGCGTTTTGAACTTCCCGACGGCGTCGTCGCCGAGGAGCGCTTCGGAGACGCGTCGGAGCCGGGCACGGATCGTGTTCCGGCTGGCGCGGTTGTAGGCGGCGAGATGGTGCGTGATGAACCGGTTCACCATGTACGGGTCGAAGACGGATGCGTCGTCGAGGGGTGCGTATTCGGTCCGCGTGAAGTGGGCGAGCCGGGTGACGGCTGGATATAGCTCTCGGGCGCTATACGTGACGAGCGGCTCTGCGCGGGCGACGACGCCACGGACGTACGGTGCGATGACGTTCCAGTCCTTCGCGGGTAGTTGTGGTCGATACGGCCGGGGTGCTTCAGCCATGCCACTTCTCCCGCCCGTGCCCGTTGCCCTCTACGCTGAACGCATGGGTCGACCGATGCGTGCGCTGCCGGTGGACCTCGCTGATGCTCCGTGGCCGAGCGTTCGGTCCCGTGACCCGTTTGGTGAAGTCGCCCGCCAGTTCGTCGTCAATCTCCGTGACGCGATGGCGGGACGCAGTCTCCGCGCGGTCGCCGCTGACGCGGGCATCGGCCATGTCACTCTCCAGCGGGTCCTGGCGGGTCAGGCGTGGCCGGACCTGCAGACGATTGCCCGGCTTGAGGCGGGACTGGACGCGGAGCTGTGGCCACGGCGTGGGGCCTCCGAAACTCGCGGTTGAATTCCTCGGTTCGGGCGAAGAACTCCGCCCAGTCTGCGGGTCTCTTTCGTGCAGGTGCTGGCGGGTACCAGGAGCCTTCCGTTACTGCCGCGAGGAGTTGCATCGATGTCCACCTGTCCGGGTCGTCCTCACCACGGTCGGGCGGTGCGGGATGGGTTTCGATGCCGCACTGTTCGTCGAATGCGTTCCGATCCGCGACGTAGCTCAGCACGAGGCGACGGAGGGTTCGCTCCTGCACTTCGTCCATGCCGCTGGAGGTGACCACGACTTCTCGCGTGATGAGGTCGAGTCGGGCACCCGCTTCCGCGCCCTCGGAGGACGCGAAGATGCTCAGGCTCGAGCCTCGTTCGAAAGCTTCAACGTGGACGCCGTCTGGGGGCAGCAGAGACGTCGGCCAGCCCAGACGTGGCACGTCGACATCAGCAACCAGACTAAGGAAGTCCGCCAACGCGTCCGGAGTGGTCATAAGTAGGAACGTAGACCGCGAGGGTGGTCCCTGTCCAGCCTCCAACGGCTGACGGCACTTCGCATGCCTCGACAGCGAGGCAGCCACGCTTCGGCTGTCGGACACGTCCCTCGCCCTGCAAGACCGTCTCAGTGGTGTTGCAATGACCAGCTGAACCCAAGGATGGTCTATTGAATCGCTGGGCCTCTCACCTCTTGGCGGCGCATGTCTCGGTGTCGGCACTTTGTCCGGACACTGATGCGGGCAAGGGTGCGGCCGACGTCGCAGCGGGTGCCGGGGTCCCGGTGGATGCGGGTTGCGCAGGTTCGCTCGGTTGCGCTGCGGAACGTGTCGTCGTTGGTGCTGTGGGCGTCGGCGCGCTGGGGTCGCGGACCGCGGAGCGGCCGAGGCTGTCGGCTGCGAGGACGACGGGCTTGTTTGTTTGGAGCGCGGTGTTGAGCAGCCCGGCGGGGTAGTCCGCAACGATGACACGGTTGGTGTCGTCGGGGTCGTCGGTCACGGGGTACTGAACGAAGACCATGTTCGATAGCCCAACGGTGTTCACCGCGAGCGCGAGACGCGCGAGGGTCGGGGCGTCGGTGAGGGTGTCGGAGAGCGTCATGTGTTTGAACGCCGTGTTCGCTAGCCGCAGCACCTTGGCAGGGTTCGTGAGAGTGCCTGCGGAGACGGTCTGCCGTGCGAGGGCGGACATGAAGGTCTGTTGGTTGCTGATCCGGCCCAGGTCGCTGGAGTCCCCGACACCGTGCCGGGAGCGCAAGAACGCTGCTGCTTGGGCCCCGGAGAGCTCGCGGTTCCCGGCAGCGAGGTCGAGCGCGGGAGTGACGTTGTTGTCCTTGATCGGGGTGGCGAGGCAGACCTTTACGCCGCCGACGGCGTCGGCCATCGCGACGACACCGTCGAAGGTGATCATCCCGGCGTAGCCGATCTGCAGTCCGGTGAGCGAGCCGATCGTGTTTGCCACGCACGCCAGGCCGTGCTTTTCGCCGCCGCGGGAGAGCGCCGTGTTGAGCATCGCTGCCGGCGAGGCGGGGGTGACAGACCCCGTGTCGTTCGTGCATGCCGGGATGGGGAGGATGAGATCGCGGGGGAAGCTGACCACAGCCATGTTGCTGTGGTCCTGGGAGATGTGGACGAGGATCGTGGTGTCGTTGTTCCCGACACCGGAACTCGCTGCCCGGTTGGCTTCGTCATCGAATCCGGTTCCTTGGCCGTCCCGGGTGTCGGTGGCGACCAGGAGCATGTTTACTTCGCCGGACTGCGCGGTCAGCGTCGGCGCCTTCTTGCTGGTCGTGCCCGGCATCGCCAGCGACACCGATGGCCGCGCCCCTTGGAGCACCTGCCAGGTAGCGATCGCAGTCACGGACCCGGCACCGATCAACGCCACCGCTGCCACTGCCGCGGTCGTGCGCACGACGAACCCCGCCACTCCACGAGTGCGGATCCGCCCATGGCGAGCGATACCTGCCAGATCACTGCTTTGCTGCCGAACACGTGCCACGTTTCCCCCACTACGACGCTCGAGATTTGCGTGTCGCGTCGTCGTATCCGACGGTCTGCACGCCGACGCTACGTTACCGACGAATCGTCGCGTGTTGGCGCGTGGGCCAAAGCCAAATGCTGTCCGCTGATTGATCGGCCACCGAGACGGTCTCAAGCGGTAGGTTCGCGACATGGACGTAGTGAGCGCGAAGGTGCTGGGCTCCGTCGCCCTCGTCTTCGGCGTCGTCTTCGTCTCGACGTCGATCCTGCGTCTCACGCGCGCCGACGTGGACCTGCTGCTGGTGCTGCTCAACATGGCATTGGGCGTCCTGTGGATCGGTGCCGGGGTGTGGTTGTGGCGCTTTGGCCTCCGCAAGTCGAAAGGTGACCGGTAAGCGATCCTTGGGTTCAGCTGGTCGTTGCAACACCATCGTGAATCGGAGTGTTGCAGATGGGGTCGAGGCTGGAACACCGTG
>NZ_JADKRV010000001.1 GCF_015351025.1 Curtobacterium sp. VKM Ac-1376 | reverse complement strand
CCCGCGGACCGGGCGGCAGCCGTCGCCGCCCCCGGCAGACGGACGGGAGGCGCGGTGCCAGCGGGCACCGCGCCTCCCGTCCGGTCCTGGTCGTGACCAGGTCCGTGTCAGCGACCCACGCGAGTCACAGACCCGAGTAGCTGTGCAGACCCTTGAAGAAGACGTTCACCACCGAGAAGTTGAACATCACCGCAGCGAAACCGATGAGGGCCAGCCACGACGATCGCGCACCGCGCCAACCGCGGGTCGCCCGGGCGTGGATGTACCCGGCGTAGACGACCCAGATGATGAAGGTCCAGACCTCCTTGGTGTCCCAGCCCCAGTACCGACCCCAGGCACGCTCCGCCCAGACCGCACCGGCGATCAGGGTGAAGGTCCAGAGGACGAAGCCGACGAGCAGCACGCGGTAGGTCAGGACCTCGAGCCGGTCGGCGTCCGGCAGCGTCGCCATGAAGCGGAGCTTGCTCGACGCGGTCCGGCCCTGGCGGTACGTCTGCACGAGCTGCGCCACCGCGAGCCCCGCACCGAGCGCGAAGAACCCGGTGCCGGCGATCGCCACGAACACGTGGATGACGAGCCAGTACGACTGCAGGGCGGGCTGCAGCGGGACGACGGGGACCCAGTAGTTCACCGTCGCGATGCCGAGCAGGATGATCGTCAAGCCCGTGATGAAGACGCCGAGGAACTTCAGGTTCTGCCAGAACTGCACGAGCAGGAAGATCAGCGTGATGAGCGCCGTGCCGGTGAGCGAGAACTCGAACATGTTGCCCCACGGCACCCGGTCGGCCGCGATGCCGCGGAGGACCACCGAGGCGACGTGCAGCACGAGCGCGAGGATCGTCATGGCCATGCCGACGCGCTCGAACTTCGTGCCGCGCCCGGCGGAGCCACCGGACGGCGGCGCCGCGACCTGCTCGAGCACGACGGTGCCACCGCGGACGGTCGCGACCGTCTTGGCGTCGCGGGCGGATGCGGCGCGCGTCGCGTCCGCTCCGTCGATGTCGGCGCCCGCGTTCTTCGCCGCGGCGGTGACCTCGCCGGAGCGTTTGGCCATGTCGAGGGCGAACGAGATGAACGCGACCACGTACACCGCCATCGCGGAGTACGTGAGCACGACCGAGTAGGTCGCGAGGTTCGTGGTCATGTCGTTCACTGGGGCATCCTAACTCCGAGGTCCGACGTGTGGCGCTGGGCGATGTCCGCGACGGCCCGCTCGAGGTTCGGGTCCTCGCCACGGGCGAGGCCGGCGTACTCGAGGTCGTACTCGCCGTGCTCCGCACCGGTCCGGGGGACGACCTTGACCCAGACACGCCGGCGCGGGACGAAGAGCGAGGTGAGCAGACCGAGGGTGGAGAGCAGGGCGAACCCGGCGACCCACGCCTGCGACGGGTCGTGGTGCACGTCGAGCGAGACGTACCGCTTGACGCCGTCGAACGTGATCGAACCGGCGCCGTCTGGCAGCTTCTTGGTCTGCCCCGGCTCGAGCGCGATGCTCGCCGTGTCGGACTGACGGCCGGCGATCTGCGCGAGGCCCTTGGTGTCGAGCGTGTAGACGCTCTGCGGCACGCCGCTGTCGAGGCCGAGGTCGCCCGTGTAGACCTGCAGCGTCAGCAGCGGGTTCTGCGTGTCCGGGTAGGCACTGGTGTACGCACCGGAGGTGAGCTTCGACGCCGTCGGGTAGAAGAAGCCGACCATGCCGAGCTGGTCCGGCTCGGCGTCCGGCACCTTGATGACACCGGTGGAGGTGTAGTTGGCGTCCTCGGGCAGGAACGGCACGACGTCCTTGAACGCGACGTTGCCGTCGCCGTCGCGCACCGTGACCTGCATCGCGTAACCGTTGCCGAGCAGGTAGACGTTGGTGCCACCGACGTGCAGCGGCTCGTTCACGCCGAGGCGGCTGGTCTTCGGCTCGCCGCCCTTCTCGGTGCTCGTGACTGTGGCCGAGTAGTCGAGCGCCTGGCCGAGGGCGTCGAGGTTGCGTTCCTCGTACTTCGTCACGAACTTGTCGAGCGTCAGGTTGTAGCCCCTGAGGTCGGTCTGCTGGAACCAGCGGCCGGGGTTGAACGAGTCGTACGACCCGAGCACGTTCGAGAACGTCTGCCCCTCGACCAGCAGTCGCTGACCCGTGAACCCGAAGCCACCGCCGACGCCGACCGCCAGGAGCACCCCGACGAGCGCCGAGTGGAACACCAGGTTGCCGGTCTCGCGCAGGTAGCCGCGCTCCGCGCTCACCGAGGCGCCGAACCGCTCGACGCGGTAGCCGGACCGCTTCAGGATCGCCATCGCTCGCCTCACCGCGTGATCGGCGGACGGGAGGCCCGTGGCAGCGTCGATCCCGGTGGTGCCGTCGAGCATCGCGTCCGGCTGCACCGCCACGGTGCGGAAGCCCGCCAGGCGCGTCAGTCGCGCGGGGGTCTTCGGCGGGCGGGTCCGCAGCGCCTGCCAGTGGTGTCTCGTGCGCGGCACGATGCACCCGATGAGCGAGACGAAGAGCAGCAGGTAGATCGCCGAGAACCACACCGACGTGTAGGTGTCGAAGACCTGGAGCTTGTCGAGGACCGGGTACAGCTGCGGGTGGTCGGCCTTGTACTGCACGACGCCGTTCGGGTCGGCCGTCCGCTGCGGCACGAGCGAGCCCGGGATCGCCGCGAGGGCGAGCAGCATGAGCAGGAACAGTGCCGTGCGCATGCTCGTGAGCTGGCGCCAGAAGAACCGGAGGTACCCGACGAAGCCGAGCTTCGGCTGGTTGACGCCGCCGTCGGTGGGACCGGAGCCGTCGACGTGGTCGGACGGGCGCTGCGGGTCCGAGGCGGTGTCGGCACCCGTGGCGCTGTCGGGCTCGACGGCATCGACGCCCGTGGCGCCGGTGTCGGGATCAGACCGCGGGGACAAAGCTCTGGATCACCGCCCCCACGCTCGACATGACGGCCGACCAGATGCCGGTGACCATGAGCAGACCGATGACGATCAGGATCGCTCCTCCGATGATGTTGACGATGCGCATGTGGCGCTTCACGGCCGCGATCGCTCCCGTGGCCCAGCCGGCACCGAGGGCGACGAGGACGAACGGGATGCCGAGGCCGAGGCAGTACGCGACGCCGAGCCACATGCCCTGCCACGCACTGCCGGACTGCACGCTGAGCAGGTTGATCGCGGCGAGGGTCGGGCCGAGGCACGGGGTCCAGCCGAGGCCGAACACGATGCCGAGCAGGGGTGCGCCGAGGAGCCCGGTGGCGGGCGTCCAACCGGGCTTGATCGTGCGCTGCAGGAACGTGAACCGGCCGACGAACACCAGACCCATCGCGATGACCACGACTCCGAGGACCTGCGTGATGAGGTCCCGCCAGCGGACGAGCCAGAAGCCGAGGGCGCCGAACACCGTCGTGTACGCCACGAACACCGCGGTGAACCCGACGATGAACAGCAGCACGCCGACGACCACTCGGCCCCGACGCTGCCCACCCTCGGCGACCCCACCGACGTAGCCGAGGTACCCGGGCACGAGCGGGAGCACGCACGGTGACAGGAACGACACGAGCCCGGCGAGCGCCGCCACGGGCAGCGCGACGGCCATCTGGCCGCTCAGGATCGCGTCGGCGAAGGGGTTGGAGGCCACGGGTCAGGAGGCCTTGCCGGCATCGAGCTCGTCGCTGATCAGGGTCTTCAGGATGCTCGTGCCGTCCACGGCGCCGAGGACACGGGCGGCCACGCGCCCCCTGGTGTCGAGCACGATCGTCGCGGGAACGGCGTTCGGAGCGATCTGACCGGACAGCGCGAGCTGCATGGTCCCCGACCGCTGGTCGAGGACGGTCGGGTACTGCACGTCGAAGGTCCGCTCGAAGGCAGCGGCGGTCGCTGCCTGGTCGCGGACGTTGACGCCGATGAAGACGACGTCATCGGTGTCGGCGTACTCGTCGTGCACCTGGTTGAGGTACTTCGCCTCGGCACGGCACGGCGGGCAGCTCGCGTACCAGAAGTTGAGCACGACGACCTTGCCCCTGAGGGCCTTCGACGAGACGGTGTCGCCGTCCGAGTCCTTCGCCTGGAACGTGACCGGGTCGGTGCGGTCCTTGGCAGAGACCTCCGTCACGGCGCCGTCACCGGAGATGTAGTTCTGGGTCGTGCCGTTGCCGTACTGCTTCGCGAGATCGCCGCTGTCCGACGAGCACCCGGCCAACGCCAGGGCGGCGACGACGACCGTCGCCGCGATCGTCGCGATGCGCTTCCTGCTGCTGGTGCCCGTCACACTGCTCGTGCTCGTCACACTGCTCGTGCTCGCCACACTGCTCGTGCTCGTCACACTGCTCCTTCGTCGATGGCGGTGGCGCGCAACTCATGCGCGGGGTCCGCGTACCCGACCTCGGTGAACCGACCGGTCGCCGTGGCGGGCACACGCTCGACGGTGGTGATGCTCGACAGATCGCAGCGGCGCTTGCGCGGGTCGTGCCAGAGCGGCTCCCCGGCGAGCTTCCGGTGGACCGTCCAGATCGGCAGCTGGTGGCTGACCAGGACGACGTCGCCCTCGTCGACGCTCTCCCAGGCCGTGGCCATCGCCGCGAGCATGCGGTTCGCGATCGACTCGTACGCCTCGCCCCAACTCGGCCGGAGCGGGTTCGCGATCCAGGGCCACTCCGCCGGACGGCCGAGCGACCGCTTCGTGAACCCGGGGGGCTGGCCCTCGTACCGGTTGGTCGGTTCGATGAGGCGCTCGTCGAGGGTCACGTCGAGCCCGTACGCAGCGGACCACGGGGCGGCGGACTCCTGCGTGCGCTGCAGCGGCGAAGCCACGATCCGGCGGACGTCGACGCCAGCGTCCTTCCAGGCGGTGGCGGAGGCGAGGGCCATCCGCGTGCCGAGGTCGCTCAGTCCGAAGCCCGGCAGCCGGCCGTAGAGGACACGATCGGGGTTGTGCACCTCACCGTGCCGGACGAGGTGGAGTCGGGTGGCGGGCATGGGTTCCAGTGTAGGTCGCCCGTCCGTTCCCACCGCCCCCACAGCGGATTCACCGGATGCGGAAGCGCACAGCCACTCAGCCGCCCAGCTCGCCGGAGAGCCGCCTGTGCAGTGCGATCGAACCCGTGTTCAGGTTCACCACCTCGACCGTGGAACCGTGCTTCGCGAACCGCTGCTCGACCCCGTCGAGCGCTGCGACGGTGGACGCGTCGAACACGTGGGCGTCCGCCATGTCGATGATCACGTGCTCCGGGTCCTCGGCGTACGAGAACCGGGTGACGAGGTCGTTGGACGACGCGAAGAACAGTGCCCCACGGACCCGGTACCGCACGGTGCGCTCGTCGACGGGCTCGCGGACGACCGTCACGACGTGCGCCACTCGACGGGCGAACACCAGGGCCGCCACGACCACGCCGACGAGGACGCCGGTGGCGAGGTTCTCGGTCACGACGACGACCACGACGGTGATGAGCATGACCACGGTCTCGCCGAGGGGCATCCGCCGCAGGGTGCGCGGCCGGATGCTGTGCCAGTCGAAGGTGGCCACGCAGACCATGAGCATGACCGCGGTGAGCGCCGCCATCGGGATCTGGGCGACGAGGTCGTGGAGGACGATCGTCAGGACGAGCACGGAGACACCTGCCGCGAACGTCGAGACCCGGGTCCGGGCACCGGCGGTCTTCACGTTGATCACCGTCTGACCGATCATCGCGCAGCCACCGGTCCCGCCGAAGAACGCCGACGCGATGTTCGCGACGCCCTGTCCCCATGACTCACGCCACTTGCTCGAGCCCGTCTCGGTGATGGAGTCGACGAGCTGCGCGGTCAGCAGGGTCTCGATGAGGCCGACGATCGCGACGCCGAACGCGTACGGCGCGATGATCTGCAGCGTCTCGAAGGAGAACGGGGTCACGATCCCGTTGAACCCGGGCAGTGCGGTGGGCAGGTCGCCCTCGTCGCCGACGGTGGGGACGACGACGCTGAACAGCATCGTGATCCCGGTGATCACGACGACCGCGATGAGCGGCGCCGGGACGGCCTTCGTCAGGAACGGGAACCCGACGATGATCGCCACGCCGAGGGCGGTCAGCGGCCACACGACGAACGGGACGTCGTCACCCAGGAGGTTCGGCAGCTGCGCCGTGAAGATGAGGATGGCCAGCGCGTTCACGAACGCGACGTTGACGCTGCGTGGGATGAAGCGCATGAGCCGCGCCACCCCGAGGAACCCGAGCACGAGCTGGAACACACCGCCCAGGACGATCGCCGGCACGAGGTACTCGATGCCGTGTTCGCGCACGAGCGGCGCGATGACGAGCGCCACCGAGCCGGCCGCCGCGGACACCATCGCCGGACGGCCGCCGACGATCGAGATCACGATCGCGATGATGACGCTCGAGAAGAGTCCGACCGCCGGGTCGACCCCGGCGACGACCGAGAACGAGATCGCCTCGGGGATGAGGGCGAGCGCGGTGACGACCCCGGCCAGGACTTCTCGGGTGAGCATGCGGGGCGAGCGGAGGGCGGCGAGGACGCTCGGAGCCGTCGGCGCGTGTGTGATCACGGACATCGATCGGAACTCTACCCTCACGTCAGGGTAGAGTCGTCCACCGTGAGCTCGAGCGAGGCCCCCGACACGATGCACATCGGCGAGCTCGCCGACCGCGCCGGCATGTCCCTGCGCACGATCCGGCACTACGACGAGGTCGGGCTGCTCGTGCCCAGCGGCCGCACCACCGGGGGCTTCCGGGTCTACACGTCGCAGGACCTCGAGCGGCTGCTCGTGATCCGCCGGATGAAGCCCCTCGGCTTCACGCTCGACGAGATGGCCGAGCTGCTCCGGGTCGTCGACGCCCTCGCCACGAAGGACCCCGACGACGAGCCAGCCCTGGCCGCACGCCTCGACGAGTACCTCGACGACGCCCGTGCCCGCCACGCCAAGCTCGTCGAGCGGGCCGGCATGGCCGAGGAGTTCATCGGCACCCTGGGCGCCCTCCGGGCCTCACTCGCCTGACCGCGCGCCGCTCGAAGAACCCACCGCAGGTGGCCGGGTCGCGAGCCCCCCGTTCCCGTCCCCACCCGGTCCCCCCTCGTCTCGCGACCCGGCCACGTCGAGAACGCTACGGACCCCGGAACGCCGCCTCGGGCCTCCCGGCCGTCCTGTGGAGAACGGCTGACCCAGGTCGCCCTGTGGAGGAGTCGCCCTGCGGAGGAAAGGAGCGCGCAGCCGACGCCCCCGGACGCAGGCGGTTAGACTCGACCACCGTGATCGAACGCACCCGCATCGCCGACCTGGCAGCCCTCCCCGACGGCCCCGTCTCCGTGGCCGGATGGGTCGAGACCGTCCGAGACCAGAAGAAGGTGCAGTTCGTCGTGCTGCGCGACGAGACCGGCGCCGTCCAGCTCGTGAACCCGGCGACGCGCGAGGCCGAGGACGGCGACGACACCGCCCAGGCCGCCCTCGCGACGACCAACGAGATCTCCGGCCTGGCGCACGGCACCTTCGTGCACGTCACCGGCACGCTGAAGCACGACGAGCGCGTGAAGCTCGGCGGGCTCGAGGTCAAGATCGGTGCCCTCCAGGTGGTGAGCGCCGCGATCCCGGAGACCCCGATCGCCGACGACTCCTCGCTCGACAAGCGCCTCGACTGGCGCTTCCTGGACCTGCGCAACCGCAAGCAGAACCTGATCTTCCGCATCCAGACGACGCTCGAGCACGCGTTCCGCACCTACTGGGTCGACCGCGACTACATCGAGATCCACACCCCGAAGCTGATGGCGTCGGCCTCCGAGTCGCGTGCCGAGCTCTTCCAGCTCGAGTACTTCGAGACGACCGCCTACCTGGCGCAGTCGCCGCAGAACTTCAAGCAGATGGCGCAGCCAGCCGGCTTCGGTGCCGTGTTCGAGATCGCGGACGCCTTCCGTGCCGACCCGTCCTTCACGAGCCGCCACGCCACCGAGTTCACCAGCGTCGATGCCGAGTTCTCGTGGATCGAGTCCCACGAAGACGTCATGGCGATGCACGAAGAGGTCCTCGTCGCTGGCATCACCGCCGTCAAGGAGAAGTACGGCAAGGACATCGCGGAGGTCTTCGGCTTCGAGCTGCAGGTCCCCGCGACCCCGTTCCCCCGCGTGACCCTGGCCGAGGCCCGGAAGATCGTGGCCGACAGCGGACACGACGTCGTCCGCGCCGACGGCGACCTGGACCCCGAGGGCGAGCGCCGCGTCGCCGCATGGGCCAAGGAGAACCACGGCTCCGAGTTCGTGTTCGTCACCGAGTACGACGCCTCGATCCGGCCGTACTACCACATGCGCAAGCCGGGCGACCCGTCGGTCACCAACAGCTACGACCTCATCTTCAACGGCGCCGAGATCTCGACGGGTGCTCAGCGCGAGCACCGTGTCGACGTGCTCGAGGCGCAGGCCGTCGAGAAGGGCCTCGACCCGGAGGAGCTCGGCTGGTACCTCGACTTCTTCCGCTACGGCGTCCCACCGCACGGCGGCTTCGGCATGGGCCTCGCGCGCGTGCTGATGCTGATGCTCGGCGAACCGTCGATCCGCGAGGTCACCTACCTGTTCCGCGGCCCGACGCGCCTGACCCCGTAGTCGCGCGCGCGGCGCCCCGCGCGGCGCCGCGCACATGGTGAGCAGAAATGGTCGCCTCCCGACTTGGGAGGCGACCATTTCTGCTCCCGAAGCGCGGAGCGTACGAAGCGCGCGCCGGACGGGAGGCCCGGGTCAGCTCTGCCAGTCGATCGCGGCCCGCGCCGTCACCAGTCCACGGATCTCAGCAGCTGCGGCCTGGTGCTCCGGGTGGACCTGGTACTCGTCGAGTCCGGCAAGGTCGTCGAACGTCGCGACGACGGCAACATCGTGGTTCTTGTCCGGGTAGGCGACGTTCTCGACGACCTCGAGCGATCGGATCGAGCTGACGGTCCCGATCAGATCCGTCAGCAGTTCGCGGATGCGCGCGATCGATTCGGTGCGGTCGAGGTCTTCGCGGAGGGTCCAGGAGACGACGTGGGAGATCATGCGCGGGCCTCGGCCTTCTCGAGTGCACGTCCGAGCCGGTCGGCGTCGACGTGCCAGTTGCTGTGGACGCGCCCGTCGATCAGCACGACGGGGATGTCCTCCGCGTACTCCTGGCGGAGGGCGTCGTCGTCGAGGATCGAGCGTTCCTGCAGCACCACGCCGGGGTGTGCGGCGATGACGCGCTCGACCACGGGGCGGGCGTCGTCGCAGAGGTGGCATCCGGGCTTCGTCAGGAACGTCACTGCGGGCATGGTCCCCAGCGTAGTCCGGGAACGCGAAAGCCCCGGCGAACCGGGGCTTCTCGTGCAGGTCCTCGGACCTGCGCAGACCTGTTTCGATCTACTTCTTGTTGCGGCGCTGGTGACGCGTCTTGCGAAGGAGCTTGCGGTGCTTCTTCTTCGCCATGCGCTTGCGACGCTTCTTGATGACAGAACCCATGTAGACCTCGCTCGGACTGATGCTGATGTACGGACACCGGGCCGAAGAGACCACGGAAAATCAACTCGGGCGAGTCTACCGGCTGCCCGATGTGATGTCGAACGCGCGCTCAGCCGACGTCGGCCACGCCACCGCGGAGCACGTCGGCGACGGCCGATTCGGGAACGCGGAAGGAGCGGCCGAACCGGATGGCGGGGAGCTCTCCTGCGTGCACCATGCGGTACACGGTCATCTTCGAGACGCGCATCATCTCGGCGACCTCAGCGACGGTGAGGAAGCGCACGTCGTCGAAACTGCCGGTCATGATCCGCCTTCGGGAGCTCGCACGCGCGCGCACGGGTGTTGTGAGACCTGTGTGGTCACTGGCAACTGTAGAGGCGCGTGGGACTCGGTGTCCAGGTATCAGTCCGTGCTCGTTCAGTCCTCGTCGCCGCGACGGGTGAACCGCTTGCGGCTGCGATCAACCACGCGCTCCCACCCCTGCTGGGCCCCGGAGATGGCGGCAGTGGCACGGTAGGACGCCTCGGCCATCACCCTGCCGAGTTCGGTGCCGACCTCGACGGTGGCCTTGCCGGCCGTGCCGTTCCGGCGGATCGAGACCGGCTGACCGTCAGGGGTCCAGGCAGTCGTGGCCGGGGTGCCGTCGGCGTCGACCGCGCCGGTGAACGGCAGGACCCACTCCTCCAGGTGCAGGAGCGGCTCGGGGTCCAGCCGGTAGAAGCGGTGCTGCCCTTCTTCGCGGCTGGTCACGAGGCCGATGTCCCGGAGGACACGCAGGTGCTTCGACACCGTGGGCTGGCTGACGCCGAGGCGTTCGACGAGCTGCCCCACGCTGAGTTCGCCGCCGGTGACGTCCGATCCGTAGGCGGACAGGAGCGTCCCGAGCAGCTCGCGCCGGGTCGGGTCCGCCACGACGGAGAAGATGTCGGCCATGGGGCCAAGGCTAGCCGGGCCGCCACGGATGTACCATGACGAACCGTCCCGGCCCATGTCCTCGGAGGCATACGCATGCTCGACCGAACCGAGCCGATCCCGCACCACGTGAGCGTCAGCCGACGACGGGCGAGCCGGATCGTCACGGTGCTCCGCTCGTCGCCGTCACGCTTGGCCATCATCGTGTTCGTCGCACTCATCTTCCTGTTCACGGTGCTGTTCATGACCCCGTGGGCGTCGGCGGACCGCACCGGGACGCACTTCTCCGACGCCCTGTTCACGGCGGCCTCGGTGGTGTGCGTGACGGGGCTCTCCACGGTCGACATGGCCACGCACTGGTCCGTCTTCGGCAAGACCCTGGTGGTGATCGGCACGCAGATCGGTGCGGTCGGCGTGCTGACCTTCGCGTCGATCCTCGGCCTCTTCGTGACCCGGAAGCTCGGGCTCCGCGCCAAGCTCATGGCCGCCGGCGACTCGAACCCGCTGCGCACCCACCACGGGGCCGTGCCCGAGGGTCAGGCGGTGCGCCTCGGCGAGGTCGGCACGCTGCTCGCGACGGTCGCGGTGAGCACGCTGTCGATCGAGATCGTGCTCGGGCTGCTCCTCCTGCCGTCGGTGCTCCTGGCGGGCATCCCGTTCTGGACCGCGGTCGGCGACTCCTTCTACTACGCGGCCATGGCGTTCACGAACACCGGGTTCTCCCCGAACGCCGCCGGTCTCGACCCGTTCGCGCACGACTACTGGTTCCTGTCGCTGCTCATGGTCGGCGTGATCGCCGGCTCGATCGGGTTCCCGGTGATCCGCGCCCTGACCAAGCAGCTCCGCACGCCCCGCCGGTGGCCGATCCACGTCAAGCTCACCCTCGCCACGAGCGCCGTCCTGCTCGTCGGCGGCGCGGTCGTCTACATCGCACTGGAGGCGTCGAACCCGACGACCTTCGGCCAGGAGGGTGCAGGACGCACGGCGTTCCAGGCGCTGTTCCTGTCCACGATGACGCGGTCCGGCGGGTTCTCGCTCGTCGACTTCGACCAGCTGAACGGCTCGAGCCTGCTCGTCACCGACATGCTCATGTTCATCGGTGGTGGCTCCGCCTCGACAGCTGGCGGCATCAAGGTCACGACCCTCGCGGTGCTGTTCCTCGCCGCGGTGGCCGAGGCCCGCGGCCGGCAGAGCATGGAGGCGTTCGGGCGCCGGATCCCGAGCGACGTCCTGCGGGTCGCGGTCGCCATCGTGCTCTGGGGCGCGACGATCGTGGCGGTCGCCACCGTGGTGCTCCTGCAGATCACCGACGACTCGCTCGACCGCGTGCTGTTCGAGGTCATCTCGGCGTTCGCGACCTGCGGGCTGTCGTCCGGGGTGTCCGCCGACCTGCCCGAGTCCGGCAAGTACGTGCTCGCCGCCACCATGTTCCTCGGCCGGGTCGGTACAGTGACCATCGCCGCTGCCCTGGCCGCGAGTCAGAGCCGGCAACTGTTCCGCCGTCCCGAGGAGAGGCCGATCGTTGGCTGACCGAAACCGTTCGTCGCACCAGCACGGTGCCATCAGTCACGACGCTCCGGTGCTCGTCATCGGGCTCGGTCGATTCGGCGCCGCCACCGCCGGCCAGCTCGAACGCCAGGACCGCGAGGTGCTCGTCGTCGACACCGACGCCGGCCTGGTGCAGAAGTGGTCCGACCGGGTCACCCACGCGGTGCAGGCGGACGCGACGGACATCGACGCCCTCCGGCAGATCGGCGCGCAGGACTTCGCGATCGCCGTCGTCGGGACCGGCAGCGACCTCGAGTCGAGCGTCCTCATCACCGCGAACCTGGTCGACCTCGGCGTCCCGCAGATCTGGGCGAAGGCCATCAGCCGGTCACACGGAACGATCCTGTCCCGCATCGGCGCGAACCACGTCGTCTACCCGGAACGCGAGGCCGGCGAGCGCACTGCACACCTGGTGTCCGGCCGGATGCTCGACTTCATCGAGTTCGACGACGACTTCGCCGTGGTCAAGATGTTCCCGCCGCGCGCGGTGCGCGGCAAGGACCTCGCCACCACCGTGATCCGCACGCGTTTCGGTCTGACGGTGCTCGGCATCAAGCCCCCGGGGAACCCGTTCGTGCCGGCCACCCCGGAGAGCGTCATCGGCGAGAACGACGTGATCATCGTCTCGGGTTCCGAGACCGACCTCGAGCGCTTCGCCGCGTACGAGTAGGGACCAACAGGCGGACGGGAGGCCCGTGGCGACGCTGCCACGGGCCTCCCGTCCGCTCTGGGGGTGCGTCCAGGACGCGGGGTGCGTCCAGGACGCGGTGTGCGTCTAGGACGCTGCGATCTCCTCGGCACGCGCGATCGCGGCACGCGACGCGCGCAGCAGCGTGTCCGCCAGGTCGGCCTCCTGCAGCACCGCGACGGCACGCTCCGTCGTGCCCTTCGGGCTCGTCACCGCGCGGCGCAGGTCGGCGGGCTCACGGCCGGACCGCTCGAGCAGCTCGACCGCGCCGCGGACGGTGCCCTGCACCATCGTCGCCGCCTGTTCGTGGGTGAAGCCGAGCTCCTCGGCGGCGCGCTGCCACTGCTCGACCAACAGGAAGACGTAGGCAGGACCGGAGCCGGAGACGGCGGACAGTGCGTCGAGCTGCGACTCGGGCACCTCGATGACCTCACCCGAGGCGGTGAACACCGACGAGGCGAGGGCGACGGCCTCGGCGTCCGCCGACGTGCCGGCGCTGATGCCGGTGACGCCGTGGCCGACGCCGATCGGGGTGTTCGGCAGGGCGCGGACGACCCGGACGCCGGCGGGCACGCGCGCTTCCATGCTCGCGGTGGTGGTCCCGACGGCGACGCTGACCAGGACGGCAGCGGGCTCCAGGTCCCCGGCGACCTCGTCCAGCAGGTCCGCGATCATGTACGGCTTCACGCCGACCACGACGAGGGCGGCACCGCGGACGGCCGAGCGGTTCGCCGCGGGGTCGGTGTCGCTCGCGGTGGCGTCGAGGCCGCGTTCCCGGTGGGCCACCGCTGATCCCTCGGACTTCGTGGTGAGGGTCACGGTGGCCGGGTCGAGTCCTGCGGCGAGCAGGCCGTCGAGGACCGCGCCGGACATGGAGCCGACGCCGAGCAGGGCGGTGCGGGGCAGGTCGATCGTCATGCTCCCGACCCTACCGACGCGACCCGCCTAGGATCGTGTCGCAGACCACGAGAAGGGGACAGCTGTGAGCGCTTCCGGAGGCACGAAGGCGATCTTCGCCGCACTCGGTGCCAACATCGGCATCGCGATCGTGAAGTTCATCGCGGCGGCGATCAGCGGATCGGCGTCGATGCTGGCTGAGGGCGTGCACTCACTGGCGGACTCCGCGAACCAGCTCCTGCTGTTGCTCGGCGGCCGCAAGGCCCGGCGAGCGGCGGACCAGGAGCACCCCTTCGGCTACGGGCGTGAGCGCTACGTGTACGCCTTCGTCGTCTCGATCATCCTGTTCTCGGTCGGCGGGGTCTTCTCGCTCTACGAGGGCATCGAGAAGCTCGCCCACCCGCACCCGCTCGAGAACTGGTGGCTGCCGCTCGTCGTGCTCGTCATCGCCATCGGGCTCGAGGGCTTCTCGCTCCGCACCGCCCTGAAGGAGGCCCGACCGCAGAAGGGCTCGCAGAGCTGGGTGCAGTTCGTCCGCCGCGCGAAGGCCCCCGAGCTGCCCGTCGTGATGCTCGAGGACACCGCGGCCCTGCTCGGCCTGGTGTTCGCCCTGTTCGGGGTGGGGCTGACGGCGATCACCGGCAACGGGGTGTTCGACGCGATCGGCACCATGCTCATCGCGGCGCTGCTCATCGCCGTCGCGGTGGTGCTCGGCATCGAGACGAAGAGCCTGCTCGTCGGCGAGGGCGCGACCGCCGCCGACGTCGAGCGCATCAAGCAGGCGGTGCTCGACGGCCCCGAGGTCGACGCGATCATCCACCTGAAGACCCTGTACCTCGGGCCGGACGAGCTGATGGTCGGCGTGAAGGTCGCCGTCGACGGTGACCGCCGGTTGGGCGACGTCGCTGCCGGCATCGACACCGTCGAGCAGCGTGTCCGGAGCGCCGTGCCGATCGCCCGGGTAATCTACGTCGAACCGGACGTCCTGCGCACCGGGCCGCAGCCGCCGACGGAGGCGATCGTCATCCTCGCCGCCGACTGAAGAAGTCGTCGAGGAGCCCGGCGCACGCCGCTTCGAGGACGCCGCCGACGACCTCGGAGCGGTGCGGCAGCCGGCGGTCGCGCGAGATGTCGTAGACGCTGCCGCTCGCACCCGCCTTGGGGTCCCACGCGCCGAAGACCACCCGGGGCACCCGTGCGGCCATGACGGCCCCGGCGCACATGGGGCACGGCTCGAGCGTCACCACGAGGGTGTGGTCCTCGAGGTGCCAGTCCCCCGTCACGGCGGCGGCGGCACGCAGCGCGAGCACCTCGGCGTGGGCCGTCGGGTCCTGCCGCGCCTCACGCTCGTTCCGACCCGTGGCGACGACGACACCGGCGCGGTCGAGCACCACGGCGCCGACCGGGACGTCGTCGGTGTCCAGGCACCGTCGGGCCTCGTCGAGCGCACGCTCCATCGCCGGGACGAACGGGCGGGCTGCGGGCTCCTCCACGGGACCTCCTGACGGTCGGCGGCACGCTAGGCTCGACCCTATGCGAGTCCACGTCGCCGACCACCCGCTCATCACCCACAAGCTCTCGGTGCTCCGCGACCGTACGACGCCCTCCCCCACGTTCCGTGCCCTCACCGAGGAGCTCGTCACGCTCCTGGCGTACGAGGCCACGCGCAACGTCCGGGTCACGGCGACGCCGATCGACACGCCCGTCGCGCACACCATGGGCGTCGCGATCGCCAAGCCCAGGCCCCTCGTCGTCCCGATCCTCCGCGCCGGCCTCGGGATGCTCGAGGGCATGGTCAAGCTCGTCCCCACGGCCGAGGTCGGGTTCCTGGGCATGGCGCGCAACGAGGAGACCCTCGAGCCGAAGACCTACGCCGAGCGCCTGCCGGACGACCTCTCCGGGCGCCAGTGCTTCGTGCTCGACCCGATGCTCGCGACCGGTGGCACGCTCGCCGCGGCAATCGACTTCCTGTTCGCCCGCGGAGCCGAAGAGGTCACGTGCGTGTGCATCCTCGGCGCGCCCGAGGGGCTCGCGATGGTCGAACAGGCCGTGGGTGACCGCAACGTCTCGATCGTCCTCGGCGCGCTGGACGAGAAGCTCGACGAGAACGGCTACATCGTGCCCGGGCTCGGCGACGCGGGCGACCGGCTCTACGGCCTGGCCGAGTAGCAGTCGACCCCACCCGAGAACGGACGGGAGGCGCGGTGCCAGCTGGCACCGCGCCTCCCGTCCGTCGTGGCGCGCGTCGCGACGGCCGCACCCGCCTGTTCCGGGCGTACCCGGTCGTTCCGGGTGTACCCGCCCGTTTCGGTCGTACCCGGTCGTTTCGGGCGTACCCGATCGTTTCTTTCCACCCGGTACGCCCGATTCGACTTCCCATCGCGGGCGCAATGGGAAAGAACGGGCGTGGCGCTCGACGGCCGTGCGGTCGCGTGCACCACACCGTCCGCTCGGACGGTTGACACCGCCTTGGTATACCGCCGATACTCGTCCCATGACTGCAACCGCGTCCACCCGCGTCCTCTCCGAGGCGTGCTCCTTCACAGGAGCAGTGGGGACCACCGGCACGATGATGTCGGCGATGGCGGTCATGCGTTGTCGAATGTGTGCCTGATCGGCACCCGTTCCAGCCGGATCCCCCGCGACACCACCCCCGTCGCGCGCGCGTGATCCCCGGGCGACGGACACCGTCGACGACGAGCACCACGTCACGAGGTCTGTCCCCCGTTCCCCCGGGTCGGCCCCGGTCCGCAGCAGGACCGCAGGGCGCGTCGGCGTACCGCCGCACCCGGGATGACGCATTCGACACCGGCCGCCGCGCCACACGCGTACCGGCCACACCGCCCGGAGAACCACCATGTCGCTCACCATCGTCCAGCCCCGCACCGTGCTCCGCGCGGCTGCTCCCGCCCCCACCGACCTCGGGACCGTCTCCCCGATCCGCCCGCGTCCGGCGTCCCCGGCGGCGACCGGTCCCGCCACCGTGCCGACGAGCCCCGTCGTGGCGCCCCAGCGGAACCGTGCCCTTCCCGAGGGCACCGAGGCCCGTGGCTTCGCCCTGTACGTCGGCATCGATGAGGCCAAGGCCGCCGCGGCCGGCACCACCCTGGCCGCCGTCGTCGAGCAGCTCAAGGCGCTGACCGCCCAGCTCGTGCCGAGCTCGGAGACCTACGCCGCGGTCGCCGTCGCCTCCGAGAACTCCGGCGGACGTGACGTCGACGTCGTCCGCCTCGCCCTGCAGGACCGGTCAGCGGTCGCTGCCCGGAAGCAGGCCGAGAAGCCCGAACCCGAGGAGACCGGCGTCGTCATCGACATCTCCCGCAAGCGCGTGACGCTCGACGGTGAGGCCGCGCCACTGACCTACAAGGAGTTCGAGCTCCTGCAGTTCCTGGTCCTCCGCGAGGGCCAGACGGTCGACCGCTCCGCCATCATCAACGGCCTCTGGTCGGACGGCGAGGACGAGACACCGAACGAGCGCACCATCGACGTCCACGTGCGCCGACTCCGCTCGAAGCTCGGCGCGTTCGAGGAGATCGTCCGGACCGTCCGTGGGGTCGGCTACCGGTTCGACCGGCACGCGGACGTTGCCGTGCGCTACGCGTCGACTCCCTCGCCGGACCTCTTCTGAGCCTGATCGACTGCTCTTGGTGAACTCGCAGCGAACGACACCGCGAGAGGCTGGCGCCCCGTTACCGCTTCGTTATACAGTCGGTCGTGCAGACGGTGTTTGCTGTGGCACCGCCTGCGGAATGTGATTGCAGGACACTCTTGGTGCAAGGGAGAGGGCCGGTCGCCGTCAGGCGGCCGGCCCTCGTGCATGTCGCCCGGTTCCTGTCGGACCCCGTCGGTAGTGTGGACGGACCGTACGACCGGAGGGAACGCGAACGTGAGCGAGACACGCCGCAGTGAGAAGGCGACAGCCGTCGCCGCCTGGGAAGCGCTGTTCCGCGCCCAGGTCGCCGTGATGCGGAGTCTCAACGCGGACTTCCCCGCCGAGGAGATCTCGTTCAACGAGTACGACGTCTGCTTCAACCTGTCGACCCAGCCCGGCCGCCGTTGCCGCATGCGCGACCTGACCGGGCACCTGCTCCTGACCCAGCCGAGCGTCAGCCGCCTGGTCGACCGGCTGCTCACGCGCGGCATCGTCGAGAAGCAGCCAGACCCCACCGATGCACGCGGGGTGATCGTGGCACTGACGCCCCACGGGTACGACGTCTACCGGCAGGTCGCCGTGCAGCACGCGGCGAGCATCGCCCAGCAGGTCGGCGCCGGACTCTCCGATCCTGAGCTCCGGACCCTCACCGAACTCTGCACCAAACTCCGTCTCGCGGTGGGCACGACCCCGAGCCGCCGTCCCTCGCCCCGCGCGGTGACCGAGCCGGACGCGGCGACGGTGTGACCGGCGCACTCGTCTGGCTCCGCGACGACCTACGACTCGCGGACAACCCGGCGCTCCACGCCGCCGTCGACCACGGCGGCGCGGTCACCGTGGTGGTCATCCTCGATGAGCAGTCCCCCGGGCTCCGCCCCATCGGCGCCGCGAGCCGCTGGTGGCTCCACCACTCGCTCACCGCACTCGACGCCGACCTGCGCGAGCGGGGATCACGCCTCGTGCTGCGTCGCGGCGCGGCTGCCGAGGTCATCGAGCAGCTCGTCGCCGGCTCCGGTGCGGACGCCGTGTACTGGAACCGGCGGTACGGCCGGGTCGAGCGCGACATCGACGCGGGCATCAAGTCCGCCCTGCACGACCGCGGCGTCGAGGCGCACAGCTTCGCCGCCAACCTGCTCTGGGAACCGTGGACCGTGCTGACCGGGCAGGGCGAGCCGTACAAGGTCTTCACCCCGTTCTGGAACGCCGTGCAGGCGAACCCCGAGCCCCGGCACCCGCTGCCCACGCCGGGCGACCTGCCCGATCCAGCGGACGTCGCGAGCGACGAGCTCGACGACTGGGCGCTGCTGCCGACGCAGCCAGACTGGGCCGGTGGGCTCCGCGAGGCCTGGCAGCCCGGCGAGCAGGGTGCCCAGCGGCAGCTCGAGCGCTTCGTCGAGCACGCGCTCGAGGACTACGACCAGCGCGACGAACCGGCGATGGCGTCGACGAGCGGCCTCTCCCCGTTCCTGCGGTGGGGCGAGATCAGCCCGTACCAGGTGTGGCACCGCTTGCACGGTCGGCTCGACCCCGAGCAGCGCCAGCACGCTTCGGCGTTCCTCCGGCAGCTCGCCTGGCGCGAGTTCAACTGGAACGAGTACTTCCACTGTGACGACATCGCCACCGTGAACGTCCGGCGGTCGTTCGACGCGTTCCCCTGGCGAGATCCGTCGGACGACGAGCTCGACCGCTGGCGACAGGGCACGACCGGGTTCGACCTGGTCGACGCCGGCATGCGGGAGCTCTGGCACACGGGTGCGATGCACAACCGCGTGCGCCTGGCGGCCGGCAGCTTCCTGGTGAAGAACCTGCTCGTCGACTGGCGCGTCGGCGAACAGTGGTTCTGGGACACCCTGGTCGACGCCGACCCCGCCAACAACGCGGCCAACTGGCAGTGGGTCGCGGGTTCGGGGTTCGACGCCGCACCGTACTTCCGGGTGTTCAACCCCGATCGGCAGCTCGAGCGCTTCGACCCGCAGCGCGAGTACGTCCACCGCTGGATCCCCGCCGAGGAACTCCGGCCGGAGCCGATGGTCGACCTCAAGGCCTCACGGCAGCGGGCACTCGACGCCTACGAACGGATGCGCCGGTCATGACCAGGATGCACGCCGCGATCTCCGCCGTCGCCGAGCGGGTCGACGCCGTCTTCCGCGACCGCGTCGATCGCGGCGTCGCGCCGAGCAGCGTGTGGGGCGTGTTCGACCGGTCCGGACTCGTCACCTCCGGCGGGCACGGCGACCGCGGTGACGCCCAGCGGCCCGACGCCGACACGGTCTACCGGATCGCTTCCTGCACCAAGAGCGTCACCGCGGCGACCCTGCTGACCCTCGTCGCCCGGGGCGTGCTCGACCTCGACGCCCCCATCACCGACTTCGTGCCGGCCTTCACCGCCGTGCCCCTGCCGACCCCGGACTCCCCGGTGCCGACCGTGCGGATGCTGCTGACGATGTCCGCGGGCTTCCCCACCGACGACCCGTGGGCGGACCGGCAGGAATCGATCTCGGACGCCGAACTCGACCTGGTCCTGCGCAACGGCCTGCTGTTCGACTCGATCCCCGGCACCCGCTTCGCGTACTCGAACCTCGGGTACGCACTGCTCGGCCGGGTCGTCGCCGTCGTCTCCGGGCGCCCGTTCACCGCGGCGGCTCAGGACACCGTGCTCCGACCGCTCGGGCTCGACGACACCGCCTTCAGTGCCGACGGATCGCGGGGCGTCGTCGCCACCGGGTTCCGGTCGTACGCGGGCGACTGGGAACCGCTGGCGATGACCGGGCCAGGCGCGTTCTCGCCCATCGGAGGGCTGTTCTCGACCGTCCGCGACCTCGCGCGGTGGGCGACGCACCTGGCTTCGGCGTTCTCGGACGTGCCGGAGCACGGCCCCGTCTCGCCGGCCGCTCGTCGCCTCATGCAGCAGGCGATGCGGGTCGTGCCGCCGGTCGGTGTGCCGGGGTCGTCGCGGGCGATGGCCTACGGCTTCGGCCTGTTCGTCGAGCAGGACGACCGGTTCGGCGAACTCGTGTCGCACTCGGGCGGCTACCCCGGGTTCTCGGCCCACATGCGGTGGTCGGTGCGGGACGGCCTCGGCGTGGTCGCGTTCGAGAACGCCACGCAGGCGAAGGTCTCCGTCGCCGCGCAGCAGGCGCACGACATCGTCCTCGAAGCCAGCAGGAGCACCGCGACCAGCACCGTGCCCGCACCCGGGACGGCCGTGACCACCCGCGCGACGCGAGCGGCCCAGGCAGCCGTGACGCGCCTCCTGGCCGACTGGCGCGATGACCTGGCGGACACGATCTGCACACCGAATGTGGCCCTGGACGTGCCCTACGACCGGCGGCGCCGCGCCGTGGCCCAGGCCGTCGCGGCCGTCGGCGCGGACCTCACCGCGACCCCGGTGGACGAGCACTCGGCGTCGCCGTCGCACCTGCGCTGGTGGCTCCCCGGCAGTTGCGGGCGGTTGTGTGTCGAGATCCGGCTGGCCCCTTCAGCGGCCGGCCTCGTGCAGACCCTGAACGTGATCGCTGAACCATCCGTGCGCTGAGCCCTCCGCGCGCTGAGCCCTCCGCGCACTGGACCCTCGGTGCACTGACCCGGACGGGCGCCGTCGCCGCGCGAAGGTGCTCAGACCGGGGGCCGGCCGCCCACGAACCCGAGTGCCCGCGCCGCCACCCGCGTGCCCTCGCGCGCGGCTGCGCCGACACGGACGGGATCCGTCGCCCAGGCCCGCAGGAACCCGGCTACGAAGGCGTCCCCCGCACCGATGGCGTCCACGACCGTCGCCGGTGTCGCGGGCACCCGCTGGACGCTCCGCCCCCGACGCCCGATCAGTACCCCGTCTGCACCGGCGGTGACCACCACGAGTGGCACGACGGCGGTGATCCGACGGACCGCGGCGTCGACGTCGGTGAGTCCGGTGAGCGCGAGGGCCTCCTGGCGGCTCGGGAAGAGCACGTCGACCCCGGTCATCGCGTCGAGGAAGCGGGACGCCCCGACGGCGTCGATCATCGCGGCCGACGACGGGTCGAGCGACACCCGCGCCGGTCCGGTTCGGGCGCAGGCGATGAGTTCGGCGAGGCGCTCGGCCCCACCACCCAGCATCGCGGCTCCGGTCAGGTGCACGATGTCCGCGCGGGCGACGACGGACGGCGGGACGTCCACCGCACTGGTCTTCCCGCTCGCGCCCGGATCCGACATCGCGGTCCGACCGTGGTCGTTGCGGACCGACACCACGACACCCGTCGAGGTCATCGCGTCGTACCGCAGGTGGGCACGGACCCCGGCGTCCTCGAGCGCGCGCTCGTGTCGGTAGACGTCGTCCACTCCGACGCGCCCCACGACGTCGACCTCGGCGCCGAGCCAGCCGAGCCAGGCCGCGGTGTTCCCGCCAGCACCGGTCGGCCGATGGCGGATCACCGCGGCGGGGTCGTGCACTCCCATGCCCTGCGCCGTGGTCTGCACCAGTACCCCGTCCAGGACGTCCCCGACGACCAGGAAGCGTTTTCCGGCGCCGCGACGGCGGCCCGCGACCACCCGTCCGGCACGGGTGTGCTCAGGCCGGGACACGGGCACGGAGCCCTCCTGCGGCATGGACATCCCGATCAGTGTACGCGGACCCGAGTAATGCTCCGCTTCTCCCCCTGAAAACAGAGCGCGCCTGGTGGGCAGGGCAACCAGCCCCTTCCGATCGTGCCGGTGATATGTGGGCTGCTAGTATGTGATCGATCGCGCGACCACTGCCCACACGACGGAGATGCCATGCCCAGGAAGCCAGATCCGACGCTCAAGCCGGCGATCCTCGAGAAGGTGACGGAACACTTCGTCGACACGAAGATCGAGGACGTCTCCGTCCGCAGCCTCGGGCGCGTCCTCGGTACGAGCGCGTACCCGATCGTCTATCACTTCGGCACGCGCGAGGCCCTGATCGAGTCGGTCGTCGACCACCTGGCTTCGGCACGGCCAGCCACCGCGCTCGACCCCGGTACGGACGCCGTCGGCCTCGCCCACCACCTCGTGGCGACCTTCGGCGGACTCGACGACGCCCGGAGCGCGCTGGCCGCACGGCTCACCTTCGAACTGGGCTCGGTCGAGGCGCTCGACGGCCGCGATCGAGAGCACCGCGTCCACCGCTCACACACCACGGCGATCGCCGCCTGGTGTCTGGCCCACGGCTACGCACCAGGTGATGCCGAGCGAGCCGCACAGCGCGCCGTGATGGCCGCCCGCGGCGCGCAGTGGAGCGCCATCGTCGACCGCGCGCACACCGACGCCGACGTCGCACTCCGGCGGATCGCCGACGAGCTGGTCGCCCGTACCGCATTCGCGACCGCCTGACCCGCAGATCAGCGGACCAGCGCCGACCGCGCGGTCGGCGGTCGCGCCGGTCGTTCCCCAGGCTCTCCTGCTGACTGCCAGGTCACGCACAGAGCGCTGCGTGAACCGTCGGCCAGCCCGAAAGGTCGCCACCATGAACGGAAGGCACGGTGCCAGCTGGCACCGTGCCTCCCGTTCGTCAGGTCGTCACCGAGGTGACCCGCCGACGTCGATCAGAGCGTGACGAACCGCTGCGACTTCGCGTTCGCGAAGCGTGCAGCCACGTTCTCCCAGTCGACGATGTTCCACACGGCCTTGACGTAGTCCGCCTTGACGTTGAGGTAGTCGAGGTAGAAGGCGTGCTCCCACATGTCGAGCATGAAGATCGGGACGAGCCCGAAGGGGATGTTGCCCTGCTGGTCGAAGAGCTGGAACGTGGTGAGCTTCTGGCCCACGGTGTCCCATGCGAGCACGGACCAGCCAGAGCCCTGGATGCCGTTCGCGACGGCGGTGAACTGGGCCTGGAACTTCTCGAACGAACCGAAGAACTCGTCGATCGCCGCGGCGAGCTCACCCTCGGGGACCTTCGTGTCCGGACCGAGGTTGGTCCAGAAGATCGAGTGGTTCACGTGGCCACCGAGGTGGAACGCGAGGTCCTTCTCGAGCTTGTTGATGTTCGCCAGGTTGCCCGACTCACGGGCCTCGGCGAGCTGCTCGAGCGCGGTGTTCGCACCCGTCACGTAGGTCTGGTGGTGCTTGTCGTGGTGCAGCTGCATGATCTTGCCGCTGATGTGCGGCTCGAGTGCGGCGTAGTCGTACGGCAGCTCCGGCAGGGTGTACTCAGCCATGTGAGGTCCTTTCGATCAGTTGGTTGGGACGCGGGCTCCGCGGCTCACGAGAGCCGGGAACGATCGGTGAGGGAGTGGAATTCCCGGTTGTGGTAGACCAACGGCTCCCCGCGGTCCGTGCCGATGACGATGTCGAGGACCTCGGCGACGACGACGGTGGAGCTGCCGATCGGCGTCGTGGACAGCGGTCGGCAGCGCAGGGCGCTGGCGGCGCTCGGCAGGTAGCGGTCACCCGAGGGCAGTGTGCCCCAGATCGGGTCGTCGGCTGCGGGGCTTCCGGTCGAAGCGAACCGCCGGGCGAGTGCGACGCCGAGCGAGTCGACCAGGTGCACGACGAACAGCGGTGCACCGAGCACGACGCCGGCCGAGCCGGAGTTCGTGGAGAGGGAGAACACGAGGACCGGCGGATCGACGGCGACGCTCGCGACGCTCGAGGCGGTGAGGCCGGTCGGACCGTCCGGGCCCTCGGCAGTGATGACGGCGACACCGGCGGGGTGCGCGCGGAACGCGGACTTGTACGCGTCGGCGATGGTCGCCGGTGCTTCGTCGGGCATGGTGATCGTGGTCGTTCCTTCGGGAGGGGCTGCCGTCACTCCGGCGGCTGTCACCCAACGTATGACCTGAACCCTGGTTGAGGTCAACGATTCACAGGTTCGCGAGCGCCCGGGCGCGGCGCGCGGCGGCTTCGTGAGCAGGAATGGTCGGGTGGCGTGCGCCGTCCCGACCATTTCTGCTCACCAAGCCGAGCGAGCCGGCGCCCGGCGTCAGCGGCGCTTCAGCATGACGAGTGCGCCCGCGGCCGCCACCACCATGAGCACCGCCGCGACACCGGCCGTGATCGTCACGCCCGAGTCGAACGCGGCCCGCGCCGACTCGAGGAGCACCTGCCCGGCACCACCGCCGAGCTGGCCGGCCGCGGTGACCGCACCGCCGAGGGTCTCCTGCGCCGCGACGTGCGACGCCGAGGACAGCCCGTCCGGAACCACCACGTGCGCCCGGTAGGTCGTGGCGAGGATGGTGCCGAGGACCGCGGTGCCGAGCACGGCACCGATCTCGTACGCCGTCTCGGACATCGCCGACGCGGCTCCGGCCTTGTCCGCCGGGGCCGTCGAGATGATGAGGTCGTTCGTCACCGTCTCGGACGCCCCGATGCCGATGCCGAGCAGCACGAACGCGAACGCCAGTGCGGCGATGGACGCGTGGTGCCCGAGGACGGCGACGAGTGCGTACGCCGCTGCCGAGAACAGCAGCGCCACGAAGACGACCCAGCGCGGTGCCACACGGGCGACGATCGGCACGACCGCGAGCCCGGCGACGATGGTCAGCACCGACCCCGGGATGAGCACGACCCCGGACATGAAGGGGTCGAGTCCGGCCACGAGTTGCAGGTGCTGGGCGATGAAGAAGAGGAAACCGGTGAGCGAGAACATCGCGGCCAGGTTCATGAGCACGCTGCCGGTGAACGCGGTGCTGCGGAACAGCCGCAGGTCGAGCATGGGCGTGCGGGACCGGAGCTGCCGCCGGACGAACGCGATGCCGCAGACCACACCGACGGCGAGCATCGCGACGGCGAACCCGCGCTCCTCCGGGTGCACGACCGACTTGATGGCCCATGCGATCGGAGCGAGTGCGCCGAGGGACAGGAACATGCTCGGCACGTCCACGGGCCCGGGCATCGGATCGCGGGACTCCGGCACGCAGAACGGCACGCCGACGAGCATGAGCACGAGGATCGGCACCGCGACCAGGAAGACGCTGCCCCAGTGGAAGTGTGCGAGCAGCGCGCCGCCGACGAGTGGCCCGAGGGCATTGCCGGCGGCGAACATGGTCGACCAGACGGCGAGCGCCATCCGTCGCTCCCCCGCGTCGACGAAGACGTTGCGGATGATCGACAGGGTGGCGGGCATGAGCATCGCGCCGAAGACCCCCATCGCGATCCGGGCCGCGACGAGCATCCAGGCGTCGGTCGCGAAGGCCGCGGCCACCGAGAACAGGGCGAAGCCGGTCGCACCGATGACCAGGATCCGTCGGCGTCCGATGCGGTCGCCGATGCTGCCCATCACGACGAGCAGGCCCGCGAGCACCAGCGGGTACGCGTCCACGATCCAGAGCTGCGTGGTGGCGTCGGGGTTGAGCGCGCGGCTGATCGACGGCAGGGCGAAGCTCAGGACGGTGTTGTCCACCGAGATGAGCAGGACCGGCAGCATCAGCACGGCGAGCGCCAGGAACCGTCGGGCGCGGCTCCCGGTGACGCGGGTGGCGACGGGGCTGGTGAGCAGTGCGGACACGGCGGACTCCTGGGACTTCGAGCCGGACCAGGTCGACGGCGGGTGGTACGCGGGGCAGACGAGACGGGACGCGGAATGGACACGCGCCCCGTCAGGACTCCGTTAGTGTACCGTCCGGACGGTTTTGGTTGCAAGTGCAACAGATGACGGTCGGGAGGCCCGTGGCGGTCTCGCCACGGGCCTCCCGACGTTCCACTGGTCGCGTTGTCGGGCCTACGCCGATTCGCGGAGCAGCAACCGGTGTCGCACCGTGCGCTCGACGGCCGCGCCGGAGCGCGGCAGCTCGCCCGCGAGCATGCCGAGCGCCAGGTCGAGGGCCAGCCGGGCGACCTCGTCCAGGTCCACGGCGAGCGTGGTGAGCGTCGGCGCGACGAGCGTCCCGAGCGGGAGTCCGTCGACCCCCACCACGCGGACGTCACCGGGGACGTCCACCCCGGCACGACGGCAGGCCGACAGCACGCCGAGCGCCAGCACGTCGTTGAAGGCCAGGACCGCGTCCACCCGGCGGTGCTCGGTGAGGATCCGTTCGGTCTGCTCGGCACCGGCCTCGGCCGTGGGTGCCGAGGCGATCACGAGGTCAGGCAGGTAGCCACGACGGCGGAGCGCGTCGACCATGCGGGTCCCCCGCTGGCTCGGCACACCGTCGGCCGACGCGTCGAGCACCACCGGGTGCTTCACGCCGACGGCGACCAGGTGGTCGGCGAGGTCGTCGATCGCCGCGACGGGGTCGATCCGGACCGCAGCACGGGCCACCGCACCGGAGGGGTCGAGTTCGACGACCGGCACCGGACCGAGCCGTTCGATCCACTCCGGGGCGCGGGAGCCGAGGTACCCGATGACGACGTCGGTCTGCGCGCCGAGGGACTCCACCATCCGGTCGGAGTCGCCGGCCAGCCCGACGTCGGCGAGCATGACGTTCCACCCGCGTGCCGCAGCCAAGCCGAGCACCGCCGAGGCGAGCGCCGGGGCGTACGGGTTCCGCAGGTCGTTGACGACGAGCCCGAGCTGGTGGTCGCCGCCCGTGACCAGCCCGCGGCCGAACCGGGAGGGCCGGTAGTCGAGCGCGGCCGCCGTGGCGAGCACGCGCTCCTTCGTCGCAGCGCTGATGCCGGGCATGCCGTTCATCGCGCGGGTGACGGTCTGCCGGGACACCCCGGCGGCCGCGGCGACGTCGATGATCGTCGCGCGGCCGCCCGGGGTCACGCGCGGAGGTCCAGCCATGCCACCTGTTCCGGGGTGAGGTCGACGGAGAGGCCCGTCATCGAGGAACGGGCTTCCGCGATCGTACGGGGTCCGAAGAGCGGGAACGTCGGGAACGGCTGGTTGAGCACGTACGCCAGGGCGATCGCGGTGGCGGGGACGCCGAACTGCTCGCCGAGCTCCCGAGCACGACGGAGCCGCTCGAAGTTCTCGTCCGAGTAGTAGCAGCGAACCAGTTCGGCGTCACTGGTGTCCTCCGGCGTCGCGCGTCCGGTGAAGAACCCCCTCGCCTGGGACGACCACGGCAGCAGTGGGATCTGGCGTTCCTCGAGCCAGGCCTTCGACGCCGGATCAGTGGCGTGCTCGCAGCCGGCCCACGGCACGTCGTACGCCTCGGCCAGGCCGAAGTGGTTGCTGAGCACCTCGAACCCGTGCTTGCCGTTGGCCCGCGCGTACGCGTTCGCCTCGTCGAAGCGCGCCGGCGTCCAGTTCGACCCGCCGTACACCCGGATGCGCCCGGCGCGACGGTGTTCGTCGAGCACGTCGACGAACTCACCCACCGGGATGTCCGGGTTGTCGCGGTGCATCATGTAGATGTCCGCGTAGTCGGTGCCCTGGCGCTCGAGGCTCTCGAGCAGCTGCTTCGTCAGCGACTCCGGGTCGCAGTGCGGGGTGTGGGCGCCCTTCGTGATGACGACCACGTCCTGTCGGATCCCCCGGTTCTGGATCCACTTGCCGAGACGACCCTCGAGCACGCCGCCGCCGTAGATGTAGCCGGTGTCGAACACGTTGCCGCCCTGCTCCACGAACAGGTCGAAGATCGCGCTGGCGTGCGCCAGGTCCGGCTGGTTGTCGACGCCCATCACGAGGCGGGACAACTTCTTGCCGACCCCCGGGATCTGGCCGTACCGCATCGGGTTGCCGTCGGCGACGCGGAGTGGCCGGCCGCTCACCGTCGGGATGTCCGCGGTCTCGGCCTCGAAGGGGTAGCGCAGGCCGATCGCCGCGCGCCACCTGTCGAGCGT
This sequence comes from Curtobacterium sp. VKM Ac-1376, assembly GCF_015351025.1. Lineage (GTDB taxonomy): Bacteria > Actinomycetota > Actinomycetes > Actinomycetales > Microbacteriaceae > Curtobacterium. The sequence goes on along the minus strand of NZ_JADKRV010000001.1, from coordinate 569,267 downwards.
GCGCGCGGTCGCGAGGGTCTCGTCGATGGTCATCTGCGGGGCCTCGACCGAACCGGCGCGCAGGGCGTCCGTGGTGGCGTCGGCCTCGCGGGCGTAGGGGTGCTCGCCGGCGAAGGACAGCGTGCGCGGCGCCTCGTCGACGGTGCGGATCTCGATCGTGGGGTCGTCACCGAGGGTCCACGGGTCGGTGAGCACGATGCGGCCCCGGGTGCCGTACACCGACACGGCGTTGTCGTCCTGCACGAGGACCCCGGTCCGGACCGACGCCGTGGTACCGTTCTTGTACGTGAGCTGCGCGACCGTCCACTCGTCGACCCCGGTCGGCCCGAGCGTGCCGGTGGCGGTGAGGTCGACGGGCTCGGCGACGGCTGCACCGGTCGCGGCCTGCACGATCGCGGCGGCCATCGTCACCGGGTACCCGCCGACGTCGAGGATCCCGCCACCGGCGGTGGCGACGTCGAACAGGCGACCCGTGCGCTCCCCCGTGCGGAAGGCGAAGGAGGCGTCGATGTGGGTGACGTCGCCGATGACACCGTCGCGGACCAGGTCGAGCAGCGCCGCGGTCTGCGGGTGGAAGCGGTACATGAACGCCTCGACCAGCGGCAGGCCGGCCTGTCGTGCGGCGTCGGTCAGTGCCATCGCCGTGCCGTGGTTCACGGCGAGCGGCTTCTCGCACAGGACGGCCTTGCCCGCCTCGAGCGCGGCGAGCACGAGCCGGGCGTGACCGGTGTGCACGGTCGACACGTAGACGGCGTCGACGCGTGGGTCGGCGAGCACCTCGTCGTAGGTCCCGGCGGTGACGTCGGTGAACCCGAACTCGGCGGCTTCGTCCGCGAAGGCCTGCGCCCGCTCGGACGACGAGCTACCGGCAGCGACGAGGGCACCACGGCTCGCGGGCAGCTGGGAGAGGAAGCGCCGGGCGATGCCGCCCGGCCCGAGGACGGCCCACCCGGGGTGGTCGCTCGCGGTGGAGGTCGGGGTGGTGGCGGTGTTCACCGTCTGCGCTGACATGCGGATCCTTGTCGTCTCGTGAACCTTCACGGTCGAGTCGACGCTAGCGGTACCGAGCGGCATCAGCAACGGACGCCGGGTGAATCGTGAGCGTTCACGGCCGACGCAGACAGTCAGGCGTCCGAGCCTGCCGGAACTGCTCCTAGACTCTCCGCATGGCCAGTGCCCGCGACCGTGTCCTCGACAGCTTCGTCGCCATCGTGTGCGCAGACGGCGAGCGTCCTGCCACACTCGACGCCGTCGCCGCTCGTGCCGGTGTCTCCAAGGGTGGGCTGCTGTACCACTTCGGCTCCAAGGCGGCCCTGGTCGAGGGGCTGTGCGAACGCCTGTCGGACCTGTCCGCGATCGACGTCGAGCGCATGGCCGAGGCCGAGGACGGCGCCGCCCGGTACTTCGTCCGCAACTGCCTGTTCGTCGGCAGCGAGCTCGACCTCGCGCTCCTCGCCGCGAGCCGCCTGCAGCAGGCCGGCTACGAAGAGGCCGGCCGCACCCTCGACGACACCGAAAACGCCTGGCTCGCCACACTGGTCGACACGCTCGGGGACGAGCCGACCGCGCAGGCCGTCAAGCTCCTCGGCGACGGGCTGTACCACCAGGCCTCCCTCGGGGCCGCGAGCGACGTCCGGCCCAACCGCGGCAGTGTCGACATGGAGGCGCTGCTCGGCGTCGTCGACCGCTTGATCGCGACCCGACCCGGAGCGTGAACCGGCGCACCCGCTGCTGGGGATAGACTGGGCAACGATCCATTCGTCGACACCCGGAGGTATCCCGTGGGCCGCGTCATCGCCGCTGTTTTCTCGATCCTGCTGCTGGTGGTGTCGATGTACCTGTTCGGGTTCGCCTTCCAGGTCGAGTCGGGCCAGGCCTTCGTCTTCATGGGCGGCGTGCTCCTGATGAGCCTCTCCTTCTTCCTGCCGATCCACGTGTTCGGCAAGCGCTAGCCAGCAAGCACAGCCGCTGGCCAGTCCGCGCAGCAGAACGGCCCCGCACCTCGTCGAGAGGAGCGGGGCCGTTCTGCGTTGCACTCAGGCCAGGACGCGCAGGGTCCGGAGCGTCACCGCAGTGCTGATCGCCGCGTGTGCGGCCTCGGCGCCCTTGTCCTCCTTGGAGTCGGGCAACCCGGCTCGGTCCAGGCCCTGCTGCTCGTCGTCCAGGGTGAGCACGCCGAACCCGACGGGCTTGCCAGTCTCGATGGCGACCCGGGTGAGCCCGCTCGTCGCGGCGTCCGACACGTACTCGAAGTGCGGGGTGCCGCCGCGGATGATGACACCGAGAGCGACCGCTGCGTCGAACCCTGCCTGCAGCGCGGTCTTCGCGACGACGGGCAGCTCGAAGCTCCCGGGCACGGGGATGACGTCGGCCGTGGCCCCGAGGCGCTCCACCTCGCGCTGCGCCCCGGCGAGGAGCCCCGCCGCGATCGTGTCGTGCCACTGTCCGGCGATGATGGCCACCCGGATCCCGGTGCCGTCGACCTGGTCGCGGTCCGCCGCGCCTGCTCCGCTCATCGTGTGGTTCCTTCCGTGGGCGCGACAGTCGCTGCCGCCGCCCGGTCTGCCGCGTCCAGCCACTCGGCGAGCGCGGCGATGGTGATGACGGGCACGCCCTCGCGCGCCCCGAGTGCGACGAGCGCCGGCAAGCGCATCATGCTGCCGTCCTCATCGACGATCTCGCAGATCGCCGCCGCGGGCCGGAGTCCGGCCGCGGTGACGAGCTCGATCGCTGCTTCGGTGTGTCCGGCACGCTCGCGGACCCCACCCGGTCGGGCACGGAGGGGCACCACGTGTCCGGGGCGGTGCAGGTCGTCGCGCACCGAGTTCGGGTCGGCGAGGACCCGCAGCGTGCGGGCGCGGTCGTGGGCGCTGATGCCCGTGGTCACGCCGACGGCGGCGTCGACGGTGACCGTGTACGCCGTCCCGCGGACGTCCTCGTTGTGCTGGACCATCGGCGGCAGGTCGAGGGCATCGGCGATCTCCGTGCTGACCGGGGCGCAGATGAACCCGGACGAGTGCGCCACGGTCCACGCGATCCATTCCGGGCTCGCGAGCTCGGCGGACAGGATGACGTCGCCCTCGTTCTCGCGGTCCTCGTCGTCGACGACGATCACCGGCCGGCCGGACGCGACCGACGCGATCGCCGTCTCGACGCTCGACAACGCGAGTGCCTGCGGTGCTGCACCGACCTCGGCGACCATCACCGGGCCTCCGATCCGACGGTCTCGAGCGACTGCGCGGCGGCGTCGAGCCGCAGCATCCGGCGGACGTGCCGCGCCAGGACGTCGGTCTCGACGTTCACCCGGTCGCCGGGCACGCGCAGGCGGAGCGTCGTGGCCTCGAGCGTCTCGGGGATCAGGCTGACCTCGAACCAGGCGGCGTCGGCGTCGATGTCCTCCGGCGAGACCGCGCTGACCGTCAGGGACACCCCGTCGAGCGCGATCGAGCCCTTGTCGACCACGAGCGGGCTGAGCGCCGGTGCGAGCGAGAACCGCGCGCGCCGCCAGCCGTCACCGTCGGCGGTCTCGAGCAGGGTGGCCGTGCCGTCGATGTGGCCCTGCACGATGTGCCCGCCGAGCCGGTCGCCGACCGAGGCCGCGCGCTCCAGGTTCAGGCGGTCCCCCACACGCAGCGCACCGTGCGCGCTCATGTCGAGGGTCTGCTTCATGACGAAGGCGGTGAAGGTCTCGGGAGTCTGCTCGACGACGGTCAGGCAGACGCCGCTCGTCGCGATCGAGTCCCCGTGGCGGGCGTCCTGGACCACGACGGGACCGCGCACGGTGAGCGCGACGGAGTCGCCCCGCTGCTCGACGGCGGTGACGGTGCCGAGTTCCTCGATGATGCCGGTGAACACTGGTGTCCTCTCAACGGGACTCCGGGGGCGTTCGACGATCGTCGGCACCGACGGACGGGTCGCGCCCACGGCTCGTGGGGTCGTCCTGTCCGCCCAGCGCGCCTCCCATCCGGACTTTCACCGTCGGTCCCGGAATCCCACCGGGTCAACCTCTGCCGGGTTCGCACCCGTCATCAGTTCGTGGACTGTCACCACCGGCTCGGAATTACACCGACCCCGGAGCGCTTGCGTAGTCGGAACGATACCCCAGGCCGCTGACGGCCGCGTCGCCCCGGGCCACCCGCGTGTAACCGGGCGTCTCCCCGGGCACGGTGACGAGGGGCGCCACCGGAGTGACGCCCCTCGGCCACCGAAGGGTCAGTGCCGACGACGGAGCACGAGCGTGCCCGCTCCGGCGAGCAGCAGCAGGAGCGCGAACCCGGCCGGCAGCACCGGTGAGGACGCCCCTGTGTACGCGAGCTCCGGCTGGCCGGCACCCGTCACGGCGGTCGCCGCGACCGTGGAGCCGAGCGCGGGGACCCCGCTGGTGGCGGCGGTCGCGGCGGTCACGACACCCGCCGTGGAGGCCCGGGTCGGCGCGACCACGCCGGTCGCGACCGTCGGGCTGGTCACCGTGCCGGGTGTGGTGTCGTCGCCGCCGACGGTCCCGTCCCCGGGAGTGGTGCCGCCGTCGGTCCCGTCACCGGGAGTGGTGCCGCCGTCGGTCCCGTCCCCGGGAGTGGTGCCGGGGTCCGTGCCGTCACCGGGGTCCGTGCCGGGGTTCGTGCCCGGGTCCGTGCCCGGGTCCGTGCCGGTTCCGGGAGTGGTGCTGGCGCCGTCGCCGACGACACCGATCCCGTTGCCGCCGATGGTGATCGGCAGGCTGATCACCGGGGTGACCTGGGTGCCGGAGAGCAGACCGCCGTCGCCGGAGGTCGAGCCGCCGGCCGTCGGGGCCGTGCCGACGGGCGTCGTCGAACCGGTGCTGGTGCTGGCGCCGTCACCGAGGACGCCGATGCCGTTGCCCGACACCGTGACCGGGACCGAGACCACCGGGGACACCTGCGTACCCGAGGCGGTGCCGTCCGCGCCGGAAGTGGTGTCGCCGGCCGCCGGGGTCGTGGTGGCCGGCGTGCCGCCGACCGGGGTCGCCGAACCGGTGCTCGTGCCGTCACCGAGGACGCCGATCCCGTTGCCACCGATCGTGACGGGGACCGAGACCACGGGCGCGACCTGCGTGCCCGAGGCGGTGCCGTCCGAGCCCGAGGTCGAGGCTCCGTCGGACGGTGCGCTCCCCGTGCCCGTGCCGGACCCGGAGACGGGCACGGTGCCCGTCGAGGTGCCGTCACCGAGGACGCCGATCCCGTTGCCACCGATCGTGACCGGGACGTCGACCAGGCCGGTCACCTGTGTGCCGGCGAGCAGCCCGTCGGTGCCGGTGGTGCTGGCCGGTGCCGACGGGGTCTCGGTGGCCGGCACTGCCGGGGCCGATGCCGGAGCGGTCGCGGTGGAGGTGCCGTCACCGAGGACGCCCACCCCGTTGCCGGACACCGTCACCGGTGCCGTCACGGTCGGGACGACCTGGGTACCCGAGGCCGTACCGTCCTCGCCCGAGGTGGTCGGGGCCGGAGCCGGAGCAGGTGCAGGTGCAGGCGCAGGCGCCGAGGCCGCCACCGCGTCCCCCGCGACGGCCACGGCGTTGCCGCCGACGGTCACCGGTGCCGCCACGTCCGGGACCACCTGGGTTCCGGACGCCGTGCCGTCGGCGCCCGAGGTGCTCGGAGCGGACGCCGGAGCAGCCGGAGCAGCCGGATCAGCCGGATCAGCGGCCGGAGCCGGAGCGGGGGCAGCGGGAGCGGGAGCGACCGTCGACGACACGGCGTCGCCGAGCAGTCCGATCGCGTTGTCGCTGAGGGACACCGGGGCGTCCACGGACGGGACCACCTGGGTGCCGGAAAGGGTGCCGTCGGTGCCGGAGGTCGTGGCCGCGTTCGCCGCAGCCGTCCCTCCGAGCGTGAGGCCACCGACGAAGAGGGCGAACCAGAGCCCTCTCGAGACGTACTTGTTCATGGTCGTGCTCCTTGCTCGAGATCGTGGCCCGACCGCGAGCGCGGTCGGGGTGTGTGCGTTGCCTGCCGTGCTGGGCAGGTGCACCGATCTCAGTCAGGGGCGACGTCGTGCTCCCCGACGACCGATGCGGGGAGCACGTCGTCGGCGAGCGTGCCGCGAGACCCCGCGGCGAGGGAGACGATGTCGTCGGTCGAACCGACGATGCCGACGGCTGCGACGCCGCCGGTGGTCGAGGAGGCGCTACCGCCCAGGACGCCCGCGCCCTGCCCGTCGAACGGCGTGCGGTCGACGTCACGATCACCGGGCACGAGCAGGGCACGGCCGCCGAGCGTCGCGTCCTGCACGGTGGGGGCGTCGGCGGCGGCCACCGGCCCGAGGGCGGCGACGGCCGCCCCCTCCGTCGGACGGATCGCGGCCGGGAGGTCGACGGCGCGGAGCGCGACCGACGGGCCCGCGGACGCCGGGATCGCGGCGGCCGGGGTGCCCTGCGCCGGGGTGCCCTGGGCCGGGGTGCCCCCGGGCTGCGTGGAGCCGGCGGGGGCCGTCGGGACGGGGCCGGTCGCCGGGCTGGTGCCGCCACCCACCGGGATCCGGGGGACGTCGATGACGGGATCCGTGCCTCCCGGCAGGCTGCCGCCGACCGACGGGACGACGTCCTCGACCAGGTCGGGGACGCTGCCGACGGTCGTGCCGACGGAGCCGATGGTGTCGTCGACCAGGTCGGCGACCGGGCCGGCGACGGTGCCGAGCGTGTCGTCGCCGAGGACCGTGCCGACCACCGGGACGCTGCCGACGACGTGGTCGACGGTGTCGACGACGGCGCTCACGGGGCGCGCGCCGGTGACGGTCTCCACGGTGCCGGTGACGGGGCGGAGGACGCCGCCGACGGTGTCGGTGACCGGCCGGGAGGCGCTGGTCACCTCGTCGACCACGTGCCGCACGGGTCGTGTGGCCGCGTGGGCCGCAGGGGCGGTCGTGGTCGGTGCGGTAGCGGGGGCGCTCGCGGCCGGAGCAGGGCTCGACGGCGCCGGGGCCGGAGCGGGCGGTGCCGGAGCAGCGGGTGCCGGGACGGGAGCGGCGGGTGCCGGAGCGGGAGTTGCTGGAACCGGTGCTGCGGGAACGGGAGCAGGTGCGGGTGCGGGTGCGGGTGCCGGCGCCGGCGCCGGTGCCGGTGCCGGTGCCGGTGCGACAGCCTTGCGAACCGGGTCCACGACGCCACCGACGGCCTTGCCGACCTCGCCGGTCACCCCGTCGAGGGTCCCGCCGACACCCTGCACCACGCTGGTGAGGAGACCACGCTGCGACTGCTCGCCCGGGCTCGGTGACGTCGGGGCAGCCGAGGCGGGACGGGCGCCGAACAGCAGGGACAGCAGCACGAGGGCAGCGAGGGTCCCGACGCCCAGCAGGACGGTCCGGAGTGCGGCGCGCCAGGGTGCGCGCAACGGGTGGTCCATGCGCTCACCTCCTGATCTCGGCTGCGCACGTAGAGTGGTTGACCGGCAATGTACGCCGCTCCGGTCCGGAACACACCCTGCTTCGGAAGAAATTCTCAGGAAAGGCCGCCCGTGGTCTCGATCTTCAACGCCCCGACCCGCAACCTCGACATCGTCACGCTGCACGAGATCCTCCGGCTCCGGCAGGACGTCTTCGTCGTCGAGCAGGAGTGCGCGTACGCGGACATCGACGGCCGTGACCTCGAGCCGGGCACTGTGCAGTTCTGGGCGGGGAGCGGGTCGGTGGACGCGACCCTCCGCCTGCTGCGCGAGGCCGACGGCACCGAGCGCATCGGCCGCGTGGCCACCGCGAAGCACGCCCGCGGGCAGGGGCTCGGCGGGCAGCTCATCGAGGCGGCAATCGCCGAGTCCCGCTCACCCAGCATCGCGCTCGGCGCCCAGGCCCACCTGGAGCAGTGGTACGCCCGCTTCGGGTTCGAGCGTTCCGGCGACGAGTACCTGGAGGACCGGATCCCCCACGTCCCGATGACCCATCGGCGCTGATTGGAGTGCGCTGAGCCAGGAGCGCCGCGTCAGGCCCGCCAGCGGCGCAGCTCGTCGAACGAGCGACCCTGTGCGGCTCGATCGGCGACGAGCCGTTCGAACACGATGTTCGTCTGGGTCGTGGCCACCGACGGGTCACCACTGAGTTGGTCTGCGACGAAGTCGCGCAGCTGTTCGGTCGACTCGCACGCGATGTGGACGAGGAAGTCCTTGTCCCCCGCCAGGAACGACACGTCCTGCACGACCGGCACCCGCAGCAGTCGTTTCGCGAAGTCACGCAGTTCGTGACGGGCCGCGGCGTGCACCCGGACGGACACCATCGCCTCGATCGAGAACCCCAGTCGCGCGACGTCCACCTCGGCGCGGTAGCCACGGATCACGCCGGCGTCCTCGAGCGCACGGACGCGGGCAAGGCAGGTCGACGGCGCGATGCCGACCGCGGCCGCCAACCGGTTGTTCGGCATCCGGGCGTCCGCCGCGAGCGTCCAGAGGATGCGCTCGTCGACCTCGTCGAGGCGCGGGTGCGGATCGGGGCGACGAGCGGGGCGGTCGGACACGGCTCGACGCTACCGCGACGGTGTGAGCAGGGCGCGGAGGGCGTCCTCGAGGGCTGCGGCCACGAGGGCGTCGTCCGCGGACGCGAGGGGCTCCACCGCCGTCGACTGCCGCAGCATCGTCATCCCGAGGACGACCGACAGCGCGATCTCGGCCCGGACGAGCAGTTCGTCGGAGACCTGGTCGTCGCCGACGGCGCCGGCGAGCCGCTCGGCGTACCGGCGGAGGGTCTCGCGCCGGATCGCGTCCGCGCCGTCGTCGCCGGAGGACCGGAGCAGCAGCATGAGCTGGAGCGAGTCGTCGTCGGTCGGCGCCCGGACGACGTGGGTGACGAGGCCGGCCAACGCCCGCTCGAGCCCCTGCTCGACGGGCTCCTCGGTGCCGAGGTCGCGCACCACCCGGTCGAGGCAGGCGCGGAACAGCCCCTCCTTCGACCCGAAGTAGCGGTTGATCAGGGCGACGTTCACCCCGGCGTCGGCGGCGATGTCCCGTACCGTCGTCGCCCGGTACCCGTCGAACGCGAACCGGCGCCTGGCAGCCTGCACGAGGTGCAGGCGAGTGGCAGCGGCGTCCTTGCTCATGGCCGAAGCCTAACGGTGCGCACAGGGATGTAAGCGCGTGTTGACATAGACCTCGATCCGCGTACGCTCGTCGAGTCAGCAACTGTTTACATCGACAGTGACACCCACTGAGACGACACGGAGCACGATGACCGACACCCTGCAGAGCCCCCGCACGGGCTCGCACCCCACCACCGCCGGACACCGGCCGAACAGCACGGCGATCATCGTCTACCTGTCCCTCGGCGGCCTGTCGTTCGCGGTCCTGCAGTCGCTCGTCGCCCCGGCGCTGTCGACCATCGGGCAGGACCTCGGCGCGTCCACCAGCGCGACGAGCTGGGTGCTCACCGCCTACCTGCTCTCGGCCTCGGTGCTCACGCCGATCCTCGGCCGCCTCGGTGACATGATCGGCAAGCGCAAGGTCCTGATCGTCGTGCTGTCGATCCTGCTCGTCGGTGCCGTGCTCGCGGCCCTCGCGCCGAACCTCGGGGTCCTCATCGTCGGACGCGCACTGCAGGGTGCCGCCGGCGCCGTGATGCCGCTGTCGATCGGCATCGTCCGCGACGAACTCCCGAAGGAGAAGGTCAGCGTCACCATCGGCCTGCTGTCGGCGATCTTCGGCATCGGCGCCGGTGTCGGCATCGTCGCCGCCGGCCCGATCGTCGAGCACCTGTCGTGGCACTGGCTGTTCTGGCTGCCCGCCGTGCTCGTCGTGATCGCGCTGCTCGGGGCGATCTTCGGGATGCCGGAGTCCCCGGTCCGCAAGCCCGGTCGTCTCGACATGGCCGGCACGTTCGTCCTCGCGGTCTCGCTCGTCGCGATCCTGCTCGCCGTCAGCGAGGGGGAGACCTGGGGCTGGGGCGACGCCAAGACCGTCGGACTGCTGGTCCTCGGCGCCGTCGCGCTCGCGGTCTTCGTGCTCGTCGAGCTGCGGGTCGCCGAGCCGCTCATCGACGTCCGGCTCTTCGCGGTCCGCGGCGTCTGGACGGCACACGTCGTCGCCCTGGTCTTCGGGTTCGCGATGTTCGGCACGTTCGTCCTGGTCCCGACGCTCCTGCAGCTCCCGGCAGCGACCGGCTACGGCTTCGGCAAGGACGTCACCCAGGCCGGGCTCTTCCTGCTGCCGACCGTCGTCATGATGGTCATCGCCGGTCCGATCGCGGGCATCCTCGTCCGGAAGATCGGGCCGAAGCCCCCGATGCTGATCGGCGGGTTCGCGATCGTCGCCGCGTTCCTGCTGCCCGCGATCGCCCACGGCGAGCTGTGGCAGGTGGTGGCCTCGGGCGTCCTGACCGGCATCGGCATCGGCATGGCGCTGGCCGCCTGCTCGAACGCCATCATCGAGAGCGTCCCGGCGAACCAGACCGGCGAGGCCATCAGCGCCAACACGGTCGTCCGCACCATCGGCTCGAGCGTCGGCACCGCGGTCATCGCGGCGCTCATCACCTCGCACAGCACGCCGCAGGGGCTGCCGACCGACGACGCGTTCACGATCGGCTTCTGGGCGTGCGCCGGTGTCGCGGTCCTCGCCGTGCTCGCCGCCCTGATCGCGCCGTCGATGCGTGCGCGTCGCGCGGCGGCCGCGGCCCGTGGCATCGACGACCTCGAGGAGATCGCCGGGTAGGGACTGTCGGCCAGACCACCCCGGGAGGCCCGTCCTGCGTCGTCGGCGCGGGGCGGGCCTCCCGGTCGTCACTCCCAGGCTGGGAAGGAACTCAACGCGCCCCGACCGGCGTGAGGATCATCGGGTCCGTCGCGTCCCGCAGGGGGACGCGGACTGCCGCGCCCGCACAGGAGACCCCAGATGAGCACCACCGACCACGACGACCGCACCTCGACCGGCCGACCGTCGTTCCGCGACACCGTGACCGCCGGGCTGGTGCAGAAGGCCCTCGAGCCGGTGCTCCGCGCCGTCCGCGACGAGGTCGCGTCGGCGCGGCGCGAGATCGGCGAACGCGCGAGCAGCGCGAAGACCGGGCTGGTGCTGACGGGCGTCGCCGTCGCCTTCGCGCTGACGACCCTGGTCGCGCTGGCGGCGTTCGTCGTCACGCTGTCGGCGCTGGTGCTGCCGCTCTGGGCCGCCGTCGGCATCACGTTCGGTGTCTTCGCGATCGTGACCGCGGTCCTGTTCGTGCTCGGACTGCGGGGCCTCCGACGGGGCGTGCCCCCGGTGCCCGAGCACACCATCCGCGCAGCGAAGGACCGCGTGGAGCAGGCGGGTGACCGCACCACGCACGGGGGCGAGCGCGCGAGCGAGCGCGACTGACCGCGCCGCGCTACATCGCGAGCGTCATGCCGACGACGGCGACCGTCATCGCGAAGACCTCGCCGCTCCGGACCGCACGCCGGTCCTCCCGCGCCCACTCGGACCGGAGCAGCCAGCCACTGAACGCGCAGTAGCCGATCACACCTGCGCCGAGCACGGCCGACAGGGCGATGCCGTGCCCGCCGTGGCCGCCGGTGACGCCGGTGGCGTGCCCCATCAGCAGCATCCCCGCCATGACCACGGCGGAGAGTGCGCGGTGCACGTCCATCGGTTCGCCACGGCGGCCGTCGGCACGGCGACGGCGCATCACGGGCAGCGGCGCGAGGAGCAGCAGGAGCGTCGCGGCGAACAGCGTCCACACGGCGCCCGCGTCGACCACCGGCATGAGCATCGCGACGAGCATCACGCCGGCCGGCACGATCACGCCGGGTCGCGGCCGGTACCGGTCGCCGACGATGCAGCACACCGATGCGAACTGCGGCACGACGAGCATGGCGTCGGCGACGGTCTCGTGCACGGCGTGTCCTCGGGCGCGTGGGTGGTGCGGGGCTGGGTCAGTCCTCGGCGCGGGCAGCGGCCTTGGCGGCGCGCTCCTGCTTCACGCGGGCGTTCTCGGCGTGCACGGCGGCCTGCGTCGCACGCTCGCGGACGAGCCACTCCGGCTTCTGCTCGAGCAACGTCTTGATCTCCGCGGTGGTCAGCGCGTCGTCGATCCCGGAACGGTTCAGACCCGAGATCGAGATGCCGAGCTTCTGGGCCACGACGGGCCGCGGGTGCGGGCCGTCGCGTCGGAGGTCTTCGAGCCACATCGGGGGTTCGTTCCGGAGCTCGTCGAAGGCGGTGCGCGTGACGGGAGCGTTCCGGAAGGACTCCGGAGCGGCCGTCAGCAAGATGCCGAGCTTCTTCGCGGCCGTCTCGGGCTTCATGGTCTGTTCCTGCGGCATGGTGTCAAGGGTACGGCCCCTATGCTCGTGTGCATGACCGCGGCTCTCACCATCGCCTTCGTGCCGGGGGTCTCCCCCGCAAAGTGGGCCCGTGTCTGGCGGGAACGCTTCCCCTCGATCGAGCTCCGGCTGCGGCCGATCGGCGCCGACGACGTCGACGACACGCTGGCGGGCGAGGCCGACATGGTCTTCGCCCGGATGCCGGTGTCCGAGCAGCACAACGCAATCCCGCTCTGGACCGAGACGGCCGTCGTCGCGATGCCGAAGGACTCCCCGCTCGCCGAGCTGGCCGAAGTCGACCTCGACGATGCCGAGGTGCACGTCGTCGACCCCGGCCCCGTGCCCGCGGACATCGAGGCCGCGCTCGACCTGGTCGAGGCGAACGTCGGCGTCGTCGTGCTCCCCCAGTCGCTGTTCCGCGCCGCCAGCCGCAAGGACCTGGTCGGTCGTCCGCTCATGAACGCTGAGGGCACGCGCATCGCACTGGTCTGGCGGGACGAGGACGCCACCGAGACGACCGAGGAGTTCATCGGCGTCGTGCGGGGGCGCACCGCGAACAGCTCGCGCAGTCAGCCAGACCAGCCGGGAGGCACGGATCGCGACGACGCGGACGCCTCGGGCCCGGCTCGTGGCGGCTCCAAGGCGGGGTCGGGCGCGAAGGGCGGGTCCGGTTCCAAGGGCGGTGCCGGCGGCGCAGGCGGCAAGGCAAAGGCGAAGTCGCCCGGCAGCGGGAAGTCCGGCAGCGGGAAGAAGTCCAACACCGGCAAGGCCCCCACGCCCGGTCGCGGGAAGATGCGCGGCAAGCCGAGCCGGGGTTCCAAGGGCAACCGATGACGGACACGCGGCTGGTCGCGATGCCGGCCGAGCGCCTCCCGGCCTGGCTGGACGCCACGATGGCCGAGTACGTGACGTCGCGGATGCAGGCGGGCGAGACCCGGGAGCAGGCCGAGGCCAACAAGCAGCAGTCGCTCGAGCGGTGGTTCCCCGACGGCGAACCGGCCGACGGGCACCTGGTCTGGGACGTCGTCGACCAGGACGACGGCGTCGTCGGGTACCTGTGGATCGGGCCGTTCGCGCCGGACAGCACCGACTGGTGGGTGTTCGACGTCGAGATGGACCAGGCGCACCGGCGCCGTGGGCACGCCCGACGTGCCCTCGAGCTGGCGCACCGTGCGGCAGCGGAACACGGTGCGACGAGCATCGGCCTGAACGTGTTCGGGTACAACACCGGGGCGCAGGAGCTGTACGCAGCGCTCGGGTACCAGCTGACGTCGGCGCAGATGCGGAAGCCGCTGGCCTGACGCCGGGGTGCGGCGGGGTGCGGCGGGGTGCGGCGCGTCACGACACCCCGCATGCGCGGCCCCGAGCGGTCACGAAGTGTCGGCTGGCCGCGCCCGGAACGACGTTTCGTGACCGTTCGGCGGACACCAGCGGGGATTCCTGACCGCCGTCGGTCCGTCCGCGTCAGCGCAGGACGGCTGCGGCGGCTCGGGTGACGCGTTCGCCGCGTGCTTCCTCCGCTGCCGCACGGGCCCGGGCGACCACGACGGCGTCGGCCCGCTCGGCCGAGCCGCTGTCGAAGGGCGGCTGCGGGTCGTACTCGATCTGCAGCTGGATCGCCTCGGCGGCGGACCGGCCCGCGAGTTCGGCCGCGAGCCACAGCGCCATGTCGATGCCGGCGCTCACCCCGGCGGCCGTGACGACCGCGCCGTCCTCCACGATCCGGGCGTCGACCGGCTGCGCGCCGAAGGCCTCGAGCATCGGTTTCGAGGCCCAGTGCGTCGTGGCCCGCTTGCCCGCGAGCAACCCGGCGGCACCGAGCACGAACGCACCCGTGCACACCGAGGTGACCCACGTCGCCCCTTCGGCCTGGCGACGGACGAAGGCCACGACCGCCGGGTCGAGCATCGCGTCGAAGGCGCCGTCACCGCCGGGCACGACGAGCACGTCGGCGAGCGCGGCTCCGTCGGCACTCGCCTCGGCGATCGTCTCCGTCGGGACGAGCGCCAGGCCGCAGTCGCTCGGGACCGGGTCGAGGGTGGCCGCGACGTACGTCACCCGCGCGCCCGGCACCCTGCTGAGGACCTGCGCCGGACCGGTGAGGTCGAGCTGGGTCAGGTGCGGGAACAGCAGGAACGCGATCCGGATCTCGTCGGCCATGCCGCGACCCTAGCCCCGGGACACGCGGGCCGTGCCGGTCAGCCCCAGACGCCGGAGGTCCCCCGGCGGTGGCTGCCGACCAGGTGGGTGTCGACGATGCCGAGCGCCTCCATCAGGGCGTACATCGTCGTCGGGCCGACGAACGCGAACCCGCGCTTCCGCAACGCCTTCGACAGGGCGAGGGACTCGTCGGACGCCGTGGGCACCTCGGCGTACGAGGACGGCTCGGGCGTCGTGTCCGGGCGGAAGGACCACACGAAGTCGGCGAGTCCGCCGTCGGCACGCAGGGCGATCGTGGCGCTCGCGTTGGTGATGGTGGCCAGGATCTTCGCTCGGTTCCGGACGATCCCCGCGTCGGCCATCAACCGGGCGACGTCGTCTTCGCCGAAGGCCGCCACGGTGTCGGGGTCGAAGTCGGCGAAGGCCCCACGGAACGCCGGCCGCTTCGCCAGGATCGTGCGCCAGGACAACCCGGACTGGAACGCCTCGAGCGAGAGCCGTTCGAACACGCCGCGCTCGTCCCGCACGGGCATGCCCCACTCGGTGTCGTAGTAGTCGCGCAGCAGCTCGTCCGACGACGCCCACACCGGCCGCGCCAGACCGTCGTCACCGGTGACGAGGTCGGGTGAGGAAGCGGGCGCGGTGCCGGCGGGTTCGGTGCTCATGGCACCATCCTGGCGGGCACCCCCGACAGCCCGAGACTCACTCGGCGGGCGGCCCGTCCTCCATCGCCTGCTCGTCCATCCACACGTACTCCCAGCGGTGGCCGTCGGGGTCCGTGAAGCTGCGCTGGTACATGAAGCCGAGGTCCATCTCGGGGCGGTCCTCGGTACCACCGGCGGCGACGGCAGCGTCGACGATGCGGTGGACCTCGTCCTTCGACGGGGCGCTGAGCGAGTTGATGACCTCGATCGTCCCCTCGTCGGCGATCGTCTTGTCGGTGAACTCGGCGAACTTCGGCTTCGTGAGGACCATCAGGTAGACGGTGTCGCTCACCACCACGCACGCGGCGGTGTCGTCGCTGAAAGCCGGGTTGATGGAGTAGCCGAGTGCCTCGTAGAAGGCCTTCGAGCGGTCGAGGTCGGCGACGGGCAGGTTGATGAAGACCATGGTGTCCACGGGTGGTTCCTTTCGTCACGCTCAACCTGGCCCTGGTGCGAGCGCAGCGCAACCGTTTCGTGGGGGAACCAACCGGTACACGGGTCAAGGCGCCGGTTCCGAGGCCGGAAACGACGAAGTCGCTGTCGTGCGACAGCGACTTCGTCGTTCTGGGTCATGCAGGACGGGCCGAACCGGCTCAGGCCAGCTCGCGCCCCTCGCCCGCGGCCCGCTGGTGCGCCTCGGCCTCGGCCTGGCCGATGATGTCCTCGGCGGGCACCGGGTTCAGGCGGTCCCAGAGGAAGAACAGCAGCCCGCCGACGAGCAGCGAGATGCCGACCCACAGGTTGATGTGGATGCCGCCGGTCTTCTCGGGGTCGGTGTCCCAGTGCACGATCCCGACGATGGTCGTGATCACGCCGTAGAGCACGAACAGGCCACCGAGGATGCGGCGGAGGTCGAGGCGGCGGGTGGAGCGGACCAGGGCGGCCTTCTGCTCCTCGGTCATCGCGCCGGGGGTGGTGGTGTCACTCATGAGTGGTGATCTCCTTCGCGGATCAGAGGAACGGGAGGTACAGGACGACGCACAGCACGAGCGCGACGGTGCCGAGCAGCGCGGGCGAGCGGTACCAGGCGGTGTCGGTCGCGACGGAATCGCCGTGCAGGTCGATCTTGCCGACGCCGTAGACCAGCCCGCCGAGCTCCTTCTCGTCCTTCGGCTTCGTCAGCATCGAGACGACGAACCCGACGACCAGCACGGTGACGAACGAGATGATCGCGCCGTACAGGGTCTCGGCGGTCGCCGTCGCGAACAGGTCCGGGTTGACCAAGTACGCGATCCAGGTGATCGTCGGCGTGACGATGCCCAGGACGTAGCCCCAGAGCGCGCCCTGCGTCGTCATGCGCTTCCACAGCAGACCGAGGATGAACACGGCGAACAGCGGCGCGTTGAAGAACGAGAACAGCGTCTGCATGTACGTCATGATGTTGGACGCCTGCGCGGCGATGAACGCGGTGGCGATGCCGATCACGACACCGACGACGGTCACCCAGCGGCCGGTCTTCAGGTAGTGCATGTCCGGCATGTTCGGCCGGATGTAGCGCTGCCAGATGTCGTACGTGAAGACGGTGTTGAACGAGGACACGTTCGCCGCCATACCCGCCATGAAGGAGGCGAGCAGACCGGTCACCGCGATGCCGAGCACACCGGTCGGCAGGTACATCTGGATGAGCTTCGGGATCGCGTCGTTGTACGTGAGCGTCCCGTCGGCGAACTGGTTGCCGACGACGGCCGCGGCGATGAGACCGGGGATCACGACGATGGCGGGGATGAAGAGCTTCGGGATCGCGGCGATGAGCGGGGTGCGGCGGGCCGCGGACATGTTCTTCGCCGAGAACGCGCGCTGCACCTCGGTGAAGTTCGTGGTCCAGTACCCGAAGCCGAGCACGAAGCCCAGGCCGAGCACGATGGCGAGCCAGTTGGCACCGATCGGGTTCGTCACGTCACCGAAGCCGGTGCCGGCCCACGCCTGCAGGTGCTGCACACCCTGGGTCTCGGTGATGGCCTTCGACAGGCCGTCCCAGCCGCCGACACGGTGCAGACCGACGATCGTCAGCGGGATGAGCCCGGCGATGATCACGAAGAACTGCATGACCTCGTTGTAGATGGCGCTGGAGAGGCCGCCGAGCGTGATGTAGACGAGCACGAAGCCGGCGGAGACGATGATCGCCAGCCACTCCGGCCAGCCGAGCATGGCCTCGATGACGATGGCCATCGCGTAGAGGTTGATGCCGGCGATGAGCACGTTCGACACCGCGAACGCGATCGCGTTCACCAGGTGCGGCGCCTTGCCGAAACGGCGCAGCATGAACTCCGGCACGGAGCGGACCTTCGAGCCGTAGTAGAAGGGCATCATCACGAGCCCGAGGAACACCATCGCGGGCACGGCGCCGACGAGGTAGTAGTGCAGGGTCGCCATGCCGATCTGGGCGCCGTTGGCGGCCATGCCGAGGATCTCGGTCGCGCCGAGGTTCGCCGACACGAACGCCAGACCCGTGATCCAGGCCGGCATCGACCGACCGGACAGGAAGAAGTCCATGCTCGTACGGACCTGTTTGCGGGCGGTGAACCCGATCCCGATGACGACCGCGAAGTACACGATGATCATCAGGTAGTCGACCCATCCCAGGTCGAGCCGTATCCCTGTGTTCGCTGCAGCGAGAACCATTCAACATCTCCACGTCAGTGTGTTGCGGTCGACAACTGCGCCGACCCGGACGGAGACGTTACACCGATTTGTGACCGTTCACATAGCCGGCGCATGCATCGTCCGGACCACGCCGTGCTCCCCGCGTTCGCTACGCTCGGCCCATGACCGACGCGCCGCGCATCCTCGTCCTCAACGGCCCGAACCTCGACATCCTGGGGCGCCGCGACCCGGAGCAGTACGGCTCGGTGACGCTCGCCGAGATCGAGGCGATCGTGCACACCGAGGCAGCCGTGCACGGACTCGAGGCGGACTTCCGCCAGACGAACCGCGAGGGCGACCTGGTCGAGTGGCTGCACGAGGCGCTCGACGACTTCGCCGCGGTCGTCATCAACCCCGCCGCGTACGCGCACACCTCGGTCGCGCTGCACGACGCCGTCGAGGCACTGTTCGTCCCCGTCGTCGAGGTGCACCTGTCGAACACGTGGAAGCGCGAACCCTTCCGCCACGTCGACCACGTCGCCACCGCCGCGACGGCGGTCATCGCCGGAGCGGGCGCGGACGGTTACCGCCTGGCGGTCGCGCACGTCGCGTCCCTGCTCGGCTGAGCCACAGCAAGACTGGGCCCACGCCGCCGGTACCAGGCGGACGCGCCAGCGGCCGACTGGCCGTGCCGGTGGGGAGAGGCCCGTGGCGGCGTCGCCACGGGCCTCCCGTCCGCCTGCTGGTCGCGCTGGGTCGCGCCCGTTCCTTCCCATCGCACGCGCGATGCAAGGTGGTTCCGGGCGTACCCGATGAGAAGTTCGGACCAGGGACGCCCGGAAACACCCGGTACGACCGGAAGGGCCAGGCGCGACCGCGCGGGTCAGAAGTCGGCGGGCCGCCGCACGTCGGCGACGCCGGCGGACGCGAAGCCACCGCGGATGAGCGGGACGGCCCGACGCACGGCCTGGTCGATCCGGAGCTCGAGGTCGATGCTGGCGATGTCGTAGCCGCCCTCGCGCTTGGTGAAGTCCCGCTCGTTGCCGAACACCCCGAGCGGCAGGGTCGTCGACTGGAAGAAGCCGAACAACGGACGCATCTGGTGCTCGACGAGCAGCGCGTGCCGGTCGCTGCCGCCGGTCGCGGTCAGGAGCACCGGGGTGTCGACGAGGTCGTACTGCCCGACCCAGTCGAAGAACAGCTTGAACGCGCCCGAGTAGGCGGCGCGGAAGGCCGGACTGCCGACCACCAGCACGTCGGCGGCCTCGACCGTCTCGAGCGCTCGACGGGTCCGCTCGGACATCGCCTCGCGACTCGACGCGGCCCCGAGGTCGGCGAGCAGCGGTCCGATCTCGATCGTCTCGGTGCGGGCACCGTCGATCTCCTCGGCGAGGCGCGCCACGGTGGCCGCGACCAGGGTGGAGGTCCGCGAGGGGTCCGATGGGCTGCCGCTGACGCCGACGACCAGTTCTCCGCTCATGCGGTCGATGCTCACACGGTCCCCGGTGGCGTGGCACGTTCGTGACGGCATGTGTCGGAGGCCAGGCGACCGGCGTACGGTCCGCGTCATGCAGACGTTCCTGCCGTTCGCCGACTTCCGGGCGTCCGCCGAGGTCCTCGACGACCGGCGGCTCGGCAAGCAGCGGGTCGAGACCCTGCAGGTGATGCGCGCACTGACGCTCCCCGACTACGGCTGGCAGCACCACCCGGTCACGGCGATGTGGCGCGGCTACCGCCCGGCGCTGATGGCCTACCAGGAGGCCACGTGCCGGGTCTGGGCGGAGCGCGGGTACGCCGACACGTGTCTCGAGAAGACCCTGCTCGACCTGGGCCGTGTGCCGGAGGACCTGGCGGCGTACGAGCGCGGCGACGTGCCGATCCCACCGTGGAACGACGACGAGGCCCTGCACCGATCGCACCGGTCGAAGCTCGTGCAGAAGGCGCCGGAGCACTACCGGGAGCTGTTCCCCGACGTGCCGGACGACCTGGACTACGTCTGGCCGGGGACCCCCGAACCGGCGACGCACTCGGCCTGAACGTCAGGCCACGGGCAACCAGCGGCCACCCTCGCGGCGGGTGACGACGTCGGAGCGGATCTCGACCAGGTCCCGCAGGCCGTCGACTGTGGCGTCCCGGACAGCCGCGGCGGCGCGGTCGTCCTCGGCCTCGAACCGAACGACGGCGCAGGGCACACCGCGGAGCAACCGGACGTCCTCGGCCTCCACCACCGCGTGCTCTCGCACCAGACGGGCGGCAGTGGGCAGGACGGCGTCGGGTGCCGTGCCGGGAGCGAGCGCCCCCACTGCCAGGGTCACGCGGTACGAGGGCATGCCGCGACGCTACCGGGGAACCGGAACCCGCCGTGGGCTGCAGGGGAACCGACGCCGCTCAGGGGTGCGGACGTCGAGACCCACGGCGGGATCGCGGTGTGCGGCGGGACACGACGACAGGGGGAACGTCGCGCCCCGCGCCGGACGTCGATCAGGGAATCGGCATCCGGTCTGGGTCCACCGCGCGGCTCGGGTCGGCAAGCCGCGCGGTGGTGGACCTCAAGGGTGTTCGGTGTCCTCTCGGTACCGGTCCGTCTCGGTCGGTGTGGGCATCGACCGAGGTGTTGCGGCAGGGCGGACCATCGGGAGCAGGGCACTCCCGGTGGTCGCGAGCGCGCCGACCACGGCGATGAGCCCGAGCGGGGCCGTGCCGAGGTCGTGCTGCGCTGCCAGGGCGAGCGCGACGAGGGTCGCCGGGGCGGGCAGGAGCTGCACCGCGCGGAAGCGGTCGTCCCGTCGCGTCCGGGTCGCCATCACGTTTGCCATGTGGAACACTCTGGCGCAGATCACCGGTCCGCAGAAGGGGGGACACGTACCCAGAGATGGAGTAGAACGTCTAGTACACCTCAGCCGAGGGCGCGAACCGTCGCGACCGACTCCGCCACGGCTCCGACCACGACCGGGACGTCCGCCACGGCCAGTGTTCCGTCGAACGTCAGGCGGAGCGCGGTCCGGGCGACCTCGTCCGGGACCCCGAGCGCCGTGAGCACGTGTGACGCCTCGGCGCTGCCCGCCGCGCAGGCGCTGCCGGACGACGACACGACGTCGCGCTGCTCGAGTTCGAGCAGCACGGTCTCGCCGTTCACCCCCGGGAAGCAGAACGACGCGTGCCCGGGCAGCCGGTGCTCCCGCGACCCGGTGACGAACGCGCCGGGTACGGCGACGAGCACCCCGTCGAGCACGGCGTCACGCACCGCGGTCGCGACGTGCGACGACGACGAGATCGACGACGGGGCTGTGAGCCTGAGAGCGGTGGCGACCGCCACTGCCCCGGCGACGTCCTCGGTGCCGGAGCGTCGACCGCGCTCCTGTCCCCCACCGTGCAGCAGCGGCTCGAGGCGCACCCCGGAACGGACCGCGAGCACGCCGGTGCCCTTCGGAGCTCCGAGCTTGTGCCCGGACAACGACAGCGCGTCGACCCCGAGCACGTCGAGGCCGATCGGCAGCCACGGCGCGGACTGCACGGCGTCGGTGTGGAACCGGGCGCCGACCCCGTGGGCCACCTCGGCGAGCGCCGGGATGTCCTGCACGGTGCCGATCTCGTTGTCGGCGTGCGCGATCGACACGAGGGTGGTGTCCGGCCGGAGCGCGGCGCACAGCACCTGCGGGTCCACCCGCCCGTCCGGAGCGACCGGCAGCACGGTGACGTCGAAGTCGTGGAACCGGGCGAGGTACGCGCAGCTCTCGAGCACGGCCTCGTGCTCGATGGCGCTCGTGACGACGTGTCGGCCCCGGGGCTCGGCGAGGGCGATCCCCTTGACCGCGGTGTTCGCCCCCTCGGTTCCGCCCGTGGTGAAGACGACCTCGGCGGGTCGGCAGCCGAGCACCTGCGCGGCGGCAGCCCGTGCGCCGGAGAGCCCGCGTGCGGCTTCGTCGCCGACCCCGTGGGTCGACGAGGGGTTGCCGAAGACCCCGGTCAGGTACGGCCACATCGCTTCGAGCACCTCGCGGCGGACCGGGGTGGTGGCGGCCCGGTCGAGGTAGAACACGTCAGTCCCCCGCGGGGACCGTGACGTGCTCGACCGGTGCCGCGACGTCGATGTCCAGTCCGAGGTCGAGGGCCCGTGCGGAGTGGGTCAGCGCTCCGACCGAGATGACGTCGACACCGGCCGCCGCGATCGCCGCGACGGTGTCCAGCGACACCCCGCCCGACGCCTCGACGAGGGCCCGGCCGGCGACGATCCCGACACCGGCCGTGAGTTCGGACGGCGTGAAGTTGTCGAGCATGATCGTGTCGACCCCGGCCGCGACGACGGGTTCGATCTGGTCGAGCCGGTCGACCTCCACCTCGACGTGGACGGTGTGCCCGAGCCGCTGCCGGGCGGCGGCGACCGCGTCCCCGATGCCGATCCCGCCGGCCAGGAGCACCGCCAGGTGGTTGTCCTTGGCGAGCACGGCGTCGGACAACGAGGTGCGGTGGTTGTGCCCGCCGCCGCAGCGCACCGCGTACCGCTCGAGGGCTCGGAGGCCCGGCGTCGTCTTCCGGGTGTCGACGATCCGCGCGGACGTGCCCGCGGTCGCGGCGACGTGGGCCGCGGTGGTCGTCGCGATGCCGGACATGCGCTGTACGAGGTTGAGGGCGACCCGTTCGGCCCGGAGGACCGCCCGTGCCGGTCCGGTGACGGTCGCGATGACGTCCCCGGCCGCGAAGGGCGTGCCGTCGGCGACGTGCAGGACGGCGTCGATCGATGGGTCGACGGCGTGCATCACGGCGGCGAAGACCCCACCGCCGCTCAGCACGCCGGGCTCCCGGGCTCCGAGGGTGGCGGCTGCGGTGGCCGCGGCGGGGATGAGCGCCTCGCTGGTGACGTCCCCCCACGGCGCGTCCTCCTCGAGCGCGGTGTCGATCACGCGGCGCAGGGCGTGCGGCGGGATGGAGCCGGGGTCGATGGTCATGCGGGTACCTCCTGCGGAACGACGGTGGAGCCGTCGGCGTGTGCGCTGTCGTGTGGGTCGGGGCGTTCGGCGACCCAGGCGTAGGAGGCCGGGGCGGCGGGGTCGGTGTCGGGGTGGTCGGTGCGGGCGTGCGCCCCCCGGGACTCCGTGCGGGCCTCGGCGGCGAGCGCCACGAGTCGGGCCAGGTCGAGCAGTGCACGGTCCTCGTGCTCACGCACGCCACCGGTGGTCGGCGCGGTGAGCGCGTCGAGCTCGCGGCGCGCGCTCGCCAGCCCGTCGGCGTCACGGAGCAGCCCGACGCGGTCCGTCATGACGGACTGGACCGCGTGGCGGACGTCCGCGGTCGGGTCACGGTGATCCGCGCCTCCCGTCAGCCCTTCTCGGGAGGCCCGGATCGCGTCCGCCGCCCGGGGCACGCTCGTGATGTGGAGACCGGCGTCACCGCGCAGGCGGAGCAGGCCGGGTCGCGGCGCGGCGACCGCGTCCGCGGCGCGGACCGCGAAGACGAGTCCCTCGAGCAGCGAGTTGGAGGCGAGGCGGTTGGCCCCGTGGACGCCGGTGCACGCGGCCTCGCCGACGGCGAGGAGTCCGGGCAGGCTCGTCCGTCCCTCGGCGTCGGTGGCGATGCCGCCCATCGAGTAGTGCGCGGCGGGTGCGACCGGGACGCCTTCGCGGGTCCAGTCGAAGCCGGCGTCGCGCGTGGCCCGGGTGAGTCCGGGGAACCGGCTGACCAGGAAGCCGGCGTCGAGTCCGGTGGTGTCGAGGAGCACGGGGGCACCGCCCTGGTCGCGCATCGCGGCGGCGATCCCCCGGGCGACGACGTCGCGCGGGGCGAGCTCGGCGTCCGGGTGCACGCTCGTCATGAACCGTCGGCCGGTGGCATCCCGGAGGACCGCGCCCTCACCGCGGACGGCCTCGGACACCAGTCCGCCGCCGGGCACGGCGAGCCGGGTCGGGTGGAACTGGACGAACTCCAGGTCGGCCAGGACGGCACCGGCGCGCCAGGCGGCGGCGACCCCGTCACCGGTCGCGACCAGGGGGTTGGTGGTCTCGCGGTACAGGTGCCCCGCTCCCCCGGAGGCGATGACGACGGCGTCGGCGGCGATCCGCCGGGGTTCGCCGAGCAGGTCGAGCACGTCGATCCCGACCACGCCGCCGTCGCGGACGACGAGGTCGGTCAGGCTGGTGCGCTCGAGGATCGTGACGTGCCGGCGGTGCAGCGCGTCGATCAGGGTGCGCTCGATGGCGGTCCCCGTCGCGTCGCCGTCGGCGTGCACGACGCGCCAGCGACCGTGTGCGGCCTCGCGGCCGCGGGCGAGGTCGTCGCCGTACCGGTCGAGGCCGGCGGGGTCGGTCGACCGGTCGAAGGGCACGCCGAGGGCGAGGAGGTCGCGGACCCGTGCCGGGCCGTCGGTGCAGAGGACCTCGACGGCACGGGCATCGGCGCTGCCCGCGGCCGCGACGTGCGTGTCCGCCTGGTGCAGCGCCGTCGAGTCGTCGGCGCCGAGCGCCACCGCGATGCCGCCCTGGGCGTACGCGGTGGCGCTGTCGGCGAGCGCCCCCTTCGTCACGAGCGTGACGTCGTGGGCGGTGCTGGCGCGGATCGCTGCGGTCAGCCCGGCGATGCCCGAGCCGACGATGACGACGTGCACGGTGGTCTCCCCTGGTCGTTCTGGCTCGCGGGTCAGGCTCGGGGCTTCGCCGCGAGCATGCGCTCGAGCGCGATCTTGGCGTCGGCCTGGACGACGGCGGGGACGACGATCTCGTTGAGGACCTCGCCGCGGACCAGTGCTTCGAGCACCCAGGCGAGGTAGCCGGGGTGGATTCGGTACATCGTCGAGCACGGGCACACCACGGGGTCGAGGCAGAAGATCGTGTGCTGCGGGTACTCGGCCGCGAGCCGGTTCACCATGTTGATCTCGGTGCCGATCGCGAACGTGGTGGGCTCGGTGGCCGCGGCGACGGTCTTCCGGATCAGGTCGGTGCTGCCGGCGTGGTCCGCGGCGTCGACGACGGCCATCGGGCACTCGGGGTGCACGATGACCTGGACCCCCGGGTGCTCCCGTCGCGCCTGGTCGATCTGGTCGACGGTGAAGCGTCGGTGCACCGAGCAGAAGCCGTGCCAGAGGACGACCTTCGCCTCGAGCAGGTCGGCGGCGGTGTTGCCGCCGCCGGGCAGCCGCGGGTTCCACATCGGCATCAGGTCGGTGCTGATGCCCATGGCCTTCGCAGTGTTGCGCCCGAGGTGCTGGTCGGGGAAGAACAGCACGCGCTGCCCGCGCTCGAACGCCCACTCCAGCACGGTGGCGGCGTTCGACGACGTGCAGACGATGCCGCCGTTCCGCCCGCAGAAGGCCTTGAGGTCGGCGGCGGAGTTCATGTAGGTCACGGGGATGACGGGCACTCGGCCGTCGGCGTCCGGCTCGGTCCCGTAGACGGCGGCCAGTTCGGCCCACGCGGCCTCGACGCTGTCGATGTCGGCCATGTCCGCCATCGAGCAGCCGGCGGCCAGGTTCGGCAGGATCACGCGCTGGTCGTCGCGCGCCAGGATGTCGGCGGTCTCGGCCATGAAGTGCACGCCGCAGAACACGATCGCCTCGGCGTCGGGCTTGGTCAGGGCGGCGTTGGCGAGCTGGAACGAGTCGCCGAGGAAGTCCGCGTGCCGGACGACCTCGTCGCGCTGGTAGAAGTGCCCGAGCACCACGACGCGGTCGCCGAGGGTGGCCTTCGCCCGTTCGATGCGGTCGTGCAGCTCGTCGGTCGGCGTCGTCTTGTACTCGTCGGGCAGGACACCCTGGCGCGGGGCACTCGTCGGGATGACGTCGGACATCGACGAGCCGGGGCCGTACCCGGGGCGGGAGTCGAAGTCCCACGTCGGCATGGCGAGATCGGGCGTGCAGGTGCTGCCGCCCGCCTTGCCGTTGGAGATGAGTTCGATGGTCGTGGCGATGGACACGGGTCCCCTATCGGTTCCGCTGCTGGCGCTGCTGCTGGCGCTGGTGCTGGCGCTGGTGCTGGTCGGCCCCGGCGCGCAGCGGGCCGTTGTCCGCGTAGGCGAGGTCGGGGTTCGAGCGGTACAGCCGGGCCGGTCGGTGCCGGTCCCCGCTCGTGGTCTCGTCGGTCGGCAGGACCGCGTCGGTCTTCTCGACCTGCCGTCGGAAGTTCGCGGGGTCGAGCGCCCGGCCGAGCACCGCCTCGTACACGCCACGGAGTTCGGCGAGGGTGAACCGGTCATCGAGGAACGCCTGGGCGATCCGTGAGTAGGACACCTTGTTGCGCAGCCGCCACAGGGCGTACTCGACGATGCGGTCGTGGTCGAAGGCGAGCGGTGGGTGCTCGTCGGCCAGGAACCACCGGACGTTCCAGTCGTCGGGGACGACGTTCGCCTCGTCCGGGTGCACGAGCGCCCAGTACACGATCGACACGACGCGGCTCGGCGAGCGGCCGACGTCGCCGAACGCGTACAGCTGCTCGAGGTACCGCGGTTGCACGTTCGTCGTCTCACGGAGTCGGGCGGCCGCCGAGTCCTCGAGCCCCTCGTCCACGCCGACCCAGCCACCGGGCAGCGCCCACGACCCCTCGAACGGCTCCGCGACGCGACGGACGAGCGGCATCCACAGCGCCGGAGCCCCGGTGTCGGGGTGCGGGCGCAGGGCGACGATCACGGTGGAGACCGCGACGCGGATGCCTGCTTCGTCCATGGGAAAGATAGTGTCAATCTGACTCGAAGTGTTCGGGTTGCAATGACACTATCACCGACCGTGCTCGCCACCGTCACGAGATCGTCACAGGACCGAAAAGTGCCGACAGCTGCCTGCGGATACCGTGAACGGCATGACGACGGTGACGAGGGTGCATGCCGTGGTGTCGGGGACGGTCCAGGGGGTCGGCTTCCGCTACTGGACCGCTCGGAAGGCCGACGGGCTCGACCTCGTCGGGTACGCCAGGAACCTGTTCGACGGCACCGTCGAGGTCGAGGCCGAGGGACCGTCGGTGGCGGTCGACTCGCTGGTGGAGTGCCTCCGCACCGGGCCGCCCTCTGCGACGGTGACCGACGTCACGCTGCGCACGGTCGTGCCCCACGGGGACGCCGACGGGTTCGCCATCCTGCACTGAGCGGGTTCGCGGCAGGACGGATCGCGCGGCACCGGTCCTCCGTCCGCGGATGTCGGAGCGAACCGGAATAATCGCATCCACTCAGGCGGTTGGCCTGTGTGCGCGTCCTGCGCCACACCCGTTCCACCAGTCGTGACCCACCAGGAGCCCCGCATGACCCAGGCCGTCGATTCCGCACCCCGAACGGGAAGCGTCTCGCAGCCGTCCCCTGCCGAGAGCCGACTCGTGATCGGGCTGCTGCTCGTCTCCGCGTTCGTCGTCATCCTCAACGAGACGATCATGGGCGTTGCGCTGCCCCGGCTCATGGACGACCTCGACATCAGCGCGGCGACCGGCCAGTGGCTCACGACGGGCTTCCTGCTGACCATGGCGGTCGTCATCCCGATCACCGGGTTCCTGCTGCAGCGGTTCAACACCCGCCCGGTCTTCGCCTGGGCGATGGGGCTGTTCTCCCTCGGCACGCTGATCGCGCTGCTCGCGCCCGGGTTCACCCTGCTGCTCGTCGGCCGCATCGTGCAGGCCAGCGGCACCGCGATCATGATGCCGCTGCTCATGACGACGGTCCTGACCCTGGTCGACCCGGCGCACCGCGGCCGGGTGATGGGCAACATCTCGATCGTCATCTCGGTCGCCCCGGCGATCGGCCCGACCATCTCCGGCCTCATCCTCAACGCGTTCTCGTGGCGCTGGCTGTTCGGCTTCGTCCTGCCGATCGCGATCGCCGCACTCATCCTCGGCATGGTCAAGGTGCAGAACGTCTCCACGCCGCGGAAGGCACCGATCGACGTGCTCTCGGTCGTGCTGTCCGCCTTCGCGTTCGGCGGCATCGTCTACGGGCTGTCGAGCATCGGTGAAGCCGCCACGACCGGTCTGGCCGTCCCGGTGGGCGCGCTCGTCGTCGGCGCCGTCGCCCTCGCGGTGTTCATCGTCCGGCAGACCCGGCTCCAGCGCACGGACAGCGCCCTGCTCGACCTCCGCACCTTCCGCACGCGCGGCTTCACGGTGCCGATCGTCGCGATGGGCCTGAGCTTCATGGCCATGTTCGGCACGCTGATCCTGCTGCCGATCTACCTCGAGCGCGTCCTCGGGCTCGAGGTGCTGCAGGTGGGGCTGCTCCTGCTCCCCGGCGGGCTCCTGATGGGCCTCCTCTCCCCGATCGTCGGTCGCATCTACGACCGTCGTGGTCCCCGCGTGCTGCTCATCCCCGGATCGATCATCGTCAGCGCCGTGCTCTGGGCGCTCTCCACGGTCGACGTGGACACGAGCGTCTGGTTCGTGCTCGGCGCCCACGTCCTGCTCAGCGTCGGCCTGGCCCTGACCTTCACGCCGCTGTTCACCGCGGCGCTCGGCGGGCTGCCCCCGAAGCTGTACTCGCACGGCAGCGCGGTGCTCGGCACGGCGCAGCAGCTCGCCGGTGCCGCCGGTACGGCACTGTTCGTCACGCTGCTGACCATCGGCGCGGCGACCGCTGTCGAGGGCTCCGGAGCCGAGGGACTCGCCGTCGCCACCGCCTCGGGTGTCGGGACCGCCTTCCTGGTCGGCGCGGTCATCTCGCTGTTCGGCATCCTGGCCTCGGTGTTCGTCCGTCGTCCGGATCTGCCCGAGGGTGCGCCGACGCCGCCGCCCGTGCACTGACGCAGGCACGACGCAGGCACGACGCCGAACACCGCCGCGTCACGCACGGGCCGCGGCCCCGCGTGGCAGGGTGGGCGGCATGCGGTCGACGGTGCGCGAGCTGAACTGGTCCGGCACGGTCACCTACACCGCCGAACAGGTCCTGCGACCGTCGTCGCTCGACGAGGCAGCCGCGATCGTGGCCCGGTCGCCCCGGGTCCACGGCCTCGGCACCCGCCACTCCTTCAACGACGTCGCGGACACCCCGGGGGTGCTGCTCGACCTGACCGGGATCCCCACCGACCTGGTCGTCGACGCGGACCGGCGGACGGCGACGCTCGGTGCCGGCACCCGGTACGGCGACGTTGCCCCGGACCTCGACCGTGCCGGGTTCGCCCTGCACAACACGGGATCCCTGCCGCACATCTCCGTGGGCGGCGCGGTCGCCACCGGTACCCACGGCTCCGGAACCACGCTCGGCTCGCTGAGCACCGCGGTCCGGTCGTTCCGGGTGCTCGGGCCCGACGGCTCCGAGCGGACGATCGACCGCTCGGACCCGGACTTCGACGGAGCCGTCCTGCACCTCGGGCTGCTCGGGATCGTCACGCGGGTCACCCTCGACGTCGAACCCGCCTACCGGATGCGCCAGGACGTCTACGGTCCGATCCCGTGGGACACCTTCACCGAGCACGTGGCCGAGGTGCACGCCGCCGGGACCTCGGTGTGTTCGTACACGGTCTTCGGCGACGAGATCAGCGAGGTCCTGCTGAAGTCCCGCGTGCCCGACGGCGACGACGACGTCCCCGTGCCGGGCGAGCTGCTCGGCGCTCCCCGGTCGCCCGGCGCCCCCGGTGACGCAAGCCGCACCGCCCGCGACGGATCGGTGGGGCCGTGGTGGGACCGCCTGCCGCACTTCCCCATCGGGTCCGTCCCGAGCCACGGGTCCGAGGTGCAGAGCGAGCACTTCGTCCCGCTCCGGCACGCGGGGGCCGCACTCGACGCGCTCCGGGGCCTGGCCGACCGGATCCAGCCCCACCTGCACGTCTGCGAACTCCGGACCATGGCCGCGGACGGGTTCTGGCTCAGCCCGGCCCAGGGCGAGGACGTGCTCTGCATCGCGTTCACCTGGAAGAAGCACCCCGCCGAGGTGGCTGCAGTCCTGCCCGACCTCGAGAGCCGGCTGGCACCGTTCGGCGGTCGACCGCACTGGGGCAAGATGAGCTCGGTCGACGCCGCCGCGATCGCCGGACTGTACCCGCGCGTGGCGGACTTCCGCGACCTCGTCGCCCGGGCCGACCCGGACCGGACGTTCGCATCCGCCTTCGGCGAGCGGGTGCTCGGGACCTGACCCGGGCCTCCCGGCCGTGCCCCGCCCGCCGGAACCAGGTTCCGGACACGGAACCACGGGATCGCGCGGTGCTGTGTCCGGAAGCTGGTTCCGGATGCGGCAACCCGCCCGACGCGACCCCGCCCAGCGGTCAGACGGACGCGAACGCGAGCGGGGTGATGGTCCGCGTCTCGCCGTCCCAGTGCCGCACGCCGCCGACGTCCAGCGTCTCCGGCAGGGGCACCGACCGCAGCGCGGCGACGGCGCGTGGAAGGTCCTCGTCGCGCACCCGACGGGCGAGCGTGAGGTGCGGCGACCACCGCCCGGGCAGCGAGGTGTCGACGCCACCGGGAGCGACGGCGTGCACCTCGTGGTGGAAGGTCGTGAGCGCGTCGTCGAGCACGACCGCGCGCACGAGCACGGACCGTCCGGCACCCGCGGGGAAGAGCAGGAGCCCGCCGAGCCGGATCACCGTCGGGACGGACGTGCGGAACGCGGACGGCACCGGCAGCGACTCCCCAGCAGCGAGGGTGACGTGCGGGGCGTTCGACGGCGACGGGTGCCGCCCCAGGCTGGGCAGATCCCCGTCGACGAGCGCCTGCCACGCCGACCGCACGGCGGCGTCCGACTCCGGGCCGAGGACGAGTTCGATGCTGCGCACGGTCCGAGTCAACCAACCGTGACCCCGGTGTAACACAGCGGAACGGAACTCGCTCCGGGGCGGAGCGCACGTCACACTCGTGTCCACGCCGCGGACCACCACGGCGTCCCCGCACCGCACGGCCCACGAGGAGCACCCGCATGTCAGCAGCGCCCGCACTGCCCGAGAAGCCGAAGGGCAAGCGCCCGATCGGCTGGATCGTCGCCGCCGCGATCGTCGTCGTGGCGATCGTCGTCGCCGTCATCGTCGGAGCCGTCCGCTCCGGTGGCAGCGACGACGCAGCGGCCGGTGACGCCGCCCCGAAGACCGTCACGATCGGCGTCGCGGACAAGTCGCTCGGCTACTGGAGCACCTACACGAAGCTCGCGAAGGAGCAGCTCGACGTCACCGTGAAGCTGACGAACTTCTCGGACTACTCGCTGCCGAACCCGGCGCTCAAGGACGGCCAGCTGGACATCAACCAGTTCCAGCACATCCAGTACCTGGCGGACTACAACGTCACCTCGAACGACGACCTGCAGCCGATCGGCTCCACCGCCGTCTACCCGCTGCCGCTCTACGCGACGAAGTACGACGAGCCGTCCGAACTGCCCGCGGACGCCAAGGTCGCGATCCCGAACGACTCGATCAACCAGGCGCGCGCCCTCCTGATCCTGCAGGCTGCGGACCTCATCACCCTGAAGGACGGCGGTTCGGCGTTCTCCACCGCGGACGACATCGAGACCAAGAAGGTCGATGTGCAGCCCCTCGACGCCTCGCAGACCGCGAACGCGCTGCAGCAGGGCTCGGTCGCCGCAGCCGTCGTCAACAACAACTTCGCCACCGCGGCCGGCCTGCCGATCTCGGACGCGATCTACCAGGACGACCCCTCGAGCGCGAGCGCGGCCCCGTACGTGAACGTCTTCGCCGTGCGTGACGAGGACAAGGACAACAAGACGTACCTGTCGCTCGCGAAGCTGTTCCAGGACGAGTCCGTGCAGAAGGCCTTCGCGAAGGACCTGCCCGAGGCGGTCGCCCGCGACGAGAGCGCTTCGAAGCTGCAGGACGAGCTCGCCCAGGTCGAGCAGGACGCGAAGGCGGCCAAGCAGTAGTGCCGGTCCTCGTCGAACTCCGCGGCGTCTCGAAGCACTACCGCCGCGCCGACACCGGCGAGACCGTGGTGGCCGTCGAGGACGTCTCCCTGGACGTGCACCAGGGAGAGGTCCTCGGCGTCATCGGGTACTCCGGTGCCGGCAAGTCCACCCTCGTCCGGTTGGTCAACGCCCTGGAGCTCCCCAGCTCCGGCACGGTCACCGTGGCCGGCCGCGAACTGACGGCGATCCCCGAGCGGGACCGCCGGACGGCGCGTCGGAACATCGGGATGATCTTCCAGCAGTTCAACCTGTTCCGGTCCCGGACGATCGCCGGCAACGTCGCGTACCCGCTCAAGGTCGCCGGTGTGCCGAAGGCCGAGCGTGACCGTCGTGTGGCCGAGCTGCTCGACTTCGTCGGGCTGCTCGAGCGCGCCCACGCCTACCCGGAGCAGCTGTCCGGCGGGCAGAAGCAGCGCGTCGGCATCGCCCGGGCGCTCGCGGCCTCGCCCGACCTGCTGCTCGCCGACGAGGCCACGAGCGCCCTGGACCCCGAGACCACCTCCGAGGTGCTCGGCTTGCTCCGCCGCGTCAACCGGGAGCTCGGCGTCACCATCATCGTCATCACGCACGAGATGGACGCCGTCCGGCAGATCGCCGACCGCGTCGCCGTGATGGAGCAGGGTCGGGTCGTCGAGGTCGGAGACGTCTACGACGTGTTCTCCGCACCGAAGACCGGCGCCGCCCAGCGCTTCGTCCGCACCGCGCTGCACGACCGGCCGTCCCCCGAGACGCTCCGGCGGCTGCAGGACCGCCACCCGGGTCGGCTCGTCACGGTGCAGATCACCGACGAGGCCGGGCTGCAGAACCGCATCGACGCCGCGTTCCGCGCCGCCGGGGTCACCGCCGAGCTCGTCTACGGCGGGGTCGGCGAGATCCGGGAGCGTCGGATCGGGTCACTCACCTACGAGCTGAGCGACGCGGGCGGTGCGTCCGGCGGGTCCGGCGCCATCGACACCGCGATCGCCGCGCTCCGCGCCGACGGCGTCACGACGGACGAGGAGGGCGCCGCGTGAACAACAACTCGTTCCAGAGCGTGATCGACACGTTCGACGTCTTCCTGGCGGCGATCCGCGACACCGTCGTGATGTCACTCGTCTCGCTGGTCATCGCGGGCGTCATCGGGCTCGCGCTCGGCCTGCTGCTCTACGCGACCCGGCCGGGCAACCTGCTCGGCAACCGCACCGCTTACACGGTCCTCAACGTGTTCGTGAACCTGATCCGGCCGATCCCGTTCGTGATCTTCCTCGCCGCCATCGCGCCGCTGTCGCGGGTCGTCGTGCAGACCACGATCGGCGTCCCCGCGGTGACCTTCGCGATCTCGCTGGCGGCGGCGTTCGCGGTGTCCCGGATCGTCGAGCAGAACCTGCTCTCGGTGGACCCCGGTGTCGTCGAGGCGGCTCGGGCCTCGGGCGCGCACCCGGTGTCGATCCTGCTGACCGTGCTCATCCCCGAGGGCCTCGGCCCGCTGATCCTCGGCTACACGTTCATCTACATCGGCATCGTCGACATGACGGCGCAGGGTGCGCTGATCGGTGGCGGCGGGCTCGGCGAGTACGCGATCACCTACGGCTCGCAGCGCTACGACTGGTGGGTCGTCTACGTCTCGGTGGCCGCGATCGTCGTCATCGTGCAGCTCGGCCAGTTCATCGGGAACCGTCTGGCGCGGGCGACCCTGCGGCGCTGACGCGGGCGGGCGCGGTCGGGTGCGGTCGTGACTCCCCGCTCACGTCCGCCGAGCGGTCCCGAAGTGTCGCTCGGCCGGACCGCGAGCGACAGTTCGTGACCGCTCGGCGGTGCACGCGCGGCACGTTGCGCACCCTCGGCACGCCCTGCAGCGCAACCGCCTGGAGGCCCGGTGCCGGTCCACGAGACCGGCACCGGGCCTCCAGTGCGTCGCCGACTTGACAGGCGCACCCGGCGTCGTCCGCCGAGGGGTCACGAAGTGTCGCCCGGGGCGCCCTCGGGCGACAGTCCGCGACCGCTCGGCGACGTGCGCACGGCATGTCGTGCCCGCTCGCCACCGGGCGACCGGGCGCGTCAGGCGGCGGGGTGCTCCACAGTCGCGACGGCGCCGGTCTCGCCGGGGTGCTCGTAGTGCGCACGGACCAGGATCGGCCGGTGGTCGGAGATGCCGGCGGGCAGGGTCTCGACGCCCGCGATGTGCAGCCCGACGCTCGTCGCGAAGTCGAAGTGACCCGTGAACTTGCGGTACCGCAGGTACGTCGGCTGGTCGGACAGCGAGAGCGCGAAGCCGTGCTGCTCGATCTTGCGCCGCAGGTTCGTCTGGAACCACGGGTAGTTGAAGTCGCCGACCATGATCGCCGGGGTGTCGTTCGACAGCTCGCGGAGGAACTGGTGCGCAGCCTCGATCTGCTTGCGGCGGAGCGAGTTCGTGGCGGTCAGCGGGGAAGCGTGGAACGACGCGACGACGACCTCGGCGTCGGCCTCGGTGTCACGCAGGTGCATCGCGATGAGCCGCTCGTGCGCGGGGGCGAGGACCCGGTCGTGCAGCGACTTCTGCAGCGAGTGGATGTTGAAGTCCTGCACCTCGAACCGGTCGTCGCGCTTGTAGATCGCGAGCCCGAGGCGGTTGGTGCGCGTCGACGCGGCGAGCGAGAGGCCGCCGATCGAGGGCGCGAGGTCGTTGCTGTCGCACTCCTGCACGCAGAGGACGTCGGCGTCGGACGCCTCGGCCAGCGCGGCGAGCTCGCCGTTCGCGGTGTGCTCACGGAGGTTGTAGCTGACGACGCGGAGCTGGATCGGTTGCACGGTCTGGTCCGTTGCGATCGTGCTCTGCTGCTCTGGCGCGGCCATGCTGCCTTCCTGTCCGGGTGTTCCGGTCACCCTGCCGCGGTCACCGTACTCGGCGATCGCAAACGGTTGCTGAGACTGTAACGCCTGCCGGGTTTCGTCCGCGTGACCGTGTCGCGAACGGACACCCGCGGGTTCAGGCGCGGGACCGACGCACCGGGCGGACCGTCTGCCCCGCTGTGCGACTCATCAGGATGCCCTCGACGCAGGCGACCGCGAGCAGCGCGGCGATGACCCAGAAGGCGACGGCGTAGGGGCCGTCGCCGCCGAGTCCGGACGCCGCACGGATGACCACGGCGACGACGGCGACACCGAAGCCCGCAGCGGTCTGCTGCAGCGTGGACGACAGCGTGTTCGCGGGTGTCATGTCCCCTTGCTCGACGTCGGCGAAGGCGATGGTGTTGTACGCCGTGAAGCCGACCGACCGCGCGGCACCGCTGACCACGAGCAGCACGGCCAGCAGCCAGAACGGGGTTTCCTCGGTCATGAACGCCATGGCGACGACGCTCAGCGCAGCGATCGCGGACGACACGATGATCACTGGCCGGTAGCCGAACCAGCGCAGGAACGGGGTCGTCATCGGCTTGATCCCGAGGTTGCCGACGAAGACCCAGAGCACGGCCGACCCGGCGAGCACGGCGCTCCAGCCCCAGGCGTCCTGGAACAGCAGCGGGAGCACGAACGGCACCGCGGAGACCGCCAGGCGGAACAGACTGCCCCCGGCGTGCGACACCCGGAAGGTCTCGAGCCGGAACGCCTCGAGGCCCATGATCGGGTGCGGTGCCCGGCGGAAGTGCCGGACCGCGAACCAGCAGCAGACAGCTCCGACGACGCCGGACACCACGACGGCCAGGACCGGGACGCCGTCGAGCGCGAGCAGGGACGCCATCACGACGAGGGACCCGAGGCCGAAGCACGCCAGCAACGAGCCGAACCAGTCGAACGGCACCCGTTGCGCCGCACGCTCCTGCGGCACGAGCACCAGGGCGGCGACGAACGCGATGACCCCGAGCGGGAGGTTGATCAGGAAGATCCAGTGCCACGTCAGGGTGTCCACGAGCACGCCGCCGATGAACGGGGCGATGATCGGCGCGGCCAGCGCGGGCCACGTGAGGATCGCGATGGCGGTGACGAGCTGCTCGCGCCCGGCGCTCCGGAGCACCACGAGGCGGCCGACGGGCACCATGAGCGCACCGCCCAGGCCCTGCAGGATCCGCCAGAGCGTCAGTTCGACGAGGCCCGTGGACAGTGCGCACAGCGCCGAGGCGATCGTGAACACCGCGATGGCGCCGGCGAACACGGTGCGGGAGCCGACGCGGTCGGTGAGCCAGCCGGACACCGGGATGAAGACGGCGAGGGTGACGAGGTAGGCGGTGATCGTGATGCCCACCGCGGCGGAGTCGACCCCGAGGTCCCGCCCCATCGCGGGTGCCGCGGTCGCCAGGATCGTGCCGTCCAGGAGTTCCATGAAGAAGGTCCCGGCGACCAGCACGGCGACCGCCGTGCTGCCCGTCCGTCGTCTGGGTGTCGTCGCCGTCGTCGTCATCGCGCTACGAGACTATGCCCGCACGGTGCCGGGGCCGGTCCTGCTGCGGCGCTCTTGCGCTCCCTGGGCTTTTGCAATGCAGAATGTGCGCAACGGAAGCGTTGCCCCGAGCAGCAGCCGAGCGGAATCGTGGGCGGCATCTGACGACAGGAGGCTCGATGACCAACGCCAGCACGACGGGTGCACCGCCTCGCCACGTCCTCGACGACGCGCTCCTGCCGGTGATGACGCTGCGCGAGTCGGCGCTCGCGCACAACACGGCGGTGAT
This sequence comes from Curtobacterium sp. VKM Ac-1376, assembly GCF_015351025.1. Lineage (GTDB taxonomy): Bacteria > Actinomycetota > Actinomycetes > Actinomycetales > Microbacteriaceae > Curtobacterium. Next base: position 533,172 of record NZ_JADKRV010000001.1, on the reverse strand, counting down.
GCAGGCCTACGTCGAGCGGCACGGGTTGCTCTTCGCACCGCACATGAAGACCCACATGGCCCCGGACCTCGCCGCCCGCCAGGTCGCCGCCGGGGCCTGGGGCGTCACGGTCGCTTCGGTGCCGCAGGCGGTGGTCGCCTGGGAGCACGGCGTGCACCGGATCCTCGTCGCCAACGAGGTCCTCGACCCCGCCGGCCTCGCCTGGCTCGCCTCGCGGCGCTCGGTCGACCCTGCGGCGGACGTCCTCTGCTACGTCGACTCGGGCACCGGGGTGGCCGCCGGCGTCGCCGCGCAGGACGCCGTGGGCGGGGAACTGCACGTCCTGGTCGAGATCGGGTTCCCCGGCGGGCGGACCGGGGTCCGTTCCCCGGCCGCCGCACGCGACCTCGCCGCGACCGCGCACGACGCCGACCTGGTGCTCCGAGGCGTCGCCGGGTACGAGGGCGGGCTGCCCGGCGTCGACACCGCCCGCGACTACGTGTCCGGCGTGCTCGCGGTCGCGCTCGCGATCCGCCCACTCGTCCCCGGTCCACGAGCCCTGCTGAGCATGGGTGGCAGCGCCTGGTTCGACGCCGTGGTCGACGCGGTCACCGCGCGCCCCGAGGACCTCGACGTCCTGCTGCGCTCCGGCGCGTACCTGACCCACGACGACGGCTTCTACGCCGCGCGCACGCCCTTCGGCCGCCAGCCGGCCGAGGGCTCGCTGCGCGCCGCGATCGAGGTCTGGGGGCGGGTGACGAGCTGCCCGGAACCCGGGCTCGCCTTCGTCGCGGTCGGCAAGCGCGACATCTCCTTCGACGAGGGGCTGCCGGTGGTCCGGCAGGTCCGACCGGGAGGCACGGGTGCCGTCGATCCGCTCGTCCCACCACCCGGGGCGGTCACCGTCACCCGTCTCGACGACCAGCACTGCTACCTCGCGCTGGCGGACGGGGCCCCCGAGCTGGTGCCCGGCGACGTCGTCGTGTTCGGCATCTCGCACCCGTGCACGGTGTTCGACAAGTGGCGGCAGGTGCACGTCCTCGACGACGACGACACCGTGCTCCGGACGATCGCGACGTGGTTCTGATGCGCGCCACCACCCCGTCGGCGGCTCCGGCCGACGGCGATGCCCCGGCCCGGAACGCCGCTCTGTCCCTCCGACGGGCGCTCCGGCTGCTCGACTGCATCGCGGACCGTACCCGCTCCGGCGCGGCCTCGGTGAGTCTGACCGAACTGGCGGCGGAGCTCGGCACCGCGAAGTCCACGGTGCTCCGGCTGACCGCCCCGATGCTCGAGAACGACCTGCTCCGCCGCACGCCCGACGCCGGGTTCACGCTCGGGCTCGGCGCGCTGTTGCTCGGGCAGAGCTACCTCGAGGGCATCGACCTGCGCTCGGCCGCGGCACCGTTCCTGCGGCGGACCGCGGAGCAGACGGGGCTCACCTGCCACCTGGTCGTGCCCGACGGCACCGACATCGTGTACGTCGACAAGGTCGAGACACGTGGCACCGTCCGGATGGGATCGCGGATCGGCAACCGTCTGCCCATGCGGAACACCGCCTCGGGCAAGGCGATCGTGGCCTTCGGTGAGCCGGAGCTGCTCGCGCGTGTGCTCGCCGAGCCGGCGCAGGTCATGACCGAGCACACCATCACCGATGACGACCGCTGGCGGCGCGAGGTCGATCGCACGCACGGCCGCGGGTACGGCATCGACGACCGTGAGAACGAGCCGGACATCCGCTGCGTCGCGGCACCGGTGTTCGACCACGCGAACCAGGTCGTCGGCGCGATGAGCATCTCCGGCCTCGCCTCGCGGTTCCCGGCGGCCGCGGTGCGGGAGCTCGGTGACGGAGTGGTCCGCACGGCCCACGAGATCTCCGTCGCACTCGGCTCGTCCTCCGCCCAACTGGCCCTCGCGCGGAGTGCCCGGTGACCGGGCCGGGGTCGGGGTCGGGGTCGGGGTCGGGGTCGGGCTCGGGCTCGGGCTCGGGGTCAGTGCTCACGTTCGGCGAGACGATGCTGCTGCTCACCGGCCGTGACGTCGGCGCCGTGCCCGATCTCGAGCACATGCGCGTGGACACCGGCGGGGCCGAGAGCAACGTCGCGATCGGACTCGCCCGTGCCGGCGTGCCGACCACGTGGGTGGGCCGAGTCGGCACCGACCCCGCGGGTGACCGGGTGATGGCCGACGTCGGCGGCGAGGGCGTCGACGTCGTTGCGGTGCCCGATCCCGACCGGTCGACGGGCATCATGATGAAGGAGCGCCTGCCCGACGGGCGCACGCGGGTCACCTACCACCGCCGCGGGTCCGCAGGCTCGGCCCTGACCGCCGCCGACCTGCCCGGCAGCATCGTCGAGTCCGCCGCACTCGTGCACGTCACGGGCATCACCCTCGCGCTCTCCGACTCCGCGCGGGACACCGTGTCCGTCGCCCTCGACCGCGCCGCTGCCGCCGGTGTACCGGTGTCCTTCGACGTCAACCACCGCCCGAAGCTCATCGGCGCCGACCGTGCTCGTGACCACTACCGGCAGGTCGCGGCGCGGTCGGCCGTGGTGTTCGCCGGCGACGACGAGGCCCGGCTCGTGCTCGGCCGCGACGAGCAGGAGGACGACGAGGAAGCGCTCGCGCACGACCTCGCCGCCCTCGCCGGGGGCCGGGCGGTCGTCAAGCTCGGGTCCCGCGGCGCCGTCGCCTCGATCGACGGCACGTTCCTGCGACGGCCGGCGACCCCGGTGCGCGTGGTCGATCCGGTCGGAGCGGGCGACGCCTTCGTCGCGGGCTGGCTCGCCGCGACCCTGGGCGGTGCGGCCCCGGCCGTCGCCCTCGACCGTGCTGCCGACGCCGGGGCACTCGCCTGCACCGTCGAGGGTGACTGGCGACGGGGCGACGTCGATGCGCTGTTCCAGGCTCCCGGCGCGCCGGACGGGCCGGCCACCGACCACGCCGTGCACGACCGCGTCGACCGCTGACCGCACGAGCCCACGACCGCACGACCGCTGACCACGTGCCCGCTGACCACCACTCGAGGAAGAGCTCCAGATGACCAGCACGACGAACACCGCCCCCGGTCCGGCGCCCCACGACCGAGCCCGCCACCGGCACCAGGCCGGACCCGCGATCGCGATCCTCCGTGGTGGCACCGGTGAGCACGTCGAGGACGTCGTCGCCACCCTGGTCGAGTGCGGCGTGACCGCGATCGAGATCACCACGAACACCCCGCGGTGGCGCGAGGGCATCGCCTGGGCGGTCGAGCACTACGGTTCGGCGGCATCGGTGGGCGTGGGCACCGTGCTGGACGTGCGGCAGCTCGACGATGCCGCCGCGGTCGGGGCATCGTTCGCGGTCAGCCCGCACCTCGACGCCGACCTCGGCGAGCGCGCCCACGAGCGCGGTCTCGGCTGGTACCCCGGCGCTGCGACGCCGACCGAGATCGTCCGCGCCTGGCAGCTGGGCGCGCGCGCCGTGAAGGTGTTCCCGGCCGCACAGCTCGGCGGTCCGGCGTTCCTCCGGCAGGTGCTGGCACCGCTGGACTTCGTCGACGTCATCCCGACCGGGGGCATCGGGGTGGACGACGTGACCGACTACCTGGCAGCGGGTGCGGTCGCCGTGGGGCTCGGGTCGCCGCTCGTCGGTGACGCCCTGACCAGCGGTGACCTCGACGCGCTGCGGGGCCGGGCCGAGCGCCTCGCGACTACGCTCCCCCGATGACCCGTCCCGAGCCCGGCGCGGACGGCGCCCACACCCCGACCGCCGTCCTGCTGCGCGGTGGCGCGATCATCGGCGCCCACGGCGAACCGGAGCGCGCTGACGTCCTCGTCGACCACGGCGTCATCCGGGCGGTCGGACCGGAACTGGCCGTGCTGTCGGGTGTGCACGAGATCGCGTGCGACGGGCGGCTCGTCCTGCCGGGTTTCATCGACGCGCACTCGCACGCCGGATCGCTCGTCCACGATCCGGCCGTGCAGTTGGCGCTCCTCCGCCAGGGCGTCACCACGATCGTCACCGGTCAGGACGGCGTCGGTCCGGCTCCCGGTGACGGGCGGTACGCCGACCGGTACTTCGCCGCGATCGACGGCTCGCACCCGACCTACCGGGGCGGCGGCATCGGGGCGCTCCTCGCCGGGTACGACGGCACCACCCCGGTCAACGTCGCGACCCTCGTCCCCGCGGGAACGGTGCGGCACGAGGTCATGGGCGACGACACGGGCCCGGCGACCGGCGGCCAGCTCGTCGCGATGCGCGAGCTCGTGCGCGAGGGGCTCGCCGCCGGCGCCGTCGGGCTCGCGACCGGGCTCGACTACGTCCCCGGGCTGTTCGCCGACACCGCGGAGCTCGCCGCGCTCTGCACCGAGGTCGCGGCCGCCGACGGCGTGTACGTGTCGCACATGCGCGGCGGCTACGAGGGGAACGCTCGTGCGGGGCTCGACGAGATCGCGGACATCGTCCGGTCGTCGGGCGTCCGCGGGCACGTGTCGCACCTGCACGCGCCCGTCGCCCTCGCGGTGTCCGCCCTCACCGAACTCGCCGAAACCGGTGCACCGCTGTCGTTCGACGCCTACCCGTACTCACGAGGGTGCACGATCCTGTCGATGCTGCTGCTGCCGGCATCCCTGGCCCGACCGGGGACCGACGACCTCGCCCACGCGATCCGCGACGACGCCGGGCGCGTCCGGGTCCGCGGCGCCGTGCTCGACCGGGTGCTGTCCCGGGCCGACCTCGGCACCGGCTGGGCCGAGCAGATCACGCTGTCCCACGTGCCCGCTGCAGAGTTCCACGCCCTGCAAGGTCGCACACTCGCCGACGCCGCTGAGGCGACCGGCAGCGACCCGGTCGACCTCGCGCTCGACGTCCTCGTCGATTCGGCGTTGCAGGTCACCGCGGTGATGCGGGTGCCGCAGCCCCGCACCGCCGACGAACTCGCGCCCCTGTTCCGGCTGCCGGGCCACACCGCCGGGTCGGACGGCATCTTCGTCGGCACGCACCCGCACCCACGGGCGTTCGGTACGTTCGCGCGGTACCTGCAGGAGTACGTCCGCGCCGGGCGGTACACCTGGGCCGAGGCACAGCGGCACCTGTCGACCACCGCCGTGGAGCGCCTGGGACTCGGCGCTCGCGGCACGGTCGCGGTCGGGGCCGTCGCTGACCTGGTGGTGGCGGACGCGGAACGGGTGCGTGCACGGTCGACCTACGAGCACCCGATGCTGCTCGCCGAGGGCATCGACGACGTCCTGGTCGCCGGGGTCCCGGTGCTCGCCGACGGCGCTCTGACCCACGCGACCCCCGGTGCCGGGGTCCGCCGCGACCGGGGTAGGACGGGGTAGGAACGGATCGGGCAGCGAGGGCACCGCCGACACCGGGGACACCGGCGACACCGCGGACACCACTGGCGGCCGTTGAGCGATCAGGCGCCGGTTCGGCCGCGAACCCGGCGACCCGCGGTCACTCCGCGACGGGGAGCACCGCCACGACGTCGATCTCGACCAGGATGTCCGCCAGGTGCGACTGCACGGTGGTGCGGACCGGGTACGGCTGGGTGAAGTGCTTGGCGTACTCCTCGTTGAACGCCGCGAAGTCCCGGTCGGAGTGCTCGAGGTGCACCGTGGACTTGACGACGTCGTCGAGGGTCGCACCGTGCTCGGCCAGGACGGCCGCGACGTTGGCCAGCACCTGCGCCGTCTGGCCGGCGACGTCGTCGGCGATCGCACCCGTCGCCGGGTCCTGCGGACCGAAGCCGGCCGTGTAGACGAACCCGTTGGCCACGATGCCCTGGCTGTACGGGCCGGCCGGCTTCGGGGCGTTGTCGGTGACGATGGCGGTCTTCGGCACGGTGGCTCCTCGTGTGTCTGCGTGCGTGGGATCCCAGGCTAGGCGGCGGGGACGCCAGGGCCCGGCCGCCCGCCGGGCGCGTTCCGGAGTGCAGAACGCCGAGCGTGCCTCCCGGTCAGCGCTGCGGCGGACGACCCGTGCACACCCTCGCCGTTCCGTGGGATCCCACAGGCAGCAGCCGACTACCCTGGCCGGGTGTCGTCCCGCCTGCCCGAACGCCGAGGAGCTCGCGCGTGAGCCGTCTCGACGGTGCCGGCGTGGCCACCGGTACCATCGCGACCGGCCGACGACGTGTGCTCGAGACGGTCACGTCCCTGCCGGCGTGGGCGGCGGTCCTGCTGGTCTGGACCGGCGGCCGGGTCCTGTCGACGCTCTGGCTCGCGCTCGCGTACCCGCTCACCGGACGGGCCCTGCCGGAGAACGCGATCTGGGGCAACGAACACGGGTTCCTGGCGTTCCTGGTCGCGTGGGACGGACAGTACTACGAGCAGATCTCGTTGCACGGGTACCCCGACGTGCTGCCACTCGACGCGGCGGGCCACGTCGCGCAGAACGCGTGGGCCTTCCTGCCGGCGTTCCCCTTCACGATCCGTGCACTGACCGCGTCGACGGGGCTGCCGTTCGAGGTCGGAGCCCCGATCGTCGCCGTCGCCGCCGGGCTGGTGGCGTCCTGTCTGCTCTACCGGCTGGTGCGCGACCGGGCGGGCAGCGCCGCGGCGCTGTGGGCGGTCTTCTTCTTCACGTGCGGCCCGCTGTCGTTCCTGCTGCAGGTCGGCTACGCCGAGAGCATGTTCCTCGCGCTGTCGTTCGGCGCGCTGCTCGCCCTCGAGCGACGACGGTACGGCCTGCTCACGCTGCTCGGTGTCGTCGCCGCGTTCACCCGCCCCGGAGCGCTGGCGATCCCGCTCGTGCTCGGGGTCGTGGCACTCGTGCGCTGGGTCCGCGCCCGTCGCGAGACGGGCCGGGTGTTCGAGACGTTCCCGCTCCGCGAGCAGGTGCGGGTGCTCGCCGCCGGGCTGACGATGGTCACGGCGGGGCTCGCCTGGCCGGTGATCGCGTCGCACGTCACAGGCGCGCCGAACGCCTACCTCGAGACCGAGATGTCGTGGTGGGTGAACTTCATCGGCCGGGTCGAGTTCGTGCCGCTGACGCCGTGGTTCCTCATCGCTGCTCGCTGGCTCGGCGTCGGCGGCGTGCTGCTCATCGCGGCGCTGGTCGTCGCGTTCCCGGTGTGGCTGCTCCGCCGCTCGACGCTGCGCCTCGGGTCGACGACGGTGCTGTACTCGGCTGCGTACGCGCTGTACATCTTCGCTGTCTCGCTGCCGATGGCCTCGACCCCGCGGCTGCTCATGCCGCTGGCACCGTTGTTCGGGTCGCCGGAGCTGGTGGCCAAGCCCTGGATGCGCCGGACGTTCGTGACGGCCGCGCTCGCCGGGCAGCCGGTGCTCGTGGCGGTGCTGTGGCTGCTCGGCCCGCCGTGACACGCTGAACGCCGGCATCTCCGCATGATGCCGGCGTCCAGCGGGCGTGCGAGCGTGCGGGCCGTACCCCGAGCGCCGAGCGCCCGGCGCGGTCAGAGCTCGATCGCGCCGTGGTCGCCGGTGTCAGGCTGGCTCCGCTTGCCGATCGCCGCCTTGAACATCTGCACCAGGCTGCCGACCGGGCCGGTGTCCTGGGTCCAGTACTCGACCGAGACGCCCTGGACCGTGAGGAGCCGGACCGACGGATCCTGCCGCCCCTCCGGGAACCAGGCCTCGGCGAACGGGGACCACAGCTCGTCGACGGCCGAGTCGTCCCGCGTCACGGTCGCGGTGCCGGCGATGGAGAGGTAGCCGCCCTGCGACTCGATCGAGACGTTGACGTGCGGGTTCCTCGCGATGTCCTCGACCTTCTCGCTGCCGTCCTGCACCAGGAACCGCAGGGTCCCGTGGAACGCCTTGTCCTGCACGGCGAGGGGCCTGGCGTGCAGGTTGCCGTCCTCGCTCACCGTGGTGAGCAGTGCGGTGTGGGCGCCGTGGACGATGTCCGAGATCGCGGCGCTGTGGTCCGTCTGTGTGTCGGTCATGGTGCTCCTTTGCATCGTGCGCCCCGTTGCGCTCGACGTGCGACCGTCGGTGCACGGGGCCTACCGTTCCGACCAGTCTGCCCCTCCGGCGCTGGACGCGACAGCCCGGCGCGGCGATCGGGTCGGCCTGGAGGCCCGGTGCAATCCCGGCAGCAGGCTTCAGCCCGTCACATCCCGGCCGTCGAGCCGCGGATGCGCGTGCAGGAAGCGACGATGCACGAGTCGAACGACACGTGGTTCGTCGGAAGATGCGAACGCACCTCGTGCACGTGCATCAAGCGACGGGACACGAGTCGAACGACACGTGGTTCGTCGGAAGATGCGAACGCAGCGGATGCAGGAGCGGCCGCGCGGACGGGTCAGGCGGGCTCGCGGATCGTGGTCTCGACGTCGACGACCTGCGGGATCCGCGGCATCGACGCGAAGCCGAACGCCACGGGCGGGTCGAGCGGGGCCAGGTCACCGAGGGGTTCCCCGGCCCAGGTGCCCCGGACCCCGGTGACGTCGTGCGCCCCGGTCACGCCGTAGTACTCCCGACGGCCGTTGCCCGCCGACCCCGCGGTCCCGGAACCGGGTGCGATGAGCCGCGCGATCGGGTCGATGGCGGCGAGCCACCGGGGGTCGCGGGCGACGGGCTTCGGGACGATGCGCAGCACCCGTCCGAGCGGTGAGATGCCGCCGACGTCGATCGAGGCCTGCAGCGCCCCGGCGGACAGCTCGAGCCCTCGGGCTGTGCGGCGTGCGCGGACGTCGACGACCGAGACGGTGTCGAAGCGGTAGGTGCCGGAGACGTACGCGGCGACGATCTCGTCCGGCGCGAGCAGCACGCTCGAGCCGTCGGGCAGCTCGAGGAACAGGTCGGTGAACGCCCCGAACGGCGAGTGGTCCCACATGCCGATGACGATCCGCACGCCGGAGGTCGTGCCGACGCCCATGATCCGGCCGCGGAACCGACGCTCAACGGGAGGGGTGCTGGGACGTGATGGCATGCCGTGGACGGTACCCGGCGCCCCCGTGAGCCGGACCGACGGAGCCGGCGTGCACCTCCAGGCCGGCTGTCTCGCGGAACCGACAGATCTGCGCGAACGTTCCGCGGAGATCTGTCGGTTGCGCGGAGATCACCCGCGCGGCCGGGCCGGCGGCTACGCGACGGGGACGGGCTGCGCCAGCAGCTCGCGCACGCGGGGCGCGACCTCGGTGCCGTAGAGCTCGATCGAGCGCATCATGTCGGTGTGCGGCAGGCGACCCGTCGCGTACCGCATGTCGAAGCGCGAAGCGCCGAGGATCCGCATGTTGCGCGCGATCTTCCGGGCGACGGTCTCCGGCGACCCGACGTAGAGCGAGCCTCCGGCGGACAGGCCCGCGCGGTACCCGGCGACGTCGAGGGGCGGCCATCCGCGCTCCCGGCCGAGCTGATCGGTGACGGCCTTGTGGTACGGCCAGTAGCGCTCGGCGGCCTCTTCGTCGGTGGCCGCCACGAAGCCCGGCGAGTGCATCGCGATGGGCTGCTGGGGCAGGTCGAGCTGCGCGAGCGCCTGGCGGTACAGCCGCGAGAACGGGGCGAACTGCGCGGGCTGCCCGCCGATGATGGCGAGGAACAGCGGCAGCCCGTACGACGCGGCACGGATGACCGACTGCGGGGAGCCGCCGACGCCGATCCAGGTGGGGATGGCACCGTGCTCGAGCTTCGGGAAGACGTCCTGGTCGACCAGGCCCGCGCGCTTCGTGCCGGACCAGGTGACGGCGTCGCCGCCGCGCAGGGCCGCCCAGAGCTGGAGCTTCTCCTCGAACAGGACCTCGTAGTCGCTCAGCTCGTAGCCGAACAGCGGGAACGACTCGGTGAAGGAACCACGACCCAGGATGACCTCGGCGCGGCCGTTCGAGAGCGCGTCGACCGTTGCGAACCGCTCGTAGACGCGCACGGGGTCGTCCGACGACAGGACCGTGACGGCCGAGCCCATGCGGATGTGCGAGGTCGAGGCGGCGATCGCGGCGAGGACGACCTCGGGGGCGCTCACGACGAAGTCGGCGCGGTGGTGCTCGCCGACACCGATGAAGTCGACCCCGACCTGGTCGGCGAGGACGGCCTGGTCGACGACGTCGCGGATGCTCTGCGCGTCGGACTGCAGGGTGCCGTCATCGAGCTCGGTGACGTCGCCGAACGTGTCGAGACCGAGCTGCAGCGGTCCGATCCGCTCGGGTGCTGGCGGCGGGACGTCCGAGGGGCGGTCGGTGCCGAATGCGTTGCTCATGGTCTCCTCCTGGTCGCACTTTCATGCGTTTGCATAAAGATAGCACGGCGGGCACCGACGCGCACGGGGCCGGCGGCCCGGCCGGGTCGGGGTCGGCCAGCCCGCGCGAGTACGGTCACCCGCATGCCGAACCTCCCCGACCAGACCGGACGCCGCATCGTCGTCACCGGCTCCAACAGCGGTACCGGGCAGGAAGCCGCCCTGCGCCTCGCAGCCGCCGGCGCGAGCGTCGTGCTCGCCGTCCGCAGCACCGAGAAGGGCGAGACCGCCGCGGCCGGCATCCGCGCCGTCCACCCGGCCGCCGACGTCGAGGTCCGCGAACTCGACCTCGCCGACCTCGTGAGCGTCCGCCGGTTCGCCGCCGGCATCGTCGACGAGGAACGCCCGATCGACGTCCTGATCAACAACGCCGGTGTGATGGCCCCGCCGCAGCGCTTCGAGACCGTCGACGGGTTCGAGCTGCAGTTCGGCACGAACTTCCTCGGCCCGTTCGCCCTGACGAACCTGCTGCTGCCGTCGCTGCTCCGCGCCGAAGCCCCTCGTGTCGCGACGATGTCGAGCCTCGCCGCGATCCCCGGCCGGATCCGCTTCACCGACCTGCAGTGGGAACGCGGGTACAACGGCTGGCGTGCGTACGCGCAGTCGAAGCTCGCCGACCTGCTCCTCGCACTGCACCTGCACCGCCTGACGGTCGAGGCCGACGTGCCCCTCGTCAGCACCGCGGCGCACCCCGGGTACACCCGCACGAACCTGCAGTCCGCGGGGCGGTCGCTCGGTCGGTCGAAGCCGGTGCGTGCGAGCACCCGCGCGCTGCCGTTCACCCAGGCGGTCGAGCAGGGCACCGAACCGATGCTGTACGCCGCGGTCGGCCCGAACGCCGTGGGTGGGGCCTACTACGGCCCCTCCGGCCCGTTCGGCGCCACCGGCCCCACGACGACCGTCTCGATCCCCGGATCGGCACGGAGCGCCGACCTCGCTCGCTCACTCTGGGCGGTCGCCGAGGACCTCACCGGGACGCGTCCGCCCCTCTAGCCGAGGGCGCGGGGCGCGTCGTGCTGGTCGGGCGCCCCTCGCACGGTGCGAAGGGCACCACGGCTCGTGCGAGGTTCCGGACGTGGTGCGAGGGGGCGCGGGTCGCACCGAGTACGGAACCTCGCACCGTGCGCACGCGGGCGCGGGCGCGGGCGCGGGCACGGGGCGCGGGCGCGGGCACGGGGCGCGGCCGGGAGGCACGGTGCGGCTCCGGCACGCTCCTCGCCTCAGGCGCGGTGCAGCTCCACCGACCCGTCGAGCTGACCGGGTTCGGTCAGGCGCGCGTGCTGCAGGACGGTCCGGTCCGGCCCGACGGCGGCGGCGACGACCGAGAGCGTCGTCATGTGCCCCTCGGCCTCGTGCACGTCGCGCAGGATCGCGTCGGGGTGGTCGGTCGGCAGCGCGGCGGACTCGGCGAGCACCCCGAACCAGCCGCTCCACCCGTCCCCCGCGTCGTCGCCGGCGTCGGCGGCGCGGAGTTCGTCGAACGGCCCGAGCACCGGCGGCCCGACGGGAGCCTCGACGGCGCGGAAGGCACTGAGCCAGCGCCCGATGCGCGGCGAGGCCGGGTCGTCGGTCTCACCGTGCGTGACCATGTGCACGCCCGGGCCGAGCTCGGTGGTGCGGACCCGCTCGCCGTCCCAGGTGCGGACCGACGCACCCTCGGCCGTCGCCCGCACCAGGTTGAAGGCCCGGGTGGTCGGCAGCGTGCCGTCGTGTCCGGGCAGCAGGTCGTCGGCGACGGCGTCCACCGGCAGCACGCCCCGGGTCGTCCACGTGCCATCCTCGCTCGCGACGGGCTCGCCGCGGTTCAGCACCACCGCGAGGCCCGCCCGGTCGGAGACCGCGAGCCACGCCCCACCGGCCGACCGGTCACGGACGCCCCGCAGCTCCGGGTCGCGGTCCGGCCACCACGCCGCCGGAGGGTCCCACGGGCGCTCGGGCGACTCGTCACGCAGGGCGAGCACGGTGACGGGCCACGCGGCCCCGGGGTCGACGCGGACGACGACGGTGCACATGCCCTCGATCCTCGCACGTGGCCCCGGTAGCGTGAGCCAGGTGAACGCAGCAGCAGAGCGCGCCCTGACCGTCATCGTGGGGATCACCGGGGGCATCGCCGCCTACAAGGCCGTCGGGGTCGTCCGCGACCTGGTCAAGCGCGGGCACGACGTGCACGTGGTGCCGACCGAGGGTGCCCTGCGCTTCGTCGGGCTGCCGACGCTCGAGGCCCTGAGCCGCAACCCTGTCACGACGAGCGTCTGGGACGACGTGGCCGAGGTGCGGCACGTCGCACTCGGCCGCCGCGCCGACCTCGTCGTCATCGCCCCGGCCACGGCGGACTCGCTGGCCCGGATGGCGCACGGCCTGGCGAGCGACCTGCTCGGCACGACCCTGCTCGCCACCGAGGCCCCCGTCGTGGTCGCCCCCGCGATGCACCCGCAGATGTGGGAGCACCCCGCAACCCGGGCCAACGTCGCCACGCTTCGGGAACGCGGCGTGCACCTGGTCGGCCCGGTCGTCGGCGCGCTCACGGGCGACGACGCCGGCATCGGGCGGATGGCCGAGCCCGAGGACATCGTCGTCGCGGCGCTCGCCGTACTCGACCGTCCGGTGCATGCTGGCCGGCGCGCTGCGGAGACCGGTACGGGCTCCGGCACCGGTGCCGGCGCCGGTGCCGGCGCCGGAGGCCGGGCCCGCGGCGAACAGGGCGACCTGGCCGGCGTCCGCGTGCTCGTGAGCGCGGGCGGCACGCGAGAGCCCTTCGACCCCGTGCGGTTCGTCGGCAACCGGTCGAGCGGCCGGCAGGGGCTGGCGATCGCCGCCGATGCCGCCCGCCGCGGAGCGGCCGTCACGGTGGTGGCCGCGAACATCGACGCCTCGCTGACCGCCGCACTCGATGCGACGGTGGTGCCGGTGGGGTCGGCGCTCGAGCTCGCCGAGGCCGTGCACGCCCGGGCTGCCGAGGCCGACGTCGTGGTGATGACCGCGGCGGTCGCCGACTACCGACCGGCCGAGGTGCACACCGAGAAGCTCAAGAAGGACGCGCAGGGCGAGCACATGACGCTCGAACTCGTCCGGAACCCCGACGTGCTGGCCGACCTGGTCGCGTCTCGGCGGACCGGCCAGATCATCGTCGGGTTCGCCGCGGAGACCGAACCGGACCGCGCCGCGCGCATCGAGCTCGGGCGAGCCAAGATCACCAGGAAGCCCGCCGACCTGCTCGTCGTGAACCACGTCGGCTGGTCGGCCGGCTTCGAGCGTGAGGAGAACGCGATCGAGGTCCTGGTCCCCGGGGGCGAGGTGGTGCGCGAGACCTCCGGCACGAAGGCCGAGGTGGCGACGGCGGTCCTCGACCTGGTCGCGACCGCACTGACCTGAGCTGGCACCGACCTGAGCCGGCACTGACCTGAGCCGGCACCGACCTGAACCGGCGCTGACCCGATTCCGAGGACGGGCGAGCACGATGGGTCCATGCGACGACGTGAGCGGATCCGGCGTGCCGACCGCACTGCCAGCCTCCTCGCGGTGATCCTCGGCGGAGCCGGCGTCACCCACTTCCTGCGGCCGCGCGGGTACGACCGGATCGTGCCGGATCCGCTCCCGCCGCGGCTGACCACCGTGGCGTCCGGCGTGGCCGAGCTCGGCATCGCCGCAGGGCTCGCGTTCCCGGCCACCCGCCGCACCTCCGGGTGGGCGGCGGCGGCACTGTTCGCTGCGGTGTTCCCCGCCAACCTCAAGATGGCGAACGACCTGCTCGACCACCCGCGGTCGAACAGGGTGATGCGTCTGGTGTCGGTGCTCCGGCTCCCCCTGCAGGTGCCGCTGGTGCTCTGGGGCCTGCGCGTCGGCCGGCACGCGTCGAAGCCGTGACCCAGCCGTCGTGGACCCGTGCCGCGGTGCCGCTGCTGCACCGCCCCGTCACCCAGCACGCCTGGGAGGACATCGTCTTCGCGCACTGGCGCCACGACCCGGCGTCCCTGCAGCGGTTGGTCCCCCGCGGCACCCGTCCCGACGTCGTCGACGGCAGCGCCTGGGTGGGACTGTCGGCCTACGTGTTCCGCGAGACCAGGGTGCCGCCGTTCCCGTCGGCCGGTCGGCTCGGCACGATGACCGAGGTGACCATCGAGGTGCTCACCGTGGACGACCAGGGGCGCCGCGGGGTGACGTACCGGACCGTGGACACCGCCAACGTGCCGGCGATCGTGGCCGCGCACGCGCTGCTCGGGGTGCCGTACACCTTCGCGCACGCGCGGTCCCGCCGTCGCGGTGAGGCCGTCGCGCACCGCTCCGTGCGGCACCCCACCCGCGCCCTGCACCCGGTGCGCTGGGCACGGTCGCTGCGGCAGGAACGCTCGACGGGCACGGCCAGACCGAAGCACGCGGCCTCGGTCCGCGTCACCGCGGGCGAGGTCGTCGACACTCCGCTCGCCGCCGAGCTCACCACCCGCGCCGGCATCCACGCCCGGTACCTGACGCAGACGCTGTTCTGGCAGCGCCAGCACCCGCCGCTGACGACCCGGGCAGGCCGACTCGACCGGCTCGAGGGCGACCTGCCCGACGCCGTCGGCATGCCCGGGCTGTTCGACCGCGAACCGGACTCCCTGCTGGTCGTCGACGGCACCACCGTGCGCTACGGCTGGGGCGGAGTGGTCCGGTGAGCGGCGGCACGGCCGAGGACGGCGCCCACCCCTACGACCTCGAACGCTTCGTGCAGGCGCAGCGGGGCGTGCACGACACCGCGCTCGACGAGCTCCGCCGCGGCCGGAAGACCTCGCACTGGATGTGGTTCGTGTTCCCGCAGCTGGCCGGGCTCGGGCGGAGCGCCACGGCCGAGCGCTACGGCATCATCGGAGCCGACGAAGCCCGCGCGTACCTGGCCCACCCGGTGCTCGGACCACGCCTGCGGACGGCGGCCGAGGTCGCGGCAGCCGCCCCCGCGCGGTCCGCCGACGAGCTGCTCGGCAGCACCGACGCGCTGAAGCTCCGGTCATCGATGACCCTCTTCGACCGGGTGGCCACGGACCCGCGGCCGTTCGCCGCTGCGCTCGACCGCTGGTACGGCGGCGCCGAGGACGCCGCCACGCTCCGTCTGCTCGCCGAGGCCGCACAGGACACTGGACCGACACCTGACACGTGCTGATCCGACCGCAACGCCGTTGTCATATCAGGTACGGTGAGCACGTGCGATGACGCCCGCTCCGCACGTTCGACCAGGCGCCCCCGAACGCCACCACCCTCGAAGGAGAACGCATGCCGGTCCCCCGCAGCGCCCCGACCGAGCACCAGTTGCTCCGTGACACCGTCCGCCACAAGATCCACGACGCGATCATGGACGGTACCCTCGTCCCCGGCGAGCGACTCAACGACGACGAGCTCATCGCCTGGCTCGGGGTCTCGCGCACCCCGATCCGCGAGGCCCTCAGCCAGCTGTCCCGCGCCGGCCTGATCGAGATGGCCCCGAACCGGTACACCCGTGTCACCACGCCGAACCCGGCCGAGGTCATCGAGGCGATGCAGACCCTCGGCGTGCTGTTCGGCGGTGTGGTCCGGCTGGCGGTCCCCCGCCTGGGTGCCGGCGCCCGCAAGAAGATCCTCGCGCAGCTCGACAAGACCATCACCGAGCTCGAGGCGCACGACGTCCCCGCCGTGAACCACGACGCGCTCGACGTCTTCGCGCTCTACGTCGCCGAGTGCGGCAACGAGAACCTGCAGCGCGTGTGCCGCGACACGATGGACGGCCTGGCCTTCCGACTCCGGCTGCCGAACCTCGACGAACTCGTCGATTGGGACCGGATGACCGAGGACTTCCGCCGGCTGCGCGCCGCGACCGAGTCCGGCGACAACGTCGAGGCCGAGCTCGCGACCGAGGCGATCCACCAGCTGCCGGGCGAGAAGCACTGATCCTGCCTGTACCCGCGTACAGGAACCCGCCCGTCTCGCTCGCGTGAGGCGGGCGGCTCCTGTACCACGGGCCTCCCGGCGGGGTTCCGGAACCACGCGCGCGACGCTCCCAGTCCCGGGTCCGCGGGAGCCGATAGCATCGCTGGCGACCACCCGAACCACCACCCGGAGCAGCACATGAGCCCCCGCCCGACGGACCGTACCGAGGTCGCCGCACGCCTGGCCGCCGCGGTCGGTCGGATCAACCGCCGGGCGCGAACCGACTCGGCTTCGCTCGGCTACGGGATCGTGTCCGCGCTCGCGTCGATCCAGCGCCACGGACCCCTGCGCCCCGGTGACCTGTCACGGATCGAGGTGGTCACGAAGCCCACCATGACCCGCATCCTGACCGAACTCGAGCAGCGCGGGTTCATCGAGCGTGAGGCCGACCCGCGCGACGGCCGCGCCTTCATGGTCACGGCGACCGCCGAGGGCATCGCGGCCGTCGAGCGCGCGCGCGCGAACCGCACCGGCATCGTCGCCGAACTCATCGCCGAGCTCGACGAGTCGGACGTGGAGGCCATCGCCGGTGCGCTCGAGGCCCTCGAGCGCGTAGCCCAGGGCGACCGCGCACAGGAACCTCACACCTTCTAGCGCCGATCCGGCCGTTACCGAACCGTTACCAGCAGGTGGACGGACCGTTCTGCCAGCGATCCTGGACGCGCTGCCCAGCCTGCCGGGTCATGGTGTCGGCTCCGCCCGACGGCGACCACCCCCACGGTCACCCGCGGCGGACGGACGGGCCCCACACCACCGTCCGGTCCTCCCCGGCTCACCGGGCTCCCACGACGACGTCTCGATGGCACCGACATCGCCGACGTCGGGCGTGCCCGCACGACCGACCACCCCGGTCAGGCGCACGGAGTCCCGCCCCCCACGAGCCGCCCGACCACCGGAACCGATGCGACACTCCCCTGAGCTCCCCATCACGATCGCCCCGACACGACGTGAGGCCCTGAACACCCCGACCCGCCGGATGCGCAGAGCCCTCCGGCACCGCGCGACCCTGGTCGCCGGTGGTGCAGCCGTCCTCGCCGTCGCCGGCGGTGCCCTGACCGTGGGCACGCAGCCCGCGATCGGTGAGGCCCTCGGCATGCCGACCGGGACCGCGAGCGCTTCGACGACCCCGCAACCGGCGCTCCACGGGACGGCGCTCGACCGGGCGCAGGCGGCGGCGACCATCACCACTGCGACGACGGTGATCCAGACCGCGAACGACAAGGTCGACACCTCGGCCCTCGAGCAGCGCGTCGACGACCTGAGCGACTACCCGCAGCTGTCCGGCGCCGAACTGACCACGCGGATCTCCACGACGGTCGCCTCGGCCACGCACGTCGAGCAGGCGAGTGCGACCCAGGACAAGCGCGACGTCGACGCAGCGGCCGCCGCTGCCGCGCAGGCCGCGGCCGAGGAGCGCGCCGCAGCGGCAGCCGCCGAGGCCGCCCGCGCGCTCGCGGCCGGCAACACGGTCGCCGGCGCCAAGGCCACGGCCACGTCGCTCGCGTCCTCCGAGTACGGCTGGGGCGCCGACCAGTTCCAGTGCCTCGACGACCTGTGGACCAAGGAGTCCGGCTGGAACTACCAGGCCGTCAACGCGAACGGCGGCGCGACCGGCATCCCGCAGGCACTCCCGGGCTCCAAGATGGCCACGGCCGGCTCGGACTGGCAGACGAACGCCACCACCCAGATCACGTGGGGCCTGCGGTACATCAGCTCGGCCTACGGCACCCCGTGCACCGCGTGGGCGCACTCGCAAGCGAACAACTTCTACTGATCGGTGCGGGTCGGCCGCTCCGCGTGCGCCTGGTGCGCGAGCCGCTCGCGGACGAAGGCGATCACCGGCGCCGCTCGCGAAGCCGGTGCCGCGTAGAGGGTGGTCAGCGTGAGACCGTCTCGGCCCGGGATCCCGAGGTCCTCGCACTCGAACTCGAGCAGTCCGAACGGGGGGATGACCTCGTAGGCCGGCCCCGTCGTGAACACCCGCGTGTCGTGGGAGGCCCAGAAGGCGGCGAAGTCGGGGTCGCGGACCGAAAGCTGGCCCACGATCGCGTGCACGCGGGGGTCGGAGAGGTCCGAGCGCATCCGGAAGACGGCGACCATCTCGCGCGCACGCCGGTGCCACTCCGGGTAGATCGAGCGGTCCATCGTCGTGAACATCTGCACGAGGCGGTTCGCTCCCGGTCGCATGCTCTCGCTGAGCGCGGCGGCGAGCGGGTTCGACGCCACGACCCCGATGACCTCGTCCGCGACGAAGGCGGGACCGTCGTGGCGGGCGAGCAGCCGCTGGAGCTCGTGGTCGTCGGGGGTCCTGGTCCGGGGGTCGGGTGCCGGCGGTGCCGGGCGGGCCAGCCGTCGGAGGTACTCCAGCCCCGATCGGTCGAGGGCGAGCGCCCGGGCGAGTGCGACGACGACCTGCTCGGACGGCTGGTGGTCCCGGCCGCGCTCGAGCCGCAGGTAGTACTCGGCGCTGATCCCCGCCGCGGCCGCGACCTCCTCACGACGGAGCCCCGGCACCCGCCGGTTCGGCTCCGGGTGGAGCCCGATGTCCTCGGGGCGCGTGCGATCGCGCCGAGCGCGGAGGTAGTCGCCGAGGAGCGCTGACCGAGTGACCACGTCTGCTCCTGCCGCAGGTTCCCGTCGAGTCCAGAGGCCTCGATCATACGTGCGGCAGGACCGGTCATCGGGTCAGACGTCCCTAGCGGCGGTGACGACGGCGTCCGTACCGTCGACCGACACGACGTCCGGTTCGAACGCGACGTCCCAGCGCACCGGGAGGACCGGCCATGACCGACAAGACACCCCGCGAGGAAGCGATCGAGAAGCTCGAGGAGGCCCGCGAAGCCGAGAAGCGCCGGGCCGAGGAAGACGAGAAGCGACGCCTCGAGTAGGCCGGACCATGACCACACCGCACCCGCTCACGCCCCGCAGGGTCGCTGTCGTCGGCGGGTCGCTCGGCGGCCTGTTCGCCGCGACGCTGCTGCAGCAGGACGGGCACGACGTCACCGTCTTCGAGCGCTCCGCACGGGGCCTCGCGCGCCGGGGTGCCGGGCTCGTGGCACAGCAGGACCTGTACGCCCTGCTCCACCGGCTCGGCCTCGACCGGGCGGCGGACGTCGGGGTCACGGCTCGGGAACGCATCACCCTCGACCGAGCCGGGCGCCTGGTGCACCGGGACCCGACGCCGCAGACGCAGGTGTCCTGGGACCACCTCTACGTGACGCTCCGGGCGCTGCTCGACGAGGGCTCGTACCTCCTCGGCCACCGCGTCGAGGAGGTACGAGCCGACGACGCCCACGCCGAGGTCGTCTCCGCCGACGGGCGGGTCCGCTCGTTCGACATCGTCATCGGCGCGGACGGGGCGAACTCGGTCGTCCGACGCTTCGTCGCACCCGGTCGGTCCGACAACCGCTACGTCGGCTACAGCACCTGGCGTGGTCTGGTGCCGGAGGCGGCCCTGCTCGACGGTCCGTCGGACGTGCTGCTGGAACGCTTCGCCTTCTACAACGGTGCCCGGTCGCACATGCTCGGCTACCTGGTGCCCGGGCCGGACGGCGAGACCGAGGTGGGCTCCCGCCGCTACAACTGGGTGTGGTACCGACCGATCACCCCTCCGCAGCTGGCCCGTCTGGCGCAGGAGTCCGGTCGTGCCTCTGGTGACCCGTCGCTGGCCGTGTCGCTCGCCCCCGGCGACCTGCCGACGGCGCTGCGGGACGAGCTGCGTGCCGACGCCGAGGCCGAGCTGCCGCCGCCCTTCGCCGCGGCCGTGCTGGCGGAACCGGAGCCGTTCCTGCAGGCCATCGTCGACTACGTCGCACCGGCCATGACCGCGCACCGGGTGGTGCTGCTGGGGGATGCGGCGGCGGTCGTCCGTCCGCACACCGCCATGGGCGCGGCCAAGGCAGCGGGTGACGCCCTCGCACTGAGCGACGCGCTCGGCCGGTGGCCGCTCGACGCTGCCCTGGCCACCTACGACAGCGACCGGCTCGAGGTCGCCCGGGCCGTTGCGCAGTACGGCGTCCGGCTCGGGCGCTCGCTCCCCTTCGCGCAGCGAGTCTGACGTGACGTCTGCGTCCGGGTCCGGGTCCGGGTCACCGGAGCGCGTCACACCGGTGCACGTCGCGCTGGTCCTCCTCACGCTCGCCTCGGGGGCGGCCGACGCCTTCGCCTTCCTGGTGCTCGGCGGGATCTTCACGGCGAACATGACGGGCAACCTGGTCCTCGCCGGCATGTTCACCCGCCCCGGGTGGCCGACGACCCTGGCCGGGGCACTCACCGCGATCGTCGTCTTCGCCGCCCTGGTGTTCGGGGCGTTCCGCGTCTCCCCCGCACCCTCGGCCGGCACCCCGTACCCCGTGCGGTCCGTCGGCGCACTCGCCGCCGCGGCGCTCGGGGTGCAGACCGTCCTCGCGAAGCGCCTGTCCGGAGCGTCCGGACTCACGACGACGTTCGTCACCGGGACCCTGACGAGCCTGATGGAGGGGCTCGCCGAGGCACGGCGAGGGTCCCGGGTCCTGCAGCTCGCGGTCGTCCTGGCGCTGGTGGTCGGGGCCGTCGCCGGCACCGCCCTGGCGCGCGCCGTGCCGCCCGCGGCCCCGCTGCTGCCACTGCTGCTCGTCGCGACCGCCACCGCCGTCCTGCTCGTCGCACGGCACCACGCCGGAAGGACCCACCGTGCTGGAACCGATTGACGACGCCGTCTCGAAGATGACCGCGTCGGTGGAGAACGAACTCGTCGTCCGCGATTTCCTCGACAACCTCCGGGCCCGCGACGTGGAGCAGCTGGCGCCGTTCCTGGACGCCGACGTCGTGTACCAGCCGAGCACCTGCGGTCGGGTCCACGGCCGAGCGGAGGTACTCGGCGTGTGCCGGACCATCGTCGACCGGTTCGAGCGGTTCGAGTTCATCCCGAACCGCGTCGCCGTGAGCGGTCCGGTGGTGCTCCTCGACCAGACGCTGCTGATCCGGTTCCCCGGTGGAGCCGACCGCACGTTGATGAGCTTCGCGTGCTTCGAGGTGCACGACTTCCAGATCACCAGCTGGCGGCAGCTGCACGGGTGACGACACGGGCCGCGCTGCGTGCCGGCTCGGGGCGACCCGCGGCAGCGGCTGCCGGTAGCGGCAACGGCAGCCGGCAGTCGGCAGCGGTCAGAGCGTCCGGCGGAGCAGCACGGATGCCTCGGGGGTGTTCACCCGGAACGCGAACGACTCCTCGACGTACAGGGTGACGTCGTCGCGGTCGTGGTCCAGGTAGCCGAGGGCCAGGTCCTCCCCGACGGTGAGCGAGAAGTCGCCCCCGCGCAGGCTCACCAGCAGCGACTCGTCGATGCCCGGCGTCCGTTCGACGTCCCCGCCGGTGATGCCCTCGAGCTGCGCACGCAGCGGGGTGCCGGCGTCGTCGGTCTCGATGATGTCCGCCCAGTCCACGGGACCGCAGGCCAGGGCGTACGGACCCGCGACACCGGCGTCCCGGAGCGACGCGACCGCCGCGGTGACGGCGGCCCGGAAGGACTCCGGGGTGCCGTCGTGCGACTGCACCGCCTGGGTGGATGCCTGCCCCGCACCGGTGATCCCGCCCTCCGGCCAGCCCTGGAGCGTCGCCCGGTTCTCGAGCGCCGCGAGCCGGAGCACGGCGCCGTCGAGCTCTGCGAGGTCGACGTCGGTGGCGCCGCGGGAGAAGTCCACCATCTCCTCGAGCCGCACGGTGAACGTCGCACGGACCTCGCAGAGGGGCAGGACCCGTCGGCGTCGTGCGGTGATGCCGTCACCGGCCCCGCCGGTCACGGGGTCCGTCCGACCGAGGTCGACCGCGGAGCGCTGCCAGCCGTGCGGGCCGTCGAAGTCGACGATGCGCCGGGCGGTGAGCGCCGGGACCAGGCGGTCGCGTGCTTCGGCATCGAGCATCGTCCAGGCGTCGGCGCCGAACGGGGCCAGTTCGCGCAGGAGGTGGTTCATGGCGTGTGCCCTTCCGTGCTGCGGAGCGAACCGATGCCCAGACCGGGACCGGACGCGTCGGGGGTCGTCACCACGGCGGGTGACGCGGGTGACGCATCGGCGTGCACCGCGGGTGGCGTCGCGAGGGCAGCGAGATCGACGAGACGATCACGTGCCGGTGCGAAGAACGTCGCCCCGGTGACGGCGCGCGAGAAGTCGAGCAACCGGTCGTAGGTGCCCGGCGGGTCACCGACGAACATCCGCTCGATCATCCGCTCGATGACCCACAGCTCGCCGCCGTACCCGATGAAGTACGTGCCGTACTCGCCGGCGCCCGGTCGTCCGAAGGGCATGTTGTCCCGCAGGATGTCGTGCTCGACCCCGTCGTCGTCGACGATCGTCGCGAGCGACTTGTGCGACGGGCGTACCTCGGTGTCGCTGTCGCGTTCCACGTTGTCCGACTTCGAGCGGCCGATGATCCGTTCCTGCGCGTCGGTGCCGAGCGCGTTCCACGCGTCGAGGTCGTGCACGTACTTCTGCACGACGACGTAGCTCCCGCCCGCCCAGTCCGGGTCGTCCGCACCGACGAGGGCGGAGGCCGCCAGGTCCTGCGCCACGGGGTTGGCCGTGCCGTCGACGAACCCGAGCAGGTCACGGGTGTCGAAGTACCGGAACCCGCTGACCTCGTCGACCACGCTCACGTGGCTGCCCAGTGCGGCCAGCAGCAGGCGTTCGAACTCGAAGCAGAGATCGGTGCGCTCGCTGCGGACGTGGAAGAGCAGGTCCCCTCCGGTCGACGGCGCCCGGTGGACCGGCCCGGCCACCGTGCGGAAAGGGTGGAGCGCCCGCGGTCGTGCGTGCGGCGAGAAGCGCTCCCACGCCGTGGCGCCGATGCCGACCACGCAGGACAGGTGCGCGTCGAGGTCGCGGAACCCGACCGTCTTCAGCAGACCGTCGAGATCGCTGAGGACGTCACGCACGGCGCCGAGGTCGTCGTCGGCCGGTCCGACGTCCACGGTGAGGAACACCGCTGAACGGGACAGCGGCGCGCCGACGCTCTGCGCGTCGATCGGGACGCGGCTGCCCGGAGCGCCGGTCATCGGCGCACCCGTGACGGGCTGGAGGCCATGGTGTCCGCCTTTCCTCCGCAGCCGTCCTGACGGTGCGGTCCGGGCCGTTCGGTGTCCCCTCGAGCATCGCGAGTCGTCAGCCGGTTGCGCCTGAGTCGGATGACCCGCTCCGGCGACCACCCGCGCGGCGGAGCGTGAGGAGGGGATGGCGAGGCGACCACGGGGGGATGTGGCGACCACCCGGACGTCGGTAGCGTCCGGGAGCGCCGACACGGTCCTCCCGGACCACGCGGACCGACCGATGACCCAGGAGCGACGATGAGCATCAGCATCTCGGACACGCGACCGACGCGCCGCACCGGACACGACGACGACGTGTTCCGACGGGCCATGGAGGCCTCGGCGAGCACCGCCGACCGCTTCGTGGTCGTCGAGGGGCCGCGAGGATCGGGCAAGTCCCACGCGCTCACGAGCATCGCGGCGGCTGCTCGGGCGGACGGCCACGCGGTCGTCCGGTGGCGCTCAGCCGACGGCGATCCGGTGATCACGGCCGCGTCGTTCGGGCCCTGGCTCGCACTCGTCCGCGGAGCCGACAGCGGGGCGCCCCGCCCGTCCCGCAGCGTCGTCCTCGTCGACGACTTCCACGCGCTCGCCGAGGGCGCCAGGAACGCCCTCCGCCAGGCCCTCGCGGAACTGGCGCAGGACCCGAGCACCGTGGTCGTGGTGGCGGTGGACGACCGCCGGGTCGTCCCCGGCTGGATCGACCTGCAGTACGTCCCTCTCCGGCCGCTCGGCGACACCGCGGCCGAGGAACTCCTCCGTCGGGACCGCGTCGACCTCCCCGCGTCGCGGATCGCGATGCTCCTCCGTCTCGCCGACGGCAACCCGTCCCTGTTGCACACGGTGGGACGCGCGTGGGCGGACGGTTCCGTCGCCGACCGCTCCGCGCCGTTCCCGACCGCGTACCCGCAGCCGGGCGCTCCGACCGATGCCGTCGCACGCACCGTCGACGCCCTCACCGACGAGGCTCGGTCGGTCGCGCTCGGCATCGCGGTCGCGTCCGTCGAGTTCCCGGGGGACGACGACGGGTGGGACGTCCCGGACACGCCGCCCCTCGACGCCCCCCTGCGGGGGCTCGTCGCCGAGGGGTCGACCGGGCTCACCTTCCGTGACCCGTACGTCCGCCTGCACCTGCTGTCCAGCGCACCACCCGCCGAGCTCCGGCGCGTCCGCTCCCTCGTGGCGCGGTCGAAGCGCGTCCCCGAGCGGCTCCGGTTGCTCGCGGTCGCGGGGGCGTCGCCGACCCACGACGACGACCTCGTCCCACGCCTCCTGGCCCTCGTCGACGAGTCCCTCCGCCTCCGTCGTCCACACGACGCGACCGCGACCCTCCTCGAGGCGGCACGGCTGACGACGTCCGTCCCGCTGCGCGGACAGCTGCGTGCGCGGGCCGCCGCGGTCGCCGCGTTCGTCGGCGACTTCGGCCTCGTCGACGCCGAGGCCGAACGAGCCGCGCACCGCGACGCCCAGCCGGACCCGGTGCTGGTGGGCGCGGTCGAGTTCGTGCGGGCGCTCCGGTCCGGTGACGTCGGCGCGGGCCGGCGCGCGGTGCTCGCGGCACTCGACGGGCCGGACCGGACGGGGACGGACGACGTCCTCGTGGCGACGCTGCACGTACTCTGCTCCCTGCACGGCGACGGCTCCTGGTGGGACGAGGCCCTGGAGGTCACCGCGGGCCGCGACCTCGACCCGGTGCTGCGACTCGTCGAGGACTGCGTGGACGGGTCGCGGCTGTCCGAGGACGAGCGCGCGGCGCTCCACCGCGAGGCGCGGGTCTCGGCGGCGGACGCCCAGCCGTGGAAGGCGGTCGCGCTCCACGTCGCCTGGACGCTCCTCGACCCGACCGATCCGCGGCGCGAGGTCGTCGACGCCGTGCTCCGCAGGACCGGGGACGCCGGTCTCCTCGGCTGCTTCGCCTCGTACCGTGGTGCCGTCGCCGCGTACCAGGCCGGCCGGCTGGACGCCGCGGGCGCAGGGTTCGACCACGTCCGCGAGAGCGCCGAACGCCGGGGTGCCGACACGCTCGTCGCACTGACCGACGCCCTGCAGGCGCTCGTCCACTCGGTGCGGGGCGAGCCCGAGCAGACCGCGCGGAAGGCCGACCGTGCCGCACGGTGGGCGGTCCAGCACGGCACGCCGCTCGTCACCCGCGCCGCCGAGCACGCGCGGTCGTCGCTGGACGTCGCCACCGGCCGGTTCGAAGAGGCCCACGCCCGCTCGACGACAGGACACCGGACGACCCGTCGGTGGCTCGCGAGCAGCTACGGGCCGGTCGAGCTCCTCGACGCGGTCGAGTCGGCCGCCCGGCTCCGGATGACGGACCACGGCACGGCACTGGTGACCGCCGCCGAGCGGGCGCTCGGCGCTCGGTGCGCCCCGCGGGAGTCACTGATCGTGACGACCTGCAGAGCGGTCCTCGGCACCGACGCCGACTCCCGCACCCGCTTCGAGGACGCCCTGGCGACCGTCGACGACGACGTCGCGCCGTTCGAGGTCGCGCGCGTGCGGCTCGCGTACGGTGAGTGGCTCCGTCGCGACATGCACGCCCTGGAGGCCCGCACCCAGTTCCGTCTCGCAGCGCGGGCATTCGAGGTGCTCGGCGCCCGCCACTGGCAGCTGCGCGCCGAACACGAGTTGCGTGTCGCGGGCGGCGCCGGGGTGCCGACCGGGTCGGTCGACCTCTCCGACCTCAGCGAGCAGGAACGACGCGTCGCGTCCCTGGCTGCCGCCGGGCTCACGAACAAGCAGATCGGCGGTCAGCTGTTCCTCTCACCCCGCACGGTGAGCGGGCACCTGTACCGGCTGTTCCCGAAGCTCGGCGTCTCCACCCGCGCGGGGCTCCGCGATGCGCTCGTCGCGCTGGGAGCGCCGGGAGCGCCGGGCCCGGACCCGGACCCACAGGGCGAGCGGCCCTGATCACCCGTCCTGGTGGAGCATCCTGGTCGCCGCGACGAGCACGGCGACCAGGACGAGGCCGGCGAACGCGACGAGGACCGTCACGGGCGGCAGGACCAGCAGGGCCGCGCCGACGAGCAGCACCGGCAAGCACAGGCCCGCGTAGGCGATGAGGAAGACCGCCGCGAGGACCTCGCCCCTGGTGGAGGGGCTGCTGGTCGAACCGGCACGGGCGAGAGCCGAGCGGAAGAGGAGCCCGACCCCGGCGCCGGCGACGGCTCCACCGCCGGCGAACAGCGGCAGCGAGGCGAGCACGGCCCCCGCAGCGAGCAGGAGGAGACCGACGGGCATGAGGACGAGCACCGCCCGGAGCTGCCGGGCCACCGAGGACCCGCGGAAGAGCACCTGCGCGACGCACGCGGCAGCGAACACCGAGAACGCGACCGAGCCGGCCAGCAACCGGTCGGTCTGGTGCAGCGACTCGGCGAGGAACGTGGGCGCCAGCGACGTGAACAGGCCGAAGACCGCGAACCCCGCGAAGGCCGCGGCACCCGCCGCGACGAACGTCGGCCTGGCCGCCTGTGGCACGGCGATCCGCTGCGGTCGGTACGGCTGTCGTCCGACCGGGCGGGCGACGGTCTCGGGCACCATCGCGACGGCGACCCACGCTGCGACGAAGAGGACCAGGAAGACCAGGTGCGGCAGCAGCAGCGGGGCAGGGAGGCACTCGGCGAAGAGTCCGCCGATGAGCGGGCCGAGGCCCAGTCCGCCCAGGTTCGCGATGCCGGAGACCGTCACCGCGGTGGTGGGGTCCTCGTCCGGGCGTGCCCGAGAGCGCAACTCGCTGATGTGGGCGGTCGCGGTGGCGGTCAGGAGCCCGACACCGACTCCGTTGACGACCCGGCCCACCAGCAGTCCGGGGAGTTCCGGCCACAGGACGAACACGACGGCGGCAGCCGCCTCGACCCCGAGGGCGATCAGGATCATGCGGCGCCGGCCCAGCACGTCGCTGAGGTGACCGGCGAGGTACAGCGCCCCGACGACACCGACGGCGTACGCAGCGAACACGAACGTGACCACGATGGGCGGGAAGCCGTCCGCTGCCTCGTAGAGCCCCCACAGGGGTGTCGGGACCGTCGAGTACGCCATCACCGCGGTGAAGGCGACGGCGACGACCCAGAACCCGGCACCGTGGTGGAGCACCGGGAGCGGTGGGAACGCGGGACCCTGTCGCACGGACGTCATGCACCGACGATGCCCGACTGCGACGGAGCCCTCGAGCGTCAATCGGCTCGAAGCCCGGCGTGGCCCTGCCAGGGACACCCTCGTCGTCGATCCGCCGGGTGGCGGTCGGCAGCCCCCGCCCGCACCCGGTCGAGGGGCGCCGGACGACGCCGATCCGGTGTCGACACCCGCCGCTGGGGTAACGACAGGGACAGTCGCGAGCACCCGGTTCGTTCGTAGACTCCTGCCACCGACGAGGACTGGTGGCCGCCGTGTTGACGAACGAGGAGTACCGCACGCTCGAGTGCGGTGCGCCGGCACGCGGGCTCGCCACACCTCGCGCCGACCTGCCGATCCGGGGGCGTGACGCCGAGCAGGCCACCGTCTCCGAGGCGTTGACCGGACTCGCTCGCGGGGCCGGTGACGTCCTCGTCGTCCGGGGGTCCTCCGGCGTGGGCAAGTCGCGGCTGCTCGAGGACATCGTCACCCGGGCGGGCGCGGCAGGGCTGCGCGTGGCGGTCGGACGCACCGACCGGGACGCACGGCTGATCCCGCTCGCTCCGATCATGGAGGCACTCGCGACCGGGGTCCGGCCGATCTCCGACCGCACGAGGCTCGGTACGGTCGCCCAGGACCCCGAAACACGCTACTGGCTGCTGCAGCAGCTGCAGGACGACCTCGAACGCGCCGCATCGTCGAGCGGGGTCCTCGTCGTCATCGACGATCTGCAGTGGTGCGACACGACGACGCTCGCCGTGCTGCGGTCGCTGTCCCGCCGACTCGCCGACGTCCCCGTCCTCTGGGTGGTGGCGGTGCGCTCCGAGGACCAGGACCCGTCGGTGGCGACGACCGCGGAGGACCTGGGCGCGAGGGGACGGGTGATCGACCTCGAACCGCTGAGCGAGGACGCCACCTCGGCGATGATCGCGGACCTGCTCGGTGCCGTGCCGGACGAGACCGTCCTCCGCGCCGCGCACCGGGCGGAGAACGTGCCACTCCTCGTCGTCGAACTCGTCCGCGGGCTCGTCGACGAGCACCTGCTGGCGATCGTCGACGGGATCGCGACGATGCCGGGGCCGACGCTCCCGGTGACCTTCGGGGCGTCGGTGCGTGCGACCGTTCGGCGGTTGTCGAAGGAGACGCAACAGATCGTGCAGGTCGGGGCGGTGCTCGGGCGTTCGTTCGACGTCGAGTCGCTCTCGGCGATGCTGGAACAGCCGGTGCAACGCCTGCTCCCCGGGCTGCAGGAGGCGATCGAGGTGGGCGTCCTGGTCGACGACGGTCCGCTCCTGACGTTCCGGCACGACGTCTTCCGCGAGGCGGCGGAGTCGATGATCCCGTTGGCGGTCCGGCACGCCCTGATCCGCCAAGCGGTGGACACGCTCCTGCGCCAGGGCGTCGAACCCCGCTCGGTCGCATCGCGCATCGCCGAGGTCGCCGAGCCCGGCGACGTCCGCGCGGCGGAACTGCTCCGGACGGTCGCTGTCGACCTCGCCGCGACGGATGCGGCGCAGGCGAGCGACCTGGCGCTCCGCGCCGCCGAGCTCGCCCGGGACACCGCCGCGATGCCGGGCATCGTCGTCGACGTGCTGCCCCTGCTCTGGCACAGCGGACGGACCGCTGCGGCGCGCGCCCTGCTCGCGGATCTGGACGGCCGGCTCCAACCCGAGGACGACGCACGCCTGCGCCTCGCACTGGCGCGCCTGCAGACCGAGCACTCCGCCCCCGACGCGTTGCGGTCGGTCGAGTCCGCGTTGGCGCTCCCCGGTCTGAGCGCCGGGCTCCGGTCGCGCCTGCTCGCCGTGCGCGCGCTGAACCTGGCCAACGCGGGTCGGCACGAGGACCTGCAGGCCGCGTTGCACGAGTCCGGACCGACGGTCGAGGCCGGTGCCGACCCGGTCGCGGTCGCGACGTTCGAGGCCAGCGCGTCGGTGCTCGCGTTCAACCAGGGGCGCTTCGCCGAGGCGACGCAGACGATCACGACGGCCATGAGCCGGGTCGCCGCCGTCGGACACGCATCGAGCACGTGGTTGCCGGAGGGACTCTGGGTCGCGTTCCTCGCGAACGCCCTCGGGGACACCGAGCGCGCCGGCCGCATCGCCGAGGCGAACGCCATCGAGACGCGGCGGAACCACCTGGCCCGCCCGACCGCCGCCTGGATGATGCTGCGGACGAGGGTCCTGTTCGACCAGGGCCACCTGGAGGACGCCAAGACGCTGGCAGAGTCGGTGCTCGACCTGGCCGAGGACCTGGAACTGGGCGGCTTCGCGGCCCTGACGGCGGGGTCGGTGCTCTTCCGCACCGCGCTCGTGCAAGCCGACCACGCCGCCGCCGACCGGTACCGACGCTTCGCCGAGGACCTCCGCGCCGACCCGACCTTCGAGCGCGCCGGTGCCTGGCTGCTCGCGCTCGAGGCCGATGCGCGCGACGCCGTCGACGCAGCGGTCGCCCACAGCGAGCCAGCCTGGTGCACCCTGGAGTCGCCGGTCTCCTCGATGTCGAGCCCGGCGGACTTCGCCGACGACGTCCACCTGGCACGGATCGCGATCCGGGGTGACCGGCTCGACCGGCTCGACCGGATCGAACGCGTCGCCCGGGTGCGCGCAGCGGCGAACCCGGAGAACGACCTCTGCACCGGGACGTGGCTCCACGTCCACGGCCTCGTCCACGGCTCCGCCGAGAGCCTGCACCGCGCGGTGGCACGACTCCGCCGCGTCGACCGGAAGCTCGTGCTGGCGGCCGCCCTGGAGGACCTGGGGGGCGCCCTGCGATCGACGTCCGTGCCCGACACCGTCGGGGTCTGGCAGGAGGCGGCGGGCGTGTTCCACGAGGCCGGCGCCGTGCGCGATGCCGAGCGGGTCCGTGGACACCTGCGCGGCGTCGGGGTCGCCACCCGTCCGAGCTCCGCCGACCCGGGGGTCTCGGGTCTGACCGCCCGGGAGTCGCAGGTCGTCGAGCGGGTCGCGGCCGGGTTGACGACGCAGCAGATCGCGTCCGACCTGTTCATCTCGACCCACACGGTCACCAGTCACGTCCGGCACGTCTACACGAAGTGGGGCGTGTCCTCTCGCCGGGACCTCGCCGTGCGGTTCCGGCAGGAGCGCCCCGGCTGAGCGGCTGGTCGGGAACGGTCAGACCGCCTCTTCCCCGACGGGCGAACCGCGTTCGGGGACCACCGGGTGCACCGCTGTCGAGAACCCGAGTTCGATCCGCCCCGAGAAGCCCCCGAGTTCGACGAATGCACCCCCACGGGACCCAGCGGCCCCCAGGAAGCCGAGGTGGTGCTCCGTCCCCGCACCCCCGGCCCCCGGCGTCCGGAAGCCGACGAGGCTGCCCGCCACCGCCCGGAGGGTGGCGGACCCGGTCCCCCCGGACCGGGTCTGCACCCGGTCGAAGACGCCGTCGGCGCGGACTGCCACGTCGAAGTCGCACGGCGGCAGGACGGCGGCGATCCGCGCCTCCAGGTCGGCTCTGGAGGCGACCGACGCGACCGTGATCACGAGGTCAGGCGAGAAGGTCGAGACGACCGCGAACGCGACCTCGTCCGCTGCCGCCGCCTCTGTGGCCGTCCCGTCCGGGCGCATCCGGAGGCACCGGCGGTCGAGCACGACCAGACCGTCCCCGTCCCCGTCGGAGCCACCGGCGAACGCGCCCAGACCGAGGGTGCCGAGCCGCAGGAGCTCCGCGACGGTGCCTCGGACGGGCGTCAGACCGTGCGGGATGCGGTCTGCCGCTCGCCGCGCCCACGCGGCGAGGCGATCCCGGGCGATCGCCCCGTCATCCGTCGTCTTCCGCACCACACGCTCCTCGTCGTTCCCGCTCGCTTCGACGGTAGGAACCGGGTCGCGTGCCGCACCAGCGCCGTTTGACTCCTCCGCGCCCGGACGCGGTCGGGTCGAGTCGTTCTCCTCATGCGTCGGGCGGAGGATCGGGGCAGCGTTGCGGCATGAGCGATCTCACGAGCATGGTGTCCCCATCCGTCCCGCCGTCCGGCACCGGGTGCGTGGAGTGCGAGTCGACGGGGTCGTGGTGGGTGCACCTGCGCCGGTGCGCCGCCTGCGGACACGTCGGCTGCTGCGACGACTCCCTGAACCGGCACGGCACCGCCCACTTCGCCACCACCGGACACGAGGTCATCCAGTCGTTCGAACCGGGTGAGGACTGGTTCTGGGACTTCGTGTCGCAGGACTTCGTGGACGGTCCGCGACTCGCCGACCCACAGGCGCACCCGCGCTCCCAGACGGTCCCGGGGCCGGCTGACCGGCTGCCGTCCGACTGGGCGCAGCAGCTCGCCGACCGCTGAGGTGACCGGGCAGCGGACGACGACCGTCGGCGGCCCGAACCGCTGCGCGGGCGTGCCGCGGTTCAGGACTGCGGGCCGGCGTCGTCGAGCGCTTCGGACCGGGCGATCAACTCGTGCATCGTCGTCTGCGACCGCACCTGGTAGGACAGGTGCGCGACGGCGAGCACCACCGAGGCCGCGACGCCCCAGACGACCGAACCGGGGTCGTCGACACCGAGCTGGTCGACCAGGATGGCGACCCCTGCGCCGGCGACGATCGAGTTCACGACCGCGATCGCCGACGACATCGTGAAGAGCAAGCGGTACCAGGAGGGGGCCCGCCCGATGTCGAGGAGCTCGTTCGCCGCGTGCCGGCCCGTCGGCATCGGGAAGTACGTGTGGGCGTCCGGCAGGAGCCGACCGTAGTACCGGCGGATCCGCTGCATCGCCGCCAGCGCGGCGACGTCCTCGAGCGAGGTCTCGACGAGCCGCTCGTAGGTGAACGCGCCCAGCAGGACGATCACCGGGATGATCGCTCCGAGGAACCCGAGCGCGAACGGTGTGTGGGCCAGGAACCCGAACGCGACGAGGGAGCTGGAGAGCGTCGTGAGGTAGAGCGAGGACCGGCTGCTCGACTCGCTCACCGTGATGCTCCGGGCGGTCTCGAGCACGAAGTGCTCGGTCAGCAGGGCGTTGAAGAACGCCGTCGGTCGGTCCAGTGCGGCGACCGACTCCGACGCGGTCGGGAGCGGCTGGTCGACTTCTTCGGGCATCGCGGGCCTCCTCGGTCCTTCCGTCGTTCCGTCACTCAGTCGCTCGCGGCCAGGTGACGGTGCACGAAGGTGACGGCCATCGCGCCCTCCCCGACCGCTGCGGCGACCCGTTTGACCGAGCCGGCGCGGACGTCCCCCGCGGCGAAGGAGCCCGGCACGTTCGTCTCCAGGTAGTACGGGCGCCGGTCCAGCGGCCACCGGTCGAGGGCACCAGGAGCACCGTCGAGGTCTGGTCCGGTGACGAGGTACCCGAGCCGGTCACGGACCATCGGGGTCCCCGCGGCCCACCTCGTGTCGGGTTGTCCGCCGATGCAGATGAACAACCGCGTCGCGGCCGTCACCGACGTCGAACCTCGCACGTCGGTGACCTCGATCGACTCGAGGCGGGCGTCCCCGAGGAGCGCTGAGACCCTGCTGCCGGTCCGCACGGTGACGTTGGGCGCGGCCTGGATCCGGGCGGTCAGGTACTCCGACATCGTCGCGGACAGGGACGGGCCCCGCACCAGCATCGTGACGTGCGCGGCGGACCGCGAGAGGTTCATGGCCGCCTGGCCCGCCGAGTTCGCCCCGCCGACCACGAAGACCTGCTCCCCGACGCACCCGTCAGCCTCGCTCGTGCCGGCACCGTAGTAGACCCCGCACCCGAGCAGGTCGACCTCCCGCGGCAACCCGAGCCGGCGCCACTCGACCCCCGTCGCACAGATGTTCGCCCGGGCGACCACGTGGCCGCCGTCGGCGAGGTCGGCGTGGATGCGGCCGTCGTGGAAGACGCCGCGCACGCCCTCGCGCATCACCAGCAGCTCGGCACCGAACCGGACCGCCTGTTCCCGCGCACGCTCGGCGAGCTCGGCGCCGGCGACGCCCTCCGGGAAGCCGAGGTAGTTCTCGATGAGGCTGCTGGAGCCGGCCTGCCCGCCCACGGCGTCACGCTCGAGCAGCACGACGTCGAGTCCCTCCGACGCGGCGTACACGGCGGCGGACAGTCCGGCGGGCCCGGCCCCGTAGATGGACAGGTCGTACTCCTGACGACGTGGGGCGTGGATCCACCCCAGGCGGTCGGCGACCTCGCGCACGGCGGGCGCGACCAGCTCGGTGCCGTCCGGGAACACGACGAGCGGCAGTCGCGTCACGTCGAGCCGGCGGCCGGCGACGAGCACCGCGGGGTCGGTGACGTCGACGGGGATCCAGTCGAAGCGGACGACCGATCGTGACAGGAAGTCCCGCAGCGCGTAGGCGTCCGCGTCGAACTCGTGTCCGTACACACGGACGCGCCGTGACGGGACCGGATCGGTGACGTCGTCCTGGGTGTCCATGGGTCCTCCCGATGGGTGCGACGAGGAACGGTGGCGGCACTTCCGGGGGCGGGACCGTGCAGGTCGCCCCTGACGAGCACCGTACGGACCGACGCGGCACCGCACGTGGCCCTGTCAGGACCCGGTCTCGGCCGGACCCGGCCGTGAGCCGGGAGGACGGCGACCGTGGACACCCGTGGAGCGCCGTCCCCGACGCCAGAACCGGTTGCGGTGGCCCTCCGAGGGCCACCCTCGGAAACCGTCCGGCGCGTTAGCGTGACCGCATGAGCCGCAACGATGCCGGGGAGCACGCTCCGGACGGCGTCAGCGAGATGGTGGCGGCGATCGGGTGTCTCCCCGCCGTGGTGACCGACCGCCACCTCACCGTCGTGTCCTCGAACCCGCTCGCCCGGGCCCTCAGCGGCGCCTTCGAGCCGTCCGTGAACATGGCGCGGTACACGTTCCTGGACCCCGTGGTGGACGACGACGCCCCCGGCTGGTCGGACGCAGCCGGCCAGATCGCGGCGATGCTCAGGGACTCACTCGACCAGCACGAGGAGGACGCCGGGTTCCGTGCACTCGTCGGCGAGCTGTCATCGCAGAGCATCGACTTCGCGCGGGCCTGGGCGCACGACGCCCGCCGCCCGGCCCGGACCGGCACCGTCCGGTTCGCCCCGGTGTCCGTCGGACCGCTGACGATGGTCTTCCAGGAACTGCTGATCCCGGACGACTTCGCGCTCCGCATGCTGCTGTGGCGCCCGGACGGTACCCCGGATGCGCGAGCAGCCTTCGCCCGCCTCGTGGCGCGCGCCGCCGACGACGGTTGAGCGTGCCGACGCGATGACGGACGGGAGGCCCGTGGCGGATCCGCCACGGGCCTCCCGTCCGGTCCCTGGTCCGGCTCAGCCCACCCGCGCGACCCGCACGTCGACCCGGCTGAGCGCCAGGCCGTGCGTCGCCGCCGTCGCGAGGGCGACGTCGTGGACCGCGCGGGCGACCGCGGGGGCCGGAAGGAACCCGTCGGTGCCGATCACGACGCGGAGAGCGGCCTCGTCGTCGACGACGGTCCGGAGCGGTGCGCTGTTCGTCGCGATGCCGCGGACGGCCTGGACGGCGCTGGCGACCGTGGGTCGCGCGCGGTAGAGGTCGACGACGCCGGGGACCTCGGCGACGGCGGCCTCGATCGCGGCGAGGGTCTCGTCGATGGTGCTCATCGGGTCACCTCCGGGTCGGTGTCGATGCCGGTCTCGGTCTCGGTCTCGGTCTCGGTCTCGGTCAGCAGGTCGCGGACGACCACGTCGATCGCCTCGACCAGCAGGTCGGTCTGCTCCGCCAGCTCGCCGGCGACCGCGGTGCGGACCAGCTCCGCGGTCGCGGGGATCGAGGGGCCGGCGGCGATCGCTATCTCGACGACCACACGGACCGGCGAGGCCAGCTCGGTGACGTCGCCGTCCAGCTGGCAACGCGCGACGAGCACGCCGGGGACGCCGTCACCGGTGCGGCGGATGAGCGAACGGATGGCGCCCTCCGTCATCACCGGACGCTCCGTCTCGGACAGCGGGCGGAGCGGGACGTCACGGCCGGAGCGGGACTCGAGCGAGATGTTCGCCAGCACCCCGCTGATCCAGGACTCGTCGGCCGGGGCCTCGTCGCGGGCGGCGGCCTCGAGCGATCCGAGCGAGGCCTGT
The DNA here is from genome assembly GCF_015351025.1 of Curtobacterium sp. VKM Ac-1376. GTDB lineage: Bacteria > Actinomycetota > Actinomycetes > Actinomycetales > Microbacteriaceae > Curtobacterium. The sequence continues at coordinate 497,862 of NZ_JADKRV010000001.1, read as the reverse complement.
CGCACGCGGAGGATCGCTGCGAGGGCGTTCTGGCAGGCGGGCGAGTGGTCGATGCTCGGGTCGGCGGGCTGCATGCCGGCGTCGAGGTAGTCGGCGAGTTCGTCGATCGAGCGGCCGTCGAGGTCGGCCCGTTCGAGGGCGTCGAGCGCCCCCGGGGTGTCGGGCAGGTCCGGCCGGGTGCCGTCGGGGTCGGTCATCGCCATCCCTCCATGAGTCGGATCATGTTCTTCCTCGCTCGGGACAGCAGTCCCCGGACCGTCGACGGGGGCAGATCGAGTTCTGCGGCGATCTCCTCGTACCGGTACTCGAGCACCTCCTTCATGATCCAACATCGTCGTTGGGCTTCGGGCAGCTCGGACAGGGCCCGCTCCACGGCGTCCTCGCGCGACCGCGCTTCGGCCACCCGGTCGGGGGCATCGTCGGCGGGTGCCGCCACCTCGAGCTCGGTGACGTCGTCGTGGACCCGCCGGGCGCGGATCCGGTCGAGGCACTTCCGGCTGAGGATGCGCATCAGCCAGGACTTCACGCGGGCGAGGTCCTCGAGTCCGTCGAGGCGGCCCCAGGCGGTGATGAAGGTCTCCTGCACCACGTCGTCGAGCTCGTCGGTCGACCCGAGGGTGCGACGGGCGTAGGCACGGAGCAGCGGCGTGTGGCGGCGGATCAGGACCTCGAAGGCCCGGACGTCGCCGTCGGACGAGCGGCCGGCGAGGACCGCGTCGTCGAGCTCGGCGAGGGGCTGGTGGTGCACGGGTTCCTTCTACTGGTGGCGGGTGGTGAACGGCTGGGTGCGTCGATGATGAGACGTCCCCAGGAGCCGGTCCGTCACACGCGGTGTCGACAACGGCGAGCGGCTCGGCTTTGCGCCGCGCTCCGGTTGCGTCAGAGTGGCTCCCATGTCGCTCGTCACAGCCGTCTGCCGCGTCGACCGTCTGCTGGCGGATTCCGGCGTCATCGGCGTCACCGCCATCGACAAGCGCCCTGTCCAGGGCAGCGTCCGGGTCCGGCCGCTCGGCCTGCGCGCCGACGTGCAGGCGAACCGCAAGTACCACGGCGGCGAGGACCAGGCCGTGTACGCCTACGCCGACGAGGACGCCGCGTACTTCGCTGAACTGCTCGATCGCGAGGTCCCGGCAGGGCTGTTCGGTGAGAACCTCCGCACCAGCGGCATCGACGTGACCGGCGCCGTGACCGGTGAACGGTGGCGGATCGGCGACACCCTCGAACTCGAGGTCACCGTTCCCCGCACCCCCTGCGGCACGTTCGCCCGCCGGATGGGGATCGACAAGTGGGTGAAGCGGTTCGCGGACGAGGGTCGACCCGGCGCGTACTTCCGCGTGGTCCGGTCCGGCTCGGTGGCCGCCGGTGACCCGATCGAGGTCACCTACCGACCCGGCCACGGGGTGACCATCGGCGAGATCTTCGGCGACCTGGCGCCCGAGCGCGCCCGGGCCGTGCTCGAGTCGGGCGAGCGCCTGGCACCGAAGGTGCTGCGGGACCTGTCGAAGGTGGCAGCGCGGGCGTGATCTGCTGCGTCAGTCCGGCAGCGAGCCACGAGTCGGGTCGATCGGCCGCCGGGCCCGGGGCAGCCCGGCGACCACCAGGTCGTACGCGTTGGCCACGAGGTCCTCGACCAGGGTCTCGTCGATGCCGTCGCCCGGCGTCACCGTGATCCAGTGCCGCTTGTTCATGTGCCACCCGGGGGTGATCTCGGTGTGGTCGCGGACCAGCGAGGCTCCGTGCGGGGGCGCGCACTTCAGGTTCACGATCGGGGTCCCGCGTACCTCGCTGACCATCACGAACATCTTGCCGACGACCTTGTAGACCACGGAGCCCTCGCCGAAGGGCTGCGTCTCGACGGCCGCCGGCAGCGCGAGCGCCGTGCGGCTCGCCACGTCGTGCAACTGCTCGCCGTCCATGCGCCCAGCATGCCGCAGGCCGCCGACGGTGAACCTCGTTCGGGGGTGGGTCGCGCGGGCGGATCACGTCGTAGGATCACCACGCCGCGCACCCGACGCGGCGGTCGCTCGCGCGATCACCACCAGTTCCAGGGGGAACCCGTGCGCATCATCCGCACCCTCGGCATCGCCGCCGCCACCGCCGTCCTCGCGACCACCGTCGTCGTCGGCGGGACCTCGACCGCGCAGGCCGCGCCGAAGTCCTACGCCAACTGCACCGCGGTGCACAAGGTGTACTCCGGCGGCATCGCCAAGAAGTCCGTCAAGAAGAACAAGGTCGTCTCCGGCGGCAAGGCCACCTACCGGGCGCTCAAGGGCACGGTGAAGAAGGACGACGCGCTGTACAAGGCGAACACGAAGCTGGACCGCGACAAGGACGGCATCGCCTGCGAGAAGAGCTGACGCTCGCTCCTCGCCCACGGTGACCGGCAGAACACCGGTGTTCGCGTCCTGAACACCCACACACCGCGGTGCGACGCGCGAACACCGGTGTCTTGCGGGACCGGTGTTCTGCGGGCCTGACGTGACGCGGGAGTGCTCAGAGCGTGGGAACGCCCTCGTGCCCGGATCGGGGACGAGGCGTCCCGGCGACCCCGGTGACGACCGACCCCGCCGGCACGTCCTTCGTCACCACGGTGTTGGCGCCGACGACGGAGTCCGGCCCGATCGTGATCGCACCGATCAGGGACGACCCGGCGCCGAGCACGACCCGGTCGCCCACGACGGGGTGCCGTCGCGCTCCCGGCCCGTGGTCACCGCCGCGTCCGCCGAGGGTCACTCCGTGGAACAGCAGCACGTCATCGCCGATCACCGAGGTCTCGCCGATCACGACGCCCATGCCGTGGTCGATGAAGAACCGTCGGCCGATGCGCGCACCCGGGTGGATCTCGATCCCGGTGACGGACCGGGCGACCTGCCCGAGCAACCGGGCGGCGAACCGCGACCCCGGCAACCCCTGGGCGTTCCAGAGCCGGTGCGTCACCCGGTACGTCCAGATCGCGTGCAACCCCGAGTAGACGATCGCGTTCTCCAGGTCGCCCCGGGCAGCGGGGTCACCGCGGCGTGCTGCGGACAAGTCCTCGCGGATGGTCCGCAGCACGCCTCGTCGGCGGCCACGACTCACGCAGTGAGCCCCTCGAAGAGCACCGTCGACAGGTAGCGCTCTCCGGTGTCGCACACGATGGCGACGACCCGCTTGCCCGCGTTCTCGGGGCGTGCGGCGATCTCGAGTGCCGCGTGCACGATCGCGCCGGACGAGATGCCCGCCAGGATGCCCTCCTGCGTGGCCAACGCGCGGGCGACCCGGAGTGCGTCGTCGAGCTCGACGGCGAACACCTCGTCGATGACGCTGCGGTCGAGGACCTCCGGGATGAAGTTCGCGCCGATGCCCTGGATCTTGTGTGGCCCGGCCTTGCCCTCGGTGAGCAGGGGCGAGTCCTTCGGCTCGACGGCGACGATCTGCACGCCGGGGACGCGCTCCTTCAGGACTTGACCGACCCCGGTGATCGTGCCGCCGGTACCGACGCCCGCGACGAACACGTCGACGTGCTCCTCGGTGTCGCGGAGGATCTCCTCCGCAGTGGTCTTCCGGTGGATCGCGGCGTTGGCGGCGGTCTCGAACTGGTGGGCGAGGATCGCGCCGGGCGTCTCGGCGACGATCGACTCGGCCTTGGCGACCGCGCCCTTCATGCCCTCGGACCCGGGGGTGAGGACGATCTCAGCGCCGTACGCACGGATGACCGCGCGCCGCTCGACACTCATCGTCTCCGGCATCGTGATGACGACCCGGTAGCCGCGAGCGGCACCGACCAGGGCGAGCGCGATGCCGGTGTTGCCGGACGACCCCTCGACGATGGTGCCACCGGCCTGCAGTTCGCCGGACTCCTCGGCCGCGTCGATGATCGCGACGCCGAGGCGGTCCTTGACGCTGGCGCCGGGGTTGTAGAACTCCAGCTTGGCGAGGACCTCGGCGCCGCCGGCCTTCGGCAGCCGGTTCAGCTTGACGAGGGGCGTGTTGCCGAACGCCTGGGAGATGTTCTCGTAGATGGTGCCGCTCATCCGGTCCGTCCTCTGCAGCTCAGGTCGCGCATCGCTCTTCCTGGAGGCGCGGTGTGCGCCCGATCCTAGCGACCGGACCCCAGGCGGTCCTGTCCGTGACGTGCCGTGCGCGCCGGGCGCACGTCGCGCCTCCAGGCCCGGTTCCTGTGCTGCGAAGGCGACAGATGCCTGCCGAACGTTCGCGGGACTCTGTCGTTTTCGCGGAGGTGAGCAGAGCCAGCGCCGAGAAGGGTCGCTTTCGCGGCACGGTCCCACCGCGTCAGCGCACGAACGCCGTCCGGGCGAATCGCTCGTCGGTCGCCTCGAGCACCCGCAGCACGTTGCCGCCGGCGAGCGCCCGCAGATCCGGCTCGCCCCAGCCGCGCCGCACGAGCTCCGCCGCCAGCACCGGGTAGCGCGACACGTCCCGCAGTTCCGGCGGCAGCACGGGGGTGCCGTCGTAGTCGCCGCCGAGCCCGATGTGCGCCGCACCCGCGACGCCGCGCGCGTGCTCGACGTGGTCGGCGACGTCGGACGCCGTGACCAGCGGCCGCTCCCCCACCATGCCCGACTCCTCCCAGTCCGCCCACGCCCGCGACACGAACTTCGGCACGAACGTGATCATCACGACGCCGCCGTTGTCCGCCAACCGGCCGAGCACGTCGTCGGGCACGTTCCGCGGATGGTCGTCGATCGCGACGGTCGACGAGTGGCTGAACACGACCGGCTGCGTCGCCACGTCGAGCGTGTCTCGCATGGTCGCCGGCGCGGTGTGGGAGAGGTCGACGAGCATGCCGATCCGCTCCATCTCGGCGACGACCTTCCGGCCGCGATCGGTCAGGCCGCCGTGCGCCCGCGCCCCGGTGGCGGAGTCGGCCCAGGGGGTGTCGTCGTTGTGGGTGAGCGTCATGTAACGGACGCCGAGCCGTGCGAGCGTGCGGAGGACGGCGAGGTCGTCCCCGATGGAGTGTCCGCCCTCGGCGCCGAGCAGCGAGGCGACCCGGCCCGCGTCGACGGCGGCTCGTACCTCGGCCGCGGTACGGGCGAGTGCGAGGTCGTCGGGGTAGCGCTCGATGATCCGGTGGGCGAGGTCGACCTGCTGCAGGGTGGTGCGCACGGGGTCGGGGTCGTCGGCGGGCACGAAGACCGACCAGAACTGCCCGACGACGCCACCGGCGCGGAGCTTCGGGAGGTCGGTGTGGAGCGAGGCGTCCGCGGAGTCGATGCCTTCGACGCCGGAGTCGTGCGTCTCTCGGCGCTCCCACGGCAGGTCGTTGTGGCCGTCGATGACCGGGAACGGGAGCGCGTCGAACGTCATCCCTCGACGCTACCGCCCGTGCCGCCGTGGCTAGGCTCGAGCCGTGCACCCCGTCACTCTCCGTACCGAGCGCCTGGTGCTCTCGACGCCGGCACCCGCCGATGCCGACGACGACCGATCGGCCGCGACCGGCTGGCCGGCGTCGTGACCGTGTCGTTCCGGGTCGTCACGGACCTGCCCGTGCCGCCGGAGCGCGCCTTCGCGCTGTCGCTCGACATCGGGGCCCACGAACGGTCGATGGCGGCGAGCGGTGAACGCGCCGTCGCCGGCACGACGGCCGGCACGATCGGCCTGGGCGAGACCGTCACCTGGCGCGCTCGGCACTTCGGGATCGTGTGGCGGATGACGAGCAGGATCACCGCCCTGGAGGGACCCCGCCGGTTCGTCGATGAACAGGTGCGCGGGCCGTTCGCCCGCTTCCACCACGAGCACCGCTTCGAGCCGTCGGCCGGCGGCACGCGCATGGTCGACACGATCACGTTCCGCGCGCCGCTCGGCCCGCTCGGCCGCGTGGCCGAGGTGCTCGCGCTGGCGCGGTACATGCCGCAGCTCATCGCCGACCGAAACGCCTCGCTCGCTGCCGAGCTGCGCGCGGACTCGGACGGCGATCAGGGCGCGGCGAGCTCCCCCAACGCGTCGTAGGCGCTCGCGACGGCGTCGACCCGCACCCGCCCGCCGGGTCCGGAGGCGTCGTACACGTCGTTCGCGATCGCGGCCACGACGGCGAACAGCGCCGCCATCGAGTCGAACGCCGACGGCGAGTCGACCGGGCAGAGGATCGCGGTGGTCGCGGAAGCCGCGATGACCGCAGCGGTGGGGTCGCCGAGCACGACGACGTCCGCTCCGGAGTCGACACAGTGCCGGACGATCCGTTCCACCCCGGCGGTGTGCCGGCGCACGGTCACCAGGACGACGAGGTCGTGCCGGTCGAGGTCGGCGACCTCTTCACCGAGCCGCTGCCCGGGCGACGGACCGACGCGGACGTCGGACCGCACCTGCGCCAGCTGCGACCGCAGTTGCAACGCGATCGGGTACGCGCCGCGTTCGCCGAGGACGAGCACCCGGCGGGCACGGACGATCCGGCGGGCCAGCCGCGGGCGGTCCGCTCGCCCCAGGGAGGCGAACGCTGCGTCGAGGTTGCGGGCCTCGACGGCACGCTGGTCGACGTGGGCGGCGTCCTCGGCCACCCACGGCAGCCCCGAGCCCCGCGCGGACATCAGGTTCTGCCGGACCTCGGCGGCGTCCTGGAACCCCAGGGAGCGCACGAGTCGCGAGACCGTCGCCTTCGACGTGCCGGACTCCGCCGCGAGTTCGGCGGAGGTCCCGACGAGCAGGAGTTCCGGGTCGTGGCGGACCATCGCGGCCACCCGGCGTTCGGCCGGCGAGAGCTGGTCCCACACGGCGTCGACGCGGGCGCGGACGTCGGGGCCGCCGGTGCTCATGCCCGTGCCACGCGTCCGACGGCGACGGCGAGCGCGTCGAGTCCGAGGGCGATGTCCGGTGTCGAGACGTACTCGTCCGGGTGGTGGCTGATGCCGTCCGGGTTGCGGAGGAACAGCATCGCGACGTCGGTCACGAGCCCGAGTGACATGGCGTCGTGTCCGGCCCGCGAGAACAGCTCCACCGGCGTCGTCTCGCCGGTCGACGCGATCCCGGCGCGGACGGCGTCCATCAGCCGCGGCGCGCAGAACACCGCTGGCGCACGGTGCACCTCGGTGGGGGTGACGCTCACCCCGCGCCGCTCCCCGATCAGGGTGAAGGCCTTCGTCAGTTCGTCCCAGACGTCGTCACGCTCGTCGTCGAACTCGCCGCGCAGGTCGACGGAGAACCGTGCGAGCCCGGGGACGACGTTGACGGCTCCGGGTTCGACGGTCATCGTGCCGACGGTGCCCACCTGGTGCGAGGCCCGGCAGATCCGTTCCACCGCGAGCGCGGCCTCGGCGGCGGCGAGCAGCGCGTCGTGCCGGCGCTCGTAGGGGGTTCCACCGGCGTGCCGGGCCTCTCCCACGGCCTCGACCGAGAACCGTCGGGCGCTCGCGATGCTCGTGACGACCCCGAGGGCCTGCCCGGCCTGTTCGAGGTGCGGCCCCTGCTCGATGTGCGCCTCGAGGTAGCCGACCACCGACGCCGGGTCGACCGCGGCGTCGCCGACGCGCTCCGGGTCGAGGCCGAAGTCGGTGAAGGCCTGCCGGAGCGTGACACCGTCACCGTCGGCCAGTTCCCACCAGGAGTCGTCCCAGACGCCGGCCACCGCGGACGAACCGAGCAGGGCCTTGCCGAAGCGCGTGCCCTCTTCGTCGGAGAACGCGATGACCTCGAGCGCGACGGGCAACGGGCCGTCGACCGCGAGTCGGGCGGCGGTGCGGATCGCCATGAGCACCCCGACCACGCCGTCGAAGCGTCCGGCGTCCACCACGGTGTCGAGGTGTGAGCCGAGCAGCAGCACCGGGGCCTCCGGTGTCGCGCCCGCCACTCGGCCGTGCAGGTTGCCGGCGGCGTCCTGCCATGTGGTGAGCCCGGCGTCCTGCATCCAGCCGGCGACGATCGCGTTCACCCGCGCGTGCTCGGGCGACAGGTAGACGCGGGTGATCCGCCCTGGTTCGGCGGTCACGACCGCGAGTTCGTCGCACCACCCGGCGACGAGTTCGGCATCGGTGGCGGCGACGGCGGTGGCGCTGAGCACTGGGGCGGCGCTCATGCGAGCACCCCGACCGGATCGGCGGCGGGGACTGCTCCGTAGACGTCGAGGGCAGCGTCCACACCGCCACCCTGCGGCACCCCGTGCCCGGCGCGACGGAGCGCGTGCTCGAGCGCGGCGAGGGTCGTGACGACGGTGTCCTTGCGGGCGTTGTAGCCCATGGTGCCGATGCGCCAGACGCGTCCGTGCAACGGCCCGAACGAGGTGCCGATCTCGATCCCGTGGTCGTGGAGCATCGCGGCCCGGACCTGGTCGCCGACGACGTCGGATGGGATCTCGACGGCGACGACGTTGTGCATCTTGTGCGCCACATCGCCGAACACCTGGAGCCCGATGGCCTGCACACCGGCGAGCATGGCGCGGCCCGCGGTCTCGTGGCGGGTGACCACGGCGTCTCGACCTTCCTCGAGCAGGATGCGGGCGCACTCGTGGGCGGCGTAGAGCATCGACGCAGCCTCGGTGTGGTGGTTCAGCCGGCGCGGGCCCCAGTAGTCGAGGATCATCGCGAGGTCGAGGTAGTTCGACCGGATCGGCTCGTCGGCGACCTCGTCACCGGGTTCGCGGATGCCGGCCTCGACGCTGCGGCGCTCGTCGAGCACGGCGACGGCCTTCGGCGACAGGGTGACGGGAGCGCCGCCGGACGGCCCGCCGAGGCACTTCTGCAAGCCGACGCTCGCGGCGTCGATCCCCCAGGTGTCGACCTCGAGCGGGTTGCCGCCGACCGTGGCCGTGGCGTCGGTGTAGAGCAGGACGCCGTACCGCTCGCAGATCGCGCCGAGCTCGTCGAGCGGCTGGTTCATCGTGGTCGACGTGTCGCCCTGCACGACCGCGAGCACCTTCGGTCGGACCCGGGCGATCGCGGACTCGATCGCGGACGGCGTGAAGACCTGGCCCCAGTCGGTCTCGATGGTGTGGACCTCGGCCCCGGCACGACCGGCGATCTCGGCGAGCAGGTGCCCGAACCGACCGAACACCGGGACGAGCACGCGGTCCCCCGGGGCCAGGAGCGAGACGAGCACCGCTTCGATGCCGGCGCGCGAGGTGCCGTCGACCAGCAGCGTGGCGTCGTTCTCGGTGCCGAACACCCGACGGTAGAGCGCCTGCGTCTCGTTCATCGTGGACGTCATCCACGGGTCGTACTGGCCGACGAGCGGGGTCGACAGCGCACGGAGCACACGCGGGTCGGCATCGATCGGCCCCGGGCCCATGAGGAGACGGGCGGGTGGGTTCACTGGGAGCATGGTGGTTCCTTCCGTTCCGGCGACGACGATACCGGAACGATCGTTACAGGGGTGTTTCCGTGACGAGCACGGACCGGCCGACGAGCGAGCCCTCGACGCCGACCACGCCACCGTCGGCGGTGGCTATCCGGCGCCCCCGCAGCCAGGTCTCGGTGACGCTGCCGAGCACGTGCAGCCCGTCGAACGCCGAGACCGGGTTGCGGTGCTCGAGTCCGGCGACGTCGACGACCGACTCGGCGGTCGGGTCGAACACGGCGAAGTGCGCGACGGCACCCGGAGCGATCACGCCGCGGTCGCCGAGGCCGACGAGCGCCGCCGGGCCGGTCGTGAACAGCGGCAGCACTGCCTCGAGCGGGATCCCCCGGCGCTCGGCCTCGGTCCACGCCGCCCGGAAGCCGACCTGCAACCCCGCGACCCCGCCCCAGGCGAGCCCCCAGTCGTCGGTCTTCAGAGCCGCCGTGGAGGGCGAGTGGTCCGACACGACCAGGTCGATCGTGCTGTCGAGCACGCCCGCCCACAGGGCGTCACGGTTCGCGTCGTCGCGGATCGGCGGGCAGCACTTGTAGGCCGTCGCGCCGTCCGGGATCGTCGCGGCCACGAACGACAGGTAGTGCGGGCACGTCTCGACCGTGATCCGGACGCCGTCGTCCTTCGCGGCGCGGATCATCGGCAGCGCACCGGCGTCGGACAGGTGCAGCACGTGCACCCGCGCCCCGGTGGCACGCGCGCCGTCGATGACCTGCGCGATCGCGGACCGCTCGGCGGCGACGGGACGGGTGGCGAGGAAGTCCACGTACCGGCCCCCCAGCGCCCCGTGCGGGACGAGGTGCTCCGGGTCCTCGGCGTGCACGATCAGGAGTGCGTCGAGCCGGGCGACCTCCGTGATCGCGGCCCGGAGCTGCACGGGGTCGAGGTGCGGGAACTCGTCGACCCCGCTCGGCGCCGTGAAGCACTTGAAGCCGTGGACGCCGGCGTCGTGCAGGGCGTCGAGCGACCCGAGGCTCGCGGGGACCGCGCCGCCCCAGAACCCCACGTCGACGGCGACCCGGCCCTCGGCACTCGCACGCTTGACGGCGAGCGCCTGGACCGTGGTCGTCGCGGGGATCGAGTTGAGCGGCATGTCCACGATCGTGGTGACCCCACCCATGGCTGCGGCCCGGGTCGCGGAGACGAACCCCTCCCACTCGGTGCGCCCGGGCTCGTTCACGTGCACGTGGGTGTCGACGAGACCGGGCAGCAGCACGTGCCCGTCCGGCACCGCGTGGTCCTGCGCGGCGTCGACCACCGCGTCGAGGGGCAGGACGTCGGTGATCCGTCCGTCACGCACGACGACGGCGGCCGGCCGGAACACACCGTCGACCCATGCGCGCGGCGCGCGCAGCACCAGGTCGGCCGGGAGGCCCGTCACGAGCCCGCCCCGACCGTCGTGACCGCCGCCGGGTGGCGTTCGAAGCCCGCCAGCAGCCCCGACATCGGCTTCACCGGCGGCAGCGCGTACTCGCCGCGCTTGCCCGTGGACAGCCCGAGCCGGACGAGCGACTCGGCCAGCACCGTGGCCGCCGCGACGCCGTCGACGACCGGCGCCCCGATCGCCAGCGAGACCTCGGCGCAGATGTCGGCCATGCCGGCGCACCCGAGCACGACGGCGTCCGCTCCCCCGTCGATCACCGCCCGGCACTCCTCGACCACGAGCGCACGCGCGCCGGACGCGGGGTCGTCGAGCTCGAGCACCGGGACCTCGCACGCCCGGACCTCGGTGACGAGCGCGGCGAAGCCGTAGCGGCCGGCGAGCTCGTGCGCGCGGCCGGTCGTCCGCGTCAGGGTGGTGACGACGCCGAACCGGCGGCCGAGCATCGCGGCCGCGTGGAAGCCCGCCTCGGCGATGCCGATCACCGGCACGGTCGCGAGCTCTCGTGCGGCGTCGAGCCCCGGGTCCCCGAAGCAGGCGACGACGAAGGCGTCCACCCCGTCACGCTCGCCGCGGGCGATCTGCTCGAGCAACCCGGGCACGGCCAGTGCCTCTTCGTAGTGGCTCTCGATCGAGGCCGGCCCCATCGTGGGCTCGACCGGTTCGATCAGCGTTCCGGGAGCGGCGACCGCACGGGCCGCGACGCCGATCGACCGCGTCATCAACGCGGTGGTGTTGGGGTTGACGACGCGGATGCGCATCAGGGTCCTTCCGGTGGAGCGAGTGGAGCCGTGGAACGGGTGACGCTGGGTGGTGACCATCGTGGCGGGGGCGGGGCGGGCCTCCCGGCCGTGTCCGGGATCTGTGGACGACCGAGCGTCGCGGCCCGCCCTGTGGAGGACGGCCGCGACGCCGGCGGTCAGGCGCGACCGACGGCCGCGCCGTCGTCGACCGAGGGGTCGTCCGCGTCGAGCACGGGCATGCTCGGCCGGACACGCTCGAGCGCCCAGAAGACGACGAGGCCCAGGCCGCACCCGATGAACCAGCTGTAGCTGGACAGCCAGGGCAGCACGCCGAGCGCCGGGGGCAGGACCGCGCTCGCGACCGAGACCGCGCCGGTGACCACGAGGGTCCAGATGGCGTTCGGGTTGAACCCGCCGCGGTACCAGTACCGCGCGGTGCGGCTCGTGGAGTACATGTCGTCGACCGCGATGCGCTGCTTGCCGACGATGTAGTAGCCGGCGATGAGGATGCCGAACAGCGGGCCGATCAGCGCACCGAGCACCCCGAGCGTGTACAGGATCGCCTGGTCGTTGCCGTACCAGTTCCACGGGGTGAGGAGCACCGAACCGACCGCCGCGATCATGCCGCCGGCCCGCCAGGAGATCTTCCGCGGAGCCACGTTCGAGAAGTCGAACGCGGGGCTGATGAAGTTCGCGACGATGTTGATGCCGACGGTCGCGGTGACGAACGTCAGGCCGCCGAGCAGGATCGCGAACGGGGCACCGATGGCCTGCACGGTCTCGATCGGGTCGGTGATGAGCTTGCCGAACACCGGCACCGTCGCACTGGCGCAGAGCACGGTCAGGACCGAGAAGAACAGGAAGTTGATCGGCAGCCCCCAGAAGTTGCCGCGCTTGACCGCACGGAACGACCGGCCGTAGCGCGAGAAGTCACCGAAGTTGAGCATTGGGCCCGAGAAGTAGCTGACGACCAGGGCGACCGCGGACAGCATCACCGGGATCGATGCTCCGAACGACAGCGGCTCGCCCGCCGACAGCGTGAACGAGATGTTCGACAGCCCCGCCTGGCTGACCAGGTAGATCGCCAGGGCGATCATCACCACGTACACGGCCGGCCCGGCCCAGTCGATGAACTTCTTGATCGCCTCCATGCCCATCCAGAACAGCGCGCCCTGCGCCGCCCAGAGGATCGCGTACGAGATCCAGCCGAGTGCCGACAGCCCGAGGAACGAATGGTCGAGCAGCGCCGCGGACGCCGGGATGAACTTCAGGAAGATGATGTTCAGCGACTGCGCCGCCAGGAACGTCTGCACCCCGTACCAGGCCATCGCGATCAGGCCGCGGATGATCGCGGGGACGTTCGCACCGAGCACGCCGAACACCGCACGGTTGATCACCGGGTACGGCACCCCGGTGCGTTGCGAGGGCTTGGCGACCAGGTTCGCGAACACCTGGACGATGAGGATGCCGACCACCAGGGCGATGAGCACCTGCCAGCTCGCGATGCCCAGGGCGAAGAGCGACCCGGCCGTGACGTAGCCACCGACCGAGTGCACGTCGGACATCCAGAAGGCGAAGAAGTTGTAGCTCGTCCAGCGCTGTTCGCGCAGGGGGGCGAGGTCCTCGTTCGTGAGCGCGGGGTCGTACCCGGGCTTCACGACACCGGCACCCGCAGGAGCGGGCGCGGCGGTCGTGGTGGGGGCGTGGGGCGCGGCGACTGGTGTCGCGGTGTCGGTTGCCATGGCGTCCTCCGAGGGAGTGGGAAGCGGGGCGGTGCGTGCTTGAGCACGAAGCTACGGAGCCACTTCGCCCCCGTCGTTTCCCTCGTGTAACGGTCGTGTGTCCCGCGCCCCGTCCTGGAACGACCGTTCCGAAACGGTCCGCTCGACGTGTTCACCCACCGTCCGGGACCGCTCTGCGGCTTGCCGCACCGATGTCGCACGGAGCACGCACGGACCGGAGGGCGCGAGCGCGCGGTGGTACGAATCGAGCATGACCAGGGGAATCAGGATCGACCACGTGGGCGTCACGGTGCCGGACATCGACGCAGCAACGGCGTTCTTCGAGGCGGCGTTCGACGCCGTCGTCCTGTACGACATGCGGCGGCGGCACGAGGCGCCGAACAGCAGTCCCGAGGCGCACGACTACCTCGGCATCCCGAGCACGATGGCGCAGGGAGCCATGCGGATGCTCGCGCTGCCGGAGGGCCCCGGACTCGAGCTGTTCGAGTACCTCGGCCCGGAGCAGCGGAACCCGGCGCACCCGTCCGACCTGGGCTGGCAGCACCTGGCGATCTACGCCGACGACCTGGACCACACGCTCGCCCGGGTCGAGGCGGCCGGCGGCACCAGGAACTCCGACCCGCGCGACCTGCGCGGCGACGAGGCGGGGGCGGGGAACCGGTTCGTCTACACGCGCACACCGTGGGGGTCGACGCTCGAACTCGTCAGCTACCCGACGCCGCAGCCGTACCTGCTGCACGCGCCGCGACCGAAGTGGGCGCCGTGGCCGATGTCGGACGACGTGTTCCCGATCCCGGCACCCGCCGTGGGCTGACGAGCAGTCGGCGCATGCCGGGCGGGCGCCGTGCCCTGCTCAGTGCCGGGGCACCTGTCCCGTCCGCCGCACCGCGAGTTCGAGCAGCTCGACGTCGATCCCGACGTGCTGCCGCGCGATCGTGCCGGCCTCCGTCGCGCGGCCCGAGCACACCGCCTCCACCAGGGCCTCGTGCTCGTGCAGCGCCCGGGTCTCCATCTCCGCCATGCCCTCGGCCGTGCCCCACAGGTGCGCCGGAGCGGCGATCGAGATCTGCGACTCCAGCCCGGCGAGCGCGGTACGCAGGGCGTCGTTCCGCGCGGCGTCGATGATCGAGCGGTGCAGCACCGCGTCGGCCTGCTGCTTCTCGATGCCTGACGAGGCCCGGCGGAAGACGTCGAGACGTGAACGGATCAGCTCGACGTCGTCCGGTGTCGCGCGCTCGGCAGCGGCCGCGGCGAGCGCCCCGTGCAGCAGCGCGATCGCGTCGGCGGTGTCCTGGATCGCCGCCCACCGGGCGAGCAGCACGCGGCCGACGGCGTCCGACGACGTGTCCGGCCACTGCGTCCGGACGAAGGTGCCGCCGCCCCGACCACGCCGGGTCTCGAGCAGGCCACGGTCGACCAGCCGCGCGATGGCACCGCGGACAGTGACCCGGGCGACGCCGAGCAGCGCCGCGAGCTCGCGCTCCGGCGGTAGGCCGGCGCCGGGCAGGTACTCCCCCACGGCGACGGCGGTGACGAGCCGGTCCTCGACCTCGTCGACACGGGTCTCGGTCGCACGATCGGACACCCGGGCCCCCTTCGAGTTGTTACGACCACGTTAAGGCAGCAGAAAAGGTATTGCGTGGGACCTTTTTCGCCTCCATGCTGACCCCCATGTCCAGCATCACCGAATCCACGATGCCGTTCCGCGACGGCGAGACCTGGTACCGGGTCACCACGCCCGACGCTCCCGTCGCCGGCGCGCTGCCCCTCGTCGTCCTGCACGGCGGGCCCGGCATGGCCCACGACTACCTCCGGAACCTCGCGGCCCTGGCCGACGAGACCGGGCGCACCGTGGTCCACCACGACCAGTTCGGCTGCGGCCGGAGCAGCCACCGTCCGCAGGCCCCGGTCGACACGTGGCAGCCGCAGCTGTTCGTCGACGAGTACGCGGCGCTCGTGGAGCACCTCGGCCTCGGTTACCACCACGTCCTCGGGCAGTCCTGGGGCGGCATGCTCGGGGCCGAGATCGCCGTGCGGCAGCCCGCCGGACTCCGGTCGCTCGCCATCTGCAACTCACCTGCCTCGATGCAGCTCTGGGTCGACGGCGCCGCCGAGCTCCGTGCGCAGCTGCCCACCGACGTGCAAGATGCCCTGACCCGGCACGAGACCGCCGGTACCGTCGAGGACCCGGAGTACCTCGCTGCGACGCAGGTCTTCTACGAGCGCCACGTCTGCCGCGTCGTCCCGATGCCACAGGACTTCGTCGACTCCGAGGAGCAGATGGAGCAGGAGCCGACGGTCTACCACACGATGAACGGCCCGAACGAGTTCCACGTCATCGGCACGATGCGCGACTGGACCGTCGTCGACCGACTCGACCGCGTCGCCGTACCGACCCTCGTCGTCGCGGGCGAGCACGACGAGGCCACACCCGCCACGTGGGCCCCGTTCGTCGAGCGGATCGCCGACGTCCGGCAGCACGTGTTCCGGGGTGCGAGCCACTGCTCGCACCTGGAGCAGCCGGCGGAGTTCCGCCGCGTCGTCGCGGCGTTCCTGGCCGCGCACGACGGGTCCTGAACCCGCCACGAACACCCCTGGAGGCGCGGTGCGGGCCCGCCCCGCGCCTCCAGACCGCAGTTCCCCGCCCCACCGCCGCACCCGTCCCTCCACCCGAAACGGAACCCGACATGTCGCAGCAGCACAGCGAGCTCTCCGCACAGCAGCAGCTCGAGGCCTACGGCTACAAGCAGGAGCTCAAGCGCTCCGTCTCCACCACCGACCTGCTCATCTACGGCCTGGTCTTCATGGTCCCGATCGCCCCGTGGGCGATCTTCGGCACCGTCTACAACGCCTCCAGCGGCATGGTGCCGCTGGTGTACCTGGTCGGCCTCGTCGCGATGATCTTCACCGCCCTGGCCTACGCGCAGATGGCGAAGTCGATCCCCCTCGCCGGCAGCGTGTTCTCGTACGTCGGCCGCGGCATCCACCCCACCGCCGGCTTCTTCGCCGGCTGGGCGATCCTGCTCGACTACCTGCTCGTCCCGACGCTGCTCTACGTGTTCGCGGCGGAGAGCATGGTCGGCATCTTCCCGGGCACGCCCCGCTGGCTGTGGGCCCTGGTCTTCGTGGCGATCAACACCGTCATCAACCTGCTCGGGGTGTCCTCGCTGAAGCTCGCGAACCGCATCTTCCTGCTCATCGAGCTCGTCTTCGTGGTGATCTTCGTCGTCATCGCGATCGTCGCCCTGACCGGTGGCACGATCCCGGACGCGTCCTTCGGCACGGAGCAGATCTGGGACCCGGCGAAGGTGTCGGCGCCGCTCATCGCCTCCGCCCTGTCGATCGCGGTGCTGAGCTTCCTGGGCTTCGACGGCATCTCCACCCTGTCCGAGGAGTCGACGGGTCGCCGCGGCGGTGCCGGCACGGCGATGATCCTTGCGCTCGTCATCGTGGCGTTCCTGTTCATCCTGCAGACCTGGCTCGCGTCGGCTCTGGCCGCTGGCCGTGACTCGTTCTCGGACAGCGAGGCCGGCAACGCCTTCTTCACCGTGGTCGAGCAGGCGTCGTCGAGCGGCTGGGCCACCGCGTTCTTCGCCGTCAACGTCCTCGCGGTCGGCATCGCGAACGCCATGGCCGCCCAGGCCGCGACGAGCCGTCTCCTCTTCTCGATGAGCCGCGACCGCCAGCTGCCGGCGTTCCTGCACAAGCTCAACGGCCGTCAGGTCCCGCAGAACGCGATCATCGTCGTCTCGGTGCTGTCCGCGATCCTGGTGCTGTTCTTCGTCGGGCAGATCGACACGATCTCGTCGCTCGTGAACTTCGGTGCGCTGTTCGGCTTCATGCTCCTGCACGTGTCGGTCTTCGTGCACCACATCGTCAAGGGGAAGTCGCGCAACTGGCTGCTCCACCTGGTCGTGCCGCTCGTCGGGTTCCTGATCATCGGGTACGTGCTGCTCAACGCGGCGGTCGAGGCGAAGGTCGGCGGGATCATCTGGCTGATCGTCGGCGCGGCCGTGTTCCTGTACTACCGACGCACCGGCCGTTCCACCGAGGTCGGCTCGGAAGCAGATCCGACGACGGAGGACGCACGATGACCCCGGACCACCTCCTGCCCAACGCGCTCGGCCGCCCCGGGTTCTCCGCCGACCGCGAGCCCGTGCTGCGGATCCGCCCCGGCACCGGCGAGGCCATCGGATTCGAGACCACCGACGCCGTCTACGCCGAGCTCGACCAGCACCACGACATGGCGCAGCTGCAGGCACCGATCAACCCGGTCACCGGCCCGGTGTTCGTCGAGGGCGCCGAGCCCGGCGACACGCTCGCCGTGACGATCCACTCCATCGAGCTGACCACGCACGGCTGGTCGGTGTCCCTGCCCGGCTCCGGGGCGCTGCAGCACGTGATGGGCGACGAGGTCTTCGCCCGTCGCTGCCCGATCGAGGACGGGATGGTGCAGGTGTCCGACCGACACCGGTTCCCGGTGCGACCGATGATCGGGTGCATCGGGACCGCGCCGGCCGAGGGCGAGAACTCGACGATCATGCCGGCGTACCCCGAGGGCGGCAACATGGACGTCACCGAGGCCCGGCCGGGCTCGACCGTGTACCTGCCCGTTCGCGTGCCGGGTGCGCTCCTGTCGATCGGTGACATCCACGCCCTGATGGCCGAGGGCGAGTCGTCCTTCGTCGCCATCGAGGCCCAGGGCACCGCGATCGCCTCCGTCGACCTGGTCAAGGGCGGCCCGGTGCTCCGCGCACCCCGCATCGAGACCGCCGACGACTGGCTGTTCGTCGGGCTCGGCGACCCCGTGCAGGAGAGCGTCCGACGCGGGTACGAGGACGCCTTCGCGTTCCTGGTGGACGAACACGGCTGGACCGCCGAGGACGCCTACGCCGTGCTCAGTGCGGTGGGCGACTCGAAGCTCGGCGGCCCGACGGGTTCGGTCGCTCCGGACCCGCTGCACCCGTTCGCCGCCGTCGGCTCGGTCACCCTGCACCGGGTGCCGAAGGCGGTGCTCTGAGGGTTCGCTGGGGGTGATGAGCCCTTCATGAGCAGAAATGGTCGGGTGCCGAACGGCGACCCGACCATTTCTGCTCACGACGCTCGCGCCGAGCGCCGGGAACCTGCACAGGCGTGTGCACGATGATGGGCGCATGCACGACACCATCCGCTACGTCGCGATCGGCGACAGCTTCTCGGAGGGCATCGGCGACGCCGGACCCGCTCCGTTCCCCGGCTGGACCGGACGACTCGCGAGCGCGATGGCCGGAGCCTCGGCCGCCGACGTCTCGTACGCGAACCTGGCCGTCCGTGGCCGACTGCTCGCCGGGGTCCTCGACGGCCAGCTCGAGGCCGCCCTCGCGCTCGACCCGGCGCCGACCCTGATCACCTTCTGCGCCGGCGGGAACGACCTGCTGCGCCCGCGCTTCGACGTGCCGGCGCTGGCAGCCCGACTGGAGTCGGCCGTCGTCACCGTGCGCGAACGCGGCATCCGCATGGCCCTGCTCAGCCCCGCCGATCCCAGCGCCCGCCTGCCCCTCGGCTCGCTCGTGAACGCCCGCGGCGATGCTTGGGCCGATGCCCTTGGCGAAATCGCGCAACGCCACGACCTGCCGTTCGTCGACGTCTCGCGCGACCCGCACCTGCGCCGTGCGGAGTTCTGGTCGGACGACCGGCTGCACATGAACGCCACCGGCCACCAGCGCGTCGCCGACCTGGCGCTGCACGCCGTGATGGACGGCCCTGCGCCGGTCGAACCCGCTGACGCGGGGACGGCCAGGGCACGACTCGGCGAGGAGCTCCGCTACTACCGCGAGTACGTCCTGCCATGGGTGCAGCGACGGATCACCCGCACGTCGTCCGGTGACGGGCGCTCGGCCACGTTCCCCGCCTGGACACCGGTCCGGTAACGCCGTCAGCCCGTGACGAAGACGCGTGTCGTGACGCCGGTCAGGGCGTGCGCGAACTCGTCGCCCGTCGCGACGAAGCCACCCGCCTCGTACATCCGCACGGCGCGGTCGTTGTCGCCGAGCACGTGCAGCACCACGCGCGGGTGCCCGGCGGCGCGGGCATCGTGGACGGCCTCGGCGAGCAGGGACCGGCCGACCCCGCGGGCCTGCAGCCCCGGGCACACCGCGAGCAGCGACAGGTAGGCGGCGTCCGCCGGGTCCGTCGACCGCCCGGTGCCCGGTGCCGTGACGAGCACGAACCCGTCGAGCGCCCCGTCGGCCCCGGGTGCCACCAGCCAGGCGACGTGCTCGGCTGCGAACTTCTGCCGCGCACGCTCCCGCACCGCCGGGTGCTCGGCGACACCGTCACGCGCGGCGACGGCTGCTGCCCACAGGTCGATGCAGGTGTCGGTCTCGTCCACGGTCGCAGGACGCACGACCACGGACGACTCGATCACCCGATCAGCCTACGACCGCGCGGCTCCCGATCCTGAACGAGGCCCCGCGGTGCTCGTCGGGCAGCCGGTCCCCGCGGCCGTGCAGTTTCTGACGGAGCGACCCCGGCTCGTACTCGTCCGGGTAGGCCCCGCGGGCACGGAGCTCCGGGATCACGAACTCGATGACGTCCTCCCAGGTGCCCGGGGTCACAGCGTACGCCAGGTTGAACCCGTCGACGTCGGTCAGCTCCTGGATTTCCTGCAGCCGGTCGGCGATCGTCGCTCCTCCACCGACCGCCACCGGGCCGAGTCCACCGATCGCCGTCTGCCGGGCGAGGTCGCGGATCGTCCAGTTCGAGCCGTCCTCGCCGGTCGCGGCCGCGACGTTCGCCGCCGCCGACTGGATGGCGTTCGACTCGACGTCGCCGAGCGGCTGGTCCGGGTCCCACTGCGACAGGTCGACGCCCATCCAGCCGGAGTTGAGCACGAGCGCCCCGAGTTCGGACGCGTACGACAGGTAGTCCTCGTACTTGGCCTGGGCCAGCTCGTCGGTGGCGTCCGTGATGACGGTGAGCAGCGTGTAGATGCGAGCGGCGTACCGGTCGCGACCAGCTGCCTCCAGGGCGTCCCGGACCTTCGCGACGGTCGACGTGAGCTGCTCGAGCGTCGGGGCGCCCACGAAGACCGCCTCCGCGTTCTCCGCGGCGAAGCGGATCCCGCGCGGTGACGCGCCCGCCTGGTAGATGACGGGCGTGCGCTGCACGGACGGCTCGGACAGGTGGATGCCCGGCACGTCGAAGTGCACGCCGTGGTGCTCGATCGGGTGCACCTTCGACGGGTCCGTGAACACGCCGGCCTCGCGGTCCGCGACGACGGCGTCGTCCTCCCACGACCCTTCCCACAGCTTGTAGAGGACCTCGAGGTACTCGTCCGCCACGTCGTACCGGTCGTCGTGCGACAGTTGGTCCGACTGCCCCATGTTCCGCGCGGCACTCGGCAGGTACCCGGTGACGACGTTCCAGCCGACGCGGCCCTTCGTCAGGTGGTCGAGCGTCGACATCCGCCGGGCGAACGGGTACGGGTGCTCGTAGGCGGTGCCGGCCGTGATGCCGAAGCCCAGGTGCTCGGTGACCGAGGCCATCGCCGACACGAGCAGGATCGGGTCGTTCACGGGCACCTGGGATCCGGTGCGGAGCGCGGCCTCGTTCGAGCCGCCGTACACGTCGTACGTCCCCAGGACGTCGGCGATGAAGATCCCGTCGAACGCGCCGCGCTCGAGCGTCTTCGCCAGGTCCGTCCAGTAGGTCAGGTCGCGGTAGTCCCGCGACCGGTCGCGCGGGTGCCGCCACAGCCCGGAGGACTGGTGCGCGACGCAGTTCATGTCGAACGCGTTGAAGCGGATCTGCCGGTGCTCGCTGCTGGTGGTCACGGGTCGAGACGCTACGTCGGACACCTGCGCCCGTCACGGATCGTGACGAAGCGTGACGGGCGGGCTCCGGTAACGGCCTGGAGGCCCGCCCCGCGTCCGCCCGTCGACTCACAGTTTGAGTATTCAATATCTGTAAATTGACATTTGACACCGTTGGCACGGGTCGAAAGACTGACGGCCCTACTCGCGACAACGGAGGCACAATGTCAAGCAAGTTCACCGTCCGCCATCGCTTGATCGCTACTGCGACCGGGATCTCGTGCTTGTCGGGGTGCCTGCTGATGGCGGCACCAGCGAGGGCCCAAGACCGCCCTGTTCCGGCCACGGCACTCGACTCGACGATCGTCGATCCGTCATTCGACCCGACGGCAGCGGTCCGTGTGGATGACACGGGTCAGCCCTTGAGCCGGAGGAATCCATGCCACGACCGAGCGTTCGCCGCGATCCCGAAGATGCTGACTTCGACGCCGGGGTGCAGCATCATCGGGTCGAGCAAGAAGACGAAGGTCACCTACAGCTGGTACCGAGACAAGGGCCGGGTAGGGGTGTGCGTGTGGGGCAAGGGCTTCAACACGCGTGCGCAGACCACGTGGACGCCAGCCGGGTGCGGGACGGGCCGGCGAGGAGTCGTCATCTCCTGGGGAAACGTCGCCGCTTCGAAGCAGATCAGAGGCATGACCGCCTCTGGGGTCGCGGGAGTCCAGTGGGGTTGAACGAGCCGCGGACCGCCCGGTGGTCGGCCTCTGCCGTGGCGTTCGTCGCCGCGATCTCGACGCTCGCCGGATGCAGCGCAGCCCCGAGCCACGAAGCCGAGGCGTTCGCGGACGCGAGCCCCGCCGCCGACTCGCTCGACCAACGACAGCAACAGGCGCTTGCTGACAGCCTGGTGCAGCAGATCCCGTGCGCGGACAGGGATCAGTGGCTCGATGATCTCGCCTTCTGGGACACGATGCGCGGATACGACTGTGTCGACGGAACCGATTCGTCTTTCGTGCGGGTCTACGCGCACAGCTCCTCCGTTGCACAGGTCCTCGCCGAGTGGGACGAGACGTTCATCGAGGGTCGAACCGCGCGTCGCGGAACACACTGGTTCGTCATCGGTCCAGCGGAAGTGATCGGGGACATCAAGAGTCCACCCGACGACCCCGAGCAGCCGTACCGTCGGGGTGCCCCGCTCGGCCTGACGGCCGACCAGGAGTACCTGACGATGTGTACGCAGTACGCACTCGACGAGGCCCTCCGGACGATCCGGATGCAGCCCGGCTCCGCACCGGACGCCGCGCAGTACGACGCCCTGTTCCCCGGCGTTGGCGCAACCGTCCGTACCACTGTCGACAGGAAGGTCAGGAACGCAGTCACGGTCGAAGGCGACGAAGAGCGCTGGCCCGCGTTGCTCTCGAAGCTCGGCCCACGGTTCAAGAGCACCTACACGCGGGCAGCTTCACGATTCGCGGATCTCCCGACGGCGGTGCACGACGGATGACGATACCCGTTCACGTCATCCGCACTGCGGCGGTACTCGGGACGACCGGAGTGGCGCTGCTCGGGGCTGAAGACTGGTTGCGGTTCTTCGTGGGAGGGCTCCTCCCTGGCGCCGCCCGGGTGTGCATCGCCGCGGCGAGCGCCGTGGCACTGACCTGTGTCGCAACCAGCTCGAGGGCGGACGCACCGCTCCGACTGATCGCGCTGACGCTGCTGATCCAGTTGGCGGGTCGGCCCGCCGTGGAGAGCGACGCCGGAGCGCTCTACGTCGCCGTGGAAGTCGCGCACGCGGCCGCACCGGTCGTCGCCACGCTGGTCGGGGTCTCATTCCTCCGCTCGCGGCACGGCCGTCGGGAAAACCTGGTCAGCATCGTTGTCGTCTGCGCAGCGCTGTCGTGGTTCACCGCGAGTTGGACGCCACTCCCGCTCCCAGTGCTGGTCGGTGCAAAAGCGCTCACACTCACGGCGTTCTGGGCACTGGTCGCCCTTCCAGCGCTCCGGCTCATCACTCCCGTGGTTCGCCGAGTGCTGGATTCGGGCGCGGTCCGTTGACGCGTCCCGACTGGTCAGGACACCTGACGATTCGTCAGGCTCGGTCGTGGAGCGTCACGTGGTAGCCGTCGGGGTCGGCGAACGTGAACGTCCGGCCGAAGGGGCCGTCGATCGGCGCCGAGACGATCCGGTGCCCGCCCGCGACCAGGGCGTCGTGGATGGCCTGCACGTCGGTCGCGTGCAGCCAGATCGCAGCGCCGATGCCCGGCTGGGTCACCGCGTCGAGGTCCGTGCCGGGAACCAGGTCGCGCAGGGCGAAGGCGATGGGGGTCGTCTCGAACACGACGGCGTGCGGCGGGCCGGCCTGCGAGCGGACGAGGCCGAGGTACTGCTCGTAGAACGCCTGCGAGGCGTCGAGGTCGCGGGTCTGCAGGGAGATGAAGTCGGGGCCGGTGACGGGCATGTGGTGCTCCTTGGGTTGCGTGTCAGTCTTCTGACATAGCTCAACCTATGTCAGACTTCTGACATGCGTCAAGACGACACCGGCATCCACCTCGAGACGTCGATCGGCTACCTGCTCAAGGAGGCCGCGAGTGCGCTGCGCGCCTCGATGGAGGCAGTTCTGCGGCCACTCGGCATGACGGTGACGCACTACTCGTGCCTCGAACTGCTCGCACAGCGCCCCGGCCTGTCGAACTCCGAACTCGCACGTGGCACCTTCGTCACCCGGCAGTCGATGAACGTCCTGCTGCAGGCGCTGGAGCGGGACGGCTTCGTCGCCCGGGCCACGGAGCCGTCGGTCGGCAAGGCGCTCCCCACGCAGCTGACCGACCGTGGGCGGCAGAGCCTGGCGCAGGCGAGTGCGGCCATCCGCGGGGTCGAACAGCGGATGCTCGACGGACTGACCGAGGAGCAGCAGGCGGACGCCCGCCGAATCCTGCGGAGCATGGTCACATCGCTCCGCAGTCAGGCCACGTAGCGCACCGACGCGGCATCCTTCGGCGCGTACCGCTCCTCGAAGTCGCGCTCGTTGGGGATCCACACGTCCCGCCAGAGCGCATCGTGCCTGCGCCCGAGCGTGCGATCACGAGCCATGCCCCGACGTGCCGCCGTGTCGAGGTCCACGTCGCACCAGATGCTGACGTCGAGATGCGGGAGCGCGTCCGGGTGGAAGAGTCCGATCAGGTCGACGACCAGGACGTCCGTCCGCGGCATCGACTCAGCCGGTCGGAGGGCTCGAGCCGACCAGTCGAACCGCTGGAACGTGCTCGCCCGACCGGCCCGGTGCGGTTCGAGCACCGATGACACCAGACGGGGCCGATCGACGCCGTCCCAGTCGGCGGAGCGCTGATGGGACCGAACGGGGTCGAGGAAGTCGTCGCCGCGGATGCGGGCGGAGCCGGGGAGTCCCGCGACGAGCGTGCGCGTCAGCGTGGACTTGCCGGATCCGCAGTACCCGGAGACACCGACGACGATCGGCGCACGAGCCGAGGCTCGGCGGGATGCGACAAGGTCGATGACGCCGTCGCGGTCCATCGGGCAAGCGTACGAGGTCGATGACGGTGCGCCGGGGTTCGTAGGCTTCTCGCATGGACGTCGCACTGCGGGACAGCACCACCGAGGACCTCGAGTGGCTCGTCGAGCTCCGGACCGTGGTGCTGCGCGGCGACCTGACACGACTCGGGGTGTTCGACGAGACGCGCGTCCGGCAGCGCCTCCGCGACGCGTTCCGGCCAAAGCTGACCCGTGTCGTCGTGGTCGACGGCCGTGACGTCGGGTCGATCACCGTGCGTGTCGACGGCGACACCCGCTGGGTCGAGCACTTCTACCTCGCGCCAGACGTCCAGGGGCAAGGCGTCGGGTCGACCGTACTGCGCACCGTCCTCGACGAGCCGCACGACGGACGCACGCGACTCAACGTGCTGGTGGGCAGCCCGGCCCGCCGACTGTACGAACGACACGGCTTCGTGCTCGACACCGACGACGGCGTCGACGTGTTCATGACGCTGCGGGCCGCCGATCGAGCACCCCACGGAGCGCGCTGAGCTGCTCGTCGACGATGTCGGCCATCCGGCGCTCGGCCGGTCCGGTGAGCCAAGCCTCGAGGGCCAGGTGGAACAGCATCACGGTCGTCTCGGCGATCACCGCCGACTCGGACGGGTCGAGACCCCGGGTGACGAACGCCTCGCGCACCGCGCCGGTCAGGTCGGCCCGCTTCCGGGCGTCGCGCTCCCGCAGTGACGGCTCGGACAGGACGAGCCGCCGCACCGCACCGACCTGGTCGTGACGACCCTCGAAACGCTCGTCGGCAACCTGGCGGAGGCCGTGCACGACGATGTCGAGCGGGTCGATCCCCGCCGGTGCGGCCTCGATGGCAGCCCGCGCCAGGTCGGGGATCTCGTCGCCGGCGAAGATCACCTCGCGCTTGTCGGCGAAGTACCGGAAGAAGGTGCGGGTGGTCAATCCGGCCCGTGCGGTGATCTGCGGCACGGTCGTCGCCTGGTACCCCTGCTCGGCGAACAGCTCGAACGCCGCTCGCTCGAGTCGTCCTCGGGCATCCGGAGACCAACGCATGGGTCCACAGTAGTAGTGACGACACGCCATGTCATGGTTCAATAGCGATGACACGTCGTGTCATGCCGCACGTCGAGCAAGAGATCGGACACCGTGTCGTCATCGGGCAACACCGCACTCTGGACCACGTCGAGCGGTCGGTTCACCGTCGGGCCGGCACCGGTCCCCCAGCCCGCGCCGGGAGAGCTCGTCGTCCGCGCCGAGGCCGTCGCCGTGAACCCGGTGGACGCCGTCAGCGGACTCCTCCGCCACGTGGTCTACCCGAAGCTGCGGTACCCGGTCGTCCTCGGGTCGGACGTCGCCGGCACCGTGACCGGCGTCGGGACCGGGGTCGAACGCTTCCGCATCGGCGATCGGGTCGTCGGGTACGCCGCAGGCCAGGAGCAGCACCGGAACAGTTCGGCCGAGGGCGCGTTCCAGCACCACGTCCTGCTCCTCGAACGCGTGACGACCGAGGTGCCCGCCGACCTGTCGCCCGAACAGGCAGCGGTCCTGCCGCTCGCCGTCTCGACCGCCGCGGCCGGCCTCTTCGAACCGGACCAGCTCGCCCTGCCGCTCCCGACGGCAGACTCGGCCGAGCGCAACGGGGTCGTCCTGGTGTGGGGCGCGTCGACGAGCGTCGGCGCCAACGCCGTCCAGCTCGCACGGGCCGCCGGGTACGCCGTGATCGGTACCGCGTCACCGAAGAACCACGCGTTCGTGCAGTCCCTCGGGGCCGAGGCCGTGTTCGACTACCGCGACGACGCTGCCGCACGCCGCATCCTCGAAGAACTCGCCGACCAGGAACTCGCCGGCACCCTCGCCTTCGGCCGGGGCTCGTTGACCCGCACGCTCCCGATCGTCCGGGCAGCCACCGGCTCGGGTCGACTCGCATCGGCGTACCCGACTCCGGCGACGACGATCCGAGCACGGCTCGCCCAGCGGCACGGTGTTCACGTCACGGCCATCTGGGGTGGGCGCCCCACCCGGTCCGAAGTCGGCCCGGCGATCTTCCGCGACTTCCTTCCCGACGCACTGCGGACCGGACGCTACCGCGCGACCCCGACGGCATCGGTCGTCGGCACCGGACTCGACGCGATCCCGGCCGCCCTCGCCGAGCTCCGCGCCGGAGTCTCCGCCCGGAAGCTCGTCGTCACGCTCCCCTGAGCGACTTCGCGTACCAGCGGTCGGAGTACGGGTCGTTGTTGAACGGGTCGACCCGGACGAAGCCGAGCCGTTCGTAGAGCGCACAGGCCTCGGCGAGCTCGGCCCGGGTGTCGAGACGCAGCGAGGTGGTCCCGCGAGCCCGGCAGACGTCCTCGACGTGGCGAAGGAGCGCCGAGCCGACGCCTCGGCCGCGGTGCTCCGGCAGCGTGAAGACCTTCGTCAGCTCGCCGACGTCACCCACGAAGCGCACGCCGGCGCACGCGACGGCTGCTCCCCCGTCGGCGGCGATGATGAACACGCCGGAGTCCCCCTGCAGGTCGTCGTACGGCTCGTCGTCGAGCGCCCGGTCGACCTCAGCCGCGGTCGCCGCGCGGCCGTACCACCGCGACGCGACCTCGGTCAGGTACGCCCGCACGATCGCGTCGGCCCGGGCTGCGCCGGGTCGCTCCACCTCGACGATCATCGCGCCTCTTGCATGGTCGGACTGTTCGGGCGTTCCGGCACTGTGCGCAACCCACTGCTGACTGGAGGCGCGGGGCGGGCCCGCCACCGGCCTCCAGGCTGTCCGGTGCTCGCGATCACGAGCCGCACACGGGTCAGCGGGACGCGGTCGCGTCGCGCGCCGCGGCTTCCGCCGCGACCCAGGCGAGCATGCCGCACTTGACGCGCATGACGAACTTCGAGACGCCGCGGAAGGCGACGAGGTCCTCGAGGACGTCCTCGTCGGGCTCACCGACGCCGCGGGATCGCATCATGGAGCGGAACTCCTCGGTGAGTGCGAGGAACTCCGGCACGGTCCGGCCGACGGCCATGTCGGTGAGGACGGATGCCGAGGCCATCGAGATCGAGCAGCCGTCGCCCTGCCAGGCGAGCCCGGCGATGCGGTCGGTGCCGGGTTCGAGGCGCAGGCTGACGGTGATCTCGTCACCGCAGGTGGGGTTGCGCTCGAAGTGCGACGCGTCGGCGTCGGGCAGCTCGCCGTCACCGTGGCGGGCCTTCGCGTGGTCGAGGATGACCTGCTGGTACAGGCTGTCGAGGGCGTTCACGCGGTGGCTCCGAAGTAGTCGCGGACCTCGGCGACGGCTGCGAGGAACCGGTCGACGTCGTGCTCGGTCGTGTAGACGTAGGTGCTCGCGCGGCTCGTGGCGACGAGGCCGAGTCGGCGGTGCAGGGGCTGGGCGCAGTGGTGGCCGGAGCGGACGGCGATGCCCTGTGCGTCGAGGTACTGCGAGACGTCGTGGGCGTGCACGCCGTCGACGTCGAACGCCACCAGGCCGGAGCGCGGGACGCCGGCGGGCGGGCCGACCACGCGGATGCCGGGCACGACCGCCAGGCCGTCGAGCATGCGGCGGGCGAGGTGCTCCTCGTGGGCGCGGACCCGCTCCATGCCGATGCGCTGCAGGTACCGGACGGCCTCGGCGAGGGCGACGGCCTGGGACACGGGCTGGGTGCCGGCCTCGAACCGCTCGGGCGCGGGCATGAACTCCGAGCCCTCCATCGTCACGGTGGTGATCATCGAGCCGCCGGTGCGGAACGGGGGCAGGGCGTCGAGCAGCTCGCCACGGCCCCAGAGCACGCCGATGCCGTTCGGGCCGAGCATCTTGTGCCCGGAGAACGCGGCGAAGTCGACCCCGAGCTGCTGCACGTCGACCGGGCGGTGTGGTGCGGACTGGCAGGCGTCCAGCACGACGAGGGCACCGCGGGCGTGGGCGAGGCCGACGACCTGTTCCACGGGGGCGATCATGCCGGTGACGTTCGAGACGTGCGAGAACGCGACGACCCTCGTGCGGTCCGTGATCAGCGCGGCCGCGTCGTCGGCGGTCCAGGTGCCGTCCTCGGTGACGGGTACCCAGCGGAGGGTCGCGCCGGTGAGGGCGGCCAGCTCCTGCCACGGCACGAGGTTGGCGTGGTGCTCGGCCTCGGTCACCAGGATCTCGTCGCCGGCACCGAGGCGGAAGCGCTCGGCGTCGGCGCCGCCACGACCACGGCTGGCGTTGGCCATGCCGTGGGCGACGAGGTTCAGGGCGTCGGTGGCGTTCGCGGTCCAGACGACCTCGGTCGGGGCGGCGGCACCGATGAAGCCGGCCACGGTGGCGCGGGCGTCCTCGTAGGCGTCGGTGCTGAGCGCCGCGAGCGTGTGGGCGCCGCGGTGGACGGCGGCGTTGTCGTGTTCGAGGAACCGGCGTTCGGCATCGAGGACCTGGCGGGGGCGCTCGGCCGTCGCACCGGAGTCCAGGTACGCCAGCGGCTGCCCGTTCACGTCCTGCGCGAGGATCGGGAAGTCCCGCTTGATCGCCTCGACCTCGGCCTCGGCGAGCGGCTGGTTCGGCGCCACGACTGTCACGTCTCGTCCTCCTGGTGTTGCCGTCGGAGCAACCCGTCCATGGTGTCCGTTGTTCCCGGCCGCGTCCAGTCGGCGCGGCAGCGGCCCCGGAGGATCACCGTCCGGGGCCGCCCACGCGCTGGTCGCTACTCGTTGCCGAGCTTCTTGTCGGCGGCGTCACGCGCGCCGTCGATCTTGTCGTCGTACTTGCCGCCGGTGGCCTTCTTGACCGCGTCGGCCACGCCGCCGAGCACCCGGTCGCTCGCACCCTCGGCCTTCTCGCTCTTCAGGGCGTCCTGGACCTTGCCGTCCTTCAGGAACTCCTGGGCCTTCTTCGTGATGTCGTCGAACCCCGCCATCGGCTGCTCCTCACCTCGGTGCGGAGCCCGTCGCTCCGTCGTGCCGCCGAGCGTAGGCCGCACCGTCGGGGGCCGTACCGGAACGCTCGGGGTCTTCACACCATCTGGGCGCTGCGCCGACGGGCGAGGACGTAGCCGACGGCGACCGCTCCGGACACGGCGAGCAGCGAGGGGACGAGGATGTCGGTTCCCTGCTGGGTGAACTCGACGACGAGCACGAGCGCCGTGAAGGGCGCGCGCATCGTGGTGGCGAGGAACGCGGCGGCGCCCACGAACGCGAAGGCGGCGAGGCTCGGACCGTCGCCCGGCCAGAGCAGCAACCACGCGCCACCGAGGCCCCCGCCGATCGACGATCCGATCGCGATCGAGGGCGTCAGGGTCCCTCCGACCGCACCCGCACCGATGGTGGCCGAGGTGGTCACGGTCCGCAGGACGCCGAGCAGCAGGAGGAGCACGATCGGCGCGAGCCCGGCGATCGAGGCGTCGTCGAGCGAGGTGTTCATCGCCACGATCCCGAGGGCCCTGCCGTTGCCGAGGATCTCGGGGAACGGGATCGCGATGAGCCCGACCATCGCGAAGACGACGGGCAGCACGACGAGCAGGTGCCAACCCTTCGGCGCCATGCCCTGCAGCCGGTTGGTGAGCTTCACGAACCCGACCCCCGCGAGGCCGAGCACCGGGCCGACGCCGATCGCCCAGACGAGCAGCGACGGCGACAGGTGCATCGCGGGCACGTGGTAGAGCACCTCGTCCGGGATCACGAGGCGGGCGGTGACGGCGGCGACGGCGCTGGTGGCGAAGGCTGGCAGCGCGGTGGCGAAGCTGATCTCCCCGAGCAGGACCTCGACCGCGAACAGCGCGCCACCGAGCGGCACGTCGTACACGGCGGCGAGGCCCGCTGCCGCGCCACAAGCGACGAGGATCTTCGTCTCCCGCGGCGTCAGGCCCGCTCGACGGGTGATGAGCTGGGCGAGCCAGGCGCCGACCTCACGCGGCGCGACCTCTTTGCCGATCGAGGCGCCGAGACCCACGGCGAGGATCTGGACACCGGCGTTCGCGAGCGTCGCGAGCGCGGGCATCCGCTTGCCGTCGACGGCCGCTGTGACCGGGAGGATCGACCGGCCCCAGCGCCGGAGCGCCCACCAGGAGACGCCGGTCAGGACACCGGCCGCGGTGAGGGCCAGGAACCGGTTCAGCCCCGAGGGCGCGTCGGCGGCCTCGAGGTGCCCGCCGAAGCCGTACCCGAACGCGACGAACTGGATGAGCTGCAGGGCGAGCCAGACGGCGATGCCGGCGATCCCGCCGGAGACCCCGACCAGCGCGGTGACGACTGCGAGCTTGAGGGCCCAGACCGGGGTGGCGTGTCCGGAGTGCGGCATATCGGAGAGCCTAACGGCTCCGCTCGCCGTTCCCCGGGCACCGCCGCACGTCAGTCGAAGAGCTCACTCAGCCAGTTGCCGCGACGCTTGCCGCGGTACCCGTTCTGTTGCCCGTACCCGGGCTGCCCGTACCCGGGCTGCCCGTACCCGCGGCGGCCCTTGTCCCACGACCCCGGCGAACCGGGCGACCCCGGCGACGCGTACCCGTTCCGCGGCACGGCCATCCCGGGGCGGTACCCCTGCTGGTGCATCGGCGCGACCGGGGGTACCGGCGGCACCGCGGAGGCGGCACCGGGCGCCGGACCCGCCGCCCGGTCGATGATCTTGTCGAGCTCACCGCGGTCGAGCCACACACCGCGGCACTCCGGGCAGTAGTCGATCTCGATGCCGGAGCGTTCCGACATCACGAGGGTGGCCTGGTCGTTGGGGCACTGCATGCGGGGGTCCTTCCGAGGAGCGCGCTGATCGGGCGCGTTCCCGTGATCCTGGCCAGGTTCCTTGAACCGACCATGCAAGGGACCTGAGCGGACCCGGTGAGCCGGGTCGGGCCTCCCGGTCGGGCACCCGACCGGCAGCGGACGGACGGCGAGCCGGTCTCAGACCGCCGTCACGCGGAACGGCACCACGCAGTCCGCCGGCATGAGCGGCGGCTGCAGGCCGACGCTGCCGAGCACGCGGCCGCTGAAGACCCGCGGTCCGGACCACCAGTCCGGGCGGACCAGGCCGTGGTCGTCACCGATGACGATCGGGTCGACGCGGTAGGACGCCTCCGGGTCGAGGTCACGGAACGTGACCCTGCCGGTGCCCGAGACGTCCGAGCGGCCGATGCTCGCCAGGAAGAACACCGCGCGCTGCTGGTCCGGCGCGACCGTGCCGTACACGAGCCGTGCGTCGTCGACCTCGTCCGAGCGCACCAGGTCGCCGCCGTGCAGGAGCGGACGGAGTTCACGGTGGAGGGCGATCCACTCGGCGAGCTCGGCGGACTCGGCCGGGGTCGCCCGGGCCAGGTCCCACTCGATGCCGAGGTGCCCGACCAGGGCGGTGCCGGCACGGAAGGCGAGGTCGTGGATGCGCCCCGTGGTGTGGTTCTTCCCGCTCGCGATGTGCGCGCCGAGCATCTCCGGCGGCAGGAGCTGCTGCGTCCACCGGTGCATCTGCTGCCGCTCGAGGGGGTCGATGTCGTCGGACACCCAGACGCGGGCGGTGTGCTCCAGCACGCCGAGGTCCACCCGGGCACCTCCCGACGAGCACGACTCGATCTCGAGCGACGGGAAGCGCTCCCCGAGCGCGGCCATCAGGCGGTAGACGGCCAGCGTCTGCTCGTGCACCGCGGCACCGCCACCGGGGGACCCGGCCTCGACGAGGTCGCGGTTGTGGTCCCACTTGACGTACTCGATGCCGTACTCGCCGATGATCGCCGTCATCCGCTCGAGCACGTACGCGAAGGCCTCCGGGATAGCGAGGTTCAGCACCTGCTGGTCGCGGGAGCGCACGGGCAGCCGGCCGTCCGCCTGCATGATCCACTCCGGGTGGGCGCGGGCGAGGTCGCTGTCCTCGTTCACCATCTCGGGTTCGAACCACAGGCCGAACTCCATGCCGAGAGCGCGGACCCGGTCGACCAGCGGACCGAGGCCGTCCGGCCAGACGTCCTCGTCGACGTACCAGTCGCCGAGCCCGGCGTGGTCGTCGCGGCGGCCGCGGAACCAGCCGTCGTCGAGCACGTACCGCTCGACGCCGAGGGCCGCAGCGCGCTCGGCGAGGTCGGTGAGGCGCGCCAGGTCGTGGTCGAAGTACACGGCCTCCCACACGTTGATCGTCACCGGGCGCGGTGTCGTCGGGTGCTGCGGTCGGCTGCGGAGCCAGCGGTGGAACCGGCGGGCCTGGTCGTCGAGGCCGTCACCGTGCGCGAAGTACACCCACGGCCCCTCGTACGTCGCACCGGTGTCGAGCCGGACCTCGCCGGGCAGCAGGAGCTCGCCGCCGCCGATGACCTGCCGCCCGGTGGACAGGCGTTCGGCGTGGTGGCGGTGGTTCCCGCTCCAGGCCGTGTGGACGCCCCAGACCTTCCCGCGGGCGAATCCGAAGCCGGGCTCCCCCACCGTCAGCACGGTCGCGGCGTCGGCACCGGTCCGGCCCTTCCGGCCGTCACGCTGGTGGGTCCCGACGACCAGGGGCCGGCGCTGCGGGGTCCGTTCCTTGCCCCAGCGTCCGGCGAAGTCCAGGATCTCCCGTGCGCCGGACGGGATCGGCATCGCCAGCGTCAGGTCGTCGACGGTGTAGACGCCGGCGGCGGTGTTCGTGACCGCTGCTCGTGCGCGGACCAGCCCGGAGGCGAGCAGCTCGATCGTCACGCGGACGGCGAGCCCGGCGGTGGGGTCGCCCGCGTCCGCCGCGACCGACGTGTCCGACACCTCGAGCGACGACACCGTGAACGCGGGCGACCAGTCGGCGCCGTCCCGGTGTCCGGCGAGTCCCGGGCGGCCGCTCCACCCGCGGTGCGGTTCGGGCAGCACGGCCAGACGCACCGGCTCGTCCATCTCGTTCGGGGCGACGGGGGCGACGTCGGCGCCGGCGAGCGCCACGAGTGCGTCCTGGGCGAGCGGTCCGAGCGCTGCACCCCAGTGCACGACGGCGGGGAGTGCTGCGTCGCGGCAGTCGAGCACGAGGGAGACGCCCCCGGCGGTCAGGTGGACGAGGTCGTGCGGCATGGGTGCTCCAGTCGGCGTCGTTGCACGTCAGAGCCTTCCGCCCGGGTGGCGTCCGTGGCAAGTCCGGGTGCGGCGCGGCTCAGAACCAGCGCTTGACCTTGAACACCACCCACAGGCTCGCGGCGAACAGGATCATCGCCACGATCGACAGGGGGTAGCCCCACCGCCATCCGAGCTCTGGCATGTGGGTGAAGTTCATGCCGTAGATCGCCGCGATGAGTGTCGGGGCGAACAGGATCGCCGCCCAGCCCGAGATCCGTTTCGTGTCGTCGTTCTGCTTCTGGGCCGCAAGGGTCGAGTCGACGGTCAGGGCGTTCTGCAGCAGCTGCCGGAAGGTGTCGAGGCGCTCCACCGTCCGGATCGCGTGGTCGAGGACGTCGCGGAACCGGCGCTGCATCTCGATCGGCAGGTGGTACTTCTCGGCGCCGCGGTGCAGGTTCTCGATGATGCTGATGAGCGGCCGTGCTGCGCGCTGGAAGTCGACGACCTCGCCGAACAGCTCGTACACGCGGCGGGACACCCCGGCCTCGCCGGAGAACAGCTGGTCCTCGATCTGGTTGATGTCCTCCTCGAGGCCGTCGATCACCGGTGCGTAGCCGTCGACGATCGTGTCCATCAGTGCCCAGAGCTGCGCCTGCGGCCCGACCGTCACCAGCCCGGGCTTGCCGCTCATCCGCTGCAGCGCGCGGGGGACGGTCTGCTCGCCGCGGGGGTCGGCCTTCACGACGACGAGGAAGAAGGTGTCGCCCACGAAGGCGTGCACCTCGCCGAACGCCACCTCCTCCATCGCGTCGTTGTAGAGCGCTGGCTTGAGGACGACGAACAGGGTCGACCCGTAGCGCTCGAGCTTCGGACGCTGGTGCCCCTCGGCGGAGTCCTCGACAGCCAGCTCGTGCAGGCCGAGGGCGACCGCGACGTCGCCGAGTTCCTCGGCGTCGGGCTGGTGCAGGACGATGCAGGCACTGGCGCCCTGCTCGTCGAGCATCCGGAAGGTGTCGTCGAGCGACGGACTCGCGATCGGGGCGATCCGGTCGATGTAGACGGTGTTCAGTGCGACGCTCACGCGACCACCGTACGCAGGTGGCCGACGGACGGACGGGAGGCGCGGTCCCAGCCCGCCCCGCGCCTCCCGTCCTGCCTGAACGCGCGCTGCACGACCAGCTGCACGAGCCGCCTACGGTGCAGGTCATCAGCATGCTGACGAAAGGACGGACGTGAAGAGGATCTGGAAGCGCATCGCGGTGGTCGTGAGCGCGGTCGTGGCCGTGACCGGCGCGTACGTCGGCTCGGGCGCTGCCGGTGGCACACCGATCCAGGACGCCGCCGGTGGCGCGCTGTCGGCGTCCTCGACCGCGATCGCCCCGGACGGCCCGGCGTTCTCCATCTGGAGCGTCGTCTACGCGGGGCTCATCGGCTACGCGGTCCTGCAGCTCGTCCGCACCGCCGACGACGAGCGGCACGAGCGGCTGGTCGTGCCGGCGGTGCTCTCCCTGCTGCTCAACGCCGCGTGGATCCTGTCGGTGCAGTTCGGGTTCCTGTGGGCGAGCGAACCGATCATCGTCGCGCTGCTCGTCGTGCTGATCCGGACGTTCACGATCCTGCGTCGGACCCGACCGTCGGGGGTGCTCGCGGCGATCCTGACCGACGGCACGTTCGGGCTCTACCTGGGCTGGGTGTGCGTCGCGACGGCGGCGAACACCGCCGCGGTGCTGACGGCGGCGGGCTTCCGGGGGTTCGAGCTCGGGCAGGACGTCTGGGGTGTCGTCATCGCCGCGGCGGCCGGGCTCGTCGGGGTCCTCATCGCGCTGTGGGGTCGGGGGCGCCTGGCGCCGATGGCCTCGGTCGCGTGGGGTCTGGCGTGGGTGGCGGTGGCCCGGTTCGAGGGGCCGCTCGTCTCCGTGCCGACGGCGGTCGCGGCCGTGGTGGCTGCGGCGGCCGTGGTCGTCGTGACCGTGGTGGTGCGTGCCCGCGCCGGCTGGGTCGACGGGCGTGCCGGTCGGGCGGCGGCTCCCGTGGCGGCCTGCCCCGCGGCTGCCTGACCGGCGGCTGCCGGACCCGCAGCTGCCTGACCCGCCGCTGCCTGGACTTCAGGTCCGCGAAAGCGACAGATCTCGCGGTGCCGCACCCGTCCGACCCGCGAAAGCGACAGATCCCCGCGGATGTTCGGCGGGGAACTGTCGCTTTCGCGAAAGGGGGCGGCGCCGGAGCCAGCCGCGTCAGCGCGCGGACGCCACCAGGCCGTGCGCGGCGGCGACCGCGGCGTTCGTGACGCGGCCGGCGTGCACGTTCAGGCCCGCGGTGAGCGCCGGGTCGGCCTCGAGCGCGGCCTGCCACCCGCGGTCGGCGATCGCGACGGCGTAGGGCAGCGTGGCGTTCGTCAGCGAGATCGTGCTCGTGCGCGGGACGGCACCGGGCATGTTCGCCACGCAGTAGTACACGGTGTCGTGCACGGCGAAGGTGGGGTCGTCGTGGGTGGTCGGGTGGGAGCCCTCGAAGCAGCCGCCCTGGTCGATCGCGATGTCGACCAGCACCGACCCCGGGCGCATGTCGGCGACCATCGCGTCGGTGACGAGCTTGGGTGCCGACGCCCCGGGGATGAGCACCGAACCGATCACGAGGTCGGCGTCACGAAGTGCCTCGGGGATGGCGTGGGCCGAGGAGCGCAGCGTCGTGATCCGGCCGTCGAACCGGGCGTCGAGCGCGCGGAGCCGGGGCAGGCTGATGTCGAAGACGGTGACGTCCGCCCCCATGCCGAGCGCCATCGTCACTGCGTGCTCGCCGGCGACACCGCCGCCGATCACCACGACGTGCCCCTTGGGTGCCCCGGGGACCCCGCCGAGCAGCAGGCCACGCCCGCCGCTCGCACGCATGAGGTGGTGGGCGCCGACCTGGGCGGACAGTCGCCCGGCGACCTCGGACATCGGGGACAGCAGCGGCAGTGACCGGTCCGGCAGCTGCACGGTCTCGTACGCGATCGCCGTCGCACCAGAGGCGATGAGCGCATCGGTCAGCGGCCGGTCGGCGGCGAGGTGCAGGTAGGTGAAGAGCACCTGGCGCGGTCTGATCAGCGGGTACTCCGACGTGACCGGCTCCTTGACCTTCAGGATCAGGTCCGCGCGCTCCCAGACCTCCGCCGCGGTGTCGACGATCGTGGCGCCGGCGGTGCGGTACTCGTCGTCGGTGAACGCCGAACCGGCTCCGGCACCGGCCTGCACCAGGACCTGGTGGGCGTGCGACGCGAGCTCGGCGACACCGGCAGGCGTGGCCGCGACGCGGTACTCGTTGTTCTTGATCTCGGTCGGGACGCCGATGCGCATGCGGACTCCTTCGTGGGCGGTGCGTTCGTCCCCACCATTGAGCACCAGATTCGCCGGCGGTCCGCCACCACCGAACATCCGGACAGTATCGGGCCGATCGGTGCGACGAGATTCGGCGGCGCCGCGACCGCTTCAGTGCCCGCGCAGCGACTCGCTCGGCAGCTCGCCGAACCGGGAGCGGTACGTCGCCGAGAAGCGGCCGAGGTGTCCGAAGCCCCACGTCCGGGCGACCTCGGCAACGGTGGTCCCGTCGAGGTCGCCACGCACCAGGTCGGTCCGCGCGCCGTCGAGCCGGACGCTCCGCAGCAGCGCGCCGGGCGTCTGGTCGAGGTGCCGACGCAACGACTGTTGCAGCCCGCGCGGACTGAGTCCGGCGGCCTGGGCGATCTCCGGGGTGCCGATCGGCTCGCGCGCGTGCTCGTGCACGAACTCCAGCGCACGACGGACCCGGTCGTGCTCCGGCCCGCTGCCCGACACCGTCGCCCGCCACCCGGTGCGCCGGGGGAACGCCCGGATCGCAGCGGTCGCGAAGTCCTCCGCGATGCTCCGCTGCGCGATCGGGTCGAGTTCTCGATCGACGTCGAGCCAGGTCGACGAGTGCCGCCGGACCACGGACCGCCACGCACGGAGCCCGTCAGCGGTGGGGCGCCGGAGCGACTCGAACGCGAAGTCCTGTTCTCCGACGATCGACCGGACGAAGTCAGCGTCGAGCTGCACGATGTTCATCCCGATGTCGTGGTGGTGCAGCCGGAAGGTCTCGGCGAACGGCAGGACCACGGGCACGCCGGGCTCGAGGGGCTGCTCGCCACCGGCGTGGCTGAGCGTGCTCGATCCACTCCGGGTCCAGGCGACGAGGAACTCGCCGTCCGTCCGGCTGTCCGTCCGCAGGTCCACCATGAACCGCGACGACCGGAGGGACATCCGCTCGTCGCCGACCCCGGCGAAGTCCCAGTGGGACCGCGGCCGCGTCCGTCGGACCCGCGGCGACTGGAAGTCGTAGTCGCCGCCGAAGAAGGTCAGGGCTTCGTCGATGTCGGTGCCGACGAGCCGCCGGAAGTACCGCGTGTCGGCCTCGATCTCAGAAGTGGGCGCCATGGTCAGAACCTATGACGAGTGACCGACAAACTGCTTCACGTGCTGCGTCAGGGCTGCAGGATCGCCTGCCCGACGCTCTCGTCCAGGATCAGGTCCGTCACCAGCCCGGAGGCCAGTGCGCCCTTCAACGACGCGGCCTTCGACCGGCCGGCGACGACGCAGACCCGACGCGGCGCGCGCTTGATGGTGTCGAGGTCGGGGCCGCCCGCACGGGCGTTCACCCCGATGTCCCGCCACGACCCGTCCGCCCGGTAGAACACGGTCGAGACGTCCCCGACGACCTGCGCCTTCGTGAGCTCGTCACGGTCCGCGGGGTCGAGGTAGCCGCCCGAGTAGACGTGCGACGGCACCGGGGCCTGCGGGGCGCCGACACCGAAGACGACCAGGTCCATCCGCTCGTGCAGGTCGAGCACACGGCGGATCGAGCGCTCGCGGAACAGTGCTTCCTTCGTGGCGGGGTCGTCGAAGAACGCCGGCACGGGGAACTGCTGCACGAACGCGCCGTAGGCCTCGCCGAACCGACGCAGGATCTCGGACGCGTAGACGATGCCGGTCGTGCGGGTGTTCGCGGCGCCGTTGATCTGCACGATCGTCGACCCGTGCGTGGTCTTCGGCACCAGGTACCGGCTGACCGCGCTCACCGTCGATCCCCACGAGATCCCGATGACCATGTTCGACTCGACGTACTGGGTCAGGATCCGCGCGGCGGACAGCGCGACGCGTTCGAGCCGGTCGACGTCGCTCGTGTGGTCCGGCACCGGGACGACGTGCGCGTGCACCCCGAAGCGTGACCGGATGCTCCGGCTCAGCGCGGCCGCCTGGTCGAGGGGCGACCGGATCTGGATGTCCACCAGCCCGGTGTCCCTGGCGTACTTGAGCAGGCGCGACACCGACGAGCGCGAGGTGCCGAGTTCATCGGCGATCGCGTCCATCGTCAGGTCCTGCAGGTAGTACAGGTGGGCAGCGCGCAGCGCCTGCTGCGTGCGCATGGGCTGGGCCGCATCGCTCATGGTGCTCCGATCTGTCGAACGCAACCATGCACGGACGTGCACGGCCTCTGCAACCCCTGTCGCGCCTCCGGACGGCCGTCTCGGGCTGCACGACACCGGTGCTGCACGTTCGTGCACGCAAGTTGCCCACCTTGTCGAACGAGCGCACGATCGATCCTGACCCACGAACAGACGAAGGAAGCGACGAACCATGTCGAAGAAGACACAGCCCCGGAACACGGTGACCGCCCTCACCGAGCGCCCGAACGCGCAGGTCCTCGTCGTCGGCGGCGGCATCAACGGCATCGCCACGTTCCGCGACCTCGCCCTGCAGGGCGTCGACGTCGCCCTGGTCGAGCGGAGCGACTACGCCTCCGGCGCCTCCGCGGCCTCGAGCCACATGATCCACGGCGGCATCCGCTACCTGGAGAACGGCGAGTTCCGCCTGGTGCGCGAGAGCGTGCAGGAGCGCAACGGCCTGATCCGCATCGCCCCGCACTACGTCAAGCCGCTGCAGACGACGATGCCGATCTTCTCGACGTTCTCCGGCATCATGAACGCCCCGCTGCGCATGCTGACGCACAAGCAGCGCTCCACGAAGGAGCGCGGCGCGATGCTCATCAAGATCGGCATGACGATCTACGACTCCTTCTCGCGCGACGGCGGCTCGGTCCCGAAGCACGTCTTCCGCACCAGGAAGGCTGCGCTCGAGGACATGCCGGCCCTCAACAAGGACCTGAAGTACACGGGCACCTACTACGACGCGAGCGTGCACGAGCCCGAGCGCCTGGCCCTCGACGTCCTGAAGGACGGCCTGGCCGCGGGCACCGGGAGCGGCTCCGCCGCGACCGCGCGCGCCACCAACTACGTCGAGGCCGCCGGAACCCGTGACGGCGGCGTCCTGCTGCGCGACCGCGAGACCGGCGACGAGTTCGTCTTCACCGCCGACGTCGTGATCAACGCCTCCGGCCCCTGGACCGACCTGACGAACGGGGCGTTCGGCGGCGAGACGAAGTTCATGGGCGGCACGAAGGGCTCGCACATCGTCGTCCGCAACGACGAGCTGCTCGAGGCCACCAAGGGCCGCGAGCTGTTCTTCGAGAACGACGACGGCCGCATCGTCCTCATCTACCCGCTCAAGGGCCGGGTGCTCATCGGCACGACCGACATCGACGCCGACCCCGCGAAGCCGGTCACGACCACGGACGAGGAGATCGACTACTTCTTCGGGCTCGTGAAGCACGTGTTCCCGCAGATCGAGGTCACGCGCGACCACATCGTCTACAGCTACTCCGGCATCCGCCCGCTCCCCCGTCACGAGGACACCGCCCCCGGCTTCGTCTCCCGCGACTACCGGATCGTGGACACGCAGATCGCCGGTCTGCCGAAGTCGACCGTGCTGTCGCTCGTCGGCGGCAAGTGGACGACGTTCCGCGCCCTCGCCGCACACCTGTCCACCGAGGCGACGACCAAGCTCGGCATGACCCGCAAGGTCGACACGACCGGGATGCCGATCGGCGGTGGCAAGGAGTTCCCGACCACGGACGCCCAGCGCGCCCTGTGGATCAAGTCGCACCGCGACGGCCTGGACGAGTCCCTGGTGGAGGGGCTGCTCGAGCGCTACGGCACCCGTGCCGCCGAGGTCGTGGACGTCCTGACCGACGGCCCGGTCGAGGCACTCGAGTCGGACCCGTCGCTCACCCGCGCGGAGGTCGCGTACTTCGCCGAGCACGAGCAGGCCGTCCACCTGGTCGACGTCGTCCTGCGTCGCACGAACCTGGCGTTCGTCGGTGGCGTCACGATCGACCTGCTCGACGAGCTGGCGGACGTACTCGCCGGTGCGCTCGACTGGACGGCCGAAGAGCGCGCGGACGAGGTCCAGCGCACGCTCGACGTGCTGCGCGAGTCGCACGGCGTGATCGTGCCGCTCACGTCGGCATCGGCGCAGCTCGCGTAACGCGCACAGGCAGACGGGAGGCCCGGTACCAGCTGGTACCGGGCCTCCTGTCCGTCTGCTGGTCGCGTGCGCGACCCGCGCGTCAGTACCGCTCGCCGGTCGGGTCGAGCGCCGTGCGGTCGATGAGCTGGTCGCCGCCGACGGGCTCGCCCTCCCAGTCGACCAGGTGCCAACCATCGGCGAAGGACCCCTCGAGCTCGACGATCCCGGTGTTCTCCAGGTGGCGCTCCGTGCCGAAGTGGTCCGGGGTGTTGTCGGCGGCCGCGCTCGCCCACGTGCGGATCGCCGCGCCGTGGCTGACCGCTGCCGCGACGGCGACCCCGGTGGCCTCGATCTGGCGGACGGCGTCGTCGT
Organism: Curtobacterium sp. VKM Ac-1376; assembly: GCF_015351025.1. Taxonomy (GTDB): domain Bacteria; phylum Actinomycetota; class Actinomycetes; order Actinomycetales; family Microbacteriaceae; genus Curtobacterium. Next base: position 456,731 of record NZ_JADKRV010000001.1, on the reverse strand, counting down.
AGCGCGCGAAGAACTCGATCCCGCTCTCGGCACCGGGCATGCGGGTCGTGCGATCGCCACCGGACCAGCCGTGCACGGTCGAGATGTAGGTCTGCACCGAGACGGTGTCGCTCTTGCCCTGGGTGTCGCCCGCCTCGATCTCGCGCAGGCCGGGCAGTACCACGGGCTCGAGCCCGAGCGCGGTCGCGAGGGGTGCCGCGGTGATCTGCGTGCGGACCATCGACGACACGAACAGTCGCTCGATCCCACGGTCGGCGAGCGCCGCGGGCAGGGCGTCGGCCTGCTGCTGCCCGAGCTCCGTCAGCCCCGGTCCGGGCACCACGGCATCGAGGACACCGTTCACGTTCGCGGGGGTCTGGCCGTGTCGGATGAGCAGCAGTCGCATGCCGCCACCCTACGGACCGCCGCTGACGTCAGCCCTGCCGGGTGTTCCAGCGCGGGTTCTTCGTGGTCGAGCTTCGGGTCGGTGCTCGCGCTCGTCCCGACTGCGAAATCGTCGTGGGACGTCGATGCCCCGATCGGGCAGTCGCTGGTCCCGGCGTCGGAGCACCGGCACGAGTGAGGGCGGTGCGGGTGCGGGTTGCGGTGGGTGCGTGCGCATCTTCCGACAGAACGCGAGTCGATCGACGCGTGCAACGTCGTCTCATGCGTACGCATCCGGTACAAGCGCATGCAACGACAGAACACGCGTCGATCGACGCGTGGATCGTCGCAGTGTGCGCGCGCACGGACGGGAGGCGCGGTGCGGGTCGGACCCGCACCGCGCCTCCCGTCCGTGGTCACGCCGAGAGCCGCACGCGTCAACGCACCGGCGGCGCCTCCTGCGCAGCAGCGTCGCGCGCAGCGGCAGCAGCGGCGTCCTGCGCGGCGAACGGCAGGTCACCGAGGTCCAGGTGCGGGTTCGTGTCCTGCGTGAGCACGAGCTCCTTCGCCTCGTCCTCCGTCTCCACCGCCGGCATCGACCCGGGCAGCGGACGCTGCGAGGACTCCTTCATGCAGAAGACACCGATCGCACCGACGACACTCATCGCCATCAGGAAGTACGCCGGCGCCAGCTGGTCACCCGTCGCAGTGAGCAGTGCCTGCACGATCAGGGGGGTGGTCCCGCCGAACACGGCGATCGCGATGTTGTAGGCGAAGCCCATGCCGCCGTACCGCGTCGAGGTCGGGAACAGCGCCGGCAGCGACGCAGCCTGGTTCGACACCCACAGCGCGGTCATCAGCGCGAGCAGCCCGAGGCCGGCGAGCGTCGACCACTGCGCCCCGTGCCCGATCAGCATGAACGCCGGCACGACGAGCACGACCGTGGTGGCGGCACCGATCCACATCACCACACGGCGCCCGAGGCGGTCGGACAGCTTGCCGGTCAGGGGCAGCATCACCGCGAGCAGCAGGAGCACCGGGATCGTCAGCAGCGTGCCGTCGAGCGCGGAGTACCCGAGCGAGTCGGTCAGGTACGTCGGCATGTACGAGGTCAGCGCGTAGCCGACGGTGTTCGACGCCGCGACGAGCATGATCGCGATGACGATCGGACGCCAGTGCTGGCGGACCATCGCGACGACGCTGGCGGGGCGCTCACCGTCGAAGGACGCCCGGGTCTCGGTCGCGGCCTCCTGCGCGGCCTGGGTCGCCTGGAACACCGGCGACTCCTCGATGCGCAGGCGGAACCAGATCGCCACGACGCCGATCACACCGGCCGCCAGGAACGGGAACCGCCAGCCGTACGCGGTCATCGCCTCTTCGCCGAGGGTGATCTGCAGCACCGACACGACCGTGGCGCCGAGCGCGAAGCCCAGGTAGCTGCCGAAGTCCAGGATGCTCGCGAAGAACCCGCGGCGGCGGTCCGGGGCGTACTCGGTGACGAAGGTCGTCGCACCGGCGTACTCACCACCGGTCGAGAAGCCCTGCGCCAGCTTCAGCACGACGAGCAGGATCGGGCCGAAGACGCCGATGGTCGCGTAGGCGGGCAGCGCGCCGATCAGGAACGTCGACGCCGCCATCATGATCAACGTCGTGGCGAGGATCTTCTGGCGCCCGATGCGGTCGCCGAGGCGTCCGAACACGATACCACCGAGGGGCCGCGCGATGTAGGTCGCCGCGAACACCCCCAGGCTGAACAGGATCTGCACCGACGGTTCGGCCGTGGGCAGGAAGACCTTGCCCATGGTCACGGCCAGGTAGCCGTAGACACCGACGTCGTACCACTCCATGGTGTTGCCGACGACCATGCCGCTGACGGCTCGGCGCATCATGCTCTTGTCGACCACGGTGACGTCGCTCTCGCGCAGTCGTCGGTGCGGTCGGGGATGGGTACTGCTGGGGTCGGAACCCATGCACTGCTCCTCGGGGGGATCGGTTGACCGGCGGGGACCCGGCCCAGAACAGCGAGCGACGTTACCGAGCAACCGAAATGTCATTGGCCGGGGATTCTCAGGAACCGGCGTGTCACCCGGACGGGGGTCGCCGTCGATCCGCACCAGTCCGGCGAACCAGGAAGCTGAGTAACGAGGCCATAACATCGGCCCCATGGCGATCGAACCCGAGACGAAGAGCTGGACGTGGGTCATCGAGTCCGCGTGCCCCGAGTGCGGTTACGACGGCAGCACCGTGACGATCCGCGACGTGCCGGGCATCATCGACGAGAACACCGCCGGGTGGCCGGCAGTGCTCGGACGCGACGACGTCCGTGACCGCCCGGATGACCACACCTGGTCACCGCTCGAGTACGGCGCCCACGTGCGCGACGTGCACCGGAAGATGGCCGAGCGCCTCGAGCTGATGCTCACCGAGGACGCCCCGACCTTCCCCAACTGGGACCAGGACGCCACCGCCGTGCAGGAGCGCTACGGCGAGCAGGACCCCGCCGGCGTCGCGCGGGAGCTGCGGGAGTCGGCCGACCGCGCGGCCCGCGCCTTCGCGGCGGTGCCCGACGAGGTGCTCGAGCGCACCGGGCTCCGGTCCGACGGCAGCGCCTTCACCGTCGCGACGCTCGCCACCTACTATACGCACGACCCGGTGCACCACCTGTGGGACGTGCGGCGCACGCCGTAGACGCGGGAACCACCGGCCGGGAGGCGCGGTGCGGCCCCGCCCCGCGCCTCCCGGCCGGCGTACCGACCGGAACCGGGCGTACCGACCGGAACCGGGCGTACCTGCCACGAAGAAACGACCAGGTATGCCCGAATCCACCCTCCATCTCACGCGCGATGGGAAGGATCGGGCGCCGAGCCGGGTCGCTCAGGCGAGGGCGTCGAGCACGGCGCGCGCCGTCGCCGCGTCCGTCACCAGCTCGTTGACCAGCCCACCGCGGACGGCACCGACGATGCTCGACACCTTCGCGGCGCCGACGGCGACCCCGACGGCGTGCGGCACGGTCGACAGGATCTCGCGCGAGGTCCGCACCATCCGGTCGCTCCCGGGGAACTCGATGGCGGAACCGTCGGCGGCGTAGAAGTTCAGGCAGACGTCGCCGGTGGCCCGGTCGAACACGGCGTCCTCGACCGGGATGCCCCTGGCCAGGGCGTCGCGCGTGTGGGTCGGCGCACCGATGCCGAGGATCGCGCCCTTCGCCCGGCTCCACAGCCCGACGACGTGCTGGAACGCCGGGTCCTCGTCGAGGGTGGACCGCATCGCCGGGGACGGCAGCGCCTGGGCGAACAGGAACGCCGGGATCGCGCCGGAGTGCTCGGCGGCCGTCCGGGTGATCTCGTTCGTCTGGAACCACGGCATCGGGTCGGCCTGCCCGCCCACGGTCGGGACGAGCTGCACGCCCGACATCGCGGGCATGCCGGAGCGCGCGACGTCGTGGACGGTGCGCCCGGACGACATCAGGACGGCGTCGCCGGGGACCAGTCCCATCCCCTCCACCGCGGCAGCGAGGGGGGCGGCCAGGTCGGCGCCGAGCGTCGCCGCGTGGGTGACCGCGGCGAGGTGTACGGCTCGGAGCCCGAGCACGACCTGCAGGCGTTCGGCGAGCGCCACGGTCTCGTCCTGGAACGGGTCGACGACCTCGATGCGGACGAGTCCGGCCTTGCGTGCCTCGGCGACGAGCCGCGAGACGGTCGGTCTTGAGACACCGAGGCGCGAGGCGATCTCGACCTGCGTGGCGTCCTCGAGGTAGTACATCCGCGCCGCCTGGTAGACGGTGTCCAGCGGGAACCGGGTCCGGGCTCCGTCCGGGGTGGGGGTCTCGGCCGACATGGTGCGATGCTACCGCCACGCGCAGCGCAGAAATTGTGTGCTGGACAGATGTCCGTGGTCGTCGCAGACTGGAAGGAGCGTTCGGATCTCCGAGCGCGGAGGGAGCACACCCATGACGTACCGTCTCGTGATCGGGTCCGACGACGCCGGGTTCGACTACAAGGAGATCATCAAGGCCGACCTGGTCGCCGACGACCGGGTGTCGGACGTGGTCGACGTCGGCGTCGACGCGGACGGGCACACCGCCTACCCGCACGTCGCCGTCGACGCTGCACGCCTGGTGGCGAACGGCGAGGCCGACCGCGCGATCCTGATCTGCGGCACCGGCCTCGGCGTGGCGATCAGCGCCAACAAGGTCCCGGGTGTCCGCGCTGTCACCGCACACGACTCGTACAGCGTGGAGCGCTCGATCCTGTCCAACGATGCCCAGGTGCTCTGCATGGGGCAGCGCGTCGTCGGCATCGAGCTCGCACGACGCCTGGCGAAGGAGTGGCTCGGCTACGAGTTCGACCGCACCAGCGCGAGTGCCGAGAAGGTCAACGCCATCTGCGCCTACGACGGCAGCGCCCCCGCCGGCGTCGACGCCGGAGCGAGCGCCTAGTTCGGCCCGTTTTGCGGATGCCCAGCTGCCTGTCGGGGGGCGGACGTACCGTACCGACGACTCTGCTGCTCCACGAGGGGAACCCGATGAAGAAGTCAGCATGGCTGCCAGCCGTCATCGCACCGGTCGTCGTCGCCGGAGCCGTTGCCGCCCCGATGATCGCGAACGCTGCGAGCGACCCGATCGCGGGGACGAACCCGAGCGCGGCGGCCGTCATCGCCAGCATCGCGAAGTCCTCCGACGCCCAGTACTCGGGCAAGCTCTCGCAGACGAGTGCCCTCGGCCTGCCGGAGCTGCCGACCGGGACCGGTGGCTCCTCGCTCGAGGGTGACGCCTCCGACGTGCTCGGCCTGCTCACCTCGGCGCACACCGCGCGCGTCTACGTCGACGGCCCGGACAAGCAGCGCGTCCAGCTGACGCAGCAGCTCGCCGAGCAGGACGTCGTCCGCAACGGTGCCGAGGTCTGGACCTGGGACTCGAAGGAGCGAACGGCCACCCACGTGACCCTGCCGAGCGACGCCGCGGAGGACCCGCAGGACGGCACGACCACCCCGGCCGACATCGCGAAGCAGGCCATCGACGCGATCACCCCGACCACCACCGTGTCGAAGCCGACCGAGGTCAGCGTCGCCGGACACGACGCCTGGCAGATCACCCTGACGCCGAAGTCGTCGGACACCCTCGTCGGAGCCGTCCGGCTGGCCGTGGACCAGCAGACCGGGCTCCCGCTCCGTGCGAGCGTCGAAGCAGCCGGCGGGGACGACCCCGCGGTGCAGGTCGGGTTCACGAGCCTCGACTACGGTGCCCCGGCCGCGCGGCTGTTCGACTTCACCCCGCCGTCGAACGCGAAGGTCACCGAGAAGGACCTGTCCGACGCCGGAACCGACGCGGAGGGTGAGCACCGCGGGCACGGCGGCGAGGCCGAGCGCAGCGGTGACGAGCCGAGCTTCACCGGCACGGGCTGGAGCACCATCGCCGAGCTCCCCGCCGGCACGGTCGACCAGTCCGGGCTCGAGGGCGAGGCCTCGGGCCTGCTCGACCAGCTGACGAAGCCCGTCGACGGCGGGCGTGCCGTGCAGACGTCGCTCGTCTCCGTGTACCTGACCGACGACGGCCGTGTCCTCGCGGGTGCGGTGCCGGTGGCCTCCCTGGTCGCCGCTGCGAAGTGAGCGCGAGCCACGACGACGTGCGCGCCAGCCCCGACGGGGTGCGCACGACCGGACCGGACGCCGTGCAGGCGACCGCCCCGGCGACGGCCACCGACCTCGCGATCCGCACCACGGGCCTCCAGAAGGTGTTCCGCAAGCAGCGCGCCGTCGACGGCATCGACCTGGCGGTGCCGCGCGGCGCGGTCTTCGGGTTCCTCGGGCCGAACGGCTCCGGCAAGACCACCACGATCCGGATGCTGCTCGGCCTGTCGAGCGCGACGGGCGGCACGATCCAGGTCCTCGGCGAGCCGATGCCGAAAGCGTTGCACGAGGTCCTGCCGCGGGTCGGCGCGCTGGTCGAGGGGCCGGCGTTCTACCCGTACCTGTCGGGCCGGGCGAACCTGCAGCGCTTCGACGCGGCCGACCCCACGTCGGACCCCCGCACCCGGAAGGCCCGCGTGGCGAGCGCGCTCGACCGCGTGGGGCTGACGCACGCGGCGGACAAGAAGGCGCACGCGTACTCCCTCGGCATGAAGCAGCGGCTCGGCCTGGCGAACGCCCTGCTCTCGCCGCGCGAACTGCTGGTGCTCGACGAGCCGACCAACGGCCTCGACCCGCAGGGCACGCGGGAGGTCCGCAACCTCATCCGTTCCCTGGCCGACGACGGCACGACGGTGTTCGTGTCGAGCCACCTGCTCGCCGAGATCGAACAGGTGTGCACCCACGCCGCGGTGATGCGGACGGGCAAGATCGTGGCGCAGGGCCCGCTGGACGAACTCCGCTCGGCCGGCGCCCGCACCGTGACGGTCCGCACCCCCGACGTCGGGCAGGCGAGCGCGGTGCTCGCACGACTCGGACTCGCCCCGCGGCACGACGGCGGCGCCGACGTCCTGGTCGCCGACCTGCCGAACGACTTGCTCCCGGAGACCATCACCGCCGAGCTCGTCCGCGCCGATGTCCGGGTCCGTGGCCTGACGGTCGGCGGCGGGACGCTCGAGGACCTGTTCGTCGCACTCACCGGAGAGGGATTCGATGTCGCAGCCTGACGCGGCCGTGCGCGACCTGCCGGTCCGCCGCCGGCAACGGCCGTTCGCCCTGCTCGGCTCCGAACTCGCGCTGGTGTTCCGCCGGCGTCGTACCTGGGCCATGTTCGGGGCGCTCGGCCTGGTCCCGATCCTCATCGCGATCGCAGTGCGGCTGACCACCGACGGCGACGACGGCGGCCCGGCGTTCCTCGGGGACATCACCAACAACGGCCTGTTCGTGGCGTTCACCGCGCTGACCGTCTCGATCCCGCTGTTCCTGCCGCTGACCGTCGGGGTGGTGGCGGGAGACACCGTCGCGGGCGAGGCGAGCCACGGCACGATCCGCTACCTGCTCGTCGCGCCGACCGGCCGGGTGCGGTTCATCCTGGTCAAGTTCGCCGGCGCGGTGGCGTTCTGCCTGGCTGCGACGCTGCTCGTGGTGCTGGTGGGGGCGGCGATCGGTGCGGTGCTGTTCCCGATCGGTCCCGTCACGCTGCTGTCCGGCACGCAGGTCGGTGGCTGGTCGTACGCCGGTCGGGCACTGCTGCTCGCGCTGTACGTCGCACTGTCCATGCTCGGGCTCGTGGCGATCGGGATGTTCGCCTCGACGCTGACGAACGTGCCCGTCGGGGCGATGGCGGCGACGGTCGTGCTCGCCGGGGCGTCGCAGGTGCTCGACCAGCTGCCGCAGCTCGACTGGCTGCACCCGTTCCTGTTCTCGCACCAGTGGCTCGGGTTCGGCGATCTGCTCCGCGACCCGATCTCGTTCGACTCGTTCGGGTCGAACGCGCTGCTGCAGCTCGGCTACGTCGTCGTCTTCGGGGCGCTGGCGTACAGCCGGTTCGCCTCGAAGGACATCCTGAGCTGACGCGGCGCGGATGCGCGCCGCGTCAGCTGGCTCAGCTCGCCGGTGTCGCCGTCCCGCCGGCCATCGTCTCCGTGTCCGTCCCGCGTTCCTCGGCGTACCGGTCGCGCAGGTCGCGGGCCTTCTCGGAGCGGTACCAGTCGAGCCGTGCGCCGGTCTCGACGGTCTGCATCCCGATCACGACCTTCCCACGCGACTTCATCTCGGCCAGGTCCTCGTACGCCTCGACGATGTACTCGAACGGGTAGAAGCCCGAGATGAGCACCTGCACGCGGCGGTCCTGCACAGCCTTGGCCAGCAGGGTCAGGAGCTCGCGGGTCTCCTCGTCCTCGGCGGGCGCCCGGAGGAACCGGACCTCGATGTCCCGACGCTCCTCCGACGACACGAACCGTTCGGTGCTGACGCCGAGCCGCTCGGCCAGCAGCTCGGCGTTGCTCTCGCCGTGGTTGTCGATGAACGCGGTGACCTGACGACCGTCGGCGATGGCGCGGATTCGGTCCTCCTCGCCCTCCCCGTAGGCGACGGGCAGCGTGCCGATCTGGCGCAGGTAGTCGTGGTTGCGCGGGCTGCCGAGCGCGATGACGGTCGCGCCGGAGTCGTGCGCCAGCTGGCACTCGATGTGGCCGACCCCGCCCGCCGCGGCCGTGATGACGACGGTGTCCTTCGGTCCGAGGCGGAGTGAGCGCACCACCGACACCGCGGTGCAGCCCGCCAGGTACAGGCCGCCGGCGACCTCCCACCCGACGTGCTCCGGCTTCTTGATCACGGCGCCGCGCGGCACCGCGATCCAGGTGGCGTGCGCCCCGCCCTGCGGCGCGTGTCCCATGACCTCGTCGCCGATGCGCAGGTCCTTCACGCCGTCGCCCCGCGCACGGACGATGCCCGCGAAGTCGACGCCCTGGTGGGCGGGGAACTCGAGGTCGACGTGGTCGCGGAGCTTTCCCTCACGCAGGAACCGCTCGATGTGGTTCAGGCCCGCCGCGACGATCTCGACGACGATCTCGCCGGGGCCGGCCGTGGGCTTCTGCTGGGGGACGAGCTCGACGACGTCGAAGTCGCCGTACCGGTCGTACTGCACTGCACTGCCGATGCGCATGGGCTGCTCCTTCGCTGACGTGTGCGTCCGGCCTACTCGGTGTTCCCGCGTGCAGCCCGAGGGGGTGCGGGCACCGGCACCCGAGACGCGACCAGACGGCGGACGGGAGGCCCGTGACGGCCCCGCCACGGGCCTCCCGTCCGCCTCGACGCGCGTGCACTTCGCGTGGTGCGCAGCGAGACCGTGGTCAGTGCTTGCCGGCGGCGGCGATGACCGCGCGGACCGACTCGGCGTCGATGTGGAACGCGCGTGCCTCGGCGTCGCCGGCGACGCGGACGGGTGTCGACCAGACGCAGCCGTCCTCGGCGACGTCGACGACGAGGGCACCGCTGGCGACGACGGCGGACTCCTCGTCGTACGGTCCGACGACGTCGGTGTCGTTCGCGACCCCGGGCGCGACGAGGACGGGGACACCGGCGAGCGACCCCGCGAAGTGGTGGTGGTAGTGCCCGGCGAGGACCACCCGGACGTCGGAACCACGGATCGCGTCGGCGAGCGCGCCGGGGTTCTGCAGGCGCAGCGCCTCGTGCAGCTCGGTCGGGGCGGGCAGCGGCGGGTGGTGCAGGACCACGACGGTGCCGTGCGGTGCTCGTTCGTCGGCGGCGAGTGCTCCGCGCAGCCGCTCGAGGGCGGTCTCGCTCAGCTCGCCGTACCCGGCACCGGGCACGCTCGTGTCGACCGTGACGACGCGTCGGCCGTCGACGATCGACTGCCCGGACACCGGGACCGAGGGCGGCAGGTACTCCATGGTGTGCACGAGCCGGTGGCCGCCCTGCCCCAGGACGTGGCCGTTCGCGAGCACCTGACGGAAGCCCTCGCGCTGGTCGTGGTTGCCGGGCACCGCGACGAACGCGGCCCCGTGCCGCTCCGCCCAGCCGCCGATCCGGTCGCGCACCGCCGTGTAGGACGACGGGCTGCCGTCCTCGGACACGTCGCCGGAGACCACGACCAGGCCGATGCCGGGCACCCCGTCCACGTGCGCGAGCACGCGGTCGAGCGCCGCGGCCGTGTCGACCGAGCCCTGGTGCAGGGCACCGTCGCCCGTCAGGTGGGTGTCGGAGAGGTGGAGGACGCGGAGGGTTCCGGCTGCGGGCGGCTGCATGGGGACCACGGTAGCCACGCGGGCCATCGGTCGACTCGGGCGCGGGGTAGCGTTTGCTGGTGACCGACGCGACCATCGACCTCCGTTCCGACACCGTCACCCGGCCGACCGCAGCGATGCGCGCCGCGATGGCCGACGCCGAGGTCGGCGACGACGTCTTCGGCGAGGACCCGGAGACCAACGCCCTCGAGCGCGAGGTGGCCGCGCTGCTCGGGCACGAGGCCGGCCTGTTCACCCCGACCGGGTCGATGGCGAACCAGCTCGGGCTGCGGTTGCTCGTGGCCCCCGGTTCCGAGCTCGTCGCCGACCAGCAGGCCCACGTCGTGCGCGCCGAGCTCGGTGCCGCCGCGGTGTTCTCCGGCATCACCACCCGCACGTGGGCGTCCACGAACGGTCGACTCGTCGCTTCCGCCGTGCGGGACATCGCCGAACCGAACGCCGGCGCCTACTCGGTGTCGACCACCGCGATCGCGATCGAGAACACCCACAACTTCGGCGGCGGCACCGTGCAGCCGGCCGCGGAGGTCCGCGCGGTGCAGGCGTACGCGCGCGAGCACGGCATCGCCCTGCACCTGGACGGCGCCCGGCTGTGGAACGCGCACGTCGCCTCGGGCACCCCGCTGTGGGAGCTCGCCGACGGGTTCGACACCGTGTCCGTCTGCCTGTCGAAGGGCCTCGGCGCCCCGGTCGGCTCGGTGCTGGTCGGGTCGACCACGACGATCGCCGCCGCACGGATCTGGCGGAAGCGGTACGGCGGGGGCATGCGGCAGACCGGGTTCCTGGCGGCGGCCGGTCGGTTCGCGCTGGCGCACCAGGTCGACCGGCTCGCCGAGGACCACGGGAACGCCCGCGTGCTGGCTGCGGCGCTCGATGTCGACCCCGCGTCGGTCGAGACGAACATCGTGTTCGCCGAGGTGTCGGACCCGGCGGCGTACGTCGCGGCAGCCGCCGCAGCGGGGATCCGGCTCATGCAGCTCGGGCCGCGCCGGGTGCGGTTGGTCACGCACCTCGACGTGTCGCGCGAGGACGCGTCATGGGCCGCCGGGGTGCTGCGCTCCCTGCCGCGGTAGGGCGGGGGCGCGCGGGGCTGCGGGCCGTCCGGCGGTGCGGCCGGCACGGCGCTGCGGGCGCACGGCGCAGCGGCCCGCTCACTCGGCGGCGGCGAGCTGGTCCTCCAGGTTGAAGACCTCGGGCAGCACCCGCGCCGTCTGGTCGGCCCGCCCCACGGCCCCGGCGAAGAGGTCCTGCATGTGCGCCTCCCACGCCGCCGCGACCTCGGAGGCCGCGAGCGCCGCGTCGGCACCGGCCACCGAGTCGGTCTCGTAGTACCCGACGAGCAGCCCGTCGTCGTCGAGGAACAGCGAGTAGTTCCGCCGTCCTGCCGCCGCGATCGCCCGGAGCATGGCGGGCCACACACGCGCGTGCCGCTCACGGTAGGCGTCGAGCAGGTCGACCTGCACCTGCAGCCGGAAGCAGACCCGCGTCATCGTCCCGCCTGCTCGCGGCGCCGCTCGGCCTCGTGGACGGTGCGCTCGTCGGCGGAGCGGACCGTGCCGGTGACGGTCGTGACGGTGCCGTAGCGTTCGGCCTCGATCGCCTCGAGGGTCTTGCCCTGCGTGCGCGGAGCCCAGATGGTGCCGACCAGGAACGACAGCGCGAGGAGTCCGAGGATGAGTCCGCCGAGTGCCCGGAGCCCGATGTCCGCCAGCAGCAGCGGGAACCAGATGCTCAGCAGCCCGACCATGACGCGGGCGCCCAGGAAGAGCACGCCCTGCGCACTCGCGCGGTACCGGGTGGCGAAGAGCTCGCTCGTCCACAGTCCGTAGAACGCCTGCGCGCCGATGCCCGACGACATGCCCCACGCGACCGCGAAGAACAGCAGGGTGCCGAGGTTCGCGGGCGCGTAGATGAGCACGGCCCAGGCGATGATCGCCAGCACGGCCCCGATCGCGAACAGCACACGGCGGCTGACCCGGTCGGCGTACCGCATGAAGCCGAAGTACGTCGCGGCGACGGTGCAGCCCCACACCAGGATCTGCAGCCCGTACTGCTCGGTGACGCTCGTGACCCCGGTGGCGGCGTAGACCCGCGGCTGGAAGATGCCGGCCTGTCCGGCGACGGTGTTCCACAGCGCGTAGACGCCGAACAGGAACAGCATGGCGGTGAGGTTCTTGCGACGGCTGAACAGCTGCGTGATGCCGTGGAGGAAGGTCGCGGTGCCGGTGGCGGCACGCTCGTCCTTCCAGATCACCGACTCGGGCAGGCCCCGGCGGAGCCACCAGACGACCGCGGCGACGACGAACAGGTGCGCGAAGATCAGGCGGCTGCCGAGCAGGCCGAGCGGTGCCGCGGCGATCGCCAGGGCGAACCCCACCATCGGGCCGATCGACCACGCGAGCTGGGCGGTGCCGACGTGCGCGGCTCGCTTGTCCGCCGGAGCCTGCTCGGCGATGTAGGTCCAGCTCGCCGGCACGCCGGCACCGACCGCGATCCCGGTCAGGATGAACCCGACCAGGAGCACGCCGTAGCTGCCGGCGAACACCGCGAGCAGGATGCCGAGCATGTAGAGCAGCAGGTCGTACGTGTAGATGAACTTCCGGCCGTAGCGGTCGCACAGTGGTCCGCCGAGGACCGCGCCGAGGGCGGCGCCGAACGCGTTCGCGGACAGGCTCGCGAGGAGTCCGACCTCGAGGTCGCCGATCCGGAACTCCGCCTGCCAGAGGCTCAGGCTCGTGGCGATCGCGATGATCGACCCCGACTCGATGTAGTTCGACATGGCCACCGAGACGGTGGCCTTCCAGCCCGTGGTGTTCCGGGCTCCGATGCGGACCGCCATTGGTCCTCCGTTCGCGTGTTCGTCGGTGAATCGTTTCAACGGGACGACGAGGACGATAGCGCTCCGGCCTGCGCGCTGGCAAGACCCGCTCGCCGGGGTAGCGCCTCGCACCGTGCGAGGGGTCGCCCGCCCCGCGCGAGGTTGCGTACTCCGTGCGACCACTCCCCCCTCGCACCACCGACGGAACCTCGCACCAGCGCGCGACCCCGCACCGTGTGAGGCAGCGTCCGCGCGGCCCCGCGCGCACCCGGCGGACAAGCTCGCACCCTGCGCGGGCAGTCGACGCGACCACCCGACGGACGGGAGGCCCGGTGCGGCCCCGCCCCGCGCCTCCCGTCCGCGTTTTCCACAGATCACGGCGCGAGCCGTCCGGAAGCCCCGCCACGATGCCAGGATGGCCACATGGCGGTCAGTGTGCGAGAGGTGGCAGCGCTCGCCGGCGTGTCCCTCGGCACGGTGTCCAACGTGCTGAACCGGCCGGACAAGGTCGCGCCGGGCACAGTCGAACGGGTGCAGTCGGCCATCGCGACGCTCGGGTTCGTGCGCAACGACTCGGCGCGCCAGCTCCGGGCCGGGCGCAGCTCCACCGTGGGACTCATCGTGCTCGACGGGGGCAACCCGTTCTTCACCGACGTGGCCCGTGGGGCTGAGGACGCCGCGATGGACAACGGCCTCGCGGTCCTGATCGGCAACTCGGACGAGTCCTCCGACCGCGAGCGCACCTACGTGGACCTGTTCGAGGAACGCCGGGTCGCCGGGCTCCTCATCTCCCCGGCCGGCGACGACCTGTCGCGCCTGGCCCGGCTGCGCGACCAGGGCACGACCGTCGTGCTCGTGGACCGGCGCGCCGACGACGAGCACTTCGCCTCCGTGTCGGTGGACGACGTCGCAGGCGGGCGGATCGCGGTTGAGCACCTGGCCTCCATCGGGCGCACGCGCATCGCGTTCGTCGGCGGCCCGTTCACCATCCGACAGGTCACCGATCGGCACGCCGGCGCCCTCGCCGCCACACGGGCCGCCGGGATCGAGCTCGAGGTCCTGCCGACCGCGTCGCTCTCCGTGCTCGAGGGGCGGCGCATCGGTGAAGCCATCCAGGCGCGCCCTCCGGCCGAACGGCCCGACGCCGTGTTCGCCGCGAACGACCTGCTCGCGGTCGGGCTCGAGCAGGCGTTCATCATGCGCGGCACCATCGCCGTGCCGGAGCAGATCGCGATCGTCGGCTACGACGACATCGCCTTCGCCGAGGCCGCGGTCGTCCCGCTCACCTCGGTCCGCCAACCGGCGCAGGACCTCGGTCGCCGAGCCATCGAGCTCCTGACCAAGCAGGTCGAGCAGGGGCAGGACATCGACCTCGAGCACGTCGAGTTCACGCCGGAACTCGTGGTCCGCCAGTCCTCCGTGGCGGACGCGTAGGGGCGCGGTCCGGAGACGGGTCGGTCGCCGCCTACGATCGGAGCATGGTGCATGTCCCCCGGCGCGACGGCCCGCCGAGCGTGCACCACGTCGCCGCGAAGGCCGGCGTCTCGCTCGCCACCGTCTCGAACGTCCTGAACCACCCGGAGCGCGTGGCCGACGCGACCGCAGCCCGGGTCCGTCACGCGATCGACGAGCTCGGGTACACCCCGAACCGCAACGCGCGGGCCCTGGTGTCCGGCAGCACCCGCGCGATCGGACTCGTGGTGATGTCCCTCCGGAACTCCCTGTTCAGCGACATGGTGAACGGTGCGCAGCTCGCCGCGCGGGAGCGCGGGTTCACCCTGCTGATCGCGAGCAGCGAGGACGACCTGCAGGCGCAGGGCGAGCACCTGGCGTACCTCGAGAGCGCCCGGGTGTCGGGGATCCTCCTCGCCTCGATGACCGACTCGCGTGAGCAGGTCGAGGCGGCCCGACGCCACGGCCGGCCCGTCGTCTACGTGAACCACGAGCCGACCGAGGTCGATGCGTGTTCGGTGGTGGTGGACAACGAACAGGCGGCGTTCATCGCGACCGAGCACCTGATCGAGCGCGGCTGCCGGCGCATCGGCTTCGTGAGCGCCCGCCCGGAGCTCCAGCCGGTCGACCGCCGACGAGCCGGGGTGCTCCGCGCGATCGCCGCGCACCCCGGGGTCGGGCTCGTGGACGTCGACGCCGGGGACATCGACCCTCCCGGCGGCACCGACGCCGGAGTCCGCATCGCCCGGATGCCCGCGGCCGAACGGCCCGACGGCGTGCTCGGCGTCACCGACCTGCTCGCGATGGCCGTCGTCTCGGAGCTCCGCGCCGCCGGCCTCCGCGTCCCCGAGGACATCCCGGTGTCGGGCTGCGACCACAACTCGGTGGCATGGGGTGGCGCGGTGCCGCTGACCTCGGTGACCATGCACGGGTCCGAGATGGGTGGGGCTGCGGTGGAACTGCTGCTCGAGGAGCTGACGGACCCGACGCACGTGCACCGGACGGTGGTGCTCGGCAGCGAACTCGTGCCGCGCGAGAGCACGCTCGGCCGGGCCGGCGCGGCCGCCGCAGCCCGGGGCGCGGTCGCGGTCACGCCGAGCGACCCGAGGCGCACCGAGGCCTGACCGGCGGCGGACCATCCCGCGAGAGCGACACATCCGCGGGTCGTTGCACCGTCCGGTCCGCCAGAGCGACAGATCTCCGCGAACGTTCGGCGGCACGCTGTCGCTTTCGCGGGAAGCGGGAAGCGGGAAGCGGGAAGCGGGAAGCGGGCCGCGGGGAGCGGGCCGCGGGCCGGCCGCCGCGCACGACGCGACGCGGGCCGCTCACGCGACCGGGCACCGGACGGGAGGCGCGGGGCGGGGCCGGCACGGGCCTCCCGGCCGGCGGGCGGCGCGACCACCGCACGGTGCAGCGCCGACGTCAGCTCGGTGCGAGGTTCCGCACTCCGTGCAGGGCTGCGGGCGGGGCACGGAGTCTGGAACCTCGCACCGAACGGACGGGCCACGGCGCCACCGCGCGCCACCGCCAGCGCGAGATCGCGCAACAAAACCGGCACAGCGATTGACACGCTTCAATGCACATGGTTCCATCCTGATTGAAACGTTCTAAAACGCAGCAACCGGGCCCCGCGACGGAGCGGGA
This sequence comes from Curtobacterium sp. VKM Ac-1376, assembly GCF_015351025.1. Classification (GTDB taxonomy): domain Bacteria; phylum Actinomycetota; class Actinomycetes; order Actinomycetales; family Microbacteriaceae; genus Curtobacterium. The sequence goes on along the minus strand of NZ_JADKRV010000001.1, from coordinate 440,783 downwards.
CCCGGGTCCGTTTCACCCGGGGTACCCCAGCCCCGGGCCTTACGAGGAGGTAAGGAATGTCAGCTCGTTCCATGACCACGAGGTCGCTCGCGAAGCGCGTGATCGCCATCGGCGGCGCGACGGTCCTGATCGGCAGCCTCGCTGCCTGTTCGTCCAGCGGCTCGGCCGACGACGGCGGCAAGGTCGAGATCACCTACCAGGCCGACAACGCCCCGGCCACCGCAGCCACCGCGAAGCCACTCATCGAGGCCTTCGAAAAGGCCAACCCCGACATCACTGTCACGTTCGACACCCGCCCCCAGGGCACCGACGGCGACAACCTGATCAAGACCCGGCTGTCGACCGGTGAAGCAGCCGACGTCTTCAACTACAACTCCGGCTCGCTCATGCAGGCCCTCAACCCGGACAACACCCTGGTGGACCTGTCCGACGAGAGCTGGGCGAAGGACGTCGACCCGCAGTTCACCAAGGTCGTCAGCACCGACAAGGGCATGTACGGCGCCCCGTTCGGCACGAGCTTCGGCGGCGCGGTGCTCTACAACAAGACGGTCTACGACGACCTCGGCCTGCAGGTCCCGACGACGTGGGACGAGTTCATCAGCAACAGCGAGAAGATCAAGGACGCCGGTGACGTCGCCCCGATCATCCAGACCTACGGCGACACCTGGACCAGCCAGCTGTTCGTACTCGGCGACTTCGCCAACATCACGGCGCAGCAGAAGGACTGGGCGGACAAGTACACCGCCAACAAGGAGTCCTACGCCGACGAGCCGGCACTCGCCGGGTTCGAGCACCTGGCCGAGGGCAAGGACAAGGACCTCTACAACGAGGACTACGCCTCGGCCACCCAGGCGAACGGCCTGAAGATGCTCGCGGACGGCACCGGGGCGCAGTACCCGATGCTGACGAACGCGATCTCCGCCATCCAGCAGGACTCCCCCGACGCGGTCGAGGACATCGGCGCCTTCGCGCTGCCCGCCGAGGACGCTGCGGACACGAACCTGACCATCTGGGAACCGAACGGCCTGTACATCCCGAAGACGACCGAGGGCGACAAGCTGGCGGCGGCGAAGAAGTTCGTCGCCTTCGCGAACTCGACCGAGGGCTGCCAGGTGCAGAACGACACCGGCACCCCCGCGGGCCCGTACGTCATCTCGACCTGCGAGCTGCCCGACGACGTCCCACCGATGATCGGCGACCTGCAGCAGTACCTGGACGACGGCAAGGCGAGCCCGGCGCTCGAGTTCCTGTCCCCGATCAAGGGCCCGAACCTCGAGAAGATCTGCGTGCAGGTCGGCTCGGGCATCACCACCGCGGCGAAGGGCGCCGACCAGTACGACGACGACGTCGTGCAGCAGGCACAGCAGCTCGGCATCAAGGGCTGGTGACCGGCGTGACCGCGACCCTCACGACGGCGGTGGCCCCACCGCAGACACGCAAGTCCGGCCACCCAGGACCCGCGCGCAAGCGGATGCGCTCGTTCTACCCCGCGTGGTTCTTCATCCCCGCGATCGCGCTGTACGTCGTGTTCTTCGCGGTCCCCACGTTCGCCGGGTTCTACTTCTCGCTCACCCGCTGGACGCTGTTCGACCAGACCTTCATCGGGTTCGACAACTTCGCCCGGTTCTTCCAGGACCCGCAGCTCGTCTCCGGGTTCGTGCACACGTTCCAGTACGGCTTCGTGACGAGCGCGGCGAAGGTGGTCCTCGGACTCGCCCTCGCCCTGCTCCTCACGTCGCCCGTGCTGGGACGCGGCTACCTGCGAGCGGTCGTGTTCTTCCCGGTGCTCGTGTCGACGATCGGCATCGGCATCACGTTCAAGGCGCTGATGGACCCGTTCCACGGGATCATCAACGGCGTCCTGGGTTCGGTCGGCCTGCCCACCCCCGGGTGGCTGACCGACCCGGCACTCGCCCTGTGGAGCGTCGCCGCGGTGGACGTCTGGAAGGGCGTGGGCATCGCGACACTCATCTTCATCGCCGGCATCGTGGCGATCCCGCAGGAGTACTTCGAGGCAGCACGGGTGGACGGGGCGAGCGCGTGGTCGATCTTCCGGACCATCACGCTGCCGCTGTCCCGCCCTGCGATGGGCACCGTCATCATCCTGTCGCTCATCGGCGGCCTGCGGTCCTTCGACCTGATCTGGGCGATGACCGGCGGCGGGCCCGGGTTCACCAGTGACGTGATCGCGAGTGTGATCTACAAGCAGTACCAGGCGGGGTTCTACGGCCTGTCGACCGCCGGGAACGTGGTCCTGTTCGTCGTCGTCACAGCGATCATGGTCCCGATCTCGTGGCTCCTCAACCGCAAGGAGGCAGACCTGTGACCGCCATCACCAACCAGCGGCTCACCCCGGCCGCACCGCGCGGACGCCACCCCGGTCGCACACGCAGGTGGGTCATCGGTTCGATCGCCATCGTCGTCAGCTTCGTGGTCTTCCTGGTGCCGTTCGTCTTCGTCCTGCTCCAGGCGGCGAAGAACCCGGCAGAGGCGAACCAGCTCGGCTTCAGCCTGCCGACGGAATGGCAGCTGTGGCAGAACCTGCAGGGGGTCTTCCAGAGCGGTGACGGCGGCATCCTCCGCGCGTTCTGGAACAGCGCCCTGCTCACCGTGGGCAGCGTCACCGTCATGGTGGTGTTCTCCGCGATGGTCGGTTACGTGCTGCAGCGCCGACCGAGCAAGTGGAACGGTCTGATCAACTTCTTCGTGCTCGCCGGCCTCATCGTCCCGCCCGCGATCGTCCCGACGATCTGGGTGCTGCAGGGCCTCAACCTGTTCAAGACGATGGGCGGGATGATCCTCATCGAGGCGACCTTCGGCCTGTCGTTCTGCATCCTGCTCTTCCGGGCCTTCGTCGCGACGATCCCGAAGGAACTCGACGAAGCCGCAGTGCTCGACGGCGCCGGCCCGGTCCGACTGTTCTTCGGGGTGGTCCTGCCGCTGCTCAAGCCCGTGATCATCACGGTCGTGCTCGTGCAGTCGGTGACGGTCTTCAACGACTTCACGAACCCGCTGTACTTCCTGCCGGGGTCCGAGAACGCCACGGTGCAGCAGACGCTCTACGCGTTCCAGAGTCAGTCGGTCAGCCAGCTGAACCTGCTGTTCACCGACGTGCTGCTCATCACGATCCCGCCGCTGGTCCTGTACATCTTCTTCAACCGTCAGATCGTCGCCGGCATGACCAGCGGCGCTGTCAAGGGCTGACGCCCACCCCGGCCTGGAGGCGCGACCCGCCTCCGCCACACCGCCCACCCGCGCGGGTGGCGGCCCCACGACCCCGCACCGGTCGACGACGACCGGTCGCGTGAAAGGACCCACCACATGACCACCTGGACCGCACCGTTCATCGCGGCCGACACGGACCTCGGCAGTGCGCCGATCCTGCGTCGCGAGTTCACCCTCGACGACGGCCACGGCGCCGTCACCGCCGCCACCCTCGACGTCAGCGCGCTCGGCGTCGTCGAGGCCTGGCTCGGCGGGCAGCGGGTCTCCGACCACCTGCTCGAACCGGGGTGGACGAGCTACGAGTGGCGCATCCGCGTCGTCTCGCACGACGTGACACCGCAGCTCGTCGACACCACGCCGGGACAGCCGGCAGTGCTCGCGCTCGTGATCGGCAACGGCTGGGCCGCGGGTCGCCTGGCCTGGGGCGGCGGGGGCGGCTGGTACACGAACGAGCGCGCGGGGTTCGCCGAACTCCGGATCAGCTTCGCCGACGGCCACGAGCAGCACGTCGCGACCGACACCGACTGGCAGGCGCTGCCGAGTGCGATCACCGCCGACCAGCTCTACGACGGGCAGGACGTCGACGCCCGGATCGACGACACCTCCTGGAAGCACCCGGGGGCACCGCAGGGCACCACCGGCGTGCACCCCGTCGACATCGGCGAGCGCGAACTCGTCGCCGACACGGTGCCACCGGTGCGCCCCCTGGCCGAGATCGCCCCGGTCGACATCTGGACGAGCCCGTCCGGGGCGACGCTGGTCGACTTCGGCGTCAACCTGGTCGGCTGGATCCGCGTCACCGCGAGCGGCCCGTCCGGCACGGTCCTGACCCTGCAGCACGCCGAGGTGCTCGAGCACGACGAACTCGGCACCCGTCCGCTGCGCACGGCGAAGGCCGCGGACCACTTCATCCTGAGCGGCAGCGGCGTGGACGGTACCGACGAGCCCGACACCTTCGAGCCCCGCTTCACCTTCCACGGCTTCCGGTACGCGCAGGTCTCCGGGTTCAGCGGCACCCACGACGAACTCCGCGGCGCGATCACCGCCGTGCAGGTCGGCTCGGACCTCGTCCGGACGGGCACCTTCGGGTCCAGCCACGAGCTCCTCAACACCTTCCACGACAACGTCGTCCGCGGCATGCAGGGCAACTTCCTCAGCGTGCCGACGGACTGCCCGCAGCGCGACGAGCGGCTCGGGTGGACGGGCGACATCGCCGCGTTCGCCCCGACGGCCTCGTACCTGTTCGACACCAGGACGTTCCTGGCCGACTGGCTGCGCGACGTCTGGCTCGAGCAGCAGCACGCCGACGGGGTCATCCCGTTCGTGGTGCCGGACGTGCTGAAGTACTCCCCTGCCGAGGACTTCGGGAAGCCCGACGCGACCGCCATCTGGTCGGACGCCGGCGTCTGGGTGCCGTGGACGCTGTACCAGGCGTACGGCGACACGGCGGTGCTCGAGGAGCAGTTCGAGTCGATGGCCGCGCACCTCCGCCGGGTCCGCGACCACCTGTCCCCGGAGGACCTGTGGGACACCGTGTTCCAGTTCGGCGACTGGCTCGACCCGGATGCCCCGCCGGAGGCCCCGGCCGACGCGAAGGCCGACAAGGGTGTCGTCGCCACGATCTGCGCCTACCGGTCCGCGACGATGGCGGCGGACGCGGCGGAGCTGTTGGGCGGTCACGAGGCGGAAGCGGCGGAGTTCCGGGAACTCGCGACGCGCCTCCAGGCCGGGTTCCGTACCCACTACCTGCAGGACGACGGCCGGATCCTGTCGGACGCGACCACGGTGTACACGCTGGCGATCGTCTTCGGGATCCTGTCCGAGCAGGAGCAGGCCGCGGCGGGCGACCGTCTCGCCGAGCTGGTCGAGGCGTCCGGGTACCGGATCTCGACGGGCTTCGCGGGGACGCCCTTCATCACCGACGCGCTGACGCAGACGGGCCACCTGGACGACGCGTACCGGCTGCTGCTGCAGACGGAGTGCCCGTCGTGGCTGTACCCGGTGACGATGGGCGCGACGACCGTGTGGGAGCGGTGGGACTCGATGCTGCCGGACGGCACGATCAACCCGGGCGAGATGACGTCGTTCAACCACTACGCGCTCGGTGCCGTGGCGGACTGGATGCACCGGGTCGTCGGCGGCCTGTCGGCGCTGGAGCCCGGGTACGCGTCGGTGCTGATCGCGCCGCAGCCAGGTGGGGGCCTGGCGTGGGCATCTACTTCGCTCGACTCCGTGCACGGGCACATCGCGGTGCGGTGGGAGCTCGTCGACGGCGAGTTGCTCGTCCGCGCCGAGGTGCCCGAGGGTGTGTCGGCGGTGGTGCGCCTGCCGGGCGCTCCCGACCAGCGCGTCGGCGCTGGAACGCACGACCTCCGCGCCCCCGCTGCGGTCCCCACCGCGTAGGGGTCTGCCGGAACCTGGTTCCCCCACCCACCCCACCACCGCACCACCGCGGTTGCGCGAAGCGTGCGCAAGCCGTACCGTATGAAACGATTCAATCGCACACGAGGAAGTGACACGATGACATCGACCAGCTTCAACTCAGTCGCCGACCAGCTGGCACGACAGCAGATCGAGCTGCCCAGCTGGGCCTTCGGCAACTCCGGCACCCGCTTCAAGGTGTTCAGCACGCCCGGCACCCCGCGCGACCCCTACGAGAAGATCGCCGACGCCGCCCAGGTGCACCGGTACACCGGCCTCGCCCCCACCGTGGCGCTGCACATCCCGTGGGACCTGGTCGACGACTTCGCCGACCTGAAGCGCCACGCCGAAGAGCACGGCGTGCGTCTGGGCACCGTGAACTCGAACACGTTCCAGGACGACGACTACAAGTTCGGTGCCCTGACCCACACCGACGCCGCGGTCCGGCAGAAGGCGATCGACCACCACCTGCGCTGCATCGACGTGATGGACGCCACCGGCAGCCGTGACCTGAAGATCTGGCTGGCCGAGGGATCGAACTACCCCGGCCAGGCCGACATGCGCGAACGCCAGGACCGCCTGCACGACTCCCTCAGCACGATCTACGACCGCCTCGGCGCCGACCAGCGCCTGGTGCTCGAGTACAAGTTCTTCGAGCCGTCGTTCTACCACACGGACGTTCCCGACTGGGGCACGAGCTACGTGCAGACGAGCGCGCTCGGCGACAAGGCGATGGTCTGCCTGGACACCGGCCACCACGCCCCCGGCACGAACATCGAGTTCATCGTGATGCAGCTCCTGCGCCTCGGCAAGCTCGGGTCCTTCGACTTCAACTCGCGCTTCTACGCCGACGACGACCTGATCGTGGGGGCGGCGGACCCGTTCCAGTTGTTCCGGATCCTGGTCGAGGTCATCCGCGGCGGCGGCTACGACAACCCCGACGTCGCGTTCATGCTCGACCAGTGCCACAACGTCGAGGACAAGATCCCCGGCCAGATCCGATCCGTGCTCAACGTGCAGGAGATGACGGCCCGGGCGCTGCTCCTCGACCGCGTCGCACTGACCGCCGCGCAGGAGGCCCACGACGTCCTCGGCGCGAACGAGGTCTTCATGGACGCGTACCAGACCGATGTCCGCGGGGACCTCGCCGCGTGGCGGGAATCGCGCGGTCTGCCGGCGAACCCGATGCGCGCGTACCTGGAGTCCGGCTACCAGCAGTCGATCGCCGCGGGCCGCGTGGGCGGCGTGCAGGCCGGCTGGGGCGCGTAGGACATGACGATCAACGACCTGGAGGCACGGGTGGACCCCGCAACGCACGGCACCGACGCAGACACCACGATCAGAACGCTCATCGCGCGCTCGAACGCGCTCGGCTCGGATCCGCGGATCACGAACTACGCCGGCGGGAACACCTCGGCCAAGGGCACCGACACCGACCCCGTCACGGGCGAGCCGGTCGAGCTGCTCTGGGTGAAGGGCTCCGGGGGCGACCTCGGCACCCTGACCTCTGCGGGCCTCGCCGTCCTGCGGGTCGACCGGGTCCGAGCACTCGAGCAGGTGTACCCGGGCGTCGACCGCGAGGACGAGATGGTCGCCGCCTTCGACCACACCCTGTTCGGTCGCGGTGGGGCCGCCCCGAGCATCGACACCGCCATGCACGCCCTCGTCGGCGCCGCCCACGTCGACCACCTGCACCCCGACGCCGGCATCGCCATCGCCACCGCGGCGGACGGCCCGGCCCTGACGTCGACCATCTTCGGCGACAAGGTGGTGTGGGTGCCGTGGCGCCGTCCGGGGTTCCAGCTCGGCCTCGACATCGCCGTCGTGAAGCGTGACCACCCGCAGGCGATCGGCACGATCCTGGGCGGCCACGGCATCACCGCGTGGGGCGACACCAGCGACGAGGCCGAGGTGAACTCGCGCTGGATCATCGCCACCGCCGAGCAGTACATCGCGGAGCACGGGAACGCCGACCCGTTCGGCGCCGTGCGCCCCGGGTACGAGGCGCTGCCCACCGAGGAGCGACGGGGACGCGCCGCAGCCCTCGCACCGACGATCCGCGGCATCGCCGGCCACGACAAGCCCGTCGTCGGCCACTTCACCGACAGCGACGTCGTGCTGGGCTTCCTGGCGTCGGCGCGCGCCGACGAACTCGCAGCGCTCGGCACGAGCTGCCCCGACCACTTCCTCCGCACCAAGGTGAAGCCGCTCATCCTCGACCTGCCCGCCACGGCCACCGTCGACGAGCAGATCGACCGCCTGAGGACCCTGCACGAGCAGTACCGCGCGGACTACCAGGCCTACTACGACCGGCACCGGGCGCCGGACTCCCCCGCCATCCGCGGCGCCCATCCCCTCATCGTGCTGGTGCCCGGCGTCGGGATGTTCTCGTACGGCAAGGACGCCCAGACCGCCCGCGTCGCCGGGGAGTTCTACACGAACGCCATCAACGTGATGCGCGGCGCCGAGTCGCTCAGCACCTACGCCCCCATCGACGAGGCCGAGAAGTTCCGGATCGAGTACTGGGCCCTCGAAGAAGCGAAGCTCCAGCGCATGCCGAAGCCGAAGAAGCTCGCCACCCGCATCGCCCTGGTCACCGGCGCCGCGAGCGGCATCGGCAAGGCGATCGCGAAGCGCCTGGCGGCCGAGGGCGCCGCGGTCGTCATCGCGGACCTGGACGCGCAGAAGGCACAGGACGCCGCCGAGGAGATCGGCGGCCCGGACCAGGCCATCGGCGTCGCGGCGAACGTGACCAGCGCTGATGACATCGACCGGGCGATCCAGGACACGCTGCTGCACTTCGGCGGCCTCGACCTCGTCGTCAACAACGCCGGACTCTCGCTCAGCAAGAGCCTGCTCGAGACCACCGAGCAGGACTGGGACCTGCAGCACGACGTCATGGCGAAGGGCTCGTTCCTGGTGTCGAAGGCCGCGGCGAAGGTCCTCATGGGACAGGGCCTCGGCGGTGACATCGTCTACATCTCGTCGAAGAACTCGGTGTTCGCCGGTCCGAACAACATCGCCTACTCCGCCACGAAGGCCGACCAGGCCCACCAGGTCCGGCTGCTCGCGGCCGAACTCGGCGAGTACGGCATCCGGGTGAACGGCATCAACCCCGACGGCGTCGTACGCGGCTCCGGCATCTTCGCGAGCGGCTGGGGCGCCAACCGGGCGAGGACCTACGGCATCGAAGAGCAGGACCTCGGCGCGTTCTACGCGCAGCGCACCATCCTGAAGCGCGAGGTCGTGCCCGAGAACGTCGCGAACGCCGTCTACGCCATCTGCACCGACGACTTCTCGCACACGACCGGCCTGCACGTCCCCGTCGACGCGGGTGTCGCAGCGGCGTTCCTGCGGTAGCGCCGTGCACACCAGCGGCAGCGTCGCCGCGGTCGACCTCGGTGCCACGAGCGGCCGGGTGGTCGTCGGGCACGTCGATCACGACGGCGTCCGGATGGAGCACCTCGCGCGGTTCACGAACGGCCCGGTGACCCTGCACGAAGGCGATGCGCACGGCGGGCGTGATGCCCTGCACTGGGACGTCGTCGAGCTGTACCGACAGGTCACCACGGGCCTCCGCCGGGCGTTCGCGGACCACCGGGACATCGCGAGCATCGGCATCGACTCGTGGGCGGTCGACTACGGGCTGCTCCGCGACGGCCGACTGCTCGGGCTGCCGACGCACTACCGCGATGAGCGGCACGCGCACGGGGTCGCGAAGGTCCACGCCGCGATGCCCGCCACCGAGCTGTACGCCCGCAACGGGTTGCAGCACCTGCCGTTCAACACGCTGTTCCAGTTCGCCGCCGACCCGTCGCTGCTGCTCGCGCAGCGAGCGCTCCTCGTCCCCGACCTGCTCGGCTACTGGATGACCGGCGTCGAGGCTGCCGAGCGCACCAATGCCTCGACGACCGGGGTCCTCGGATTCTCCGACGGGCACGGGGCGACCACCCGCGAGTGGGACCCGGCGGTGCGGGCGGCTGCGGGCCTCCCCTCCGGGTTCCTGCCCGCGCTGCGCGACCCGGGCGACCGACTCGGCCCCCTGCTGCCGTCGGTCGCCGAGCTCGTCGGCGGGCGGTCGCCCGTCACGCTGGTGGGCTCGCACGACACGGCGAGCGCCGTCGTCGCGGTCCCCGCGACCGACCCGGACTTCGCCTACGTCTCGTCGGGCACGTGGTCGCTCGTCGGCGTCGAGCTCGACGCGCCCGTCCTGTCGGACGCGGCACGCGACGCGAACTGCACGAACGAGGGCGGGGTCGACGGCCGGGTCCGGTTCCTGAAGAACGTGTCCGGGCTGTGGCTGCTCTCCGAGAGCGTCCGCACCTGGGAGCGCGACGGCACGGCCGTCGACCTGGAGGCCCTGCTCGCCTCCGCCGCGGCCGTCACCGTCCCGGTCCCCGTCTTCGACCCGGCGGACGAGTCGTTCACGGCACCCGGCGACATGCCGGCTCGCATCGCTGCGTGGTGCGCGGGGCACGGGCTGAGCGCCCCCGCGAACCGGGCGGAGTTCGTGCGTTCGATCCTGGAGTCCCTGGCGACCGCGTACGCCGACACGCTCCGCACCATCCTCGACGTCACAGGCCGAGAGGTCCGACAACTCCACGTCGTCGGGGGCGGTTCGCAGAACCGCCTGCTCTGCCAGCTGACCGCCGACCGCACCGGGTTGCCGGTCCTGGCCGGGCCCGTCGAGGCGACCGCACTCGGCAACGTGCTCGTGCAGGCCCGGGCCGTCGGGCTCGGCGGACTGCGGAACGCGTCCCTCGAGGCGCTCCGCTCCATCGTCGCGCGCACGGTCGAGCCCGTGCGGTACACCCCCCGCCTCGATGCGCGCACTCCCCACCGGACCACCCCGAGAGGTAGGATGTCTGTATGACCTCGACCGATGACCAGCACCGCATCGACCCTGCGACCGGGGCACCGACCGCCGCCACGGGCCCGGCCTCGAGCGCTCGCACGCGGGTCAAGCGGCAGCTGCCGACGGTGCGCGACCTGGCGCCGCTCATGCAGTTCAAGAAGCCGGATTTGAACGCTCGGCGCCGTCGGCTCGAGTCGGCACTGACTATCTGGGACCTGCGCGACATCGCCGCCCGCCGCACACCGAAGGCCGCCTTCGACTACACCGAGGGTGCGGCGGAGGCCGAGATCTCCCTCGCCCGTGCGCGCCAGGCGTTCGAGGACATCGAGTTCACGCCGGCGGTCCTGCGGGACGTGTCGCGGGTCGACACCTCGCGGACCGTGCTCGGTGCGCCGGTGTCGTACCCGTTCGGCATCGCCCCGACCGGCTTCACGCGGATGATGCAGACCGAGGGCGAGCGCGCCGGTGCCCGCGCCGCCGGGCGCGCCGGCATCCCGTTCTCGCTGTCGACCATGGGCACCACCGCGATCGAGGACGTCCGTGACGCCAACCCGCACGGGCGCAACTGGTTCCAGCTGTACATGTGGAAGGACCGCGAGAAGTCGATGGCGCTGGTCTCCCGTGCCGAGAAGGCCGGCTTCGACACGCTCCTGGTCACCGTGGACGTCCCCGTCGCCGGCGCCCGCCTGCGCGACAAGCGGAACGGGTTCTCGATCCCGCCGCAGCTGAGCGCTCGGACCGTGATGAACGCCATCCCGCGGCCGTGGTGGTGGTTCGACTTCCTGACCACCGAACCGCTGGCCTTCGCGTCGCTCGACCGCTGGTCCGGCACCGTCGGCGAGCTGCTCGACCACATGTTCGACCCGACCGTCACGTACGAGGACCTGTCGTGGATCCGCGACCAGTGGAAGGGCAAGATCGTCGTGAAGGGCGTGCAGTCCCTGGCGGACGCTCGACGGCTCGCCTCGATGGGCGTCGACGGCATCACGCTGTCGAACCACGGCGGCCGCCAGCTCGACCGTGCCCCCGTGCCGTTCCACCTGCTGCCCCAGGTCGTGCGCGAGGTGGGCGACGACACCGAGGTGCACCTGGACACGGGCATCATGTCCGGCGCGGACATCGTCGCAGCGGTGGCCCTCGGTGCCGAGTTCACCATGGTGGGCCGGGCCTACCTGTACGGGCTGATGGCCGGTGGCGAGGCCGGGGTGGACCGGATGATCCAGATCCTGTCCGAGCAGATCGAACGGACCATGCGGCTGCTCGGGGTGGCGACGCTCGACGAGCTCGAGCCGGGGCACGTGACACAGCTGCAGCGGTTGCAGCCGATCCCGCGGGCCTGAGGGCGGCGGGGCGCACGCGGCGATCCGACGGGCTGTGCGCGTTGCATCGTGCACGTTCGGCCGTCGGACACCGTGCGTTCGCCGGTCGATTTCCGTGACGCCCCCCGAACGGGTCACAAATGATGCAAGATGTCCGTGGACGCGTCAACGATCCCCTCGGCATCCTGCCGGTCGATGCGTCCGTCCCTCCCCGCATCCTGCGACCGAAGCACCCCACGAGGAGCACGACATCTCGACCCGAAGCACGTGCACGCCCACGGGCGGCACGACCTCCCGACACACGCCCACGCCCAGCGAAGGGCACACCCGATGATCCGCCACCGCGCGATCCTGGCAGCAGCGACCGCGGGCGCCCTGGTCCTCGGCGTCCCCACCGCCGCGTCCGCCCGCACCTGGTGGGGCTGGGACGGCGAGCGCCGCTGGCACGCCCCGGTGACCCCGACCCCGACCCCGACCGACGAGGTGACCCCGGCTCCCGCCGACGAGTGGGCACCGGAGCCGGAGCCCACCCAGGAATCCGCCCCCGTCGAGGACACCGCCCCGGTCCTCGAGCCCGAGGCGGCGCCCGAGCCCGACGCAGCACCGGAGCCCGGAGCAGCACCCGAGTCGGACGCCTCGCCCGCCGACCTCGCGGCACGCGCGCCGAACGCGTCCTTCGTCGAGGACTTCACCACGAGCGCCCTCACCGGCCTCGTCGCGTCGCTCTACCCGCAGTCGTGGCAGCCCTACCCCGACGGCACCTCCGGCATCTACGCGCCGAGCAAGACGGTCTCGGTGCACGACGGCGTCATGGACGTCGCCCTCGGCACCGGTGCCGGAGCCGCCGGCACGTTCGGGACGGCGGACGGAGCCTGGGACCACGTGGGCGGCTCGTTCTCCGTCCGCGCGAAGGCGACCGGCGGCGACGGCAACGGCGCGGCGTTCATGCTGTGGCCGACGTCGAACGTGTGGTCCGACGGCGAGATCGACTTCCCCGAGGGCAACTTCGAGTCGAACCCGATGGTGTTCCACCACTCGATGACCCCGGGGCAGGAAGCCGAGCGCATCCAGGTCGACACCGGCGTCTCGTGGCGCGACTGGCACACCTACAAGGTGGACTGGGTCCCCGGCGAGTCCGTCACGTACAGCGTCGACGGCACCGTCCTGCAGACCATCACCGAGGACGTGCCCACCACCCCGCACCGCTTCATGTTCCAGGTCGGCAACTGGGGCGACCAGGGCAACCTGCTCATCGACTGGGTGTCGACGACCGAGTGACGCCCGATGGTCCACCCGGGACGGACGGGAGGCCCGGTGCCAGCTGGCACCGGGCCTCCCGTCCGTGGTGTGGTCGACCCGTCTCCCGCATGACCGACATCGCTGCGGCGATCTCGGCGTTCGACACGCACTGTGAGCAGGCGCTCTTGACAGGGTGGCTACGACTGTTAGCTTTACGCTAACGCCGTAAGCCAACGCGGCCGATCCTCCGGAGGCGGACATGACCGAGTTCCTGAACATCGATGGCGGCACCCTCGCGTACGAGGTGAGCGGGACCACTGGCCCCCTGCTCGTGCTCGCTCACGGCATGGGCGACGATCGGCAGGCGTACCGCTTCCTGACACCGCTCCTGGTCGAAGCCGGCTACCGCGTCGCCGCCGTCGACCTGCGCGGGCACGGCGGATCCAGCGTCGGATGGGCGGGCCACACCCGCACCGACCTCGCCGGCGACCTCATCAGCTTGATCCGGCACCTGGGCGGACCGGCGGTCCTCGTGGGGCACTCCATCTCCGGCGGCGCTGCGACGATCGCGGCGGCCAAGGCCCCGGAACGCATCACGGCACTGGTCGAGCTGGCCCCGTTCACGCGGAAGCAATCGAGCTCGATCGGCGACATGCGGGTGGCTGCGCACCGTCGTGGTCTGCTTCACCTGATCGGCATGACGTTCCTCGGCAGCACCCGCCAGTGGGAGAAGTACCTCGACGTCGCCTACCCCGGGACCAAGCCCGTCGACCACGACGCTCGCCTGCAGCAGATCGAGGCGATGCTGGCCGAGCCCGGGCGGATGAAGGCACTCCAGGCCATGGCGAACACACGTCCGGTCGACGCCGGCGAGCAACTGAACAACGTGCGTTGCCCCGTACTGGTGGTGCAGGGCAGCGCCGACTGCGACTGGGTCGACCCGCAGCGCGAGGGTGAGGCCATCGTCGCCGACCTACCCGCCGGCCTCGGTCACCTGGTGGTGATCGAGGGTGCGGGGCACTACCCGCACGTGCAGTTCCCCGCGCAGGTTGCCAGCGCGATGCTGACGTTCCTGGCTGGCGTGCATGCCTAGGGCCGGCCTCGACACCGCTGCAGTGGTCGCGGCCGGCGCGGACCTCGCCGACGAGATCGGCTTCGCGGAACTCACCATGGGCCGGTTGGCCGATCGGGTCGGGGTGCGGCCACCGTCGCTGTACAAGCACGTCGCCAGCCAAGACGACCTGAGCCGGCGGATCGCCGAGCTCGCACTGAACGAAGCCGCTGATGCCGTCGGCGCGGCGACACAGGGCCGGTCGGGCCGCGATGCCCTGCATGCTGCAGCCGCTGCCCTGCGTGGTTTCGTGCTCCGTCACCCCGGCCGGTACGCCGCCACCGTCGGCCTGACACTGACGGGGCCCGACGACCCGGTCGCCATCGCCGAAGCGCGGGGGCTCGAACCGTTCCTCGCGGTGCTCCGCGGCTACGATGTCGCGTCCGCGGACACCACCCACGCACTCCGCGCGCTCCGCAGCATCTTCCACGGCTTCGCCACCATCGAAGCCGACGGCGGCTTCCAGTGGGGCACCGCCACCGACGAGAGCTTCGAATGGCTCATCGACCTCGTCGACCTCGGCCTCCGCGCCGAACGCTCCACGTAACACTCAGCGCTCAGCGCTCAGCGCTCCGCGCACGGAAGGAAACACGGAATGGTCGGAGCAGTGCCCGTTCTCCCAGTGGTGATCCCGTTGGGAGGCGTGATCTTCACGGTGCTCGTCGCGGTCCTCCACGTTCGACGCCGGTCTACACTGCCGCGCATCGCGGTCGCCCTGGCCCTGTCCGTGTACGCGAGCGGCATCGCGGCCAACACCGTGTTCCCGATCTTCCTCGACCCGCCGCCGAACGAGGGGCCCTGGATCCCACCGCTCAACGTGGTGCCCGTCGTCGGCTACGAGTGGCGCGACGCAGTGACGAACATGCTGGTCTTCCTGCCACTCGGACTCCTCGTGCCGCTGTTGCTGGCACGACCGTCGTGGTGGCGGGTCGTGCCGACGGTGGCGGGGGTCAGCCTGGTGATCGAGGCGACGCAGTTCGTCACCGCGGGGCTGGCGGCCGGCGGACACATCGCGGACGTCAACGACTGGGTCTGCAACACCGTGGGTGGCGCGGCCGGGTACGGGGTGTTCGTCCTGCTGGCTCGGGCCCCCGCGACCGCCGACCTGGTGGATCGCTTCCGCTGGAGCGGGCGGCCCCGTCCGTAGCCGTCGCGAGACGACTCGATCTCGAGCGGTGTCCACTCGGGGTCGCGGCCAGCACGTCCTCGGCGGAGTGCGGTGGAGCCAGGGACGGTCACTCCGGTGAGGACTGTTCGTGCGTCGCGCGATCGGGATCGCCACGGGATCCCCGGCGGCGTCCCTGCACGAGCTCCTTCGTACGGACGAGTCGGAGGGCGGTGACGAGGACCAGTCCGCCGAGCATGTTGAACAGCAGCGTGTACCCGAACCACCCCAGCCACTGGCCGTACGTGATGTCGCTTCCGGCCTGGATCGCTCCGAACAGCAGGAGCGAGTCGAGGACGGAGTGGAACAGCTGCAGGCCGGCCAGGAGGAACCCTCCTGCGACGGCCGCGACGATCTTCGCAGGGTCCGACTGGGTTCCCTGCTGCATGCGGGTCATCAGGGTGATCGTGCTGCCGCCGAGCACGGCCAGCACGATGCTCTGCAGCCCGAAGGGCGCGTCGACGAAGTGGTGTCCGGCTTCGGAGAGGGTCTGGTGCCACTCGGGGAACGCCTGGACGAGCAGCCACATGAACACCCAGCCGCCGACGAGGTTCGCGACGAGGGTGCCTCCCCACAGCTTCGCGAGCTGGAGCACGCTGCCCTCCCGGGCGACGACCGCGGCCACCGGCATGAGGAAGTTCTCGGTGAAGAGCTCGCTGTGCGCCAGGTGCAGCGCGATGAACCCGATGCCGAAGGCGAAGCCGGCGAGCAGGTGGCTGCCGGTCTCGGTCAGGACGGCGAGGTACGCCATCACGCCGAGACCGACTTCGAGTCCGCCGAAGAACCCGGTGATCAGGATCGCCCGGGAGGTGCGTTGGAGCCGTTCCGCGCCTTCCTCGATCGTCGCTTCGAACGACTCCAGGAGTTCGTCCTCGACGGGTGCGTCGGTCGATCCGAGTTCCCGTCGCCGCTCGTCCGTCATCGCGGAGTCCGGGCGTCGGCGTCCGGGATCCCGATCAGCGTCGGCTGCGCCCCCGCGGCCTGGACGGCGACCTGACCGAGGTCACCGACCACGGCGTGGGCTGCGCGCTGCCTGGTCGCCCCGTTGCCGTGGATGAACGCCTGGTGGACGGCACGCTCCACGAGCTGGTCGTCGCCGTTCGCTGTCAGAGCAGGTCGAAGGTACTCGAGGAGCATCAGGATCACCTCGTGTGCGGGCAGTGGGCGGTTGGTGAGCGGGTCGACGAGGTGCCCGTCGAGGCCCTCGATCGCCGCTCGCCAGTTCGCGAGCCGGATGATGCACGCGGGCGTGTCGGCGGCCGGCTTCCCGGCGTTCCACTCCTCGACCGCGGTGTCGACGAGGGCGCGCACGATGCCGGCGACGGTGACCGTCATCGTCGGGTCGAGCGGCACGTCGGCGACCCGCACCTCGACGGTCGGGTGGTTCCGCGAGAGTCGGGCGTCGAAGTAGAGCATCCCCTGGTCGAGGAGCGCCTCGGTGCCGATGATGGCGTCGGTGAGCGCCCGGTACCGTGCCACGGTCCCGTACCGTTCTGCGGGTCCGGCGGTGGGCCACTGGTTCCAGGTCACCGACCGGAAGCTGGCGTGGCCGGTGTCCTCCCCCGCGTGGAACGGCGAGTTGGCGGTGAGGGCGATGAAGACGGGCAGCCACGTGCGGATGCGGTCGAGGACCGCGACGCCCTCGCGATCGGACGCCACGGCCACGTGCACGTGCAGGCCGCAGGTCAGGCTGTGTCTGGGGACCGCACCGAAGCGCTGCACCATCCGGTCGTACCGCTCGGAGGACCGGAGGTGCGGGAGGACCGGGAGCGGTGAACTCGCGAGGGGTGCGGCGAGCGCCCCGTGCTCCGCGGCGAGCCGGGTGGCGAGGGCGCGGTTGTCGAGGACCTGCCGACCGAGCGTCGCGAGCGTCGAGTGGGGGCGGGTGATCACCTCGAGCATCTCGAGCTGCATCTCGCCGGTGAAGTGGGCGCCGTCCCACGGGACGTGGTCGGTCACAGCCCGCTGGAGCACGAGATCTGCGACCGGCACCGGGGCACCGGTGGTCCCGTCCACGAGGAGGAGTTCTTCTTCGACGCCGATGGTTCGCATGATGTCAGTCAAGGCGCTGCGCGCCGTGCCCGCTCACCGGCACCGCGTTCGCCGGCTCGTTGTCCGACGAACGAGCCTGACTAGGGCTTCTCGTCGACGAGGGCGACGAAACGGCTGCCGATGCCCTCCACCTCACGCCGCGTGAGACCCGCGGTCGGTTCTGGTGCCTGGTACGGCGAGTGGTAGTCGCACATCAGGTAGTCCCACTCGGGCCACCACTTCTTCGGCCGCGCCTCTTCGTCGAAACCGCAGACCACGCACTCGAGTCGCGCCCAGACCTTCTTGGTGCCCGTGCGGTTGGCCCGGGACTGCACGAGCCAGGCGGGCGGGTCCTGCTCGATCGCCTCGAGCTCAGCTTCGCTCAGGTGCGAGGGGATCCCGTGGCGGGTGGCCATCTCGAGGGGGATGTCGAGCCGGACAGCGGCGTCGCGTCGGGAGGGCATCCGTCAAGGGTAGGTCCTACCGACCACGCGTGCGGCCGTCCGAGCCCTTGCAGATGCGGTGTGACCTCAGCTCTTCTCGCCCCGGTCCTGTGTGGCGTTGTCTGATCCTGCCGCGCCGGTGTACTCGCCCTCGAGCGCGACCAAGAGCTCGCGGAGCGTGTTCCCGAGCGCGATCCTGGCTCCGCGGGACATCGTGGCCAGGATCGCGTCCTCGTGGACTGCACGAGCGTGCAGGACGGGCCGGATGGCGTCCAGCGCAGTGTCGGAGGGTTCGATCAGCACGGCGCGTGCGTCCGAGGGGTGGACCCGCCGGACGATCAGGCCGCTCGCCTCGAGCTTGTGCAGCCGCTTCGTCGTCCCCGACGCCGACACCCACAGCGCGCGGGCGAGCGCGGTGGGAGTCAACGGACCACCGGCACGGACGAGCAGCGAGAGCAGGTCGAACTCGTCGCGGGAGATCCCGTGGTCGACGAGGATCGCGTCGGTCTGCACCTGCACGATCCGGGAGATGCGAGCCATCCTGCCGAGAGTGTCCCCGGAAGCGGTCGACAGCTCCGGGTCCAGGGCCGCCCAGCCGCGTCGCATCGCGTCGATGTAGTCATCCATCCGACCATTGTACTTCGCCAGCGAATGATCCTGTAGGGTTCTACTTCGCCAGCAAACGAATTGGAGATCGTGCAGCACTCGAAGGACGTCCTCGCCCCCACGCCTCGTTTCCCGACGCTCCGTGAGGCGCTCCACGTCGCCCCCCATGCGGGTGCCCACTTCGCGGCGCTCCGCGTGTTCCTCGCATCTGCGGTCCCGCTCCTGGTCCTGCTCGTGTTCGACCGCGTCGACCTCATGGCCTACGCGTTGCTCACCACCGTGATGGCGGTGTACGGTCGGCCGCTCTCGCGATCCGGACGGCTCCGCATGCAGGGTGAGGCCGTGGCGGTGCAGATCGTCCTCCTGCTCGCAGGCACCGCCCTGGCGGCGACCGCCCCCGCCGTCGCGATCGTCATCGCTCTCACATCGCTCGTGGCCGGCGCGTGCACGGCCTTGGCGGACGTCCGTCGGTGGACACCCCCGGGAGCGGTGTTCTTCGTGTTCGCATTCGCGGTGACGGCCCTCGGCGGCCCGCACGTGGACCTGCTCCTCGCGGGAGCGACCGCGATCTCCGCGGCGTTGTTCACCCTGCTCGTCACGTTCCTGTTCTCACGAGGTGGGGGCACCCCTGCTGTCGTCGAGACCCTGAGCGGTCACCGGCGGCGGATCATCGTCACACACGCACTGGTCTGCATGCTCGGCGCAGGCGTCGCCGGAGCGCTCGCCCTGGGACTGGGGCTCTCGCACCCGTACTGGTCGATGGTCTCCGCGATCGTCCCCGTCGTCGGGGTGCGGACCAGCATCCAGACGCTGCGAGCGGCGCATCGCGTCATCGGGACGCTCGCCGGACTGCTCGTCGCGCTGGCGATCTTCTCGTGGCCGATGCCGGTGCCGGTACTGCTGGTCGTGCTCGTCGCGGTGATGTCCTGCATCGAACTGTTCGTCGCACGGAACTACGCCGTCGCCTTGCTGTTCCTGACGCCCTTCACGGTCGGGATCCTGTTCTTGGCCGGCCCGGTCGACCTGGGCAGCGTGCTGGTGCTGCGCGGAGCGGAGACGGTGCTCGGCGTCACCGTCGGGTTCGTCTTCGTCCTCGCGACCCACGCGATCCGCCACCCGAAGGAGCCCACGCAGGACCGTCACCGTGGATCCCAAGAGGACCCCGAGCGCGCCGACCGCGAACAGGGCTGACAGCAGTTGCGCCGAACCCGCTGCGGACTCAACCCAGTTCGTCGACCAAGCGCAAGCTCGCCTCCCACGACCGCACGGCGTTGCCGGTGCTGATCGTTCCCGGAAGTGGAACCCGCCGTGCGTGGTCGTCGAACATCCCGCCTTCCACCCCCGGTTCGGCGGACCGCGAGGCGAGGTGGTCCACAACCGGGCAGACCTCGCTTGCGAAGTGGTTCGAGACACTGCCGAATAGCCGCAGTGGGAGTGCCCGTTGACGGAGCAGCTCGGACCTGATGAGCCCGGGGTGGAACACTGCGGCGCTGATACCGGTCTCGGCCGCCGAGAGGCGCCGCGCCATGAGCAGCTTCCAGGCAAGCGACTGCGTCAGGACTGCCACTGCCGAGGCGTTCGGATCCACACCGTCGACGGCGAAGCCCTTCAGGCGACGGACGAGTGCCGGTGCTGCACCGACGGTCAGGACGCGGGCTTCGGGAGCTGCTCGGAGAAGTGGCAACGCCGCGCGCGTGAGGAGGAAGTGCGCCAGGTAGTTCGTCGCGAAGCTGCGGGGGATCCCCGGCCGCAGCTCCCCGCGTTCGCCGATCGACCCCGTGGCGTTGACCAGCACGTCGATCCGGCTTCCGGTTCCACCGATGTCGTCCACCAGGCGGGTCACCGAGGCTGGAGAGGTGAGGTCGACGGTGTGCGATTCGACCTCGGCCCCAGGCACTGCTTGCTGCACGGAACGGACCGCAGTCCGTCCACGATCCGCGCTTCGGGAGAGCAGCAACGTGTGCGCGCCGAGACGCGCGAGGCCCTTGGCGACCGCGAGTCCCACGCCGGACGAGCCGCCCGAGACGAGGACGGTCTTGCCCTCCATGCGCTGTGTTTCCATGACGACCTCCGTTGATGACACTGTGTGTCATAACGATAGCACTGAGTGCCATCGTTAGGCTCTCGGTATGCCTCGCTGGGAACCGAACGCTGAAGAGCGCCTCCGGGCCGCCGCAGTGGAGCTCTTCGAGTTGCACGGGTTCGACGGCGTCACCGTGGAGGACATCGCACGCCGAGCAGGGATGAGCCGAAGGTCGTTCTTCCGCTACTTCAGCGACAAGCGTGAAGTGCTCTTCGGTGGACAGGACGGCCTGGGCGCTGTCGTCGCGTCCGCGATCACCGCGATGCCCGAGCGCGGATCCGAAGCCGCGAGCCGCGTCGTCTTCTCGGTCCTGAGCGAAGTGGGTGAGTTCCTCACAGTCGATCGAATCGCCCAGCGCCGAAGGCGAACCATCATCCGGTCGAGCGCAGACCTGCGAGAGCGCGAACGCACGAAGCTCGCCTCCGCCGCCGCCACGATCGGCTCGGCACTCGTGGATCGTGGAGTGGCGCAGGGCACGCTTCTCGGAGCGATTGCAGTCGAACTCTTCCGCGAAGCGTACGAACACGCCCTTGACGACGATGCTGCAACGCCGTTCGCTGAGCGACTTGCATCGGCGAGGGAGGACGCTCGCCGATTGCTCGGTGCATGACCCACCGATCCCCCACCGGCTTCCGTCACCTGACGCCCGGAAACCCGGCCGAGACGGACGGGAGGCGCAGCGCCAGCTGGCACCGCGCCTCCCGTCCGGTCGTGGCGGCGTCGACGACGACGCGTCCTCGGCGCCCAGCGCCGGTGCCGGCCGTGATCAGGTCTCAGCCACCGCTGCGCTCCCGGCGTCGTACCCGGAGCGTGCCGATGCCCTGGACGATGACGACGACACCGCTCGCGGCGACCAGGACCGAGATGAGGATCCGCGGCACGGACACGTCACCCAGCAGCAGTGGGACGACCGCGACCCCGATGAAGATCGCGCCCATCACGATGACGACGACCGGGTTCTGGGCGACGAAGAACCGACGCCCGCCGTTCGCCTCGGCGATGGCGCGATCACGTGCGCTGCGGACGGCGTCCGGGGATCTCCCCGCGCGGACGTCGGCGCGCCGTCGCCGACCGCGGAGGATCAGCCACACCGCCCCGCCGACGACGGCCGCGGCTGCGAAGGCGATCCACTGCGGCACCTGGAGGAACCCGAGGACCACCGTGACGGCGAACCCGACCACGATGCCCGCGACCATGGCCGTCGTGACCCGGTCGGTCCGGCCGTCGACGCCCGTCACGAAGCCGCGGCGTCGTTCGTACGGATCGTGCTCGTCCACGGCCGGTTCGTCGGCACGTTCTGTTTCCATGCACCGAACGTACCGATCCCGCATGACCGCCGCCGGCTGTCGGAGCGACAGCAGGCGCTTCCGGAGGGACGGACCTAGGGTGAACGGGTGACGCACGACGGATCAGCACGAGCAGCACTCGCGGGGGTCGCGGCCCGCGGATGGGGCGACACCGAGCCGCTCGTCGAACCCGGCGGCACGACCGCACCGCGACGAGCCGCCGTCCTGATGCTCTTCGGCGCGCTCGACCGCGCGTCGAGCGACCGGTCCGCTGTCGCGTCCGCCGTCCCCCGCGACCTCGACGTCCTGCTGCTCGCGCGCGCCAGGACCCTGCGGTCGCACGCGGGTGAGGTCGCGTTCCCCGGCGGACGCATCGACCCCGGCGATGCCGACGCCGTGGCCGCGGCACTCCGTGAAGCCCAGGAGGAGACGGGCCTCGACCCAGCCGGCGTCGAGGTGCTGGGCACACTGCCCGCCGTCCCGCTCGCGTTCTCGAACCACCTGGTGCGGCCGGTCCTCGGGTGGTGGCGGGACGAGTCACCGATCCGGGTCGTCGACGAGAACGAGTCCGCGGCCGTCTTCCGCGTCCCGGTGACAGACCTGCTCGACCCGGCGCACCGCGGGGTGACCGTGATCCGCCGCGGGGGTCACGAGTGGCGCGGGCCTGCGTTCACGGCCGAGGCCGACGGCACCGCGCACCTGGTGTGGGGGTTCACCGCGATGCTGCTGGATGCACTGTTCGATCGGCTCGGCTGGACAGAGCACTGGGACCGTGATCGAGAGCTTCCGCTACCCGGCTGAGCAGCGGGAACGACGGCGCTCCGCGCACGGTGCTGCTCTTCACGGCCTTCCTGCGGTCGATCCCCGTGGAGCTGGAGGAGAGTGCTCACAGGGACGGTGCGAGCACGGGCAGGTGTTCTGGCGACTCGTGTTCCCGCTGCTGGCAGCCGTGAGCGCCACCGCCGGCATCTCCGCGGTTCCCGGGGTGACGCAGGGCGCGATCAAGTGACCGACACCGACACCGACACGAACGACGACAACCGAGAGAGGCACGCCGTGACCGACACCCTGGTCCAGAACACCCCGACCGCGAACGACGAGACCTGGTGGCGCCAGGCCAGCGTCTACCAGATCTACCCCCGCTCGTTCGCCGACGCGAACGGCGACGGCCTCGGCGACCTGCCCGGCATCACCGAGCGGGTCCCCTACCTGGCGTCGCTCGGCATCGAGGCCGTCTGGCTCAGCCCGTTCTACCCGTCCGCCCTCGCCGACGGTGGCTACGACGTCGACGACTACCGCGACGTCGACCCGCGCCTCGGCACCCTCGACGACTTCGCTGCGCTGGTGCAGGCGCTGCACGCCGCCGGCATCCGGGTGATCGTGGACGTCGTCCCGAACCACACCAGCAACCGGCACGAGTGGTTCCGCGAAGCCCTCGCAGCGCCCAAGGGCTCCCCCGCCCGCGACCGGTACATCTTCCGCGACGGCACGGGGCCGGACGGGGCGGAGGCCCCGGCCGACTGGATCTCGATCTTCGGCGGCCCGGCCTGGACCGCGGTGGGCGACGGCCAGTGGTACCTGCACAGCTTCGCGAAGGAGCAGCCCGACCTGAACTGGGCGAACCGCGAGGTCCGCGACGACTTCCTCACCACGCTCCGCTTCTGGTCCGACCGCGGGGTCGACGGGTTCCGCATCGACGTGGCGCACGGGTTGGCGAAGGACCTGGGCGAGACGCTGCCCACCTGGTCCGAGCTCGCCGAGATGCCGAAGGACGGCACCCACCCGCTCTGGGACCGCGACGACGTGCACGAGATCTACGCCGAGTGGCGGAAGGTCTTCGACGAGTACACCCCGGCCCGCACCGCGGTCGCCGAGGCGTGGGTCCCCGCCCACCGCCGGGCCCGCTACGCCAGCGCCGAGGGGCTCGGGCAGGCGTTCAACTTCGACCTGCTGGAGGCCGACTTCGACGCCGGGCAGTTCCGGACGATCATCGAGTTCAACCTCGGGCTCGCCGAGCAGTCCGGGTCGTCGACCACGTGGGTGTTCTCCAACCACGACGTCGTCCGGCACGCCACCCGCTACGCCCTGCCGGCCCGCAACGGCGGCACGGACAAGCAGGGCAGCGCCTGGTTGCTCGCCGGCGGTTCGCAGGACGCCCTCGACCGGCCGCTCGGCCTCCGCCGCGCGCGGGCCGCGACCATGCTGGAGCTCGCCCTGCCGGGCTCCGCGTACCTGTACCAGGGCGAGGAGCTCGGCCTGCACGAGGTGGGCGACATCGCGGACGCCGACCGTCAGGACCCCGCGTTCTTCCGGAACCCCGGCGTCGACGTCGGTCGCGACGGCTGCCGCGTACCGCTCCCGTGGACCCGCTCGGGCCCGTCGTTCGGCTTCGGACCCGACGGGTCGCACCTGCCGCAGCCGGCGTGGTTCGCAGAGTCCAGCGTCGAGGCCGAGGACGCCGACCCCGACTCGACCCTGAACCTGTACCGCAAGGCCCTCGGCCTGCGTGGGCAGCTGCAGTCGGAGGAGCAGCTCGAGTGGCTCGAGACGGGCCGCGACGACGTGCTCGCGTTCCGGCGTCCGAACGGCTGGACGAGCGTCACGGTGTTCGGCGACGAGCCGTACACGCTGCCGGCCGGCGAGCTGCTGCTCGCCTCGGCACCGGTGGTCGACGGTGCCCTGCCGGGCGTGGGGACGGCCTGGTTGCGTTCCTGACGCAACCCTCGCGCCCTGTGCGCGAGCGGATGACGCACGGGAGGCTCGTGGCGGGTCCGCCACGGGCCTCCCGTCCGTCGCGTCGGCACCGTCCCGGACCGCGACCGGCGCCCGCGCCGTCAGCCGGTGCCGGTAGGGTCGCCGCATGAGCGGGGCGAGCATCAGCGTGCAGGAGTTCGTCATGCGCTTCGGCGACCGGAACGTGGTCGACGGACTGTCGTTCGACATCGCCCCCGGTGAGACCTTCGGCCTGCTCGGCAGCAACGGCTCCGGCAAGACCACGACGATCCGGGCCCTGCTCGGCATCACCAGCCCGACGGCGGGCACGTTGACGATCGACGGCCACCCCTACCGACCGGCCACCGGCGGCATCGGCTACCTGCCCGAGGAACGCGGCCTGTACCGCAAGGAATCGGTCATCGACGTGATGACCTACTTCGGCCGGCTGCGCGGGCTCCGTGGCGCCGAGGCGACCGCGTGGAGCATGGACTACCTGGCCCGCGTCGGGCTGGCCGACCGGGCGAAGCTGCGCGTCGACAAGCTCTCCGGCGGGCAGCAGCAGAAGGTGCAACTCGGCATCACGATCATGGACCGACCCCGGCTGCTGATCCTCGACGAGCCGACGAAGGGACTCGACCCCGTCAACCGACGCCTGCTGCTGGACCTGGTCGACGAACGGAAGGCCGACGGAGCCACCGTGGTCCTCGTGACGCACCACATGGACGAGGTCGAGCGGCTCTGCGACCGGATCCTGCTGCTGAAGGACGGCCGGGCAGCGGCCTACGGATCCGTGCCGGACGTGCAGGACGCGTTCGGTGGTGCGGTCGCCCGGGTGGGGCTCGACGGCCCCGTGCCGAAGTCGCCGCTGTACCGGCTCGCCCGCCACGAGGGGCACGTCGCCCACCTCGTGCCGACCCGGGCCGCTGCGGCGGACGGCGCGGACATCCTGGCGTCGCTCGTCGCCGCCGGGGCGCACGTCACCGCGTTCGAGATGCGCCGGATCCCGCTCGACGAGATCTTCGTGCAGGTGTACGGGCACGATGCCCTGGCCGCTCCGGACGGGGCAGCCGCATGAGCAGCCTCGGCACGGTCGTCCGGTTCGAGTTCGTCCGCGCGGTGAAGAAGCCCGCGTTCTGGATCGGCACCCTCGCACTGCCGGTCGTCATCGTGGTCGTGTCGCTGCTGGTGGGCATCGGACAGGCAGCGGGCACGAACTCCGTCGTGTCCGGGTCCTCGGCGACGAAGACCCCGTTCCACTACGTGGACGAGTCGGGCCTGGTGTCCGAGTCCGTCGCGGCGAAGTGGGGCGGGACCCCGTCGACCGACGCCGACACCGACCGGGCCGCGGTCCGTTCCGGTGACCTGGACGCGTTCATCGTGTTCCCGTCGTCACCGTCCACGACGGCGATCCGGGTCGAGGCCGCCGACCGCGGGCTCTTCGCCAACGGGGTGTACTCGTCGCTCGCCGAGCGGGTGCTCGAGCAGAGCGTCGCCGCCTCGGTCGACGCCCCCGAGACCGTGCAGTTGCTGCGGAACCCGCCCGCGACCGACGTCACGACCTACACCGACGGCCGGGTCGCTCCCGGTTGGTTGTCCGTCGTGCCGCCGTTCCTGTTCGTCGCCGCGTTCTTCGGGCTCGTGATCCTGCTCGCCGCGCGGATGGTGACCGTCGTGGTCGAGGAAAAGGAGAACCGGATCTCCGAGATGATCCTGACCACGGTCACTGCGGGCGACCTGATCCGCGGCAAGGTCATCGCCATGCTGCTCGTCGGGTTCGTGCAGGTCGGGGTGTTCGTCGTGCCCGGACTGGTCGGGCTGCTCGTCGCGCTGCCGTTCCTCACGTCGCAGCTCGGCGGTCTGGCGGTCGACCCCTGGCGGATGGTCACGGGTGCGCTGCTGTTGATCGGCGGCGTGCTGCTGGCGTCCGGGCTGTTCGTCGCCGTGGGAGCCGCTGTCCCGTCGATCAAGGACGCGTCGGCGCTGCAGTCGGCGGCGATCTTCGCGCTGATCATCCCGCTCTACGCGGCGTTCTTCGTGATGACCACCCCGCAGTCGCCGGTCGCACAGTTCTTCACCTACTTCCCGACGTTCACACCCATCACCGCGATGGTGCGGAACGCGGTCGGGGCGCTGACCGTGACGGAGTCGGTGATCTGCATCCTCGAGGTGTTCGCCGTCGCCGGGCTGTTGCTGTGGTTCGCGGAGTACCTGTTCCGCCACTCGGTCGCGCAGTACGGGTCGAAGGTCACCGTGCGGCAGGTGCTGTCGTGGCGCCGGGGGCGGCGGAGCTGACGCCCGTCGTCCTCGTCGGACCGGTCAGACCCGGACGGGTACCTCATCGAGGTCCCACGAGGGGACGTCGTGCTGCTTCCAACCCTGGCGCAGTGTGTCCATCGACCGGTTGAACTCGACCAGCACGTCGATGTGCGGTCGGACGAGCATCTGGATCTGCAGCCCCTCGAACACCGCAAGCAGCTGCGTGGCCGCCTGGTACGCGGGGATGCAGGACTCCTCGACACCGTTATCGAAGTCGCGCTGCAGACCGACCGTCAGCTGCTCGACGTACTCCTCGTAACGCTTGCGGAAGAGCTCCGCGAACCGTGTCTGCGAACTGGCCACCGTGATGACGCCCGCGAGCACGCGCACGAGCCCGGGGTCGGCGACGTCCTCGGCCAGGGTCAGCCGGACCTGCTCGATCGTGCAGGACGGCAGGGACTTGCGACGGGTGCCCCGGAGCTGCGTCCATCGGTCGTAGGTGACCAGGAGCAGGGCGTCCCACGTGGGGAACAACCGGTCGACGGTCTCGAGCGGGATGCCCGCGACCTCGGCGATGACGGAGGCGTCGACCGCATCGAAGGGATGCAGCCGGTAGGCGCGGATCGCCGCGCGCACCGTGCGCTCGGCGAGGGACTCATCGTCCTCGACGCGTTCGCCGTGCAGGGGTTCCATTCGACCATTCCACCGCATCCGAGACCATTTGTCTCGTCCCAGACCGGGGGCCGCACCCCGTCCGGCTCAGCCGACGGTGACCGGGGCCGCCGGTGGCCGCACCCGCTGGCGCATCCAGACGAAGAACCCGGTCAGGGTGAAGACCCCGTAGAACACGTACATCAGGCCGGACGCGTAGTACCCGGCCGAGAACAGCAGCGGCACCCCGACCAGGTCGACCGCCACCCAGATGAGCCAGAACTCGACCCACCCCTTCGCCATGCCGTACGTGGCGAGCAGCGAGCCGACGAAGATCCAGGCATCGCTCCACACCGGCTCGTACGAGCCGAGCGCACGGAAGACCGGGGTGAGCAGCGCGGTTCCGCCGAGCATGCCCACGACGAGCAGGATCCGGGCCCGCCACGAGGCCCAGCGCGGGTCGATCACGGTCGTCGCGTCCTCGGGGCGGTGCGTCCACCGGTACCAGCCGTAGATGCTCACGATGATGAACATGACCTGTCGGCCGGCCTGGCCGAGCAGGTTGACCGGGTTCGGGGTGTCGAACAGGGCACCCATGAAGACGGTGAAGAGCAGGGCGTTGCCGACCAGGCCGACGGGCCAGGCCCACACCTTGCGGCGCATCCCGCCGAGCGCGCTGAGCAGCCCGAAGACGTTGCCGATCACCTCGCGCCAGAGCACCGTCTGGTCACCGATGACGATCTGCGCGTCGAACAACCAGCGCACGATGCCCATTGGCCCTCCTCGTTTCCGGTCGGTGCAACGGTCGCCGTGATAGCTGCATTCCTTGTGCGCGGCCCGTCGTCGACCAATCGACAGGCATTGAAAACGGGGTACAAATCATGTCCTCCATAGCGAGGACTGAAATGACCCCCGTTCTGGGTACACGCGAACGCCCGTTCTCGCTTGTCCGCACTTTGGGGGACGAGTACCGTCGACACCAGAGCGAGTCCAGCCCGCCCGAGCAGCAGCACATGCGCTCCGAGGCCCGGCGACCGCTCTCGGCACCGGTCAGCCGCGACCCCCTCCAACCACTGGGTCGATGACAACGTCTCCACCGGATCGACGCCCGAATGTCACCGGTGGGCTTCAGCGTGCCCCGGCGCGCAGGAACGGAACTCCCCATGCACAAGATCGTCACCGGTGCCATCGCCGGCGCAGCAGGCGTCGCGCTCCTCCTCGGCGGTGCGGGCACGTTCGCCCTCTGGAACGCCAGCGCCTCGAGCGCCGCGTCCTCGGTGAGCTCCGGCACGCTGACCCTCAGCGCGAACAACGACGGGGCCTGGACGGACATCACGAACGGTCGTTCCACCGCCATCGACCCGACGAAGGCCCTCATGGTCCCCGGGAACACGTTCCAGTTCACGCAGACGCTGAACATCGGCGCGACCGGCCAGGACCTCAAGGCCAACCTGACCTACGCCAACCAGAGCATCACCGGCGACGCCGCCCTGCTCGCCGCCACGACGAAGACCCTCGCCGTGACGTCGTCGAGCGCCTCGGTCGTGCAGTCCTCGTCGAACGCGAACACCTTCGTGGTCTCGCCGTCCTCGTCGACCTCGACGGTCAAGGTCGTCTTCACCGTGACGCTCCCCGCGTCGGCGACCACCGGACAGGGCGGCTCGATCAACCTGAGCGCACTGGCCTTCACGCTCACCCAGACCGCGATCGGTTCCTGATCCACCGATCGCAACCCACCGACCACGACGACCAGGAGCAGGGACATGACCGCCACACCGCGGACGACGGGACGCCACCGCGCGAACCGACGCCACCGCTGGGTGTGGCCGGTCGCCCTCACCCTGGTCGTCGCGGTCGGCACGGCGCTCCTCGGCACCGGCGGCACCTACGCACTCTGGAACGGGACGGCCAGCACCAGCGCCACGACCGTGCGCTCCGCGACCGCGACGGTCACCGTCGGCGCGCTGTCGGCGATGAACACCACGGTGCTCGGGCCGGGCACCAGCACCACCGGCACCTTCACGGTGCAGAACACCGGTTCAGTGCCGCTCTCGATGCGGGTCGCCACCTCCGCCACCCACGCATCGTCCGCCGCGGCCCTCGGTGAGCTGACCCTCCACCTGGCGGTCGTGTCGTCGACCGCGAAGTGCACCGCCGGACTGTCCGGCGCCAGCGGCCGTCTCGCCACCTTCGACACCGGCAGCGGGTCCTTCACCCTGCCGGCCGGCTCGAGTGGGATCGCGTGCCTCGAGGTGGTCCTCGACGCGGACGCGCCGCAGAGCGTCGCCGGCGCCGCCACCGACTTCACCCTCTCCGTCACGGGAACGCAGGTCTCCGCATGAACCGCCGACTCCGGCTCATCGTCGCCGTGCTCCTCACCGCCGTGTTCGTCGGCGGCGGGTCGAGCGCCGCGTGGGCCCTCTGGAGCGCATCCGGCACCACGACAGCGAGCACCACGATCGGCAGGGTAGCGGCGTCCGTCACCGGCACGAGCGCGCTCACCACGACGTTCTCGCCCACGGTCACCACGATGACGAAGCCGATCACCCTCACGAACACCGGCACCCTCGCCGGGACGGCCAGCACCACGGTGTCCGTCGTGTCCGGCAGCTCGACCGCCCTCGCCAAGGCCGTCTCGGTCACCGCGTGGCCGGTGGCGTCGACCACGGCCTGCACCACGAGCACTGCCGTCGGCAGCGGCTCGGTCACGGGGACGTGGGCATCGCTGCCGAGCATGACCGCCAAGACCGCCGCCGGCGCATCCGCCGTGTGGTGCACCCGCAGCACCCTGCAGACGTCCGCCCCGGCGGCCGCGACCGCCAAGGTGAACGTCAACCTGACCGTCACCAGCGGGACGTGGACCTCCGGGGTCGTCGCCGGCGGGTTCACCCTGACCACTCCGGCGGCCGCGACCACCGCGACGCTCGTCTGCACGGACCACGGCGGCTGGTACGTCGAGGTGCGGTGGGACTCGGCGAGCCGACCGATGGACACCGTGTACGGCGCCTTCGTGGGCACCACCGCGATCGGCCAGAAGGCGCAGGGTTACTCCGGCTTCATCACCATCGCACCGACGGACATCCCCGCGAGCGCCGGCACGGGAACGATGACCGTCACCGTGAAGGTGCTCGACAGCGCCGGCAACCCCACGACGACCGTGGCCGGCGGCGGCAAGGTGACGATCTTCACCCAGAACAACGGATCGGCGATCCGATGCGGTGCGTGACCCCGAAGACGGCCCGGACCGGTCCGCGCGGGGTCGTGCACGCGATCGCCCTCGGGCTGAGCACCGGGCTGCTGCTGATCGTCGCCGCCCTGGCGGTCGTGCTGATCGTCGTGCCGAAGGCCACGGGGTCCACGCCGCTCACGGTCCTGACCCAGTCGATGGAGCCGACCCTGCCCCCGGGCACGCTGCTCGTGGTCCGTCCGACCGCGGTCGAGGACATCCAGGTCGGGGACGTCGTCACCTACCAGATCGTCTCCGGGCAACCCGCGGTCATCAGCCACCGCGTGGTCTCGGTGTCGTCGTCATCGACCGGCGAGCGCACCTTCGTGCTCAAGGGTGACAACAACGCGAAGGCAGACCCGGCGCCGGTCACCGCGGCGCAGATCCGCGGCGTGGTCTGGTACAGCGTGCCCGACATCGGCGTCGTCAACCAGCTGGTCAACGGCTCGAGGAGCTGGCTCATCCCCGCGATGGCCGGCGTGCTCCTGGCCTACGGCGCCGTGATGATGACCGCCGGGTTCGTCAGCGCCGCGCGCCGTCGCCGGGACACCACCGCCCACGGACGTCGCAGCGCGGCACACCACGTCGAGACCACCACCACGACCGATATCCCGACCCGGTCTAGGCTCGGTTCACGTGACGGACGGAGTGCTGCGAACGCGCCAGCTGCTCGACGAGGCCGCCGGTCGGCTCCGCGCCGCGGACGTCCCCGACGAGGCGCTCGGCGAGTACGTGCAGCCGAACGCCGTCCTCGGGATCCGTCGTGACCCGACGATGCGCCCCCTCGGCCGGGTCTGGCGCGTCGGCGCGCTGCTGATCGGTTCGTCCCACGAGGCCACTGGTCGCGTCTGGGCCACCGGGTCGATCACCCGCGTCACCGAGCCCGGTCGCGCGCAGTTCCAGTCGGTCTCCGCCGAGGTCCGCCGGGCCTACCGCGCAGCCGCCGCCAAGGGCCGCTTCGCCGCCGGCGACACCGTCAACCACGGGGCCGTGCCCATCACCGTCGACGACGCGCTCTTCGGCTCCGATGGCGTGCTCTTCATCGCCGACGAGGTCCCGCTCGTGCGGTGGTCGCCCGCCGCCGGTTCCGCCGTTCCCCTCGCCGACTACCTGTCCGACCGTGTGGGGCTGCTCGTCGATCCGCCGCCCGGCGCGACCGACTGACCCACGCCACGACCCCGCCCGAACGGCCACCCTGGCACCCCTGGCCGATCCGCCCGACGCGATCCGTGCCTCCAGGCAGACCGAAGCGGCCACGCGCCTGTCGCGACGTCACCCGGTCCCGATAGTGTCGACGGGTGAGCAACGAGGCATTCGACGAACGCTACGAGCTGCGCGAGTTCGCGCCCGGGACGGACGACAAGGGGGCGCCGAACGCCGACACGGCAGCCTGGATGCAGGCCGTCGGGATGGGGTTCCACGAACCCTTCCCCGATGACGAGGGCGCAGCCCGCATGGTGTCGCACTTCATCGCCGACCAGGAGACGTTCCTCGGCGTGTACGCCCGCAAGCCCTTCCCGGGATCGGTCGACGAGTCGTGGCCTGCCGGCACGTTCACCTGGTTCCGCAAGGCGCTCAGCTGGGGCGACGGATCCTCCTTCGACACACAGGCCATCTCCGCCGTCACCGTCCGACCCACCGAGCGCCGCCGCGGCATCCTCCGCCGGATGATGACGCACGCGCTCGAGCGCGGCGTGGCCGAGGGCTACGCGATGGCGTCGCTCACCGCGTCCGAGGGCACCATCTACCGCCGCTTCGGCTTCGGCTGCGCGATCCGCGAACGCGCGGTGCACGTCCGCCGCGAGCGTGCACTCCCACTCCTGGCACCGACCTCGGGCGCCGTGTCCGTCGTCACGCCGCAGTGGCTCGCCGACGGCCCCGGCCAGGCCGTCTTCGACCGGTTCCACGCACGCACCCCCGGCTCCATGGTCCGAAACACCGGCACCTGGCCCGTCGCGTTCGGCCTGCTCGGGCACGACGGCCAGAAGACGAAGGACGTCCGCGCCGCGGTGCACCGGCCCGAGGGCTCCGACGAGCTCGACGGCTACGTGACCTGGCGGGTGAAGGAGAGCCACGGCACCGACACCACGATCGAGGTCGTCGACCTCGTCTACGCGAACGACCAGGCCTACACGGCCCTGTGGGAGTTCCTGCTCTCGATCGACCTGAACGACGTCGTCAAGTACAACCGCTCGCGCCTCGACGACCCGATCGTCGCAGCGCTCGGCGACAACCGCGCGTACGACGTCGACCACGAGGAAGACCACGTCTGGCTGCGCGTGCTCGATGTGCCGGCCGTGCTGCAATCGCGCCCGTTCGCCGTCGACGGGTCGCTCACGTTCGCGGTCACCGACGCGCTCGGGTTCACCACCGGCACGTACCGGCTCGACGTCCAGGAGGCCCGTGGCACCGTCACGCGTGTCGCCGACGACGCCGACGTGGCCGGTTCCGACGTCCAGCTCGACGTCGCGGAGCTCGGTGCACTGCTCATCGGGTCGGTCTCCCCGGTCACGTTGGCGGCGGCGGGGCTCGTCCGCGCTGCGGACCCGGCGTCGGTGGAGCTGCTCCGGGCGATGCTGCTGCCGCCGCGGACGCCGCACGGGATCACGTACTTCTGATCGAGGTCGCCCGCGTGGTGGCGTGCGTGCGGGCGGACCTCGCACCGTGCGAGGGCCGAGCGCTCTGGTGCGAGGTTCCGGATCCCGTGGCACGCGGACGAGTTCGCACCCAGTACGGAACCTCGCACCACACGAACGGGCCCTACGCCCGGCGCCGCACCCGGGGGTCGACGAACGCGTAGACCACGTCGACGATGACGTTCGCGGTCACGATCAGCAGCGCCGAGAACAGCGTGAAGCCGACGACGACCTGCAGGTCGAGCGTGTGCACCGCGTCGATGAGCAGCGCACCGAGGCCCTGCATCGAGAACACCTTCTCGGTGATGACCGCACCGCCGAGCAGGGAGCCGAGGTCGAGCCCGAACAGCGTCACCACGGGCAGGATCGCCGTCCGGAGTCCGTGCCGCACGACCACCTGGCGCTCGCGCAGTCCCTTGGCCCGAGCGGTCCGCACGAAGTCCTGCGACATCGACTCGAGCATCTCGCCGCGGGTCAGCCGGGCGTAGATCGCGGCACTGATGAACGCGAGCACGCACCACGGCAGGATCAGGTGGGTGAACCAGCCGACCGGGTCGTCAGTGAACGCCACGTACCCGCTCGTCGGCAGGATCCCGAGCACGAAGCCGAACAGCAGGATCCCGAGCAGGCCGACCAGGTACGCCGGCGCCGAGACCCCGGCGACCGCGACCGTCATCACGGCCCGGTCGACGAAGGTGCCGCGGCGCAGTGCCGAGACCGTCCCGCCGAAGACGCCGACGACGAGCCAGAGCACCGCGGCACCGACCGCGATCGAGGCGGTGACGGGCAGGCGCGCGAGGATCAACTCGGTGACGCTCTCGTGCAACTGGAACGAGTACCCGAAGCACGGCGCCGCGCACTCGATCACGCTGTTGCCGCTGCCGAAGGTCCGGCCGGCGAAGATCCCGGCCAGGTACGCGCCGAACTGCGCCAACCACGGCTTGTCGGTGCCGAGGAACGCCTGCACCTCACGCAGCCGGTCAGGCGTGCAGGGCTTGTCGCAGATCGCCCGCGCGGGGTTGGTCGGCAGCAGCATGAACAGTGCGTACGTGATCGCCGCGACGACGAGCAGCACGACCGCGGCCCCGAGCAGGCGGATCGCGAGGAACCGCAGGGTGGCGGCGTTCACGCGGTGCCCCCTCGCGGATCGAGGGCGTCGCGCAGGGCGTCGCCGAGCACGTTGAAGGCGAGGGTGATGAGGAACAGTGCGGCTCCGGGGAAGACGAGGTACATGGGGTCGGTCTGCACCCAGCCGATGGCGTCGCCGATGCTCCGCCCCCAGGACGGGGTCGGCGGGTTCACCCCGACGGCGAGGAACGACAGCGCGGCCTCGGCACCGATCATCGACGGGATCGAGATCGTCGCGTAGACGGTGATCGTCGCGGCGAGGTTCGGCAGCAGCTGCGTGCGGATGACGTGCCACCGGCCGGCACCCATCGCGGTGGACGCGACGACGTAGTTCCGGCTGACGAGCGACAGGGTCTGCCCCCGCACGACACGGGCCACGGCGGGCCAGCCGAAGAACCCGATGACGAGCACGACCAGGACGGGCTTCGGGAACGACGACGGCACGATCGCGGTGAGGGCGATCATGAACACGAGCGACGGGAACCCGAAGATCACGTCGACGACCCGCGAGAGCACCCGGTCGTACCACCCGCCGAAGAAGCCCGTCGTGACGCCGACGAGCACACCGATGACGATCGACACCAGGGTCGCCGCGAGTCCGATGCCGAGCGAGGTCCGCGCGCCGTACGTGACGATCGAGAACAGGTCGCGACCGGTCAGCGGCTCGACGCCGAACCAGTGTTCACCGCTGATGCCGCCGCCGGCACCCTTCGGCGCACCGAACGAGTTCAACGCGTCGATGTCGTACGCGTACGGGTCCTGCCCGGAGAGCTTCGCGATGAGCGGTGCCGCCACGGCCACCACCAGGAACACGGCGATGACGACCGCCGCGCCGACGGCCCAGCGGTCCTGTCGGACCCGCCGTACGACGGCTCGGAAGCCGGTCGTGCGCCCGGACGGTGCGACCGGTCGGTCGACCACGTTGGCCGTCACGAGGCCACTCCTTCCCACGCACGCCACGCCTCGCGGCGCGCAGCCTGTCGCACGGGGTCGGCGACGGGCGCAGCGGCGAGCAGCATGCGCGTGTAGTCCTGTTGCGGGTGGTCGAGCACCGCGTCGGTGCTCCCACGCTCGACGACACGACCGTCGCGGAGCACGATCACCTGATCGGCGAGCTGCCGGACGACCGCGAGGTCGTGGCTGATGAGCAGCATGCCGAACCCGAACTCCTGCTGCAACTCGGCCAGCAGGTCGAGCACGGCGGCCTGCACGGTCACGTCCAGCGCCGACGTCGGTTCGTCGGCGATCACGAGCGCCGGCCGCAGCGCCAGGGCACGGGCGACCGCGACACGCTGCCGCTGCCCGCCGGACAGCTGGTGCGGGAACCGCTCGCTCCATGACGGATCGAGCTGCACGGCGGCCAGCAGCTCACGGACCCGCTCGGCTCGGTCGGCGGCCGAGTCGGTGCCGTGCACGAGCAGCGGCTCGGCGATGCTCCACCCGATGGTCTGCCGCGGGTTGAGCGACGACGCCGGGTCCTGGAACACGATGCCGACACGGTTGCGGAGCTCGCGCAGCCGTCGGCCGCGGGCGGTGCGCAGGTCGCTGCCGTCCACCTCGACCGAGCCGGCGACGACGGGCACCAGGCCCGCGAGCGCCCGCCCGATCGTCGACTTGCCGGAACCGGATTCGCCGACCAGGCCGACGGTCCCGCCGGCGTGCAGGTCGAGGTCGATGCCGGACACGGTCGGCCCGCCTCGGCGCGAGTACCGCACGGCGACGTCGCGCAGGCGCGCGACGGGCGGCCGGGAGGCGCGACTCGCGTCCGCCTCGTCGCTCACCGCAGCGGTCTTCGCGCTGGGCGACACCTCACGCGCGCCCGGAGCCGTGAGCTGTCGTTGGGCGCGTGAGCCGGGCTCGCCGGCCCGGGCGTCCGGGTCCGCAGCCGGCGCTGCGGACGCGGGGCGGGCCTCCAGACTGGGGACGGCCGCGAGGAGCTCGCGCGTGTAGTCGGCGGTCGGGTGGGCGAAGACCTCGGCGACGGTCCCGTGCTCGACCGGGTCGCCGCGGCGCAGCACCAGCAGGTCGTCCGCGACGTCCGCCACGACGCCCATGTCGTGGGTGATGAGCAGCACGGCGAGGGAGCGGTCGCGGCACAGACGGCGCAGCAGGTCGAGGATGCCGGCCTGCACGGTGACGTCGAGCGCGGTCGTGGGCTCGTCGGCGAAGAGCGCGACCGGGTCACCGGCCAGGGCCATCGCGATCATCGCGCGCTGGAGCTGCCCGCCGGAGAGCTCGTGCGGGTAGGCCTTCCGGATGCGCTGCGGATCGGTCAGTCCGGCGTCGCGCAACAGCTCGTCGACGCGGGCCGTGACGCCAGCGCGGTCCAGGCCGGACGGGTGGGCGCGGACGGCCTCGGCGATCTGCGTGCCGATCGACAGGACGGGGGTGAACGAGTTCATCGGCTCCTGGAACACCACGCCGATGCCCGCGCCACGGACGGCGCGGACCGTCTCGACGGGGGCGCCGATGAGTTCCTCGCCCCGGAACCGGGCGCTGCCGGAGACCGAGGCCTGCGGCGGGAGCAGACCGAGCACGCTCATGGCGCTGACGGACTTGCCCGAGCCGGACTCCCCCACCAGGGCGAGGACCCGGCCGGGCGTCAGGTCGAAGGAGACGTGACGGACGACGGGCTCCGCGTCGCCGAACGCGACGCGGAGCCCCTCGACCTGCAGGATCGGATCGGTCACTGCTCGAGCGAGACCTTGAGGTAGTTCGGGTACGCGGGGAAGTCCGCGATCTGGAAGTTCTGCACGTTCGAACCGGCGAGGAACGACTGCTTCGCGTAGATCAGCGGCACGACCGGAGCGTCGGCCATGATCTTCTGGTCTGCCTCGGCCCAGAGCTTCTGGGCGTCGTCCTGGTCGACCGTGGAACTCGCCTTCGCGATGAGGGCGTCGACCTCCGGGTTGCTGTACTTCGAGACGTTGTAGCCGCCGCCACCGATCTGCGACGAGGCGTAGAGGGGCTGCAGATTGGCGTTCGCGCTCGGGAAGTCCGGCTGCCAGCTCGACAGCGACAGGTCGAAGTCGGTCCCGTTCGTGGTGGCCTGCGTGAAGGAGTCGTAGTCGAGCGGCTTGAGCGTCACCGTGATGCCGGCTCGCTTCAGCCCGGACTGCAGCGCCTGCGCCTGCGCGAGGTACGTCGGGTCGTTCTGCGTGACGAGGGTCAGCTTGAGGTCCTCGGCACCCGCCTCCTTCAGCAACTGCTTCGCCTTGTCGACGTCGCCGGTGGCCTTCGTCTCGTACAGGTCGTAGTCCTGCCGCCCGGCGATGCCCGCAGTGATGAGCGTCGACGCGTACGAACCGGCGATCGCACCGCCGGCGGCGATCCGGAAGGACTTGCGGTCGACCGCGTACTGCAGGGCCTGGCGGACCTTGAGGTCCTTCAGCTCACCACGCTGGGTGTTGATCGCCATGTACGAGATCGGGCCGGCCTTCGAGGTGGCCAGCCGCTCCTGCGCCGCCGGGTTGCTCCGCACCTGGTTCAGCTCCGCTGCCCCGAGGTAGATGGCCCCGAAGGAGTTCTTGGCGTCACCGTTGTCCGCGATGAGCGTCTGCGTCACCGTCGACGCGTCCTGGCTCTCCTTGAACACGATCTTCGACGGGCCCGCCGTGCGGACCTCGTCGGTCTTGGCGCTCCAGTTCTCGTTGCGGACGAGCGTGACCTGCGAGCCCTGCGTGTTCGACTGCACCTGGTACGGACCGGAGGCGACCGGCTTCAGGTCGTAGGCACCGGTGTCCTCGCCGTCACCCTCGGGCACCGGGGTGAACGCCGGCATCGACGCGAGCCAGGGCCAGTCGCCGTACGCGTCGTTCAGCTTGAAGACGATGGTCTTGTCGTTCGGGGTCTCGATGCTGTCGAGCGTCTTGCCGTCGAACGGACCCTCGTAGGCGTCACCACCCACCAGGAGCGACTTGTGGTAGCTCAGGCCACCGCTCAGGGTCGGCGCGAACGAGCGCTCGATGCCCCACTTGATGTCCTTCGTGGTGATCGGGGTGCCGTCCTGGAACTCGACCCCGTCCTTCAGCGTGTAGGTCCAGGTCTTGCCGCCGTCGCTCGAGACCCCGGTGTTGGTCGCGAGGTCCGGGACGACCTTCGCCGTCTTGCCCGGCTCGACGTCCCACGTGGTGAGCCGTCGGGCGACGAGGCCGAGCGACGTGATGCCCAGGCTCTGGCTGGTGGCGGGGTCGAGGTGGAACGAGGTCTGCGGCGTCAGGATGTTGAGCGTGCCGCCCTTGGCCGTGCCGTCAGCACCGTCGTCGGACGAGCCCCCACCCGAGCAGCCGGTCAGCACCAGGGCTGCTGCTGCGGCGACGGCCGCGGTGATCGTCAGGCGGTTGGGGCGTCTCATGACGGTGCTGCTCCTCGGGGGAAGGGGTCGCGACCTCGATGGCGGTCGCTGCGACGGCGGAACGGTTCACCCGCCGGGCGGCGTCCATCCTGACACCGCGACGGTGCCCCGTCCGAATCTCGCGCGCCTCGGACGACGCGCGACGAAACATTGCAAGCGCCGGACGCCGTCCCCCTATTCCCGATGCGTTCGCACAGAAGTGCGGCAGCTGCCGAAGAGCTGGTCACCCACGGTCGGTGGGTGGGCGCCCCCTGCGAGCTCGGTCTTGGTGCCAGCCCGCGAGCAGGATCAGGATCAGGATCAGGATCAGGATCAGGACAGGATGCGCGCCAGGAACGCGTTGCGGAACCGCCCCGTGGGGTCGAGGTCACGGGCGAGGGCAGCGAAGTCGGACAGCCGCGGGTACGCCTCGTGCAACCGCTCGGCACCGGCGGCGGACACCTTGCCCCAGTGCGGCCGGGGGTCGAACGGAGCGAGCACGTCCTCGATCCGCGCGACCGCCGCCGCCACGGCAGCGGCGTCCCGCCGGAACGTGAAGTGGATCCCGACCGACTGTCGGCCGGTCGACGGCGCGAGCCAGGCGCTGTCGGCGGCGATGGTCCGGACCTCGGCCGCGATGAGGATCGGGGCGAACAGGGCCTGCAGCGGCCGGAGTGCCTCCAGCGCCGCCGCCGCCGAGCCCGCGGGGATCAGGTACTCCGCCTGGATCTCGGCACCGGTCGACGGCGTGAACGAGGACCGGAAGTGCGGCAGCCGCTCCGCCCACGGCCCCGGGACGCCGCCCTGCTCGGTGACCCCGGCCGGGTCGTTCTCCCCCGGGTGCACCGGGCCGGTCGCCGCGCCGGCGCCGAGCGCGACCAGGTCGATCGACGGTGCGGGCTCGTCGACGCGGTGCTTCACCCAGACCTGCCGGGCGCCGCGGGCGTCGAACGACGTGAACATCGACACCGAGTAGGCGTCAGACATCACCTGCTCGAACTGCGACGCGACGCTCTGCCACGGCAGGTCGAGGTGCACCGTCGTGGCGACCTGGAACGTCGGCTCGATGGCCAGCTCCACCGCGGTGACGACCCCGAGCGCGCCGATGCCCACCCGGTGGGCGTCGAGCAACCCGTCCGGCGAGGACGCATCGACGTGCTCGAGGGATCCGGAGGCGCGGACGATGTCGAGCCCGACCACCGCCTGCGCGAGCGACGGGTTCCGGACGCCGGAGCCGTGCGTGCCCGTGGCGACGGCCCCGGCCGTGGAGATGTGCGGCAGGGACGCGAGGTTCCCGAGTGCCCAGCCACGGGCCTCCAGGCCGGCCGCCACCTGGCTGTGCGTCATGCCGGCGGCCACACGGACCACGCGCCGGGCCGTGTCGATGTCGAGCACGGGCGGCAGGTCGGCCAGCGAGACCTGGACCGCGTCGGTGTCGGCGATGGTGTTGAACGAGTGCCGCGAGCCGAGCGCCGTCAAGCGCGGCGTCGACGCGACGAGCTGCTGGAGCTCGTCCACCGACGTCGGGCGTGCCAGCGCCGAGGCGCGGTACGTGACGTTGCCCGCCCAGTTCGTCCGCGTGCGCTCGGCCGCGATCACATCGGTCATCGTGGGGTCCTGACTCCTCTAGAAGCCGCGGTCGAGACGGTGCCACGTCTGCTGGAGACGCAACTCGTCACGGAAGCCGCGGGCAGTGGTGTGCTCGTCGATCACCAGGAACTCGGTGCCGACCATGGTCGCGAAGTCCTCGACGACCTGCAGGCCGACCGCCGTGGTCATCACGGTGTGGTGCGCGGCACCGGCGGTGAGCCAGGCCTCGGCTGCGACCGGGAAGGACGGCCGGGGCTCCCAG
Organism: Curtobacterium sp. VKM Ac-1376; assembly: GCF_015351025.1. GTDB lineage: Bacteria > Actinomycetota > Actinomycetes > Actinomycetales > Microbacteriaceae > Curtobacterium. The sequence goes on along the minus strand of NZ_JADKRV010000001.1, from coordinate 400,202 downwards.
ACCGCGCGACCGACGGGCAGCTTCGGCAGGGCCTCGGTCGGGGGCACGACGTCGACGACGTTCGCGGTGAGGCGGAAGCCGTCCCGGGTGTCGGACAGTGCCACGACGACGGCCTCGCCCGAGTCGGCGGTGAAGACCAGGCGGACCGGGTCGTCCTTGCCGCCGATGCCGAGCGGGTGGATCTCCAGCGTCGGCTTGGTCGTGGTCAGCGTGGGCGAGACCTCGAGCATGTGCGCGCCGAGGATCTTCTCGGCCCCGGGCGTGAGGTCGTAGGTGTAGTCCTCCATCAGGCTCGCACCACCCGGCAGGCCCGCGCCGGCGACGTTCATCGCGCGGACGAGGACCGCGGTCTTCCAGTCGCCCTCGGCACCGAAGCCGTAGCCGTCGGCCATCAGGCGTTGCACGGCGAGGCCGGGCAGCTGCTTGAGGGAGCCGAGGTCCTCGAAGTTGGTGGTGAAGGCGGCGCTGCCGTTCTGCGCGAGCAGGGTGCGGAGGCCGATCTCGATGGCGGCGCCGTCGCGGAGCGCGCCTCTGCGCTCGCCACCCGCCTGCAGTTCCGGGACCAGGTCGTACGACGCGTCGTACGTGGCGACGAGTTCGTCCACCTCTTGTTCAGATGCGGCGGACACCGCTGCGGCCAGCTCGTTGACGGCCCACGTGTTGACCTGCACGCCGAGCTCGATCTCGGCCTCGGTCTTGTCGCCCTCGGTGACCGCGACGTAGCGCATGTTGTCGCCGAAGCGCGTCAACTTCAGCGACCGGACGGCGGCGGCGCCGGCGGCGGCACGGGTCCAGTTCGCGACGCGCTGCTGCACGCGGGGGTCCGAGACGTGCCCGACGGCCGTGGCGTGCCGGACACCGAGGCGCGCGAGGGCGTACCCGAACTCGCGGTCGCCGTGCGCGGCCTGGTTGAGGTTCATGAAGTCGAAGTCGATGTCCGCCCAGGGCAGCGTGACGTTCGCCTGCGTGTGCAGGTGCAGCAGCGGCTTGGTCAGGGCCTGCAGGCCGCCGATCCACATCTTCGCGGGGCTGAAGGTGTGCATCCAGGTGGTGACACCGATGACCCTGTCGTCCGCGCTGGCCTCGATGAGCGCGCGCCGGATGCCGTCGGCGTCCTTCAGGACGGGCTTCCAGACGAGCTTCACGGGCAGCGCCCCCGCGAGCGACTCGTGCACGGCACGGGACTGCTCCTCCACCTGGCGCAGGGTCTCCTCGCCGTAGAGCCCCTGGGAGCCGGTGAGGAACCAGACCTCGTAGCCCGCCAGGGTCTCGGTGGGGTCGACGGTGGTGCTCATCGCAGGGCTCCTTCGGGGTTCTGTCCGTAGACGTTCTGGTAGCGATCGAAGAGTCGATCGATGTCTGCTTGCGCGATGGCCCTCGGCTCACCGAGCTGCTTCGCGATGTGCACGGTGCGGGCGACGTCCTCGCACATCACGGCGGCCTTCACGGCGTCGCGGGCGTCGCGGCCGATCGTGAAGACGCCGTGGTTCTGCATCAGGACGGCGCGGGACCGGTGACCGCTGAGGGTCTCGACGATGCCGTGGCCGATCGAGTCGTCGCCGATGATCGCGAACGGGCCGACCGGGATCGGGCCGCCGAACTCGTCCGCCATCGCCGTGATCACGCACGGGATGGGTTGCGCTCGTGCGGCCCACGCCGTCGCGTACGTCGAGTGGGTGTGCACAACGCCGCCGACCTCTGGCATGTTCCGGTACACGTAGGCGTGCGCAGCGGTGTCGCTGGACGGGCCGTGCTCGTTGCCCCAGCCGTCGGCCGCCACACCGTCGAGCGTGCAGACGACCTGGTTCTCGGGCGTCAGGTCGTCGCTCGACACCCCGCTCGGCTTGATGACGAACAGGTCCGTGCCCGGAACGCGCTCGGAGACGTTGCCGCCGGTCCAGATCACCAGGCCGTAGCGGACGAGTTCGCCGTGCAGGCGCGCGACGCGCTCCCGCGTCGTCGCCACCGCCTGACGCGTGGTCTCGTCGATTGCGTCCGTCATCGGATCACTTCCTTCTCGGTCGTGTCGGCCGCGTCGGCCGCGTCGGTCGTCTCGGCCTGGAGGCGCGGGTCGGCGCCGTCGATCTGCTCGGTCGGGTGCGTGGTCGCGCTGGGGCGGGACGCCGCCGCGGCGACGTCCTGCACGGGCAGCGCGGCCCGGTAGCGCTCCAGGTACGCCTGGAACCCGGCGACGTCGGTCGGCTCGGGCTCGGCCACGTGCACGGCGTCCCCGCCGAACACGGTGTCCGACAGGTAGTCGGCGAGCTGCTGGTCAGTGTGCTCGAGGTAGGCGGCCAGGACGGCGATGCCCCAGGCGCCACCTTCACCGGCGGTCTCCTCGAGGGCGATCGGCACGCGGAGGGCCGCGGCGAGCAGCCGCTGCGGCGTGCCGGGCGTGCGGAACAGGCCGCCGTGCGCGGTCATCCGGTCCACCTCGACCTGTTCACCGTGCAGGACGTCCATGCCGATGGCCAGGGTCGCGAAGGCGCCGTGCACCTCGGAGCGCACGAGGTTGCCGAGGGTGAACCGGGCGCCGGGGGTGCGGAGCAGCAGGGGTCGGCCGTCCTCGACGTGGGTGACGGGTTCGCCGGCCAGGTAGTTGAAGGACAGCAGGCCACCGGCGTCGGCGTCCGTGTCGTCCGCGACGGCCTCGGCGAGGAGCGTGGCGTAGACGTCGTCGATGCCGACCGCGGTCGTGCCCGTTCGCTCGCTCGACGCCTCGGCGAAGCGGCCGAAGACGCGCGCCCAGCTCGCGATCTCGCTCGCGCCGTTGTTGCAGTGCACCATCGCCACGGTGTCGCCGGCCGGGGTGGTCACGACGTCGAGTTCCTCGTGGGCGGTGGTGAGCGGCTGCTCGAGCACGACCATCGCGAAGATGCTCGTGCCGACGCTGACGTTGCCGGTGCGGGGCGCGACGGCGTTCGTCGCCACCATGCCGGTGCCGGCGTCGCCCTCCGGCGGGCAGAGCGGTGCGCCGGGTTCGAGCGTGCCGGTGGGGTCGAGCCACGCGGCGCCATCGGCGGTGAGCTCGCCGGCCTCGGCGCCTGCGACGAGGACCTCGGGCAGCAGCGAGCGGAGGTGCGGCAGCCCGATCAGGTCCTGCGCGGTGGCGAGCATGGCGTGGTCGAAGTCCTTCGCGCCCGGGTCACCGGGGCCGCTGTCGACGGGGCCGCCCTCGATCGGGAACATGCCGCTCGCGTCGCCGACACCCAGGACGTTCCGTCCGGTCAGGCGACGGTGCACGTAGCCCGCCAGGGTCGTGAAGCCGGCGATGTCGGCAAGGTGGGGTTCGTCGTCGAGGACCGCCTGGTACAGGTGCGCGATCGACCACCGGAGCGGGATGTTGAACCCGAGGGCGGCGCTGAGCCGTTCCGCCGCAGGGCCGGTCGAGGTGTTGCGCCAGGTGCGGAACGGGACGAGCAGCTCGCCGTCGGCGTCGAAGGCCAGGTAGCCGTGCATCATCGCGCTCACGCCGACCGCGCGGTAGGTCGTCGGGCGGACGCCGTACTGCGATTCGACGTCGGCGACGAGGGCGGCGTACGCGGCGCGGAGCCCGGTCTCGACGGCCAGGAGCGAGTACGTCCACCGGCCGTCGACCAGCTCGTTCTCCCACTCGTGGGAACCGGCCGCGATCGGCACGAGGTCCTCGTCGACCAGGCAGGCCTTGATGCGGGTGGAGCCGAGCTCGATCCCGAGCGTGGTGCGGCCGTCCACGATCCGCTGTCGGCGGTCGTCGCCCATGCGTTCCTCCAGAACCTCGTCGTCCTCAGTGAGCGCTCACATCCTGGCACGTGAGCGCTCACGCACGCAACGCTGCGGCGCGCCGAGGTCGCACGACACGCCGCGGCCCGTCCGCCGGGGTCGGACGAACTGTCGCCCCGGAGCGCGCCGCGCGGCTCCTTCTGCGACCCCGGCGGATGGCGCGCGGCAGGTCATGCGACTTCAACCAGCACGATCGGGGTCGCACAACACGCCGGCGGGTATCCGCCGGGGTCGCAGGAACTGCCGCCCGACGGTGCATCGTGCGGCAGTTCGCGCGATCTCCCCGGGCCCGCGGCCAACGGGAGCGCCCGCACGCGACTAGGCGCCGAGGGTGCTCTCGCGGATCACGAGCGACGGGGTGACCGACGCGGACGCCGCCGTCCCGCCGTCGATCAGGGCGAGCAGCGCCTGCCCCGCCACGCGCCCGAGCTCCTCGAGCCGCAGGTCCACCGTGGTCAGCGGCGGCCTCGAGGCGAGCGCCATCACGTCCCAGTCGTCGAACCCGCTGACCGCGACGTCGCCGGGTACGGATCGCCCGAGCTCGCGCAGCCGGTCGCACACCCCGCGGGCGATCTGGTCGCTGCCGCACACGATCGCGTCGACGTCGGGCGACTCCCGCGCGAGCACGTCGACGGCCTGCCGCCCCCAGCGCTCCGACCACTCGCCGTACAGCGGCGGGCTCGCCACCAGCGGCCCCAGCACCGACGTCGCCCCGGACACGCGGCGCACGGCCGACTGGTGTCGAGCGGGCCCGGTCACGATGGCGACCCGCTGCCGACCGAGCGAGCGCACGTGCGACGCGACGAGCGCCGAACCGGCCGCGTCGTCGAGGGTGATCGACACGTCGGCGGGGTCGGTCGACGGCGTGAAGGCGTACACGACCGGGATCGACACGTCGATCGGGGGTCGGGCATCGGCCGATCGACCGGTGACGATGATGCCGTCGACACCGCGGGCCGCCAGGGAGCGCAGGTAGTGGGCCTCGCGCACGTGGTCATCGCGGGTGTCGCACAGCAGCACGGCCATCTGCCCGGCGGACAGGGCGTCCTCGGCACCGAGCAGCACCGGGATCGAGAACCGGCCGAACGAGTCAGTGGTGATCATGCCGACGGTGTAGGTCCGCCCCGAGGACAGCGCCCGTGCGCGGGCATCGCCGACGAAGCCGAGCTTCTCGGCGGCCTCCTTCACCCGCAGGCGCGTGGCGTCACGCAGCTGGCCGGTGCCGTTCAGTGCCTTGGACGCGGTGCCGATCGACACACCGGCGAGCGCCGCCACGTCGGTGATCCGGATCGGCTGTCCGGTGCGTTCGAGCGTCACGGCAACCACCTTTCCGACGACTGGAAACTGACCATGACTATACGCAGGCGGGCGACGGGGCCCTTGCGCATGGTGCGACGCGTGTCGTAACGTCCTCCGCAGAAACCGTTTTCCGGACGGCACGACCCCAGCGGAACGGTTCCCCGTCACATCGCAAGGAGGCGACATGACCACCACGCTCGCAACGGATCGCGGCGCACACACCGCGACCCCGGTCCTCCCGACCGCCGACGCGCACCTCACGCTCCGGCCGCTGCCGACCGGCGACGCCCGGATCACGGGCGGCTTCTGGGCGCTCCGGCAGGAGCGCAACGGGCGCGACGCCGTCCGCAGCGGCTACCAGCAGCTCGACGCGGCCGGCAACTTCCGGAACCTGCGCATCGCCGCGGGGCTCGAGGAGGGCGAGGCCGTCGGCCCGATCTTCATGGACTCCGACGTGACCAAGTGGCTCGAGGCCGTGGCGTGGGAGTACGGCCGCGCCCCCGCCGAGGACCTGCTCGACCTGCAGCGCGAGGTCACGGCCCTGTACGCACAGGCACAGGCCGACGACGGCTACCTCGACTCCGTGCAGCAGGTCCGCGGGAAGGGCGAGCGGTACACCGACCTCAAGTGGAGCCACGAGATGTACTGCGCCGGGCACCTGTACCAGGCGGCCGTCGCACAGCACCGTGCCACCGGCGACACCGGCCTGCTCGACGTCGCGATCAAGAACGCGGACCACCTGGTGCGGACGTTCGGCGACGGCCCCGGCAAGACCCGCGACATCGACGGCCACCCCGTGGTCGAGATGGGTCTGGTCGAGCTGTACCGCGAGACCGGCAACCGCGACTACCTCGACCTGGCGCACTGGTTCGTCGACGCCCGCGGGCACGGGATCATCGAGCGTGCGGGCGGCGAACCGACGTACTTCTCCGACCGCGTGCCGACCCGGCAGGCCACGACCGTCGAGGGCCACGCCGTCCGCGCCGTGTACCTGGCGGCGGGTGCGGTCGACGTCGCGATCGAGACCGGCGACGTCGAGCTGCTGGCCGCGAGCGAGCGCCAGTTCGCCGACATGATGGCGACCAAGGCGTTCATCACCGGTGGCCTCGGAGCGCGCTGGGACTGGGAGGCGTTCGGCGACCCGTACGAGCTGCCGACCGACCGCGGCTACGCCGAGACCTGCGCGGCCATCGGCGGGGTGCAGTGGGCCTGGCGCCTGCTGCTCGCCACGGGCAAGCCCGTCTACGCGGACACGATCGAGCGACTGCTGTACAACGCGTTCCTCGCCGGGGTGAGCCTGGCCGGCACCGAGTACTTCTACGTCAACCCGCTGCAGCAGCGCGACCACGCGCACCAGGACGAGAACCGCTCCCCCGCGCACGGCCGCCGCGGCTGGTTCGACTGCGCCTGCTGCCCGCCAAACATCATGCGGACGTTCGCCAGTCTGGACGGCTACCTGGCGACGGCGACCGACGGCGGCCTGCAGATCCACCAGTACGCCACCGCCTCGCTCGGGAGCGTCGACGTCACGACGGACTACCCGCACGACGGCCGCGTGGTCGTCACGGTCACCGAGGACGGCCCGCTCGCCCTGGGACTGCGGATCCCGGCCTGGTCGGACACCACGACCGTCACGGGTCCCGACGGGTCGGCGAACCCGACGGCGGGCACCCTGCACGTCATCGACCGCGAGTGGTCGGCCGGGGACACCGTCGAGCTCGTCTTCGACACGACGCCGCACCGGTACGTCGCCGACACCCGCATCGACGCCGCCCGCGGGCAGGTCGCCATCGAGCGCGGTCCGCTCGTGTACGCGGTCGAGCAGGCGGACCAGCAGGGCTTCACGGTCGACGACCTGACGGTCGACGCCGACGCGCCGATCACCGAGGAGCGCCGCGACGACCTGCTCGACGGCGTGGTCACGCTGCGGATCCGCGGGCACGCGCCGGCCGAGCACGAGCAGCCGGCCTGGCCGTACCAGCGGCTGGACGGGCCGGGAGGCGCGACCACCGCCCGCGATGCGACCAGTGTCGACGACGTGGCCGGTCCTGCGGACGCCACCACGGGCCTCCAGGCCGGTCACGACGTCACCGCGACCGCGGTCCCGTACTACGCGTGGGCGAACCGGGGAGCCGCGCCGATGCGCGTCTGGCTCCCCCTGGCGCGGTGACCTCGTGGACCGCAGAGCGTTCCTCGTCGGCGGTGTCGCCGGCGGGGCGGCCCTCGCCCTGGCCGGGTGCTCCGGCACCCTGCCGAAGGTCGTCGCGAAGCCCGCGAGCTTCGGGAAGGACGCGACCGGCACCGTGCAGGTCTGGTGCCGGTCCGCGACCCAGGCGGGCCTGACCTCGGCCGTCGCGGGGTTCAACAAGGCGAACCCCGCGTTGCAGGTCCAGCTCACGCCGGTGCCGGACGCGCAGTACGTCACGAAGCTCGCGACCGCGATCCGCGGCGGTGAGCCGCCGGACGTCGTGGACATCGACGACATCAACTCGCAGCTCTTCATCTTCCGCGAGGCGTTCGCCGACCTGACCGACGTCGTCACGGGCCTCGACTACTTCGACGCGATCTCCCCCGGGCACCTGCGGCTGCTCGAGTACCGCGATCGGTACTACGGACTGCCGTACCTGGCGGACAACTCGCAGCTGTTCGTCAACACGGAGCTGTTCGACAAGGCCGGCCTCGACGTCGAGGACTCCACGAAGGACCTCGACTCGCTGCTGGCAGCGGCGAAGGCGATCCGGAAGACCGGCGACGACGTGTACGGCTGGTCGATCTCCGGCAACGCCGCGGGCATCATCGGCTTCGTGACGCAGCCGCACGTGTGGGCGACCGGCGTCGACATGATGTCCGGCGAGGTCGGCAAGCAGACGGCGAACATCACCGGCAACGAGGCCCTGGAGCGGATGCTCGAGTTCTACCGGAAGCTCTGGAAGGACGGCGTGCTGTCGAAGGCGACGTACTCCGACGCCGGCACCACGTGGGGCGCCGACTTCCGGGCCGGCAAGGTCGGCATCTTCCCGACGTCGTACGGGGCCACCGTGCCCGCCGCGACGAAGGCGATGCGGGCGAAGATGCAGACCGTCCTCATCCCGTCGTGGGACGGCAAGCGGTCGTTCTTCGACGGCGGCGACAACATGTGCATCCCGAACGGGGCGGCCAACCCGTCCGGGGGCTGGGCGTTCATGCAGTACGCGAACGCGCTCCAGCAGCAGCAGGCGCTGCCGGACGGCGGGTACTTCCCGACCCGGTCGGACGCGGCCACCCCGGCGTACCGGAAGCGGTTCCCCCTGGCGTACGGCCCGCTCGACGCCCTCGAGAAGGGCTACGCGCCGCAGACGCTGGCGTACAACCTGCTCGTCAACCAGCCCTCGTCGCCGTACTTCGCGATGTTCCGTCAGGCCGTGTTCGGGTCGGGGAGCGCCGCCGCCATGCGGACGGCGCAGTCCGACTACCAGCGCATCCTCGACCAGGTGCAGGCCTGAGCCGCTGCCCTTCCCGCTCGTCTCGCTCTTGTTGATGCACAGAGAGGTGCACGCATGTCGACCATCTCCACCCGGCGCCCAGCCGGTCGGACCGGCGCCGGCCGTTCGACCGTCGGTCGCGGTCCGGGCCGCGGCCCGGTCCGCTCCCGCAACTCGCTCACCCATCCGCCGCGCGCCGGCGCCGTGCTCGTCGCCCCGGCGATCCTGTTCGTCGCCGTCTTCGTGCTCGTCCCGCTCGTGTTCGCGCTCTACATCTCGTTCACGAACTGGCCGCTGATCGGTCCGTACCGGTTCATCGGACTGCAGAACTACCTGACGCTGTTCCAGGATCCGACGTTCGTGCACGCGATCGGTTACACGCTGCTGTACACGGCGATCGTGACCCTGCCGATCCTGGCGCTCGGGTACTTCCTGGCCGTGCTCGTCCGGGCTCGCCGCCGCGGCAGCACCGTGCTGCGGACGGTGTTCTTCCTGCCGTACGTGGTCGGGCTGACGACGCTCTCCTTCATGCTCGTGCTCGAGGCGCAGCCCAACTCCGGTGCCGTGAACATGGTGCTCCGCTGGCTCGGGATCACCGACGGCACCACCGCGTGGCTCGTGAACGGGCCGCTCGCGACCCTGCTCATCTGCGTCCTCGTGGTCTGGGCGGTGTCCGGGCTGACCATGGTGCTGCTCATGTCGGCGATGCAGGGCGTGCCCGACGAGGTCTACGAGTCGGCGCAACTCGAGGGGGCGTCGTGGTGGCAGACCGAACGCCTCATCACGTTCCCGATGATCCGCTCGACAGTCGCCCTGAGCGTCATCATCTCGGTGATCGGGTCGCTGCTCGCGTTCAACCAGTTCTACATCCTGACCCAGGGCGGGCCGGGCACCGAGACCACCACGATCGTGAACGCGATCTACAACCGCGGGTTCGTGAACCTGCAGCTCGGTGCCGCAACTGCCCAGTCGATCGCCCTCGTCGTCGTGATCGCCGCCGTGACGGTGTTCCAGTTCTGGGCACTGCGAGAGAAGGACTGACGCCATGAGCACCACGACCTCCCGTGCGGCCCTGCCGGCGCCGGACCTGTCCACGCGCACCCTGACCACCACCGGCGACGGCCGACGCCGACGCCACCAGCAGGGCAGCGTCCAGCACCCCCGCGACACCGCGGTCAAGCGCACCCTCTTCGCCATCGCCGGCATCGGCTCGGCACTGGTGTTCGGGGTCCCGCTGATCTGGGCGGTCCTGCGGGCGTTCCAGCCCGAGGCCGTCATCACCCAGGCACCGGACCCGGCGACGTTCTTCCAGCTCGGCTGGCAGAACTTCGCGGCCGTGTTCGCCTCGTCGTCGCACCTGCTCACCGGCGTGGTGAACTCGCTCATCGTGTCGATCGCCACGGCGGTGCTGACGGCGGTGATCGCCACGATGGCCGGCTACGGGTTCGCCCGCTTCCGGTTCCGCGGGTCCGGGCTCGTGTTCGGGCTCGTGCTGCTGACGATGATGGTGCCGTTCCAGGCGATCCTGACGCCGCTGTACCTCGAGCTGAACGCGATGGGGCTGACGAACTCGCTGCTCGGGCTCGTGCTGTTCTACACGACGGTGAACCTGCCGTTCGGGGTGTTCGTGATGCGGAACGCGTTCGAGTCGATCCCCACCGAGCTCGAGGACTCGGCCTTCGTCGACGGGGCCTCGCGCTTCCGGGTCGTCGTGTCGGTGCTCCGCCCGCTGCTCCTGCCCGGGGCGGCGACCGCGGCCCTGTACGCGTTCCTGGCCTCGTGGACGGAGTTCCTCGGAGCGCTGACGTTCCTGACGAAGGACTCGCTGTACACGCTGCCGGTCGCGCTGCTCAACCTGCAGACCGGGGCGTACGGGCAGGTCTCGTACGGCAACCTCGTCGCCGGTTCGGTGGTGGCGATGATCCCGTGCATCGCGCTGTACGTCGGGCTGCAGCGGTTCTACGTCGCGGGGCTGTCGTCCGGTGCGCTGAAGGGCTGACGGTCGGGTCAGCTCGGGGCCTGCCCCCTCGCACCGTGCGAGGGGGCAGGCCTCGCACCGTGCGAGGGCCCGCTCCGGTGCGAGGTTCCGTACTCCGTGCCAGGCACGATGGCTCGCACGGAGTACGGAACCTCGCACCGTTCGGCGCCGCACCTCGCACCGTGCGACCTACGTGCTGCGCCGCACGACGAGCTCGGGCGCGAGCAGCGTCTCGTCGCGTGGCTCCCCCTCGACCAGGGCCCGCACGGTGTCGAGCACCCGCTCCCCCATCGCCCGGAAGTCCTGCCGCACGGTGGTGAGCGGCGGCGTGAAGTGCGCGGCCTCGGGCACGTCGTCGAACCCCACCACGGCGATGTCGTCGGGAACGCGGAGGCCCTCGTCAGCGAAGGCGTGCAGCACCCCGAGCGCCATCTGGTCGTTGCCCGCGAAGACCGCGTCGACCGTGGTCACGTCGATGTGCCGCGCCGCGTCGAACCCGCTCGCCGGGGTCCAGTCGCCCTCGAGCACCAGCGGTTCGAGCCCGGCGTCCCGCATGATCCGCACGTAGGTGTCACGCCGGACCTCGGACTCCTGCGACACGTGCGGCCCGGCGATGTGGACGATCCGGCGGTGGCCGCGATCGAACAGGTGCTGCATGACGAGTGCGGTCCCCGCGGCCTGGTCGATCGCGACGGCGGCGACGCTGGGCGCGACCGGGGTCCGGACGGCGTCGCGCTGCACGGCGTTCGACACCACCACGGGGACGGTGACGGGCACGGTGAGCGAGGCGAGGGCGTCGAGCACCCGGTTGTCCGCGGCCACCAGGACGATCGCGGCGACGTCCTGCGCCAGCAGCGTCGTGAGCGCGCCGGACAGGTCGGTCGGGCTCGGTTCCTCGGGCAGGGTCGACAGCAGCACGTGGTACCCGGCCGAGCGGGCCGCGCGTTCGAAGCCGATCGCGGTGCTCGACGGGCCGTACAGGGCGTCGCCGGCGGTGATGATGCCCAGCGCCTTGCTGCGTCCCCCTGCGAGCGCGCGGGCAGCGGCGCGGGGGCGGTAGCCGAGCTCGGTGACGGCGTCGGAGACCTGCGTGCGGTACTGCTCGCGGACGGTCGGGTCGCCGTTGATGACACGGGAGACGGTCTGGTGGGACACGCCGGCGCGCTCGGCGACGTCGAAGATCGTGGGTGCCTTCCGGCGCTTGCCGCCCTTGCCCTCGGGGGCGGTCGTGGTGGTCACGTGGCCAACCGTACCGCTCGGTTCGGCCACCGCGGCAAGATCGCGAAACGGTCTCGTTGAGTTGACACCCCGTCACGGAACCCACGAGATGTGAGCGCTCACACGAGCGCGATCGGTGGCAACGCCCTGGCCGCGCAGCTGTCGGGTGTGAAGACGAAGCGCGTGACCTTCCTGCTCTTCGTCAACGTGGGCGTCATCTCGGCGCTGGCGGGCGTGGTCTTCACCGGCCAGCTCAACCTGGCGGCACCCGGTGCGGGCAACGGCTTCGAGCTCGACGCCATCGCCGCCGTCTTCATCGGTGGTGCCGCCGTCACCGGTGGCATCGGCACCGTGCCGGGAGCCATCGTCGGTGGTCTCATCATCGGCCTGCTGAACAACGGCAGGTCGATCCTGGGTGTCGGTACCGGGTTCCAGTCCCTGATCAAGGGCCTGGTGCTGCTCGCCGCCGTCGCGTTCGACGTGTTCAACAAGCGCCGGGCGGCGTCCGCGCGCAAGTAGGGCGCAGCGTCACCTTCGCGAAAGCGACAGATGTGCGCGGAACATCCGCGCACTTCTGTCGCTTTGGCGGTTCAGCGGGACAGGACAGCCCACCCCGCGGCCGGGAGGCGCAGGGTCCCGTCCTCGAGATCCGCTCCACCCGTCTCCACCTGCGTCGCATCAGCCGTGGGCACCTGGACGGGGTCGTCCGCCAGGTTCAGGGCGGTCACCACGGCGGCGTCCGCCGTCGCGGTCCGCAGCACCACGGCGGTGTTGGTCAGGTGCACGACGTCGGTGTGGGCGCGGTGCAGCCAGGGGTTCCGGCGGCGCAGGGCGATGAGCGCCTCGTACGCGTGGGTCAGCGCCGTGGGTTCCGGCGCCTGGTCCGGGAACTCCGGTCGGACCGCGTCGTCGCCGCCCTCGCGTTCCTCCTTCACCCCGGTCAAGCCGTACTCGTCGCCGGCGTAGAGAACCGGGGTCCCCGCCACCGTGAACAGCACTGCGGCCGTGTGCCCGGCAAACCGCTCCCCCACCGCGCTCACGATCCGGGTGACGTCGTGGTTGCCGACGAACGTCGTCGGGGCGAAGGTGGCCAGCAGGGCGTCGTGCCGCTCGATCGCGTGCGCGAGCTCGTGGCCGTTGCGGTCCGCGATGCCGTGCCAGATCCCCTGCCACAGCTCGTACTGGGTCAGCGAGTCCATCGTCGAGTCGCGCGCGATCGCCGCCGCGTCGCCGTGGATCACCTCGCCGCTGAACCAGGCGTCCGGGAACCGCTCCCGCACCCGCGGCAGCACCTGCGCCCAGAACGCCGGCGGCACCGCGTACGCCGCGTCGAGTCGCCAGCCGTCCACCCCGCGGTCCAGCCAGTGCGTCATCACTTCCACCACGAGGTCCTCGGTGGCGCGGCTGTCGTGGTCGAGCGCGACGAGGATGTCGTGGCCCTCGAACAGCCCGACGGGCACGGGCTGCCCCGGCTGCCACCCGGACCAATCGATGGCGAACAGGTCGGCGGTCGGCGCCTCCGGGCCGTGATCGGACAACACGGTGAAGGCCGGGTGCTCACGGCCGACGTGGTTGAACACCCCGTCCAGCAGCACCCGCACGCCCCGCTCGTGCGCCGCGGCGACCAGGGCGTCGAAGTCGGCGTCGTCACCCAGGCGCGGGTCGATGCGGAAGTGGTCGACCGTGTCGTACCCGTGGGTCGAGCTCGCGAACACCGGACCGAGCAGCAGCCCGTTCAGCCCGAGGTCGACGACGTGGTCGAGCCACCCGGCCAGGCGACCGAGGCGGTGCTCGACCGGTCGCTCCGCCACGGGTGTCGTCGGTCGGACCTCGGCGCCGACGAAGCCGAGCGGGTAGACGTGCCACCACATCACGTGCTCGACCCACGAGGGCTCGGACGGACGGGCGGGTGCGGTGTCGGCGTTCACCGCACCGATGCTGCCAGGCGCACCTGGGCCGCGTGCGTGGTCGCTGTGTGCCGAGGTGCACCTCAGGACGAGGATGGAGCGATGGGACGGTCGATCAGGACGGAAGCGGACGCGACGGCGTCGGGGTCGGCACACGCCGAGCGCACCTGTGACGGGTGCGGACGCCGGATGCCGTCGTCGGCGGCGCCGGAGGCGAAGTGGTGTTCCGGAGCCTGCCGGCGGCACGGTCTGGACGACACCGACCGGGCCCTCGAGCAGCGCATCGACGAACTGCTGGCCGCGCGGGCGCGGACCTCGAGCATCTGCCCGTCCGAGGTCGCGCGCTCGCTCGACCCCGACGACTGGCGACCGCTGATGGAGCCGGCACGTCGAGCTGCCCGGCGCATGGTGGCGCGCGGCGAGGTCGAGATCACCCAGGGCGGGTCCGTCGTCGACCCGTCGACCGCCAAGGGTCCGATCCGCATCCGTCGTCCGCGGTGATCCTAGTCGCGGCGCGCCTGTTTCAGGTGCGCTCGTGAACCGTGCGGATGAGCCGTTCGAGCGCGGTCACCAGCGCCCGTGTCTTCTTCTGGGTCACGCGCGACGTCGAGTACTGGAAGTTCGTCTTCTCATCGGTCAGCCGCTTGACGTGCAGGCCGGGTCGCGTGTCCGGTGCAGGCCTGGTCGAGCAGCCGACGAGCGGCAGCGTGGTCGTCACCGAGGTGGTGGTAGCCGAGGATCGCGCCGCAAAGAGCGTCCGACACCGCGATCCCGCCGAGCACAGCGTTCGCACCGGCGGCCTTCCAGTCCGCGTGACTCGTCGACTCGACGGAGAGGAGCGCGACCTCGAGGTAGGGCTGCGCTTCGTCTCGGCGCATCGCGACTGCTGCCCTGTCGACGGCGCACGCGAGCCGCCATCAGATGTACGTCCTGATCTCCTCGCCGAAGACTGTTCGGGCTTCTTCTCGCCACGACCCGACGAGCGGGTCTCCCTCGGCCACGAACCGACGGAGATCAGCGCGAGTCACGTCGAACACCTGGCACTCGTTCCCCGTCCACCGCCGGACGAGGTCACCGAGGCGGACGACGACGTCGGTGTCGACGGTCTGCTCGAAGACGACGAGGAGGTCCAGGTCGGACGCCGGCGTCGCGGTGCCCCGGGCGACCGACCCGAAGATCGAGACCGAGAGGACCCCGGCCTCCGCCGACTCGACGTACGCGCCGATCCGACGTTCGAGTTCGTCGCCGGCTTCGAGGCCGAGTTCCACCGCCGGCCAGAGCAGGTGTTCCCGGTTGACCCGGTAGGCCGAGCGCTGGAGACCACGCTCGACCTGCACGAGCCCTGCTGCCTCGAGCTTGTCGAGCGCGCGTTTGATGCCGGTGTGCTGCGCAGCGCCCGCGACCCGCGCAACCTGTCGTCCGGTCATGCCGGAATCGGTCCGGGCGAGGACGCGGAGCGCGTCAGCCTGCGTGGCCCCAGCAGTGTGGCGAGTGGTTTCACGAGTTGCATGTCGATGCCTCCGCAAGAAGTGACCGATCAGCGGTACATGTGGTGCGTTTTTGTGCACACTCCGCGCCGGACGGCACGCGGGGAGGGAACACGTGTCGTCCAACGTGGGTTGCATCGATGGATGACTGCAACCGGATCGACCGAACAGACTCCTGCCCGCCGCGAAGCCCTGGTCGTCGGAGCCAGCGGCATCACGGGTTCCGCCCTGGTGCGCCACCTGCTCGACCTCGGATGGGACGTGACGGCGCTCTCCCGCCGACCGCTCGCCGAACAGGGTGTCCGGACCGTCGCAGCCGACCTGCGCGACCCCGAGAGCCTGGCGGCCGCACTCGCCGACGAACACCCGACACACGTCTTCTTCACCGCCTGGCAGCGGCAGGACACCGAGGCGGAGAACATCCGCGTGAACGGCGGCATGGTCCGCGACCTGCTCGCGGCGCTGTCGCACGCTCCGCTCGAGCACGTCGCCCTGGTCACCGGCCTGAAGCACTACCTCGGCCCGTTCGAGGCGTACGCCGCCGGCGAGATGCCCGACACCCCCTTCCACGAGGAGGAGCCGCGCCTCGACACCCCGAACTTCTACTACGCGCAGGAGGACGAGCTCTTCGCAGCCGCCGAACGCCAGGGGTTCACCTGGTCCGTGCACCGCTCGCACACCGTCATCGGACACGCGGTCGGCAACGCCATGAACATGGGCCTCACACTCGCCGTGCAGGCCACGCTGGCGAAGGAGCTCGACCTGGACTTCGTGTTCCCGGGCAGCGAGGCGCAGTGGAACGGCCTGACCGACATGACCGACGCCGGGATCCTCGCCGAGCACATGGTCTGGGCAGCGACGTCACCCGAGGGTGCGGACGAGCCGTTCAACATCGTCAACGGCGACGTCTTCCGGTGGCGCTGGATGTGGCCGCGCCTGGCCGCGCACCTCGGCGTCGACCCGGCACGCGTGGTCGGCTACGAGGACGCCCCGCGACCGCTCGAACAGCAGATGGCCCCCTACGAGTCCGAGTGGCCCGGCATCGCCGAGCGCCACGGTCTCGCCGAGGCGGACATCACCCGGCTCGCCTCGTGGTGGCACACCGATGCCGACCTGGGACGCGCGATGGAGGTCGTCACGGACATGGGCAAGAGCCGCGAGGCCGGGTTCACCGCGTTCCGTCGCACCGAGCGGGCGTTCGCCGAGCTGTTCGACCGCTACCGTGCCGACCGCCTCATCCCCTGATCGAGCCCGGTCCCGATCAGAAGGCGTACCGGATCCGGCAGGACGGCAGGTGCTCGGCCACGAGTTCGCGGAAGCGCTCGACGAGCTGCCCCTTCATGCCGGACCGGTAGCGCACGTTCACGGCACCGTTCTGCGACACCTTCTGCTCCTGCAGGTCCGGGCGCCACAGCAGGTCCTCGGCCTTGGGGTGCCACCCGAGGTTGACCTCGTGCAGGGGCTGGTTGTGCGTCAGGAAGATCACCTCGGCGGCGAGCTGGGCCTTGGCTGCCGGTGACAGCACCTCACCGACCTGCCGGAGCAGCGCTGCCCAGTCCGACTCCCACGTCGGGGTGAGGATGACCGGCGAGAAGTTCAGGTGCACCTCGTACCCGGCGTCGACGAAGTCGTTCACCGCGGCGATCCGCTCGGCGATCGGGCTGGTCCGGATGTCGGTGACCTTCGCGGTCTCGTGCGGCATGAGCGAGAAGCGGACGCGGGTCCGGCCCATCGGGTCCCAGTCGAGCAGGTCGCGGTTGACGTACTTCGTGGCGAACGAGGCCTTGGCCGTCGGGGTCATCCGGAACAGGTCGCAGAGGTCTCGGACGTTGTCGCTGATCATCGCGTCGACCGAGCAGTCGCTGTTCTCACCGATGTCGTAGACCCAGGATTCCGGGTCGCACTGGTTCGGCTCGGTCTTCGGCCCCTGCTTGGCGATGTTCCGGGCCACGTGCTTCGTGATCTGGTCGATGTTCGCGAAGACCGTCACCGGGTTGCTGTAGCCCTTGCGCCGCGGCACGTAGCAGTACGCGCACGCCATGGCGCAGCCGTTCGCGGTCGACGGCGCGATGAAGTCGGCGGAGCGGCCGTTCGGCCGGGTCACCAGCGACTTCTTCACGCCGAGCACGAGCGCCTCGGTCTTGATCCGCACCCAGCGCTGGACGTTCCGTTCGTCGCCGTGCACCTCGGGGATGTTCCAGTGCGACTCGACGGGGACGATCTCGGCGTCCGGCCAGCGCCCGACGATCTCCTGCCCACGCTGCAGTTCGAGGGCGGCCGGCTCGGCGTAGATGCGTCGGACGTCGAGCATCGGGCGGACGCGTTCGTGGCTCATCGGCTCCTGTCTACCCGGGACCACCGACGGTGCAGACTCGGACCATGACCGCCGAACCCGACGACCACTTCTTCGTCGTGGACGGCCGACGCTGGCGCCGGACCGACCCCGCCCTGCCCGAGGAACTCGCCGCCGCGCTCCGCTCCCACCTGGGCCGCGGGCGGAACGCCGTGAAGACCGCGAAGCGTGCGGGCGACGACGCTGCGTTGGCGGCGGCACGGCACCGGAACGGCCTGGCCAAGCACGGGCTGGGCGAACGCGGCCCCGAGTGGTGGACGCGCCCCGAGGCCGACCGGATCGCCGACGCCGAGCGAGCCCTGGCCGACCTGGACGCCCTGCCGTGACCACGATCCGGCCGCCTCGCTTCGAACGGCTCCTGAGCCTCGTCGTGTTCGGACCGGTCCTCATCGGCACCGGAATCACGCTCGCTGCCGTGGCGCTCGTGCCCGGGGCATCCGCGCGGGGCTTCGTCCTCGTGCTCGGAGTCGCCCTCGTCGCGGCACGAAGTTCGCCCCGCTCTGGCGACGCGAGGCGCTGCTCCAGGTTCGAGCCTGGGCAGCAGCTCACGAGGTCCGAAACGTCCCATGACGCTCGCGATGGGGAGCAGAATCGGGCGTACCTGGTCCGCCGACTAAGCCTCGGTGTGCCCCAGGTGCGGCTCGAGGAGCAGGCACGCCGTGCGCGACGCGGCGGCGTGCAACTCGAGCACGACGAGTTCGTTCCGGCCCTCGCGGAGCACCGGCCCCGGGATCGCCAGGGTCTGCTGCGGCCCCCGTGACCAGTATCGACCGAGGCAGAACCCGTTGACCCAGGCGACACCCTTGCGGAACCCGTCGAGCGACAGGTAGCGGTCGTCCACGGTACCGAGGTCGAACGACCCCGCGGCGAAGGTCGGACCGGCGAGCACGTCACCGCCGGTCCGTGTGGCCTCGGACAGCGCGGCGACCGCCGCGGGTGCGATCGGGTCGAGCGCGAGCGGGGACGCGGTCCACCGTGCGACCGGAGCGCCGTCGATCGCAACGCCCCCGATCAGTCCCTTCGGCTCACCGATCCGGACGCCGTAGTCGACGCGGCCCTGGTCCTCGACGAGGAGTTCGAGCGTGCCGGTCACCACCGGCAGGGTGATGGCACGGTCGTGGTGCTCGCGCTCCAGGACACCGACGACGACACCGTCGACGGAGACGATCGCGCGGTCGCGCACCTCGGTGCCGACGGTGAGCACGCCACCGGCGGGCAGGTCGACCTCGGTTCGGTAGGCGACGAAGCCGCTCGCGGCCCCGAGGGAGTCGAAGGTCGGCGGCTCGTCGTGCGCGGACCACGTCGTGAGGGTGGGCAGCAGGGAGCGGAGCGACGCGACGCGGTCCAGACGGACGGCGAGGTCCGTGGCGGGGGTGATCCGGGCCTCCAGGCCGACTCCGTCCGGCGCATCGGACGCGAGCCGACCCGAACCACCCGGCTCCATCGACGCGGGCAGCGGCGGGACGGGCGCGTAGCGCTCGATCACCGACCGGAAGGCGTGGAACTTCGGCGTCGGCCGACCGGCCTCGTCGAGCGGGGCGTCGTAGTCGTACGACGTCGCGATCGGGCGGTAGACGCCCTTGTCGTTGGCGCCGTTGGTGAAGCCGAAGTTCGTGCCGCCGTGGAACATGTAGATGTTGACCGAGCCACCGGCGGCGAGCAGCACGTCGAGGTCCTCGGCACTGGCAGACGCCGGCGTGGTGTGGTGGTGCTCACCCCAGCTGTCGAACCAGCCGTCCCAGAACTCCGAGCACATCAGGGGGCCGGTCGGCTGGGCCTGGCGCAAGCGCTCGAGGCGGGCGGCCGAGCGCGATCCGAACGAGCCGGTCTTGTGCAGGGACGGCAGCGAACCGTCCTCGAGCATGGTGCCCATCGGCTGGTCGACGCTCGTGAACGGGACCGTCAGGCCGATCGAACGGTGCATCTGCTCAAGAGCCCGCAAGTAGGACGGGTCGGAGCCGTAGGCGCCGTACTCGTTCTCGACCTGCACCAGGACGATGGGCCCGCCCTGGTCGATCTGCCGCGGGACCAGCACGGGGGCCAGGTGCTGCAGGTACGTCTCGACCGCTGCGAGGAACCCGGGCTCGTTGCGTCGGACGCCCACCGAGCCGTCCGCGAACAACCAGTACGGCAGACCGCCGTTCGTCCACTCGGCACAGATGTAGGGGCCGGGGCGGACGATGGCGTGCATGCCCTCGGCGGCGATCAGGTCGAGGAACCGGCCGAGGTCGAGGCCGCCGGTCAGATCGAAGACGCCGGGCGACGGCGCGTGCGCGTTCCAGGCGACGTAGGTCTCGATGGTGTTGAGGCCCATCAGCTTCGCCTTGCGGATGCGGTCGGCCCACAGATCGGGGTGCACGCGGAAGTAGTGGATCGCACCGGACAGGATCCGGTGCGGCTCGCCGTCGAGCAGGAAGTCGGTGTCGCCGATGGCGAAGCGCATGGTGTGACCTTCTCATGGCCGGCCGGAGCCGGGCGTGGAGCGGGGCCGTGCGGACGTGTCCGCACGGCCCCGCGGGGTGTGCCGGGAACTACTTCGACGAGACCGTGAAGCCCTGGTCCTCGCCGTACTTCACGAGGGCCTTCTGCCAGGCCTCGAGACCGGCGTCGAGCGAGGTGCCCTTCTCGTACGCCTGGCCGACGGTGTCGGCGTAGACGCTGTTCGCGTACACCTGGTACGGCAGGTACGTGAAGTCGTTGTCCGAGGACTTCGACGCGTCGACGAGCACCTTGTTGATCTGCTGGCCGCCGAAGTACTCCGGCTTCTCGTCGAGGAAGGCCGCGGAGTCGAGGTCAGCGGTGGTCGAGGGGAACCCGCCGGACTCCATGAAGACCTTCGTCGACTCCTTCGAGGAGTTCAGCCACTTGAGGAAGCCCGCGGCGAGGGCGGGGTTCTTCGACTGCTTCATGACGACCTCGGCGCTGCCGCCGTTGTTCGCGGTCTGGGCGGTACCACCGTCGTAGGTCGGCATCGGGGCGACGCGCCAGTCACCCGAGGCCTGTGCGACGCCGGACTCCAGGTTGCCGGGCATCCAGGCGCCCGTGATCATCGTGGCGATCTCACCGTTGCCGAGCTGCTTGTACCAGTCGTCCGTCCAGCCGACCGTCTTCGACAGCAGGCCCTGCTCGACGAGCTCGTTCCAGGTGCTCGTCCACTTCTTGGTGCCCTCGTCCTGCAGGTTGATGGTCACCTTGTCGCCATCCGTGGTGAACGGGGTGCCACCGGCCTGGGCGATCATGCTCGTGGTGAAGCCCGCGTCGCCGGAGTCGGCCGCGATGTACGCGTTCGGGTCGGCCTCGTGCAGCTTCTTGGCAGCAGTGACGTACTCGTCCCACGTCTTCGGCACCGCGATGTCGTGCTTGTCGAAGACGGTCTTGTTGTAGAACAGCGCCATGGGCCCGGAGTCCTGCGGCAGGCCGTAGACCTTGTCGTCGATCGACACCGAGCTCCAGGTGCTCTTCGCGAACTTGTCCTCGAGCGAGTCGAAGCCGTAGCCCGACAGGTTCAGGAGCGAGTCGGACAGGGCGAACTGCGGCAGCGCGAAGTACTCGACCTGGGCGACGTCGGGGGCGCCCGAGCCGGCCTTGATCGTGTTCTGCAGCTTGGTGTACTGGTCCGCGCCGGTGCCGGCATTGACGAGCTTGACCGTCACCTTGGGGTACTGCTTCTCGAACGCCGCGACCTGGGCCTTCGCCGACGGGGTCCACGACCAGTAGGTCAGGGTGCCACCGTCCTTCAGGGCCTTGTCGATGTCGTCGGCCGAGCCGCTGGAGCCGGAGCTGCCGGAGGCGCACGCGGCGAGGGCGATCGCGGCGGTGACGCCGATGGCGAGGGCGCTGAGCCCGCGCCGGAGACGCTTGTTCATGGGAGTGCCTTTCACTTCTTCGTGGAGGGGGTGGTGCTGCTGTGTACCGGACCGGGAGCCGCGTGGCTGGGTCGCCCCGGGCCTCCCGTCCGAGGGATCAGGCCTTGACGGACCCGGCCGCGAGGCCGGACTGCCAGAAGCGCTGGAGGAAGAGGAACGCGACCACGATCGGGATGATCGTGAGGAGCGACCCCGTGACGACGAGGTTGTAGATCGGCTGCGCGCCCGACCCGGTGGCCTGCGCGTTCCACTGGTTCAGGCCGACGGTCAGCGGGTACCACTTCGGGTCGCTCAGCATGATGAGCGGCAGGAAGTAGTTGTTCCAGGTGGCGACGACCGCGAACAGCAGGACGGTGACGACACCGGGAGCGAGCAGGCGGAGCGCGATGGTGAAGAAGATCCGGAACTCACCGGCGCCGTCCATGCGGGCGGCCTCGAGGAGCTCGGCGGGGATCGCGTCGACCGCGTAGGTCCAGACCAGGTACATGCCGAACGGGCTGATGAGCGACGGCAGGATGATCGCCCAGGGGGTGTTCGTCAGGCCGACCTGCGAGAAGAGCAGGAACGTCGGGACCGCCAGCGCCGTGCCGGGGACCGCGATGGCACCGAGGACGACGGCGAAGACCGCGCGGCGGCCGGGGAACTGGAACTTCGCCATGCCGTAGCCCGCGACGGTGGCGAGCAGGGTCGCACCGCCGGCACCGACGACGACGTAGAGCAGCGTGTTGCCGAACCACTGCAGGAAGATGCCGTCGTTGTACGTCACCGTGTCGACGATGTTCTGCCAGAGGTTGAAGTCCCCGCCGAACCACAGGCCGAACGTGGAGAGCAGCGACGCCTGCGTCTTCGTGCTGTTCACGAGCAGGTAGAACAGCGGCGCGAACGAGTAGACGACGAAGACGACCATGACCGCGGTCAGCAGACCGGATCGCTTCGGCTTGCGTCCGTCGACGTGCTGCTCGGTCTTCCGGGAGGCGCGGATCGAGCGGGTGCGCGGCGAACGCTGCGTCGTGGTCGCCTCGGTGGCCGTGGCGGCCGCGGGTCCGGTGGGGTGCTGGATGGTGCTCATCGGTTCTCCTCGCGGGTGCCGCGGACCTGGACGACGTAGGCGATCACCGCGGTGATGACGCCCATCACGATCGCGACGGTGGCGGAGTAGTTGAACTGCTGGCCGCTGAAGGACAGCGAGTAGGCGTACATGTTCGGGGTGAAGGCGCTGCCGATGACGTTCGGGGCGAGCGTCTTGAGCAGGTTCGGCTCGTTGAAGAGCTGGAAGCTGCCGATGATCGAGAAGATCGTGGCGATGACCATCGGGCCGCGCAGGGCCGGCAGCTTGATGGAGAACACGGTGCGCATGGGGCCGGCGCCGTCGAGTTCGGCCGCCTCGTACAGCTCACCGGGCACGGTGCGCAGTGCGGCGTAGAAGATCAGCATGTTGTAGCCGAGGAACTCCCACGTGACCACGTTGCCGATCGACGTCAGCACCCAGCTCGGGCTGAACGGCTGCAGCAGGTCGATGCCGAGCGCGTCGTTCGCGGCACCCGTCAACCCGAACTGGTTGCCGTAGATGAAGCCCCAGATCAGGGCGGCGACGACACCGGGGACGGCGTACGGCAGGAACACCGCGATGCGGAAGAACGACGTGCCCCAGAGCCGGGCGCTGTCGAGGGCCAGGGCGGCGACGAGCGCGAGACCCAGCATGATCGGCACCTGGACGACCAGGAAGATCGCGACCCGACCGAACCCGGACCAGAACTTGGCGTCCTGGACGAGCTGCACGTAGTTGGCGAACCAGACGAACTGGTTGCCGCCGATGAGCTGGTCGCGGAACAGGCTGAGCCAGAGCGCGTACCCGATCGGCACGATGAGCATCAGGACCAGGACGACGACGAACGGGCCGACGAACAGCCAGCCGGTGAACCGTCCGCGCGGCTTGGGGCGCCGGCCTGCGGGGCGCTGTGCGGCGGGGCGCGGTGCTGCCTCGCCGGGGCGCGCTGCGAGCGTGCTCATGTGACTCCTTCGTCTGCTGCGTTCGGGTGTCGATGTCGCGTCACGGCCCGGACCGGATCGGGGTGTCCGGGCGGTCACCGATGTTGACGTCAACATCCAACCGTCGCGACGATAGCATGGCAACGTCAACATGCGCTAGCGTCCGGGGAGGCCGAGCACTCGGCAACCTCGACCGGAAGGAGCGCAAGCGTGACGACGGAGACCCCCGCCGGCACCCGCCGCGCCCCCTCGATGGCCGCCGTCGCCGACGCTGCCGGGGTCTCGATGCAGACCGTCTCGCGCGTCGCCCGGGGCTTCGACAACGTCAGCCCGGACACCCGCGACCGGGTCCAGCGCGCGATGGAGTCGCTCGGCTACCGCCCGAACCGTGCCGCCCGCGCCCTGCGCTCCGGTCGCTTCCGCACCATCGGCGTGATCATGTTCACACTGGCGTCCTTCGGGAACATGCGGACGCTCGAGGCCATCGCCGACGCCGCCGGGGCCGCGGACTTCACGATCACCCTGCTGCCGATGGCCTCCCGGACCGAAGAGGGCGTGCGCTCCGCGTTCTCACGCCTGCACGAACAGGCCGTCGACGGCGTCGTGATCATCATCGAGTCGCACATCATCGACACGGCCGAGGTCGTGCTGCCCGACGGCGTGCCCATGGTCATCGTGGACTCCACCGGCAGCACCGAGCACCCCGCGATCGACACCGACCAGGCCGACGGCGCCCGGCAGGCGACCCAGCACCTGCTCGACCTGGGCCACGAGACGGTCTGGCACGTCGCCGGGCCGGAGTCGTCGTACTCGGCGGCCCGTCGACTCGCCGCGTGGCAGGACACCCTGGAGCGCGCCGGTCGCCCGGTGCCGCCGGTCTTCCACGGTGGGTGGACGACGGAGGACGGTTACCGGGCCGGGCTCGAGATCGCCGCACGCCCGGAGATCACCGCGGTGTTCGCCGCGAACGACCAGACGGCGCTCGGGGTCCTGCGCGCCGCACACGAGTCCGGCCGGCCGGTGCCGTCGTCGCTCAGCGTGGTGGGGTTCGACGACTCCCCCGAGTCCGACTCGTTCTGGCCGCCGCTGACCACCGTGCACCAGTCGTTCGACGAGGTCGGCCGCCGAGCGGTCGCGAACCTGCTCGCCCAGATCGACGGCGAGCGGGTCAGCGTGGCCGCCGACCTGGTGCCGGTGCGCCTGGTCGAGCGCGCGAGCACGGCGGCGCCGCCGGCGCGCTGACGCCACGGCCGGGCCCGTTCCCCGGAGCGACACTCTGCCGCCGAACATCCGTGGAGAACTGTCGCTTTCGCGGACCTGACGGACCCACTCAGCGCACATCTGTCGCGTTCGCGACCACACGCCAGCCGGGAGGCCCGGTGCCCGCCCGCCACGGGCCTCCCGGCCGCCGTCGGCGCGGCCCACCCACCTACCCGCCCGCGACGAGCAGAGGACGTCGGGCGCGAGCGCCCGACGTCCTCTGTGCTCACTCGACGCCCGCCGTGACGTGCGCCGAGGCGCCTTCTCAGCCGATCGAGACGGCGGTCCAGGAGACCGGCGGGAGCTCGATCGTGATGGTGTCGCCCTCGCGGCGGACCGACTCGTTCGTCCGGAGCCCCACCCGCGACGTGTTCGCCAGGTCGTTGACGGCGTGCAGGTCGTCGTCCCAGACACCCTCGGCGTGGACGTCGCCCGACGCACCGATGCCGGCGAGGTCGATCGTCACCGTGGTCGTCTCGGACGGGTGGCGGTTCACCAGGAACACCGCGGCCTTGCCGTCCTCGGAGACCGTGGCGGCGGAGTCCACGACCGGGACCTCACCGTGCTTGCCGCCGTCGACCGTGTCACCCGTCGACTTGATCTGCAGCGAGGTGCCCTGCGCCAGGCGCGAGGTGACCGAGAAGGGGAAGAAGGTCGTCTGCCGCCAGGCCGGGCCGCCGGGCTCCGTCATGATCGGGCCGATCACGTTGACGAGCTGCGCGATCGAGGCCGAGGCGACGCGGTCCGCGTGCCGCAGCAGCGAGATGAGCAGGCCACCCACGACGACGGCGTCGGCGACGGTGTAGACGTCCTCAAGCAGGCGCGGGGCGACGGGCCACTCGTCGAGCGTGAAGCTCTTGGCCTTCGCCTCCCACTTCTTGATCGACCAGACGTTCCACTCGTCGAACGAGATGTCGATGCGCTTGTCGGACTTCTTCTGCGCCTGGACGTGGTCGGCGGCCGTGGTGACCGTCTTGATGAAGTGGTCCATGTTGACGCCCGACGCGAGGAACGACGGCAGGTCGTCGTCCTCCTCGTAGTAGGCGTGCGCGGAGATGTAGTCGACGTCGTCGTAGGTGTGCTCGAGGACGATGCGCTCCCACTCGCCGAACGTCGGCATCGACGCGCTCGAGGAACCGCAGGCGACGAGCTCCAGGTCGGGCTGGATCTGTCGCATGGCCTTCGCGGTCATCGCCGCGAGCTTGCCGTAGTCGTCGGCGTTCTTGTGGCCGAGCTGCCACGGGCCGTCCATCTCGTTGCCCAGGCACCACATCGTGATGGCGAAGGGGTCCCGGCGACCGTTCGAACGGCGGTATTCGGACAGCGCGGTGCCGGCGTCGATGTTCGCGTACTCGAGCAGCTCGATGGCCTCCTGCGTACCGCGGGTGCCGAGGTTCACGGCGAGCATGAGCTCGGAGCCGACCTGGTCGAGCCAGTGCTGGAACTCGTGCAGGCCGACCTCGTTCGTCTCGGTCGAGTGCCAGGCGAGGTCGAGGCGTCGCGGACGCTGCTCGACGGGGCCGACGCCGTCCTCCCACTTGTAGCCGGAGACGAAGTTGCCGCCGGGGTAGCGGATGGCGGAGACGCCGAGTTCCTTGACCAGTTCGACGACGTCCTTGCGGAAGCCGTGTTCGTCGGCGGTCTCGTGTGCGGGCTCGTGGATGCCGTCGTAGACATGGCGGCCGAGGTGCTCGACGAACCCGCCGAACAGGCGACGTCGCACCGGCCCCACGGTGAACGCGGCGTCGAGGACGAGGTGTGTGCGGGGCATGGATCTCCTTCGATCGTGGCAGTGCGGTTCGTGCGGGGAGCGGGGCGGGGAACACTCCGGGTACCGAAGCGGGCCGTCACGAAAGTGAGCGCTCACCTGCCAGAAACGCTACCGGGTTCGCCGCCGACGCGAAAGGGGTGGCGGATGATCGGAGCGGGCGCTAATGTGAGCGCTCACGGAGCACCCGAAGACCGCTCCGTGTCCGGAGCAGCGATGCCCCGGCGGGAGCACCGACCCTGTTCCCGAGCCCGGCCCATCCCGATGGAGTGATGCCATGCCGATCCCACCCGCAACACCCGCGTCGCGGCTCTCGCGCCGCGGCTTCCTCGCCGCCGGCGCGGCGGCTGCGACGGTCCTGCCGCTCGCCGCCTGCTCGAGTCCGCTCGCCGCCGGTCTCGCCGGCAGCGCCCTCAATCCCGAGACGCTCGTCTTCTGGAACCTCTTCGGCGGCGGCGACGGCGTCCGCATGCAGGCGATGGAGGACGGCTACGCGAAGCAGCACGGCGGTTCGAGTGCACTGCAGGGCACCACGTTCGCGTGGGGCAACCCGTACTACTCGAAGCTGACACTGGCGACCGTCGGCAACAAGCCACCGGACGTCGCGATCGCGCACCTGACCCGTGCGAAGCCGCTCTGGGACGGTGACCTGCTCGACCCGATCACCTCGGACGACCTGGCGAGCGTCGGCCTGAGTGCGGCCGACTTCAACCAGAAGGCCTGGGCGGCGCAGAAGACCGACGGCAACAACATCGCGATCCCGCTCGACACCCACCCCTTCGTCCTCTTCTACAACGTCGACGTCTGCAAGAAGGCCGGCCTGCTCGACAGCGACGGCAACCTCAAGGACCTGTCCGGCATGGACACCTTCGAGCGTGCCCTCGCCGCGGTCTCGAAGGTCACCGGCGGCACAGCCCTCAACGTCGCGAACGTCGTGCCGGAGACCGCCACCCCGTGGCGCTTCTTCTGGACGATGTACAACCAGCTCAAGGACGCGACCCCGTTCCTCAGCAAGGGCGGCGCCGAGCTCACCGTGAACGAGGACGCCTACAACGAGGTCACGAGCCGCACCCAGAAGTGGGTGAAGGAGGGCTGGCTGAACAAGGCCCTCGACTACGCCACCGCGCAGTCGCTCATGTTCGACGGCAAGGCCGGCTTCTTCATGCAGGGCGAGTGGGAGATCAGCACCGCACAGTCGATCAAGGGGCTGAAGTTCGGCATGGCGCCGATCCCCCAGCTCTACGACAAGCCGGCGACCCAGGCGGACTCGCACACGTTCATCCTGCCGAAGAAGGCCCGCACGCCCGAGCAGCGCAAGCAGCACCTGCTCTTCATCAAGCAGATGCTCGAGCAGAGCCTGACCTGGGCCGAGGGCGGACACGTGCCGGCGTACATGCCGACGTTCGACAGCACGCAGTACCGGGACCTCAAGCCGCAGTCGAACTACGCGGCCGCTGCTGAGACCGCCGTGTTCGACGACGCCGCCTGGTACGGCGGTTCCGGGTCGACCTTCGAGGGCACGGTGGGCGCGCAGCTCGCCCTCGTGCAGCAGGGCAGCTCGTCCCCCGCGCAGGCGCTCCGTGCCATCAAGTCGCAGCTCGCGACGTACCTCAACACCCCGAGCCCCCTGTGACCCGGCACGTGACCGGCCGGCGCACCATCACCAGCACCGGCACCAGCACCAGCACCAGGCACGCGACCGCCGTGAACACCGCGCGAAAGGCACGATGACGTGACCACAGCACCTGTCCTCGACCGGCCGACCGACGCGGCCAGCGCGCCGCGTCTTCGCCGGAACCGTACGTACCGGAACAGTCTCAGCAGCGGCCAGGGCCGCAGCGGCTGGCTGTTCCTCGCCCCCTTCGGCCTGTTCTACGTGGCCTTCCTGCTCGGCCCGACGGTCTGGATGATCGTCACGAGCTTCTTCAACACGTCGACGGTCCGCACCGGGCTCGGCAGCTTCGCCGGGTTCGCGAACTACGCCGAGATGCTCGGGCGGTCCGACTTCTGGTCGTCGCTCTGGCACACCCTGCAGTTCACGCTCTACACGACTCCGCCGCTCGTCATCCTGGCGTTCATCTTCGCCGTGCTGACCAACCGGATGAACCGCGGTCAGTGGTTCTTCCGACTTGCGTTCTTCCTGCCGTTCATCCTGCCGTCGGCGACCATCTCGCTGATCTGGGTGTTCATCTTCACGCCGGCCACCGGCCTGTGGGCGAGCCTGCAGTCGGCGATCGGCATGACCCCGGGCTCCGGCATGCTGTCGAGCCCGAACACGGCCATGATCGGTGTCGCGATCGCCACCGTGTGGTGGACGCTCGGCTTCAACTTCGTGCTCTACCTGGCCGGTCTGCAGGAGATCCCGCGCGAGCTGTACGAGGCCGCTGCGGTCGACGGCGCGTCGAACTGGCAGCAGATCAAGTCGATCACGCTCCCCCTGCTCGGCCGCACGACGACGCTGGTCATCCTGCTGCAGATCATCGCGAGCCTGAAGATCTTCGACCAGGTCTACCTGATGACGAACGGCGGCCCGGGCATCTCCACCCAGGTCTCGCTGCAGCTCATCACCGGCGTCGGCTTCACCGACAACCGGCTCGGTGCCGCATCGGCCGCGTCGGTCCTCCTGTTCATCGTGATCGTGGCGATCGCGGTCATCCGGCAGCTCGTCGAGCGCGCTGCCGCCAAGCGAGAGATCGGGGCCTGACATGACCGCCACCGAGAGCATCACCACCGGCCGCGGCAAGCTCCGCACCGGCGTCTCCTCGGCCGCTCCCACGAGCGCCGCGAAGATCGGCGTCAGTGGGCGCGGCTTCACGATCGCGTCGGGGATCGTCCTGACGGTGTTCGCGATCATCTGGCTCATCCCGAGCGTGTTCGCCCTGAAGACGTCACTGTCCGACAACGGCGTCGCCGCCCTCGGCGCGAACGCGATCCTGTCGAACTGGAACCCGACGCTGCACTCGTACTCGTCGCTGTTCCAGGCGGGCGACATCTGGAACTGGTACCTCGCCAGCGCCATCACGAGCGTCGTCACCGCCGTGCTCACCGTGCTGTTCGCGTCGATGGCGGCGTTCGCGCTGTCCCGGCTCGTGTTCCGCGGCCGCAACATCGCGTTCCTGCTGATCATCCTCGGGATCATGATCCCGACCCAGGTGCTGATCATCCCGATCTTCCAGGAGCTCAACGCCGTCGGCCTGCTCAACACCTACTGGTCGGTGATCTTCCCGCAGGTGCCCGCCGTGATCGCGGTGTTCATCTTCAAGCAGTTCTTCGACGGCATCCCGAAGGAGCTGGAGGAGGCGGCACGCATCGACGGCGCCGGCATCTGGAAGATCTACTGGTCCGTCATCCTGCCGCTGTCGCGTCCGGTGATCGCGGCGGTGACGATCCTGACCTTCGTCGGGGTCTGGAACAACCTGCTGCTGCCGCTGTTCGTGCTGTCGAACCCGGACCTCATGACGATCCCGGTCGGGCTCGCCACGGTGCAGGGCAGCTTCGGCCAGCGCTACGCCGACATCCAGGCCGGTGCGATCCTCGCGGCGCTGCCGCTGATCATCCTCTACCTGATCTTCCAGCGGCAGATCGTGGAGGGCGTGACGGGTTCCGGCCTCAAGGGCTGACGCGACCCCACGACGGACGGGAGGCCCGGTGCCAGCTGGCACCGGGCCTCCCGTCCGTCCGTTGTTGCGTCACGTGGCGCGGCGCGGCTGGTCTGACCGGGCGGAACCGGGCGTACCTGGCGGAACCGGGCGTCGCCATGGGAAGGAACGGGCGCGGGTCAGGCGGGGACGGAGACCTTCGCCTCGTGCTTCCAGAAGCCCGAGAACGTGATCCGCGACTTCGGCAGGCCAGCGCGGTGCAGGTGGCGGCGCCCCTCGGTGGCGAGCCGGGACTCACCGACCACGAACGCGTAGCCCCTGTCGTCGGACGGCACGTGCCGCTGCAGCTCGGCGAGTGCCCCGCTGCCGGGGACCGTACCCGGCTGGCGCACGATCCACGTCACCTGCACGCCGGCCGGGGCGTCGAGGTCGCGGATGTCGGCGGCGGTCGGGACCTCTTGGATGATGCGGCCGACGGTGTCGCGGGGCAGCGACGCGGCGATGCCGACCACGCCGGGCAGTCCGGTCTCCTCGGCGGCGACGACGACCTCGCTGGTGCCGTCGGGCACGTCGAAGATGCAGCCCTGGTCGAGCATCGCGAGCTCGTCGCCGGGGCGGGCGGCGCAGGCCCAGATGGCGGCGCGGCCCTCGAGCTCGCCACGGTGGTCAAGGTGCACCACGAAGTCGATGTCGAGCTCCGCGGTGCCGTCCGCGAGCAGGCGGTACGCGGCGACCGTGTAGTTCGCGCAGTGCGGGCGGGTGGCCTCGGGGATGCCGAGGAACGTCGGCCACCACTTCTTGCCGTCCAGGTCGGGCATCCGGAAGGCGTCCTGGTCGGGGCGCTGGACGAACAGGCGGAACCAGTGGTCGAACCCGAGGTACCCGAACTCGTGCAGATCGTCGCCGGTGACGGTGACGCGCTGCATCGAAGGGGTCACCCGCTCGGTCCGCAGGACACGGGCGCGGAAGAGCCGGGGGTTCGTCGGCAGGAGCCGCGGGGTCTTCGCCATGAGGCAAGGCTAACCTAAGATGATCTTCGTGCCAGCCCCCTCTTCCACCCTGGCTTCCGGTCCGGAGGCCCTCGACACCGACGCCTCCCGCGCCCTCGGCGTCCACCGGACCGCGGTGCGCCGACGCGTCGCGCTGATCGTCGGCCTCGTCGTCGCCCTCGTGCTGGTGGCCGCCGCGAGCATGCTGCTCGGCAGCAACCGGATCGGCATCGACCAGGTGTGGGCAGGGCTGACGCGCACGGGCTCGACCACCGACGAGGCGATCGTGTGGGGCTCCCGCATCCCGCGCACGCTCATCGGCGCCGCGGTCGGCGCGGCCCTCGGCATCGCCGGGCTGCTCATGCAGGGGCACACCCGGAACCCGCTCGCCGACCCCGGCCTGTTCGGCGTCTCGTCCGGTGCCGGGCTCGCGGTCGTCCTCGGCGTCTACGTGTTCGGGGTGACCAGCACCAGCGCGACCGTGTGGTTCGCCCTGGTCGGCGCGCTGGTCGCCAGTGTCGTGGTGTTCTCGGTGACCATCGCCGGCAGCGGCACCGCGAGCCCGGTGCCGCTCGCCCTGGCCGGGGCCGCGGTCTCGGCGTTGCTCGCCGCACTGACGTCGTTCGTCGTCCTGACCGACCAGGAGTCGCTCGACGCGTACCGGCTGTGGGTCGTCGGCTCGCTCGCCGCCCGTCAGCTCGACATCCTCGCCGCGGTGTGGCCGTTCCTGGCCGCCGGGCTGGTGCTCGCGGTCCTGAACATCCGGGCACTCGACGCGCTCGGTCTCGGCTCCGAGCTGGCGAAGGGCCTCGGCGAGAACGTGCTGGTCGCGCGGCTGGTCGGTCTCGGCGGGATCACGCTCCTCGCCGCCGGGGCGACCGCGGCCGCCGGTCCGATCGGGTTCGTCGGCCTGACCGTGCCGCACGTCGCCCGCGCCCTGGTCGGCACCGGCCACCGCTGGACCCTGCCGGTCTCGGGTCTGGTCGGTGCCGCGCTCGTCCTGCTCGCCGACGTGATCGGTCGGTTGATCGGCGGGTTCTCCGAGGTCGAGGTCGGCATCGTGCTCGCCGTCATCGGCGGCCCGGTGTTCGTCGCCGTGGCCCGTCGCCGATCGCTGGTGTCGCTGTGAGCGGCGCGGCGGTCCGCGCGGTCGGCGACACCCCCGGCCCCACCGGCGACCGCGCGGCCGGTGACGCCCCCGCCCACACCGTCGACCGCACGCCGGGCCGCGCCGGCGTCCGGATCGGACCGATCGGGCTCGCCTGGCGCCCCCGGGTGTTCTGGTACACGGTCGCCTCGCTCGTCGCCGTCCTGGTGCTCGTCGTCATCGGGGTCGCGATCGGCTCGACGTGGATCGCCCCCGGGGTCGTGGTGCGCTCCCTGCTCGGGCTCGAGTCCGGGCCCGACGCCTTCATCATCACCACCCTGCGTCTGCCCCGCGTGCTCACCGGCGCACTCGTCGGCCTGACCCTCGGCGTCGCCGGCGCACTCACGCAGACCTTCACGCGCAACCCGCTCGGCACCCCGGACATCATCGGCGTCACCGCGGGGGCGAGCGTCGGAGCGGTCGCGGCGATCGTCCTGGGCGGCGGCACGTACGCTGTGTCGTCGCTCGTGCTCGGCGGGGGAATCCCGGTCGCCGCGACGATCGGTGCCCTGCTGGCGGCGGTCGTCGTGTACGGCCTCGGATGGCGCGGCGGGGTGCAGAGCTACCGGCTCGTGCTCGTCGGCATCGGGGTGAGCGCGACCCTCGACGCCGTCACGAGCTACCTGCTCGTCCGCGCCAAGATCACGGTCGCCACCGCGGCGTCCCAGTGGCTCGTCGGCAGCCTGTCGAGCACCTCGTGGGAGAGCGTCTGGCCACTCCTGATCGTGGCCGCGGTCGCGGTGCCCATCGCGCTGGCGACGAGTGCCGCGCTCGGCATCGGGCAGCTCGGCGACGAGGTCGCGACCGGTGTCGGCCTGAGCGTCCAGCGACACCGGCTGCTCGTCATCACGCTCGCGGTCGTGCTGACCGCCGCCGCGGTCGCCGCCGCGGGCCCCGTCGGCTTCGTCGCGTTCGTCGTGCCGCAGGTCGCGCTCCGGCTCGCCGGCACGAACCGCCCACCCCTGCTGCTCGCCGGCACCCTCGGTGCCGTGCTCGTGCTCGCCGCCGACCTGCTGTCCCGATCCGCGTTCCCGTGGCAGGTGCCGGTCGGCATCATCACCACCGTGATCGGGGCGCCGTACCTGATCTGGCTCCTCGTCCGTCACCGCAAGGAGATGTCCCGATGACGACACACCACCAGCACGACACCCCCGTGCTCGAAGCCAAGGGCCTGTCCGTCGGCTACGACCGGCACCCCGTGCTGCGCGACCTCGACCTGCGCATCGAGCGCGGCTCGGTCACGACGTTCCTCGGCGCGAACGGCTGCGGCAAGTCGACCCTGCTCAAGGCGTTCGGCCGTGTCCTCAAGCCGCAGGCCGGCGAGGTCCACCTCGACGGGGTCCCGATCCGCAAGGAGCCGAACCGCCAGGTGGCCCGGAAGCTCGCGATCCTGCCGCAGTCCCCCGTCGCCCCGGCCGGCACGAGCGTGCTCGACCTGGTCATGCGCGGTCGGAACCCGCACCAGTCGTGGGCGAAGCCGTGGACCGCCGAGGACGCCGCCGTCGCCGAGGACGCGATCGCCGCCACCGGGCTGACCGAGGTCGCGCACCGTGACGTCGCCAGCCTGTCCGGCGGGCAGCGCCAGCGCGCCTGGATCGCCCTCGTCGTCGCGCAGCAGGCCGAGACACTCCTGCTCGACGAGCCGACGACCTACCTCGACCTGGCCCACCAGCTCGAGGTCCTGCGCCTGGTGCGCCGGCTGAACCGCGAGCAGGGGTCGACGATCGTCATGGTGCTGCACGACCTGTCGCTCGCGGCGCGGTACTCGGACCGGCTCGTCGTGCTGCACGACGGCGGGGTCGTGGCCGACGGCGCTCCGCACGAGGTCCTCACCCCGGCACTGCTCGAGCACGCCTTCGGCCTGCACGCCCGTGTGTTCCCGGACCCGGTGACCGGTGCGCCGATGATCGTGCCCGAGGCGGACGAGCACGACCCCGTTCCGGATGCCCCGACCGAGCACGCGGCCCCGAGCACGAAAACAGAAGACGCGCTGGCGAGTGCCGCGAACTTAGGTTAGCCTCTCCTAACGTGAAGACCTTCCGACGTGGCCACCTGCGCGCCGCCCTCCTGACCTCCGTGACCGTCTCGGCACTCCTCCTGACCGGCTGCTCGAGCACCGGCACCTCGAACGACTCCGACAACGACGGCGACACCGCCTCGTCCGGTGCCTGGTCGTACGAGGACGCCACCGGTGCGACCGTGAAGGTCGACCACACGCCGAAGCGCGTCGTCGTCCTGAACGACATCGCACTCTCGTTCATCGAGTACGGCCTGAAGCCCGTCGCCACCTTCGGCCAGCTGACGATGGCGAAGGACGCCCGGTTCAAGGACCTCGACACCGACGGCATCACCCAGCTCGGCACCGCGTACGGCGACATCGATCTCGAGCAGCTCGCCGCGCTGAAGCCCGACCTCGTCGTGACCTCGGTCTACCCGACCGACGCGAAGGGCACGCTCGACACCACGCAGCCCGGCTACGGCTTCAAGGACACGGCGCAGGAGAAGCAGATCACGGCGATCGCTCCCGTCGTCCAGGTCAAGTGGGGCGGCGAGGGCGAGGACGTCATCGAGGAGATCGCGGAACTGTCCGAGTCGCTCGGTGCGAAGGAGTCGACGGTCGACGCCGCCGAGGAGCGCTTCGACACCGCAGCCGACGAGCTCGAGAAGGTCGCGAAGGACAAGGACCTGTCGGTCGTCTCGATGTACGCCGACGGCGACGGCGCGTACGTCACTCGTCCGACCGACGAGCCGTCCCTGCAGATGTACGCGTCGTACGGCGTCGACTTCGTGAACCCGAAGCCGAAGGGCTTCTACTGGGGCATCTACTCGTGGGAGAACGCCGGCCAGATCACCGGCGACGTGCTGCTGCTGTCGCAGCAGGGCTACCAGGTCGCGGATCTGGAGAAGCAGCCGACCTTCGCCGACAACGCCGCGCTCGAGGCCGGCCAGGTGCACAGCTGGACGTTCCCGGCCCTCGACTACGCATCCCAGGCCGACTACATGACCAAGCTCGCGGGCTGGCTCGAGGACAGCAAGAAGCTGTCGTAGAACGCACCCCCGGAGCGGCCTGGAGGCGCGGTGCCAGCTGGCACTGCGCCTCCGGTCCGTTCGTGGTCGCGTTCCGGGCCGTCAGCCGACCGGCAGCGCGGCGTTCACCGCCGTCTGCGCCTCGCGCCAGACGGCCGCGCGCGATCCCGCGTAGGTGCCACCCTGGCCGTTGGAGAACGACCGCAGGTTGTGCTTCGCGCCGTCCGTGTTGCCCTGCCAGTAGGCCGTGACCGCACGCGAGGTCCCGCCCACCAGCCACACCTGGTCGGCCGCGTCCGTGGTGCCGGTCTTGCCGAACAGGGTCGCACCGTCCGGGGTCTGCCCACCGCTCGCCGTGCCGCCCCGGAACGCGCCCTGCATGACGTCGAACGCGGTGGCCGCGGTCTGCGGGGACACCGCCTGCGAGCAGGTGCGCGGCTGCCCGCCGAGCTCCTCACCGTCTGGAGCGATCACCTGGTCGACGACCACCGGCGCGCAGAAGCGTCCGCCGTTCGCGATGCCGGCGTACGCCGATGCCATCGTCAGCGGCGCGATGCTCTCGGTCCCGAGCAGGGACGCCGGGTTCCAGGGCAGCTCGCCGCCGCTCGCCAGGTGCACGCCGAGCCGCTTCGCCACGTCGCGGATGTCGCAGAGGTCGAGCTGCTCGGCCATCGACTGGTAGGCGGCGTTCACCGACTGCGCCGTCGCCGCACGCACCGAGTACGGACCGCGCTGACCGGGTGAGTCGTTCTTCGGCTGCCAGAACGCGGACGCTGGTTCGCCGCAGGCGGTCCACTCGCTGTGCGGGTGCGGTGTGCCGTTGACGACCGTGTCCGGGCTCCGGCCGGCCTCGATCCACGCGAGCAGCGTGAACATCTTGTAGGTCGACCCGGTCTGGAACCCGGTCGAGCTGCCGTCCGCCTCGTCGGTCGCGTAGTTCAGCGAGGTCGCGGTCCGGGGCGCCTGCACCGACCGGTCGTAGTCGGTGTTCTGCGCCATCGTGAGCACCCGCCCGGTCCCCGCCTCGACGGTGTTGAGCGTCGCCCCGAGCGCCAGCCGCGTCTCGGTCTTCGGGTCGTACTGATCGAGCAGCTGCTTCTGCTCCGCGTTCAGGTCGAGGTCGAGCGTGGTCTGGATCCGGTACCCGCCGGTACGCCAGGCGTCCGCCCGCTGCTGCTTCGTCGCACCGAGTTGCGGGAGCCGCTCGGCGATGGTCGTCGCGTGGTCGCAGAAGAACTCCGCGCCCATCTCGACCGCCTCGCACCCCTGCTCCGGTGCCGTCAGGTGGACGGAGTCGGCGACGCGGGACAGTCGAGCCGTGCGGTACTCCTCGGTCGACAGGTGCCCCTGCTCGTGCATCGACCGCAGGATGACGTTCCGCCGGGCGGCGTTGTCGCGGTGGTGGTCCGGCGTCGACAGGTCCCGTCGCTCCGGCCACTGCACGATCGCGATGAGGGACGCCGCCTCGGCCGGGGTCAGGTCGGTCGCCGACTTGCCGTAGTAGTGCTGCGCCGCCGACTGCACGCCGTAGGTCTGGTCGCCGAAGTAGGCGATGTTCAGGTACGCCGCCAGGATCTGCTGCTTCGTGTACTGCTTCGCCAGGCTGATCGCGAGCTTCATCTCGGCGAGCTTCCGCTGCGGTGTCCGCCGGGTCGCCTCCTTGTACGCGGCCTCGCGCTCCTCGGCGGTGGGCAGTTCGCTCGCCTGCTGGATCTTGATGTTCCGGACGAGCTGCATCGTCAGCGTCGACCCGCCCGAGCCGCCCTCGCCGCCAGATGCGGCCACGCCGACGAGCGACCGGACGACCGACGTCGCGTCCACGCCGCCGGTCTCGTAGAACCGCTTGTCCTCACCGTCGACCGCTGCGTGCTCCAGCTCGTCGCTGATCTGCTCGAGCGTCAGCTCCTGCCGGTCCTGGTCCCACACGTTCGCCAGGTGCACGGGCTCGCCACTGCGGTACGCCCAGATCTGGTTGCGCTGCGGCAGATCACCGATCTCGATGTTCTCGGGCAGCGACTCGAACACCCCGATCGCCGAGGTCGTTCCGACGCCGGCGACCGCGATCACCGGTGTCACCCCGACGCTCACCATCAGGCCCGCGAGCACACTGCCGCCCACGAAGCCGAGCGTGGCTCCCCCTGCACGTCTCATCGTCATCGTCGTCGTTCCCCCTCGTCGCGCCACCAGCGGCGCGGTCCGAGGAGCGTCCCAGTCCTGCTCGGGCGGTCGCCGGGACTTCGCCGCAGAACACCGTCGTGTCCGCTGGGAAAGTGCCGGGGTCGGTCGGCGCCGCGACACCGCGCTACGATCCGGTACCCCCTCCACCACGGAACGAGACGGCATGGCCCCGGTAGCGCCCCGCGTCCTGCACATCCTCTGCACGGCGTTCCTCGTCGTGGCCTTCCTGTCGGCGTTCCTCGGCGGGTACGCGATCGCGGACGACTCGGGCGAGGGCGGGGTCAACATCGGTGCCGGGGTCCTGATGTTGCTCGGCGCGCTGTTCGGCGCGATCGGCCTCGTGCTCGGGGTCGCCGCACTCGTCGCGGCGGCGGTCACGAGGCGCGCGGCGAGGCTGCGGGCCTGAGCGCCCGGCCGCCCCGCACCCAGACCGAGCGCGTACGGTGAGACCCGTGACACGCACCGCTCCGGTACGACCGCACCGCCTCGCACTCATCGCCGCAGCCGTCGCGCTCGTGGCGGGCGTCGGGTTGCTGTTCACACCCTGGGACGGCCCGGTGATCGTGCTCGCATGGGCGCTGATCATCGCGTCGATCGTCGTCGGTGCCGTGACCCTCTACCTGGTGCGCGCGCCCCGGAGCTAGTGCATCCGCACGCCACGCCGTCAGCCGCGCCGGCGCGTGCTCGCTGAGCGCGGTGGGTTCGCGCGGAGGTGCTCGGCAGCACCGCCGAGGATTCGTGCGAGGTCGTCGACGTCGGCGTCCGACATCGTCGCGAACAGCAGGCTGTGCAGCGTCTCGATGTGCCCGGGGAACACCTCAGCGAGCGCTGCCCGGCCGGCCTCGGTGATCGTGACGACGGTGCTGCGCTCGTCGTCGGGTGACGGGCCACGCGTGACGAGCCCGCGCTGGTCGAGCAACTGCGCCTGGTAGGTCAGTCCGCTCCGGCTGTAGACGACCCCGTCGGCCAGGTCGGTCATCCGCTGCTGCCCACCCGGGGCGTCGCCGAGCCGCGCGAGCACGTGGAACTGCACGTAGCTGAGTCCGCCGACGTCGCGCAGCTGCTGCTCGATGCCGTGGCGGAGCAGGCCACTCACCTCGGTGAAGGCGAAGTACGCCGCGAGCTGCGTCGGGGACACGGAGTTCGGCACGTCGGTCATGGGATCCATCCTACCCGTTGCTTCGAGTTCGAAACAGTGCTAGCGTCGGCAGCAGTTGCTTCGAAGTCGAAGCACATCAGCACCACCCGACGAGAGGCACGATCATGAAGGCAGCACGGTTCCACGAGGTCGGCGGTCCCGAGGTGCTCCGCATCGAGGACGTCGAGACCCCCGCTCCGGAAGCCGGGCAGGTGCGACTCCGCGTCGCCGCCTCGGCGTTCAGCGCAGCGGACAACGGCATGCGGGCGGGGTTCCTGCCGATCCCGATCGAGCTGCCGCACGTGCCGGGCTACGACGTCTCCGGCACCGTCGACGCGCTCGGCGAGGGCGTCGACGGACTCACCGTGGGCGACGCGGTCATCGCGTTCCTGCCGATGGAACGCGACGGCGGGGCTGCCGAGTACGTCATCGCCCCGGCCGACGCCGTCGTCGCGGCGCCGACGAGCATCCCGCTGGCCGACGCCGCGGGACTGCCCTCGGTTGCCCTCACCGCCTGGCAGGCCCTGTTCGACGACGGTCGGCTCGAGGCGGGCCAGCGGGTGCTGATCGTGGGCGCCGGCGGCGTGGTCGGCAAGTACGCGATCCAGCTGGCGGTCCGGGCCGGGGTGCACGTCACCGCGACGGCCAGCCCGCGCAGCATCGGCGCGGTCCGGGCAGCCGGGGCGGACGAGGTGATCGACCACACCACGACCGACGTCCAGACCGCCGTGACCGAACCCGTCGACGTGCTCCTCAACCTGGCGCCGATCGACCCCGAGGAGTTCGCAGCGCTCGTCTCGCTCGTGCGGGACGGCGGCGCGGTCGTCAGCACCACCGCGTTCATGGCCACCCCGGGCGACGAGACCCGAGGGGTCCGTGCGGCGACGGTGTTCGTCCTCCGGAACCGTGAGCGGCTGACGGAACTGGTGTCCCTGGTCGACGCCGGGGCGCTCACCGTGGAGGGCACGCGGCGCATCACACTCGACGAGCTGCCCGCCCTGCACGCCGAGGCGAGCGCGGGACGCGTCACCGGCAAGGTCGTGGTCCTGGCGGAGTGAGCCGCAGCACCACCACCACCCGCAGCCGCGCCGGATACGCTCGGCGCATGACGGACCGGGGGTGGCACGAGGACGTGCTCGGAGCGCCGTACGAGCGGCTGGAGCTGCCGCTCGGCACCGACTCCGAGGGCCCCGTCGTCGCCACCCTGGTCCGCCGCCGGCACACCCCGACCGACATGCTGCTGCACGGTCGCGGGCCCCTGCACGGCGTCGATGTGCTGTACGTGCACGGGTGGTCGGACTACTTCTTCCAGGTCGAGCTCGCCGAACGGCTCGAACGGCTCGGCGCCCGGTTCCACGCGCTCGACCTGCGGAAGTACGGCCGGAGCCTCCGACCGCACCAGACTCCCGGCAACGTCGACGACCTGGCCGTGTACGACGAGGACATCGCCGCCGCACTCGACGCGATCTCCGCCGAGCACCCCGACTCCTCCAACCGTCGACTCGTCCCGATGGGCCACTCCACGGGCGGCCTGACCCTGTCGCTCTGGGCGGCCCGGCACCCGGGTCTCGTGCACGGCCTGGTGCTGAACAGCCCCTGGCTCGAGTTCCAGGCCACCGCCGTCGGTCGGGCGATCGTCGCACCGGTCATCAAGCTCGGTGCTCGCCGGAACCCGCTCGCGCCGATCCCCGCCGTCGACCCGGGCTTCTACACCCGCACGGTCTCCGCCGAGGGCGAGGGCTCGTGGACGTACGACCAGCAGTGGCGCCCGGAGCGCGGCTTCCCGCTGCACCCGGGTTGGCTCGCCGCCGTGTTCGACGGGCAGGCGCAGGTCGAGAAGGGGCTCGGCATCGCGGTCCCCGTCCTCGTGATGCTGAGCGACAAGAGCATGCTCCAGCCGCGGTGGGACCCGGGGATGGCCCACGCGGACGTCGCCCTGAACGTCGACACCGTGGCACACCGAGCGCTGTCCCTCGGCGACGAGGTCACCGTCCGTCGACTCTCGGGCGCGCTGCACGACGTGGTGCTGTCCGCGCCGGACGTGCGGGAACAGGCGTACGACGCCGTCGGGCGCTGGGCGAGCACGCTCCGCTGAGCACCTCCGACGGTGCGGCGTCGGTCCGACAGCGGCGTCAGTCCGACAGCGCCGTCACGGCCGCCCGCGTCGCCGCTGCCACGAGCCCAATACGGTACGCGCCGACCGAGCTCGCGAGGGAGGGTGGCGGCGTCCCCACGGGCCTCCCGTCCGCCGCGTATCAGGACCGCGACAGACGCTCGACGGTTGCGTGCGCGCCGTCGGCGATGAGCCCGTCGAGCGCGTCGCGGTACGCGGCGACGAACCGTTCGTCGTCGACCAGGTCACCGAAGACCTGGCGGTTGGCGATGAAGGCGAGCCGGTCCTCGCGCTGGGTGAGTGCGATGCGGTGCAGCGGCTCGGCGAGCCGGTCGACGATCTCGATGGGATCGCCAGCCTCGTCGGTGCCCTCGTCGTATCGTGCCCACGACGCGACGATGCCCGCGGACAGGGTGACGGGACGGTCGGCGGCCAGGTTCTCGCGCACCACGGGGAGCAGCCACTTCGGGATCCGGTCGCTCGACTCGGCGCAGAGACGGGCGAGGGTGT
Source organism: Curtobacterium sp. VKM Ac-1376 (assembly GCF_015351025.1). Lineage (GTDB taxonomy): Bacteria > Actinomycetota > Actinomycetes > Actinomycetales > Microbacteriaceae > Curtobacterium. The sequence continues at coordinate 359,153 of NZ_JADKRV010000001.1, read as the reverse complement.
CGCGGACCTCGGGGTTCTGGAAGCGCTCGATCAGGGTGGCCTTGTAGTCCTCGAGGTCGATGCCGGGCACCGGGTGCAGCGTCGGTGATCCCTCTTCGTCCATGTAGCGGCGCAGGAAGGTCGCGATCGCCGGGTCCTGCGTGGCCTCGTGCGCGTAGCGGTACCCGGACAGGTACCCGAAGTAGCAGAGCCCCTGGTGGCTGGCGTTGAGGAGCCGGAGCTTCATGAGCTCGTACGGCTCCACGTCGTCGACGAGCTGCACGTCGGCCCGCTCGTACGGCGGTCGGCCGGCGGGGTGGTCGTCCTCGAGCACCCACTGGAAGAACGGCTCGGCGACGACGGGCCAGGCCTCGTCGATGCCGAGCTCGTCGCGGACCCAGGCGCGGTCCTCGTCGGCGGTGACCGGGGTGATCCGGTCGACCATCGAGTTCGGGAACGACACGTGCTCGTCCATCCAGTCGGCGAAGGCCGGGTCCTGCAGCCGGGCGTACGCGGTGAACATCGCGCGGGCGACGTGCCCGTTGCCCTGGATGTTGTCGCAGGACATCACGGTGAAGGGGTCGAGTCCGCGGTCGCGTCGTCGACGCAGTGCCTCGACCACCAGGCCGAAGACGGTGCGCGGCGGGCCGTCACCGCGCAGGTCGGCGGCGACGCCGGGCTCGTCGGCGACGAACTCGCCGGTGACGTGGTCGAAGTTGTAGCCGCCCTCGGTGATGGTGAGGCTGACGATCCTGGTGTCCGGGTGCGCCATCTTCTCGACGACCGCGTCGGGCTCGTCGACGGCGAGCAGGTAGTCGACGATGCTGCCGATGACGCGGGATTCTCGGCTACCGTCCGGGTGCTTCAGGACGAGTGTGTACAGGCCGCCCTGCTCCGCCATCGCGGTCGCCATCCGGCGGTCCTGCTCGAGCACACCGACCCCGCAGATGCCGTACTCGCGGGCCTCGCCCCGCTGCAGGAGCCGGTCGATCACCATCGCCTGGTGGGCGCGGTGGAAGCCGCCGACGCCGAAGTGGACGATGCCGGCGATGACGCCGTCACGCTCGTAGGTGGGGACGGCGACACCGCTCGCGGCGATCTCGTCGAGGGTCTCCGGGGACAGGCGGACGGGCATCGGGTACTCCTTCGTACGGCGGGGGGGGTGCGGCGGGTCGTGCTGCGGATCGTCCGTCCAGTCTGACACCCGGTCCCCACCGAAGAACAGGTGTTCAGCACAGTGGTTCTGCATCGGGGGACGAACCTGGGGAAGCACCCAGTCTCGTTGCACCGAGTGCATCGATGCACCTAGTGTTCCTCCTCGTGACCATCGCGACCGATCGCCGAGCTGCCCTCAAGGCGAAGCACCGCGCAGCGATCCTGCAGGCCGCGCGCGACCTGATCGACGAGCGCGGCGGCCGCGACTTCAGCGTCGACGACCTCGCCACCCGGGCCGACATCGCCCGGCGCACCGTGTTCAACCACTTCGCCTCCCTCGACGAGGTCCTGCTGGCCGTGTGCGAGCAGGAACTGTCCGTCATCATCGACCGGTTCCTCGCCGACATGGCCCGCACCCCGGTCGGCGACGGCAGCCGGGCGTCGATGTTCGACGAGCTCGAGTCCGCGGCGCGCGGTGCAGACCTGGCCCCCGCGATCGCGAGCATGTACCGGATCCTCGGCGACCCGGGCAAGGACGACCCGAAGGGCGCCGTCCTGACGCAGACGGCCTTCTCGCGCGTGACCGAACGGCTCCGGGGCGAGGTCGCCCGGCGCTACCCGGCCGCCGACCCACTCGACGCGGCGCTGCTCGTCGAGTCGCTCATGAGCGGCATCGTCGTCATCGCGGAGCACTGGCTGGCCACGTCCGGCCCAGAACTCGACCGGCCGGCCCTCACCGCGTGGGACGACCTGCTCGCACGACTCGTGCACAGCGTCCGCAGCGGCTACATGGCCGACGACTGACACTCCTCATCCCCCAGGGGTCCACCGGCGCACCCCGCACCACCAGCACCTGACAACGAAAGGAACGCAGGCAACCGCATGGCCGGTCTCCTCTACCGTCTCGGACGGTTCTCCGCACGACGCCACTGGCTCGTGATCATCACCTGGGTCGTGGTCATGGCCGTCGCGGGCGTCACCTACACGCTCTTCGCCGGCACGATCTCGTCGTCGATCACGATCCCGAACACCAAGACCAGTCAGGTGCAGGACCAGCTCGCCGACAAGTTCCCGTCGGCGAACGGCGGCAACGGCACCATCGTCTTCGAGACGAAGGACGGCAAGGCGTTCTCGTCGTCGCAGCAGTCCGAGATCGACGACTTCCTGACGAGCCTCGAGGAGCTCGACGGCGTCAAGGGCACGACGAGCGGCTTCGACACGCAGCAGCAGCTCGACGACCAGCGACAGAAGATCGTCGACGGCCGCGAGCAGATCGAGTCCGGTCGTGACGAGATCGAGAGCGGACAGCAGCAGCTCGACGCGCAGAAGACCGAGCTGGAGTCCGGCAAGCAGCAGATCAAGGACGCCCAGGCGCAGCTCGACGCGCAGAAGGCACAGGCCGAGGCCGCCGGTGCAGCCAGCGGTGCAGCGGCGTCGGCCGCGCAGGCACAGGCCGCGGCGGCACAGCTCCAGCAGGCGCAGGCGCAGATCGACGCCCAGCAGGCGCAGATCGACGCCGGTGAGCAGCAGATCGCTGCCGCCCAGAAGACCATCGACGCGAACAAGCAGAAGCTCGACGACAGCGAACAGGAGCTGGAGCAGGGCTCGGAGCTCCTCGACCTGTCGAAGGACGTCCGCTTCGTGTCGAACAACGGCAGCGCCGCGATCGGCACCGTGCAGTTCACGAAGTCGACCTACGAGGTCCCCGCCGACACGAAGACCGCGATCGCGGACGACGCCGAGTCGGCCGACATCGACGGTGTGAACGTGTACGTGTCGAACGACATCGCCCAGGGCGTCCCGTCGATCCTCGGCCCGGGTGAGATCGCCGGTGTCATCATCGCGGCCGTCGTGCTGCTCCTGATGCTCCGCACGGTCATCGGTGCCGCGGTGCCGCTCATCAGCGCCGTCCTCGGCGTCGGGGTGGCCTCGCTCGCCGCCCTGTCGTTCTCGAGCCTGGTCGAGTTCATCTCGGTCACGCCGGTGCTGGGGGTGATGCTGGGCCTGGCGGTCGGCATCGACTACTCGCTCTTCATCCTGAACCGACACCGGACCCAGCTGAAGCAGGGCATGGCCGTCCCCGAGTCGATCGGGCTGGCCAACGGCACGTCCGGCAACGCCGTGGTCTTCGCGGGAGCGACCGTCATCGTGGCGCTGCTCGCGCTCAACATCACCGGCATCCCGTTCCTCGGGCTGATGGGCACGGTGGGTGCCGTCGCGGTGTTCTTCGCGATCCTCATCGCCACGTCCTTCGCACCGGCGCTGCTGTCGCTCATCGGCATGCGGATCCTGCGGAAGAAGGAGCGCACGAAGATCGGCAACACCGGTTCGACGCGCGTCCCGAACAAGCCGATGTCGACCTGGCGCGCCGTCGTCACGCTCGTCGCCGGCGTCGCCGTGCTCGGTACCGTCGCCCTCCCGGCGACCCAGATGCGCCTCGGCCTGCCCTCCGGCTCGTCGGAGGCCGTCGACTCCAGCCAGTACAAGGCCTACAAGACGCTCGAGAAGGAGTTCGGCGCCGGGCAGAACGGCCCGCTGCTCGTCGTCGCGACGCTGCCGGAGTCGATCAGCAAGAGCGACGTCACCGCCACCGAGGTCACCATCGGCAAGGCGATCGCGAAGAACGACGACGTCAGGGCCGTGCTGCCCATCGGTGCGTCGAAGGACCGCGACATCATCGCCTTCCAGGTGAAGCCCGCCGGCGGTCCGGACAGCGTCTCCACCGAGAACGTGGTCAAGGACCTGCGCGAGCAGACCGTCTCGACCGACGACGGCAGGGTCACCCTCGGCGTCGCCGGCAACGCGTCCGCGAACATCGACGTGTCCGAGAAGCTGTCGAACGTGCTGCCGCTCTACCTCGTGGTGGTCGTCGGCCTGTCGCTCATCATCCTGATCATCGTGTTCCGGTCGTTCCTCGTCCCGATCACCGCGACGGCGGGCTTCATCCTGTCCGTCCTGGCGTCCTTCGGCGGCCTGACGGCCATCTACCAGTGGGGCTGGCTGGGCTCGGTGTTCGGCGTGCACGACCCGGCACCGATCCTGAGCTTCCTGCCGATCATCGAGATCGGCATCCTGTTCGGGCTCGCGATGGACTACCAGCTGTTCCTGGTGTCCGGCATGCGAGAGGCCTACGCCCACGGCGCGAGCGCCAAGGTGGCGGTCCAGCGCGGTCTGCACGCCGGTCGCGCGGTGGTCACGGCGGCGGCGATCATCATGATCTCGGTGTTCGCGGGCTTCATCTTCTCGGAGTCCTCGACCATCAAGCCGATCGGTTTCGGCCTGGCCTTCGGCGTGCTCGTCGACGCGTTCATCGTCCGCATGCTGCTGATCCCGGCTGCGATGCACCTGCTCGGCAAGAGCGCCTGGTGGTTCCCGAAGTGGCTCGACCGGATCGTGCCGGACGTGGACGTGGAGGGCGCGAAGCTCGAGCGCACCCACCCCGCCGCCGGGCACGAGGACGCCCACACCGGCACGCACGCACTCCCGGTGGAGCCGGACGCGCACGCGCACGACTCGGGGCACCCGCCCGCGCACCGCGCGTAGTCGACGCACCCAGCCTGGAGGCCCGGTGCCGGTCCACGAGACCGGCACCGGGCCTCCAGGCCGTTGCGCCCGCCGCCCGCTCACCGGGAGCACGCGCACGCAGAGGATGTACACGCAAGGGACGACGAAGCACGCGTCGATCGACCGGCGTTCCGTCGGAAGGTGCACGCGCATCGAAGCGCCGCCCGCACCCGGCGACACGCCACTTCGTGCACGAACGGTATCCTGGGCGCATGACCGAGACCGCACCGGACCCGCTCGCGCTCGACCGGCAGCTCTGCTTCGCCCTGGCGGCGACCAGCCGCAGCGTCATCGGGCTGTACCGCGACCTGCTCGAGCCGATGGGCCTGACGCACCCGCAGTACCTCGTGATGCTCGCCCTGTGGGAGCGGGACCAACGGTCGGTGCGCGAGATCGCCGGCGAACTCCGGCTCGACTCAGCCACCCTGAGCCCACTGCTCAAGCGCCTGGAGGCCTCCGGGTACGTCCGCCGGACCCGCAGCGCCGCAGACGAACGCCAGCTCGAGGTGTCCCTCACCACGGCCGGGCACGCCCTGCGCGACCGGGCCGAGGCGGTCCCTCTGGCCGTCGCCGACCGGCTGGGGTGGCCCCTCGTCCGGCTCGAGGCCCTGAAGGACGAGCTCACCGAACTGTTGGACCGCGTCGACCAGGTGTGATCCGCGATCTTCAGTGCAATAATGGTTCGTGCACGAACGAAAGGACGCACCGTGGGACGCTTCGGACACTGGTACCAACGGTGGAACACCACGCTCATCGACAAGATGGGCCCCTCGCAGATCGGCGCCGGCCACCCCGAGGGCGTCGACGACCGCACGATCGACCGCGGTTGCCCGCTGTGCGGCAAGCCGCTCTCGCTGCACCAGGTGATCCGCCCGGAAGGGCAGGTGCGCTCGTCGACGCTGGTGTGCCCGCGCGACTGAGCTGTCAGCCTGAAGAACTGCTCCGAGGCGGAATTGCATCGGACAACTCGTCGTTCGCCCTGACGTGAAGCTCTTCGAACCCGCCACCCTCGGCGCCCTGTCCCTGTCGAACCGCATCGTCATGGCCCCGCTCACGCGCACCCGCGCCGGCGAGCACGGGGTCCCCAACGACCTGCTCGTCGAGCACTACCGGCAGCGCGCCGGCCTCGGCATGATCATCACCGAGGGCACCTGGCCCGTGCAGGAGGGCCGCTCGTACCCGGGCCAGCCCGGCATCGAGACCGACGAGCAGATCGCCGGCTGGCGCCGCGTGACCGACGCCGTGCACGCCGCCGGCGGCACGATCGTCATGCAGCTCATGCACGGCGGCCGCGTCTCGCACACCGAGATCTCGCAGACCCCGCGCATCGTCGCCCCGTCCGCCATCGCCGCTCCCGGGCAGACGCACCTGGCCGACGGCTCGAAGGTTGACATGCCGGTGCCGCACGAACTGGCCACCGCCGAGGTGCAGGACGCCGTGCAGGAGTTCGTCCAGTCCGCCCGGAACGCGATCGCCGCCGGCATGGACGGCGTCGAGGTCCACGGCGCCAACGGCTACCTGGTGCACGAGTTCATGTCGCCGGTGTCGAACACCCGCACCGACCAGTACGGCGGCTCCCCCGAGAACCGCGCGCGCTTCGCGATCGAGGTCACCACGGCCATCGCCGAGGCCATCGGCGCCGACCGCACCGGCATCCGCCTGTCGCCCGAGCACGGGATCCAGGGCGTCATCGAGGACGACGCCGACGACGTCCGCGCCACGTACACGGCGATCGCCGAGGGCCTCGCGCCGCTCGGCCTCGCCTTCGTCGACGTCCTGCACGCCGAGCCGACCGGTGACCTGGTGCAGCACGTCCGCCGCACCGCGGGCGCACCCTTCGTCGTGAACTCGGGCTTCTCGTCGCTCACCACCCGCGACGAGGCGATCGCCATCGTCGAGGGCGGCCACGCCGACGCCGTCGCGGTGGGCCGCGCAGCCATCGCCAACCCCGATCTCGCCCACCGCTGGGAGCACGACGCCGAGCTCAACGAGCCGCGTCCGGAGCTCTTCTACGGCGCGACCGCCGAGGGCTACACCGACTACCCGTCGCTGGCCGAGGCGCGCGCCACCGTCGCGTAGTCGACGCACCGACAGACCGGACGGGCGCGCCCCGCTCCGCGATGACGCGCCAGCGGCATGCGGGGCGCGCCGACCGAGCCCGCGAGGGAGCGGTGGCGACACCGCCACGGGCATCCCGTCCGTCGTGCCCCGCCAAGGCGAGCCGGTCTCCTAGGATCGACGCAGTGAGAACTGCAACGTCGGGCGAGCGGGGCCCCGCGCACCGCGCGCGCGACACGACGCGGTGGGACATCCAGGGCCTCCGTGCGTTCGCCGTGCTCGCGGTGGTCGTCTACCACCTGTGGCCCGGCGCCCTGCACGGCGGATTCGTCGGCGTCGATGTCTTCTTCGTGATCTCCGGCTTCCTCATCACCGGGCTCCTGCTGGGCGAGCACGTGGCGACCGGCTCCATCCGGCTCGGCCGGTTCTGGTCGCGGCGGGCGAAACGCCTGCTGCCCGCCGCGTTCCTGACGATCGTCGTGACCGGCATCGCCGTCCTGGTCGCCGTGCCGAGTGCCCTGTGGGGGCAGTACGGGCGCGAGCTGATCGCCTCGACGGTGTACCTGCAGAACTGGGAGCTGGCGGCGAACGCCGTCGACTACCTGGCCTCGGCCGACGCCCCCTCGCCGTTCCAGCACTTCTGGTCGCTGTCGGTCGAGGAGCAGTTCTACATCCTCCTCCCGCTCCTGCTGCTCGGGCTGGCCGCGCTCGGCCGACGCCGTCGGCTCTCCCCCCTGGTCACCGCACGGCTGCTGCTCGGCGCGGTCGTCGTCGTGTCGCTCGTCTGGAGCATCGTGCAGACGGCCACGAACCCCGGCGTCGCCTACTTCTCCACCGGCACCCGGGCGTGGGAGTTCGCGCTCGGCGGGCTCGCCGCCACCGTGCACCTGCCCGAGGTCCGCACCGAGGTCGCCCGCAGGGTGCGACTCGTGGCGACCGGCATCGGCGTCGTGGCCCTCGCGCTGTCGCTCGTCGTCATCACACCGGACACCGCGTTCCCCGGCATCGCGGCCCTGCTGCCGGTCGGCGGCGCGACCCTCGTCGTGCTGTTCGGCGCGGGCACCGAGTTCGAGGACGTGGGCGCGCTCCGGCCCGTGGCGTTCCTCGGCCGGATCTCGTACGCCCTGTACCTCTGGCACTGGCCGTTCATCGTGATCCTGCCGATCATGCTCGGCCGCCCGCTCGGCTGGGCCACCAGCACCGCGGTCCTGCTCGTCGCGGTCGGCCTGGCGGCGGTGACGACGATCTGGTTCGAGGAGCCGGTCAGGTTCTCCACCTGGCTCCGCGACCTGCAGCCGCGGGGGGTCGTCTCCCTCGGCGTCATCTGCACGTTCACGGTCGTGACGCTCGGGGCCGCCACCCTGACGGCCGTCTACGTGCAGCAGGTCGACGCGACGACGGTGACCGAGCAGATCACCGCTGAGCAGGACGAGTCCTGCTTCGGCGCCGCGGCCAGGATCGGTTCGGACGACCCGTGCATCGACCCCGAGCTCGCCGACGTGCGGGTGCCGGCCCCCGCCGCAGCCGAGGACGACGACGACAACCGCGCCGAGTGCTGGAACGGCGCCTTCCGGACCTGCGTCCTCGGGAAGGCGACCGGCTGGTCCAAGCACCTCATCGTCGTCGGCGACTCCCACAGCAACGCCCTGCTGGGTGCCTACGAGAAGATCGCGGACGACAACGGCTGGCGCATCGACCTGGCCGGCATCGGTGGCTGCTACCTCACCACCGCCCAGCAGGACGCCGTCAACGACGAGTCGATGCGCGGGTGCAACGCCTGGAAGCACGCCGCGATCGACTACGTCCGCGAGCACCGCGACGCCGACGCCCTCGTCGTCACCCACTCCGCCACCCAGATGCCGGTCAGTCTGCCCGCCGGGAAGGCTCGCGACATCGCCACCCGGAACGGCCTGGTGGACGCGTGGGAGCAGGCGGCCGGCGACGAACTCCCCGTCATCGCGATCCGCGACAATCCGCTCCCCCGGCCCGACGTCATCGCCTGCGTGAGCAAGATGTCCGGCCCGACGACCGACGCCTGCGACCAGCCGCGGTCCGAGGCGCTCGGGACCACCGACTCGTCGGTCGAGGCGGTCGCCGCGTTCCGGGCAGCCGGTGGGCAGGCGGCGGTGATCGACCTGTCCGACCACTACTGCACCGACACCACCTGCCCGGCGGTCATCGGGGGCGTCCTGGTCTACCGTGACACGACGCACATCACGGCGACGTGGGCGGCGTCGCTCGAGCCGTACCTGGAGCGGGCACTGCGGAAGCGGTTGGCGGCGTTCGACCGCTGACGACCGCGCGCCCTGCTGAGCGCGGACAGCTCAGGTCACGACGGCCAAGGGAGTCGGACCCGCCAGCGAGCCCATCCCTCGAGCTGTGCCTTCGCGTTCTCGAGGCTGGTGTGACTCCCGGTGATCTCACCGAGGGTGGTCACGACCGCGTACTCGACCGCGTACCCGAGCGACGACGCGACGTTGCCGACGACGACACCACCGACGCGCGCTTCCCAGCGATGCGGGTCGACCACCGTCCAGCGGACCGTCTCCGCGACGGAACGCCCTGAGGACCACCCTGTGGTGGTCACCACGAGAGGGAACCGGCAGGGCAACGCGGCGCGGGCCGTACGAGCAGGTGAGGACGAGGATGCATGGGAGCTTCCGGCTGACATCGGACGATGGAATCGATCCGGCGGCCGGGGTCTCGGGTCACCTGTCGTCGACGGTAGGCGCTTCGGCTGGGAACGGAGCCGGTTGCGTGGCGCGGTCGAGCCCGGTCAAGGGCGGTCGACCGTCACTCCCGCTCGACGAGCACGCTCAGCAGACGCATGAGTTCGGCGCACTGGTCGTCGTCCAGCGGCGCGAACAGCGCGTCGAGGACGTCCGACGCCACGTCGTGACCGTCGTCGAGCGCAGCGCGCCCTGCGTCGGTGAGCACGTGCTCCAGGCGGCGACCGCGTCCAGCCGAGCGTTCGATGAGCCCGCGCTCGACGAGGCGGTTCGCGAGGGTCCCGAACGCCTGGTCACTCTGGAAGGTCGCAAGGGCGAGGTCGTGCGCGGAGGCTCCCGGCATCCGGTCGACGGCACGCAGCGCGTCCCACTGCACGAGCGTGACACCGACACCGCGTTCTCGCAGCGCGGCGTCCATCGTGCGGTGGTTCCGGTACTGGGCGCGCTTGACCGCTTTTCCGAGGGCCTCGAGATCCGTCGTCATGGTGTTACGGTATCAACATCCTTACATCAACATGCTTACTCAGGAGCGCCATGACCAGCACCCTCCCCGAAGACCTCCCCGTCGTCGCAGCCGGAGACCCCGCAACACGCACCGCACTGGTCCTCCACGGCGGCGGCGGTCAGCAGACCGTCGCGCCGATCGTCGGGCACCTCGCCGCCACCATGCACGCCCTCGCCCCCACGCACCCCGGCTGGGACGGCACGACCCGACCCGAGTCGATCGCCTCCGTCGCCGACCTCGCCCACGCCTACCTCGCGCTCCTCGTCGACCACGGCGAGCACGGCGTCGTCGTGATCGGTTCGTCGATCGGTGGCTGGATCGCCCTCGAGATGGCGGTGCAGGCCGCGGCCGACGAACGGTACGCCGGCGTCCTCGGTGGGCTCGTCGTGATCGACTGCGTCGGCGTCGTCGTCGACGGTGAGCCGATCGCGGACTTCTTCGCCCTCGACGCCCGCGAGCTCGCGGAGGTGGCATGGCACGACCCCGAGCGCGGCTACCGGGACCCGGCCGGGTTCACCGACCAGCAGCGCGCGGTCCAGCAGGCGAACGGGAAGACGATGGCCACCGTCGCCGGCAGGAGCATGAGCGACCCGGGGCTGTCGGCTCGCCTCGGCGCCGTGGCCGTCCCGACCCTCGTCGTCTGGGGCGCCAGCGACCGTGTCGTCACCCCCGCCTACGGACGGGCAGTGGCGGACGCCGTCCCGGGGGCGCAGTTCGCCGTCGTCCCCGATGCTGGACACCTCCCGCACCTCGAAGCACCCGACGCGACGTGGGCCGCGATCGATCCGTTCCTGACGCGGATCTGAGCACCAGGACGCGGCGGTCCGGGCGGCACCGGGCCGCACGCGTCGTACAGTGCACCATGACCGAAACAGCGCCAGTGCCACAGTTGCTCCGTCTCGGGGTCCTGGCCGTCTCCCGGAAGGCCGACGAGCGCCGCCTGCCGATCCACCCCGCCCACTTCGAACGGATCGACCCCGATCTGCGCGCGAACATGGTCCTGGAGCGCGGGTACGGCCAGCGCTTCGGCGTCCCCGACGACCACCTCGAACCCCTCGTCGGGGCGATGGCCGACCGTGACGAGATCATCGCGGCGTCCGACGTCGTCCTCCTGCCGAAGCCACAGGCCGACGATCTCGAGGACCTTCGCGAGGGCCAGGTGCTCTGGGGCTGGCCGCACTGCGTCCAGGACCGGGCCCTGACGCAGCTCGCCATCGACAAACGCCTGACCCTGATCGCGTGGGAGTCGATGAACCACTGGCGGGACGACGGTGGTTTCAGCCTGCACGTGTTCCACAAGAACAACGAGCTGGCCGGGTACTGCTCGGTGCTCCACGCCCTGCAGCTCTGCGGCTCCACCGGTGACTACGGACGGCGACTCACCGCCGTCGTCATCGGCTTCGGCGCCACGGCTCGCGGAGCGGTCACGGCGCTGAACGCGCACGGGGTCCACGACGTCCGCGTCCTGACCAACCGGGACATCGCCGCCGTCGGTTCCCCGATCCCGTCGGTCGACATCCTGCAGTTCAGCCACGACGACCAGGCACCGTTCGACAGCGCGGTCAAGACCGGGGACGGCCCGGTCCCGCTGGCGCCCTACCTGGCCGAGAACGACATCGTCGTCAACTGCACGCTCCAGGATCCGAACGCACCCCTCACCTACCTCCGTACCGAGGACCTCGACGCGTTCCGCCCGGGCAGTCTCATCGTCGACGTGTCGGTCGACGAGGGGATGGGCTTCAGCTGGGCCCGGCCCACGTCGTTCGCCGAGCCGATGATCACGGTCGGCGGCTCGACCAACTACTACGCCGTCGACCACAGCCCGTCACTGCTCTGGAACTCCTCGACGTGGGAGATCAGCGAGGCGTTGCTGCCGTTCCTCCGGACGGTGATGTCCGGCCCGGCCTCGTGGACCGCGTCGGAGACGATCCGTCGGGCGATCGAGATCGAGGACGGCCGGGTCCGCAACCCGGCGGTCCTCGCCTTCCAGGGTCGGTCCGGCGAGTACCCCCACCCCACGACGAGGTGACGCGGTCGTCCGCGAGTCCCCGGGGGCGGGACCAGCGGACGGGAGGAGAGCGAAGAAGGGCCCCGGCGATTCCGCCGAGGCCCTTCTTCTGTGCAGCTGCACCAGCTGCGTCTCACTGTGCGCTCGAAGGGACTCGAACCCCCAACCTTCTGGTCTGTAGTCGATCAGGCCGCCTGACGTGGTGCACCGGGCGCGCCCGCTAGCGCACCCTCGCCGTCGCGGTCAACCCCCGATTCACCGAGCGCGGCCCGTGGATAGTTCCAGCGTGAACATTCCGACAGCATGGGGAACCGCGATAGCGGGGTTCCTCGGCTCGCAGCGCGCTGCGGGCCTCCCTGAGACGACGATCTACACCCGCCGGCAGCACCTCGAGCACATGGCCAGGCGCATCGGCACCGAGGACCCGTGGACGACGAGCGGCGCGCAGCTGGTCGCGTGGGCGGGCGCGCAGACCTGGGCACGCGAGACACGGCGCGGCCGACGCACGACGTTCCGGGCGTTCTGGCTCTACGGCGTCGAGGCCGGCCACACGACGACGAACGCGGCCCTGGCGCTGCCGAGGGTGAAGCCGGCACCGCCGCTCCCCCACCCGACGCCCGACACGGTCTACCAGACCGCCCTACGGCGCGCTGACGAGCGCGAGCGGCTGATGATGCGGCTCGCGGCCGACGCCGGCATGCGCCGCGCGGAGATCGCCGTGGCGCACTCGGACGACGTGTTCGAGGACATGCTGGGCTGGTCGATCGTCGTGCACGGCAAGGGCGGCAAACGGCGCGTGGTGCCCCTCACACGCGGTTTCGCGGCCGTCCTGCGGGATCAGCCCTACGGGTACCTGTTCCCCGGCGACGAGGCCGGCCACCTGTCCCCGCGGTGGGTCGGGAAGCTTGTCAACAGACTGTTGGACGGCGACTGGACGATCCACTCACTGCGACACCGGTTCGCCTCCCGGGCGCACCGGGTGAACCGGGACCTGGCCGTCGTGCAAGACCTCCTGGGGCACGCCTCGCCGGCGACGACGCGGATATACGTCGCGACCGACGACACCGACCGACGACGCACGATCGAGGCGATCGCGTCGTGAGGCGGGGGCCGGAGCGTGACCCGAACACACTCCGGCCCCCGGTCGTGGGGGTGGCGACGATCGCCACCCCCGGCGGAGACTGACCCCATGGGGTTCAGCTTCCGCAAGTCCGTCCGCGCCGGCAAGGGCTTCCGCATCAACCTGTCGAACACGGGCGTCTCCGCGTCGAAGCGGGTCGGCCGGGTGTCCGTCAGCACCCGCGGCCGAGTGTCGGTGCGCCTGTTCCCCGGGTTCTTCTGGCGCTCGAAGTAGCCCTGGTCAGATCAGCGCGAGCGCCTTCCGCGCCTGCCATGCCCGTACCGCGTCGTGTGCGGCGCGTGCGAGGTGGTAGTGCCCCTGCTCGTTCGGGTGCACCTGGTCGGACAGGACATCATTCGCCTTGTCCCAGTAGCCGGCCTGGTTCGGGTCCGCCACGATCAGGTTCGGGAACTCGGCAGACATCTGGTCCACGATCGCGTTGAACGCGTCGAGCGCAGCGTCCGAGCCATTGGGGAACTGCGTCGAGGCGGCGTAGTTCGCTAGGTACGGTTCCTTCATCCAGAGCACGGGCGGTGGGTTCGGGCTCACGGGCAGCACCGCATCGATGTAGAGCGAGGTTCCACCGGTCTTCGTGAACCGCACCGTGTGTCCTCGAGCCGACGCCGGCGTGCGCCAGACGTAGATCGACGCGTTAGCGATGCTGCTCGCCGAGAGGTCGAGCCCGGTGACGAGCGTCGTGCCGGCGGTCTGGTCCGTGATGTTCACCACGGCGCCGGCGGTGCCAGCCCCGCGGCAGACCGTCGCTATGAACACGTCCCTGTCGGCAGGCACCACGTACTCGAAGTACGACCCGACCGTGCTGCTGTACTGCGCGGTGCCGCCGGCGAAGAATCCGGTTCCGACCTGCCAGGTCGTCGCCGACTTCACGATCCGGGCATCGGTGTCCTGCACGATTTCGGACGCGTTCACCAGGGCCATGATGCCGCGGGCGCTGTTGATGGCGCTCGTGATGTCAATGGCGGTCGCGCCGTTCTGGCGGGCCGAGTTGATCAGTGCCTGGAGCACGACCAGCGCCTTGGTCCCTGGCACCCAGGGCGCGGTGCCGATGCCGCCGGCGACGCGGCCGAGCGAATCACCGATTGTCGTTCCCCCGGACGCGCGCTTCAGGTCGTTCGCGGGGCCGCCGTCGCTCGTGGGGTAGGTGAGGCCGAGGGACTTCGCGAGGCGTCGCGCCCAATACTGCGACTCGTCTGTCAGGCCCTGCTCGGCGAGGAACGAGTGACCGTAGGTGATCAGCTGCGCCCGGCTGCCCGGCGACGTCGGGACCGCGGGCAGCGCCGTGCTGCCGTCCGCGCCCTGGTCCCCCTTGGGGCCGCGGGGCAGGACCAGGTTCAGCTGCTTGACGGTCTCGTCACCGGTGAGGAAGGCGTCCGCGTCCGCGGTGGCGTCGACTGTCTGGACCTCGCCGATCGTGACGTCGGTGACGGCGCCGGGCTCGCCGCGGATGATCGCGGCGCCGTTCGCGGTGGCCACCGGAGCGACGACGGCGAGGTCGATGGTCTGGCCGGCGGGGACGGCGATCGAGAACGAGCCGTAGGACACGGGGGTGCCGGCGTAGGTGAGGCTTTCGAACGAGACCCTGTAGGTGAAGCCGGTCGGGTTGGTCTCGGTGGTGTCGGTGGCGATCAGGTTTACACCGCGCTTGCCGTTGAGGGTCAGGTAGCCCTCGCTGTCCAGGTCGCACTTGATCGGGACCGGCAGGATCGTCGCGCCGGCGGCGACCACCTTCAGCGCGGTCGCCGATGGGGTGAAGACGACTCGGCCCGACAGGGGCACTTCGTCGGGGTTGAAGTCGGCGTCGACCACGCTGTCTGCGACGGCGGCGAGCAGCCGTCCGGTGACGGTTCCGTACTGCATGGGGTGTCCTATCCGAGTGCGTCGTCGGGCTCGGACTTGAGCCCGTCTGGGTAGCCGGCGGTGGTCTGCTCGTCGGGGTTGGGGCGGTTCGCGGCCTGCCAGGCGGCGTAGCCGGCGGTGAGGGCCACGCCGAATCCGGCGAGGGCGATGCCGTGCCACTCGTCGCCGGTGATCGTCGTCCCGCCGGCGGACTTCTCCTGCACGGCGGCGACAGCTGCGGTGAACGCGCCGCCGACGCCGGCGGTGACGGCCGCGGCGATCGCCTTGCGCGCCTCGGCGAGCTTCTGCCCGATCGTCGGCCAGATGCCGGTGGCGGTCTGCTCGTGCTCGCCCATCAGTTGATCCGCTTCAGGTAGCCAGCGACGATGTCGAGTTCCGCGGCGAGCATGGCGTCGGAGCCGTCGTTGTCGCGGTAGCGGACGAGCAGCGCGCCGTCGTCGCTGCTCTTGATCGGGGCGCGCTTGCCGCTCGCGCCGCACACGTAGGCGACGTTGGCCTCCACATTCGGGTTCTTCGTGACGGGGATGATGCTGTACATGCGGTGCCTCCTAGGGGCTGTGCGGGTGCTGGCGGGCTTGGGAGCGATCGGGGTTGGGGTCGTGTCCCACCGGGGGCGGAACCGGCCCTGGATGTAGCTCACGGGGCGGGTGCGGTAGCGGGCCTCGCGGCTGTCGGAGCCGTTGGCGCCGTAGGTGGTGACGTAGCCGTTGCCGAGGTCGCCGACCATGAACTCGACGTGGTTGCCGACGCCGTTGCCCTCCCAATCGAAGATCAGGACGTCCCACGGTGCGAGGTCGTCGGTGCCGGCGGCGTACGTGCCGTCGCCGGCGGTCTTGAAGTTGTCGACCCAGAGGATCGGTCCGGGCTTGCCGCCCCAGAGGACGTGCGAGCAGAACGCCGCGCAGTCGTCCATGGCAGCGGAGTTGGTCCACGGGACGGGCAGCCGGTCGCGGCTGCTGCCGGCGAGGCTGAGCGCGTACGCCGAGGCGTCGGCGCGGGTGCGGCGGGTGAGGGTCACTGTTCGGGTCTCCTGTCTCGGGTGTTCTCGACTTCGTGCTCGAGCTCGCCGATGCGGTAGCCGTGCTCGCCGAGGGTGCGGAGGATGAGCTTCACGTCGTCGCGGATCGTCGTGAGAGTGCCGGCGTTCGCTTCGTGGCGCTCGTCCTGTTCCTCGCGGAAGTTGGTCTTGTGGTCGTTCTTGACCTCGTGCTTGACCACAGCGAGGTCGCGACTGATGCCCTCGAGCCACGGGCGGACCTTGCGCCAGACTCGCCAGCCTCCGACGCCGAGGCCGACAACGAGAGCGGCGTAGACGATCCACCGGGTGGTGGGTTCGGCCCAGATGGTGCCGGCGAAGTCGGCCCAGGTGTCGCTGGCGACGATCACTGTTCCGCCAGCCACATGCAGTTGAAGTTCGCGTCGTTGCCGGTGCCGACCGCGACCACGCCGTCGGTGTCGATCGGGAACGACATCAGGGCCGCGGCCGAGCCGGTGCCGTTGAGGGCGACGAGGCGGATCAGCTGGCCGGGCCGGTAGCCGGCGGGCAGCGTGAACATCGTCGTGCCGTTGCCCCCGGAGGCGCGCCCCTGGAGGAAGGCGACCGGTCCGAACTTCGTGTACCGGACCCGCTGGGCGGAGTCGTTGGTCCAGCCGTTCTGGAGCGGCGGGTACGTCCACGGCAGGAGGTTCGTGCGCGCCATGAGGGTCGCCAGGTCCGAGTCCAGGGGCGGCTGGCCCTGGTTCTGGAGGATCGCTTCGAGCTTCAGCGCGTTCTGGTAGTCGATGTCCGCGAGGTCGCGCACACGGTCGGTGGAGGCGAACGCCGGCAGTGCGTAGGTGGGCGTGTAGCGGGACATGGTCAGAGTCCTGTCGTGACGTTGGCGAGGTCGCCGAGCCGGATGTCGGGGTCGAACTGGCCGAGTTGCGCGGCCGAGGTCGTGCCGAACACGGCGGCGATGTCGGGGTCGGTGATCGTGCGGGGCTGCGCCGGCGTCATCACGAGGTCGTGCGTCCAGCCGCGGTCGTAGCGGAGGGTGCCGCCGATCGGCTGGTACTGGGGGCCGGCGTTCGGGAGCGTGTTGAACACGGACCCGGTGAAGTACAGGGCGGTCTTCAGCTGGAACGGCCGGTAGAGGACGTCACTGGTCGCGGCGTCGAGCGGGAACCGGCGGTCGTCCAGTCGGACGGTGGGCAGCCGCAGTTGCCCGTTGATCGTGTCGACGATCCCGACGATCTGCTCGGCGAGCCAGCCGGGGGTGCGGTTGATGTAGGGCACCACGCTGTCGGCGGCGTACTCGTCGGGGTCGAGGAACATCGCTTCGGTGTCGTACTTCAGGATGCGGTTGCTGTCGCTCGTCGCGCCGCGTGCGGTCTTCTCCTGGCGGATGCCGCCGGTGTAGATCACGCGCTTCTGCTGGCCTGCGGAGAGGTTCGGGTCTGCGCCGTACCAGGTGTAGGAGACCTGCACGATGTCGATCGCCTCGGCCGAGGTGCTCTCGACTGCGAGCCCGTCTGGCACGGCCACCCGGTCGGCGCTGACGGCGCGGCCGGAGGGCAGGTCGAACCGGACGACGCCGCCGGTGTAGACGAGGTTGATGCTCGATGCTTTCGCGTAGGACCCGATCCGGACCGCGTTCGCGTCGGGGTCGTAGTTGACGACGCCGAGCGGCACGAGCCGGTAGACCTGCTCGATCAGCTCGAGCAACGTCCGCTGGTCCGACGCCGACTGCCCGTGCATGCGGCGGAGGATCGTGCCCTGCGAGTTGGCCTCGCTCGGCACGGTGTCGTAGGCGCTGAAGACGCGGCCCGCGCCGCGGTCGAACAGGTTCGTCATGCGGGTCACGGGGTTCTGCTCGCCCCATCCGCCGGGCCCCTCAACGGACTTCTCGCCCATCTCACCGGTGAGGATCGTGGACGCCGCCTCGGCGAGCCTGTCGCCGGCGCTGATGTTCACGACCCAGACGGGATCGCGGGTCTTCGTGACCGGGTTGAACACGCGCCGGCGGGTGGCGCTGGCCTTGCTGATGCGGCCTCGGAACACGATCAGGTCGCCGAGGATCGCGGACGTCCGGACAACGGCGATCTTCTGCCCGCCCAGGGTCTCCCCGGTGATCCAGTCGCCGGTGGGGTCGATCACGCTCGCCGACAGGGTGCCGGGCTCGGCGGCGTCGTAGGCGTCCTCGCGGCCCCAGACGATCGACAGGTCGTTGAGCGCGACCATGCGGGTCCCGTCCCACTTCGAGGCGATCGTGCGGCCGCTCAGGAGCAGCTGCACGCCGAACGTCGTCACGACGCCTCCCCCGGCATCGTGCGGCCGGTGGTCCTGTAGAACTCGCGGAGCACGCTCGCGACCTCGCGGCCGATCGCGGTCTTGTCGCCGACGCCGGTGTTCACCTCGATCGTGACGTGCGTCGGTGCGGCCGTGGAAGCCGCCGGCGTTGTCGAGCGGGTGAGGTCGGTTGCGTCCCATCCGCCGGTGGCACTCAGCGTCGACACGGAGGCGACACGAGCGAACCGGGCGACGCCGACGGTCTGCGCGCTCGCCTGCTCGACGGTGCGCGCGGAGCGGGCGCCGCCGAACAGGTCGCCGGCCTTGTCGATCGCGCCGGAGATGTTGAACGTTGCGACGTCGCCGAGCAGACCGATCAGCTTCCCGCACCACTCCCACGCGGTCTTGATCCAGTCGACAACCGGGGAGATGGCGACTTCGATCGCGGTGAACGCGACCTCGGCCGTCTGGCGAATCTCGTCCCAGTGCTGCACGACGAGGACGACGGCGGCGATGACGAGGCCGAGCACGACGATGATCGCGAGGACGATCCAGGTGATCGGGTTCGCGAGCCACGCGGCGTTGGAGGCCCACTGCGCGGCGGTCTGGATGGCCTGCACGGCCGCGTAAACCTTCATGGCGCCGGAGATGAGGGTGATCGCGCCGGCGACGACGGCGATCACGAGCGCGAGCGGGCCGAGCACCGGCGCCCACTGCTGGAGATGCAGCAGCACCGGTTCGAGCACGGGCAGCGCCGACGCGCCGATGTCGGTGAACGTGGTCATGACGACGCGCTTCAGCTTCTCGAAGCCCTGATCCTGGCTGACGGTCTCGTCCAGGCGCTTCGCGGCGCCGGCGACCTCGCCGAGTCCCTGCACGGCGGTCGTCGGGTCGAGGGCGAACAGGGCCGCGCCCAGGTCTTCTGCCTGGGTGCCGAACAGGTTCACCGCGGCGGCGTTGCGCTCCACGGGGTCCTGCATGTTGCGGAGCCGGTCGAGCACGGTGTCGAGGCCCTGCGCGGCGCCCTCGCCGCCGGCGGCGATCTGCGCGGTCGCTTCCTGCGCGTTGAGGCCGAGCGCCTCGAATCCGGCGGCCGAGCTAGCGGAGCCGTCCGTGGCACGGATCTGGAATTCCTTCAGGGCGTCGGCCACGAGGTCGGTGTTCCGTGCGCCGGCGGCGAGCCCCTGGTCGATCAGGCCGGTTGCGGTCTGCCCGTCGAGGCCGAGCCGTTGGAACAGTGCCGGGTACTCGGTGAACGTGTCGATCAGGTCTTCGCTGGCGCGGGCGTTGCCCTGGAGCCCTGACGTGATGATGTCGAGCGCGGCCTCGGCGTCGGGTGCCATGCCGGTCCGCATCAGCTGCCCGATGGCGGTCGTGACGCCGCCGAGGTCTTGGTCGAACGTGGTCGCGACGTCGAGGACCCCGGCGGTGACGTCCTTCGTCATCGAGTCGCTGGCGTCGCGCATCCCGTCGATGTTGCCGATCACCTGACGGGAGGCCTCGGCGACCTGCTCGAGACTGTCGCCGTAGGCCTCGGCGAACAGTTCGCCGTTGATCCGGCCGAGCCGTTCGGACTCGGCCGGGTCGAGGCCGAGTTGGCCGGCGAGCTTGTTCCCGACCTGTGCGTTGTCGACGGCACCGAGGACCCCGGCGGCCAGGGCAGCGCCGGCGGCGGCGCCGGCCAGCTGGAGGCCGGCGGCTGCCTTCTCGGCGTGCTCCTGGATACCGTCGACCGCCTTCTCGGCGTCGCGTGCGGCGCTCTGTGCGCCCTTCGCGTCGCCGAGAATGCGGACGGCGAGAATCGCGGTCTTACCGGCCACTTCGTGCCTCGTTTCGTTGGCCGATCAGGTCGACCATGGTTGCGATGTCGTCGGGGTCCTCGTGTCGCCAGACCGAGGCGGGGATGCCGGTTTCGAGGGCCAGCGCGACTAGAAGTCGGTGGGCTGACCCTCGGGGATGGATTCCCCCAGGCCCTCCACCGCCGCGGCCTCGGGGTCGGCCTCGACCTCGTCGGCCTTCTTGAACGAGACGTCCGTCACGGCGTGCTCGCCGGACGAGAACTCGTCCCAGGTCTGGGTGGTCTTCCCCTCGCGCTTCGCGGCGCTCCAGGCGCGGAAGAACATCATCCGCATGGCGTTGTCGGTGAGCCCGCCCCACGCCTTGTTCTTCCGGAGGGTGGACTCGAACGCGAGCGTGTCGCCGATGTTCGGGGTGACGTCGACCGTCTGGCCGTCGTGCTGGGTGATGGTGAGGGTTGCGTTGGACACGGGTCATGCTCCTTGGATGGTGTCGATGGCGCTTTGGACGTAGTTCTCGTAGACCGGCAGCCAGCGACCCTCGGAGTCGCGGGCGCCGTCCGACAGGAACGGCTGAGCTTTGATGTGGCGTCGCGACCAGCCCCAGTGGATCGGGGCCACGTACGGGACGCGGGAGGTGCCGGCGCGGATCACGCCGGCGGTCTTCGTGCCGGACGCACGGATCGTGGCGCGGAGCCGGCCCGTGCGGTACGGGGCGAGCGCGGCCGAGGCGTGCGCTGCGATGGTGGCGGCGCGCTTGTGTGCGTCCTTCAGGTCCGAGAGGTCGTCGCCGGCTTGCTTCAGCGCCGAGCGGAGCCGACGGGCTCCGTCGACCTGGACGACGGTCTCGATCATCAGACGAGGACGAGCGGGGTGCCGTCGACGTCGACCGGGATCGGCTCGCCGATGACGCGGAACTCGAAGTCGGACGTGTTCTTCTTCTTGACGTCGCCGCCGGCGGTCAGCGGGACGATCGTGCAGACGCCCGACCAGGACACCTCGTGCGCGGTCGACGGGGTGAACAGGAATGGGACGTCCTGGATGCGGTGCTGGTAGCACCACAGCTCGAACGAGTCGAGGCCGAAGTCCTGGTTCGCGGTGCCCTTCAGCGCCCAGTCGGTCTTGGCGTCGCCGGCGACGACCTCGCCGGACAGGACGGGGATGTCGTCTTCGAAGTCGGTCGAGGGCTCGATGCTGAACTTCGTGAGCTGCTGCGCGGTCTCGCGCTGGCTGGCGGTCTCGCCGAGCTTCAGCGAGCCGGGGCCGAGCACGTGGGACGTAGCGACCATGGGGTTGCTCCTATTCGGGGTCGGTGTAGGTGAGGACGTAGGCGGGCAGGGCGGGGCCGGCGGTCGGCTGGAAGCTCGTGGGCTCGGCCTCGGTGAAGTCGAGGGACGGGGCAATCGCGGCGATGATCGCGTCGACCCGGGACCAGGACACGATGTGGTTGTCGGTGGGGCCGGCGGTGACGCAGACCTCCCAGGTGGTCTCGACCTGGTGGTAGGTCGGGAACGTCAGGCGGGGCGGGAGGACGATCACGGCGCCGTCCGGTGCCCCCTGGGGGACCTCGGTGCCGTTGAACGTGACGACGACGGCGGCGAGGTCGGTGGGGAGCGCGGCGCGGATCATGGCTGCGATCTGCTCGGCCCGCTCGACCCGCGGGGCGGTGGGGCTCATGCGAGCCCCACCAGCCACGGGGCGAGGATCGACGTCGCCGTGCTCATCGGGTCCCGTGCGAGCCGCATGGGCTGCACGTCCTGGGTCTCGAACCCGACGACGCCGTTGCGGGACGCCTTCCGCCAGTACAGGTCCGCGCCGACCTCCAGGATGGCCCGCCGGCGGACCGGCGGCGGGACGTCCGCGTAGGCGGTCGTCCCGATCCGCTTGTCGACCATCGCCTCGGCCTCTTCCGCGGAGTCCGC
Source organism: Curtobacterium sp. VKM Ac-1376 (assembly GCF_015351025.1). GTDB lineage: Bacteria > Actinomycetota > Actinomycetes > Actinomycetales > Microbacteriaceae > Curtobacterium. The sequence goes on along the minus strand of NZ_JADKRV010000001.1, from coordinate 337,171 downwards.
GACGAGCTTCAGGGCGGCGTCACCGGCCGCGCCGACGTACTCGGCGAGGGTGACGTGATCGGCGTCGGCCATGCTCAGGCGGCCGGAGCGGCCGGGTCCTTCGTCACGACGGGGATCAGCGCGCCCGGGATCTCGGCGGCGATCGCGGCGTAGTAGTACACCGAGAATGCCTGGGTGAGGTTGATGATGTTCGAGTCGGTCAGCTGCACCAGCGGGCTGTTGTACGCACGCAGGGCCAGCTTGTTGACGAACTGCGGCGTGGCGTCGGCCTGCTTCGGGTCGACCCGGACGATGACGCCGGCGAGGTTGCCACCGAGCGCCTCGGGGGCGATAGTGCCGACGGCGTTCACGCCGGTGCCGGAAACGGTCATGAGCGGCCGGCCGGTGGTGTCGGTCATGTTCGCCAGGCCCTTGAACGTGGCCTTGTCCACGAGCATGACGTCGAGCGAGAGACCCTGGTCCTCGTAGAGGCCAGCGGCGTCGATGATGCCGCCCACCCATCCGGTGTACTTCGTCTGGTCGGTGATCGTGACGGCCGTCCGGGCGTTCGGTCGGTCGGCGTCGACACGGGCGGCGCGGAGCGTTGCGACGGCGGCGCGCAGGTTCACGTTCTTGTTCCGGCCGGCGGCGATCGCCATGCCGCGGAGGTTGAGGTCGAGCATGTTGACGCTGGAGCGCTCGATCTCCTTGCGGGACAGCTGCGTGTACCCACCGATCGTCTTCACGGGCGCGGTGCGGGTCTTGACCTTCACCTTGCCGTACACGAGGTCGTCGCCCTCGTTGACCTGCTCGGCGACCTGCGTGGTGTTCGTGTCGAGCTCGCCGAACTCCAGGGTCTCGCCCTGGTCGGGGAGCGTGCCGCTCGAGAAGATGCCCGACAGGATCGAGTTGTCCTCGATCAGACGGGTGAGGTCGCCGACCCAGGCGGGGCGCAGGCCGCCCTGGTCGCCGAGGACACCGCCCTGCCCGTCCGGGCCGTAGGCGCGTTCCATCAGGTCCTCGTAGGCCTGGATGGTGCTCTCGTCGCCGCGGACGAACGCCTTGATCCACTGACCGGCGCTGCGGTTGTCGACGGGGGCGTCCGCGCCGCGGTGCTCGCCGAGGCGGGCCGTCAGGGCGTCGAACTGGCGGCCGTTCTCGGCGCGCTCCTGGGTGAGCGCGGCGTCCAGGCGGCGCTGGAACTCTTCGGTGTCCACGGGGTCTCCTTGGGGTGTGTGGTCGTTGCTGATGGGCTGGCGGTGGCGAACGTCGGTGACGGTGGCACCGTCGTAGGCGGGCATGGGAACGAGGGACACTTCACGGACCCGAACGGCGGTGCGAGTGATGTCGCCCGACTCGTCGTCCACCTCGTAGCTGACGGACTGGAACCCGACCGACATGGACGTGACCACGCCGTCGCGCAGCAGCGTGTAGGCCTCGTCGCCCAGCGGGGTCTCGGAGATTCGGGCGGTGACCTCCCAGCCGCCGTCCGTGTCGCGGTGCGACGTGATTCGCCCGATCGGGTCGCTGTGGCGCCAGTACAGGAGCGCGTCGTCGGAGTCCTGCACGGACCCGCGGGCGAACGTCTCGTTGTACGTGCCGAACCAGTCGTTGATCGGCACCTGCTGGTCGTACGGGACCGCGATCCCGGTAAAGGTCCGGGCGTCCGAGTCGACTTCGCGGACGTGCAGCTCGCGCACGTGCAGCTGGTCGTCGGCGCCGGCTCGGCGGTGCAGCTGGTCAGGCATCGGTGTTCTCCGTCTTCGCGGGTGCGGTGGGCTTGCGCGCGGCGATCCGCTCGCGCTGCGTGTCGGTGAGCGGGGGCCGGCCTTCGAGCGCGCGAACCTCGTCCACGTCGAGCCAGCCGGCGGTGAGCCCGATCGAGTAGGACTCGTATCGGGTCTTCGTGTCGGTGCGCAGCAGCACGTCGATGTTGAATCGGACCGTCTGGCCGCGGACGCTGACCTCGGTCAGCGCTTCCTCGATTTCGCGGAGGACGTTCATCAGCGAGAACCGGACGTAACCAATCCAGTCCTGCTCGACGTTCGCGTAGGTCTGCGAGCCGCCCTGGACGGCGGCGAGGAACAGCGACCCGGGGACGCCCATCAGGCGGGCGATCTGGGTCGTGGAGAACTGCTGGGACTCGAGGAACTGGACGTCGGCCGGCTTCAGCAGCAGCGGCGCGTACGACAGCCCCTTGCCGAGGACCTTCACGTCGTGGGCGTTGAAGTCCTCGCGGGGGTTGCCGTCCTTGTCCAGCCCCTTCCAGACCTTCTTGTAGGTCTCGGCCTCGTCCTGGTTGAGCGGCTGGTCGGTCTGGAGGATGCCGTTCGGCATGCTGCCCTCGGAGAACCACCCGGAGCCGTAGTCGCGGGCGTCGATCGCGCCGGCGATTTCGAGGCGGGCCGCGGTGATCGGGCCGAGCCCGCGGGCCATGCCGGGGATGCTGAGGAACTTCAGGTGGGCGATATCGGAGGTCGTCCAGTCGTTCCGGCCGTCGTAGGCGAACGTCTTCCGTCCGGTCTTTGGGTCGGTCGTGGGCGTGACCTTGCGCGGGTCCAGAACCTCGGTGTCGATCCACTCGCCGTTCAGGCGAATGATCCGGAGGAACGCGTTCCCGTCGAGGTACAGGCAGACGGTGATTTCTTCGAGGAACCGCGACCGGGACATCGACAGGGCTGGCTTCTGAATCTGGAGCGGCGTGTCCGAGAGCACCTGTCCGCCGCGCTCCACGACGAGGGGCAGCTGGGCGACGGCGGTGGCGTGGATTTGCACGGCGCGGAACACGGTCGAGAGGGTCAGCGCGCGTTCCTGGGTGACGCCGTAGGCGATGTCGCGGCGCGGGGGCTGGAGCTTGGCCGGCATGGTCCCGGTCGAGTTGGCGCCGGTGGTTTCGGCAGGTGCGCCGGCCCGGAGGAGGGCGGCGGTGCGGGACCAGAACGACGACATGGCAGGAACCCTCCAGGGGGTCCCTGCCATGCGGCAAGCTCGGCGGTCGGTAGCGGTCGGCTCGGGTCGTTTGCGGTCGTTTCGGGTCGGCTTAGAACAGCTGCATGCCGACCTTCTCGGGCAGGTGGTCGACGGCCCACGCGGCGAGGGTGCTCGCCTCCAGGGCGCTGATCGATCCGACCGAGGCACGCCGGCCCCAGGTCCACGCGCCGTCGCCGATCCACCGGCGGGTGGCAAGCTCGGCGGCGCTGTCGAGGGCGGCGTGCGGGCGGTAGCGGAACTTCGGTTTCGGCTCGGTGGTGACCCAGGCGAGCACGTTGGACGCGGCCGCGGTGACGCCGGACGAGGTCAGGGGGACGAGGTTGAGCTTTGCGCGCTCGGCGGCGTCGAACAGCGTGGCAGACGGGCCGACACGGTCGATCGCGGCCGGTGCGTCGAACTCGTCGCACAGCTGGGTGAGTCGCGGGATGACCCAGTCCGAGCCGGGTCCGTGGCCGTTTGGGACGACGGTGACGATGATGTCGCCGGCGACGCGGACCGCGGCGACGATCGTGGCGTCCACGTTGTCGACGCCGATCGCGGCGCCGAACGCGATCGGTCCCTCGGGCTTAGTGTCGTCGGTCCACGCGGCTCGCTTCCAGGCCTCGAGCGGGATCGTGCGTTCGGTCGCGCCGGTGCGGCGGTTCCCGTAGGCGCGGGCGAACTCGCCGGGGCCGAGGCGCTGGAGGTTGTCCACGAGGGTCTGCATGTCGAACAGGTAGCCGTACCCGGGGTGTGCGGCGGCGACGGCGTCGAGGTCGGTCGGGTCGACGTCGGGGCCGATGCCGTAGTCGATCAGGCACACGGTCGGATCGCCGGCACGGGCGCGCTCCAGGACGGCGTTGAAGAAGGTCGAGTCGACGGTGCCCTCGGTGCTCTCGATCCATACCTGTGGCCGCTGCCCGGTGACCATGGACCGGGAGCCGGCGGCGCCGGCGATCGCCTGGACGAGCGCCTGACCGTCCGTCTGCGAGAACGCCCAGGCCTCGTCGATCGAGGCGCGGTCGACTTGCTTCGAGTGCAGGGAATCGGCGGTCGGCGGGTGTGGTCGGAAGGTCGATCCGGTCTTGAATCGCAGCGCTTCCGACCCATTGGAAAGACGGGGCTTATTGGCGATCGGTGCGAGCAGGGATTGCGCCCAATCGTCTTCCACCATTTCTCGCCACTTGTCCGTGGCGTGCTGGCCCGATTGCGCCGTGTACCAGGACCGTCGCCCCTTTCCCATTGTCGCGTTCTGAATGCTGCCGGCGAGGTCGAGCGTCGTTTTGCCGCACTGGCGTTGAACGGTCATAACGACGTCGGAGTACACGAACCGGCCGTCCGAGTCGACTTCGAGCGCGACGTCGCCGGCTTGCCGCTGCCAGGGGATCAGCGGTTTGCCCATGGCAGAGGCGACGAGGGCCAGGTGCCCGCCGTAGGTGGCGCGGTCAGGATTCCGTGGCGTCGACTGCCGAGGTTCCACCGACTGTGGGCGGGGTCGCGAGTGCATCGATGATCCTTCGTAGTTCGGGTGAGAGGTTGAGGTCGTCGTGGTCCTCGACGGTGGGGTCGAGCTGTTCCATGAGGCTGGCGAGGGTCGCAACCTCGTTCGCTACGGCCCTGCCCTTGCGGTTGCCGGCGGCGACGTTCTGCGCGAGGGACAGGCACATACGGGCGAGCGCAATTCGCGATCCGACCAGCGGGTTTTTCTCCGCTATCTCGATCAATGCGACGCGGACGGCCGCTTCTTCGTGCGATTCGCCGTAATCGAGTTTTATCTCGTCCAATCCGGCGAGTAGATCGGGTGCGTCAGTTTGCATTTTCCGGGCCTCGCTTTTTTCTTTTCTGGTCAAGTTGGGGGAGAGAACGACGGTGGGAACGCTGGGTGTCGTTTCCGCCGGCGTCAGAAAAACGGATCATCCCCACCAGCCGCCGTCCGGCGGACCGACAGTGGCCCGCTCAGGCTCTTTCACGGCCGCATCGGGCACAGGCTCACGCTCGGGCTGTCGTGCCCGTGGTGCGGCTGCTGCCAGGGCTGGGGCCACGATGTCGTACCAGGTCGCGACGTGCTGACGCATGACCTCGGGCCGCTCGGCCAGGGCTCGGCGCTCGACGGTCTCGCGGCCGGGGTCGACGGTGACCACCTTGTAGCGCAGGGCGCGGTACTCGGCCAGGTCGTCAGCCGAGGGCATGCTGTGGATGATCCACACGCCGCACGGGACCTGGAGCCGGCGTGCACGCTGGATCGCTGCCGAGCGCGCACCGATCGCCACGTGCCGCACGTGCTGCGGGTACACGTGCGTCTGCTCGGGCTTCACGGGCATCAGCGCTCGAGCAATCTCGTCCAGGTCGATCGCGACGTCGAGCGGGCTCGCGTGCTCGCGGACGTAGGTGGACTTGCCGCCGGCGGGCGGGCCGATCAACACGGTGATGATCGGCCCGCCGGCGCCCGACATGGCGAGGTTGCGGCGCTTCGAGTTGCACGACTTGCAGGCGGGCCGGAGGTTGTCCATGTCGTCGGACCCGCCCTCGTGGAACGGGATCACGTGGTCCTTGGTCGTGGCCTTGTACGAGCATCCGGGCAGCTGGAGCCAGCACAGGTCGCCGTAGAACTCGATCACGCGCCGTGTGAGCGCCGCTGAGGCGCTACCGCCGCGCTTAGCCCCTCCCATGCTCACCGCCCCGCTCACAGGCCCGGAGCCAGTCATTTACGGCCGCGGGACGGTACCGGATCAGCCGGCCGTCCTTCACGTACGCGGGTCCACGGCCGGCGGCACGCATGCGCTTCAGGGCCTCGGGCTTCACCTGCAGTAGCTCGGCGACCTCGGCCGGCGTCATGTACTTACCCACGGCGGCGCGCCTCCAGGTCCGTCGCGAGCATGACGACTTCGAGGTCGATCAGCAGGTCGATGCCGTAGACGGCAACGGATCCGGTCTGGCCGGCGAACGCGAGCGACAGGTTCAGTGAGCGCCAGTTGGGCCAGGTGTCGCTATCCAGACGGCCGGCGAGCACGACGCGCTTCGTGCTTCCGTCCTGAGCCTGGCGCGGAGCGCCGCCCTGGGCGTGAGTCGTCAGTGCCAACGGTTCCTCCAGGTGTTCGTCTTCGGGGCGTGGAGCCCGAACGAGGCTCCTGTCGCTCGTTCTGCTGCTCGGGCTCGCTGAGCCGAGTCCACGAGGCAGAGGTCGCACATGTGGTCCGAAACGACGCCGAGCAGGTCGTCGTCGGTGGCCTCGCGAATGAACCAGGCCCCGGCGTCGAGCAGCGCCAGGTGGCGCTGAAGCATCGTCCGATCGTTCGCGATCGTGCCGGCGTGACCGCAGAGGCGATTGACGAGCGCGTAGATCGTGCTCATGCGCTGGCCTCGCTCGTCGTGTGCAGGTCCACGACGCTCCATGCGTCCGCGAACGTCGGCACGTGAGCGCACCGCGCGATCGTGCCGTCGGCGGCCGTCAGGACGGCGAACCAACCCGGGAGGCGGTATGTGGTCGTTCCGCCGCGCTCGACGCGCCAGCGGCCGACTGCAGCCGTCGCCTGCATGACGTGAGCGCTGCGAGGCTCGGAGCAGCGGACGGTGCCGTGCGTCCAGGTGCGGACGATCGGTGCGTGGCACCTGCCGTCGTCGCCGAACCGACCGTGCGTGTACGGGTGGTTAGTCATCATCATGCGATGTCCTGTCGTTCGCCGCATGCGTTGCGGCAATGGCCGGTGACGGGGTGGAAGTCGTGGCGACCGCTGCGGGAGCCCCCGCAGTCGTTCCCGATCGCTCGCGCGGTCTGTGGTCGCGTTAAGACCTGTGGAGTGGACGGTTCTACGGGTGGTTCTCTAAGGACGGTTTGGGTGACACTGGCGTCACCCGGTGGGGGTGACACTGGCGTCACCCGGGGGGTGACACTGGCGTCACCCGGTGACGTGAACGCCACCCGCTTCGGGGCGCACTCTGTGGTGCGGTGATTGAGCAGCCGGAGGCGCCGTTCACGGGCCTTCAGCGGCTTTCCGCAGTGGGTGCAGATCACGCGGTGGGCCGTCGTGCCGTCGCAGTTGGGCGGGCAGCTGAGGCGGAGCCTGTAGAGGTTGGGGCGCCGGTGATCCGCCATGTCGCGCATGCCGCCCGCCTGGTAGTCGCGGGCTACTTCGCCCGCGGCCACCAGCGCATCGATCGACCGCTGCACGCTGCGCTCGTCCACGTTCGCGTAGAGGGCGAGCGTCGACACTGCCGGCCACGCTCCGCCGTCGCCGTCGTGGTTTGCGATGCCGAGCAGGACGATCTTGGCGGTGCCCTTGGCGTTCGAGTGATGCAGCGCGAGTGCCATAGCTTCAGCGCTCACGCGGCGGTCCCGCGGGGCTCGGTGGGGCAGACGTCGGCCGGGTCGAACAGGTAGGTTCCCGTCTGACCGGGCAGCTTGTGCGCGGGCTTCAGCGAGCCGGCTTCTACGCGCTGGAGGACGGCCTGGCGACTGACGCCGAGCACCTGAGCGACCTGCGAGGTCGTCATGTAGTCCAAAGTTGACATGCGTCAACCTTGCAAGTTGGACACACGTCAAGCGTGCAAGACACGCCGACAAACTTGATGCGCGTCCAATCCCGGCCACTAGTCTTGTCACATGACAATGCATCCCGTTGGGCAGCCGGGCTTCATCCCGAGGTGGACGACCGCCGACCGTCTTCGCAAGGCGCGCGAGGCGTCCGAGCTAGAGCAGCAGGACATGGCCGACCGCACTGGCCTGTCCCGAACGACCGTCAGCAACTATGAGCGCGGCGCTGTGAAGCCGCGGCGGGCGGGCATGATCGCGTGGTCCCTGGCGACCGGCGTGCCGCTCCAGTGGCTCCTGACGGGCCAGACGGAAACAGAAAACGCCCCCGGTCCCGATGGTGGGACCGAGGGCGATTCGGATGGTGTGCGCTCGAAGGGACTCGAACCCCCAACCTTCTGATCCGTAGTCAGATGCTCTATCCATTGAGCTACGAGCGCGTGGCCTTGCGGCCGTGGAAGACTCTACAACAGGTGCGGCTCGGGCGCCAATCGAGGCGGTCCCGACCCCGCGATCGGCGTGTCGCACAGCGCCAACCGATCACCCAGCCGGGCCCATCGTCAGAGCGCAGCGGGCTCCTCGCCGAACACCTCGGCCAGGAACACCCGCAGCGCCTGCCACGAACGACTGTCCGCACGCTCCTGGTACTGCGCGCCGTGGTCCGGCGCGTCCGCCCCGGGGACGGCGAACGCGTGCATCGCGCCCGCGTACGTGACGACCTGCCAGTCGACCTCGGGCGCTGAGCGCATCTCGTCCTGCCACGCGTGCACGGTCTCGTCGGGAACGACCGGGTCCGCTCCCCCGGTGAGCACGAGGAGCTTCGCCCGGATGTCCGCCGCGTCCGAGGGGTCGTGCGTGATGAGGCCGCCGTGGAACGACACCGCCCCGGCCAGGTCGGCTCCGGTCCGTGCCAGTTCGAGCGCGGTGGAGCCACCGAAGCAGTACCCCATCACCACGACGCGCGTCGGGTCGACGTCGGGGTCCGCGAGCAGCCGTTCGAGTCCGGCCGTCGCACGGGCCCGGAGCAGCGGCAGGTCCTGGTAGTACCCACCGGCGACCCGGGCCGCGGTGTCGTCGCCGGGGCGGATCCCGGCGCCGTAGACGTCCGCCCCGAACGCCACGTAGCCGAGTCGGGCGAGCATCGTGACCCGTGCCTCGACGTGTTCGTTGACGCCGTGCCAGTCGTGCACGACGAGGACGGCTGGACGACGGCCCGCGATCGCGGTGTCCTTCGCGAGCACGCCGAGCAGCTCGGTGCCCTGGTGGTCGTAGGCGACGGCACCGACACGGATGTCGGCGCCGGCGGGTTCGGGAACGGTCTGCAGGACGTCATCGGTGGTGTTCACGTCGCCCGACGCTACGCCGCGGACCGGCTCAGGCGTCGATGTTGTCCCAGCCGACGGGGCCGGACGAGCCGGCCGCGTACTCGTCGAGCGGCGTCTTCCCGGCACGCCAGGCGTCGAGGAAGGGTCCGACGACCCTCCAGCCCCGTACGGCACTGTCACCACGGACGGACAGGGTCGCGTCGCCCTCGAGCACGCCGGCCAGCACCTCACCGTAGGCGCTGAGACGCCCGGGGTTGAAGGTCACTTCGAGGCTGGTGTGGTCGAGCGTGTACGGATCACCCGCACCGTTGACGTTGAGCTCGAGCTGCATCTCGTCGGGTGCGATCCAGATGCGGAGCCGATCCGGCCGCTCGGTGCCGGTGAGTCCCTCGGGCACGTGCGGCGAGTCCTTGAACGTGACGATGATCTCACGGCGCTGCTCGGCGAGCGCCTTGCCCGACCGGAGCGTGAACGGCACGCCGGCCCAGCGCCAGTTCGCGATCTCCAGGGTGATCTGCGCCAGGGTCTCGGTGCCGAGGGCGGGGTCCACGCCGTCCTCGTCCGCGTACGACGGCAGGTCGCGGTCACCGATCGTCCCGGCGGTGTACCGGGCGCGCCTGCCGGCGGTGACGACGTCGCCGCCCCACGGTCGGACGGCCCGCAGCACCAGCTCCTTCTGGGTGCGCAGGTCGTCGGCGTCGATCGACGCGGGCGCCTCCATCGCGACCACGGCCATCACCTGCAGCAGGTGGCTCTGGATCATGTCGGTGAGCGCCCCGGCCTTGTCGTAGTAGCGGGCCCGGCCCTCGAGCCCGAGGGTCTCGTCGTACACGATGTCGACGCGCTCGACGTGCTGCGAGGACAGCAGCGGCTCGATGATGCGGTTCGCGAAGCGCAGCCCCAGCAGGTTGAGCACGGTGGACCGCCCGAGGAAGTGGTCCACGCGGTGGATCCGTTCCTCGGGGATGAACGAGTGCAGCAGGTCGTTGAGGTGCGACGCACTGTCGGCGTCGGTGCCGAAGGGCTTCTCGAGTGCCAGGCGGGTGCCGGCGGGCAGGGTGATGTGGGCGAGCTGTTCGCAGCTCTTCTCGGTGACCGCCGGCGGCAGGGCGAAGTAGATCGCGGGGTCGTGGTGGCACTCGGCCAGCAGCGCCCGCAGGTCGTCCGGGTCCGTGACGTCGGCCTTCCGGTAGGTCGATGCGTCGACGACCGCCTGCAGCCGCGCCGGCAGGGACGCGTCGGCGGAGGCCCCCTCGTCCTCCTCGTTCTTGGACGCCTGCGCGTTCGCGAAGGACTCGCGCACCTGCGCCTTCCAGTCGGCCTCGGACAGGTCCTCGACCCCGGCGCCGACGAGCTGGACGTCCCAGTCGTCCTTGACCTGGAGCAGGGTGGCGAGGCCCGGCATGAGCAGGCGTTTGGACAGGTCGCCGCTGGCTCCGAGGATGAGCAGGCTGGTCTGGAGGCTCGACATGCATCAGACCGTACTCATCGGCCCCCCAAGGGCGGCCGGGCCGCTACGGTGGTGTCAGTTCGGCGCGAGGGAGCACCATGAGCAGTGGGTACGAAGGGCGGCGCCTCCGTGTCGCCGTGGTCGGGACGGGCATGATCGCAGGCGTCCACGCCCGCGCCGCCAGGGCCTCGGGTGCAGAGGTGCTCGGTGTGCTCGGCCGGAACCCGACGCGGTCCGGCCAGGTGGCGGCGCAGCTCGACCTGCCGCGGGGGTACGCCTCGCTCGACGAGGTCATCGGCGATCGACCGGATGTCGTGCACATCTGCACGCCGAACGACCAGCACCACCCGCAGGCGCTCGCGGTGATCGCCGCCGGCATCAACGTGGTGTGCGAGAAGCCCCTGGCGATCGACCCTGGCCAGGCCGCCGAGCTCGTCGCCGCAGCTGCCGAGGCCGGCGTCGTGGCCACGGTGCCGTTCGTGTACCGCTACCACCCGATGGTCCGCGAGATCCGGGCGCGCATCGCCGACGGCGAGCTCGGTCGGCTGCTCGCGGTGCACGGCCACTACCTGCAGGACTGGATGCTCGACGAGAACGCCTCGAGCTGGCGGGTGGACCCGACGTCGAGCGGGCTGTCCCGCGCCTTCGCGGACATCGGCTCGCACTGGTGCGACCTGGTCGAGTTCGTCACGGGCGAGCGCTTCACCTCGGTCTCCGCGGCGACCGACATCGTCTACCCGACCCGTCCGGCGGCGTCCGGCCCGTCGTTCTCCGGCTCCCCTGACCCGGACCCCGTGGCGGACGCGGCCCAGCGGGCCGAGGTGACCACCGAGGACACCGCGGTCGCGACGTTCCGCACCGGCACCGGCCGCATCGGCAACGTCGTGATCTCGCAGGTGGCGGCCGGCCGGAAGAACCGACTGTGGTTCGAGGTCGACGGCACCCGCGGCTCGGCTGCGTTCGACCAGGAGCAGCCCGAGTCCGCCTGGTTCGGCAACGAGCGGGGGGCGCAGATCATCGTCCGCGACCCCTCGCAGGGGTACCCGGACCAACGGCGTCTGGCGATCGTGCCGTCCGGGCACCCGCAGGGCTACCTCGACGCCTTCGCGGCGTTCGTCGCCGACACCTACACAGCGGTCCGCACGGGGGTCGCCCCCGACGGCCTGCCGACCTTCGCGGACGGCGCACGCTCCGCCGACATCATCGAAGCCGTGATCGGCAGTGCGGCCGGGACGACGTGGCGGGCGATCCTGTGAAGCTCGGGATGCTGACGGCCTGCCTGCCGGGTTGGTCCCTCGACCGGATCGCCGGGTTCGCGCAGACGCAGGGCTACGAGCGACTCGAGGTCGCCGTCTGGCCGGGCACCGGGGGCCGCGACTTCGAGGCCGCCCACCTGCCGGTCGCCACGTTCACCGACGAGGACGCCCAGTCCACCCGCGACCTGCTCGACCGCACCGGACTCGAGGTCTCCGCGCTGGCGTACTACGAGAACAACCTGCACCAGGACCTCGCCCGCCGCGACGAGGTGCGGACGCACCTCAAGCACGCGATCGACACCGCACAGACGCTCGGCGTCCCGTACGTCGGCACGTTCATCGGCCGCGACACCACCAGGTCCGTCCGCGAGAACATGGCCGAGGGGGACCGGGTCCTGCCCGAACTCGTCGACTACGCCGGCGAGCGCGGCGTGCGGCTCATCATCGAGAACTGCGTGATGGAGGGCTGGCACCCCGACGGGTACCCGGGCAACATCGCGTACTCCCCCGAGCTCTGGGACTGGGTGACGGGCCTCGGCTTCGGGCTGAACTGGGATCCATCGCACCTGACGTGGATCGGCATCGACCCCGTCGAGACGATCCTGCCGTTCGCCGAGCACATCGTGCACGCGCAGGCGAAGGACGTCGAGCTCTTCCCCGCCGAGCGCAACGAGTACGGCTTCTTCGGCAAGGTCGACAAGGGCGACGACCCGTGGGACATGGGCTGGTGGCGCTTCCGCGTGCCCGGGCGCGGCGTCGTCGACTGGCCGCACGTGGTCGACCGCCTCTACGAGGCCGGCTTCGACGGCACCCTGAGCGTCGAGCACGAGGACCCGCTCTGGGGCGGAACGGACGACAGGGTGCTCGAGGGGCTGCGCATCGCGCACCGCACGTTGCGTCCACTGATCGCACAGGAGCCCTAGCCGGGAGGCCCGGATCACGTGACCGACGTCGGTCAGGTGATCCGGGCCTCCTCTTCGAAGGCTGTGAACGGACCCGTGCGCGCTCGCGCACGCTGGGCCCATGAGCACGACCGTGAGCGACTTCGTCATCGACCGCATCAAGGCGTGGGGCGTCTCCCGCGTGTTCGGCTACCCCGGCGACGGGATCGGCGCCTTCGACGGAGCGCTCGGCAAGGCGGCATCGGGGGGTGACGGCCTGGAGTACGTCCGCCCCACCCACGAGGAGATCGCGGCGCTGATGGCGACCGCGCACGCGAAGTTCACCGGCGAGGTCGGGGTCTGCGTCGCGACGTCGAGCCCCGGCGCCTTCCACCTGCTGAACGGCCTGTACGACGCGCAGATGGACAACCAGCCGGTGGTGGCGATCGTCGGACAGCAGGGGCTCGCGGCGATGGGGTCGTTCACGCAGCAGGAGTCGAACCTGGAGCGGGTCTTCGCCGACGTCGCCTGCTACGTGCAGACCGTGGCCACACCCGAAGCCGTGGGTGTGGTCGTCGACACCGCCTTCCGGACCGCGTCGCTCCGGAAGCAGCCAGCCGTGGTGATCCTGCCCCACGACGTGCAGGCGATGGCCTACGACGCACCACCGCTGGAGCACTGGGCCTCGCGGTCGAGCGACGTCCCCGCGTCCACCCGGATCACCCCGCCCGCGGACGAGGTCCAGAGGATGGCCGACATCATCAACGCGGGATCGAAGGTGACGTTCCTGGTCGGTGCGGGTGCACGCGGTGCGACTGCCCAGGTGCTCGCCACCGCCGAGAAGGCGGGCGCGGGGATCATCACGGCACTCCGCGGCAAGGACGTGATCCCGTCGGACGTGCCGTACCACTCGCAGCAGCTCGGCCTGCTCGGCTCGTTGCCGTCCCTGCACCAGATCCGCGACTGCGACACCCTCGTCCTGCTCGGGACGAACTACCCGTACGGCGAGTACATGCCGAAGACGGGACAGGCCAGGGGCATCCAGGTCGACATCAAGCCGGAGCAGCTGGGCCTGCGGTACCCGACCGAGCTCAACCTGTGGGGTGACGTCGGCGCGACGCTCGACGCCGTGCTCCCGTTGCTCGAGCAGAAGGACGACAAGTCGTTCCAGGAGACCATCGCGCACGGGATGCGCGAGTGGGAGTCCGAGATGCGCGCGCAGTCCGAAGTGTCCTACAGCGACGGCGTCAATCCCCGTCGGGTGATCCAGGCCGTGAACGACCGGCTCCCCGACGGCGTCACGGTCACGGCCGACGCCGGCACCACCGCCGACTGGTACGGCCACCACATCCGGCTGCGCGAAGGCATGCGGGGCGACATGTCCGGTCGGCTGGCGACGATGCTCGCGGCGATGCCGTACGCGGTCACGGCCAAGTTCGCGTTCCCGGATCGTCCAGCGGTGTGCACCATCGGTGACGGGGCGTTCCAGATGCTCGGCATGAACGAACTCATCACCGTGAAGAAGTACATGGCGGCGTGGCCGAACCAGCAGCTCGTGATCGTGCTCATGCACAACGACGACCTCGGCCAGGTCTCGTGGGAGATGCGCACCGAGGACGGCAACCCGATGTGGCGCGGCTCGCAGGACGTCGAGTCGATCGACTACGCCGGGTACGCGACGCTGCTCGGGTTCCAGGGCATCGCGGTGCACGAGGACTCGGAGGTCGACGCGGCGGTGGAGCGCGCCTTCGCCCACCAGGGCGTGACGCTCATCGACGCGTACGTCAGCCGGAGCGTCCCACCGCTGCCCCCGCACATCACCAAGGAGTACGCGATCAACACGGCGAAGAGCCTGCTCAAGGGCGACCCGGTCGAGTTCGACGTCGTGAAGGACTCCGCGAAGGCGATGGCGACCGAGGTCACCGAGCGGGTGAAGGGCACCTTCAGCCGCGACTGATCGGCTGCGGTGTTGCCCACGTGAACTTCACGTGACGTGTTGCCGTCGGCGCTGGCGCGTCGGCTGTGCGTCTTCGTAGGTTCGTCGCCGATGAACACTTCCAACACCACCGGACCCGCCGGTGCGACGACCCGGCGGCGCCTCGGCGCCGGCGCGGCCTTCGTGACCGCCGGGATCCTGGTCGCGCTGTCCGTCCCGTCCGCAGCCGTCGCCGCCGTCGGCGACACGACGATCGACATCATCGATGTCAACGACTTCCACGGTCGCCTCGAGTCCGAGGGCACCGAAGCCGACGACGCCGCCGGCGCCGCCAAGCTCGCCGGTGTGGTGCAGTCCTACCGCGAGGCCAACCCGAACACGATCTTCGCGAGCGCCGGCGACAACGTCGGCGCATCGACGTTCACCTCGCTGATCCAGCAGGACGAGCCGACGATCGACGCGCTCAACGCCATGGAGCTCGACGTCAGCGCGATCGGCAACCATGAGCTCGACAAGGGTCAGGACGACCTGACCGGCCGCATCGAGGACCACGCCGACTGGCCCTACGTCTCGGCGAACATCGTCGAGGAGGGCACCACCGCTCCCGCTTTCACCCCGTACTCCATCGTGGAGAAGAGCGGCGTCAAGGTCGGCTTCATCGGCGCGACCACCGAGGACCTCATCCCCGGGCTCGTCAGCCCCGGTGGCGTCGAGGGCCTCGCGATGGCCCCGATCGTGAGCCAGGTCAACACCTACGCTGACCAGCTCACCGACGGCGACGACGCGAACGGGGAGGCCGACGTGCTGGTCCTCCTCGTGCACGAGGGCGCGGCCACGAGCGCCCTCGCGGACGCCACCGGCACCGGCGCCTTCGGCACGATCACCTCCGGCGTCTCGTCGAAGGTCTCGGCCATCGTCTCCGCACACACACACGCGACGTACAACCATTCGATTGCCGGCCCCGACGGAACGGAGCGCCCCGTGATCCAGGCCGGGTCCTACGGCGTCAACTACGGGCACCTGCAGCTCACCGTGAACGCGGACAAGCAGCTCACCGGCATCACGTCCGAGGTCAAGTCGGTCAACGCGGAGACGCGCGTGCCGGCCGACCCGACCTCGGTGAACGCTGTGGCGGACATCGTGACCGCGGCGAAGGCCGTCGCCGACGTCGAGGGCAGCAAGAAGCTCGGCGAGATCACCGCCGACATGCGCCGCGCGGTGCAGTCCGACCGCACCGCCGAGAACCGCGGTGGCGAGTCCGTCCTCGGCAACTACATCGCCGAAGTGCAGCGCAGCGCCACCGAGCGCAACGGCTCGCAGGTCGCCTTCATGAACCCCGGCGGGCTCCGCACCGACATGGTCTACGCGTCGAGCGGCGCCGGCGACCCGGACGGCACCGTCACCTACAAGGAAGCCGCGCTCGTCCAGCCGTTCGCCAACACGCTGGTGACGGAGGACATGACCGGCCAGCAGATCAAGGACGCCCTCGAGCAGCAGTGGCAGCCGGACGGCCTCGAGCGGCCCTTCCTGAAGCTCGGCGTCTCGGACGGTTTCGCCTACACGTACGACCCGTCGAAGGGCCGCGGTGAGCGCATCACCGGCATGACCCTCGACGGCAAGGCGATCGCCCTGACCGACACCCTCAAGGTGACCGTGAACTCGTTCCTGTCGACCGGTGGCGACAACTTCGCCGCCTTCGCGACCGGCACGAACGTCGCGGACTCGGGCCAGGTCGACCTGCAGGCGCAGGTGGACTACTTCCTCGCGAACCCGACGGTCACACCCCCCGTCGACCAGCGCGCCGTGGGCGTCACGGTCACGCCGACCCCGGCGGGCGGCTTCCAGCCCGGTGACGAGATCTCGATCGACCTGTCGTCGCTCGTGTTCAGCAGCGATGACCCCGCCAAGGCCGGCACCGTGTCGGTCAGCGCCGACGGCAACGAGCTCGCCTCGGCGCAGGTCGACCCGACCATCGTCGACAAGACCGACGAGCAGGGTCGCGCGAACCTGACCGTGACGGTCCCCGAGATCGAGGCGCCGACGGCCCGCGCTGCGGCGCTCACCACCGGCTCCGTTGCGCTCGCAGCCGTCGCCGAGCCGGTCGCCGCGACCGACGCACCGCTCGTGGTCACCCTCCCGGGCGGCCAGACCGTGACCCTCGCGGTGACGATCCCGGTCGCCGCTGCGGTCGACCCGACGGATCCGACCGACCCGACGGACCCCACCGACCCGACGGACCCCGTCGACCCGAACCCGGGCACGGGCGGCGGGGTCACCCCCGGCCCCGGCACGGGAGACGGTGACGACGCCGGCATCGGTGGCGTCGGCGGGACCGACGACGGCCCGCGCGCCGGTGGCGACCTCGCCTACACGGGTGCGGACCTGACCGCTCCGGCCATCGCGGCGGGCATCCTGCTGCTGGCCGGGATCACGGCACTCGTGGTCATCCGCCGGAAGCGCGCACACCGCGACGCGACGGTCCTGACGGACTGACCCCGCGCCTCCGGGCACACGCAGCGAACGGGCCGTCTCACCCTGGTGAGGCGGCCCGTTCGCGTCGTCCTGGAGGCACGGATCACCCCCGGCGCGCACGTCGCGCACCCGGGCTCGCGCGATGGCTGTCCCATCGCGGGAGAACACTGCGGATCCGCGGATCTGCGGGGTACTCTCGGGGTTGTCGCACCGCGACGCGTCGCGCCGGGTCGCTCTTCAGCAAGTCGACGGTGGTTCCGTTCGGCGAGACTCCACGACGCGGGCGTCCTCCGCCTCCAGGGAAACGGCGGAGGACGCCCACTCCTCCCGTCCGCGGTGCGTTCAGCGGAACAACTGCTCGCCGATGTACGAGCCCTTGCGGGGCGCCGGCGGCACGGCGAACACCGCGGACCCGATGTGCGAGACGTACTCGTTCAGGCGGTCGGAGGCGCCGAGCTTCCGCTGCAGCCGGGTGAAGTGCTCCGGGTCGTTCACGTACGCGATGAAGAGCAGTCCGGCGTCGAGCTGGCCGTACTCGTTCAGCCCGTCCGTGTAGTTGTAGGGCCGCCGCAGGATCTTCACGCCACCGTTCGCCTCGTGCGCGGCGAGGGCGATGTGCGACGTCGGGTCGATCTTCGTCGCGCCGTCGTGGTCCTCGGCGTGGAAGTCCGGGGTCGTGTGTTCCTGTCCGCCGGACAGCGGGGCGCCCTGGATCTTCGTCCGCCCGAACACCCGCTGCTGGTCGCTGACGACGTCCGCGTCCCAGATCTCGATGTTCATCCGGATCTTCCGCACCACCTGGTAGGTCCCGCCGGCCATCCACCCGGCGTCACGGTCGAGCCAGACGAACCGGTCGTGGTCGGCGTCCGTCGTGATGTTCCTGGTGCCGTCCTTGAACCCCATCAGGTTGCGCGGGGTCGTCTGGTGGGGCCCGGCCGACGCGCGCCCGAAGCCGAGCACGGTCCAGCGCACCGTCGCGGTGCCCCGGGCCATCCGCGCCAGGTCGCGCACCGCGTGGTAGGCGACCTGCGGGTCGTCGGCACAGGCCTGCAGCGACAGGTCGCCGCCGGTCAGGCCCGCCTGCAGGTTGTCGCTCGGCAGCGCCGGGATGTCCGCGAGCGCAGCGGGACGCCGGTCGGCCAGCCCGAAACGCTCGTCGAAGACACCCGGGCCGAGGCCCACCGTGACGGTCAGGGATGCCGGGCCGAGGTCGAGCGCCTCGCCCGTGTCGGCGCCGACCCCGTTGCCGTGCGCGGGTTCGACGCTGCCGACCGTCTTGCCTGCCTGCAGCTGGGCGATCGCGGCCGACCAGCGGGCCAGGAGCACCTGCAGTTCGGTCGTCACGGTCGTCGACAGGTCGAACGTCATGGAGACGCAGTACCGCTGCGGGGCGGTGCGGATCCCGCCCTGCGGCTGCCGGGAGGCGGTGGCGTAGAACGGGTGGCTCTGCGACAGGTCGATCGACTCGTCACCGTTCGTGGCCGCGGTGAACGGGCTGACCCCGGTCGCGGCGGTGGCACCGCCGATGCCCGCCGCAGCACCGACACCGGCGCCGGCCACGGCCAGCCCGGCGCCGAACAGCCCGCGGCGGGAGACGTCCGCCCGGGGTGCTCCGTCCGGCTCGGTCACGCGGTCGCGACCTTCTCGGCCAGGCGCGACAGGGGGTCCTGCAGCGCCTGGATCTGCTGCGAGATCGTGTTCGCGTCGGACTGCTTGGTCGCGGCGTCCCACGCGGCGAAGCCGCCCAGGTCGCCGGCGTCGCGGTAGCCGTCCATCAGGGTGTTCGTCGCGTCGAACTGCTTCGCGATCTGCTTCGTCAGGGTCGGGTCGAGCTTCGTCAGGCCCGGCTTGAGGAACGCGAAGGCCTGGCGCGCACCCTCGACGTTGGCGGCGAGGTCGACGAGGTCGATGTGGCTGTACGCCTCTTCCTCGCCGGTGATCTTGTTCGACTGCACCTCTTCGAGCAGGCCGGCGGCACCGTTCGCAAGGTCCTCCGGCTTGTAGTCGAGCGTCGGCACGAGCTCCGCGAGCAGCTGCACGTTGTCCGTCAGGTCGGCAGCGGCCTGCTTGGTCGAGGCGGTGATCTTGCCCGCCTGGAACAGGTCCTTCTCGACGGCGTGGAACCCGCTCCAGCCGACGGCCGGGTCGAGGTTCGACGCGCGCATGTCGATCAGGTAGTCGAGGTTGCCGGCGTTGTCGGTGGCCTTGTGGCCCTGCTTGACGAAACCGTCGACGTCGCTCTCGACGTGCTCGTAGAACGGGCGGGCGTTCGCGTAGTCCGTCTTCGCGGCCGCCAGGTCACCGGCGTCGATGTCCTCCTGCAGCTGCTCGACCGCGGCGACCATGTCGCCGACCTGGCCGTCGACGTAGGTCGCGTAGCCCTTCGCACCGTCGCGGAGCAGGGTGGCGGCGCTGCTGTTCTCGGTCGACACCGCCTTGCCGGTGACGGTGAAGTCCGTCAGCTCGGTCTCCGCGCCGGGGCAGTACACCTGGTACTTCCCGCCGGTCAGCGTCGCGGTGAACTGCACCGCGTCGAGGCCGGGGGCCAAGTTCTCCTTCTCGCCGAGGATCCGCTGGTCCTGCAGCAGCTCGACCTCGGTGATGGCCGTCGACGACTCGTTCTTCACCGAGAACGTGACGGGGCCGGCCGGGACCTTCGTCTCGGACACGGCGCACTGGTCGGAACCGTCGTTCGTCAGGGTGATGGTGACGCGCGAGACCTCCGCGGTGTCGGTGGAGCTGTCGGATGCGCCGTCGGTGCTCGCGCAGCCGGTGAGGGCGAGCGCGGTGACGGCGCCGAGGGTGGCCAGGGTGATCAAGGGTCGAACGGGCTTACCGAAGGACATGGTCGGTGCTCCTTGCAGGGTCCGCGGACGGAGGGCCGCGGACGGGGACGGGTTCGGGAGTGGGGGTCTTGGGGAGTCGCCGACGACGGCGGTCGGGGATCGCCAGCAGCGCCTGGGCGGCGGCCGCGATGCCGAGGGCGACCGGCAGCCAGGCCTTCCAGAGCAGCAGCTCGGCGGAACGCGTGTCCGCGGCGGCCACCGAGGCGGCCGACCGCTCGACGCGGGCGTCGGGGACGGACCAGACGGTGCGGTCCAGGGTCGTGGTGCGTG
This sequence comes from Curtobacterium sp. VKM Ac-1376, assembly GCF_015351025.1. GTDB lineage: Bacteria > Actinomycetota > Actinomycetes > Actinomycetales > Microbacteriaceae > Curtobacterium. The sequence goes on along the minus strand of NZ_JADKRV010000001.1, from coordinate 317,258 downwards.
CGGACGGGAGGCCCCCACCGCTCAGCGTCAGCACCTCGCGTTCATCGCGGGTGGCGTCCAGGACCCCACCGCGGACCGTCCACAGGGTCACGGTGTCGCGCACGGCCCAGCGGGCCGCGAACGGCCCGGGGTTCGTCGACGGGGAGACGCCGACGGGCAGGCGGCCGAACAGGGTGACGAGGTCGTCGAGGGTCAGCGTCGACGGGCGGTCGGCACCGCTCCCCTGCTCGCCGGTCCCGTCCTGCACGACGCGCCACCGGTCGGCGGCCACGCCCGCGCGGGTCACACGGCGGTGGGCCGACGTCGGCATGGTGATGTGGGCCTCCTGGCCGGTTCCGGTACCGGCCACACGCAGGACGCCGGACGCACCGTCGACGCTGGCGGAGACGGAGCTGGCGTCGCCGCTGACCGCGGTGGTGCGGGGCAGGTCGACGCCGCCCGTCGGCACGGCGATCGCGAGTGCCGCTGCGGCGACGGCGAGTGCGCCGGCGACCACGGCGCGCACCCGGGGCAGGCGGTCCGGCGACGGACGCCAGACGCGCGGCCAGAGGGTGAGGGCCAGCACGGGGACGACGTACAGGACCCACCCGAGCACCTCGATGACGCGTGGGTCCGGCGGGATGCCGAGCACACCGGTGACCAGGGCGCCCTGCACGGAGCCGTTCGGGGCGAGCCACGACAGGTCGACGGTGCGCTGCTGGCCGATGGTGATCCAGCCGGCCTCGTGGGCGCGGCGGAGGACGGTCAGCACCAGGCCGCCGGCGACGAAGACCAGGAAGACCCCGGTGCCGGTGAAGAACCGCGACAGGTCGAGTCGGACGCCACCCGCGGAGATGCCGAAGCCGACGACGACCGCGGCCGCGATGCCGATCACAGCGCCCAGGGCGGCGAGGCCGGTGTCCGACGACGCCTGGAACGTGGCGAGGAGGAACACCGAGGTCTCGAAGCCCTCCTTCAGGACGGCGAGGAATGCCGTACCGGCCAGCGCCCACGCGGTGCCACGACCGAGCGCCGCACTCGCGCTGGCCTCGAGCTCGGCGGTCAGGGTGCGCGCGTGGGTGCGCATCCAGACGATCATCCCGGTGACGAAGACGACGGCGACGATGCCGATGACCGCCTCCATCCCCTCCTGCTGGGCCTGCGGCAGTGCCTGATCGACGGCCTGCAGCCCGAAGCCGACGGCGACGCTGAGCAGCACCGCGAGTCCGACGCCGGACCACATGGGGGCGAGCGGGACACGGTTCCGACGCAGGAACGCGGCGATGATGCCGACGATGAGCGTGGCTTCGAGGCCTTCGCGGAGGCCGATGACGAGGGTGGCGAGCATAACGAAGGTTAGGCTAACCTAACCTCGGTTCGGCCCGCCAGTCCTGCGATGTGATGTTGGATGGTTCTCATGAACCTGCTGTCCGTCGAGGGCCTGGCGTCGGTCACGAACGTGCTCGACCTGGCCGGAGTCTTCGCGTCCGCCCTGCTCGGCGGCTCCATCGCCCGCGCGATGGACTTCGACCTGTTCGGGTTCCTGGTCGTCGGTTTCGTCTCGGGTCTCGGCGGCGGCATGCTCCGCGACACCCTGCTGCAGAACGGCCCGCCCGTCGCGCTCGTCGACCCGCTGTACGTGCCCGTCGCCGTCGCCGGGGCACTGATCGCCTTCCTCGTGTCGTTCTCGGAGCTGACGTGGGACCGCCTGTTCACCGTCCTCGACGCCGCCGTCATCGGCTTCTGGGCCGTCGTCGGCGTGCAGCGCACCTACGACGCCGGGCTCGAGTGGCCCGCCGCCATCATCATGGGGACCATCACCGCGGTGGGTGGTGGAGCAATGCGCGACCTGCTGCTGCGGCGCGTACCGGCGGTGTTCGGCGGGAACGCGCTGTACGCCACCGTGGCCGTCGCCGCTTCGGCCGTGATGGTGATCACGTCGGCGCTCGGGTCGCCCTCGCTCGGCATCCTGCTGGCGGTCACGCTGTCACTCGGGCTCCGCTGGGGCGCCGTCCGACGCGGGTGGGGGCTGCCGAACGGCCGCGACTGGCAGCCGAAGTCGACGCTCGGATCGCTGCTCCGACGCGGTCGCAGCCTGCGGCCCGATGCCCTGCGCCTGCTCCGCCGCCCGGGTCGTCGCACCGGCGCCGGCAGTGTCCGGGAAGAGCACGAGGACTGAGGGGCTGTCGCGCGTCGGTGCTCGGCGCTACCATGGATACCGCCGGGTATCGTCCCGGCGCACGCTGTCCGCACTGCACCGACGCGACCCGAACGCGCCGGTTCCGAGCAGACGTGGGGATGGGGGCTTCGCTGATGCCGCGCGTGATCAGACGCGCGGCGCGGCAGGTCCCCACCGCGCTGCTTCCCCCGACGGCCCCGGGCCCGGTCGAATCAGGAACCGATGAGTGACGACGACTCCCCCACCCAGCGCATCCCGCGGGCCGAGGTCCGCGAACGTCTGCTCGCCGCCGGTGCCGTCGTCTTCGCCGAACAGGGCGTGTACGGCGCGCGGCTCGACGACGTCGCTGCCCGTGCGGGGTTCAGCAAGGGTGCGGTCTACTCGAACTTCTCGTCGAAGGAGGACCTGCTCGCCCAGGTGATGCAGCGTTCGACGAACCTGGTGCTCGGATCACTGCAGGAACTCGTGCACGAGGACACCGCGGCGGTCGAGCTCGGGGACCTCGTCCGCGCCGCGTTCGGCCTGCACGACCAGAGCGAGCAGTTCGCGCTGCTGTCGGCGTTCCGCGGGTACGCCGTTCGGCACCCGGAGTTCCTGCCCGAGTTCATCCGCCAGCGCCGGATCCTGCAGGACGGGGTGCTCGAGCTCGTGCGGCTGTGGTTCGGCGCCCACCCGGAGGCCGACGCAGGCATGCCCCTGGAGGACTTCGCGATCGTGGTCATCGGTGCGAACGTCGGGATGGTGTTCGACGCGCCGGCGCTGCCGGGGGTCAACACGGGCGAGGTCGTCGCCGCCCTGGTCGAGGCGGTCATCCGTCGGCGCTGACGCGGGCGGCGCGGCGCGCTCTGCTCGAACCGTGCGAGGTTCCGTCTTCCGTGCGAGGTCGCGCGGCTCGCACCGAGTGCGGAACCTCGCACCACTCGCGCCCCTCGCACCGTGCGAGGGCGCCCGCGTCAGGCCGTCCGGCGGTCGTGGCGGGGCTTCGGGCCGTCGTGGGACCACGCTGACGAGGGCAGCAGGCTGGGCGGCAGCAGACGCGACCGCACCACGCGCACCGCGGGGACCGATGCGTCGAGGGCGACCCGGGCCTCCCGGACGTGGCGTGCCAACGCGTCGCCGTCCACCGAGGCGGCCCCGCCGGCTGCGAAGCGCTCACGGTCGACGGCGTCGACCGCGACCTCCAGGTGCGGCAGCACCGACGCGGGCAGTCCCGGGCGCAGGCGTGCGAGCACCCCTCGGGCGGTCCGGGCGACGGCGGCGGAGTCTCCGGGCGGCGCGATCCCCGGGGCGTACCCGTGGTCAGCGACGTCGTCGAGCAGCTCCCGCCACGCCTGCACGGCGGGTGAGCGCCCTTCGGAGATCGCCGCCAACCGGGAGCGCCGCCGGACCGCACGCACGACACCGGGGGCGGCGAACAGCGCGAGGACGAGCAGCAGGCCGATCACCAGCCCGGCGGGCCCACCGCCACCGCCGGTACCGGTCGCTCCGGCCGCACCGGGTGCCGGGGACGCCGTCGAGGTCGGCGACGCCGAGCCCTCGGCGGGTGCGGACTGCTCGGGTGCCGGCAGCGGGGTCCCTGGGTTCGCCGCTGTCGGCGATGCGGACGGTTCCTCGGACGGCGCTGCCTCGTCGGAGTCGGGCGTCGGCTCGAACGCGACCCAGCCGGCGCCCTGGATGTACAACTCGGGCCAGGAGTGCAGCTGCCGGTTCGACACCGCGTACTCACCATCGGGCTGGGCCGCCCCGGCCCGGTACCCGACCGCGATGCGGGACGGGATGCCGAGCGTGCGGGCCATCACCGCCATCGCCGACGAGAAGTGCACGCAGTAGCCCTCGCGCACGCGCAGGAAGGTCGAGACGACGTCCATGCTGTCGCCGTCGTACCCCTGCTCGACCGGGGCGGTCTCGGAGTAGGTGAACAGGTCGCTGCGGAACCACTGCTCGAGCGCCCGGGCCCGCGCGTAGTCGTCGGCGGCGCCACCGGCCACGCGCGTCGCCGCTGCCGAGATGTTCGCGGGCAGGTCGTCGGGCAGGGTCAGGTCGGTGCGCAGCTGCTCGCGGCTCGGCTCCTGGAACCCCCGGCCATCGGAGCGCGCGAGGACGCCGGAGGCTGCGACGGCGTCGAGGTAGTCGTTGGCGAAGGTGGAGGCGCCGTACACCTCGTACATCGCACCGCGTGCCGTCGCGGCCCCGGTCGAACGGACCGTGCTCGAGTTCCCCATCCAGCGCCACTGCGACAGGTCCAGGTTGGTGGACTGTGACTCGATCGACACCGCCCCGGACGGCACCGGCAGGTAGGTACTCGACAAGCCGGTGATCCGCACGGTGACGTCGCCGCGGGTCGCCAGGCGCGGGTTGACGCCCTCGGCCCACTGCTGCTGGTCGGCAGTGTCGGCCTCCGCCGCGTTCGTCACGGTCGGGACCCAGTCGCCGGTGCCGAACTCGTCGAGGTCGGCGAGCTTGAGGTACTCGGGCTGCCCGTCGGACGAGCGGTACCGGAACACCTCGAGCTCGCTCGGACGGCGCAGGTCGTTGCCGAGTTCGAGCAGGGTGCCGGGGCGTCCGGGCTGGATCGGGGACTGGATCGCCCCGGTCACGCTCGACAGCCAGCTGGCGTTGAGCGGCACGATCGTCGGCAGGCCGATCGCGATGACGAGCCCGATCGCGCCGACCACCGCGGCCGGCAGCGCGCGCTGCACCGGGCGGACCGAGAGCCAGAGCAGCGCGAGGAACGCCACCGCCGTGGCGATCACGAGCGGCGTGCCCGCTGGCTGCCCGGTGATGACGCCGGGCACGATGAGGATGACGAGCGCGGGGGCCGCAGCGAGCGACGGGATCCGTGCGATGGCGGCGAGGAACAGCGAGACCGCTGCCACCCAGCCGATCGACACCGTCACCACGAGTCGGATCGAATCGGTCTGCGGCAACGGTGCGGGGTTCAGGCGGATGGCGGCGAGGGTGGAACCCAGCGCCCCGTCGGCGTCGAGCCACCCCAGCGGTTGCACGTCGTTCACCAGTGCGGTGGCGCACGAGCACGCGATGACCGTCGCCACCAGGGCCACGAACCGGATCCCAGGCACCTGCCGTCGGACCGCGAGCACCACCGCGACGAGCACGGCGACCACGACGACGCCCGATGCCCACCATGCGATGCCCTGCACGAGCGGTCGGATGGCGAGCGAGGCCAGGAGTACCGGCACCGGGGCGAGTGCGACGACCCAGGCGCTCGGCCCGTCACGGAGGTCGTCGTCGCGGTCGAGGATCTCGCGCACGTCCGCCCGCGGACGGGCCTGCGCGGCGACCCCGCTCACCGTGCCGCTCCGGACGGCGTCGCACCGGCGACCGGGACGACCAGCGTCCGCCAGCCGCCGCGGTCGAGGATGCCCCGCACGGCCGGGTCCGGCGGCACGATGGTCGCCAGGATCCCGCGGCTCGAGCCGCTCGTGGCGCTGATGAGCTCGGCGGCCTGCTCGGCGGTGCAGTTGCCCGTGACGACAGCGGTCATGCCGTGCACGTCGCGACCGCGCACCTCGGGCAGGACGTCGGTGACCTCGCGCGCCTCCGACCGCAGGCGCACGTCGGCCAGCCCGACGAGCACGTCGGTGAGGCCACCGACGTCTCCCGCGTGCCGGGTGCTGCCGTCCGGGCCGTCGAACACGAGCACGACGCGTGAGGTCCGGGCGGCGAGTGCGCGGGCGACGCTGGCGGCCACCACGACGGCGTGCTCGAACGCCTGGTCGCCTCCGAGGTCGGAGATCTCGGCCAGGTCCTCACGGCCGAGCCGCTGGTAGGACTCGCGGCGGACGTCGAGCGCGATGACGGCCTCCGGTGGTTGCGCCTGCGTGGTCTGGCGGACGTGCAGTTCACCGCGACGCGCACTCTGCGCCCAGTGCACGCGGCGGATCGGGTCGCCCGGTCGGTACGGACGGAGCTCGCTGTCGTCGGCCGAACCCCCCTGTCCGACCCGGCCTTCGTCGGCCGAGACGGCACCTGCGAGCGCGCCGGCGTCGATCGCACCGAGCGGGGCCGAGGCGGGGACGACCACCACCTCTTCTGCGGGGACGACGGGGCGGTCGATGCGGAGCAGGCCGAACGGGTCCTCGACCCGGATCGTGACCGGACCGACCAGGCTGCGACCGCGGTGCATCGCGAGCGCCTCGACGTCGAGGACCGCCGGTGGCACGCCGGGGCCGACCTCGGCGTAGGTCTCCGCCTCGGCAAGGCTGGCGAAGGCGTCCTCGAGCTGTTCGCGCACGAGCAGCGTCGCCCGCGGCCCGATCGGCAGGCTGGTGCTGCCGAGGGTGATGCGTTCGCGGTACACCTCGCCGACCTGCACGATGGCGCGCGCGGTGCTGCGGCTGCCCCGGAGCGGCGTGGCGACGACGAAGGCCATGACGATGCCGAGCACGACGAGCACGAGCAGCAACAGCCCGGCCGAGACCGCGACGCTCGTGGTGCCGACCAGGCCCCCGCCGACCAGACCGATGCCGATCGCGATGACCGTCCAACCGCGGACCGTCGGGCGCGGGAACGGGGTCCGTCGGGCCAGGGAGAGTCCGCGACGACCGAGCCGTGACGCCGTGGACCGCGCGGCACCGACGCGTCGCAGGAACGACGACGGTACCGATGGACCGGCCATCAGGAGCGGACTGGGGTGGCCGTGAACGGGATGGCCATGTCCGAGACGATGCGCACGACGATCTCGCGCACGGTGTCCTCGCCGGTGCCACCGAGCCCGCGGGCCACCGGGACGAGCCGGTGCGCGAGCACGATCGGCGCGAGGGCCGCGACGTCGTCCGGCGTGACGAACGGTCGGCCGAGCAGGGCGGCGTGCGCACGTGCGGCCTGGGCCAGGTGGAGGGTGGCGCGGGGGCTCGCGCCGAGCACGAGGTCGGGGTGGGTGCGCGTGGACCGGACGATGGCGATGATGTACGCCTCGACGTCCGGGGCGATGTGCACCCGCGAGACGGTCTCGATGATCGCCCGCAGCGTGGTGACGTCGACGATCGGGTGCAGACGCGACAGCGGGTCACTGCCGCCGCGGTTCGCGAGCATCTGCCGCTCGGCGTCGACGCTCGGGTACCCCATCGCGATGCGCGCCATGAAACGGTCGCGCTGCGCTTCGGGCAGCGGGTAGGTGCCCTCCATGTCGATCGGGTTCTGCGTCGCGACGATCATGAACGGACGGTCGAGCTGCCGGGTCACGCCGTCGACGGTGACCTGCGACTCGGCCATCGCCTCGAGCAGGGCCGACTGGGTCTTCGGGCTGGTGCGGTTGATCTCGTCGCCGATGACGACGTTCGCGAAGACCGGGCCGGGCGAGAACCGGAACGTGCCGGAGGACTGGTCGAAGATGTTCACGCCCGTGACGTCCGACGGCAGCATGTCCGACGTGAACTGGATGCGGTTCACCGACCCGCCGACCGAGGCGCCGACTGCCTTGGCGAGCACGGTCTTGCCGACGCCGGGTACGTCCTCGACCAGCAGGTGCCCCTCGGCCAGCATCACCGTCAGTGCCGTGCGGATGGCTTCCGTCTTGCCGTCGATCACCGTGGCGACGGAGGCCACGATGTCGTCGCCCACCGCTCGCACGCGTTCGAGCGGGAAGGCGGGGTCGGTCGGCTCCGGCACGCAGGGCTCCATCGTCTCGGGACAGGTGTCGTGCATGCTACCTCGGGCCGGTGACAGCACCCGGTACGGGTGCACGGACTGGTCGTTCCGCGCACCGGTGGCCGATCCGCGTGTGGTGGGCCGGGAGGCACGGCCCACCACACGGGATCCGTCACCTCGTGCGCGGAACGGCCCACGGGCCTCCAGGCGGTGACGGGGTCAGCTGCCGGACGTCAGGTCGAGGGTGCCAGCGCCGCGTCAGCGGCGCGCAGGACGCGCGCGGCGACCGCGACCCCTTCTTCGCGACCGAGCTCGGTGTCCTCGTGCTCGATGTTCACCCACATGTCCGGGTCGATCGCACGCAGTGCCTGCAGGAAGGACGACCAGTAGGCCTCGTCGTGCCCCTTGCCGAGCGCGACGAAGTCCCACGCCGACGGCTTCGGCCACTCGTTCGCCCACTCGTCACCGCCGAGGTTCGTGCGCGGCTCGTCCGGCGACAACCGCCGGAACCCGTTGTCGAGCACCCCGTTGATCGCGGCGTGCGGGTTGATCCGGACGTCCTTCACGGCCGCGTGGAACACGAGGGGACCGAGGTCACGGGCGACCGCCACCGGGTCCATCTGCTGCCAGAACAGGTGCGAGGCATCGAGCTCGACGCCCACGTTCGTCAGGCCGCCGCGCTCCACGAGCTCGCGGATCGTCGCCGGGTTGAACACGACGTTCTGCGGGTGCAGCTCGAGCGCCACCTTGACACCGTGCTCGCGTGCCAGGGCGTCGATCTCCTGCCAGAACGGCACCGCCACGCTCCACTGGTGCTCGAGCACGTCGAGCGCGGCGGAGTTCCAGGCGTTGACGATCCAGTTCGGCCGCGTCCCCCCGGGCTCCCCCGCCGGCAGCCCCGACATCGTGACGACGCGGTCCTGGCCGAGCCGTGCGGCGAGCCGGATGCTGCGTCGGAGGTCCTCGGCGTGCGCCGGGCCGATCGCCGGGTCGGGGTGGAGCGGGTTGCCGTTGCAGTTCAGTCCGGCGATCGAGACGCCGGTCCCCTCGAACTGCGCGAGGAACGTGTCACGGGCGGAGTCGTCCACCAGGATCGCGTCGAGGTCGGGCACGTGCACCGGGGGCAGGAACCCACCGGTGTTCAGCTCGATGCCGGAGAGCGCGTTGGCGGCGATGACCTGGAGCGCGTCGGCGAGGGGGCGGTCGTGCAGGATCGCGTTGTACAGCCCGAGCTTCATGCGCGGACCCCCTCGGCGGTCGTGTCGCCCGCGGCCGTCCCGTCGGTTGCGGCCACGTCGACGGACGCTCCCCCGGTCGCCGCGGACCGTGCCACCGCGTCGAGGACCTCCATGTTGTGCACGCCGTCGTCGAACGTGGCGTTCGCGGGCAGCGCGTCGGGCACCGGGCCGGAGCGCCCCACGATCTCGTCGAGGAACGCCCGCGCCTGGTACTCGAACATCTGGTTCTGCCCCCAGCCGACGCCCGGGGCGTCCATCGCCATGCCGCCCGCGACGTAGGGGTGGTCCGGGCCGAGCACGACCTGGCGGTACCCGCCCAGGCGCGAGCCGTCGGACTGCAGCGCGAGGCCGATCTCGGAGGCACGCTCCTGGTCCCATCGGGCGGCGCCGCGCTCGCAGAACACCTCGATGACGAGGCCGTTCGGGTGCCCGGCCGCGACGCGGGAGGCCTCGAGCGACCCGACGACCGTGCCGTCGCCGAAGCGCGCGCTGAAGGTGGCGTAGTCGTCGTTGCCGACGGCCTCGACCTCGCCGGTGAGCGGGACGGCCTGCCCGCGCAGGGCATGCCCGGCGGCGACGGGCCGTTCGGTGATCGACGTGGTGAAGGTCCCACCGCTGACGCTCCGGACCGGGCCGGCCAGGAACTCGGCGACGTAGGACAGGTGCGAGCCGACGTCGGCGAGGGCCCCGGACCCCGGTTCCCCGGCGAAGCGCCACGAGAACGGGACGTCGGGCGAGGCGCCGTAGTCGGTCCAGTACCGGCCGGACACGTGCAGCACCCGGCCGAGCGTGCCGTCCTCGACGAGCTGCTTGACCGCGGCGAGGCCGGGCGCCCGACGGTAGGTGAAGCCCACCCGTCCGAGCACCCCGCGCTGTGACGCCTCGGCGGCAGCGGCGGCCATGGCCCGCGCGTCGTCGAGCGAGTCCGACAGCGGCTTCTCGCACAGCACGTGCTTGCCCGCGGCGAGCAGCTCCTCGACGATCTCGCGGTGCAGGCTGTTCGCCACGACGACGCTCACGACGTCGATGTCGTCGGCCGCGGCGATCGCGCGCCAGTCGGTGTCGTGCCGCTCGTAGCCGAAGCGCCGTGCCGCCTCGGCAGCCAAGGGCTCGTAGACGTCGCCGACCGAGACGAGCCGGACGGGCGGCAGCGTCGGGGCGAAGAGGGACGGTGCGTTCCGCCACGCAGCCATGTGGGCCTTGCCCGCCATGCCCGCGCCGATGACGGCGACGCCGATGCTGTCGCTCATGTTCTCTCCTTCGAGAAGGTGGCTGGATTCCTGTTCTGCAACGTTCTGGAACGTTCCAGAACGTGTCGGTAGACTGTAGCCGCACCAGCCCATGTCCTGTCAAGCACCGTGCCGGAAAGGCTCAGCGTGACCCCTCGCCCGCCGACGATCATCGACGTCGCCGCACGCGCGGGCGTCTCGAAGTCCCTGGTCTCGATGGTGCTGCGCGACGATCCCGGCGTTTCCCCCGCCCGCCGGTCCGCGGTGCTCGAGGCCGTCGCCGAGCTCGGGTACCGCCCGAACCGCGCCGCCGCCATCCTCGCCGGCACCCGGACCCGGACCATCGGGGTCATCGTCGACGACTTCCGCAACCCCTGGTACGTTCCGATGCTCGACGGCATCCGCGAGGCCCTCGCCCCGCACGGCCTCCGCCTCACCCTCGCCGACACCCGCGCGAACGCCCACCTCGGGTCCTCGCCGTTCGACGACCTGGTGTCCCTGCGGGTCGACGGCGTGGTGCTCGCCGCCGAGGGCTTCCCCGACGTCGTCGTGCCCGCGGACACCCCGGTCGTCGTCGCCGGCGCGCGGGAGGACGTGCCCGGCGGCCTCGACGTGGTCGCCTCCGACGAAGCCGCCGGCGGACGGTTGGCAGCGGATCACCTGATCGGCCTGGGTCACCGCCGCATCGCCCACGTCACCGGCTCGGGAGGCCCGGCTGCCGTCCGCCGTCAGGCCACCGTCGCGCAGCTGGTCGCGTCCGGCATCGAGCCGCTGGTCTACGGCTCCGGCCCGACCTCGGAGACGACCGGCTACGAGGGCATGCGGCTCGCACTCCGGGAGCACCCCGACCTGACCGCGGTGTTCGCCGCGAACGACGTCATGGCGATGGGCGCGATCGCCGCCGTGCAGGAATCCGGACGCCGCGTGCCGCAGGACGTCTCGGTCATCGGCAACGACGAGACCCCGCTCGCCGCGTCACCGCTGCTGCGCCTGACGACGGTGGACCCGCACAACGACGAGGTCGGGCGCCTGGCGGCCGCGCGGTTGGTCGAGCGGATCGGCGCGGCTGCGGCGGCTCCGGCAGATCCGATCCGGACGCTCGTGCCGCCGACGCTCGTGGTGCGGTCGACGACGGGGCCGCCGCGCGCCTGAGTGGTGACCACCCGGGGCCGACGCCGGCGGGGCGGAGGTGTGCCGGGCCTCCAGGCCGGGTGCGAGGTGACCCGAGGTCAGACGCGCGCGCCCTCGAGCCGGTCGACGGACTCGGCCAGGTCGGCGAGCTCGGGGACCCTGTGCGCCTCGGCGAGCGCGCCCTCGAGCGCCTCGGCGTGGATCGGGGTGGCACGCTCGAGCAGTGCCGCCCCGGCGTGCGTGAGTTCCGTGTACAACCCGCGGCGGTCGTCGGCGCACAGGACGCGGGTCAGGAGGGCGCGCTCCTCGAGCCGGTTCACCAGCCGGGTCGTCGCACTCGGACTGAGGGCGGCGGCGCGGGCGAGCTGCTGCATGCGCATGTGGAAGCCGTCCTGGCGACGGAGGGCATCGAGGACCGTGAACTCCACGACGGACAGGTCGACCTCGCGCAGGGCACGCTCGAGTCGCGTCTCAATCAGGCCGTGCAGCGCCGCCAACGTGCGCCACCCGTGGGCACGGACGGCAGTGGAGGTGTCGTCGACGGACATCGGGGCTCCTTCGGATCGCTGCGGACACAGGCACTTGCTTGCGCGGATACCCCGCGTGTGCAACTATCGATATGCCGCGTCCGCAACAATTAGCGTACGCGGTACAGCTGCACCGCACAACGGAAGGACACCCCATGCCCGCGGGACTCATCGCCCTGGCACTCGGCGGATTCGGCATCGGCCTCACCGAGTTCGTCATCACGGGACTGCTGCCCGAGGTGGCGGCCGACTACGGCGTCACCGAGACCACCGCCGGCTGGCTCGTCACCGGGTACGCCCTGGCGGTCATCGTCGGAGCCCTCGGCCTGACCGCGGCCACCACCCGGCTCCCCCGCAAGCCCGTCCTGCTCGGACTGCTCGTGCTGTTCATCATCGGCAACACCCTGTCCGCCCTCGCCCCGACGTACGGCGTGATGATGACCGGACGCGTCATCGCCGCGCTGTGCCACGGGGCGTTCTTCGGCATCGGCTCCGTCGTCGCCGCGAACATGGTCGAGCGGGCCAAGCGGGCCTCGGCCGTCGCCCTGATGTTCACCGGACTCACCGCGTCGAACGTGCTCGGCGTGCCCTTCGGCACCTTCCTCGGGCAGGCCGCTGGCTGGCGTGCGACCTTCTGGGCCATCGCGGCGATCGGGGTCGTCGCCCTGGTCGGTGTGCTCGTGCTCGTCCCCGCCGTCCGCTCGACCGAGGTCCCCTCGCTCGCCCGCGAACTCGGGGCCTTCCGCTCCGGGCAGGTCTGGCTGTCGCTCGGCATGACCGTGCTCGGCTACGGCGGCATGTTCGGTGCCTTCACCTACATCGCCTACACGCTGACCTCGGTGTCCGGGTTCCCGTCGTCGGCGGTGCCGTGGCTGCTCATCGTGTTCGGTGTCGGGCTGTTCGTCGGGAACTTCGCGGGCGGCAAGCTCGCGGCCCGCTCCATCGACCGCACGCTGCTCGTGGTGCTCGTCGTGCTGACCGTGGTGCTCGCGGTGTTCGCCCTCGTCGCGACCTCGCCCGTGCTCACCGTGATCGCCCTCGTGCTGATGGGGGCGTTCGGGTTCGCCACCGTGCCGGCCCTGCAGACGCGGGTGATGCAGTACGCCGACCACGCGCCGACCCTGGCGAGCGGGGCGAACATCGCCGCGTTCAACCTCGGCAACGCACTCGGGGCCTGGATCGGCGGGTTGACCATCGCTGCCGGGCTCGGGTACACGTCGCCGATCTGGGCGGGTGCCGGGATCACCCTGGCCGCCGTGGTGCTGACGCTCGTCGCCATGGGAGCGGTGCGTCGGGGTCGTGCAGCGACGCGGACCACGACGACGGGGAGCATCGCGACGGTCTGAGCCGAGCGCATCGGCTCCGAGAACGACGAAACCCCGGTCCGATCGGACCGGGGTTTCGTGCTGCTGTTCGTGCAGTGCGGAGACGGAGGGATTTGAACCCTCGGTCCCCTAAAGGGGACTCCACCTTAGCAGGGTGGTGCACTCGGCCGGACTATGCGACGTCTCCAAGCACTCTCGCGAGCGCTGCGACCACCATACAGGAGGACCGCGCCACTCTCGACCTGAGCGCACACCGGGCGTGGCAGGCACCGGGCGTGGCAGGCACCGGGCGTGGCAGGCACCGGGAAGCGCGGTCCCCCGAAGTGGGGACACCGAGGGGTTGTCCGCGTGTACCCCGCTGCATAGCATCGTCGGGACGCGGCAATCACGTTCCGGGGCTCGTTCCCGTCGTCGCGACACAGCACCCGACGTCGTTCCCCGTGCGGCCCGGCGCGCCCGATCGCGTGGCGCCCGCCGGGGAACGGCTTCCTGGGGGCGCGGCCCACCACCGCGCCTCCGTTCTCGGCGTTCCGGGGTCGTTCGACCGGGACGGCTCGGTCCGCGCTCGGCGACGGCCAGTCCGGCGAAAGCGACACTGTGCCGCCGATCCGGCCCGACCGTGCCGCCAGAGCGACAGTGTGCCGCCGATGTTCGGTGGCACACTGTCGTTTTCGCGAAGAGGGGGCGACGCCCGCCGACCGACCGCACCCGCGCCCGGCTCAGTACCCGAACGCCTTGGAGCAGGTCTGCTGGTCGGCGAACTGGCCCTCGGGCCCGTCAATGGTCTCGGGCGTCGCCGAGGGGGTGCGTGGTGCAGCGGACGACGCGGTGCCACCAGACGGAGCTGCCGGCGTCGCGGGCTCCGGCGCAGCGGCCGGCGACGACGGTGCGGCGGTCGGCTGCGTCGAGCGCATCCGCAGGTGCCGCGGGTCAGGCCGGTACGACCACCCGGAAGCGGTCGGGCAGCGCGATCAGGGCACTGGACAGGTCGAGGAGCGCGGCGGCGCAGTCGTCGAGGGCGTCACGGTCGGCGGCCTCGACCGCGCGCTCCACGATGTCGACGCGTCGTCGCCGATCGACCACGGCGTCGATCCCGTTCGCCAGGGCGACGTCGTCGGTGAAGAACATGTCGAGCAGGATGCGCTGCGACTCCAACCAGTCCCCACTGACCGTCGACCCCCGCCGCCGCAGGTACCAGGCTCCGAGCTCGACGAAGGCGCCCGCCTCGGTCCAGCACTCCCGCAACCACATCTTGTCGAACCGGTCTTCGGACCCCGCGGAGCACGAGGGCGGATCGACGAGCATGGTCTGCGCGATCCGCAGGCGTTCGATCATCTGGTCGACGGACCACTGCGAGATGACGACACCGACGTACCGCTGCACGGTGACGAGTTGCAACGACTCGAGCGTGACCAGGGCTTCCCGTACGGGCGTGCGCGACACCCGCATGTCCTCGGCCATGGTGTCGAGCCGCAGGCGCTGCCCCCGCCGGTACTCGCCGCGCAGCACGTTGTCGAGCAGGCGGAGGAACACGGCGTCGCGCAGCAGACTGCGGCGCAGGCCGTGGGGATCGAGGCCGCCGGCCCCGGCCCGCATGGGCGTCTTCTCCATGAGCCCAGACTCACGCACGAGTGGAACCCCCGCGGGGGATGCTGCCGCTGCCGTGGATCATCGTCGCCGGTGTCGCGCTGTGGAGGAGTGCCATGCAGGCACAGTGACAGCGCCACGACGGCGCCGCTAAACACTCTGAATACAGAATGTCAGCGCATCGCTGCGGGCCTCACCGCCGGTCGGCCTTCGCGTCGCCGGTCAGCACTGAGAGCGGCTGGGTGACGTCCTCCAGCCCCTTCCGGGCGGCATCGACGCCGAACACCAGCGCCACCACACCGCCACCGATCATCACAGCGGACCCGAGCAGGTACCCCCAGAACAGCGGCTCGCGGGACGACCCGTCACCGATGAAGGCGCCGTAGATCGCCGGCGCGATCGCGCCGAAGATCTGCGCCAGGGCGAAGAAGTACGAGATGGCCTGCGACCGCAGCTCGAGCGGGAAGATCTCGCTGACGGTCAGGTAGGCGCTCGACGCCCCGGCCGAGGCGAAGAAGAACGAGACGCACCAGAACGCCACCTGCACCGTCGCCGAGATCGCGTCGGCGCGGAACAGGAACGCCGAGGCGGCGAGCACGAGCCCCGACACCAGGTACGTCAGGAAGATCATCTGGCGACGACCCCACGTGTCGAAGAAACGCCCGAGGACGATCGGCCCGAGCAGGTTGCCGATCGCGAACGGGAAGAAGTAGACCGCCGTCTCCGCCGTCTTCAGCCCGAAGAAGTTCGTCAGCACCAGCGCGTAGGTGAAGAAGATCGCGTTGTACAGGAACGCCTGCGTGATCATCATGGTCGCGCCGACGAGGGTGCGGGTCGGGTACTGCTTCAGCAGCACGCGCGCGATGGTCAGGAAGCCCACGCGATCGGTCGGCGTGACCGTCATCGCCTTCGACCGGTCGACTTCGGGGAGTTGCTTGCCGGTCGCCTGTTCCACCGACGCCTCGATGCGGCTGACGGTGGCCTCGGCCTCCTCCTCGCGCCCGTGGGTCATCAGCCACCGCGGACTCTCCGGGATGTGCCGTCGCAGGAAGATGATCGCGATGCCGAGCACCGGGCCGAGGAAGAACCCGATGCGCCAGCCGACGTCCTCGGCGAAGTACGACGTGTCGAGCAGGTAGATGTTCGCGAACGCGCCGAGCGCCGCACCACCCCAGTAGGTGCCGTTGATGGCGATGTCGACGTGCCCGCGGTACTTCGCCGGGATGAGTTCGTCGATCGCGGAGTTGATCGCCGCGTACTCGCCACCGATGCCGAGCCCGGCGACGAACCGGAAGGCCGCGAGGAACCAGAAGTCCTGCGCGAGACCCGCGATGCCGGAACCGATCAGGTAGATCGCCAGTGTGAGGATGAAGAGCTTGCGGCGCCCCAACCGGTCGGACATGCGCCCGAACACCAGCGCACCGACGACCTGCCCGACCAGGTAGATGGTCCCGAGGGACGTCACCTGCTGCGTCGACAGGTTCAGGTCGGCCTGGAACCCCGCGTTGGACACGATCTGGATCTCCAGACCGTCGAGGACCCACGAGATGCCGAGTCCCACGACGACGCTCCAGTGGAACCGGGTCCACGGCAGTCGGTCCATCCTGGCGGGCACCAGGCTCTTGATGGTTGCGTTCGCGCTGCTCACGAAAGGGGACCGTACGCCGAGGTCGCCGATGTGGTTCGGATGCGGAACGAGGGACCGGGGACGGAGCCGGATCCCCCTACTTCGAATCCGGCTCCGTCGCCGGGATCTCAATGATCGCAAGTGCTGTGGAAACCCACAAGGGACGGGAGGCGCGGTGCGCGGCTGGCACCGCGCCTCCAGACCGGAACGGCGTACCGTCCAGAACGTGACCCGACCTGACATCCGCACGGTCGGCGAGCTCCGCACCTCTGGTCACGTCCAGAAGACGGTCCGCGCCGAGATCCGCGACAACCTGCTCACCGCCCTGCGACAGGGCACCGATCCGTGGCCCGGCCTGCACGGCTTCGAGACCACCGTCATCCCCCAGCTCGAACGCGCCCTGATCGCCGGCCACGACGTCGTCCTGCTCGGCGAGCGCGGCCAGGGCAAGACCCGCCTGCTCCGCACCCTGCAGGGCCTGCTCGACGAGTGGACGCCGGTCATCACCGGTTCCGAGCTCGGCGAGCACCCGTACGAACCGATCACCACCGCGAGCATCCGGCGCGCCGAAGACCTCGGCGACGCCCTGCCGATCAGCTGGCGACACCGCGACGACCGCTACGTCGAGAAGCTCGCGACGCCGGACACGAGCGTCGCCGACCTGATCGGCGACGTCGACCCGATGAAGGTCGCCGAGGGACGCAGCCTGGGCGACCCGGAGACCATCCACTTCGGGCTCGTTCCCCGCGGTCACCGCGGCATCGTCGCGATCAACGAACTCCCCGACCTGGCCGAGCGGATCCAGGTCGCGATGCTCAACGTGATGGAGGAGCGCGACGTCCAGATCCGCGGGTACGTGCTGCGGCTGCCGCTCGACGTGCTCGTCGTCGCGAGCGCGAACCCGGAGGACTACACGAACCGCGGCCGGATCATCACGCCGCTGAAGGACCGCTTCGGCGCCGAGATCCGCACGCACTACCCCATCGAGCTCGACGACGAGGTCGCCGTCATCCGGCAGGAGGCGCAGCTGACGGCCGAGGTGCCGGACGCGATCGTCGAGATCCTCGCCCGCTTCACCCGGGCACTGCGTGGCTCGAGCGCCGTCGACCAGCGCAGTGGCGTGAGCGCCCGGTTCGCGATCGCCGGCGCCGAGACGGTCGCCGCCGCGGCCGTGCACCGCGCAGCGCGGCAGGGTGAGCCGGACGCCGTCGCCCGCCCGATCGACCTCGAGACCGCGGTCGACGTGCTCGGCGGCAAGATCGAGTTCGAGAACGGCGAAGAGGACCGGGCCGACGAGGTCCTCGCGCACCTGCTGCGCACCGCGACGGCCGAGACCGTGCGCTCCCGCTTCACGGGCCTCGACTTCGCCGTGCTGGTCGACGCGCTCGACGGCGGCACGATGGTGACCACGGGCGAGCAGGTCGGAGCGCGGGCGTTCCTCGAGGGCCTGCCGTCGATCGGCGAGTCGGACCTGTACGACCGGGTGTGCGAGCGCCTGGGCGCGACGAACGACGGCGAGCGGGCTGGCGCGATCGAGCTCGCCCTCGAGGGGCTGTTCCTGGCCCGACGCATCAGCAAGGAGTCCGGCGGGGGCGAAGCCGTCTATGGCTAGGCAGAACCGGCGCCTGACGCGCGACACCCGGTACGGCCAGTACACCGACGGACCGGACCCGCTCGCCGCCCCGGTCGACCTGGCCGAGGCGCTCGACGCCATCGGGCAGGACGTGATGGGCGGCACGTCGCCCGAGCGGGCGATGCGGGAGTTCCTGCGGCGCGGCGGTCGGACGCAGCGCGGCCTCGACGACCTGGCCCGCCGGGTGGCCGAGCGCCGCCGTGAGCTCACCAGCAGGAACAACCTCGACGGCACCCTGCAGCAGGTGCGCGAGCTCCTCGATGCGGCGCTCCTCGCCGAGCGCGGGGAACTCGCCCGCAACGTCGACTTCGGCGACGGTGACCGTGCCCTGGCCGAACTGCAGCTCGACAGCCTGTCGCCCTCCCCTGCAGCCGCAGTGCAGGAACTGGGCGACTACGACTGGAGGAGCCCGACCGCCCGCCAGAAGTACGACGAGATCAAGGACCTGCTCGGGCGAGAGGTCCTGGACCAGCGCTTCGCCGGCATGAAGCAGGCGCTCGAGGGCGCCACGGACCAGGATCGCGCCGCGGTCAGCGCGATGATGCAGGACCTCAACGCCTTGCTCGAGGCGCACGCCCGCGGCGAGGACACCCAGCAGCAGTTCGACGACTTCATGGACCAGCACGGGGAGTACTTCCCGTCGGACCCGAAGAACGTCGACGAGCTGCTCGACGACCTGGCGGGCCGGGCGGCGGCAGCACAGCGCATGCGGAACTCGATGACACAGGAACAGCGCGACGAACTCGACGCGCTCGCCCAGCAGGCGTTCGGCTCCCCCGACCTGATGGGGCAGCTGTCCCAGCTCGACGGCACCCTGCGCGCACTGCGCCCCGGCGAGGACTGGGGCGGCTCGGAGCGGCTCGACGGCGAACAGGGCCTCGGGCTCGGTGACGGCACCGGGGTGTTCCAGGACATCGCGGACCTCGACGCCCTCGCGGACCAGCTCGCGCAGTCCGGACCCGGGTCGGAGCTCGACGACCTCGACCTCGACGCGCTGTCCCGGCAGCTCGGCGACGAGGCCGCGGTCGACGCGAAGACCCTGCAGCGCCTCGAGCAGGCGCTCCGGAACTCCGGGGCGCTGCGCCGCGGAGCCGACGGGCAGCTCCGGCTGACGCCGAAGGCGATGCGGCAGCTCGGCAAGAGCCTGCTCAAGGACGTCGCGCAGCGAATGTCCGGTCGACAGGGCGCGCGGGACCTCCGTCGCTCGGGGTCCGCCGGCGAACCATCGGGTGCGTCACGGCAGTGGGCGTTCGGCGACACCGAGCCCTGGGACATTCCCCGCACGATCACGAACGCGGTGGTCCGGACGGCGGCCAGCGGTCCACAGGGCGCCGGCGTGCGCCTGACCATCGACGACGTCGAGGTGCAGGAGACCGAGGCCCGCACCCAGGCCTGCGTCGCCCTGCTCGTCGACACGTCGTTCTCGATGGCGATGGAGGACCGCTGGGTCCCGATGAAGCGCACGGCCCTGGCGCTGCACACCCTGGTGTCGACTCGGTTCCGCGGTGACGACCTGCAGCTCATCGCGTTCGGCCGCGAGGCCGAGGTGATGGACGTCGAACAGCTCGTCGGCCTCGACGCGATGTGGGACAAGGGCACGAACCTGCACCACGCCCTGCTGCTCGCGAACCGGCACTTCCGGAAGCACCCGACCGCGCAGCCCGTCCTGCTCATCGTCACCGACGGCGAGCCGACCTCGCACCTCGAGCCGAACGGGCAGGTCTGGTTCGACTACCCGCCGGACCCGGTGACGATCGCGCTGACCGTGCGGGAGCTCGAGAACAGCGGACGCCTCGGTGCCCAGACGACGTTCTTCCGCCTGGGCGAGGACCCGGGCCTGGCGCGGTTCATCGACGCGATGGCGAAGCGGGTGGACGGCACGGTCGTGGCACCGGAGAACGACGACCTCGGGGTCGCCGTGGTCGGGTCGTACCTCGGCTCGCGTCGCGGGGCCGGCGGCGCGCTCTTCCGCGACGACTGGGGGCTCTGAAACCGGCGACGGACGGCCTGGAGGCCCGTGGCGGGCCCGCCACGATCCTCCAGGCTGTGGACGGGGTGCGTCTAGAACAGCGGCCAGGGCACGGCGGGGCCGTGACCGGGCGGCGGCGGGAAGATCCCGACGGCGCGCAGGGCGGCGCAGCGTGCCCGGACCGTGTCGATCTCCTCGTCGGTCAGGTGCTCGGCGAGCTCGTCACCGAGACCACCGCGCAGGGCCTCGGACACCCGGTCCAGGCCCTCGAGCTCGTCGGGACCGAGCGGCTCGCCGATCCAGCCCCACAGGACCGTCCGGAGCTTGTGCTCGACGTGGAAGGTCAGTCCGTGGTCGACGCCGAAGCGGTGGCCGTCGGGCATGGCGAGCACGTGCCCGCCCTTGCGGTCCGCGTTGTTCACGACGACGTCGAAGACGGCCATCCGGCGCAGGGGTTCGGAGTCCTCGTGCACCAGCGTCACGGGCTGGTCGTCCTCGTCGATCGCCTCGAGGACCGGCAGCCAGGCGACTCCGTCCGCCTCGGCGACCTCGGGTGCGACCAGGTCGACGGCGTCCTGCTCCGGGTCGACGTCCTGCCAGCGCTGGACCATGCCCGGCCCGAACGGACCGTCGCCCATCCACGTCGGCGGCACGATCCCCCAGCCGAAGGCCTCGGACACCAGGTGCGCCGCGACCTCGCGACCGGCGAGCGTGCCGTCCGGGAAGTCCCAGAGCGGACGCTCACCCTCGACAGGCTTGTAGACGACGGAGTGCCCGTCCAGGTCGGCGAGGAAGGTGGCGTTCGACGCCTCGCGGATGCGCGCCGTGATGGAGAGCGAACCGTCGCTCATGCGTCGCCGGGCGGACGGCCGGCGGCGACGACCTCACGGGTGCGCTCGACGAACGCCCGGGCGGTGCCGACCGGGATCTTCACCTGGAACAGCTCCTCGGGCTCCGGGATCTCGACGACGGCCTCGATCTCGAGGCCGTCCTCGCTCTCCTCGGACACGATCTCGACGTCGTCGTCGATCGGGTACGCCTCGATGACGACCTGCGCGGTCGACGGGTCGAAGCCCAGGCTCAGGGCGCCGGCGCGGAACTCCGCCTCGACCGGCTGGTCGAGCGGTGCCGCGTCCCGCAGTTCGACGGGCACCGACGGCGGCACGCTGAACCGGTTGTCGTCGACGGTGGCGACCTCGTCGAGGAGCTCGTCGATCTTGTCGGCGAGCACCGCGGTCTGCTCCTTCTCGAGCGCGACGCTGGTCACCCGCCTGCCGGAGCGGGCCTGGATGTAGAAGGCGCGCTCACCCGGACGGCCGATGGTGCCGATGACGAGGCGGTCCGGCCAGTCGAAGCCGTGGACGATGGTGGGCATACCCGCATTGTAGGAGGGCACGGCTCCGCCCGTTCAGGGTCTGGCAGGGCCGGTCCCGGCGTCGGGTCCTGGTCAGGCGCCAGCGGTGCCGGTGCCGGGTTCCGGGTGCCCCGCGCCACCGCCGACCGCGGCGTCCCCGGTCGGGGCAGGGGCACCGCGGAGCCAGGACAGATCGCCCGACTCGGTGTTCGTCGCGACGACCTCGGGCCGGTGCTCGCCGTAGCGCACGACGGACACCGAGGCCGGTCCGACGCCGATGCGCTGGAACAGGTCGAGGTGCATGCCGAACGCGTCGGCGAGGACGCTCTTGATGATGTCGCCGTGGCTGACCGCGACCCAGACGGCGCCGGGCCCGTGCTCCGCCTCGATCTCGGCGTCGATCCGTCGGACGGCCGCGACGGCGCGGGACTGCATGGTCTGCATCGACTCGCCGCCGGGGAACACGACGGCGCTCGGGTTCGCCTGCACGGTGCGCCAGAGCGGCTCCTTCGCCAGGTCGGCGAGCTTCCGGCCCTGCCACTGCCCGTAGTCGGCCTCGGTGATGGCCCGCTCGATCAGCGACGCCGGTTCGCCAGTCTGACGGTCCAGGATCGCGCGGGCGGTCTGCCGGCACCGTTCGAGCGGGCTGGACACCACGGCGACGACGGGGACGGCGGCGATGCGCTCCGCGGTCCGGTCGGCCTGGGTCCGCCCGACGGCGTCGAGTCGCACACCCGCGGTGCGTCCGGCCAGCACGCCCGTGGCGTTCGCGGTGGTGCGTCCGTGTCGGACGAGGAGGACGGTCGCCATGTGCCCGATCCTAAGCGCGGAGCCCGGCGACCCTTGACGGGCTGCCGTGGGACCGATCAGATGGTCGCATGGCCGGGCGACATCGACTCGCACTCTTCGCCACGTCGACGATCACCGGGTTCGGGATCGCCACGTGGATCACGCGGACGCCCGCCATCCGCGACGAGCTCGGTGCGTCGATCGAGGCGATGGGCCTCGTGCTGCTCGGGCTGTCGATCGGGTCGATGATCGGGATCCTCGCCGCCGGAGCCCTGGTGCGGCGTCTCGGCACGCGGCCGCTCATCATGCTCGGCGGGGCCCTGCCGGTGCTCGGCATGGTGCTCGTCGCCCTGCTCGCCCCGGCGCAGTCGGTTGCCGGGGTCTGGGCGGGGCTGTTCCTGATCGGGTTCGGCGCCGGGGTCGCCGAGATCGGGTTGAACGTCGAGGCCGCCGCGGTCGAACGGCGGATCGGTCGGCCGGTGGTGCCGGTGCTGCACGCCTGCTTCAGCCTCGGCACCGTCGTCGGTGGTGCGGTCGGCATCGCGATGACGGCGGCGCGGACCCCGGTCGGCGTGCACCTGCTCCTCGGCGCCGCGGTCATGGCGGCGCTGGCGGGGACGGCAGCCCTGAACCTCCGGCCGGTCCCCCGCGACGTCGAGTGGAAACCGCGGGCGGCTGCCGCGACCGCCGGCGTCGCAGCACCTGTCCGCCGGTCCGTCCTCACCGTGCAACTCGCGCTCATCGGCGTGATCACCCTGGCGATGGCCTTCGCCGAGGGCGCTGCCAGCGACTGGCTCCCACTCCTCATGACCACCGACCACGACGCTCCCGAGTCCGTCGGGTCCCTCGTGTTCACCGGCTTCGCCCTCGCGATGCTCGTCGGACGCGTGTCCGGCACCCCGCTCGTCGCCCGTTTCGGCCGCGCTCGGGTCATCCGGGTCTGCGCTGCGGTCGGTGTGGTCGGCGTCCTGCTCGTCGTCCTGTCCCCGACCCCACTCGTGACCGCGGTCGCCGCGGGTGTGTGGGGCCTCGGGATCGCCCTCGGGTTCCCGCTCGCGATCTCCGCCGCGGGCGACCATCCCACCGAGGGTGACCGCCGCGTGTCGGTCGTGGCCACCGCCGGGTACATCGCGTTCCTGGTGGGGCCCCCGCTGCTCGGGTTCGTCGGCGAGCACCTCGGGCTGCAGGTCGCGATGCTCGTGCCGGCCGCCCTGCTCGTCGCCGCGTTCGTGGTCGCCCCGGCAGCCCGGGGCGCCAGCGGAGACGACACCGGACGGACGATCGCCCCGGCGCAGGCGGCGCGTCGGTCCCCCGGTGGGTAGCGTCTCGGACATGCCGTTCTTCCGCGACGCTCCGCACCCGACCACCCCGCCCACGCCGTCGAGGGTCCAGGCGGCCTGGTCCGACTCCGCCGGGCACCTCGCGACCCGGTGCCTGCAGCTCATCATCCTCGTGGTGGTCATCGCCGGCGTCGTCTGGGCGAGCAACATCCTCAGCGTCGTCACGATCCCCGTGCTCCTCGCGCTCATCATCGCGTCGGCCATGCACCCGGTCGTGTCGTGGCTCCGCAAGCACCGGGTGCCCTCGGTCCTGGCCACCCTCACGGTGCTCATCGGCGTGCTCGCGGTCCTCGGTCTGCTCGGCTGGCTCATCGTCGTCGCGGTCGAGAACCAGTGGGCGGAGCTGCAGAAGTCCGCCGTCGACGGGTTCCAGCAGCTGCAGCAGTTCTCGAAGGACCTGCCGTTCTCGATCTCCGACAAGCAGGTCGACGACGCCGTCGCCGGCGCCACCGACTTCGTCACCAGCGCCCAGTTCGGCTCGGGTGCGCTCGCCGGCGCCTCGGCCACCGCGAACTTCCTCACCGGCCTGGTGCTCATGATCGTCGTGCTGTTCTTCTTCCTGAAGGACGGCCCGAGCATCTGGGAGTTCCTGCTCCGCCCCTTCACCGGCGAGCGGTACGCCCGTGCACGCCGGGTCGGTGACCGCGTCGTCTCGACCCTCGGTGGCTACGTCCGCGGCACCGCCACCGTCGCGGCGGTCGACGCCATCGGCATCGGTGTCAGCATCGCGATCGTCGGGGTCCCGCTCGCCCTGCCGCTGGCCGTCATCGTCTTCATCACGGCGTTCATCCCGATCGTCGGTGCGACCGCGGCCGGCGTCCTCGCGGCCCTCGTCGCGCTCGTCGCGCTCGGCCCCGTGCAGGCGCTCATCGTGATCGGCATCGTGATCGTGGTGAACCAGCTCGAGGGCAACTTCCTGCAGCCGGTCCTGATGGGTCGCACGCTCAAGCTGCACGGCCTGGTCATCCTGATCGGCCTGACCGCCGGCACCGTGCTCGCCGGCATCACCGGCGCCATCATCTCGGTGCCGCTCATCGCGGCGGGCTGGGGGGCGATCCTGGTCTGGGACGGCCCGGACACCCCGGCACGCCCGTGGCGGAAGAAGCGCAACGAGGACGTCACCGCCCACGAGCTCCCCCAGGGCTGACAGGGAGTCGCGTTGCGGACATCCACATCGCGCAATCCGGCTCGTGGCAGGAGGATGGACCCGTGCTCGTCTCGATCGTCTACATGAGTCGCGCCGTCGTCCCCTTCGACGACGACGCCCTCGCGGTGCTGCTCGCCGAGTCCCGGCTGCGCAACGAGGCGCTCGGGGTCTCCGGCCTCCTGCTCGCCAAGGGCGGTCGCTTCATGCAGCTGCTCGAGGGTCCGGCGTGGAGCGTGGACGACCGGTTCGCCGTGATCGCGAAGGACCGCCGACACACCGAGGTGAAGTCGCTCATCCGCGAGGACATCGAGCGCCGACGCTTCGACGGCTGGTCGATGGCACACCGCGCGCTCGACGACGCCGATGTCCGGGCCGAGGAGGGCTTCAGCCCGTTCCTCTCCGGAACGATGGACTTCCCACGCTCGTTCGACCGGACGAGCGCCGCGTGGCTGCTGAAGTGGTTCCGCGACCGCGAGCTCCACGACGTCTGACGTGATCGCTCGTGCGCGGTGTGGTGCGGTGCGCACGCACCGAGCACGAGCCGCGGTCAGGCGGCCCCGAAGGTGTCCTCCACCACGCCGAGCAGCCGGTCACGGTGCCTCGGGTCCGCCGTCGCCGCGATCACCACGCGCCACATCGTCGCCGCCCCCGCGAACAGGTCGGAGCGCCGGGTCCGGACGTCGGACACGAGCTGCACTCCCGTGAAGTACGGCACCACCGTCGAGCCGAGCTGCTCCGCCGTCAGGTCGGTGCGGAGCTCGCCGCTCGCGACGGACAGGCGGAACACGTCGACGATGCCGCCGATCCACTGCTCGTAGAAGCTCAGCGTCGCGGCCTGGAACTCGCCGCGCTCGAGCGACAGCCGGATCCCCGCCCGCACGATCGGGTCGGTCCGCAGGAGCGCAGCGATGCCGCGGGACGCCCCGATGAGCGCCGCGACGGGCGAACTGTCGGTGTGGCTGACGACGTCGAAGGTGCGTGCGTTCTGCTCGACGATGACGCCGAGCGCCAGGGCGAGTTTCGTCGGGAAGTAGAAGTGCAGGGTGCCCTGCGAGACGCCAGCGGTGCGGGCGATGCCCGCGATGGTCGCGCCGGCGAAGCCGACGCGGTCGAACTCCTCGGCCGCGGCCACCAGGATCTGCTCACGTCGCTCCACGGGTCCAGTCTGTCGGCCTGGAGGCGCGGGGCGGGTCCGCGCCGCTCCTCCAGTCCGAGGGGTGCGCGGTTTCAGGCCGCGTGTCGGCCGAGCGAGATCCGCTCCTCCGGCAGATCGCGCAGATCGCGCCCGCGGAACCAGTGGAGGAGCCACTCGGCGGGCGTGCCCGCCAGCCCGGTCGGCAGACCACTGCGGTCGCTGAGGAACGTGCTGAAGCCCGGCTCGTCGCGGATCTCGTCGGCGGTCGGGTTGCCGAACGCCATGGCCCAACCGTCGAAGCGACGCGCGGCGATGGACTCGCGTGACAGCGACTTCACGTCGGTGTGGCGCGGGTCGCGCTCGATGGCGGCGAAACGGTCCTCGACGCTCCAGGACGGGCCTTCGAGCACCTGCATGAAGCGGCCGCCCTTGGCGAGCAGGAGTCCGGAGACGCCGAGGGCGTCGTTGCGGAGCCGAGCCTCGCGCAGCATCGCGACCAGCTGGTCATCGGTCAGGTCGTCGACCGCGACCGACATGTAGACGAGTGAGGTGAGGGAAGTCATCCGTTGCAGTCTGGTTCGCGGTCCTCGGAGGGGTCAACGCGTCGTCCGCACAGCGCACCGGTCAGTGTCGAGACAGCTCATCGCACCGCTCCCGGAGGATCGTGTGGATCTACACGTGGGGAGTCGTTGCAACGCCGACCGAAGCAGCCGGTATCACCAGCGGTTGTCACGTGTAGACGAGGTGTGTCAGGATGGCCCTCGATCGCATCGGAGCGACCCGCTCGGCGACGCATCCCACACCCTGGAAAGGTCACTGATGATCTCTGTCGGCATGGTCGGCGCGGGCCAGTTCGCCCCCCAGTTCGCCAAGCTGTTCAAGCTCCACCCCGACGTCGACCGCGTCTACGTCACGGACCTCGTCGACGAGCGCGCGTCCGAACTCGTCGAGACGCAGCACCTCGACGGCACGTTCCCCGACTTCGACGCGGTGCTCGCCTCGGACGTCGACGCCGTCGCGATCTTCACGCAGCGCTGGACCCACGGCCCGCTCGTGGTCAAGGCCCTGCGCGCCGGCAAGCACGTCTACTCCGCCGTCCCGATGGCGATCTCCGTCGACGAGATCCGCGACATCATCCAGGCCGTCGGCGAGACCGGGCTCACCTACATGATGGGCGAGACGAGCTACTACAACCCCGCCACGGTGTTCGCCCGCAAGCAGGTCGCCGACGGGGCCTTCGGCCGGGTGTTCTACTCCGAGGGCGACTACGTGCACGACATGGACCTCGGCTTCTACGCCGCGTACCAGTACAGCGGTGGTGACGACTGGAAGCGCACCGCCAGCTACCCGCCCATGCTCTACCCGACGCACTCGGTCGGCGGGGTCCTCGGCGCGATCCCCGGGCACGCGGTCAGCGTCAGCTGCATCGGCGTGAAGGACGACCGCGGTGACGGCGTCTTCGACAAGGACCTCAGCCAGTTCGACAACGACTTCTCGAACGCCACCGCCCTGTTCGAGCTCGACAACGGCGGCGTCATGCGCATCAACGAGATGCGTCGCGTCGGCTACCCGTCGCACATCCGCGAGTCACGGTTCCGCTACTTCGGCACCGAGGCCAGCTTCGAGCAGCTCGCGAAGACCAGCGTCTGGCAGGACAAGGAGGACTCGCACGACATCAGCGACAAGATCAACACGCAGGCGACGATGTCGCTCGACGACCCGCGCCTGGCAGACGTCGACCCGTCCCTTCGCGAGGCGTTCGTGTCCGGCTACGCCGAGGTCCACGACACCGACCGCCTGCCGTCCGAGTACGACGGGGTGCCGACCGGCCACGAGGGCAGCCACCAGTTCCTCGCCGACGACTTCGTCCGCGCCGTCGTCGACCGGACCCTGCCGCCCGTGAACGCCTGGACCGCCGCCCGCTTCACCCTGCCCGGCATCATCGCCCACCAGTCGGCTCTGCAGGGCGGCGCCCGCCTCGAGGTGCCGGACTTCGGCGACGCCCCCGAGACGGCGAACGCGGCGGCGGGCGCTGCAGCGTCGGCCTGCGCTGCACCGTCGGCTACGATCGCGTCCGAGTAACACGTGTCGTTTCGGGCGCCGGTCCGTCGTGGGCCGGCACCCGAACGGCACTCCCGGACCCGACGAAGGTGGCACCCGTGACCGTCCCGACGAACCCGAGGGCGGTCACCCGTGCGGACGTCGCCCGCTACGCCGGAGTCAGTACCTCCGTCGTCAGCTACGTCGTGCACGACGGACCGCGCCCCGTCGCCGACGCCACCGCCGCCCGGGTGCGCGAGGCCATCCGGGTCCTCGGCTACCGCCCGAACGCGAGCGCCCAGGCCCTGCGCACCGGGTCGTCGAAGATGCTCGGCCTGATCGTCCCCGAGCTCGACAACCCGTTCTGGTCCGAGCTCGCCGTCGCGGTCACCCACGCCGCCGCCGCGCGTGGGTACGACGTCCTGCTCGCCAACAGCGACGGCGACGCCGCCCAGGAGCGCGAGCGGCTCCGCAGTCTCTCCGCCCGCCAGGTCGACGGCATCATCGTCACGAGCATCATGACCCGACCGGACCTGTCCACCGTCACCGACCCGGGCCTGCCGATGGTCCTGCTCAACACGTTCTTCGAGGTCCCCGAGTACGCCAGCATCGGTGTCGACGCCCTCCGTGGCGCCCACGACGGCACCCGGCACCTGGTCGAGCACGGCTACCGGTCGATCGGCCTCGTGATGGGCCACACCGGCTCGATGGAACTGCGCGAGCAGGGATGGATGCGCGCCCTCCGCGACGCCGGGCTCCCCGACGGCCCCATCGTCCGCACCGCCTTCACGCGGCGCGGCGGGTACGAGGCAGGACTCCGCATGTTCGCCGACGGCACCGGACCGCGAGCCGTCTTCGTCAGCTCCGACATGCAGGCCATCGGCGTGATGCGGGCGCTGTGGGAACTCGGTCTCCGGGTCCCCGAGGACGTCGCGATCGTGTCGTTCGACGGCGCGGCCGAGGCGGACTACACGAACCCGCAGCTCACGACGGTCCGACAGCCGATCGAGACGATGGCGGTCGCCGCGGTCGACCGCGTGCTCGGCCTCGACGCGGACAACCAGTGGCACCGTGACCTGGTGCCCGCCGAGTTGGTCCTCGGCGCGAGTTGCGGGTGCGACGTGCGTCGCTGACGCACCCACCAGACAGCCTGGGGGTCTACGCCGCCGGTTCCGGACGGACGCGCCAGCGGCGGACCGGCCGTGCCGGTGGGGAGGCGCGGGGCGGGCGCAGCCACCGCCCTCCCGTCCGTCAGCTGGTCGCGTTCAGGACGCGTGCTCCACAGCGGCGCTCAGGCGCGCGCCAGGATCGCCGGCGCCGACCCGCTCGTCGACGTCTCCGTCGAAGAGGTCGAGCGCGTCTTCGCGACGAACGTCTTCGGCACACTCCGCGTCGCCAAGGCCTTCGCCCCCTCGATCGCGGGCGGTGCGCTGATCGACGTGCACTCGGCGCTGAGCTGGGTCGCCCTCGCCGGCGCGTACTCGGCGTCGAAGGCCCCGTTCTGGTCGATCACGAACTCCCTGCGCCTCGAGCTCGTTCCCCAGGGCACGCAGGTCGTCGGCGCCCACCTCGGCACCACCGACACCGGCATGATCGCCGACCTCGACGTCGAGAAGTCCGACCCCGCCGACATCGTCCGCGCGATCTGGGACGCGGTCGAGGCGGGCGAGCACGAGGTCCTCGCCGACCAGGTCAGCCGTGACGTCCGTGCTGGCCTGAGCGCCCCGCTCACCGCGCTCTACCCGATGCTCGCCAGCGCCTGGGTCAGGGTCAGGGCGAGGTCAGCGCAGGCCGCCAACGAGCCCGGTGAAGATGATGAAGGCGAGCACGATCGGTGCCGCGACGACGACGCACGTCGCACGTCGCGAGGATCTTCTTCCCCCTCGGCGACTTCGGAACCCATCCCCCACCACCGGCTGGCATCGTCATGGGTCGACCGTACTCGACGGAGCGCTGACGGTTCTGGTTCACGAACACCCGGGTTCGTGATCGCTTCACCACTGGGACCCGCAGCAGCTCACTCGGTGAGCGCGACGGTCAACCGCCGGCGCCTCGGTCGGTGATCCGGCGGTTCGTGGTGGTGATGTCCGCGCACTCCGCGTCGGACAAGCCGCCGACACGCAGTATCCGCCCCAGCACCTCGCTCTTGCGCTCGATGTAGTCGTCGATGTCCTCGGCCTCGGCGGCCGCCCGGCGTTTCACGGCGGCGTACTCGTCGCGGAGCGCCGGGTCGGCACGCAGCACATCGCGGACGGCCAGGTGGTTCCGCAGCGCGAGCGACCCGGCTGCAACGACGTAGGTGTTCGTCGGGGCGAAACGGTCCGGGGCTCCGAACGCCTGCCGCCCCGGAACCCCCAGTTCACCGCGCGGCTCGAAGCCGATCCTCGCCATCGCCGCCACTGCAGCCGGGACGCCGGCAGCGTCGACCACGACGTCGACGTCGAGCACGGGCTTCGCCGCCAAGCCCGGCACGGAGGTGCTGCCCACGTGCTCGATGCTCCGGAACGGCACGTCGGCGTCGTCGAGCGCGGCGGCGTACGCATCGTGCAGCTGCCGGAACCGCTCAGGCCAGCCCGGTCGGTACTCGACGACCTCGATCACGGGGCCGGCGTCGGCGTCGGCGCGAGGAGCTGGAACATGACGTGGTCACGCCAGACCCCGTCGATCTTGATGTACTCCGGCGCGAAGCCGTAGCGGGTGAAACCGGCGGACTCGAGCGCACGCTGCGAGCCGACGTTCTCGGGCAGGGTCTCGGCCTGCACGCGGTGCAGTCGCAGCACGTCGAACGCGTGGTCAGCCGCGGCCCGGACGGCACGGGACGCGTGCCCCTGCCGCGTCCGGTCGGCACGGATCCAGTACCCCATCGCGCAGGACTGCAGGGCACCGCGGGCGACACCGTTCAGCGTGATGCGGCCGAGCAGTTCCCCGTCGGTCGACTCGATGACGAACGGCACGGCATTTCCGGCACGCTGCGCGGCGAGGGCCTGCGTGATGACGTCCCGCTGGCCGGACTCCGTGAAGTACGAGGGTGCTCGGCTCGGTTCCCACGGCCGCAGGTGGTCGGCGCTCGCGCTGATGACGTCCGCCAGCACTGCCGCGTCGTCGAGGCGGAGTGGGCGCAAGCGGGTGTCCATCGCGGAGGGTGTGGGATTCGAACCCACGAGACATCTCTGCCCACCTGTTTTCAAGACAGGCTCCATCGGCCGCTCGGACAACCCTCCAGTGACGCGACCACGTGGCGAGACGTGATCGCGTCCCGGGAAGTCTACCCGGGCCTCCAGGCAGGGGTGCGCGCGGAGGCGGACTAGCGGCGCCGCGCCCTCGCACCGTGCGAGGTCCCGCGCGCCCGCGCCCGAACGGTGCGAGGTTGCCGACTCGGTGCGGGGAGCGAAGCCCCGCACCGAGTACGGAACCTCGCACCACACGAACAACCGGCGCCGAGCACCGGCCCGCGCCCGCGTCAGCGGGGCAGGGAGTCGAGCGCCGCTGCCAGGCCGTCGTCGTTGATGCCACCGGTGAGCTCGTTGCCGGCGTCGACGACGTCCTCGGGCGCCTGACCCATCACGACACCGCGACCGGAGGTCGAGGCCCAGCGGAGCATGTCGATGTCGTTGCGGCCGTCACCCGCGGCGAAGACGCGCGAACGCGGGATGTCGAGCCACTCACGCACGCGCTCCATGGCGGTGGCCTTGGTGACGCCCTCGGGGGCGATGTCGAGCCACGACGTCCAGCCGACGGAGTACGAGACCTTGTGCAGGCCCATCTGCTCGACGATCTGCAGGAAGTCCTCGGTGTCGTGGCCGGGCGAGATGACGACGACGCGGGTGGCCTCGACGCCGAGCAGCTGCTCGAACGGCACGTGCTCGCCCTCGACGGTCATCGTGTCGTCGGGGAAGTTGCCGGAGAGCAGGAAGTGCCCGGTCTCGTCCTCGACGCCGAACGCTGCGTTCTCGAGCGATCCATGGATGGTCTGCAGCACCTCGGACGGGTCGAAGCGCTCGACGTGCTCACGCTCGTAGGAGCCGTCGGAGCGACGGGCCAGGATGAGCGCACCGTTGGCGCAGACCAGGTACTCCGGCCGGATGCCGAGGGTCTCGAGCAGGGGCACGGTCATGCCCTCGCTGCGGCCGGTTGAGAGCATGACCTCGTGCCCGGCGGCCTCGGCGTCACGGACGGCGGCGACGACGGCGTCGGTGACGACACCGTCCTCGCGCATGGTGGTTCCGTCGATGTCGAGCGCGACCAGCCAGCGCTTGGTGCGGGCGGGCGCGTCAGTGCCCCCGCTCGGTGCGGTGCTGTCCACGAACCGTCCCTGGGTGCTCATCGGGGCTCGATCACCTCGACGCCGCCGAGGTAGGGGCGCAACACCTCGGGCACGACGACCGACCCGTCGGCCTGCTGGTGCGTCTCGAGGATCGCGACGATCCAGCGCGTCGTGGCGAGGGTGCCGTTCAGGGTTGCGACCGGGGCCGTCTTGCCGCTCTCGGTGCGGTACCGGATGTCGAGGCGACGGGCCTGGTACGTCGTGCAGTTCGACGTCGAAGTGAGCTCACGGAAGGTGCCCTGCGTCGGGACCCACGCCTCGATGTCGTACTTCTTGGCGGCGCTCGTGCCGAGGTCACCGGCGGCGACGTCGATCACGCGGTAGTGGAGCCCGAGGTCCTGGAGCATCCGCTCCTGGTGGCCGACCAGGCGCTCGTGCTCGGCCTCGGCCTGGTCCGGGTGGACGTAGGCGAACATCTCGAGCTTGTTGAACTGGTGCACGCGGAGGATGCCGCGGTTGTCCTTGCCCGCCGAACCGGCCTCACGCCGGTAGCAGGTCGACCAGCCGGCGTAGCGGTGGGCCTGGCCTTCCTCGAGTGGCAGGATCTCGTCGGCGTGGAACCCGGCGAGGGCGACCTCGCTCGTGCCGGTCAGGTACAGGTCGTCGGCCTCGAGCCGGTAGACCTCGGCCGCGTGCTCACCGAGGAACCCGGTGCCGGCCATGGTCTCGGGGCGGACGAGCGTGGGGGTGATGAGCGGCTCGAAGCCGGCGGCGATCGCGCGGTCGAGGCCGAGCGACATCAGCGCGATCTCGAGCCGGGCGCCCATGCCGCGCAGGAAGTAGAAGCGCGAGCCGGAGACCTTGACGCCGCGCGGGATGTCGATGATGCCCAGGTGCTCGCCGAGGTCGGCGTGGTCCTTCGGCTCGAAGTCGAACTCCGGCTTGGTGCCGACGGTGCGGAGCGTGACGAAGTCGTCCTCGCCGCCCTCGGGGACACCGGGCAGCACGACGTTCGGGATACCGCGGACGACGGTGTTGAAGGTGTCCTCGGCCGCGGTGACGGTGGCCCCGGCCTCCTTCACCCTGGCGGCAAGCGTCTGCGCCTGCTGGACCAGCGCGGCCTTCTCGTCCTTCGGGGCCTTCGCGACGGTCTTGCCGAAGGCGTTCTGCTCGGCGCGGAGCGACTCGAACGAGGTGATCGCACTGCGGCGGGCGGAGTCGACGGCGACGGCCTCGTCGACGACGGCCACGGAGGCACCACGCGCCTGCTGTGAAGCCTTGATGACGTCCGGGTTGTCGCGAAGCAGCTGTGGATCGATCACCGCCCCATTCTAGACGGGGGCACCCGCACGCAGCATCGGTCGGTAGCGTGGACGTATGTCGACCCCTTCGGAGACCGCGCCCGCGGACCAGGACGCCCTCCCCACCGAGCAGCGGACGGCCGCGGTGGTGTACAACCCGGTCAAGGTCCACCTGCCGACCCTCAAGCGCACCGTCGACCAGCACCAGCAGGAGGCCGGCTGGGCTGAGACCCTGTGGTTCGAGACGTCGGAGGAGGACCCGGGCGGCGGCATGACCCGCGCCGCGCTCGAGGCGGGTGCGGACGTCGTCGCCGCTGCTGGCGGTGACGGCACGGTCCGGGCGGTCGCCGAGGTCGTGCACGAGGCCGGTGCCACCCTCGCGCTGCTGCCGAGCGGGACCGGCAACCTGCTGGCCCGCAACATGAAGCTGCCCCTCGACGACCTCGAGGCGAGCGCTCGGACGATCTTCCACGGCGACGACCGCCGTATCGACTTCGGGATGCTCAAGATCGAGCGCCCGGGCGGCGAACGTGAACGCTTCGGCTTCCTCGTCATGGCAGGCCTGGGGCTCGACGCCCGGATGCTCGTGAACACCCGTCCCGAGCTGAAGAAGAAGGTCGGATGGCTCGCCTACGTCGACTCGCTGTTCCGCTCGGTCCGCGACGCCAACGCGTTCGAGTTCCGCTACCGGCTCGACGACGACAGCAACCACTCGCTCCGCGCACACTCGTTGATCGTGGGCAACTGCGGCATGCTGCAGGCCGGGGCGATCCTGCTGCCCGACGCCGAGATCGACGACGGTGTGTTCGACATAGCCGTGATGCGTCCCCGTGGCTTCTTCGGCTGGGTCCGGATCGGCGCCCGGGTGTTCTGGGAGAACGGGATCCTGCGGGCCTTCCGTCGCTCGTCGCTCGGCAAGACGGCCGTGGGCCAGAAGATCGTGTCGAAGTCGCGTGAGGAACGCCCCTTGCGCTACCTGCGCGGGCAGGAGTTCACGGCGCGGCTCGAGCGTCCGGACGAGTTCGAGATCGACGGCGACCCTGTCGGCGAGGTCATCGCCTTCCGGTCGCGCATCGACCCGATGGGGTTGTCCGTGCGCGTGCCGGACCCGGCGGACGACCGCCACGGGTCGCGCCAGGTGCCCTGACCCGGGGATCCGCGGGCTCGCGGACTCCCCGTCGCTCCGTGCGAGGTTCCGTGGTCCGTGCGAGGGCCGCGGGCTCCCACCGAGTACGGAACCTCGCACCACACGGCCACGCGCCACGCGCCACGCGCCACCGCGGCACTGCGCCACCGCGCCACCGCGCCACCGCGGTAGCGGCACCCGCGCCGCGCGTGCCGCTACCGCGCCCCGGGCTCGCCGGACACGATGCCGCGCAGCCAGTCGCGCGCCTCGACGAACGCGGCGTCCGAGTAGCGGGCGGGCACCTCGGGGCGGGCACCGTCAGCGCGCGGGTACGACCCGAGGAACGTCACGCGCGGGCTGAACCGGCGGAGGCCGAGCAGCGCGTCCGCGACCCGCTCGTCCCGCACGTGCCCGTCGAGGTCGATGACGAACCGGTAGCGACCGAGCTCGTCGCCGATCGGGCGTGACGACAGCAACCCCATGTTGATGCCCCGCGTCGCGAACTGCTCGAGCATGTCGACCAGGGCGCCGGGGTGGTCGGCCGGCAGTTCAACGATGACACTCGTCTTGTCGGCACCGGTGGGTTCGGGCAGCGCGAGGGTCTTCGACACGAGCACGAACCGGGTCACCGCCGAGGCGTTGTCCCCGATCGACGACGCGAGCACGACGACGTCGTGGTGGTCGGTGATGCCGGGCGGGGCGACGGCGGCGTCGGCGGTGGGGTTCGCCTCGAGCAGTGCGAGGGCCGCGGCGACGTTCGAGGACGCCGGGATGTGGCCGTGGCCGGGAAGGTTCGCCTCGAGCCAGTTGTGGGTCTGCGCGTAGGCCACCGGGTGTGCGTTCACGGTGCGGACGTCGGCGAGGGTGGTGCCCGGGCGGGCGACGAGCACGAAGTCGACGGGGACCAGGTACTCCCCCACGATCCGTACGCCGGGGATCCGGGCCAGGGCGTCCTGCGTGGCGCTGACCCCGCCGTCGACGCTGTTCTCGATCGCGATGACGGCCCCGATCGAGCGGCCGGACATGACGTCGTCCAGGGCCTCGCCGACGTTGTTGACGCTCCGCCAGGGCTTGCCGGCGGCGGCCTCGACGAGCTTGAGGGCCGCCTCGGTGAACGTGCCGGCTGGTCCGAGGTAGGAGTACGTGTCGGACGGCGCAGCGGGGTCGGTCATGCGGCGAGCCTATTGCAGGGACACAGCCGCGAGCCTGCCTCAGTCCGTCGCCGCACCCGTCAGCCGCTGCTCGCAGATCGCGACGTCGTCGTCCTCGCGGGGGTACGTCAGCGCCGC
This sequence comes from Curtobacterium sp. VKM Ac-1376, assembly GCF_015351025.1. Classification (GTDB taxonomy): domain Bacteria; phylum Actinomycetota; class Actinomycetes; order Actinomycetales; family Microbacteriaceae; genus Curtobacterium. The sequence continues at coordinate 281,439 of NZ_JADKRV010000001.1, read as the reverse complement.
GAACCGCCGCTCGGGGTCGAGCCGCGTCAGGAGCGACGCCGCGATGCCGTCGAGCTGCGCGACCTGCTCGTCACTGAGTGCGTCGATGACCATCCGGCGGGCGGTGCGGACGTGGTCCGGAGCCGCGTCGACGATGGTGGCGTACCCGGCGTCGGTCAGGCGGACGTCGGTGGCCCGGCGGTCCGAGGTCGACGGGCACCGGGTCACGAGCCCGCGCTTCTCGAGCCGGGACACCACGTGCGACAGCCGCGGCAACGAGGCGTTCGTGGCCGAGGCGAGCGCCGACATCCGCAGGGTCCGGGTGTCGGTCTCGGAGAGCATCGCGATGACCATGTAGTCGAAGTGCGTCAGGTCGGCGTCGCGCTGCAGCTGCTGGTCGAGCGCGGCCGGCAGGAGTTCCATGACGGCGACGAGCTTCATCCACGCGCGCAGCTGCTCGCGGGTGAGCCACGGGGTCTCGTCGGTCATGGGCACATCCTACTTGAAAGGTTGTCCCTTTAACCAGTGCTGCGCACCGCGGACGAACCAGCAGCGCGACGCGACCGCACCACCCCGACCACGAGCACCACCACCACGACGACGAGCAGCGCACCCTCGACCAGCACCAGGCGCGTGCCGTAGTCGAACGGCAGCACAGTGGGGTTCTTCTGGCCGTGGTCCTTGGCAGCGATCTCCGGCAGGACCACCAGGGCGAGCGCGCTGCCCAGCACGATCGCGGCCTGCACGACGACGAGCACCCAGGCCCGCAGCGAGCGTCCGGCCCGACGCAGCAGCAGCCCGGCACCGACCACGAACGGCGACAGGACCGCGTCGTGCAGCACCACCGCCGCGAGCAGCCACACCCCGAGCCCGCCGATGCGGTTCGGCTTGACGGACGTCACGAGCACGTACGCCCCGAAGGCGATGACCAGCACGCCGATCACCACGAGCACGATCCGCGCGGCCTTCACCGGAGCACCTCGATCTGCTCGATCCACTTGGTCTGCAGCACACCCGGCCGCCCCGGAGCGATGATCCGCGCCGGGAACCCGTGGTCCAGGTCGAGCGTCGCACCGTTCAGCTCGAGGGCGACGAGCGTCGTCGGGTCCTCGGCGTACTCCGGTCCCATGTCCATGATCCGGTAGCCGCCGTGCCGCTCCAGGCTCGTCACCCGCACGTGCGATCCCTGCGGCGCCTGCACGGCGTCGAGCAGGTCGCGCATCCGCACGCCCTTCCAGGTCGCCATCTGGCTCCACCCCTCGACGCACGAGATCGGCAGGTCGACCTGCGCGGTGCCGAGCGCGACGAGTTCCGCCCGGACGAACGTCCGACTCACGTCATGGCCGACGACGGTGAGCGTCCAGTCGGCGGCGGTCGCGCTGGCGAGGACACCGGCGGCACGCGCGGTGCGGTTGACCGGCAAGCCGTTCGCACCGATGCCGCGGCCGCGGGCGCCGAACGCGTTGAACGGTTCCGCGAGCTTCGAGGACTGCCCCGCCGTGAGCGCGACGACACCGACGGTCGCCGCCGTCACGCCGGCGAAGAACCCGCGTCGGGCGATCCGCTCACGTCGTCCGGTGGCTGCGTCCGGCGTCGGCCTGGAGGCCCGGCTCGGCTCCGCCACGTCGGCCGTCGGCTGGCCGAGACTCGGCTCCTCGGACACCTCGCGGGTCTCCGGGGCCGTGTCCGGTCCGGTGGGCCGAGACTCGGCGCCGCCGCCGGGGGCGGCGTCGACGCCGTCGATCCAGCGGAACACGCGGCCCAGCAGGCCGGCGGCGGTGGACCCGGCCGTCTCGGAGTCCGCAGCGCGCGGGGCGGAGGCACCACCCTCGCTCGCAAGCTCGCTCGGCGCATCCCGCGGGTCGCTGGCGCGATCCCGCTGAGCGGGCTGCGCCAGGCCGGGTGGGAGCAGCTCGCTGCCGGACGCGGGGTCCGCGATGAACCGGCCGTGCGTGTCGTAGGAATCGCGCTTCCGCCAGTAGCGGGCGATGACCGGCAGCTTGGCCGCGATGTGGATGGCCAGCGACCCGATGATCACGGAGGCCATCGCGTTGTGCACCTGGCGGAACGGGAACGGCCACGGGTACCACTGGTAGGTGTTGAGCAGGCCGGTGACGACCTGGATGATCGACGCGGACACCAGCACCGCGATCGACAGGCGCTCGAGCAGGTGCAGCACACCGCGGACCGGCGGCACCTGCACCAGGGCGGGCATGACGGTGTTGAGCTTCGCGAGCAGCAGCGGGATGATCGCGATCCCGGTCGTGATGTGCAGGCCCTGCGTGAACTGGTACAGCTGCGTCGGACGGGTCGGGAACCGCATCCAGCCGAGCGGTTCCTGCAGCAGGTGGCTGTAGATCCCGGTGCCGAAGCAGATCAGGAACGCGATGCCGAGCAGGCGCCCGAGCACGACCGCCGAGCGGGCGTTGCGGTTGGGGGACGCCAGAGCTGCTCGTCCGTCGTGCAGCAGGCGCTGGACGCCGGATAGCCTCGACGGACCATGAGCGACCGACTGCGTGCCCTCCGACCGTCCCTCGCCGGGGTGCTGGCCGTCCTCGGAGTGCTGGCCCTCGCGGGCGTCATCGCCGTCGGCGTCACGCATCTGGGGTTCCTCCGATCGGGCCATCGTTCTGCATTCGTTGCGTGGACGCTGATCGCTTGGACCGTCTTCGTGATCGCCGTGCTCGCGGTGCGTTTCGTGCCCGTCCGGTGGATGACCACGATGGTCATCGGCGGAGCGGTGGTGATCGGCATCGCCGCGCTGGTCGGCCCGCCGAACACGAGCACCGACTCCGCGCGGTACGCGTGGGACGGCATCGTCCAGCATGCCGGTGTCTCCCCCTACGCGCACACCCCCCAGTCCACGGCACTGTCCGGTCTCCGACCCGACTGGTTGTTCCCGGACAAGGTGGACGGCACGTGCGACCCCCTGAAGCCCCGGTTCCGCGGGCTCGGCGACGGGGCGGACGGCCACTGCACCGCGATCAACCGGCCGGACGTCACGACGATCTACCCGCCGATGGCCCAGCTCTGGTTCGCCGGGGTGCGGGCGTTCGTGCCGGCGACCGCCCAGTACCTGCCGTTCCAGGTCGCCGGGCTGCTCGTCTCGCTCGGGGTCACGATCGGGCTCGTCCTGGTGCTCCGACGCATCGGGCGGCCGACCTGGTGGGCGGCGCTGTGGGCCTGGTCCCCGCTGGTGGCGTCCGAGGCGGTCACCAACTCGCACGTCGACGTCGTCGGCGCCGCCCTCGCCACGGCCGGCGTGGTGCTCGTCGCGTTCGGCCGGCCGATCTGGGGCGGGATCGCCCTCGGCGCGGCGACCGCCACGAAGCTCATCCCGGCGATCGTGTACCCACCGTTGCTCGGCCGTGGCCGGGGCTGGTGGGCGGTCCCGGTCGGCATCGCCGTGTTCGGTCTGCTCTACGTGCCGTACGTGCTCACCACCGGGCTCGACGTGCTCGGGTACCTGCCCGGCTACCTGAGCGAGGAGGGCTACGAGGACGGCTCCCGCTTCGCCCTGGTGTCGACGGTGTTCCAGGGCGACGCCGCCACGGTGGTGGTCGGACTCCTGGTGCTGCTCGCCGCGTTCGTGGCGTGGCGGCTGTCCGACCCGGCGCGACCGTGGTCGGGCGAGGTCCTGATGATCGGCGTGACGTTCCTCGCCGTGACCCCGCGCTACCCCTGGTACGCGCTGCTGCTCATCCCGTTCGTGGTGCTGTCGGGGCGGTGGGAGTGGCTGTCGATCGGACTGGCCATCGCGCTGCGCGGGGTGTGGCCGTCGGCGGACGCCTACCGGTGGTGGCTGCTGGCCGCCGTGGCCGTCATCGTGGTCGTCACCCTGCTGCGCACGAGTCGGCCCGACTGGCGGCGGTGGTGGGAGCGGCTGACGTTCCGGCCCGTGGAACACGTACGCTGACGCCATGGCACCCGCGACCCTGCTCGGCACGACCGGCGGTCCGACCGAGCCCGGGCCGGGCGGCGCAGGGCTGGCCGACCGGTTCGGGCGGCGGGCCGTCGACCTGCGTGTGTCGCTGACCGAGCGGTGCAACCTGCGCTGCACGTACTGCATGCCGGCCGCCGGACTGCCGTTCGCCCCCGACGACGCCCTGATGACCGCCACGGAGATCGAGCGGCTCGTCCGCCTCGGCTCGTCGCGGTTCGGCGTGCGCAAGGTGCGGTTCACCGGCGGCGAGCCGATGCTCCGCCACGACCTGGTCGACGTGATCGCCCGGTGTGCGGCGCTGCCCGAGGCCCCCGAGCTGTCGCTGACCACGAACGCGATCGGCCTCGCCCACCGGGCGCAGGCCCTGTACGACGCCGGGCTCCGCCGGGTGAACGTGTCGCTCGACACCATCGACCCCGACGTCTTCACCACCGTGACCCGTCGCCCCTTCCTCGACAGGGTCATCGCCGGGCTGTCGGCCGCGCACGACGCCGGACTCGACATCAAGGTCAACGCGGTGCTGCTGCGCGGGATCAACGACGAGGCCGCGCCCGAGCTGCTCCGCTGGTGCCTGGAGCGCGGCTACGAGCTGCGGTTCATCGAGCAGATGCCGCTGGACCCCGACCACGCCTGGGACCGCACCTCGATGGTGACCGCCGCCGAGACCCGCGCGCTGCTGGCGACGCCGTTCGTGCTCACTCCGGACGACGCACCGCGTGACGGGGCCCCGGCCGAGCGGTACCGCGTGCACGATGCCGTCTCCGGGGAGCCGCTCGGCACCGTCGGGATCATCGCGAGCATCACCGAGTCGTTCTGCGCCGACTGCACCCGCACCCGGCTGACCGCCGACGGGCACGTGCGCAGCTGCCTGTTCTCCGACGAGGAGACCGACGTGCTCGGGCCGATGCGCGCCGGTGCGACCGACGACCAGGTCGCCGAGCTCTGGCGGCTCGCGATGTGGGCGAAGCCCCGCGACCACGGTGACGACAGCGACGAGCTCGTGCACCCCACCCGCGGCATGAGCGCGATCGGCGGCTGAGGCGTGACGACCATCCGGTTCTTCGCCGCGGCCCGCGCCGCCGTGGGTGTGGATTCGCTGACCACCGGGGCTGCGACCATCGGCGCGGCGCTCGGCGCGATCGACGCCGTCGCAGATCCTCCGCGCTGGACCGCGTTGCAGGAGCGCTGCTCGTACCTCGTCGACGGTGTGACCACGCGCGACCGGGCGACCTCGCTCGAGGGCGTCGAGGTCGTCGACGTGATGCCCCCCTTCGCCGGCGGCTGAGCGGCGCCCGTTCCTTCCCAGAGCGCTCGCGATGCCTGGGACTTTCGGGCGTACCGGGTCGGAACTTTCGGCCAGGTACGCCCGATTCCACCAGGTATGCCCGGAACGACCCGGCCGCCCCAGCGCCCCGGCGACCGGCCCGGCCCGGCCCGGCCCGGTCCGGTCCGCCCTACGGCGAGACCGACAGCACGATGAACGCCGCGAAGATCACCAGGTGCACCCCGCCCTGCAGCCGCGTCGCACGACCGGGCAGCACGGTGAGCACCGCGGCGACGATCGTCAGCGCGAGCAGCACGATCTGCGACGGCCCGAGCCCCAGCAGCAGCGTCCCCGGCATGAACAGCGACGCGACCGCGATCGACGGGATCGTCAGACCGATCGACGCCATCGCCGACCCCATCGCCAGGTTCAGGCTGGTCTGGACCCTGTTGCGAGCGGCGGCCTTCGACGCGGCGATGCCCTCTGGGAGCAGGATGAGCAGCGCGATCACGACGCCGACGAACGACGGCGGGAACCCCACTGCGGCGACACCGGCCTCGATCGCCGGCGACTCGACCTTGGCGAGCCCGACCACCGCGACCAGTGCGACGACGAGCAGCCCGAGCGACACCAGGGTCGTGCGACCGGTCGGCCGTGCGGCGTGGGCGTCCTCGGACTCGACGAGCACGCCGCCGGAGCGGTTGACCGGCAGGAAGAAGTCCCGGTGCGCCACGGTCTGCGTCACCACGAACAATCCGTAGAGCACGAGCGACGCCACCGCCACGAACACCAGCTGCGTGCCGGTGAAGGACGCGTCGTCGGTGCCGGTGGTGAAGGTCGGCAGCACCAGGGTCAGCACGGCGAGGGCCGCCACCGTCATGGTCGCGGCACTCGCGCCCTCCTGGTTGAACCGCACCGTGTTGTGCCGCAGGGTGCCAATCAGGATCGCGAGGCCAACCAGTCCGTTCATCGTGATCATCACGGCCGAGAACACGGTGTCACGGGCGAGGGTCTCCGCCTGCGCACCCCCGGAGCTCGACAGCGAGATGATCAGCGCCACCTCGATGATCGTCACGGCAACGGCGAGCACGAGCGACCCGAAGGGTTCCCCGACGCGGTGCGCGACGACCTCGGCGTGGTGGACCGCAGCCAGCACCGTCGCGGCGAGCACGACCGCGACGACCGCGACGACGGCGGTGCCGAGTCCGTACCGGCCGTACGAGAACATGAGCACGACGGCCGCCAGGACCGGGGTGGCCACGGGCCACACCTTGGGGAACCAGGAGGTCATCCGACCATTGTCTCAACCGCGGGGCGCGTAGACCGACACTTCCCTCGCCGGGACCTCGATGCGGACCGTGTCGCCCGGTCCGATCCCGAGCGCCGTGACCCGCGCGAGCGTCAGGTCGGCCACCAGGTCGCCGGCCCGCACACGCACCAGTCCGTCACGCGGTTCGAGTGACGTCACGGTCCTCGCCGGCCCGGTACCGTCCCGCGTCAGCACGGCGGCCGTCGGGTGGAACGCGGCCAGGGCAGGACGGCCGGGAGGCACGGGGTGCGTCCCCGACGCCAGCGCACCCCCGCCGTCGATCACGATCCCACCCGCGGTGGCGGTCCCGCGCACCAGCGCGAGTCCGGAGAACGTCGCGGCGAACGCACTGGTCGGGCATCCGAGCACGGCTGCCGGAGTGCCCTCCTCGACCACCCGTCCGCCCTCGAACACGACGACGCGGTCGGCCAGGGCGACGACCTCGACCGGGTCGTGCGTCACGAGCACGCTCGGTCGGTCGGCGACCGCGGCGCGGAGGGCCGCGCGGACCTCGTCGCGGACACCGAGGTCGAGCGCGGAGGTCGGTTCGTCGAGCAGGAGCACCGCGGGGTCGGTGGCGAGTGCCCGGGCGATGGCGACGCGCTGCGCCTGCCCGCCGGACAGGGTGTCCGGACGCCGCTCCGCGAGCGACTCGATCCCCACGGCGGCCAGGGCGCCGAGCGCCCGCTCCCGCGCCGCTGCCCGCCGGACACCGGCGGCGCGCGGCCCGAAGGCGACGTTCCCGACGACGTCGAGGAACGGGAACAGGTCGGCTCGCTGCGCGACGAGCCCGACCCGGCGACGGTTGGCGGGGACGCTGCGGCGCGGCCCGGACACCACGGCGTCGGCGAGCACGATCTGTCCGGCGTCGATCGGCAGCAGTCCGGCCAGGGCCTCGACGAGCGTCGACTTGCCCGCGCCGTTCGGGCCGATGACCGCCAGGCACTCCCCCGCGGCGACCTCGACCGACACGTCGACGTCACGGCGTTCGACGACGACGTGCGCTCGGACGCCGACCGTGCCCGTCGCCGTCATGCCAGGGCTCCGCGGGTCCGGAACGACGAGGCGCCGATGACCACGACGGCCACCACGACGAGCACCACGGCCAGCGCGACCGCGGTGTCCGGGTCGACCTCGCGCTGCAGGTAGACCTCGAGTGGCAGGGTCCGGGTGACCCCCTGCAGACTGCCGGCGAAGGTCAGGGTCGCGCCGAACTCGCCCAGCGCCCGGGCGAAGCAGAGCACGAGCCCGGACACGATGCCAGGCAGGACCCGCGGAGTCGTCACGGTCAGGAACGTCCGGGTCGGCCCGGCCCCGAGGGTCGCGGCGACCCGCTCGTACCGGTCGCCCTCGACGCGGAGCGCTCCCTCGACCGAGGACACCAGGAACGGCATCGCGACGAAGGTCTGCGCGATGACGACGGCCGCCGTGGTGAACGCGATGTGCAGGCCGCGGTCGTCGAGGAACGCCCCGACCACACCGAGCCGACCGAACGCCGCGAGCAGTGCGAGGCCGCCGACCACCGGCGGGAGCACGAGCGGCAGCAGCACCACGGCCCGGGCGACGCCGACCCAGCGCGACCGCGACCGCGCGAAGAGCACGGCGAGCGGGTACCCGAGGACGAAGGCGATGCCGGTCGCGGCGAGTGCCGTGCCGAGACTCAGCCCGAGCGCGGTGAGCGACGCGGTCGAGGTCACGAGCCCGACGATCGACGACCAGTCGACCCGGCCGAGCATCGCGAGCACCGGTACGACGACGAACAGCCCGCCGAGCGCCGCGGGCAGCGGCAGCCACCTGGCGACCGGCGGCCGTCCGTCAGCCCGCGAGGACACGGGTCACGGCTTCCCGAACCCGGCGGCGGTGAGCACCTTCTGGCCGCTCGAGGAGCGGACGTACTCGGTGAACGCCCGCGCGAGCTCCGGGTCCTCGGACTCGCGCAGCACGCCGATCGGGTAGGTGTTGACGGCCCGGGAGGACTCGTCGAAGGGAACCCCGTCGACCCTGCCGTCCGCACCCCGTACGTCGGTCACGTAGACGAGCCCGGCATCGGCCTGTCCGGACTCGACCTTGCCGAGGACGTCGGTGACGGACTGCTCCTCGCTGACGGGCTGCAGGTCGATGCCCGACGCGGATTCGACCTTCGCCGTGGCGGCGCCGCACGGCACCGGCGTGGCGCAGGTGACGAGCTGCACGTCGGCGCCGGTCAGGTCGTCGAGGCTCGTGATGCCCTTCGGGTTGCCCGGCGCCACGGCGATCTCGAGGACGTTCGTCGCGAAGTCCTGCGCCGACCCGCTCGCCAGGTCGGTCGAGGACAGCTTCGCCATGTTCGCCTCGTCGGCGGACGCGAAGACGTCGGCGGGGGCACCGTTCCGGATCTGCGTGACGAGGTCGCTCGAGCCCGCGAACGAGAACCGGATCGAGGCGCCGGGGTTGGCGAGCTCGAAGTCCTTGCCGAGCGTGGTGAACGTCTGCTGGAGCGACGCCGCCGCGAACACGGTGATCGAGCCCGACACGTCTGTGTCCCCGCTCGACGACGACGACGAGGACGGTGACGTCGCCCCCGCCGGGGCGTCGGTGGTGGAACACGCCGACAGCCCGAGCGCCGCCACGACGACGACGAGGGGAACGAGCAGCGAGCGGGTGTGCCGACGGATCATCGGGGGTCCTCCTGGTGAGCGGGCGCCTCGACCGCGACCATCGTGGCCTTGACCGACGCGACGGCGACGGCGCCGACCTCGAGCCCGAGGTCGCGGACGGCCTCGGCGCTCATCAGCGACACCACCCGGTGCGGGCCGCACTGCAGCTCGACCTGGGCCATCACGGTGTCGACGACCAGGTCGGTGACGATGCCGACGAACCGGTTCCGGGCCGAGTGCTTCACCTCGGACGCCGGATCGGTCAGCTCGGTACTCCGCGCGCGGGCGTACGCGGCGACTTCGCGGCCGTCGACCACAGCACGACCCGCCTCGTCCGTGGCACGGGCGAAGGTGCCGGCGTCGACGAGCCGGCGCACGGTGTCGTCACTGATCCCGAGGAACGCGGCAGCATCTCGTACCCGCAGTTGCGTCATGATCCGCTGATTGTATCCGCAGGCGCGGTGAAAGCGACCCGCTGGGTCAGGAGTCACGCTCGATCGTGACGAGCAGCCCCTCGCGACGCCAGGCCTCGAACCCGCCGTCGAGGACCGTCACGCGCCTCCCGGCCGGTTGCCGTGCCGCCCACGCGACCGCCCGGGGGCCACGGGCGCAGTAGACGACCACGTCGGCGGCATCGGTGTCGTCGCGGACGGCGCCGGCGACCACGCCGGCCGCGCGCTCCTCGTCGGTCCGGACGTCGACGACGACCACCGGGTCGGACGGGTCGGCGAGGCGGGCGGCGAGGGCGGACGGAGCGATGCGCGCGGGCTCCGGCCCGGCGACCGGTGCCGGTCGACGTGATGCGGGTCCGCGCCGGACCGGGCTCTCCGTCCAGAGCCAGCGCCGTGCGTCGACGGTCAGGACGCGTCCGAGCAGGGGGTCGCCGGTGCCGGCGACCAACGCCGAGACCTGGGCGGCCATCACCGCGCCGACCGCGCCGCACAGGGCGGGGACGACGCCGTCGAGGGCGCACGACCCCTCGTCGGGCAACGCGTCCGGGTGCAGGTCGTGGAAGTCGACGCCGTCGGGACCGGCATCGCGGAACACGCTGACCTGGCCGTCGTGGCCGAGCACGGTCCCCCACACGAACGGCATGCCGGCCACCGCGCAGGCGTCGGAGACCGCTCGGGTGACCAGGACGGAGTCGGCCGCGTCGACGACGACGTCGTGCCCGGCGACCATGTCCGGCGTGAACGACGCGACCACGGCGACCGCGTCGAGCTCGGGGTCGACGGCCACGGCACGGGCGACCGCGACCTCGGCCTTCGGCGACCCGACGTCCGCCGCCGTGAACAGGGTCTGCCGCGCCAGGTTCGACGCGTCGACGACGTCCGGGTCGACCACGGTCAGCCGGCCGACGCCCGCGAGGTACGCGACGACCGGCGCCCCCAGTCCGCCGGCGCCGACCACGAGGATGCGCGATGTGGCCAGCCGCCGCAGCCCGATCGTGCCGACGTCGGCGAGCGCTGCGGTCCGCGAACCGAGCTGCGCCCGCCACGGGGACAGCGCAGCGACGGGGGCGACGAGGGGATCCATCCCGTCATTCTGGCCCGTGGCACCGAACTCCTGCACGTGAGAGTTCAGCGCACGGACGCGGCGGACGCCCAGAGCAGATCGGTACGGTCGCGGGCGTGAGTTCCCCCCGCACCGGCACCGTACCGGTCCGGCGCGCGACGTCGGACGCGTCGGTCCGTGCGCGCCTCCGGGCACTCGCCGTCGCGGCTGTGCGGGCACTCGCCCGGACCCCCGAGATCACCGTCGGCGCCGTCGGTGTCGTCGTCGCCGCGGCCTTCGTCTGGGTGCCGTCGGTCTGGTACGACGAGGCCGCCACCGTCGCGAGCGCGCAGCGGAGCTGGCCGGCGCTCTGGGCCGAGTTGCAGAACGTCGACGCCGTGCACGGCCTGTACTACGCCGTGATGCACGTCTGGTTCACGCTGGTCGGGTACTCCCCGTTCACGCTGCGGTTCCCGAGCGCACTGGCGATCGGCGTCTCCGCCGGTCTCGTCGTCGCGCTCGGCCGCCGACTCGGCGGGTTCCGGCTCGGCGTCGTCTCCGGCATCGTCTTCCTGCTCCTGCCCCGTGTCGCCTGGGCCGGCACCGAGGGTCGGCCGTACGCGGCGGTCACCACCTTCGCCGTCGCGCTCACGCTCGTCGGGCTCACCGCCGTCCGGCGCGCCCGCAGCCGACGGCACGCGACCCGGTGGTGGGTGGTCTACGGGGTGCTTTCCGTCGTCGCCGTGCTGTTCAACGTCTACCTGTCCCTGGTCGTCCTCACGCACGGTGTCGTGCTCGTCTGGACCGGCATCAGCGATCGCGCGGCCCGTCGTCGCGCCGCCCTCACCGGCCGCTCCGGCGCCGTGGCCGCGCCGATGGTCGACCGTGCGGTGCTCGGGCGCTGGGCCGGCGCCGCGGTCGCTGCGGCCCTCGTGGTGTCCCCGTTCATCGTCCTCGCCGCCGGCCAGGCCAAGCAGGTCGCCTGGATCACCGGTATCGGGTGGGCCACCGTCCGGCAGGTGATCGCGACCGCGTGGTTCGGCGCCGTCTGGCCGTACGCCGCGCTCGGCTGGGTCCTGATGGCCGTCGGGGTGGTGCTCGCCGTCGGCGCCGTCCGCCGACCCTCCCCTGCAGCGCGCGACCTGCTCCGGGCGCAGGCGGTCCGGGTCGCCGTCCCCCTGACGCTCCTGCCCACCGCACTGCTCGTCGGTGCCACGGCCGCGGGCGAGCACCTGTACTCACCGAAGTACGCCAGCCTGAGCCTGCCGTTCGTCGCGCTCCTGATCGGTCTCGCGATCACCGCGGTCCGTCCCCGCCGCTGGCTCGCCCTGACCGTGGTCGCGATGCTGCTGGTGGCGGCCCCGACCAGCACGGTCGTCCGGCTGCCGCACGCCAAACAGGACTCGCACTGGGCGGACGCCGCGGCGATCATCGAGCGCGAGCGCGACTGGCGGACCGACAACGGTGAGGGCGTGGTCTTCGGCAGCGTCTGGGGGCACCCGACCACGACCGCGCAGGTCATCGCCGACACCTACCCGGACTCGTTCACCGGGATGCGGGACCTGGCCGTCGCCGAGACCGGTGCCGAGCGCGGACAGCTCTGGGACGTCAACGGTGCCATCGCTGCGACGGTGCCCGCCCGCCTGGACGGCATCGACACCGTCTGGTTCGTCGGCGGGAAGTCGCGGAACATCCGCCCGCAGGTCACCGGGACGCTCGAGGACGAGGGCTTCCACGTGGTGCGCCACTGGCACACGGGGACGGTCATCCTCTGGAAGTACAGCCGCTGACGATCGGCCGTCGCGCCGGCGTCCGCGCCGGCGTCAGGGCACCAGGCACACGCCGCGTCAGTGCACCACGCGGGCGCCGTGCACCGGACCGGTGGCCCGGAGGGCGACCATGCCGGCGGCACTGAGCTCGACCTGCAGCTCGAGCGCTGCGTCGCGGTCGCCGACCAGGAACGCCACCGTCGGCCCGCTGCCGGACACCAGGCCGGCGAGGGCGCCGGACTTCTCGCCGAGCTCGAGCGTCGCCGCGAGCCGGGGCAACAACCGCATCGCGGGTGCCTGCAGGTCGTTGTGGACGCAGTCGGCGAGCAGGTCGGGGTCGCCGGCACGCAGGGCCTGCAGCACGTTGGCCTCGACCACCGGGTGCGACGGCGCCGGCGCGATGTCGGCCCGGTAGCGCTCCCGGTGCTCGTCGAGCGCCCGGTAGACCGCGGGGGTGCTCAGGCCGTCGTCGCTCAGGGCGAGGACCCAGTGGAACTCGCCCTTCGCCAGGGCGGGGCTGAGCTCGTCCCCGCGGCCGGTGCCGACGGCGGTGCCACCCGCGAACGCGAAGGGCACGTCGGCGCCGAGCTGCGCGGCGAGCCGGAGCAGTTCCTCACGACCGAGTGCGGTGCCCCAGAGCGTGTCGACGGCGAGCAGCGTCGCCGCCGCGTCCGCGGAGCCGCCGCCCATGCCACCCGCGACGGGGACCTGCTTGTCGATGGTCAGTCGCACCCCGCCGCGGTGGCCGGCGGCGTCCGCCACCAACCGGGCCGCGCGGATCGCCAGGTTCGACTCGTCGACCGGCACGGCACTCGTGTCGATCGGGCCCGTGAAGGTGACCGAGAAGTCGTCCGCGTGCTCGGCGGTGACGTCCTCGTACAGGGACACCGCCTGGTACGCGGTGGCCACGTCGTGGTAGCCGTCGTCCTGCAGCGCACCGACGGACAGGTACACGTTGATCTTGCCGGGGGCGCGCGTCCGCACGCGGGTCGGGGCGGCCAACGTGGTCATGCGCCCAACCTATCCCGCTGCGGCTGCCGTGAACCCCCGCGCCAGGTCGGCGGTGATGTCGTCGATGTGCTCCAGGCCGATCGACAGACGGATGAGCCCGTCCCCGACACCGGCGGCCGCCCGTTCCGCCGAGGTCATCTGCACGTGGGTCGTCGATGCCGGGTGCACGACGAGCGACCGGACGTCACCGAGGTTCGAGACGTGGTCGAACAGCTCGAGCGCCGCCACGAACCGTCGCCCGGCGTGGACCCCGCCGGCGAGGTCGAAGGACAGCACCGCCGACGGCCCCTTCGGCACGTAGCGCTGCTGCAGGTGGTGCCACGGCGAGCCCGGCAGGCCGGCGTAGTGCACGTGTTCGACCTGGTCGTGTGCGTCCAGCCAGGTCGCGACGGCTGCGGCGTTCGACACGTGGCGGTCCATCCGGAGTGACAGGGTCTGGATCCCCTGCAGCACCAGGAACGCGTTGAACGGTGCGATCGCGGGCCCCAGATCGGCGGACAGCTTCGAGCGGGTGCGCTGGATGAAGGCACGGCGTCCGAACTTCGCGGCGAAGTCCGTGTTCGCGAACCCGGACTCCTCGACCGTCGCGAGCTGCGGGTACCGGTCGGCGTGGGCGGCCCACTCGAAGTTGCCGCTGTCGACGATGAGCCCGGCGATGGCGCTGCCGTGCCCGGCCAGGTACTTCGTCGCCGAGTGCACGACGATGTCGGCGCCGTGCTCGATCGGGCGGACCAGGTACGGCGTCGCGATGGTGTTGTCGACGATCAGGGGCACGCCAGCCCCGTGCGCCACACCCGCCACCCCGGCGAAGTCCAGGACGTCGCCGCGCGGGTTCGGGATCGACTCACCGAAGAACGCCTTCGTCTCCGGGCGAACCGCCGCGGCCCACTCGGACAGGTCCGTCGGGTCCTGCACGAAGGTGAAGGTGATGCCCAGGTCGCGGAGCGTCGACGCGAAGAGCGTGTAGGTCGCGCCGTAGAGCGAGGCGCTCGACACGACGTGGTCGCCCGCCCGCGCGACGCCGAGCACGGCGAGCGACGTCGCCGCCTGCCCGGACGCGAGCGCCAGCGCGCCGATGCCGCCCTCGAGGTCGGTGATCCGCCGCTCGAGCGCCGCTGCGGACGGGTTGTTCACGCGTGAGTAGGTGTGGCCGGGGGCATCGAGCATGAAACGTGCCGCGGCGTCCTCGCCCGACGGGTAGACGAACCCGGCGCTCTGCGCGATCGGCGGCACGTTCGCGCCCCACCCCGGATCAGCCTTGAATCCCGCACGGATCTGCCGGGTCTCGAACGCCCAGTCGCCCTCGGTGCTCACGAGACTGCCTCCGAGGCGCCCGCAGCCGTCGTCGCGGCCGTCTGCCGGACGAGCGGGATGACGTGCTCGCCGAACCGGTCCATCTCCTCGAGCTGCGGCGAGAACTGCAGCAGGAGCGTGTCGACCCCGGCGTCCTCGAACTCCTTGATGCGGTCGGCCACCTGCGAGGGGGTGCCGACGAACCCGGGACGCAGACCGCGGTTCGACACCGAGTAGTCCTCGAGCGAGGGCACGTGCTCGAGCTGCGACTTCGAGATGAAGTCCTGGTACGACTCGTACGCCTTGCCGTGCTGCACGTCGGTGATCCGGGCGAGCTCGGCCCGCGCCTCCTCCTCGGTCTCGCGGACGATGACGTACGCGGCCATGCCGAAAGCCTCGAACGGCGGCAGCCCGGCGTCGACGCGGCGCTGCTTCATCTCGGCGATCTTCGTGCGGAGTTCCTCGACGGTGCCGCCGTGCGTGACGTAGGCGTCGGCGTACCCGGTGATCGCGGCCTTGCCCGCCTCACTCTCACCGCCGGCGTAGATGCGCGGGGTCACGCGCGGCTTCGGCTCGAGGTGGGCGTTCCGGATGTCGTAGTACTCGCCGGAGAACGAGTACGGGGTCTCGCGCCACAGGCCCTTCAAGACCTCGACGAACTCCGCGGTGCGCTTGTAGCGGTCGTCGTGCTCGGAGAAGATCCCGCCGTACTGCTTCGCCTCTTCGGCCCACCACGCGCTCACCACGTTGAAGGTGAACCGGCCGCACGAGATGTCGTCGATCGTCGCCGCCTGCTTGGCAGTCACCGCGGGCAGGTGGTACCCGGGTCGCATCGCCGCCATGATCTCGAGCCGTTCGGTCGTCGCCGCGATGGCCGCCGCGAGCGACCAGGCCTCGAGCGACGGCGCGGCCGTGCCCTTGATGTCGTTGAGGTTGAGCTCCGGCACGAGCGTCAGGTCGAAGCCGATCCGCTCGGCGCGTTGCGCCAGTCGCTTCACGTAGTCGAAGGTGACCGGCATGTTCTCGTTGTCGACGTTGCGCAGCCAGCCGCCGAAGAGCGGGGTCCAGTATCCGAATCGCACGGGGTGAGTTCCTTGGGGAGGTGGGGAGTGCCCGGGAAGGGGCGCGGGACGGACTGGAGGCCCGTGGCGGGCCCGCCACGGGCCTCCAGTCCGGTGGTTCTTGCGTTGTCAGGCCGTCAGTTGCGGCGCGTACTGCGTCTCCAGCAGCCCGCCGAGGTAGCGTGCGATGGAGCGCGGGCCGGAGGCCGGCGCCGACTCCTCGACCGCGGGGTTGTAGTTCGTGTTCGTGTTGATGTCGTAGACGACGGTGCGGCCGTCCGTCGTCTCCATGAACTCGACGCCCGCGATGGTGACCCGCTGGTCGGCGAGGAACGTGCGGAGCTTCTGGACCAGCGGGTGCTCGGCCGTGATCTCCTGCCGGACGGCGAACGCTGCCGACGCGCCCGCGGGAGCGTCGGCACCGGGGACGTCGCAGACGGCACCGGCGATCACCTGCGGGACCTCGCACGCGTCGGCGGGGCAGAGCTCGAAGCTGCCGGCGCTCGTGTCGACGCGGACGGCGTAGACGAACTCGCCGCCGACGAACTCGACGCGGGTGATGAAGGGCTCGCGGGCGGTGAGGTACTCCTGCAGCAGGGTGATGCCGTCGACCGGGGCCTCGAACTCGGGGCTGTCGACGTAGGCGTCGAACTCGGCGAGCGAGTCGAACCGTCGCACGCCCAGGCCCTTGCCGCCCTGGTTGTGCTTCGTGATGAAGGGGACGTCCTGCCCGTCGGTGAAGGTGCGGGCGGCGTCCTTGAGGGTCGTCGTGCCGAACACGGCGGTGGTGCGGGGCACGTCGAACCCGGCCTGCTGCAGGAGGCCGTGCTGGGCGACCTTCGAGACCTCGAGTTCGAGGACGTGGCTGCCGCCGACGACCTGGCGACCCGCTCGTTCGAGCCAGCCGAGGACCGCGCGGGTGTACTCCTTGCTGTGCTCGTGGCCGCGGGTGTGGGAACTCGCGGACATGCGGGACCAGTAGACGCCCGGCGCGGGTTCGGAACCGAGGTCGATCTGCCCCTCGGTCAGGAGGATCTCCTCGACCGGGACGCCCTCGGCCTCGAAGGCGGCGGCGAGCGGGGGGAACCACTCGGGGTTCTCGTGGATGACGTACACGCGCGGAGTGCTCACGCCCCCACCCTAGGCAGGGTGTACGGCACGCGGCCAAGTGTGTGACGCGGCGTTGCTTCCGGGTTCTGTTCGTCCCGTGCGAGGTTCTGCACTCGGTGCGACCTGCTCGCCGCCGCACGGAGTACGGAACCTCGCACCGTGCGAGGGTCAGCCAGCGAACGTCTGCTGTCCGACGACGCCGAGGAGCTCGAGCTTCTGCGCGTCCTCCGACCCCGGAGGCGCGGTGAAGAGCAGCAGCGCCTGCGCCTGGTCGTCGGTGTGCAGTACCTGACAGTCGACGGTGATCCGTCCGAGCTCCGGCTGCACGATGGTCTTGTTGTCCGACCAGCGCGTCGCCACCTCGTGCAGGGCCCAGAGTTCACGGAACTCCGGGCTCCGCGCCTCGAGCTCGGCGATCAGTTCGGTCGCGCGCCGGTCTCCCGGCCCCGCGAGCGCAGCCGTCGCCCGGAGCGAGGCCACCACGACCCTGGCCAGTCGCTCGTGCTGCTCCGGGGCGTACTTCGTGAGCTCCTCACCCGTCACGAACCAGCGCCACGCCTGGTACCGCCGGTTACCCGGCAGGTCGACCGAGCTGCCGAGGAGCGCCGCAGCGAGCCGGTTCTCGACGAGCGTCTCGCCCAGGTGGCTCACGACGACCGCCGGGGTGTCCTCCAGCCGGTCGAGCACACGCAGGATCGCCGGGTCGATGTGGTCGGCGCGGTGCATCCGGGTCGGGGCGTTCTGCCCGGCCAGGTGGAACAGGTGATCCCGCTCGTCCAGGCTGCAGCGCAGTGCCCGGGCGATCGCGGCGATCATCTGCTCCGACGGCTGGGGGCCGCGCTGCTGCTCGAGGCGCGTGTAGTAGTCGACGGACATGCCGGCCAGCGAAGCGACCTCTTCGCGCCGGAGACCAGGCGTGCGGCGGCGCGGGCCGTGCCCGAGACCGACGTCCTCGGGGCGCAGCAGTTCGCGGCGACGGCGGAGGAAGTCGGCGAGCGCGGCACGGTCCATGGCTCGATCATGGTCCGGTTCCCGCGCGTGTGCCAGGGATCGCCGATCCCCCGATGACCGCGCTCTGGTTGCCGCAGCGACCGCGGAGCATCGTGGTGGACATGGACATCACGAACTCCACCGTCTTCATCCCCGGCGCCACCTCGGGAATCGGTCTCGCACTGGCCCAGCGGCTGCAGGCCGCCGGCAGCACCGTCGTCATCGGCGGTCGCCGACAGGCGCTGCTCGACTCCCTCGCCGCCGAGCACGGTTTCGGCACCGTGCAGATCGATGTCGCCGACGCTTCGTCGATCGATGCCGCTGCCGCCTCGGTGCTCGACGCGTACCCGTCGCTCGATGCCCTGATCACCATGTCCGGCATCATGCGCAACGAGGACCTTCGCTCCTCCGACCACATGGACGACGCAATCGAGACCATCCAGACGAACCTGGTCGGGACGATCCGGCTCATCGACGCGTTCCTGCCGCACCTGCTCGCGCAGCCCGCCGCGACGCTGATGACCGTCACCTCCGGCCTCGCGTTCGTGCCGCTCACCGCGACGCCGACGTACAGCGCCACGAAAGCCGGCGTGCACTCCTACACCCAGGCCCTGCGCCAGCAGCTCGTCGGGTCGTCGCTCGAGGTGCTCGAGCTCGCACCGCCGGCGGTCATGACCGACCTGATGGGTGGCGCGGACTTCGGCGGGATGCCGCTCGACGCCTTCGCCGACGAGGTCATCGCCCTGCTGTCCTCTGGCGCATCGCCCGAGATCCTGGTGCAGAACGTGCACCCCCTGCGCTTCGCCGAGCGCAACGGCAACCACCAGCAGATCCTCGAGATGATGGCGTCCCGCGAGCACTGACGCGCGTGCGCCGCGCGGCGCCAGCGCGGCGTCAGCACGGTGCGAGGTTGCGTGTTTGGTGCGAGGCGCTTCGGCTCGCACGGACCACGGAACCTCGCACCACGCGTGGTGTTGTCACCGAACACCGCGCTCGCTCCTCAGCTTCGGAACACCACGCGGCGGCCGTCCGGTATTTCGTCTCTCGCAGGAGCAGGGCGATGTACCCGGGGCGCTACTCCGCCGCCGCCAGCACCGTCCGCCCGAGTCGCACGAAGTCGTCGACCCCGATCGCCTCGCCCCGTGCGGTCGGGTCGATCCCCGCCGCCGTCAGGACCTCGGACGCGTGCGCGCTGCCGCCGAGCACCCCGGACAGGCTCTGCCGCAGCATCTTCCGCCGCTGCTGGAACGCCGCGTCGACCAGGGAGAACACCCGCGACCGCAGGACCTCGTCCCCCGGGGGCTCGTGCCGGTCGAAGGCAACCAGGACACTGTCGACGTTCGGGACCGGCCAGAAGACCTGACGGCTGACGAGCCCGGCAGTACTCCACGACCCGTACCAGGCCGCCTTGACGCTCGGCGAACCGTAGACCTTGCTGCCGGGACCCGCGGCGAGACGGTACCCGACCTCGGCCTGCACCATCACGAGCGACCGTTCGATCGACGGGAAGGTCGCGAGCAGGTGCAGCAGCACGGGTACCGAGATGTTGTAGGGCAGGTTCGCGACGAGGTGGGTGGGCTCGACGTCCAGGTCCGACGCAGCGACGGTCATGGCGTCCTGCTGCACGACCGTCAGCGTGGCGTCTGGCTGCATCGACGCCACCGTCGACGGCAGCTTGGCGGCGAGCCGCTTGTCGATCTCGACCGCGGTCACGGGCGCGCCGGTCTCGGTCAGGCCGAGCGTCAGTGATCCGAGTCCGGGCCCGATCTCGAGCACCTGCGACGACGGGGTCACGCCGGCGACGGACACGATGCGCCGCACCGTGTTGGCGTCGTGCACGAAGTTCTGACCGAGCTTCTTCGTCGGGGTGACGTCGAGTTCGGTGGCGAGCTCCCGGATCTCCGCCGGGCCGAGCAGGGCGCCCACGCCTACTCGTCCACCGTCACGGGCTCGGCGTCCCACGCACCGTAGACGAGCTCGGTGGTCGAGGCGATCTGCGCCGCGAGCATCGAGGCGTCAGTGCCGATGGTCTCCGCCATCGACCGCAGCGTGAGCGGGATGAGGTACGGGGCGTTCGGACGTCCGCGGTACGGGGTGGGGGTGAGGAACGGCGCGTCCGTCTCGACCATGATCAGGTGCCGAGGCGCGACCACCAGCGCTTCGCGGAGCAGCGCGGCGTTCTTGAACGTAACGGTGCCGGCGAAGGACATGTACCACCCGCGCTCGGCGCAGAGCCGGGCCAGGTCTGGTCCGCCGGAGAAGCAGTGGAACACGGTGCGCTCGGGGGCACCGACGCGGTCGAGGACCTCGACCACGGCGTCGTGCGCGTCGCGGTCGTGGATCGTCAGCGCGAGGTCGTGCTCCTTCGCGATGCGGATGTGCTCCTCGAACGAGCGGATCTGGGCGTCGCGGCCGTCCTCGCCCGTGCGGAAGAAGTCGAGGCCGGTCTCACCGATCGCCCGGACGCGCGGCAGCGACGCCAACTGCTCGATGCCGGCGAGGTGGTCGTCGAGCAGCCCCTGCTCCTGCAGCACGGGTGCCTCGTTCGGGTGCAGCGCGACGGCTGCGAGGACACGCGGTTCGCGCGCGGCGATCGACGCCGACCACTGCGAGGTGGCGAGGTCGGTGCCGACCTGCACGACGCCGCGCACGCCGACGCTCGACGCGCGGTCGAGGTGCTCGCGGTACTCGAGCGGACCGTCGCCGCCGTCGCCAACGCCGTCGGCGATCTCCAGGTGCGTGTGGTTGTCGTACACCGGCACGACGAGCGCCTGGGGCAGCGGTGGGTACGTCAGGTCGCGCTTCGAGCCGCCGGACGATCCGTCGCCGCGGGACCGGACGTGCGCATCCGCGTCGGTCACGCTGCGCCCTGCTCCGCCTGCTCGATGCGCGGGAAGAGCCCGCTCTCGAGGGCGACGACGTGCGCGGCACCCTGCCACTCGAACGCGCGGTCCACGCGCTGCTCGGCGACGGAGCCACCGGCACCGATCGCGGCCCAGAGCTTCTCGGTCGCCTTCGGCATCACCGGCGAGAGCAGCACGGTGACGGTGCCGAGGCCGCGGAGCGCCGTCGTCAGGACGGTGCCGAGCCGCTCGCGGTTGGCATCGTCCTTCGCGAGGGCCCACGGCTGCTGCTCCGTGATGTACCCGTTCAGGGCGTCGACGAGCTCCCACACGGCGGCGATTGCCTCGTGCGGCGCGAAGGCCGCGATCGCTGCGTCGGCACGCTCGGTGACCGCCACCGCCAGGGAGTCGATCGCCTCGTCCGACGCGGTCAGCTCACCGCGCGACGGCACGGCACCGTCGAAGTACTTCTGCAGCATCGCGACCAGGCGCGAGGCGAGGTTGCCGTAGCCGTTCGCGAGCTCCGCCTGGTAGCGGGCCGAGATGTCCTCCCAGCTGAAGTTGCCGTCCTGCCCGAAGATGATCGCGCGGAGGAAGTAGTAGCGGAAGGCGTCGGACCCGAACGTGTCGGTGATCTCCGACGGCGCGATGCCGGTCAGCTTCGACTTGGACATCTTCTCGCCGCCGACGAGCAGCCAGCCGTGACCGAAGACGCGCTCCGGCACGGGCAGCCCCGCGGCCATGAGCATCGCCGGCCAGATCACGGCGTGGAACCGGGCGATGTCCTTGCCGACGATGTGCACGCTCGGCCAGAGACGCTGGAACGCCTCGTCGTCCTCGGTGCCGTAACCGAGCGCCGTGACGTAGTTGAGCAGGGCGTCGAACCACACGTAGAGCACGTGGTCGCTGTCCCACGGGATCTGGATGCCCCAGTCGAAGCTGGAGCGCGAGATCGACAGGTCACGAAGACCCTGCTTCACGAACGAGATGATCTCGTTGCGGACGCTCTCCGGCTGGATGAACAGCGGGTTCGACTCGTACAGGTCGAGCAGGCGCTGCTCGAAGTCCGACATGCGGAAGAAGTAGTTGCGCTCGGACAGCACCTCGACCGGGATCGAGTGGATCGCGCAGACCTGCTGCCCCTCGTACGGACCGGTGCCGGCGACGAGGTCGCTCGGCTGCTTGTACTCCTCGCAGCCCACGCAGTAGAAGCCCTCGAACTCACCGGCGTAGATGTAGCCGTCGTCGTAGAGCTTCTGCAGGAACGCGGTCACGCCACGCTCGTGGCGCTCGTCGGTGGTGCGGATGAAGTCGTCGTTCGCGACGTCGACGGTGTCGAGCAGCGGCTTCCAGGCGTCGTTGACCAGGCGGTCGGCCCACTCCTTCGGCGTGACGTCGTTCGCCGAGGCGGTGCGCAGGATCTTCTGCCCGTGCTCGTCCGTGCCGGTGAGCAGCCAGGTGTCGTCACCGCGCTGCCGGTGCCAGCGCGCGAGGACGTCCGCGGCGACCTCGGTGTAGGCGTGCCCGATGTGGGGCACGTCGTTCACGTAGAAGATCGGCGTGGTGATGCTGAACGAGGACCCGTCGGACATGCGGACCATCCTACGGGCGCGCGGAAGCCGGATGACGCGCTCGGCGGTGGACTGTGGAAAACCGGATCCGGGAGGCCCGTGGCGGGCCCGCCCCGCGCCTCCCGGCCGACGAACGCGAACGTGACGTCCCCCGCTCAGCGCGCCGCGAGCGCCCCTTCGTACAGGTCGCGCTTCGACAGCCCGGTCGCGTCCGCGACCGCCGCGGCGGCCTCCTTCATGCGCATGCCCGCGGCCACCCGCTCGAGCACGAGGCGGACCCCGTCGTCGAGCGTGGCCTCCTCCGTGGCCTCCGAGGCACCGCCCACCACGATGCAGATCTCGCCCTTGACCCCCTCGGACGCCCAGGCCGTGAGCTCGTCGAGCGTCCCGCGCCGGACCTCTTCGTACAGCTTGGTGAGCTCACGGCACACCGCAGCCCGACGATCGCCCCCGAAGCCGAACGCCATGTCGGCGAGCGTGTCCGCGAGCCGGTGCGGCGACTCGAAGAACACCATCGTCCGCTGCTCCCCCGCGAGCGCCTGGAACGCCCGGCGCCGCTCCCCGCCCTTCCGCGTCGGGAACCCCTCGAAGGTGAAGCGGTCGGTCGGCAGACCGGAGACGGCCAGCGCCATCAGCACGGCGGACGGTCCGGGCAGTGCCGTGACGGTCACACCGGCAGCCGCTGCGGCCTCGACCAGCGGGAAGCCCGGGTCGCTGATCGCCGGCATGCCCGCGTCGGTGAGGACCACGACGTCCTCGTCCCGGGCGAGCTCGACGACCTCGGACGCCTTCGCCCGCTCGTTGTGCTCGTGCAGGGCGATGAGCCGCGGACGGTTCTCGATGCCGAGGGCGCGCATGAGGTGGATGGCGGTCCTGGTGTCCTCCGCCGCGACGACCGTGGCGTTGGAGAGGGTCTCGACGAGACGGCGCGAGGCGTCCCCGAGGTTGCCGATGGGCGTTGCTGCGAGGACGATCACCCACCCATTGTCGTCGCAGTCCGGCCGCGGCGCGGCCCGGCCACCCTCGCACCGCCGTCGCAGCACGGACCTGGGGTCGATCCGTAGGATGCTCACCGATGACCAGCGAGCTGACCGACGACCGCACGGCCGTGCCCGACGGGCCGGTCGGCTCGCGCCTCGACGACTGGTGGGGTCGGGTGCTGTCCACGTCCCGCCGCATCGCACTGTGGCGTTGGACAGGACCCCTGGCGGTGACCCTGCTTGCCGCCGTGCTCCGCCTGGCGAACCTCGGCAACCCGCACTCGCTGGTGTTCGACGAGACGTACTACGTCAAGGACGGTTGGTCGATCGTGCACCTCGGGTACGAGGGCACATGGCCGGCCAACCCGGGCGACGACTCGTCGCCGACCACCGACGAACGCTTCGTCCGCGGTGAGACGGACATCTTCACGAGTGCCGCGGAGTTCATCGCGCACCCGCCGCTCGGCAAGTACCTGGTCGGGCTCGGCATGCTGCTGTTCGGCGCGGACAACGCGTTCGGCTGGCGCTTCACCGTGGCCGTCCTCGGCATCGCGACGGTGTTCCTCACCGCGGTGATCGCCCGGTCGCTGTTCCGCTCGACCATGATCGGCACGCTCGCCGGGTTCCTGCTCGCGATCGACGGCCAGGCCATCGTGATGTCGCGGGTGACGCTGCTCGACGGCATCCTGACGTTCTTCGTGGTCCTGGGGTTCGGCGCACTGCTGCTCGACCGACGGCAGAGTCAACGGAGGCTCGACGAGTGGGTCGCAGCCCGGGCAGCTGCGGGCCGGACCACCCTGTGGGGACCCGTGCTCTGGTGGCGGCCCTGGCTGTTCGCGATGGGACTCGCCCTGGGGCTCGCGACCGCGACGAAGTGGTCCGGCCTGTACTTCCTGGCGTTCTTCGCCGTGTACTCCGTGCTGAGCGACATGATGATGCGGCGCCGCGCCGGGGTGGAGTTCTGGTCGTCGAGCGCGCTGCTGCAGCAGGCACCGGTCTCGTTCCTGCTCACCGTGCCGATCGCCGCCGTCACCTACGTCGCGTCGTGGACCGGCTGGTTCGTGTCGAAGGACGGCTGGGACCGGAACTGGCTGACCTCTGGCGGCGAGCGCTGGACCGGCGTGCTGGCATGGGTGCCGGACAGCCTGCAGAACTGGTGGCACTACCAGTCCGAGATCTACAACTTCAACATCGGGCTCCAGACCCCGCACTCGTACCAGGCGAATCCGCTGCTCTGGCTCGTGATGCAGCGGCCCACGTCGATGTTCTACCTCGGCACCGACGGCGGCCAGGACGGCTGCTGGGCATCGCGCTGCGGCGAGGCGATCACCGGCATCGCGAACCCGTTCATCTGGTACGCGGCGGTCATCGCGACGGTGGCACTGCTCGTGCTCTGGGTGCTGCGCCGGCGGTGGGAGTACGGCTTCGTGCTGCTCGGCGTCGCCGCGGGCTACCTGCCCTGGCTGATGTACGTCGACCGGACCGTGTTCCAGTTCTACACGATCGCTTTCGAGCCCTTCATGGTGATGGCACTGGCAGCCGCGATCGGACTGGTGCTCGGGTCACGGAACGACGATCGGCACCGGCGGACGCGGGCGATCATCTGGGTCGGCGTGTACTTGGTCGTCGTCGTGCTCGCGTCGGTGTACTGGTACCCGATGTGGACCGCGATGCAGGTGCCGTGGGACTTCGTCCGGTCGCACTACTGGCTGCCGAGCTGGCTGTAGCAGCGCGCATCGCGCGGTGACCGCCGGCCGTCTGGCCGGTGCCGGTGCCGGTGCCGGTGCCGGTGCCGGTGCCGGTGCCGGTGCGCCATGGTCGCGACCGAAACCGGACGGGAGGCCCGTGGCGGCGCCGCCACGGGCCTCCCGTCAGTGATCAGGACTGCGCGTGCAGCGCGCGCTCGATCGACTCGCGGTCCAGCGGGCCCCCGAGCATCGGCTCGGTGTCGTCGGAGCCGGGCAGGACGCCCTGGATCAGGAGCTCGGCGTACCGACGCCAGGCATTCGGGTCGTGCTCGCGGGTGGCGTCCGAGACGGCTCCGACCATCGCCGTGAGCATCGGGAGGTCCCGGTAGTCGAACCCGGTGCGGACGACTCCGGCAGCCTCGGCCCTGGCGATGATCGCGGCGACCTGGTGTTCGAGCCGGTCGCGCTCGTGCACGATCGACGGGCGCGACTTTCCGGCACGCACGATCGCGTCGGCGAGGGCGCGGTCACGGGCGCGGAACTCGAAGACACCCATCAGGTAGACCCGGAGCGCCTCGCGCGGGTCGGACACGTCGGCGGCTCGCGCGGCAGCGTCGTTCATGGCCTCGAACTTGGTGGCGAGCAGCGCCTCGATCAGGGAGTCCTTGTCGGCGAACCGGCGGTAGACGGTGCCGACACCGACCCCGGCTTCGTGCGCGATGTCGTTCAGCGTCACCGAGAGCCCGCGCTCGGCGAAGCACTTGCGCGCCGTCTGCAGGATCAGCTCGCGGTTGCGTGCCGCGTCGGCGCGCAGCGGTCGCTCGAGGTCGGACGCGGACTCGGTGGTGCTCACGCGTCAGACGGTAGTTGAACTTTCTGGGAATAAGTGGATGCGGCCCTTCCGTTTCGGTCTACACTGGCCGCAAGCGGATGCCGTGCATCCGTTTGCTCCACCCGCTCTCCGGAGTGCCCGACGGCGCGTGCTCCACCTTCCCCTCCAACCTTCTCGAAGGAGGCTGCCGTGACGGCAGAACACACCGTGCCGACCCCCACCGGGGCAGCACCCACGACTCCGGGCACCACCCCCGCCAAGCGCAACCACCGCTGGATCGCCCTGGCGGTCATCGCCCTCGCGCAGCTGATGGTGGTGCTCGACGCCACCATCGTGAACATCGCACTGCCCTCCGCCCAGGCCGACCTGGACTTCGGCACCGACCAGCGGCAGTGGATCGTCACCGCGTACTCGCTGGCGTTCGGCTCGCTCCTGCTGCTCGGCGGTCGTCTCGGCGATCTGTTCGGCCGGAAGAACACCTTCATCATCGGGCTCGTCGGCTTCGCGGTCGCCTCGGTGCTCGGTGGCCTCGCCGACTCGTTCGGTCTGCTCGTCGCGGCCCGCGCGCTGCAGGGCGTCTTCGGCGCGCTGCTCGCCCCGTCCGCGCTCGGCATGCTGACCACGACGTTCCGCGACCCGAAGGAGCGCGGTCGTGCGTTCGGCATCTTCGGGTCCATCGCCGGCTCGGGTGCGGCCATCGGTCTGCTCCTCGGCGGCGTGCTGACCGAGTACGCCTCGTGGCGCTGGTGCCTCTACGTCAACGTCGTCTTCGCCGTGCTCGGCGTGATCGGCGCGCTCGTCTTCATGGAGAAGCCGCCGAAGGTCGAGCGTCCGCGCATCGACGTGCTCGGGGTCATCACCATCACGCTCGGCCTGGTCGGGGTCGTCTACGGCTTCTCGAACGCCGAGACCGACGGCTGGGACTCCCCCGTCACCATCGCGATGCTCGCCGGCGGCGTGGTGCTCATCGCCGCCTTCGTGTTCATCGAGACCCGCGTCGCACACCCGCTGCTGCCCCTCCGCGTCGTGCTGGACCGCGACCGCGGCGGCTCGTTCATCGCCATCGGCCTGGTCGCGATCGGCATGTTCGGCATCTTCCTGTTCCTGACCTACTACCTCGAGCAGACCCTCGGGTTCAGCTCGCTGCAGACCGGTCTCGCGTTCCTGCCGATGCCGCTCTCGATCATGATCTCGGCGACGCAGATCGGTGGCCGCCTGCTGCCGCGCGTCGGCCCGAAGGTGCTCATCTTCGCCGGCGGTCTGGTCGCCGCGGTGGGGCTCCTCCTGCTGCTCCGCACCGACCTCGACAGCTCGTACGCGGGCACCGTGATGCCGGCGTTGATCGTGATCGGACTGGGCATGGGCACGATCTTCTCGTCCGCGATGAACACCGCGACGACCGGGGTCGCCCGGTCAGACGCCGGTGTCGCCTCGGCGACGGTCAACACCATGCAGCAGATCGGTGGCTCGATCGGCACCGCGCTGCTGTCGACGATCTTCGCCGACGTCGTGGCGAACAGCCTGTCCGGGTTGTCCGCCGCTCCGACGAAGCTGCAGCAGGCGCAGGCCGTGCTCGACGGGTACCACGCGGCGTTCGGCATCTCCGCCGGTGTGCTCGTGCTCGTCGCCCTCGCCGGCGGCCTGCTCATCAACCGACAGTCGGTGCGGGTCGAGCGGCTCGCTGCCGCCGGTTCCGCCACGACCGGGAGCATCCCCGCCGCGGCGCACTGACGCGGCCGCCCGCACGACGGCCCGTCCCGGTTCGCCGGGGCGGGCCGACGTGCGTGCGGCGGGCGCGTGCGCCGGGCGCGTGCGCCGGGCACGTGCGGCGGGCGCGTGCGCCGGGCACGTGCGGCGGGCGCGTGCGCCGAACACCCGTTTCGCGACGATCCACCTGTCGAACGACGCGTGCATCGTCGATGAATGCGCACGCACTCGTTGCACGTGCATGTTCCGACCGACCACTCGTCGAACGACTGGTGCCTCGTCGATCACTGCCCACGCATGCACCGCCCCCGCGCCCGGTTGCGCCGTGTGTCCACCACTCTGGCCCACGTCAGGGGCGCGGATTATGGTGGCCGGCATGGCCCCCGTCCTGACCTCGCCGCTCGTGTCGACGCAGTGGCTCGCAGACCACCTCGGTGCTGACGAGCTCGTCGTCCTCGACGCCTCGGTGCACACGGCGGGGACCGGTCTCCAGACGACCTGGCACGCCGCGCAGGACGCCTACGAACAGCACGGGCACGTCCCCGGCGCCCGTTACGCGGACCTGATCACGGCTTTCTCCGAGCCCGGGTCCCACGTCCCGTTCACCCGTCCCGGCGCCGAACGCTTCGAAGCCGCCGCCGCCGAGCTCGGGGTGACGAACACCTCGACCGTGGTGGTCTACGACGACAGTGTCGGCGAGTGGTCGG
The DNA here is from genome assembly GCF_015351025.1 of Curtobacterium sp. VKM Ac-1376. Taxonomy (GTDB): domain Bacteria; phylum Actinomycetota; class Actinomycetes; order Actinomycetales; family Microbacteriaceae; genus Curtobacterium. The sequence goes on along the minus strand of NZ_JADKRV010000001.1, from coordinate 253,252 downwards.
CACGCCTGTGGTGGATCTTCCGCTCGTTCGGCTTCGACTCGGTCGCGGTGCTCGACGGCGGCTTCACGAAGTGGCGCGACGAGGGGCGGCCGGTCCGTGTCGGCGCACTCCGCACGCCCGCTGCCCCGTCCGACCCCGGCGCCGGTGCGTTCCTGGCCGGCGAAGAGCGCGCGCTGTGGGCCGACCACGACCGCGTCCTGCGCGCCGTCACGGGCGAGGAACCCGCGTCCCTGGTGTTCGCCGCGCCCTGGGCCACCCTCGGCGACGACCACCCACCCATCGTGCCGGGCAGCACCCCGATCACGGCGGACACCCTGGTGAACCCCGACACGAACGCGTACCTGCGCGGATCTGACCTCGAACGGGCGTTCGCCGCGGTGATCGGTGCCGGCGAGATCGTGACGTACTGCGGTGTGGGCAGCGCGGCATGCGTCGACGCCCTCGCACTCACGGTGCTCGGTCACGACCGGGTGAAGGTCTACGACGGCTCGCTGGCCGACTGGTGGCGACACGAGCAGCTGGCCTCCTGACGCGCCGCGCTGCCCGGGGGACCGGGCCGCGCTGGCCGACGGACCGCACTACCGTTGCACCATGAGCACCAGACGCGCGGTCATCCTCGGCGGCACCGGCGGGATCGGCTCGGCGGTCGCTCGCGAACTCCTCGACGCCTCGGGCCGCGGCGGCGACGACTGGCAGGTCGACCTGGTGGCACGGACCGGCGGGCCCGTCGCCGACTCGCTGACCGCCGCCGGTGCGACCTTCCTGGCTGGCGACCGACGCGACCGCACCGTCCTGCGCGACCTGCTCCGCCCCGGCGCCGACCTGCTCGTCGACACCGTCGGCGTGACCCGGGACGACGCCCAGCAGCTCCTGCCGTTCCTCGACGACGTCGGCTCGACCGTGTTCGTGTCGTCCAAGGCGGTCTACACCGACGAGCAGGGCCGGCACGCGAACTCGCTCGACAAGCCGGTGTTCGGTGGCGCGGTCACCGAGACCCAGCCGACGGTGACCGCTGGCGACGGTGACCCGACGAGCCGCGACGGCTACGGTGCCGCGAAGGTCGCCGCCGAGCAGGTCCTCCTCGACCACGGCGCCCCGGTCACCGTGCTCCGCCCGTCGAAGGTGTACGGCGTCGGCATCGGGCGCCCCCGCGAGTGGTTCGTCGTCCGGCGCGTGCTCGACGGCCGGGAGCGTGTGCTCCTCGCCGACCACGGCCGCGGCGTCGACCACACGACCGCGGCGAGCGGCATCGGATCGCTCGTGCGCCTGGTCGCGGACTCCCCCGACCGACGGATCCTCAACGTCGCGGACGCCTCTGCCCCGACCGTGCTCGAGATCGTCCGGGCGATCGGCGCGCACCTGGACCACCGGTTCGATGAGGTCCTGCTCGACGAGGACGCCCCAGCCTTCGTCGGCGGCACGCCCTGGTCGTCGCCGTCGCCCTTCGTGCTCGACACCACCGCGGCCCGGGCACTCGGGTGGCAGCCGCCGGAGTTCGTGACCGCCGTCACGCCGGAACTCGACTGGCTGGTCGAGACCGCCCACGCCGTGCCTGCCGACGGCGACGTCCCATGGGCCGACGACCCGTTCTGGGACCGCATGTTCGACTACGGCCCCGAGGACGCGGCACTCGCACTCCTCTCCCTCGGTTTGGGCTGACGTGCCGCGGTCCGAGGTCCTGTTCATCGGCGGACGTTCCGGGGTGGGCAAGTCGACGGCGGCCGAAGCGCTGCACGACCTGCTCGTCGCCGCGGATGTCCGGCACGCGGTGATCGAGGGCGACCTGCTCGACCTCGCCCACCCCGCCCCACACCTCGAACACCCTGAGGCGCGCCTGGCCGAGCGGAACCTCGCCGCGATGTGGAGCGCCTACCGGGAGCTCGGACACCACCGCTTGGTCTTCACGAACACCGTGTCCGTACTGGAACACGAGCGTCTGGCGGCTGCGATGGGCGACCGCCCACTGGTCTCCGCCGTCCTGCTCCGCGCCACGGACGGCACCACCGCCGAGCGGCTGGCCCGGCGGGCGGGTGGCGCCGTCCCGCAGGCGCAGCTCGCGCACAGCACACGGACGGCCGGGAGGCTCGACTCGGCCACCACGGACGCGGTCACCCGGGTGGACACCGACGACCGGGCCCCCGCCCAGGTCGCCGCGCACCTGGCGTCCCTGACGGGCTGGCTCACCCGCTGATCGTCGCGCCGCGCATGTGCACAGCGCGGGTCCGTCCACAGATCGCCCTGCACGGTGGTCCGCCCAGTCGCCGGCGGGCACGCTGGACCCATGAACGACAACCGACTCGGCACCGCGGTGAGTCCCTACCTGCGTCTGCACGCTGACAACCCGGTGGACTGGCGCGAGTGGGGTCCGGCGGCCTTCGCCGAGGCTCGTGAGCGGGGCGTTCCCGTCATGGTCTCGGTCGGGTACGCCACGTGCCACTGGTGCCACGTCATGGCGCGGGAGAGCTTCGCGGACCCGGAGATCGGAGAGCTGCTCCGCCGAGACTTCGTGTCGGTGAAGGTCGACCGTGAAGAACGACCGGATGTCGACGCCAGCCTGATGGCCTCGGCGAGCGCCTTCACGCAGCAGCTGGGTTGGCCGCTGACGACGTTCCTGACGCCGGAGGGCCACGTGTTCTTCGCGGGCACGTACTTCCCGCCCTTCCCGGTGGGACAGGTGCCGGCGTTCCGGCAGATCCTGGCGGCGGTGCTCGACGCCTGGACCGAGCGGCGGCACGAGGTGGACGCGAACGCGGCGGCGATCGCGGCGGCGATCCGGCAGGGTGCCGAGGCGGACGCGACCGCACGTTCGGGTGACGGCGGTGCCGGAGCAGATCAGGGCCTCCCGTCCGTCGACGCGATCCGTGCGGTCGTCAACCAGCTGTCCCGTGCCGAGGACACCACCTACGGGGGTTTCGGAGGCGCGCCGAAGTTCCCGAGCACACCGTTGCTGGAGTTCCTGGCCGATACGGCGGCCGACGGCGATGCCGAGGCCGACGGGCTGCTCGACCGATCGCTGCACGCGATCCGCGGGTCCGAGCTGACCGACGCCGACGGCGGCGTCTTCCGGTACGCCACCCAGCGCGATTGGAGCGTGCCGCACTACGAGCGCATGCTGTACGACAACGCGGGGTTGCTCGCGGTCGCCGGGTCCGAGCAGGCCCGCGGTGTCGCGGACTTCCTGCGGAACACGCTGCGGCGGGACGACGGCGCGTTCGTCGCGGCGCAGGACAGCGAATCGACCATCGACGGCCGCCGGGTCGAGGGCGAGTGGTACCGCCGACCGATCGCCGAACGCGCACAGCTCGACCCGCCGCCGCTCGACGACCAGGTGCTGACGGGGTGGAACGGCCTGGCGATCCGGGGCCTCGCGATCGCCGGTGCCCGTCACGGCGACCCCGAGCTCGTCGCGCTGGCCCGTGGCGCCGCCGACGCGGTGCTCGCCGCCCACGTGCAGGACGGCCATGTGACCGTCCGCTCGAGTACCCCGCGCGGGGCCTCGTCCGCTCCCGCAACGGTGGAGGACATCGGGCTGCTGGCCGAGGGCCTGCTCGAACTCGCCCTGGCCACCGGCGAGGTGTCGTACGCCGTGACCGCCCGGTCCCTCGTCGACGACGGCCTCGCCGAGCGGTTCCCCGTCGATCCCGTCCTCGCTGCCGCCGGGACCGCCACGGGGGAACAGCCGCAGACGGCGATGCGCTCCGGCACCGCGGCACTGGCGGCCGCCGCGACGACGCTCTCGTCCGTGACCGGCGACCAGACCCTGCGGTACGCCGCGGCACGGCTGGTCGCGGAGCGCGCCCGCACCGGTACCGAGCGCCCCCTCGGCCATGCGGATGCCCTCGGCGTCGCGCTCGCCCTGCAGCGGCCGTCGCGACAGGTCGTCGTCGTGACGAGCGACCCGGACGACCCGATGCATGCCCTCGCGGCCGGGGCTCGACGCCCCGGCACCGTCGTCGCCACCGTCACCCCGGGGCAGGCGCGCGCCTGGGCCGGTGCCGGGTTCTCGCTCTTCGAGGCGAGGGATGCGCTGGACCCGGCTGCGTACGTCTGTCACGACCGGGTGTGCGATCTCCCCGCTCGGACACCCGACGTGTTCGCCGAGCAGATCGACTGACGACAGTCCCGGTCGACACCCCTGTATCCTGGAATGCTCATGTCTTCTCCGCTGCCCGTCATCACGTACCCGCCCGAACTGCCGGTCTCGCAGCGACGGGAGGACATCGCGGCTGCCATCCGTGACAACCAGGTCGTCATCGTCGCCGGGGCCACCGGCTCGGGCAAGACGACGCAGCTGCCCAAGATCTGCCTCGAACTCGGTCGCGAGCACATCGGGCACACCCAGCCGCGACGGATCGCGGCACGCACCATCGCCGAGCGCGTGGCCGAGGAGCTCGGTGGCGGTGAGCTCGGCGGGCTCGTCGGCTACCAGGTCCGCTTCACCGACAAGGTCAGCTCCGAAACCCGCGTGAAGCTGATGACCGACGGCATCCTGCTCAACGAGATCCACTTCGACCGCGACCTGAAGCGGTACGACACGATCATCATCGACGAGGCGCACGAGCGCTCGCTGACGATCGACTTCCTGCTCGGGTACCTGAAGCGGCTGCTTCCCCGCCGGCCCGATCTCAAGCTCATCATCACGAGTGCGACGATCGACCCGGAGTCCTTCTCGAAGCACTTCGGCGATGCCCCGATCATCGAGGTGTCCGGCCGCACCTACCCGGTCGAGATCCGCTACCGACCACTCGTGGCCGAAGACCAGGGCGACGACGCCGACGACGAGTCGGACTCCCGTACCGGGGACAGCGGGAACGCCGCCGACGACCGCGACACCATGCAGGGCATCACCGACGCCCTCGACGAGCTGGCGCAGGAAGACCCGGGCGACGTCCTCGTCTTCCTGTCCGGCGAGAACGAGATCCGCGACGCGCAGGACGCGATCGAGGGCAAGCGCTACCCGGGCACCGAGGTCCTGCCCCTCTACGGCCGGTTGTCCGCCGCCGACCAGCACCGGGTCTTCGAGCGCCGGAACACCCCGGGCATCCGCCGTCGCGTCGTCCTCGCCACGAACGTCGCCGAGACCTCACTGACCGTGCCCGGCATCAAGTACGTCATCGACACCGGCACCGCTCGTGTCTCCCGCTACTCGCCGCGGGCGAAGGTGCAGCGCCTGCCCATCGAGGCGATCTCGCAGGCCAGCGCGAGCCAGCGCTCCGGTCGCGCGGGCCGCACGAGCGCCGGCATCGCGATCCGGCTGTACTCGGAAGACGACTTCGGCCGACGCCCGGAGTACACCGATCCCGAGATCCTGCGCACGAACCTCGCCGCGGTGATCCTGCAGATGATCTCGCTCGGCTTCGGCGACATCGAGTCGTTCCCGTTCCTGCAGCCGCCGGACAGCCGCGGCGTGAAGGACGGCCTCGACCTGCTCCGCGAACTCCGAGCCGTCGACCAGGACGGCCGGATCACGAAGTCCGGCCGGCAGCTGACCCGCCTGCCGATCGACCCGCGCCTCGGCCGCATGGTGCTCGAGGCCGGACGGCAGGGCGTCGGGCGTGAGGTCATCGCGATCGTCAGTGCCCTGAGCATCCAGGACCCTCGCGAGCGGCCCCTCGAGAAGCGTGCACACGCCGACCAGCTGCACGCTCGGTTCGCCGACCCGACGAGCGACTTCCTCACCCTGCTCAACCTCTGGAACCACATCGAGGACCAGCAGGAAGAGCTCTCGTCGAGCGCGTTCCGCCGCCTGTGCAAGGCCGAGTTCCTCAACTACCTGCGGATCCGCGAGTGGCAGGACCTGTACCGCCAGCTCTCCCGCGCCGCGAAGCAGGTCGACGTGCGGGTGGGCCAGGCCCGCTCCGACGACGGCGACGCCGTCCACCGGGCGCTGCTCGCCGGGCTCCTCAGCCAGATCGGGCTGCGCGATCGCGAGAAGCGCGACTACCTCGGCTCGCGGAACACCCGGTTCGTGGTGTTCCCGGGCAGTGTCCTGGCGAAGAAGCAGCCCGACGCCGTGATGGCCGCCGAGCTCGTCGAGACGAGCCGGCTGTTCGCCCGGACCGTCGGCCGGATCGACCCCGCCTGGGTGGAGCCGCTCGCCGGCGACCTGCTCAAGCGCACCTTCGGCGAGCCGCACTGGGAAAAGAAGCAGGGCGCCGTCGTCGCCTACGAGCGGGTGACCCTGTTCGGCGTCCCGATCGTGCAGCGACGCCGCGTGCAGTACTCGCGGGTCGACCCGGAGCACTCGCGCGAGCTCTTCATCCGGCACGCCCTGGTCGAGGGCGAGTGGGACGCCCAGCAGGCCTTCGACCGCGCCAACCGGAAGCTCCGCAAGGAACTCGAGCAGCTCGAGGAGCGCACGCGCCGCCGCGACATCCTGCTCGACGACGAGAACGTCTACGAGTTCTACGACGCCCGCATCCCCGCCGACGTCGCGACGACCCGTGACTTCGAAGGGTGGTGGCGGACGACGCGCCGCGACCAGCCGGACCTGCTCACGATGCGCAGGGCGGACCTCCTGGACGAATCCGCGGCCGAGGCCGCGGAGGACGACGTCGAGTACCCGACCCAGTGGCGGAGCGGCGACCAGCGGCTCGCCATCCAGTACCGCTTCGAGCCCGGCGCCCAGGACGACGGCGTCAGCGTGCAGGTGCCCCTCGCGCTGCTCCCCCGCATGCGTGAAGAGGGCTTCGACTGGCAGGTGCGCGGCCTCCGCAAGGAACTCGTCACCGCGCTCATCAAGTCGCTGCCGAAGCAGATCCGCAAGAACGTGGTGCCCGCAGCCGACTGGGCCGAGAAGATCGTGGCCGAGCTGCCCGACGACGCCCCGACCGAGCCGACCGAGTCGTTCCGTGCCACGCTCGCCAAGACCATCCAACGCATGACCTACGTGCCGGTCTCCGAATCGGACTTCGATCTGTCCCGCGTGCCCGCGCACCTGCTGCCCACCTGGGCCGTCGTCGACGAGCGCGGTCGGCGCGTGGAGACGGGCAAGGACCTGCCGGCCCTGCAGACCAAGCTCAAGGACCGCACCCAGCAGAGCGTCGCCTCCGCCACGGCGAAGGGTGCCGGGCGGCCAGGAGGCGCGGCTCGCGTCGCGTCCGCCGGCGGCGGTCGTCCGCTGGAACAGTCCGGTCTGACCGCCTGGCCCGACCAGGACCTGCCGCAGACGCTCGACACGAAGCAGGCCGGCGGGGTCATCCGCGCGTACCCGTCGCTGGTCGAGGAGGGCACCGGCCCGAAGGCGACCGTCGGCGTGCAGCTCCTGGCCACCCCGTCCGACCGGGTGGTCCGGATGCCCGCCGGGGTCCGTCGCCTCGTGATGCACGCGGTGCCCTCACCCGTGTCGTACATCCAGTCGCACCTGACCGCGCAGGAGAAGCTCGCGCTCGCCGCCAGCCCCTACCCGTCGACGGCCGCGCTGTTCGACGACGTCCTCGCTGCCGTCGTCGACGCGGGCATCCGTCGGGCGCACCCGGACGGGCTGGTGTTCACGAAGGCGGAGTTCGAGTCCGTTCGCGACGCCGTCTCCGGCACCGTCGTCGACACCATGTTCACCGCGGTGTCCGAGGTCGCGGCCGTCCTCGCCGCCCAGCGCTCCGCCGAACGAGCGCTCAAGCAGGCCAATTCGATGTCCCTGCTGGCAGCCCTCAGCGACATGCGGCAGCAGATGGAGCGCCTGGTGTTCCCGGGGTTCGTCGCCGTCGCCGGACTCGATCGACTCCGGCGCATCCGTGTGTACCTGCAGGGGATCGAGGCCCGCGTGCAGAAGCTCCTGCAGAACCCGGGACGCGATGCGACCTGGATGCGCGAGGTCACCGTCGCGACCGATCGTTACACCGATGCCGGTGGTTCGTTCCCGCCCGCGGTCGGCGCACACCCCGAGCTCGTGCACGCGCGGTGGATGCTCGAGGAGTTCCGCCTCAGCCTGTTCGCGCAGGAACTCGGGACCGCCGAGACCGTCTCGTTGCAGCGGATCACGAAAGCCCTGGCCGCGGCGCGCTGATCGGTCTACGGTGTCGTCCATGATCGGCACACTCGACGTCGTCGTCCTGGACTGCCCGGACCCCCGCGCGCTCGCCCGCTTCTACGCGGAACTGCTCGGCGGCGAGATCGTCGACGGCGACGGCGACGGCGACGGCGAGGAAGACGACTGGACGGAGATCGCCCTGCCGTTCACCGACCGTCGGCCCATCCTGGCGTTCCAGCGGGTCGCGGACTACCGCGCACCGGATTGGCCAGGGCAGGCGGTCCCGCAGCAGAGCCACCTCGACGTGAAGGTCGACGACCTCGACGACGGCGAGGCAGCGGTGCTCGCGATCGGTGCGACCAGCACGGGCTCGGGAACGGACACGTTCCGCGTCTACCTGGACCCGGCCGGCCACCCGTTCTGCCTCGTCACGCCGTCGGACTGACCGCCTCGGTCGCCAGTCCCTCGACGACCGTCACGTTCGGCAGCGCGGTGAGGGCTGCACCGGGCAGGAAGAGCTTCGCGGCGCGACGTCCGGCGCCGATGACGACCTCGGGCGCTTCGAGCACGCGGGCGTCGATGTAGATCGGCCACGACGACGGCAGCCCGATCGGTGTGATGCCGCCGTACTCCATCCCGGTCAGCTCGACCGCCTGGTCCATCGGGGCGAAGCTCGCCTTGCGGACGTCGAGCAGCTGCTTCACGACGCGGTTGACGTCGAGCTTCGTCGACGCCAGGACGACGCAGGCGGCGTAGCGGACCTCGTCGCCGCGCTTGCCCGCGACGACGATGCAGTTCGCCCCGCCTGCCAGCGGGTACCCGTAGGCCTCGGAGAACGTGGCGGTGTCGGCCAGGTCGGCGTCGATCGGTGCACCCTCGATCTTCGTGAGCACGGCGCTCGGCAGTGCCACGAGGGCTTCGGCGACGGGGATGGCGAGGAATCCGGTGGCGACCAGGGCGGGAACACGTTCGAGCGTCGGCATGCCTCCACCGTAGGGAAGCGATCCCGCACGAGGGTGGAGCCATGACCGAACTCCGGGCGATCGACGTCGACCAGTGGCCCCGCCGGGAGCACTTCGAGCACTACCGGCGCCGGGTGCCGTGCGCGTACGAGGTGACCGTCGAGCTCGGCGTCACCGCATTCGTCGAGCGCGTCCGAGCGACCGGCCGCCGGACCTACCCGTCGCAGCTCTGGGCCATCGCGACGGTGGTGAACCGGCACGCCGAGTTCCGGATGCAGCTGCTCGAGGACGGCTCCCCCGCCGTGTGGGACCAAGTCCACCCGATGTTCACCGCAGGACGACCGCCCCAGCAACGTGTTCGACGTCTCGACCCTGCCGGGAGCATCGTTCACCGGCTTCTCGTTGCAGGTGCGGGACGGCTGGGACCACCTGCTGCCGATCATCACGCTCGGGCGGTACCGGAGCACGGGTGACCGGACGCTGCTGCCGCTGGCCCTGCACGTCAACCACGCCGCTGCCGACGGCTTCCACACCACCCGGCTGCTGCGTGAGCTCGAGCAACTGTTCACCGGCCCTGACTGGCTCGGCTGACCCCGCCCGTGGTCCCCCGGCATCTCCTACGCTGACCCCATGACGTCGCAGTCGAAGCCCCTCGCCCGGAAACGCATCGGTCTCGTCGGCGCGGGCGGCATCTCCGTCGCGCACCTGCCCGGACTGCTCCGCCTGGGTGACGTGGTGGTGCACGCTCGGGAGGGCGCGCACGAACTCGTCGCAGCCTTCGCCGACACCGCCCGCGCCGAGGGCAGCACCATCACCGTCGTCGACACCCTCGACGAGCTGCTCAGCAGGGTGGACCTGGTGGACGTCGTCGTGCCGACCCCGGTGCACGCCGAGGTCGTCCGCGCCGCGATCGCGGCCGGCAAGGACGTCGTCTCCGAGAAGCCCCTCGCCCGGTCCGACGCGGACGCGGCAGACCTGGTGACCCGCGCGGCGGACGCGGGCGTACAGCTGTACCCGGCCCACGTGGTGCGCTGGTTCCCCGCGTACGTGCGCCTGCACGAAGCCGCGACCACGGGCCTCCTGGGCGACCTGGCGGTGCTGCGGTTCTCACGGTCCGGCGCCTTCCCCACCCGCGTCCCCTGGTTCGGCGACCGCGCACTGTCGGGCGGGATCGTGATGGACCAGATGATCCACGACATCGACATCGCACGCTGGGTGGCGGGCGGGGTGACCCGGGTGTCGGCCGTGAGCGTCCGAGCGGGCACCGAGACCGAGCCGGTCGAGGCGGCGCACGTCCTGCTCACGCACGAATCCGGGGCGATCAGCCACGTCGCGGGCCTGTGGGGGCCGCAGCACCTCGCGTTCTCCACCGAGTACTCGGTGACGGGGACGCTCGGCAGCCTGTCGCACTCCTCGCTCGCCGAGGAGGACACCCGCAGCGACCTCGCCGCACCGACGGCGGTGGACGGGTTCCTGCCGCCGGTGGACCCCGCCGACGACCCCTACGCGCTCGAACTCGCGGACTTCGTCGCGGCGTTCGACGGCGGCCCACCGCCCCGGGTCACCGCGGCCGACGGCGCCGCAGCGGTCCGGATCGCCAACGCCGCGATCGCATCGATCGAGTCCGGCCAGCCGGTGGAGCTGCAGCGATGACGCTCCGGGTCGGGGTGCTCTCGTTCGCCCACACGCACGCCATCGGCTACCTCGGCGCCCTCGCGGCGATGCCCGACGTCGAGGTCCGGGGCACGGACCCCGGCGGGGTGTCGACCGGCACGACGCTCGGCGAACTCCGCGGCGCGGACCTGGCGGCGGCACTCGACGTCGGGTACGCGGACTCGGTCGACGAGCTGTTCGCGTGGCGACCGGACGCCGTGGTCGTGACGAGTGAGAACGCCCGGCACCGCGAGTTCGTGGAGCTGTCCGCGGCCGCGGGTGTGCACGTGCTCTGCGAGAAGCCGCTCGCCACGACGTGGGAGGACGGCCTCGCCATCCGTGATGCGGTGCGGCGAGCCGGTGTGCTGCTCATGATGGCGTTCCCGGTGCGGTTCGCCTCGGCGTTCGACCGGTTGCGTGCAGCCCGCGACTCGGGGGCGCTCGGCACGGTCTTCTCGGTGCGCGGCGCGAACAACGGGATGCTGCCGCTGACCCGGGACTGGTTCACCGATCCCGCACTGAGCGGCGGCGGGGCACTCGTCGATCACGTCGTACACGTCGCTGACCTGGTCGACGGACTGACCGGTGCCGTGCCCGTGACGGTGACCGCCGTCGCGAACCGGGTCCTGCACGCCGACCGGGCTCGGGCCGAGACCGCCGGGCTGGTCACGGTGACGTACGACGACGGCATGGTCACCGCGATCGACTGCTCCTGGAGCCGGCCGGACACGTCGCCGACCTGGGGCGGGCTGACGCTCGACGTCGCCGCGACGGGTGGCACGGTGTCGGTCGACTTCTTCGGGGCAGCCGCTCGTGGCCTCGACGCCGTCGGGGGCCGGCCGATCGAACTGCGGTACGGCCCGGACCACGACCTGCCGATGCTCCGCACCTTCCTGGCTGCCGTGCGGTCCGGTGTCCAGCCGCAACCGGACGTCGGGGTCGGGCTGCGGACAATGTCCGTCGTGCTCGCCGCGCAGGAGTCCGTGGGGACCGGCAGGACGGTTCCGGTGCACGCGGCGGTGTGACGCGGCGACCCTGCCCGGCGCGCCCGCAACCGGGTCCGACGCTCGCTGTTCCCTGCCCGCGCTACGCTCGACCCGATGCGCGCGACCGTGCGGGACGTGGCTGCCCTCGCCGGGGTGTCGCCGAAGACCGTCTCCAACGTCATCAACGGCGGCGTCGTCGTGCGCCCGGAGACCCGTGAACGCGTCGAACAGGCCGTCGCCGAACTCGACTACGTCCCGAACCTCTCCGCCCGTGGCCTGCGCAACGGCCGGTCCGGCGCGATCGCCCTGACCCTGCCGGAGATGGGCAGCGCCTACTCGGCCGAACTCGCGCAGTCGTTCGTGGAGCTCGCCCGCGAACGCGGCTGGGTGGTGCAGCTCGACCAGACCGGCAGCGACCCGGCCCGCGAGCGCGAACTGGTGTCCCGGGCCCGGGCGCACCTGGTGGACGGGCTGATCCTCAACCCGGTGTCGCTCAGCGCCAGCGTCCTGGCCTCGACCGAGGGGCTGCCACCGACGGTCGTCATCGGCGAGGTCGAGCCCGAGCACGTCGACCAGGTGCACGTCGACAGCCGAGCGGCAGGCGAGCAGGTCACGGCCCACCTGATCGCCCGCGGACACCGGCGGATCGCGATCGTCGGTGCGTCCCTCGACGGCGCTGCGACGGCGACGAGCGAGCTGCGGGAACGCGGCCACACCGCCGGGCTCGCTGCGGCCGGCATCACGCCCGACCCGACCTTGCGCGTGCCGCTGCCGTCGTGGACCACGAGTTCGGCGGCGACGACCTTCGCCGCGTGGCTCGACGAGCACCCCCTGCCCGACGCGGTGTTCGCGTTCACCGACTCGATCGCGTTCGGCGTACTGCACGTGCTCGCCGCCCGGGGCGTCCGGGTGCCCGAGCAGGTGAGCGTCATCGGCTTCGACGACGTCGATGCGGCCGCGTACGCGATCCCCTCGCTCAGCACCGTTTCGTTCGACCGCCGGGCCTTCGCGACGGCGGCGCTCGACCTGCTCACCCGGCGGATCGCCGACCGCGACGCACCACCCGAGACCGTCGTGGTCCCGCACCGCATCGTCGAGCGCGCGAGCGTCGCCGACCGCTGACCGCTGACGGCTGTGCTCGGCCGGGACCTCGCGCTGGGCGAGACCTCTCGGCGTCGCCAGCCCGTGATCCGTCGCTCAGCGCGAAACACCGCCGGACCCCCCGCCAGCGCCCCCCGCGCCGCCGCGCGGGTCCGCCGCCGCGAGCACCGCTGACCGCGTCCGCGCGTCACCGAGGATCCGGAAGTGCCCGCCGACCGGCAGCTGCACGTTCGTCGCGCCGGTGAGCTCGCTGCCCTCCGGGATGAGCGTGTCGAACACCCCGTACACCGACGTGATCCGCCCGTTCGCGTCGAGCTCCCGTGCGAGCTCGGCGATCACCGGATCCGCGGCGCGGAACGCCCGCAGGTGCGGCACCGGCGCCAGCCGCGCGTAGACCGAACCCGCGAACGGCGTCGACACCGCCACCATCCGGTCGATCCGCTCGTGGTCGTCGAGCCGGGTCATCGCGTACTTCCCGATGAGCCCACCCTTGCTGTGTGCCAACACGAGCACCCGTCGCAGGTCCCGTTCCGCGAGGTACGCCATCACGTCCCGTGCTGACGCCGGCACGGGACGCAGGTTGTGCCGCAGGACCGGCAGCACGTGCACCGGGTGCCCGCGGTCGTGCAGCGGGTCCATCAGCGGCCGCATGAAGTGCCAGGTCTCGTAGACGCCGGGGACCACCACGACGGGCTGACCGTCGCCGGTCCGGTAGTCGTCGGCGGTCGTCGGGCCGAGGCTGCGCACCTGCCAGCGTGCCGCGTAGCCCCAGTCGAGTGCGGCCCACCACGCGCGTCGCGCCAGCGGGACCCGGTCGGGAGGCGCGGCTCGCGCCGTGCGCGCCGCGGACGTCCCCGACGTGGCCGGGCCCGACCGCGACGTCGCGGGCCCCGACCCCGATGTCGTCGGCTCCGTCATCGCGGGCCCTCGACCGGCTGCGTCCGCTCGAAATCGGCGACGAGCCGGGCGAAGGCGGCCGGCTGACGCTCCTGCACGTGGTGCGGCCCCGCCAGCTCGACGAACGCACCGATCGGCGCGGCGCTCGCGAGCCGCTCCGCCCAGTCGTGCCGGGCGATGGGGTCCTGGGCCCCGCGGACGACGAGCACCGGCTGCGTGACCTCGGCGATCGTGTCCTCCGTCCGGTAGTGGAGCATCGGGCGGAGCTCGCGGGTGTACTGCCGCATGCTCCGCAGGTAGTCGGTGACGAGCACGGCGTTCATGCGGACGCGCTCGACGAACCCGTCGCGGGCGAGGTCGAACGCCTGCAGGGCGAGGGACCGCCGCTCCGCCACGACCACCGGTCCGACGAGGACGATCGACCGCACCGCGTCAGGGTGCCGACGGGCAGCCTCGACCACGACCTGCGCACCCATGGACTGCCCGATGAGCACGAGGTCGTCGTGGCCGCGCGACCGGACGGCCCGGACGACGAGGTCGCCGAGTTCCTCGATCGACAGTCGTCGTCCGGCGGCACGGAGCCACCCGAACCCGGGCAGGTCGACGCTGATCGTGGAGTGGGTCTCGGCGAGGGCACGCTGGGACCGGGCGAAGGACCGGTGGGACATCCCGATGCCGTGCACGAAGACCACGATCGGCGCGGGGTCGTCGGGCACCCGGCCCGCCGGCGCCATGGCGTACAGGCGGACGGGCAACCCCTCGATCAGGACGGTCTCCACCTCGGCGCGCACGATCCGAGGCTACGCGGCGGTTCGCAGCACCGGGTCAGCCTCGTCATCGGCTGCCCATAGCCGAGCGGTGTGCACTCCTGGCATGAGCGACACCACTCCCACGAACGGTCACGAGCCGGACGGTTCCCCCCGGACTCCCCACGCAGCGTCGTCGGCCGGCTGGGGTTCAGCCCCGACGCCGACCTCCACGGCGACCCTCGAGACCCCCGCACCCGACCACAGCACCCCGTCGGGCCCGTCCGCCCAGCAGCAGCCGTACCGCGCAGACACCGGCGCCTGGAACCCCGGCGCCCCGAACGGCGCCACCCCCTGGTACGGCGCCGCGGCCCCGACGAACCGGAGGAACAACGCGCCGAAGCCGCCGTGGTTCTGGCCGATCCTGGCGGCCATCGTCGGACTCGCGGCACTCCTCATCGGCGGGGGGATCGGCTTCGCCATCGGACACGAGATCGGCGGCGACCAGTCGCAGTCCACGACGCAGGTGCCCGGCACGAACGGCGGCACGAACCAGTTCCCGGGCAACGGCACCGGGCAGGCACCCGGGTACGGCTCCGGCAGCAGCGACGGCAGTGGCAGCACGGACGGCAGCGACAGCGGCACCGGGAGCTGATCTGCCCGCGGGCGGGGCCGTCATTCGACACGGGAAACCGCGCGTACCCTCGATGGTGACCATCCGCCAGCCGAGGAACACCGGAGCAAGCATGACCCAGGACACCCGCCCGCACGTCGTCATCGTCGGCGGTGGATTCGCCGGGGTCGCCGCCATGCGCGAACTCGCCGACGCTCCGGTGCGGGTCACCCTGGTCGACCGCCACGTCTACAACATGTTCCAGCCGCTCATGTACCAGGTGGCGACGGGCGGCCTGAACGCCGGCGACGTGACCTACTTCCTGCGTTCGCTCCGCGCCCGACAGTCGAACGCGGAGTTCCGGCACGGCCTGCTCACCGGCATCCGCACCGACGAGCGCATCGCCGAGATGTCCGACGGCGAGCACCTGCACTACGACTACCTGATCCTCGCCAACGGCGTGAACACGAGCTACTTCGGCACCCCGGGCGCCTACGAGTACGCGTACTCGATGTACTCCCGCTCGCAGGCCCTCCGGATCCGGGACGAGCTGTTCACCCGCCTCGAAGAAGCGGCGGCGAACCAGGGTCCCGACGAGATCCGCATCGTGATCGTCGGCGGCGGTGCGACCGGCGTCGAGATGGCCGGCGCCCTCGCGGAACTCCGCGACCAGGCGCTCGTCGGCGCCTACCCGGAGATCGAGCGCGGCAACATCTCGATCACCCTGGTGCACCGGAGCGGTGAGCTCCTCAAGCCCTTCGCACCGCGCCTGCGTCGCTACGCCGCCAAGGTCCTGCGGAAGCGCGGCGTCGTGCTCCGGCTCGACACCGGCGTCTCCGAGGTCAAGCGCGACGGCGTCATGACCGCCGAGGGCGAGTTCATCCCGGCCTCCCAGGTCATCTGGGCGACCGGTGTGTCCGCGCACAAGGAGGTCGCCGGCTGGGGCCTCCCGCAGACCCACGGCGGCCGCATCCAGGTGAACGACGACCTCAGCGTGAAGGGCGCGGAGCGGATCTTCTCCGCCGGCGACATCGCCGCGCAGGACGACGCCCTCGCCCAGCTCGCACAGCCGGCGCTGCAGGGTGGTCGACACTCGGCGCGGCAGATCGTGCGCCTGCTCGAGGGCAAGGCCACCGAGCGCTTCAAGTACTTCGACAAGGGCACGATGGCGACGATCGGCACGAACGCCGCGGTCGCTCAGCTGCGGGGTGGGATCACGATGGTCGGCCCGATCGCGTGGCTCGCGTGGGTGTTCGTGCACATCACGAGCCTGCTCGGCGCCGGCAACCGGATGTCGACCCTGACGCACTTCTTCGTCCGGTACGTGTGGTTCATGCGGAAGCGCTCGATCCCGATCGTCGGCGACGTGCGCCCTGTGCGCCCGAACGGCGACCGGGAGCCCGACCCCTGGCAGCTGCAGAAGGCGGAGTAGCCGCCGGGAGCGCTCACGCGGTCGCTTCTGCGGTGGGCACGGGGTGTGACGGCCGGGAGGCCCGTGGCGGCGCCGTCACGGGCCTCCCGGCCGGTGTGTGGTGCGCGGTGTGGCGCCGCCGCGTTCCCGGCCGCCGCGTCCGCGCCCCTACGGGACCCGGACGTCGGAGTACGCGCCGGCGGCGATGTCCTCGAGCAGGCCGGGGCCGGTGGGCTCCCAGCCGAGCAGCTCTCGTGTGGCCTCGGACGTGGCGGACATCTCCATGCCGAAGAACGACGCCATGAACCCGAAGTGCGCGGGTGCGTCGGCGGGGTCGACCGAGGTGACGGGCAGCCCGAGTCCCTCGCCGATGGCCTCGGCGATCGCCCGTGTGGAGATGCCCGTCTCCGCCACGGCGTGCATCCGGGTGCCCGCCGGTGCCTGTTCGAGCCCGAGCCGCACGAGCCGGGCGGCGTCGGTGACGTGCACGGCCGCCCAGCGGTTCGTGCCCTCGCCGATGTACGCCGAGACCCCGTGCTGCCGGGCGGCGTCGACGATGTACGCGACGAACCCGTGGTCACCCGTGCCGTGGGTGGTCGGGCTGAACCGTGCGGCGACGGCGCGGACGCCCTGCTCGACGAAGTCGAAGCCGCGGTTCTCGCCGCCGCCGCGCGGAGCGTCCGGACCGACGAACGGGTTGGGATCGGCCTCCGTGGCCGGACGACCGGACGCCAGGCCGGCGACCCCGGCGGCGAACACGAACGGACGGTCGCTGCCGGCCAGCGCAGCGCCGATCGTCTCGATCGACGCACGCTCGGCCGCGTCGGAGACCGCCGGGTTCGCGAAGTCGTGCTTGTTGGCGAGGTGCAGGACGCCCTCGGCCTCGGCGGCACCTCGGCGGATGGCGTCGAGGTCGTCGAGGTCGCCGCGGAGGACGCCGGCGCCCTTCACCTCGAGCGCTGCGGCCGAGGCATCGGAGCGGGCGAGCCCGGTGACGGTGTGTCCGGCGGCGAGCAGGTCGTCGACGGTGTGGGAGCCGATCCAGCCGGAGGCCCCGGTGACGAACACGTGCATGTGCGTTCCCTTCGCTGTGCCCACGACGCTGATGTCATGAACTGACGTCACGGTAGCACTCGATGTCAGCGGCTGTCATCAGTAGACTGCTGACCATGGCTCGTTGGCAACCCGGCACCCGCGGACGACTGCAGGCGGTCGCCCTGCAGCTCTTCGCCGAGCAGGGCTACGACAGGACGACGGTCGCCGAGATCGCCGGCGCGGCCGAGGTCACCGAGCGCACCTTCTTCCGCCACTTCGCCGACAAGCCCGAGGTGCTCTTCGCGGGGCAGGACGGGTTCCTCGGCATGTTCATCGACCCGATCAGCACCGCACCCGACGGCACCCCGCCGTTCGACCTGATCCGCCGCGCGCTCGACGCCAGTGCCGCGTTCTTCCCCGAGGAGCGTCGGGTGTGGTCGCGCGCGCGACAGGAGATCATCGACGCGAACGCGGCCCTCGGCGAGCGGGAGCTCGGCAAACTCGCCACATTGAAGGCCAGCCTCGGCGAGGTCCTGCGCGACCGAGGTGTCGCCGAACCGGTGGCGACGATGGCCGCCGAGACGGCAGTGACCGTGTTCCACCTGTCCTTCGCACAGTGGATCGCCGCGGACGAGGACCGGCCCTTCGCCGCCATCGCCCACGAACGGGTGGACGCCCTGACGAACCTGGTGCAGTCCGCTCGTTGAGCCACGTGCCCAGCGCCGGCGGCGCTGCGCTGGGTGGTCGCGCAGCGTGCCGCGTCGCAACCGACCGAGACGCGGTCACCGCGACCACACGACGGACGGGAGGCGCGGTGCCCGCCCGCACCGCGCCTCCCGTCCCGCTGGGACCCGCGTCAGGGGCGCGTGGAGCCGTCCTGGTCCAGGTCGATCTCCTCGTGGGAGACGTCCTCGGACACCTGCTGCTGCTCCGTCACGGTCTCCTTGCCGACCCGGACGCGCTCGACCGGCACGGTCTCCTTGTCGACCACGACGCGTTCCTCGTTCAGGGTCACCTCGTGCTGTTCCTCGGACAGTGCCGGTCCGTCGAGCGCCGCACCGGCGTTCGCGTCGGTGATCGGTTCGGTCTCGACCCGGAGCTCCTCGTGCTGCACCGGGATCGTGACGTTCTGCTGCTCGGTGACGACGTGCTTGCGCAGCCGGACACGGCCGGCCGGGACCTGCTCGGTGCCGACGGCGAGGCGCTCCTCGGAACGGGTCATCGCGTCGTCGGTGTCCGGACCCGAGGTGTCGTGCCCTGCGGAGCGGGTCGTGTCGTGCCCTGCGGAGCGGGTCGTGTCCTGGCCGGCCGACGCGGACGTGTCCTGCCCGGCAGCGCCCGACGAGGCGGACGTGTCCTGCCCGGCAGCACCAGCAGTCAGGTCGGGGTCCGTACCGGTCGTCGCATCGGTCGTGTCGGAGTCGGCGTCGGCGTCGGCGTCGGTGCCGATCTGCTGCCCGGTCTGCTGCCCCGCCTGCTGGCCGCCGCCGATCCCGTAGTGGTCGAAGACGCGGTCCTGTTCCTCGTCGCTGAGCTCGCCGTCACCCTCGACCCGCGGTGCGTCCTTGATCTGGTCCTTGCCGTAGGCCACGCGGAGCTCGTCACCGCTGAGGTCGGCCCCCTCCAGCGGTACGAAGGACTCGGAGCGCCCGAAGAGCCCCGTGCTGACGCTCGCGAAGAGCGGGTGGCCGTCGTGCTGGTCGACGTAGACCTGCTTGACGGTGCCGACCTTGGCGCCGTCGGGATCGGTGACCTGGGCGCCGAAGACGCTGTTCAGGTTCGTGGAGTCGATCATCGTGTGTTCCCTTCCGTGCTGTCGTGCTGGTGGGCCGGGCGGCCTCAGCGGCCGAGGCCGACGCGGTCGACCCGGCGGTGGTAGCGCATGCCGAGGATCCCGCCGAGGACGGCCCCGACCAGGCTGATGATCGCGACGACGATCGCCGTCACGATGCCCGTCACGGTGAGGGCGCCCTCGTCGATCGGGATCCGCGGGAAGCTGTTGACGTTGCCGAGCACGTTGAACTGCGACCCCGCGACGGCGGTGACGATGGCCACGACGACCGCGATGACGACCGCCCAGATCCACACGGCGATGCCCTGCTTCGCACCGGCGAACCGGGCCATCCGGCCGGCGACGTACCCGCCGCACAGGTACGCGACGAAGAGGATCACCGCGAGGGCGATCGCTCCGACGATCCCGACCACGTCACCGTTCCGGGTCACGTCCTTCGCTGCGTCGTCGACGTCGCCGCCGTTCTGGCCGAGTCCGACGCCGGCGCCCACCGCGCTGAGGATCGCCGTCAGGATCACGGCCGTGCCCGTCGCGGTGAGCCAGCCAAAGAAGGCCGACCCCCACTTGAAGCCGGAGAACTCCTCCTTCTCGCGCTCGAGCACGGTCTCACGCTGGGTCGCTCCGCGTTCCGCCGGGACGGCACGGGTCGGCCGGCCGTCGCCCTGCGCCGGCCCCGTCCCCGTCCCCGTCCCCGCGTCACTCCGCGCGGCGTCGACGTCGGGTCGAGTGCGGTCGTCGGGTGTGCTCATGGTGAAACCTCCAGGTGCTGATCTGTCCCCTCGCGGGCAGACAACTCCGGTGCACGTGGGAGCCCGGCCAGGCGGAGTGGCCCATCGCTCTCGGCACATCCGGGTGCATCGCTCCGTAGGCTCGCTCCGTGCACTCGGAACGGACGGACGTCCTCGTGGTCGGCGGTGGCCCCGTCGGGGTGTTCCTCGCCGCCCTCCTCGCCACGCGTGGCCTCGACGTCCGGGTGTGGGAACGCCGAGCGGAGCCCCCGGCCGGATCCCGCGCGATCGGGATCCACCCGCCCTCGCTCGACGCGTTCGCCGCTATCGGACTGGACACCCCGGTCCTCGCCGAGGCCGTCCTGGTCCGTGCGGGCGTCGCCCGGAGCCGCGGCCGCACCCTCGGCAGCCTGTCCTTCGACCACGCGTCACCGACGCACCCGTACGTGGCGACACTCGACCAGCACCGCACCGAGGCACTCCTGCGCGCCCGGCTCGACGCCACGGCACCCGCAGCGCTCTGCACCGGGACCACCCTGACCGCGCTGAACCGGCACCCCGACCACGTGGACGCCGCGGGCACCGGCCCGGACGGAGCCGTCGTCACCGTCCGGGCCGCCTTCGTGGTCGGCGCCGACGGCGCGAGGAGCACCGTTCGCGACCTGCTCGGCATCGGCACCACCGGGCGCGACTACCCGGACCGCTACGTGATGGGCGACTTCGCCGATCCGGAGGACCCTTCCGATCGCTCGGCAGCGCTGGTCGACGTCGGTCCGGACGGCGTGGTCGAGTCCTTCCCGCTGCCCGGAGGGCGGCGGCGGTACGTGGCACTCGTGTCGGAGACCAGCACCGGCACCGGCACCGGCACCGGCACCGGCACCGGCACCGGACGGGACGGCAGCCCGGACCCCGCCACCGCGGCTCGCCTGGCGGAGATCGTCACCGCACGCACCGGGATCGAGCCCGACCCGTCGACATGCACGATGACGAGCACCTTCGGGGTCCGACGACGCACCGCGGAGCGCGTGGGCGTCGGACGGGTCGTGCTCGTCGGGGACGCCGCACACGAGATCAGCCCGATCGGCGGCCAGGGCATGAACCTCGGCTGGCTCGACGCGGCCGAGCTCGCACCCCTGCTCGCCGGCGCGGTGCGCACCGGCGTCGCCGGCCCCTGGCCCGGCCACGCCGACCGCCGCCAGGCCGTCGCGCGGCGCGCGGCACGACAGGCCGAGGTGAACATGGCACTCGGCCGTCCGCTCGGCCCGGTCACGGCGGTCGGTCGGGAGGCGCTGCTCAGGACCGTCCTGTCGCTGCCGACCGCACACGGCCTGGCCCGTCTCTACGCGATGCGCTGGGCCTGACGGCTCGCGTCACCTGCTCCGGCTCGTCAGACCACGAGCCGTGCGCCCGCGAACCCGAGCTCGACGACGAGCACGAGCGACGAGGTGATGACGAGCCGGAACAGGGTGCGCGACGCCCGCCCGGCGAGCACCAGCCGGACGCCGACGACCGCCAGCCCCAGCACCACGACGGCACCGACCACCGCGAGGAGGACCCCGCGGCCGCGCACCGGGTCGTCGCCCAGCACCTGCCCACCGAGCACCAGGGCAGCCGCGACGACGAGCGAGCCGAACGCGACGACACCAGCACCACGGAGCCCGAGCCGGTGCGGGAAGCCCCGGACCCCGGTCGCGGCGTCGTCGACCAGGTCGGGCAGGACGTTCGTGCAGTGGATCGCGATCCCGAACACCGCGCCCGTCGCGATCGCCCACCAGGTCGGCCACTGCCCCTCGGGACCGGCGGCGACGGCGACGACGGGGAGCAGGCCGAACGCGACGACGAACGGCGCCACGGACCACACCGTGCGCTTCAACCCGGCGTCGTAGGCCCAACCGGCCGCGACGAGCACCAGGTGCGCGACCGCGGCCACGGGCCCGAGCAACAGCGAGACCACCACGGCGGCCCCGGCTGTCCCGACCGCGGCGGTCCGCACGGTCCCGACCGCGATGAGCCCGCGAGCCACGGGCTTGTCGCTCCGCCCGACGGCACGGTCACGGTCCGCGTCGATCCAGTCGTTCGCCAGGCCGATGGACAGCTGTCCCGCCAGGACCGTCAGCGCCACCGACGCCACGAGCCACACCGGGTGTCCGACCGCCGCCGCGATCACCGCCGCGAGGACCGTGACGGTCACGGTGGGTCCCGGGTGCGACGAGGCGAACAGGAGGCGCACGACGGAGGGCTTCGGACCGGCGGTCATCCGGCCAGGCTACGGATCGTCGGGGCTCGCCGCTCAGGCCGCAGCCGTCGACGGTGTCCTCCGGCGGACGAGCGCCCCGGAGGCCAGGGCGATGCCGAGCAGCACGACGAGACCGCCGACGGGTTCGTTCCACCGCACCCGCTCCCCCAGGACGAGCACGCCGAGCGCCACCCCGACCACCGGCGTCAGGTAGGTGACCGTGGAGGCGCGGCCGGCGCCCCATGCCTGCACGAGCCGTGTGTTCCAGGCGTAGGCCAGCCCCGTGCCGACGCAACCGAGCGCGATCATCGCGGCCACGATCCTCCCGTCCAGCTGCACCGGACCGGTCGCGATGACGGGCGCGACCAGCAGGAGCATCACGGAGGCCAGCGTCAGCTGGACCGTCGCCAGTGTGACGGGGTCGTACGCGCTCGCCACGGCCACCCGCCGCAGGTAGGCGAGCCCGATGCCGTAGGACGCGGTCATGCCGAGCAGCGCGACCTGGCCGGGGACGCTCGCCAGCACGGCGGGGTCCGTCAGGACGTCCCACGGGCCGACGAGCACGAGCACCCCGACGATGCCGAGCACGATGCCGAGCACCTGCCGACCGCGCAGCCGTTCGGAGGGCACGAGCACGGCGAGCGCCGCCAGCGTCATGATCGGTGTCGTGGCGTTGTAGATGCTCGCGAGCCCGGACGGCACGGTCTGCTCCGCCCACGCCATCAGGGACGACGGCACCGCGTTGAGGAACACCGCGACGACTGCCAGGTGCGCCCAGGTCCGCGGTTCACGGGGCCACCGACGACGCGTCGCGACCAGCACGACGACGAGCGTCAGGCCGCCGAGGACGGTCCGCACGGTGGCGACCTGCTGCGGGGCGAGCCCGTCGAGACCGATCTTCGCGAAGAGGAAGCTCGACCCCCAGGTGAGTGCGACGAGGGCGTAGAGGAGGGCGTTCACGTCGCCTAGTGTCGGACCAGCGGAACGCATGCGGCAAACGCATGTGGTTCATGGCCCCATGAGGAGGACGCATGACCGTCTCGGTCCAGCAACTGCGCGCGTTCGTCGCCACCCTCGACGCCGGATCCTTCACCGCGGCCGCCGCGGCACTCGGAGTCGGACAGTCAGCGGTGTCGCACGCCGTCGCCGGGCTCGAACGCGCGGTCGGTGGCCCCGTCGTCCGACGCGGCACGGTCGCGGCAGCCACGCCCCTGGGCGAGCGCCTGCTGGCCCACGCCCGCAGCGTGCTCGCCTCCGTCGACGCCCTGGAGGCCGTGGCCCGGCCCGCCACGGCCCGCGGCACCGTGCGCCTCGCGGCCGTCCCCACCGTCTGCCAGGGCCTGCTGCCGCGGCTCCGCGAGCTGTGGGCGGTGACGCTGCCCGACGTCGACGTGCAGGTCTACGAGGGCGACGACGACGAGATGCCGGAGTGGCTGGAGGCCGGCACCGTCGACGCCGCCGTACTCGTCGACCCGTCGCCGGTGCCGGCCGGTGGTGTCGTCGTCGCCCGGGACGAGATGGCCGCCGTGGTCCGCCGTGACCACCCGCTCGCCGAACTGCCGGCGCTCACCCTGGACGACCTGCACGAGGACGGTCTGGTGGCCGGCGGCGGCGGGTGCGAGTACCAGATCCAGAAGCTGCACGAGCTCGACGGGCGCCCCTTCCGGTACGCCCACAGGGTCCGGGAGATGAGCACGATGTTCGGGATGATCGAGCGGGGCGAGGGTGTCTCGATCGTGCCGACGCTGGGCCGGGTGATGCTCCCGCCGCAGCTCGTCATGGTGCCGATGGCCCGACGGCTCGAGCGGACCCTGGTGCTGAGCGGGCCGTCGTCGCGGGAGTGGCACCCGCTGGCGCGGGCACTGGTCGACGCGGTCTGACGGCGGGCTGAACGGCAGCCGCCGCACGGCCGGCAGGATGGACCGATGGCCGAGACGCACGTGAAGACCTTCACCACCGCGGACGAAGCGGCAGCCGAGGCCGCCGGGCTCGAGTGGCTCGCCGAGGCCGAGGCCACCGGCGGCACGCGCACCGCCCGGGTGCTGGGGCAGCCGAGCCCGACGGTGCTCGACCTCGAGCGGATCTCGGACGGTTCCCCGACCGCTGCACAGGCGGAACGGTTCGGCCGCTCCCTCGCGCACACGCACGCGGCAGGGGCCCGCCACTGGGGAGGACCGCCCGCTGGCTGGTTGCCGGGTGCACCGCTCCGGATGGGCCGCTCACGCACGCCGTTCGTCGACGCCGAGCACGCGCCGGCGACCTGGGGCGAGTTCTTCGCCGAGTACCGGATCCGTGACTTCGTGCGCCGGATCGTCGACGCCGGCGGATTCGACCGTGACGAGGCCGCCGCGTTCGACCGGGTCGCCGAGCGGGTGCAGGACGGCACGCTCGGGTCGCCGCAGCCCGCGCTCGTCGGCGACCGTCCCGCGCGGCTGCACGGCGACCTGTGGGCCGGGAACGTGCTCTGGCCGACGGACTCATCCGAGCCGACCGGGGCCGTGCTCATCGACCCGATCGCGCACGGCGGGCACGCGGAGACCGACCTGGCGCTGCTCGGGCTGTTCGGGCTGCCCCGGCTCGAGACCGTGCTCGCCGGGTACGACCGGGAGTCGCGGCTCGCCGACGGCTGGCAGGAGCGCGTCGACCTCCACCAGCTCGCCCCGCTGCTGCTGCACGTGTTCCTGTTCGGGGGCTCGTACACCGGGGCCGCACTGCGGGCGGCGCAGCGGTACGCCTGACCCTCGCACCGTGCGAGGGGCGTCGCACGAACGGTGCGAGGTTCCGTACTCCGTGCGACCCCGCGTGCCTCGCACCGAGTACGGAACCTCGCACCACGGCAGACCGCCCTCGCACCGTGCGAGGGGCGCACCGAGCGTCCTTAGCGCGCACATAGCCAGCGCAGTGCAGCAGTCGGGGAACGCCCCGGATGCTCATCGACATGACCACGTACCCGGTACCCGTGACCGACCGACGCGACTCCGCGCGCAGTGCCGCGCGGGATCGGCGCCGCCCGCCCCTCGCCCGGCTGTTCCTCGGCGAGCGCGAGGACGCCCGCTGGCTCCGGCCGGCGTTCTGGGCGCTCCTGGCCGTGACCGCCGTGGTGTACCTCTGGGACCTCAGCGTCTCGGGCTACGCCAACAGCTTCTACGCCGCCGCCGTGCAGGCCGGCACGAAGTCGTGGGAGGCGTTCTTCTTCGGCTCCCTCGACTCGTCGAACTTCATCACCGTCGACAAGCCACCGGCCTCGCTGTGGGTGATGGTCTTGTCGGCCCGCCTGTTCGGCTTCTCGAGCTTCAGCCTGCTGCTCCCCCAGGCCCTGATGGCCGTCGGCTCCGTCGCGCTGGTGTGGGGCACGGTGCGTCGCAGCGTGGCCCGGCTCGGCGCCACCACCGCGAACGTCGGCGCCCTGCTCGCGGGGTTCGTCGTCGCCGCGACCCCGGCAGCGGCCCTGATGTTCCGGTTCGACAACCCGGACGCCCTGCTCGTGTTCCTGATGACCGCCGGGGCGTACTGCACCGTGCGGGCCCTGCCGAAGGGCAGCTGGAAGTGGATCGCGCTGGCCGGGGTCGCCCTCGGCTTCGCGTTCCTGACGAAGATGCTGCAGGGGCTGCTCGTCCTGCCGGCGTTCGGCCTCGTGTACCTGTTCGCCGCCCGCACCGGCTGGGGCAGGCGCGTGATCGGTCTGCTCATCGCCGCCGGCTCCCTCGTGGTGGCGGCCGGCTGGTGGGTCGTCGCCGTGTGGCTCTGGCCCGCCGAGTCCCGCCCCTACATCGGCGGCTCGACGAACAACACCGTGCTCGACCTGGTGTTCGGCTACAACGGCCTCGGCCGGATCTTCGGCGGCTCCGGCAACGGCGGAAGCGGAGACGGAGGCGGCATGACCGGCGGGACGGCCGGCGGTTCCTTCGGCGGCTCGACGGGCCTGAACCGCCTGTTCTCGTCCGAGATGGGACTCGAGATCTCCTGGCTCCTGCCCGCGGCACTCATCGCCCTCGTGGTCGGCCTGGTCGTCGTCGGCCGCCGGCACCTGGCCGACCCCGCCCGCGCCGGACTGGTCCTGTGGGGCGGCTGGCTGCTGGTCACCGGTCTGGTGTTCTCGTACATGTCCGGCACGATCCACCCGTACTACACGGTCGCCCTCGCCCCGGCGATCGCCGGACTCGTCGGCACCGGAGGCGCCCTGCTCTGGCACGCACGCCACCGGTTCGTCGGCCGCCTCGGCCTCGCCGCGATGATCGGCGTCACGGCGTTCTGGGGCTGGTGCCTGCTGAACGAGAACCCGACCTGGCTGCCCTGGCTGCGCTGGGTGATGCTCGCCGGCGGCTTGCTCTCCGCAGCACTGATCGTCATCGGCAGTGTGCCGTCGCTGCGCAGGCTCGTCACGATCGGCGTCCTCGCCGGCACCCTGTTCGGGCTGTCCGGCACCACCGCTTACGCCCTCGCCACGACGACCGTCGCGCACTCCGGCTCGATCCCGAGCGTCGGTCCGGCGGGCAGCGGCTCCGGTGGGATGGGCGGTGGCACCGGTGGCTTCCCGGGAGGCACGGGCGGCCCGGGTGGATCGGCCTCCGCTCCTGACGACGGCAGCTCCGACAGCTCGTCGGACTCCCAGCAGGGACCCGGCGGGACCCCGCCGGAGGGTGCCTCCGGCGAGGCGCCCGAGATGCCGGACGGCACGTCCGGCACGGCACCGGGCAGTGGTCAGGACGGCACGGACGACGCGACCTCCGAGGGCGAGTCGGGGACGGGCCTCCAGGCCGGGGGCGGCGGCGAGGGCACGACGACCTCGTCCGCCCTGCAGAAGCTGCTGGAGGCGTCCGACGCGAAGTGGGCGGCCGCGATCAACGGGTCCCAGTCGGCCGCGCAGCTCGAGCTCGACACCGACACCGCCGTGATGGCGATCGGCGGCTGGTCGAGCGACCCGGCACCGACGCTCGCGCAGTTCAAGGCACACGTCGCCGACGGTGACATCGGGTACTACGTGTCGTCCGGCTCCGGCGGCGGGATGGGTGGCGGCTCGTCGACCGCGTCGGCGATCCAGGAGTGGGTCGCGGCGAACTACGAGTCCACGACCGTCGGCGGGCAGACCGTCTACGACCTGAGCAACGCGAAGTGACCGATGACGAGGGCGCGGTGGATAGGCTCCCGGACATGACCGGCCAACCGCTGCAGCGCACCGACGGTTCCCCCGTCCGCGCCCTCGTCGTCGACGACGAGCACGCCCTGGCCGACGCTGTCGCCCTGGCGTTCGAGGGCGACGGCTGGGCCGTGCGGTCCGTCCACCGCGGACGCGACGTGCTGTTCGCGGCTCGGGAGTTCCAGCCCGACGTCATCGTGCTCGACGTGATGCTCCCGGACATCGACGGGTTCGAGGTGCTCGAGCGGCTCCGCGACTCCCGCGACGACGTCCGCGTGCTGTTCCTCACCGCCCGCGACGGACCCGAGGACCGGCTCGCCGGACTCACGGGCGGCGGCGACGACTACCTGACGAAGCCCTTCGGCATCGACGAGCTGCTCGTCCGGGCGCGGATCCTGGCGCGGACATCGGCCCGGGTCGCCGCGGTGGGGACCAGCGCCGAGGTGGTGGTGGGGGACCTCCGGCTCGACGAGGACGCCCGCGCCGTGAGCCGTGGCGGCGAGGCGATCGAGCTCACCCCGACCGAGTACGAACTGCTGCGACACCTGGCCCGGAACGCGAACCGGGTGCTCTCGAGGGAGCAGCTGCTGGCCAACGTGTGGGGGATGGACTTCGGGTCGTCGTCGAACCTGGTGGACATGTACGTGTCGTACCTGCGGAAGAAGCTCGACGCCGGACGCGAGCCGATGCTGCAGACCGTCCGTGGGGCCGGTTACGTGCTGCGACCGACGACGTGAGCCGACCGGTGCAGCCGCGCCGCGCCTCCCGGCCGTCACGCGTGCCGTCGCTGCGCTGGCGGATCGTGGCGGCCGTGGCGCTGCTGCTCGTCGCGATGAACGTGGTGGTGGGGGCGGTCACCGTCGTCGCGTTCCGGGGGTACCTGGTCGACCGGCTCGACGCGGAGCTGTCGACGGCGGCGGACCGGACCGTCGGCGGTCTGGACGGTGCTGATGCGCCACCCGGTCCGCCGCCCGGCGAGTCGTCGTCGCCCGGGGACCGTCCCGACCCGGACAACGTGTTCATCGGCGCGCCGGGGCAGTCCGCCGGCACCGTCGTGGCGATCGTCGGCGACGGTGCCGTGGTGCTGGGCGGCTACACCGACAGCGAGGGCGAGCAGCACGGCCTGACCGACGCGCAGGAGCGGACGCTCGCCGCAGTGCGCAGCGGCGCCGCCCCGGCGACCGTCGAACTCGGCACGCTCGGCACCTACCGGGTGCAGGCGGTCGGGGACGACGGCGACGTGTTCGTCACCGCGCTCCCCCTCGGCGACCTGAACGCCGCCATCGCCCGGCTGCTGCTCGTCATCGGGGTACTGACCGTGCTCGGCCTCGCCGTCGCGGCCTGGGCGCTCGCCCTGCTCGTCCGCCGTTCGCTCCGGCCGCTCGAACGGGTCGCCTCGGTGGCTTCCGACGTGACCGCGCTCGACCTGGAACGCGGCGATCCGGACATCCCCGGGCGCGTCTCCGACGCCGACCTGACCGCGAACCGCGAGGTGGCGCAGGTCGGCACCGCGCTGAACCGCCTGCTCGGCCACGTCGCCCGAGCACTCACGGTCCGCCGCGACGCCGAGGCCGGCATGCGGACCTTCGTCGCCGACGCCTCGCACGAACTGCGGACGCCGATCGCGACCGTCCGGGCGTACGCCGAGCTGAGCGCGGGGTCGTCCGACCTGGACGCGATCCACCGCAACGTCGACCGGATCGGACGCGAGGCCGTGCGGATGGGCGACCTGGTCGAGGAACTGCTGCTGCTCGCACGGCTCGACGCCTCGGCCCTGGCATCGGGGGCGCCGGCGTCGCAGGTCGTCCGCGAGCCGGTCGACCTGACGTCGCTCGTGGTCGAGGCAACCATGGACGCTCGCGCGACTGCCCCGGACCACCGGTGGACGCTGCAGATCGTGGACGACCAGCCGCTGCTCGTGGCCGGCGACGAGGTGCAGCTCCGACGGGTGATCACGAACCTGTTGACCAACGCCCGGACGCACACGCCGCCCGGGACGGCCGTCGTGGTGTCGTTGCAGTCGTTGCAGTCGGTGCCCGGGTCGGGAGGTGCCGTCGTCCGCTTCGTCGTGGCGAACGACGGGCCGCCGATCCCCGCCGAGTCCCTGCCGACCCTGTTCGACCGGTTCACCCGGGGTGAGGCCTCGCGCTCACGGGAGCACGGCTCGAGCGGCCTCGGGCTCGCGATCGTGCGGGCCGTGGTCGTGGCGCACGGCGGCAGGGTGCGAGTCGCGTCCGAGCCGGCCCGGACCGCGTTCACCGTGGACCTTCCTGCCTCGGCCGAGGGCGCGGGCGCGGGCGCGGACGCCGGGTCGCATACTGGTCGGAGAACGCCGGACGAGGAGGCACGGTGACGAACGCGTACGACAAGCTCCCGGGCCGCCCGGACCCCGCCGACCTGGTGGTCGAGGTCCCGGCGTTCGAGGACGACCGCCCCCAGCCAGAGCCCGCACCGCCCGCCGCGGCGCCGGAGCTCGTGGCCGCGACCGAGTTCGCGCGCTCCTCGCACGCACCGCCCACGATCCGCCGGACCCAGATGCGGGCGGGCGCGTGGATCGCGGGCGTCCCGATCGCGGCGCTCGTGGTCGTCGCGATCGTGCAGATCCTGCTGCCCCGCTGACCGAGAACTCCACTGAGATGGAGAGTGGTACGCCGTGGGGGCGCGGTGGTGACGACAGCGGCGAGCGGGTACCGAGAGGTCCTCGTCGAGCCGCTCCTGGCCCTACCGGACGCAGTGGGGTGGGCGTGGGCGAAGGGCGGCGACTGGCGACGTCGTTGCCCGACGGAGCTCACCGTGATCGACGCCTGAAACGCGCAGAACCCGAGCGCCCAACCGTCCGGATGGGTCTCGGGCCCACTTCTCGAAGCTCAACGCAACGAGCACGAGCACGATCACGATCACGATCACGATCACGATCACGATCACGATCACGCTACCACCGTGCCATGTCACACGCCAGGACCGGCAGACGACGGCACGGTGACCGGGCGCCGTCCGGATCGTCACGTGGCGTTCGTTCTTACCCGGGCCACAGCGCCCTGCCTCGGCCCCCGTAGCCCCGCTGCCGAGCATGAGCGGCATGACGGAGACGAACCAACCCCTCGACATCGACATCGTCGTCCCCTGCTACAACGAGCAGGACACGCTCGCCGCCCACGTCCGGCGGTTGCACGCGTTCTGCCGGACGTCGCTGCACCACTCCTGGCGCATCACGATCGCCGACAACGCCTCGACCGACGACACCGCCCGCATCGCCGACGACCTCGCCGCGATGCTCCCCGGCGTGCACGCGGTGCACCTGCCCGAGAAGGGACGGGGCCGTGCGCTCAAGGCCGTGTGGGCGGCATCACCGGCGACCGTGCTCGTCTACGTGGACGAGGACCTTTCCACCGACCTCGCCGCGCTCGAGCCGCTCGTGGCGCCGCTGCTCTCCGGGCACTCGGACCTGGCCATCGGCACCCGGCTGGCCGACTCGTCGCGCGTGGTGCGGGGCAGCAGGCGGGAGTTCATCTCACGCTCGTACAACCTGCTGCTCCGGACCACGATGGGGGTGTCGTTCTCCGACGCGCAGTGCGGGTTCAAGGCCGTCACGAAGCTCGCCGCCGATCACCTGCTGCCCCTGTGCGAGGACGACGCGTGGTTCTTCGACACCGAGCTGCTCGTGCTGGCCGAACACGCGGGGCTGCGCATCCACGAGGTCCCCGTCGACTGGGTCGACGACGTCAACTCGTCCGTGCACATCGCGTCCACCGCCACCGAGGACCTGAAGGGCATGTGGCGGGTGTCGCGGAACATCGCCACCGGCCGGGTGCCGGTCGCCGCCGTGTACGAGACGATCGGCCGGCAGCCGTTCACTCCACCGAGCGTCGGATTCCTCGGCCAGGTCCTGCGCTTCGGCGCGATCGGCGTCCTGTCGACCCTGGCGTTCGCCGCCCTGTACGCCCTGTTCCGGCCGGCGATCGGCGCCCAGACGGCAGACTTCCTCGCGCTGCTGGTCACCGCGATCGGCAACACCGCGCTGAACCGACGGTTCACGTTCGGGGTGCGGGGCCGCGCGGGAGCGGGTCGGCACCACGTGCAGGGGCTGGTCGTGTTCGGCATCGCCTGGGCGATCACGTCGGGGTCGCTGGTGGTGTTGCACGCGTCGGTACCGGGAGCCTCGCACGGTGCGGAGATCGCGGTGCTGACCGCGGCCAACCTGGTGGCGACCGGGGTGCGGTTCGTGCTGTTCAAGACGTGGGTGTTCCGCGGTCGCCGACGCCCGGAGCTCATCCTCCCCGGCACCACCCCGGCTGCCGACGCCAGCACGGCGGTCACCGAACCGATCACGACGCCCGAGCGCACCGGCGACCGCGCCGCCTGACACCGCGCCGGGTCCGTCCCACGGGCGGGCGTGGCAGGCGCGAGCAGCGCGGCTCAGGCGTGCCGCGTCACCCATCCGGTGCGAGGTCGTCCACTCCGTGCGGCGCTGCGACCTCGCACCGAGTGCTCACCCTCGCACCACCCGGAGAACGCCGCACGGTGCGCCGCGGCGCCCGTGTTGCATGGTCGGTATACCAAGCCGTAGCATCGCCCTACCGCACCACAACCCCACAGGGCCCGACTGCCACCATCGGTCTGCCCGCGGCGAGCGCTCCATCGATGCAGCCCTGGCCGTCCGCTGCCGGCAACGCCCCTCTGGACCCGCACGTGAACCCCACACCTTTCGGTCTCTACGACCCTGCCCGCGAATCGAGCGATTGCGGCGTCGGCTTCATCACCCGTCTCGACGGGATGCCGAGCCACGACGTCATCCGCAAGGGCGACGAAGCGCTGTGCTCCATCCCGCACCGCGGCGGCAAGTCCGCCGAGGGTGTCGGTGACGGCGCGGGCGTCAGCATCGACCTGTCGGTGGAGTTCTTCAGCGCCATCACCGGCCAGCAGCTGCGCGCCGGGCACTTCGGTGTCGCGAACTGCTTCGTGCCGAGCGGCGACGGGCCGAGCGGCGCCGACGACCGAACACGCGCGCAGCAGACCGTCACGGACACCATCGTGGCCGAGGGCTTCGAGCTGCTGCTGGTCCGCGACGTCCCGGTGGACCACTCGGTCGCCCGCCCCGAGGCCGAGCAGTACCAGCTGCCGATCGTGCAGTGGGTCTTCCGCGCACCGTCGGACTGGGAGCGCACCGAGGTCGACGCCGCGGCGAACCGCGCCCTGCTCGCGATCGAGGCCGTGTCCTACGGCGAGGCCGCAGCCGCACGTGCCGAGCACGCCGCCCTGTACCCGCTGTCCCTCAGCGCCCGGACCCAGATCCTGAAGGGCCGGCTGAACTCCGGCGAGGTGATCGGCTACTTCACCGACCTGCGCGACCCCCGGCACTCGGTGCGGACGCTGTACTTCCACACCCGGTTCTCGACCAACACCGAGCCGCACCCGACGATGGCGCAGCCGTTCCGCCTGATGGCGCACAACGGCGAGCTGAACACCGACCGGAAGAACCGGCTGTCGGACGAGGCGCTGGCCCGGGCCCGCACCCGGAGCATCGTCCGCCCGCCCGGTCAGTCGGACTCGAGCCGCCTGGACCAGACCCTGCAGAGCCGCGTCTTCGACGACGGGCTGGAGATCGTCGAGGCCGTGGTCTCGCTCATGCCGCCGGCGTGGGAGAACGACCGCACGCTGACCCCCGACGTCCGGGACATGCTCGAGTACTTCTCGCTGTACGAGGAGAAGAACGACGGCCCCGCCGCCGTGATCTTCAGCGACGGTGACGTCGTCGGCGCCCGCCTGGACCGTCTGGGGCTGCGCCCGCTGCGCACGGTCGAGACGGCCGAGTACCTGATGGTGTCGTCCGAGGCCGGCCAGGTCGAGTTCGACGCCGCCGAGGTCGTGCACCGCGGCCGCATCGAGGCCGGCGGCATGCTCGTCGTCGACCACCGGACCGGCACCCGGATGCGCACCGACGAGGTGCTGCGCATGCTCGCGGCCCGCCGCGCCTACGGCACCCTGCTCGACGCCGCCCGCGTGAACCTCGACGACCTGCCCGCACCGGACTACGAGCGCACGACGTCGACCCTGGGCTACGAGGGCGACCTGTCCCTCGCGGGCCGCTACGTGGCGTACTCGCTGAACCAGGAGAGCTTCCGGTTCATGCTCGACCCGATGCTGCAGAACGGCTCGGAGCGCATCTCGGCGATGGGCTACGGCAACGCGATCAACGCCCTGAGCGACACCGAGGGCGGCATGGCGAAGTACTTCTCCCAGCGCTTCGCCCAGGTGACGAACCCGCCGCTCGACTCGATCCGCGAAGCGGACGGCATGAGCATGCGCGTCGCCCTCGGTGCCAAGCCGGACGGTACCGGGACGACCGGGCGCCAGCTCGTCGTGCAGTCCCCGATCCTCGGGCACCTCGACATGGTGCGCCTGCGCGACCAGGACATCGTGCCGCTCGAGCGCTTCGACATGCTCTACGTACCGGTGCCCGGCGCCGAGCAGGCCAACGCCGACGCGATGCGCGGCGCGCTGGACGCCCTGTGCGACGCGGTCGAGGCGTTCGCGGCGGGCGGCGGCGGGATCGCGGTCGTGACCGACCGCGAGGTGTCGTCGACCCATGCGCCCCTCCCCGTGATCCTGGCCGTGGCCGCCGTCAACCAGCGACTCATCGAGACCGGTCTGCGCCTGCGGGTGTCCGTGGTCGCGGAGAGCGGTCAGCTGCCATCGTCACACCACGTGGCGACGGCGCTGGGCTTCGGTGCCGCCGCGGTGTACAGCTTGAGCGCGCGGCTGCGTGCGGAGGAGAAGTACCCCGCCGCGCCCGCGCCCGCCGGAGAGCTGACCGCGACGGACCTCGCGCTCAAGCAGTTCCGCAAGGCAGCCGAGAAGGCCCTGGCGAAGACGATGGGCCGCGTCGGCCTGTGCACCGCCGAGAGCTACATCGGCGGCGAGTTCTTCGAGCCGAACTACCTCGACACCGGTGACGACGTGCTCGCCCGGGTGTTCCCGCACATGCAGGCCCCCGTCGGCGGCGTCGGCTTCGCGCGCATCGCCCAGGCGGCCACGGACTGGCACGAGCGTGCCCGTTCGGTGACCTCGGAGGGCCAGGTCCCCCTGCTCGGGCTGTTCAAGGAGCGGTCGGACGGAGCGGGGCACTCCTACGGGGTCGCGAGCGTCCGTGGCTTCGGTGGCATGACCGAGGAGCGTCCTGCCTTCGAGCGCGCCGGCGACTCGGACGCGCTGCGCCTGCTCACGCTCGGCCAGCTCGACGACTCGTTCGGCATCACCGACGCGGCGTACCGGAACACGGGCTACGACCGGCTCAGCGATGCCGAGATCGACGCGCACCGCATCACGCCGGGCTACGTCACGTTCCTGCAGACCACGCACGACGAGCGGTCCCGCCGCCCCGCCGCGCTCCGCGACGTGCTCGCGCTGCCCGCCGACGTCACGGGCATCGACGACGCCTCGGACTTCGCGCGCGAGCTCGGCCGCTTCTCGACGACCGGCAACGCCAGCGTCACGGTGCGCGGGCTGTCCGGCTCGCGTCCGTCGTCCTCCGACGGGCTCCCGGGAGGCACGGAGCGGTTCCGCCTCGAGCTCACGTCGACGGGGACCACGGGTGCACTGCGTCACGCGGCCCTGGCAGACGGGCTCGCCCTGCTGTACCCGGGCCAGGTCGACGTCGACGCCGTCGACGAGACCCAGGTGACGCTCCGCGCCACCGGTGCGGCCGTCGGCCTGCTCACCCTGCTGCAGAGCGCCCCGGGCAGCGTCGACCTCGACGAGGTGCAGTCGGCGCACGAGATCACCCGGACCCTGGCGTCCGGCGCGATGAGCCACGGTGCCCTCGTCGCCACCGCCCACGAGGCCGTCGCGCACGGCACGAACATGGTCGGCGGCATGTCGAACAGCGGTGAGGGCGGCGAGCACCACTCCCGCTACGGCACCATCCGCGGCTCGCGCATCAAGCAGTTCGCATCGGGACGCTTCGGCATCTGGGCGGGCTACCTCGCCGACCCCATGCTCGAGGAGCTCGAGATCAAGATCGGCCAGGGCGCGAAGCCCGGCGAGGGCGGTCAACTGCCCGCGCCGAAGGTCACGGTGGACATCGCCGCGGCCCGCGGTGGCACGCCCGGCGTCGAACTGATCTCACCCCCGCCGCACCACGACACGTACTCGATCGAAGACCTGGCGCAACTCATCCACGACTGCAAGGCGGCCCGGGTCCGGGTGATCGTGAAGCTCGTGTCGTCCGAGGGCATCGGCACCATCGCGGTCGGCGTCGCCAAGGCCGGCGCGGACGTCATCAACGTCGCCGGCAACACCGGCGGGACGGGCGCGGCAGCCGTCACGAGCCTGAAGTACGCGGGCCGCTCCGCGGAGATCGGCGTGTCCGAGGTGCACCAGGCCCTGGTGGCGAACGGCCTGCGCCAGAAGGTCACGCTCCGCTGCTCCGGCGCACACCAGACCGGCAGCGACGTCGTCACGAGCGCCCTGCTCGGCGGCGACAGCTTCGAGTTCGGCACGACCGCGCTGATGATGCTCGGTTGCGTGATGGCGAAGAACTGCAACGTGAAGTGCCCGGCCGGCCTCACCACGAACGCCGAGGCGTTCGAGGGTGACCCCCGCGCGCTCGCGCAGTACCTGCTCAACATCGCCCACGACGTGCGGCAGATCCTCGCCCGTCTCGGTCTGCGCTCGCTGCGCGAGGCCCGCGGCCGCACCGATCTGCTGCAGCTCCTCGACCACCCGGCGAGCGTCGGGCGGCTCGACGCCCGCGCGCTGCTCGCCCAGCTGCCGGAGAAGGTCGTCGCGGACCCGGAGTACCTGGAGAAGGACTTCCACACCGACGACGCCCTGCTCGAGCGAGTCCGGACGGCCCTGGTCGACCACGCGCAGGAGCACGTGCTCGTGCACGGCGTGCTGCTGGGCAACAGCGACAAGTCGGTGGGTGGCCAGCTCGGCATCGACCTCGAACGCCTGCTCAACCACGAGCTCGGTGCCGAGGACGTCGCCGGGCTGCCCGCCGTGACGACCGACGACCGCGGTCGCCGCCGACTGGTGGACGGTGCGGTCACGATCCGCACGCAGGGGTCAGCCGGACAGTCGTACGGCGTCTTCAACAACGACGGTGTGGTGCTCGAGCACACCGGCACCGCGAACGACGGCGTCGGCAAGAGCCAGAGCGGTGGACGGATCATCGTCCGCGCCCCCGGCGGCGGCAGCGCCGAACAGGGCGGCAACGTGCTGGTCGGCAACTTCGCGCTGTTCGGTGCCACCGGGGGCCGCACGTTCGTCGAGGGCGAGGCCGGTGACCGGTTCGCGGTCCGCAACTCCGGCGCGACCGCCGTCGTCGAGGGCCTCGGTGACTTCGGCTGCGAGTACATGACGGGCGGTGCCGTGTTCAACCTCGGGTCGTTCGGCAAGGGCCTCGGCAACGGCATGTCCGGTGGGTTCCTGTACCAGTACGACCCCTCCGGCCAGGTCGCCCAGCGTGCCAGCACGGACTCGCTCCTGGTGTTCCCCGTCACGGACACCGAGCGCGGCGCCTTCCACGAGCCCGCCGCGCGTCTGCTGCTCGAGTGGCACCTCGAGGCAACCGGTTCGGCCCTGGCCGAGCGGCTGCTCGCCGAGTGGGAGTCCGCCCGCGCGCACGTGTACGTCGGGATGCCCCGTGCGCTCCTGCTCACCCAGGACGCCGGCGAGATCCTCGCGGCGGCGACCCGGAACGAGCTCCTCGACGAGCTCGCGACCTCGATCGCGACCGACAAGCTCCGCGCGTTCAAGGTCGACTACCGCGACCAGCGCGCCGTGCTCGGTGGCCGTGCTCCGTCGCTCGGGGACCAGGGCGACGACATGTTCTCGCTGCTGTCGTCGTACACGGTGCTCGGAGTCGCCCAGGACGTCGCGCTCGAGCGCGTCCCCGGTGCCCTCGGCCAGAACGACCCGCGGGTCGCCGAGGCCGTGAAGAACCTGGTGCTGACGGAGGACTTCTCCGTCAAGCAGCGGGTCGTGAAGTACCTGCGCGGCACGCTCGACCGGTTCGCCGACGACGAGCTCGCGACCCTCATCGCGATCAAGCGGCTCGACGACTACAAGCGCGCGCTCACGCAGCGGAACAACCGCAGCATGGACGCGCCGGGCACCACGGGGTGGATCATGCACCAGAACGCCAAGAACGCCGGACGCGTCCGGCAGGCCCGCTTCGACGAGATGCTCGCGACCGCGGCGCTCGAGGACATCGCCCGGCGCGCGCCGCAGGCACCGACCGAGGCGGTGTCCGCGTGAGCCTGCTGCCCCCGACCGGGTCGCTGATCCCGGTCGACGCACCGTTCTCGGCCGCCCAGGAGTCCTGGCTCGCCGGGTTCATCGAGGGCATCGCCGCCGCCGGCAAGAAGGCCTCGGGCAGCGCGCCCACGACGACGATCGACGTGCTCTTCGGCACCCAGACCGGCAACGCCGAGTTCCTGGCCGACGAGCTCGTCGCCGGCGCGAAGGCCCGCGGACTCGGCGGTCGCGCCAGTGCGCTCGATGCCGTCACCCCCGAACAGCTCGCCGGGATGTCGCACGTGCTCATCGTCACCTCGACCTACGGCGAGGGCGAGATGCCCGACAACGCCGGCCTGTTCTGGGACGCGGTCCAGGCGAGCACCGTGCCGCGGCTCGAGGGACTGCAGTACGCCGTCCTCGGGCTCGGCGACACCAGCTACGACGAGTTCTGCCAGGCGGGCAAGCTCCTCGACACCCGCTTCGAGCAGCTCGGCGCGACCCGGATCCACGACCGCGTGGACTGCGACGTCGACTTCGAGGACCCGGCCGCACTGTGGACCGCGGCGGTCCTCGACCGCCTCGCCGCCGAGGCCGGCGCGACGGCCGCACCCGGCGCGACCACGGGCGGTGGTGCCGGCGATGGTGCCGGCGCGACCGGCGGGGCGGGCGCGAGCCGTGCCTCCCGGCCGGGGTCGCAGTGGAACAAGCGCAACCCGTACCCGTCGCGCCTGGTCGAGAACCGCCTGCTCTCCTCGCCGCGCAGCGCGAAGGAGATCCGGCACTACGAGTTCGACCTCGGCGACTCGGGCATCGAGTACGCAGCGGGCGACGCCCTGGCGGTCGTGCCGGTGAACGACGAGGTCTTCGTGGCGGACCTGCTCGAGCAGGTCGGCGCGAACGGCGGCGAGGTGTTCGACGGCCTGCCGATCACCGAGGTCCTGCGGACCGACCGTGAGATCCGGACGCCGTCGAAGGACCTCATCGCCGACCTCGTGCAGCGCGCGCCGTCGAGCGAGCTCGCCGCCGTCGTGGCGCACGGCGACAAGCACGAGCTCGACCGCTGGTTGTGGGGACGCGACGTGCTCGACCTGCTCCGCGACGCCGGCCCGGCCGCCCCGGGACTCGACGAGCTGCTGCCGAGCCTGCGGCCGCTGCAGGCGCGGCAGTACTCGATCTCGTCGAGCCCGCTGGCGCACCCGGACCGCATCCACCTGACCATCGCGTCGGTGCGCTACGGCGACCCGCACCGGATGTACGCCGGTGTCGCGTCGACGTTCCTGGCCGACCGGGTCGGCCCCGACGGCACCGTGGACGTCTACCTGCAGCCGAACGCGGCCTTCGGGGTACCGGCGGACGCGTCCGCACCGATGATCATGATCGGACCGGGCACGGGGGTCGCGCCGTTCCGTGGGTTCCTGCACGAGCGTGCCGCCGCCGGTGCCACGGGACGCAACTGGCTGTTCTTCGGCGACCAGCACCGCGACACCGACTTCGTCTACGAGGACGAGCTCGCGGAGCTGCAGGACCAGGGCGTGCTGAACCGGCTCGACCTGGCGTTCTCACGCGACCAGGCCGAGAAGGTCTACGTGCAGACCCGGATGCTCGAGCGATCGGCGGAGCTGTTCGCCTGGCTCGAGGAAGGCGGCCACGTGTACGTGTGCGGCGACGCCTCGCGGATGGCGAAGGACGTCGAGGCCGCACTGCTCCAGGTCATCCGGACCGGTCGTGGCCGCGGCGAGGACGACGCGCAGTCGTACCTGGCCGACCTGCGACGGGCGAAGCGGTACGTGCGCGACGTCTACTGAGCGCAGGAGCGGTGAGTCCGCCCCGGCCACGGAACCCGAATCCGATGGCCGGGGCGGTCCCGGAGGAGTGCCGGTCGATGGGGGCGGACCGGCGGGCCCAGCAGCGTGACGCAACGAACCGGGTGCGATGCCCCGGCCACCTGGACGGTGAGTCCCCTGATCCGGGACTCCCGTCGTGCACGCTCCTCGGGCACCGGTGGTTCGTCGGTGCCGGGCGCGTACTGCGTCACGGCCAATCGGGTTCTCCTCCTGCCGCGGGTCGTTGCCTGCACCGGCGCCCTAGATGCCGGTGCTGGGGGACGACAGCGAACCGCGGTACCGAAACGGTACGTTCCGGACAGTCTGAGCGGAAGCCGTTGACCCGGATCAGCGCGCCGTGGTACTGCTCCCTGTCCCCGATGCGTCATCCGCGTCTCCCGGTGCGACAGCGTTCGACCAGGCCGAGTCCTCCGCCGTGCTCGTGTCCGGTGGCTCCGGGGTCAGCACCAGACCGGACCCCGAGGTCGCCGACCGGTAGAGGTCCTCGAGCCAACTCCGGTTGATCGAGGGCACACGGCTGCCGATGAACTTAAAGTGCAGGCTCACGTTCGGGTGCAGCCAGATCGTGCTGCGGCCGTCGCCGTGCACCACGTCGTCCTTCCACGAGAAGGCGAACCGGTGGTCGCGGCGGAGCATGTTCACGATGACGATCTGCAGGTGCGTGAGCGCGCGGTCGTCGATCCGCAGGTCGAGCGGTCGGCCGTCGTAGATGAGCTGCCCCATGGCTACTTCTACTCCTGTCGACCGGTGAGCCCCGTTCGTGACGCCCAGGTCGTGATGGTCCTGTCGAACCAGACCGCGTCGACGTTGCGCTCCCAGGCGTGCTCGGCCGGCTCGCTGATCGCCAGAGTCACCGTGTCGGGGTGCGCGGCGGCGAACTCCTGACTGGCCGAGAAGGGCACCGTGGTGTCGCCTGCAGAGTGGATGAGCAGGGTCGGCGGCAACTGCCGTGGAGCGCGCAGCCAGGACAGGGCACGCACGTCGACCGGCGAGCGCAGCCCCATCGACCGGCAGAGGAGGGGTGTCCCCATCGCCCGGAGGGCACCCCCTGCGACGAAGCCCGGCACCCCGGCGCGCCGGGCTTGGCTCCGCACGGTGACCGACCAGTCCAGCGCCGGAGCGACGAGCACGATCCCGACCAGACGGTCGCGGTGCGCCGAGCGGGCGAGGAGTTCGTGGGTGATCGTCGCCCCCATCGACCAGCCCACGACGACGATCCGTTCGGCACCGTTCGCGACGGCGTGGTCGAGCGCCGCCTCGACGTCCACCCACTCGCGGGCGCCGAGGTGCGAGGCGCGGCCCTCCCAGGGTGCCTCGCCGTCGCCGCGGAAGGACGGCACGACCGAGGTCCACCCGAGCTCGAGTGCGGCGGGGACGGTCCGGAGCGCCGTGACCCGGGTCGTCCGGATCCCGTGGACGTGGACGGCCCAGGTGGCCGAGGCGCCGGCGTCGGCCACAGCGCCGGCTTCGGAGTCAGCGTCGGCGCCGCCCCCGACCGCCGGCCGGACCACCCACGCCGGCGCGGGGCCGACCGGCGTCGACAGCAGCACCTCGGACCAGTCGACGTCCATCGCCGCCGGGTCCGGGTGCACGTGCCCGCTCCACCGCACGCGGGACGACACGTCGCCGGTGGTCCGCACCACGGCCCGCCGCACGAACCCGGCCGCTTCGTCGAGCTCGAGCACCGGCCCGACGGTCGTGTGCCCCGAGCCGTCGTGCCACAGGCCGTACTCCCCCGGGCGCACGGTGTCGTCGGTGATCGGCAGCCGGACGGAGTCCGCGTCGGACTCGATCACGGGCGTCCACCGGTCGCCACCGGGCAGCACGATCCTGCCGACGACCTTCCGCAGGACGACCAGGACGACCAGGACGACCAGGGACACCGCCGCCAGCACCACGAGCGCTCCCAGCGC
The DNA here is from genome assembly GCF_015351025.1 of Curtobacterium sp. VKM Ac-1376. Taxonomy (GTDB): domain Bacteria; phylum Actinomycetota; class Actinomycetes; order Actinomycetales; family Microbacteriaceae; genus Curtobacterium. Next base: position 211,987 of record NZ_JADKRV010000001.1, on the reverse strand, counting down.
CCACCACACGATCGTCACGGGGTCATCCTCCGAGGCTCCGGGTCAGGGTCCGTTCCGCCGACCGCACCTGGGCGAGTTCGGCGTCGTCGAGAGTCCGCCCCTGCACCTCGGCGTCGCGGATCGCGATCACGAGGTCGTAGGTCCGGGCCTGGGGATCACCGGGACGTTCGACCGCCCGCACCGCGTGACGCCGTGCGATCCGGCGCAACCGTCGGTGGTGCCCACGGTGCCGGAGGTCTCGGCCCCAGCGCCGGAACGTCAGCGAGGCCATCGCCACGACGATGAGCACGATGCCGAGGTAGAACGGAGGGTCGAACGCCAGGCGCAGGGCGTCGCGCGCCCCGGCGGCGAAGAGCCCGAAGTGGTCGGCCGTCAGCGACACGACCTCGTCGATGCTCGCGACGACGACCAGGGCGAGCCCGACGCGGAACACCACCAGCGCCACCGGGTTCTGCAGGACCCCGTGCCGGAGCGTCGTCGCCGCGATCACCGCCACACCGGCCATGTAGACCGACGCGTAGACCCACATCGCCGGCTGGTCGATCTCACGGACGATGAAGTGGAAGTCCGTCCCGTGGCGCTCCCGCACCAGCAGGAACGGCACCGTGAAGGCCACGACCACGACGAGGAGCGCCGCGGGGTCCGCGAGCGCCGGGCGCGCCGGCAGGTCGTTGGTGCTCGCCCGCAGCATCAGCCAGAACGCGAGGGTGGCGCAGACGTTCTGCACCAGGTTGATCAGGTTCATCCCCCCGAGCGCCCCGTCGAGCACGGGCTGCGGCACCACGCTGCCGAGGGTCAGGAGCCCGAGCGCGCCGACGCCGGTGGCACCCCAGGCTGCGCGGCCGCGCGGGTTCCGGAGCACGTGCGGCGTGCGCGCGAGGAAGATCAGCGCCGCGAACCAGAAGGCCGCGGCGTGCAGGGGCGCCATCAGCCGTAGGCTCGCTCGTCCGCGGCGGAGGCACCGGCGAGCAGCACGGTCGCGAGCTCGTAGGCGAACCGCTCGGCGAAGTGCTCGTCGTCGTCGGAGATGCTCACGAGCCCGGTGTCGCCGTCGAGCGCACGGCGGCAGACATGCCCGCCGGCGGCGAACTCGGCGATGGACGACGGGCTCGGCGTGCCGACGTCGCCGTGCACCAGGTGTCCGAGCTCGTGCAGGACGCAGTGCATCCGGTAGAGCGGGGGCGACCCCGCGGGCACCAGGACCAGGTTCTCGTGCTCGAACTGCGACACGAGGGCCGTCAGCGGGCCCCAGCTCGGCCCGTCGACGTCCACGACGCGGGTGGGCTTGCCGACCGTCCGACCGACGCCGGTGACCACATCGGACAGGCGCGGCGCCGGGGGCAGGGTCGCGACGAGCGCGCGGACAGCATCGGGAGCACCCAGCCGCTCTGCCATCGCCCCTCCGATCTCCGCGGCCAGACTACCGGCAGGTCGCCCCCTCGTGGACGAAGGGACGGCGGCGGTAGACCGCCGGAACGACCCCGAACCCGAGACACCAGGAGCAACGATGCCCACCACGTCCGTCCACACCGACCCCGACAGGCTCTCGATGACCCTCGTCGCCGAGTTCCCCGTCCCCGTCGACCGCCTCTGGGCCCGCCTTCATCGACCCCCGCCAGCTCGAGCGTCACGCTCATGACACCGCTCATCACCTACCCGGACCGCGAGCAGCGGGACGCGATCCTCGCGACCGGCATGACGGAGGGCATGGAGGCCAGCTACCAGCGTCTGGAGCGCGAGGTCCTGCCCGTCACGTGACCGCGCCGCGGACGGGAGGCCCGTGGCGGCCCCGCCACGGGCCTCCCGTCCGTCCTGCAGGAGCGACCGATCCCGGCGCGCGCACCGGGTCAGGCCCGCCGACGCGACAGATCCCCGCGGATGTTCCGCGGGGATCTGTCGCTTTTCGCGAGGGTGGATGGGTGGGATCGGCCGGTTACGCCGGCTGCTCCGGCTGCGCCGTCACCTCGTAGTGCCGCGCACCGCCGCGCACGCCCGCGAACCGGTACGGCGCGGCCGTGACGCGCGGACGCTCGACGTCCTCGCTCGTGGCGGCCGCGGCGGCGTGCAGCTGCCGGTAGGCGTCGACGGTCAGGGGCACGCGCGCGGCCAGGATCTCCGGCACGCGGCCCTGGCGTCGGTGGGCGTGGTAGCCCGGCTGCACGACGCCGGTGATGAGCTCGCCGACGCTGCCCGAGCCGTAGCTGAACAGGCCGAGTCGCTCCCCCGCCAGGTCGTCGTCCAGGTCGAGCAGCGCCGCGAGCCCGATCCAGAGCGACGCCGTGTAGGTGTTGCCGGTCTGCCGGTTGTACGTGAACCCGATCGCCAGGTCGGACTCGTCGAACGGTGCGCCCACGTGCTGCGTGAGCTTCCGGTGCGCCTTGATCGCCATCTTCGTGAACGGCTGGTGGTGCACGAACCGGGCGATGTCGTCGTACGCCGGGCCACCCTGCTCCGCCAGGTCGTCCCAGGCACCGACGAACGCGTTGACGTACGCGCTCACCGAGAGCCGCCCGTCCACGAGCGCCGTGGAGCGGTCGTTCGGCCGCCAGAAGTCGTCGACGTTGGCTGTGTACACGCCGGCGGCCGGCTCGATCTCGATCAGGTCGGGGTCGGCGGACACCAGGATCGCGGCGGCACCGGCACCCTGGGTCGGCTCGGCCGGGGTGTCGACGTCGTACCGGGCGACGTCGGCGGCGATGACGAGCACCCGCTCGTGCGGGGCACGGGCGACGATGCCGAGCGCGAGCTGCACCGCGGCCATCCCGCCGTAGCAGGCCTGCTTCAGCTCGACCACGCGGACGGCCTTCGGCAGCCCGAGCAGGCCGTGCACGTACACGCCGGCGGCCTTCGACTGGTCGACGCCGGACTCGGTGGCGAACAGCACCGTGCGGATGCCCTCGACGCCGTGCCGGTCGACGATCTCCTTCGCGGCGGCGGCGCCCATCGTGACGATGTCCTCGTCCGGGGCGGGCACGCTGAAGGCGTCCTGCCCGATGCCGACGTGGTACTTCGCCGGGTCGACACCGAGGCGCTCGGCCAGGTCGTCGAGGTCGAGGACGTGGTGCCCGGTCGCGATCGCGATGTCGTGGATGCCGACGCGCGTCATGCTGCGCCTCCGGCCGGCTTCGCGCCGCGGCGTTCCATCGCGACGTGGGCGGCCATCAGCTCACCCGGGTTGGTCTGTGCGGCGAGGAGCGAGAGTTCGCCGCACAGCACCGTCGCGGCGCAGAGCGCGGCGAGGCGGCGGGCGTTCGCGCCGGGCTCACGGTCTTCACGGCACCCGAGGCGGACCAGGGCGTCCTCGACGACGGGCAGGTCCCCGCCCTTGCCGTTGCCGACCGTGCCGACGATCAGGTGCGGCAGCGAGGTGGCGAAGTACAGGTCGCCGCCGCGGTTCTCGGTCGACGTGATGCCCTGCGAGCCCTCGACGATGTTGGCGGCGTCCTGCCCCGTGGCCAGGTAGAAGCCGAGCAGCATGTTCGCGTAGTGCGCGTTGGCCGAGCGGATGGCCCCGGCGATCGTCGACCCGATCAGGTTCTTCGCGATGTTCAGCTCGACGATGCGCTCGGTGCTCGACCGGAGGCGCTTCTCGACGATCTCGCCCGGGATCACGATCTCGGCGATGGTGTTCCGGCCCCGACCACGGATGCCGTTCACCGCGGTGGCCTTCTTGTCGGTGCAGAAGTTGCCGGACACCGAGACGTACCGCAGGGCGGGCTGCCAGTCGAGGATCGCCGGCAGGAGCTTGTCCGCCGCCTGCGTGACCATGTTGTGCCCGGAGGCGTCGCCCGTGGTGAAGGCGAAGCGCAGGAACAGCAGGTCCCCGACGATCTCCGGGTGCACCTCGATGAGCTTCGCGAACCGGCTCTGCCCGGACACGATTGCGGCGAGTTCGTCCTGGCGGGCGAGGATCTGCCCGGCGGCGATGTGGGCAGCAGCGGCGCTGGCGGCACGGACGACCACGGACCGGGTCATGCGCTCGTCGACGACGGTCGTGACGATGCCGTCCTCGACCATCCGCGAGATGCGGGCACCCCGGCCGACGGACGGCCAGAGCGGCGACTCGTACGTGGCGAGGGGGACCTCGTGCTCCCCCTGCACGGCGTTGCCGCTGACGCGGATCGGGCCGACCCACTTGGTCGGGATCGGTGTGAGCAGGTCACTCATCGAGGGCTCCTTCTGGTGCTCGCACCGCGACGCTGAGGTGTCTGATGTCGTGCGCCTCCCAGGCGCGGTGGATGCCGGCGGGGTCGATGTCCGCCGGGACGAGCGCGATGCCGCAGTCGCCGCCGCCGGCACCGGACGGCTTCGCCGCCCCGCCCGCCGCCTCGACGACGTCGCACAGGGTCGCGAGACGCTCGGTCTCGATCTGCGACCCGACGGAGGCGCCGAGGCGCTGCAGCAGCCCCCTGGCCCGTCGCAGGGCGCCGAGCGTGCGCTCGGCATCGCCGGTCTGGAGGCCCGTGGTCAGGTCGTCGACGGCGCTGCGGCTCTCGTCGAGGAACGCCTGGTACCCGCCGTTGCGGTGCCGACGCACCACGTCGACGAGCTTCGTGGTGGACGCGGGCGAGCCGGTCCAGCCGACGAGCAGCTGCAGGTTCTCGGGGGCGGGGAGCCGCTCGACGTCGAAGCCCTGCCACGCGGCACGGTCCGTCAGGATCTCCGACACCGCCCGGTCGCCGAGCATCGCGGCCAGGCGCTCGCGGTCCGGGGCGCTGTAGCGCAGCCACCCGCCGAACGTGCTCGCAGCGAGGTCGCCGCCCGAGGCCCGGGGGTTGACCCGGATGGTGGCGAGCAGGGCGACCTGGAAGCGCTGTCGCTGCGTCAGACCGATCCCGTAGAAGCGGTCGAGCGCACCGACGGTCGCGACGGTCACCGCGGCCGACGACCCGAGCCCGAACTTGCGCCCGCTGGCGTCGTCGAGCTGGCTCTCGATCCGCAGGTCGTGGAACCGCGGAGCGATGCCGTGCTCGGCGCGCAGCTTCTCGACCAGGTCGATCGTCGCCATCACGTAGTCGTAGGGGTGGTGCTCGCGGTCCAGGGCGAGGCCGTCTTCGGCACGGGTCCACGTCAGCGGCAGGTGCCCGTACTCCTCGGAGTGCACGCTGCCGGCCCCGTGGCCTTCGGAGACCTTCGCCGTGATGGCGCGGTCGAGGGCGATCAGGACGGAGGGCTGGCCGGGCTCGACGACGGCGTACTCGCCGGCGACGAACAGCTTGCCGTGTGCACGGAACTCGATCACTGCACGGACTCCTTCTGGTCGGGATCGCTCCCCGACTCTTCGGAACGGAGCACCCGTGCGGCGGGTCCGGTGCCGGACTCGATCACGTCGCCGAACGACGCGAGCGCGGTGGCGACGGCACCGCGGTCCTCCGGCTTCGTGAGCACGACGACGTTCGGGCCGGCGTCGGCGGTGGCGTAGGCCTCGACCCCGGCGGCGCGCAGCTCGGCGACGGCGTCGAACACCGCGACGCTGCGGGCGTTCAGGTACCGGATGGGCGGGAACGCGCCCTCGATCGTGGCGTGCATCCGCAGGGCGTTGCTCTCGGTGAGCTCCCCGATGCGCGTGAAGTCACCGGCCGCGCAGGCGGTGAGCACGTCGCCGACGGTCTCGGTGGTCGAGGTGACCCAGGCGGGGTAGAACGGCGACGTCGCGATGGTGCGGCGCATGGCCTCGCGCGAGCCGATCGGCTTCGGACCGGCGTCGATCGTGACGACGACCATCGCCATCGGCGGGGCCGGGATCGGCTCGGCGAACGAGCCCTGGTCGTCGCCCGCGTGCCAGACCGCGACACCGCCGGGGATCGACCGCGTGGCCGATCCGGAGCCGCGTCGGGCGAGGCGGGACAGGTCGCGCTGGGACAGGTCGAGGCCGTACGCGGCGGCGGCGGCGGTCGCGAGCGCCGCGAAGCCCGAGGCGCTCGATGCCAGACCGGCACCGGTCGGCACGGTGTTGTCGGAGACGACGCTCGCACGTGCGTCCGTGCCCGCGAGCTCGCGCACCAGGTCGAGGAACTGCTGCACGCGCACCAGCGCACCGTCGTCGACGGCCTGACCGTTCAGGGTGAACCCGTCACGAGCCTCCTGGCCGTCGCCCGACCCGCCGTCCACCGTGACGGTCGTCGTCGTCGGGAACACGTCGAGTCCCATCGAGACACTGCCCGTCGCGGGCAGCGCGAGCTGCGCGTCCGCCTTGCCCCAGTACTTGACGAGGGCGATGTTGGGGTGCGCGACGGCGGTGGCGGTCATCAAGCGCGGGCTCCGATCGTGGTGGTCCAGGTGGCTGCGGCCCCTGCGCCGCGGAGTGCGGCCGCGATGCGGTCCGCGTGGTCGTCGTCCGCGGCGAGCGCGAGGACGCACCCGCCCCGCCCGCCGCCGGTGAGCTTCGCGCCGAGGGCGGCCGCATCGCGTGCGGCGTCGACGAGCCGGTCCAGGTCGGCGCTCGACACGTCGAGCGCGCTGAGCAGGTCGTGCGCGGCGTCCATGGTGGCACCCAGACCCTGGGCATCGCCGTCCACCAGTGTCCCCCGTGCTCGTCGGGCCAGCGCACCGATCCGGTCGATCACCGAACCGACGCCGGCCGGGTCCTGGTCGTGACGTGCACGGACGGCGGACACGGCCTCGCGGGTGTGCCCGGGGACGCCCGTGTCGGCGACGACGAAGGTGAAGCGGGCGCCGAGGGCGACGGGCTCGATGCGTCCGCCGTCGAACCAGACCGGTGCCGAGGCGACGACGCCGCGGGCGTCGAGCCCGGACGGGCGCCCGTGGGCGACGCGCTCGCACTCCTGGATGAGCTCGTGGTGGGTCTCGACGTCGAGCGTCTCGCCCAGGGCGTCGGCGACGGCGGCGGTCACGGCGGCGGCGACCGCGGCACTCGAACCCATGCCCCTGGCCGTCGGGACCTCGCTGTCGACCCGGACGTGGAAGTGCCGGTCGGTGACGCCGAAGTGGCGCAGGGTCGCGGTGACGGCGGTGACGGTCGGCATCACGGCCGCCGGCGCCAGGTCGAGGGGGCCGGTGTGCACCGTCGACTCGAGGCTGTGCCCGGGCTGTTCGGCGCCGACGTCGACCGGGGTCACCGTCGCGACGACCCGTGCGTCGAGCACCGGCAGGACGAGAGCGGGTGCGCCGTACACCACGGCGTGCTCACCGATCAGGATCGTCTTGCCGTGGGACGACGCCGATCCGTTGCCGGGGGGCGTGGTGGTGTCGAGGTCGTTGGTGGTCATCGTGGGTCACGTCAGCCTAACCGCCCCTGCCGTCGGCGTGCTCGTCGTGCGCTGTCGGCGGACTCCCGCCCGGTGGGCCGCGCGCTGCGACACACCTGGGACCCCGTTCCGGGTGCAGGGTGCACCATCGGGGTCCCCCACGACGAGGAGCTGCGATGCCGCACGCGTTCCGCCCGGCCCGACCGCGCACGGTCCGACTCGACGAGCTCGCCCTGGTACTCGGTGTCGACAGCCCCGGCGACGGCACGGTGACCGGCCTGGCGCTCGCCACCGACCAGCTCCGACAGGGAATGCTGTTCGCCGCGCTCCCCGGGCGTGTGGTGCACGGCGCCGAGCACGCCGGGGCGGCCCGCGCAGCCGGCGCAGCCGCGGTGCTGACGGACCCGGACGGGCAGGCCGCCGCGCGACGCAGCGGACTCCCGGTCCTCGTTGTCCCGGGCGTCCGCGGGCACCTGGGCACCGTCGCCCGGCTCCTCGCCGGCACGGCAACGCTGCCGTTCCCGCTGTTCGGCGTGACCGGCACGAACGGCAAGACCTCGACGGTGCACCTGCTCCACGCCCTCATGCGACGGCTCGGGTGGCGGACGGCGATCAGCAGCACGGTCGAGCGCCGCATCGTCGACGAGTCACTCCCCAGCGCGCTGACGACACCGGAGGCACCCGAACTGCACGCGTTCCTGGCACGGGCCGCCGAACGCCGGGTCGACGGTGCCGCGCTCGAGGTCAGCGCGCAGGGCCTGTCCCGGCACCGCACCGACGGTGTGCTGCTCGACGTCGCGGGCTTCACGAACCTGTCCCACGACCACCTCGACGACTACGCGGACATGGACGAGTACCTCGCGGCCAAGGCGGTGCTGTTCACCCCCGCTCGCACGCGCTCGGGCGTGGTGTCGCTCGACTCCCGGGCCGGTGGACGGATCGTCGCGCGGGCGACGGTCCCGGTGACGACGATCTCGACCGACCCGGCCGCCGGGGCTGACTGGACCGTCGTGGTGCGGGACCAGCGACCGGACGGCACGCGGTCGACGCTGACCGCGCCGGACGGTACGGCGCTCGACCTCGACCTCCCACTGCTCGGCGTGCACATGGCGGCGAACGCCGGGCTGGCGGTGGCCATGCTCGCGACCGCGGGCGTGCCCGTCCCGGCCCTGCTCGACGCGACCCAGGGGCCACTCGACGTCGTCGTCCCCGGGCGGATGGCCGATGCGTCCGCAGCGACCGGGCCGCGCGTCTTCGTCGACTTCGCGCACACACCGGACGCGTTCGCGAAGAGCCTGGCGGCCGTGCGGGCGTTCGCGACCGGTCGGGTCGCCATCGTCCTCGGTGCCGACGGCGACCGCGACACGAGCAAGCGGTCGGCGATGGGCGCGGTCGCGGCGGCGGCAGCAGACGTGGTCGTCGTGGCCGACCACCATCCGCGGTTCGAGGACCCCGCCCCGATCAGGGCGGCGATCGTCGACGGTGCGCGCAGGAGCGGACACGACGCGCTGGTCGTCGAGGAGCCGGACCCCGCGCGGGCCATCCGCCGGGCACTCGCCGAGGTCGGTGACGACGGGGTCGTGTACTGGGCCGGCCCGGGACTGACCGACTACCGGGACGTCCGCGGGGTGCACGTGCCGTACTCGTCGTTCCGTGATGCGCAGGCCGCGCTCACCGAAGCGGGACACCCGGCGGGTGTGCGGCACGAGCACGAGCGCGTGTCGATGTAGGTTGCGCACAACCTTGTTGCGTGACAGGCTGAAGTCATGCCCGTGACCGATGAGATGGTGTGCTTCTCCCTCTACGCGGCGTCCCGCGCCACCACGCAGGCGTACCGCGCGATGCTCGACCCCTGGGGTCTGACGTACCCGCAGTACCTGGTGCTCGTCACCCTGTGGGTCGAGGGCGACCAGACCGTCTCGAGTCTCGGCGAGCACCTGCAGCTCGACTCCGGCACCCTGTCGCCGCTGCTCCGCCGCATGGAGCAGTCCGACCTGGTCCGCCGCGAGCGCCGCAGCAGCGACGAGCGGGTCGTCACCGTGACCGTCGGAGACCGGGGCCGCGAGCTGCGGTCCGAGCTGAGCGGGATTCCCGCCCGCATCGCCGCCGGGACGGGCCTGTCGGACGAGCGCGCCGCCGCCGAGCTCATCGCGACGCTGCACCGGCTGACCGAGACGATGCACGCCGCCGCCGCTCCCGCCGCTCCCGCTGGCCCCGAGCGCGAGGTTCCGCGCTGAGCGACGCCTCACGCCGCCCCGCGCCCGTGAACCGTCGGTGAGCACGAAAGCGGCCGTCGACAGCGCATCCCACTCCTGCACGATCCGCCCACAAGGAAGGAACCCCATGGAAGCCCTCTACACCGCCGAGGCCCTGGCCACCGGTGAAGGCCGCAACGGCCACGTCGCCACGAGCGACGGCACGGTCGAGTTCGACCTCGCCATCCCGAAGGAGATGGGTGGCTCCGGCAACGGCGCCAATCCCGAGCAGCTGTTCGCCGCCGGGTACGCGGCGTGCTTCCACTCCGCACTGCAGGGCGTCGCCCGCAGCCAGAAGGTGAAGATCTCCGACTCGTCCGTCGGCGGTCGTGTGCAGATCGGCCCGAACGGCAACGGTGGCTACCAGCTCGCCGTCATGCTCGAGGTCGTCATCCCCGGCCTGGAGCACGACCAGGCCCAGGCCCTCGCCGACGCAGCCCACCAGGTCTGCCCGTACTCGAACGCGACCCGCGGCAACATCGACGTCACCATCGTCGTCTCGGAGGACTGACCCATGAGCACCACCACCCCCACCACCATGCGCGCCGTCGTCCACGAGACCTTCGGCGAGCCCGCCGACGTCCTCGAGTTGCAGGAACGCCCCGTCCCGACGCCCGGTGCCGGCGAGGTCCTCGTCCGCACGGTCCTCTCCCCCATCCACAACCACGACCTGTGGACCGTCCGCGGCACCTACGGCGTCAAGCCGGAGTTGCCCGCAGCCTCGGGCACCGAGGCACTCGGTGTCGTCGAGGCCCTCGGCGAGGGCGTCACGAACCTGCAGGTCGGCCAGCGCGTCGCCGGCGGGTCGTTCGGTGTCTGGGCCGAGTACTCCACCGCCAACGCAGCCGGGCTCGTCCCCGTGCCGGATGCGATGACCGACGAGGCCGCCGCCCAGCTCGTGTCGATGCCGTTCAGCGCGATGAGCCTGCTGCACTCGCTCGACCTGCACGAGGGCGACTGGCTCATCCAGAACGCCGCGAACGGCGCGGTCGGCCGCATGGTCGCCCAGCTCGGCGCGGCCCGTGGGATCAACGTCATCGGCCTGGTGCGTCGGGCCGCCGGTGTCGACGAGCTCCGCGAGCAGGGCATCGAGCGCATCGTCGCCACCGACGCGGACGACTGGGAGGACCAGGTCGCCGCGATCACCGGTGGTGCACCGATCACCGCCGGCGTCGAGTCCGTCGGTGGCAAGGCCGCCGGCGACATCGCGTCCGTCCTGGGCGAGAACGCCACGCTCGTCGTCTTCGGCGCGATGGCGTCGCCGACGCTCGAGATCCCCTCGGGCAAGGTCATCTTCGGCCAGCTCACCGTCACCGGCTTCTGGGGTTCGGTCGTCAGCAAGACCATGCCGGCCGAGACGAAGGGGCAGCTCTTCGGTGAGCTCATCACCCGCGTGCTCGACGGCTCGCTGACGCTCCCCGTCGCGGAGACCTTCGCCTTCGAGCAGGTCCGCGACGCCGTGCGTGCGAGCGACACGGCCGGCCGCGTCGGCAAGGTGCTCCTGCGCCCGTAGCGCGACCAGCAGGACGGCGGGGTGGCCGGTGGGGTATCCGCCACGGGCCTCCCGTCCGTCCTGCACCGCCGTCAGCCCCCGATGGTGTGGATCCCGAATGCCGTGAAGAACCCGAGGACCGCGATCAGGCCGGTCCAGGGGCCGGTCTTCCGGAACGCCTCCGGCAGCATGGTGTCGGCGAGCATCGCGAGGATGGCACCAGCGGCGACGGCGGTCACGGCGCTCTGCACCCCCGCTGGCGCCTGCCCGAGGACGGCGTACCCACCGAGCGCCGACAGGGCGCACGCGAGCGCGATCCCGCCCCAGACGCCGAAGACGTACCGCGCACTCCGTCCGTTCGCCTTCATGTCCGACGTGCTGGACAGTCCCTCCGGCAGGTTCGAGATGATGACCGCGGCGACGACCGCGATCGACAGCGAGCCACCGGCGGCGAGTCCCACGCCCTGGACCGCTGTCTCCGGGATCCCGTCGAGGAGCGCACCGAGGGCGATGCCGAGGCCCGTGCCGGACCCCGGTGAACCGGCTCCGCTGCGCTTCTTCCGCGCACCGCGCTGTTCCAGCAGGACATCGAGTCCGACGTAGACGACCGCGCCGCCGAGGAACCCGGCCATCGCCGTCCAGAAGGTGCCGGACCGGGTCGCCTCCTCGACCAGGTCGAAGGAGAGCGCCGAGATGAGCACGCCGGCGCCGAAGGCGGTGATCGTCGCGACGACCGTGCGCGGCACCCGGACGAACCAGGCGACCGCCGCGCCGACGACGAGGGCCAGACCGGATGCCAGGCCGGCCCCGGTCGCGAGGATGAGGGGATGCACGGCTCGAGTGTAGGAACCATGTGGTCCATGCGCCCCAAGGTGGATGCACCCAGTGCGCAGAAGACGTCGGGTGCCCTGCGGCGACCCGACGTCTTCTGCTCACTCGATGAAGCGCGGAGCGACCTACCGGCGCGACTCCTTCACGGGGACGGTGAAGATGTTGCCGGTGGTGACGCCCTCTTCCACCTCTTCCAGGGTGCGGCCTCGGCTCTCCGGCACGAACTTCCAGATGAAGAACAGTGCCAGCAGCCCGACGATCCCGAAGCCGAAGAACGTGCCCGTGATGCCGGTCGCGGCGACGATCGTCGGGAAGTACAGCCCGAGGAACGCGTTCGCGATCCAGAGGCAGAACACCGAGATGCCCATGCCGAGCGCACGGATCTGGGTCGGGAAGATCTCCGACAGCACGACCCAGACCGCGATGTTGAGGAAGGTCTGCATCGAGCCGACGAACGCGACGACCAGGAACAGGATCACCCACGGGCGGGCGGGGTTGCCCTCGGGCAGTGCGACCGAGGCGATGCCGATGAGGAAGTGGCAGATCGTCGTCAGCGTGAACCCGAGGATCAGCGTCGTCCGGCGGTTGATCTTCTCCATGTTGTACAGCGCGATGACGCCACCGACCACGGCGATCACACCGGGCGCGATGTTCGCGATGAGGGCTGCCGATGCCTGGAACCCGGACTCGATGAGCACGGTCTGGCCGTAGTACATGATCGAGTTGATGCCGGTGAGCTGCTGGGCGACCCCGAGCCCGGCACCGATGAGCACGATGCGGATGAGCCACTTGTTCCCGCGCAGCGTGTGCCAGCCGCTGACGCGCTCGACCTTCGCCTCGAGGTCGTTGCTCCGCTTGATGTCGTCGAGCTCGGCGCGGGCCCGATCGGTGGTCCGCACCTGCTGGAGGACGGAGAGGGCCTCGTCGTAGCGGTCCTTCGACGCGAGCCAACGCGGCGACTCCGGCACCCGGAGCATGCCGACGAAGAGTGCGATGGCGGGGAGCGCGCAGACGGCCAGCATGATGCGCCAGACGCCGTTGCCCTCACCCCACAGGTTGCCGATGACCGCGTTGACCACGAACGCGGCGAGCTGGCCGATCACGATCATGAGCTCGTTGCGCCCGGACAGGGACCCGCGGATCTCGTACGGCGCGAGTTCGGCGAGGAACACCGGCACCACCGTCGATGCGCCACCCACCGCGAGGCCGAGGAGCACTCGACCGATGACGATGACCTCGAACGTCGGCGCGAACACGCAGATCAGCGTGCCGACGAAGAACGTGACGGCGAGCAGGATGATCGTCTTGCGGCGACCCCAGCCGTCGGCGATGCGGCCGCCGAGCATGGCACCGATCGCGGCGCCGAACAGCAGAGAGCTGGTGACGACACCCTCGGTGAAGTTGGTGAGGCCGAGTTCGGCCTTCATCGGGTTCAGGGCACCGTTGATGACACCGGTGTCGTACCCGAAGAGCAACCCGCCGAACGTGGCGACGAGGGCCAGGACGCCGAGACGTCGGCGGTGTGGCCCGGTTCCCAGCGGGGGCAGTGCGACGCTCGGGGCAGTCGGTTTGATGTCGACCATTCGGTGACTCCTTCGTCCGTGATGGCGCTTCTTCGCGTGCACCGATCGTAACCCGATTTCATGTCCTGTCAATTGGACATTCTGTCGCCATGCCCGTTGGACCGATCCACATTTCGCCTGATCAGGGCAGGAGCGGTCCGGTGCGCGCACCGCGCCATCGTGTCCCCCGCCGGGATGACGGACCGTCGACCTGGCGCGGAGCGCGGTCGTCAGTCCTGGTCGGTCCCCGGCCCGTCACCGAGGACGTCACCGAGGGACGGCATGTCGGCACCGTGATCCGTGTAGCGGCGGACGGTCCGTCGGGCGGCAGCACTGGCGGCCCCGGACAGTGCCGGGTTGCGGCGTGCGGCATCGGCGACCCGGCCTGCGTGGCCCGCGGTCGAGAGCAGCACGTTGGCGAGCGCGCGGGCGTCACCGCGCTCGGGGACCCCGGCGACGGTCCACGCCGTGCGGACCTGCGAGTCAGGGGTGATGCCCCGGCGGGTCCCCATCCTGTGCCAGTCGGACAGCACGCCCTCGGTCCGGGACGCCGCACGGTCGGCCTCAGCCGCACGCCGGCGTGCAGCGTCGCGCGCGCCGGACTCGCCGCTCGTACCCTCGACCGTGTCGTACCGGTCCGTGAGGCCGTCGGCTCGACGCCGGACGCTGTCGGCCCGTTCACGGGCTGCGGCGTCGTCACCCCCTTCTTCGGCGATGCGGGCGGCGTGCGCGGCGGCAGCCGCGGCGAGGATCTCCGAACGCTCCATGCCCTCGACCGTAGCCGCTCCGACCGACACCGCCCTGCCACGGCCGCTCGGACCGACACCGCCCTGCCGCGGATGCGACGGGGCCGTCCATCGCGGGACACAGCCCGTGACCGCCGCGCGTGGAACGACCGCCGTCGGGTTAGCATCGAGCTGAGGGGGAATCATGAACCGGACGTGTGCGATCGCTGTCGTGGTGGCGGCCACGGTGCTGCTGTCGGGTTGCTCGCTGCTGCGCGGCCCGGACGCGCCGCCCGCTCCCTCCACCCTGCGAACGGCGGCACCGACGGCGAGCGACACCCCGTCCCCGACCCCCGACCGTGAGTCCGCATCGGACCTGCTCGAAGCGTCGGCGAACCCCCGCACGCCGACGCCCGCACCGACCGAGGCCGCCGCACCCGCGCCGACGCTGACACCGATCCCGGCCGGCACCGTCCTGGCACAGGGCGATGTGTCCTCGCCGAAGGGCAGCATCCACTTCCACTTCCGGATGATCGCGAACGGCGACGACACGTTCACCGCGCAGTACTCCGGCGTCACCTCGACACTGCCGGTGCCGATCGGCGTCGGGTTGTTCGACCTGCCCCGCGCGGTCGGTGACGGCCTGACGTACCCCGGCGTCGGCGACCGGAACCTCGGCGGTCCGACCAGCACGGCGATCGCTGTGGACGTGCCCCTGAGCGGTTCCGGGGTCGACCCGTCGCACCTCACGACCCTCGTGACCTACTCCGCCGCGGCGCCGGGCCAGGACGTCCCCGTCGAGATCGCGGCCGACAAGGTCCTCGCGGTGTCGACCGTGCGCTGGTCGGTCCCTGCTCGGCAGACGAACGTGCACCCGGCGGACGGCGGCGCCCGGGCGAACGCGAACGGTCCGGTCACGGCGACGACCGCTGCCGGGGCGCCGAAGTCGTACACCGTCGCGCCGGACGACCTCGTCGGCGACGTCGCCGCGCGGTTCGGCATCAGCGTCCGGGCCCTCGTGTGGTTGAACGAGGGCGTGCAGGTCTTCGGTGAGGACCAGCACCTGTACGAGGGCACGACCCTCAACCTCGACCCGCTCGGCCGCTGACGACCACGAGAGCGACAGATCCCCGCTGAACGTACGCGGGGATCTGTCGCTTCGGTGGAACAGTTACTTGCGCAGCTCCAGGTACTTCGCGATGAGCGCCTTGGTCGACGGGTCCTGCGCGTCGAGCGCCGCCTGGTCGCCCTCGACGGCCGGCGTGACCTGCAGCGCCAGCTGCTTGCCGAGCTCCACGCCCCACTGGTCGAACGAGTCGATGCCCCAGATCGTGCCCTCGGTGAACACGATGTGCTCGTACAGGGCGATGAGCTGGCCGAGGACGCTCGGGCTCAGCTCGGGCGCGATGATCGACGTGGTCGGCTTGTTGCCCGGGAACGTGCGCGCCGCGACGATCCCCTCGTCGGTGGTGCCCTCGGCCCGGACCTCGTCGGCGCTCTTGCCGAACGCGAGTGCCTTCGTCTGGGCGAAGAAGTTCGCCAGGAACAGCGTGTGCACGTCGGTGCCGGGTGCGACGCCCTTGCCGTCGCCGGTCTCGTCCTTCAGCGGGCGGGCCGGGTTCGCGACCGTGATGAAGTCGGCCGGGATCAGACGGGTGCCCTGGTGGATGAGCTGGTAGAACGCGTGCTGACCGTTCGTGCCGGGCTCGCCCCAGAAGACCTCACCGGTCTCGGTGGTGACGGGCGAGCCGTCCCAGCGGACGCGCTTGCCGTTCGACTCCATGGTGAGCTGCTGCAGGTACGCGGCGAAGCGGTGCAGGTACTGCGTGTACGGCAGGACCGCGTGGCTCTGCGCACCGAGGAAGTTCGTGTACCAGACGTTGAGCAGACCCATCAGGACGGGCACGTTCTGCTCGAGCGGCGTGGTGCGGACGTGCTCGTCGATGGCGTGGAAGCCGGCGAGGAACTGCTCCCAGTTCTCCTTGCCGATCGCGATGACGACGCTCGTGCCGATGGCGGAGTCGACCGAGTAGCGACCACCCACCCAGTCCCAGAAGCCGAAGGCGTTCTCGGGGTCGATGCCGAACGCCTCGACCTTGTCGAGCGCGGTGGAGACGGCGACGAAGTGCTTCGCGACGGCGTTCTTCTTCTCGTCGTCGGACGAGCCGGTGAGCCCGAGCTTCTCCCACAGCCACTGGCGGGCGAGACGCGCGTTCGTCAGGGTCTCGAGCGTGCCGAAGGTCTTCGACGCGACGATGAACAGGGTGGTCTCGGGGTCGAGGTCGGCGGTCTTCTCGTAGATGTCCGCCGGGTCGATGTTCGACACGAAGCGGGCCTCGAGGCCGGGCTGGACGTACGGCTTGAGCGCCTCGTACACCATGACCGGACCGAGGTCCGAGCCACCGATGCCGATGTTGACGACGGTCTCGATGCGCTTGCCGGTGACGCCGGTCCAAGCGCCGCTGCGGACCTGCTCCGCGAAGCCGTAGACCTTGTCGAGCGTGGCGTGCACGTCGGCGTCGACGTCCTGGCCGTCGACGGTCAGCGGGGCCGCCGGCACGAGGCCCTCGGTGGCCTTCGGGCGGCGCAGCGCGGTGTGCAGCACGGCGCGGTCCTCGGTGACGTTGATGTGCTCACCGGCGAGCATCGCCTGGAAGCGCTCGGCGACGCCGGTGTCCTTCGCGACCTGCAGGAGCGCGGCGAGGATCTCGTCGGTCACCAGGCCCTTGGACAGGTCGACGGTCAGGTCGGCCGCCTGGAAGGTGTACTGCTCGGCACGACCGGGGTCGCTGTCGAACCACCCTCGCAGGTCCGGGGTGAAGCCGGCGGCGATGCCGTCCAGCTTCTTCCAGCCTTCGGTCGATGTGGGGTCGACGGGAGCGGATTCGGTCACGGGTCCTCCTGGATCACCTTCAAGACGTACAGCCCGCGGGTCACGCAGCGCTGCGTCGCGGACCGTCTTCGAGCGTAGTGCGCTCCGGCAGGTGGTGCGCACAGTCGGCCAGGAGGCGCGGCTCGCGTTCGCTGCCCGCGTCACGCCCCCTGGGTGGCCGTGTCCAGGGCCCACGGTCGGCTGGTCGCGTTCAGGGGCGTGGTGCGAAGCGGCGCAGCCGCAGGCTGTTCGTCACCACGAAGACGGATGAGAACGCCATCGCCGCGCCCGCGAGCACGGGGTTCAGCAGCCCCGCCATCGCGAGCGGGATCGCCGCCACGTTGTACGCGAACGCCCAGAACAGGTTGCCCTTGATGATGCCGAGGGTGGCGCGGGACAACCGGACGGCGTCGGCGACGACGGTGAGCCGGCCGCTCACGACCGTGATGTCGCTCGCCGCGATGGCCGCATCGGTGCCGGCACCCATCGCGATGCCGAGGTCGGCTGCCGCGAGCGCCGCGGCGTCGTTCACGCCGTCCCCGACCATGGCGACGCTCCGGCCCTCGGACTGCAGCCGGCGGACCGTCTCGAGCTTCGACGCCGAGGTGGCGCGGGCGTGCACCTCGTCGATGCCGACCCGGGCGGCGACGGCTCTGGCAGCTCCGTCGTTGTCACCGGTGAGCAGGACCGGGTGCAGGCCGAGCGACCGGAAGCGGGCGATCGCGTCGGCGGCCTCGGGCTTCACGGTGTCGCCGACGACGACCGTGCCCAGGGCACTGCCGTTCCGGGCGACGACGACCGCGGTGGCCCCGTCGGCCTCGGCGGTCTCGACGGCCGCGGCGAGGAGCGACGGCAGGGTGATCGACCACGACTCGGCGAGCCAGCGGGTCGTGCCGACGAGGACGACGTCCCCGTCCACGACGGCCTGGACCCCGGCACCGGGGGCGGCGGTGAACTGCGATGCCGCGGGCAGGTCGATCTCCCGCTGCCGCGCCGCCTCGGTCACGGCCCGGGCGACGGGGTGCTCGGACCCGTCCTCGACCGCCGCGGCGAGGCGGAGGACGACGTCCTCGGTCTCGTCGACCGCGGTCACCGACCGCAGGGTCATGGACCCCGTGGTGACCGTGCCGGTCTTGTCGAGCACGACGGTGTCGACGGCGCGGGTGCGCTCGAGCACCTGCGGACCGCCGATCAGGATGCCGAGCTGCGAGCCGCGGCCCGTTCCGACCAGCAGTGCTGTCGGTGTGGCCAGCCCGAGGGCGCACGGGCAGGCGATGATCAGCGTGGCGACGGCTGCGGTGAAGGCCGCGGTGACCGAGCCGCCGAACACGAGCCAGCCGACGAAGGCCAGCACGGCGAGCGCGATGACGATGGGCACGAAGACCCCGGAGACCCGGTCGGCGAGCCGCTGCACCTCGGCCTTGCCGGTCTGGGCGTCCTCGACGAGGCGGCCCATGCGCGCGAGCTCGGTGTCGGCACCGACGCGGGTGATGGTCACGACGAGCCGCCCGCCGACGTTGATCGTCGCGCCGGTCACGCGGTCGCCCGGACGGACCTCCACCGGCACGGACTCGCCGGTCAGCATGCTGAGGTCGACGGCCGAGGACCCGTCCTGCACCAGGCCGTCGCTCGGGATCCGCTCGCCGGGCCGGACGACGACGACGTCGCCGACGGCGAGCGACGCGGCGGGCACACGGTGCTCGACGCCGTCACGGAGCACGGTGGCGTCCTTCGCGCCGAGCTCGAGCAGGGCGCGCAGGGCCGCACCGGACTGGCGCTTGGCCCGGGCCTCCATGTACCGGCCGGCGAGGATGAAGACCGTCACGGCCGTGGCGACCTCGAGGTACAGGTCGGTCGCTCCCGGATCGGTCGCGAACCACGAGAAGGTCATGTGCATCCCGGGTGTGCCGGCGTCGCCGAAGAACAGGGCGTACAGCGACCAACCGAAGGCGGCGAGGACCCCGACGCTCACCAGCGTGTCCATGGTGGCGGCGCCGTGGCGGGCGTTCACCCACGCGGCACGGTGGAACGGGAGCGCTCCCCAGACGGCGACCGGCGCGGCGAGGGTGAGCGCGAGCCACTGCCAGTTCGGGAACTGCAGGGCCGGCACCATCGAGAGCAGCACGACCGGCACCGCGAGCACGGCCGAGACGATCAGCCGGTGGCGCAGCGGGTCGGAGGGGTCGTCACCGGCCGGGGTCGCATCGGCAGCGACGGCGGGCGGCGCGGGCAGTGTGGCGCCGTACCCGGCTGACTCCACCGCGGCGATGAGTGCGTCCGGGTCGGTGGCGTCCGGGTCGGCGACCTGCACCTGCGCCTTCTCGGTGGCGTAGTTGACGGTGGCGGTGACCCCGGGGAGCTTGCCGAGCTTCCGCTCGATGCGGTTCGCGCAGGAGGCGCAGGTCATGCCGGTGATGTCGAGTTCGACGAGTGTGCCGGTCACGACGGCACGACCTCGTACCCCGCTTCGGCGACGGCAGCACGGAGCGCATCCGTGTCGACGGGGGCGGCGGAGGTGACGGTGACCTCGGAGGACCCGCCGACGACGAGACGGACGTCGACGCCCGACACTCCGTCGAGCTCGGTGAGCTCCTCGGTGACGCTCATCACGCAGTGTGCGCAGGTCATGCCCTCGACGAGCAGTGTTTCGGTGGTCATGGTGTCTCCTCCTCGGTGACGGTGGTCGGTGGTCGGTGGTCAGGAGCGGACGAGCCGGGCGATGGCCTGACTGGCCTCGCGGACCTTCGCGTCGGCGGCGTCCCCGCCCTCGGCGACGGCCTCCGCGACGCAGTGCGCGAGGTGGTCCTCGAGCAGCGACAGCGCGACGCGTTCGAGCGCACGGTTCGCCGCCGAGATCTGGGTGAGGACGTCGATGCAGTACGTCTCGTCCTCGACCATCCGGGCGATGCCGCGCACCTGCCCCTCGGCGCGACGGAGCCGCTTGAGCAGGTCGTCCTTGTCGCCGATGTACCCGACGTGTTCGTGCATGTCTGCCTCCACCGATCTCAATACGGTACCCCCCTAGGGTATTCCCTTCGGCTTCGGGCGCGACCGGTGGGCCGGGGAACGCGGGCGGGTCCGACAAGTCCTGTGTGACGAATCGCCGCCACGGCCCGTCTCATCCGTGAACGGCAACCGCTGGGAACACCCGGCGGACCAACGGAAGGAACGAACCATGGCTGACACCATCACCCCCACCCCGGCCACCGCGACGACCCGTGTCTCCTCCCCCGCCGGCTCCACCGGAGTCCCAGGAGTCACCGGCAAGACCGTCATCGACGAGACCGTCGTGTCGAAGGTCGCCGGCATCGCCGCCCGCGAGGTCGACGGCGTGCACTCGCTCGGCAACGGTGCGGCCCGCGCCATCGGCGCCCTCCGCGACGCGATGGGCCAGCGCGACCTCGGCCGGGGCGTCAAGGTCGAGGTCGGCGAGACGCAGGTCGCGGCCGACATCGTGATCGTCGCCGAGTACCCGGTGTCGCTCCAGCAGGTCGCCGACGGCGTCCGTGCCGGCGTCGCCCGTGCCCTCGAACAGATCGTCGGCATGGAGGTCGCCGAGGTCAACGTGACGGTCCAGGACGTCTTCATCCCGGGCGACGACGACAGCGAGGACGAGAAGAAGGAAGCCCGAGTCGCATGAGCAACACGCTGATCGGCGCCCTCATCGGCGCCGTCCTCGCCGT
Organism: Curtobacterium sp. VKM Ac-1376; assembly: GCF_015351025.1. Classification (GTDB taxonomy): domain Bacteria; phylum Actinomycetota; class Actinomycetes; order Actinomycetales; family Microbacteriaceae; genus Curtobacterium. Next base: position 191,359 of record NZ_JADKRV010000001.1, on the reverse strand, counting down.
CGCCGCACTGCAGTTCGGCTTCTGGGGCTTCGTGCTCGTGGCCGTGTTCGCATGCGTCGGGGGCCTCGTGACCGCCCTCGCCACCGGCCGCATCGACCGTGGAGCACTCGCCGACGCCTTGACCGGACGCCGGAGCTCCCGGTGAACGGGGGCCCGGACGTCCCGGGCCGCGTCGAGATCACCGCTCGCGCGCTCGCCTCACTGGCGCGGGCTGTCGCAGCCGAAGGGCTCGGCGCCCCCGTCGATCGCGTGCGGGTCGGGCTCGCCGACGCGTCGGGAGCGCTCTCGCTCGACATCACCGGGCCGATCGCCGCGAGCGACGACATCGTCTCCGGGTCGATCCGGATCGCGGACCAGATCAAGGGTCGCGTGAGCGACCTGACCGGGCGCCGCGTCGGCAGCGTCCACATCGAACTCACCGGGATCGTGCGCGAGCGCGAGTCCCGCGCCCGCTAGGAGGCCACCATGAGCAACGGTTCCGTCGAACGACGCATCCGTCGCCGGAGCGTGCACCGCTCCCGCTCCACCGCAGTGGCGGTGTCACTCGTGGTGCTCGCCCTGGTGGCCGCCTGGCTCGGGACCGAGTCGGTGCTGCGCGCCATCGGACGTCCCCCGCTCTTCGCCGACCCGCAGACGGTCGTCGACACGGCACTCCGCCCCGACGCCGCGTTCGTCACGGTCGTCGAGGCCGTCGCGGGCGTGCTCGTCGTCCTCGGCGTCGTGCTGGTCGTCCTGGCGATCAACCCGGGTCGCCGGCACCGGTCGGTCGTCGAGCACGAGCGCGGCGCGGTGGTCATCGACACCCGCATCGTCGCCTCCACCGCGGCGAACGCCGCCGGCACGGCAGCCGGTGTCCCCGAGGGGAACACCTCCGCCACCGCCCGTGGTCGTTCGACCGTGGTCCGCATCGTCCCCGTCACCGGTGTCCCGGTGGACGAGGCGAGCATCCGCGCAACCGTCGAGGATCGCCTCAGCGCTCTCGACGAGCGCTTCGGCCGGCGCGTCGACGTCCGGGTCGACGAGAAGGGGACCCTGGCATGACCACGAGCAACCGGACCGTGAACCGGATCATCCTGTTCGTCCTCGGCCTCGTCGCCGTGGTCGTCGCGATCACCATGGGAGCGGGCGTGCTGCCCGCCGTCCGGGACGCCGTCGCGCCGTACGTCGACCTCCCCCGCAGCCTCGACGTACCCGCGTCCGCGCTGTGGATCGTCGCCGGAGCCTGCGCCCTCGTGATCGTCCTGTCGCTCGCGTGGGTGTTCACCCGCGGTGGCGGGGGCACGTCCGTCGCCGTCCGGGAGCGCTCGGGCGACGACGTGGTCACGGTCAACGTCGCACTCGTGCGGGACGTCGTCGAACACGAGCTCTCCGGCGTCCGCGACGTGGTCGGCTCCCGCGTCGACACCTACCTCGTCCGCCGGCAGCGCGCCGCACGGATCCGTGTCGCGGTCCGCCGTGGCGGGGACGCCGTCACCGTGCTCGACGCCGTCGACCGGGCCGTCGCGGTCCTCGACCGAACCCTCGGCCGCCGGGTGCCGGTGCTCGTGCACCTCACCGGCGGTACCCGCTCGACGTTCGCGAAGCCGGCCCGAGTCCGCTGACGCCCGTCGGCCCGGGAACGTGGGGGACGCCTGCGGTCCGCTAGCCTCGCGACGTGAAGCGTCTCTCCCCCGGCCAGCGCTGGGTCATCGGTCTCGGCGCGTTCGCGCTCGTCTGCCTCGTCGTCGGCATCATCGCGATCGCCGTCGGGATCACCGACGGCGGAGCCGAGTGCGTGGACTTCGAGGACGAGGGCTCGTCGTACCCGTGCCCCGGCGACACCTCCGGGGTGCTCTGGGGCAGCGTCCTCGCCGTTGTCGGCCTGCTGCACCTCGGCCTGACCGGCCTGGCCGGTGCGCTCGTTTGGACCTCGACCCCGGCGATCGCTCCGCGCCCCGTGAAGCGCCCGACCCCGCTCCCCGGCGAGACGCACCGGGTCTTCTCCTACGGCACGCTCCAGCAGCCCCTCGTGCAGGAGTCACTGTTCGGTGAACACGTCCCCACCACCCCGGACTCCCTGCCCGGCTGGCGGCTCGACCGGGTGACGATCACCGACCCGGACGTCATCCGGACGAGCGGCTCGAACCAGCACCCGATCCTGCGCCGCGGTACTCCTGACGACGTCGTCGAGGGCGTGGCCCTGGCCCTCGGGTACGAGTGGCAGCTCCGCGCGGTCGACGGGTACGAGGTCGCCGACTACCAGCGCGTGCGCGTCACACTCGCCTCGGGTCGGACGGCCTGGGTGTACGTCGCCGCCGACGAAGCCTGAGCCGCTGCCGCCGCCGCCAGCCGTTCGAGCCCCTCGTCGATCGACACCGACGGGGTCCACCGCAGGTCCCGTCGGGTCCGGCGCTGGTCGAACCAGTGCGCGGTCGACAGCTGTTCGGCCAGGAACCGGGTCATCGGCGGCTCGTCCTCCCCCGGTCGGACGCGCCAGACGGCCTCGACGACCGAGCCGGCGGCCCGGGCGACCGCGGCGGGCACGTGCCGCCGGGGCGGTCGGACGCCGGAGGCCGTGCATATCCCGGCGAGCAGGTCGGCGACGGGCCGGGGCTCACCGTTCGTCACGACGTAGGCGTTGCCGTGCACGCCGTCGTCGGTGACGCGGTCCAGCGCCGCGACCATGGCGGACGCCGCGTTGTCGACGTAGAGCGTGTCGATGAGCGCAGCGCCGGAGTCGAGCAGCGGGAGCCGACCGGCCCGGGCGCGCTCGACGATCCGGCCGACGAGCTGCGTGTCGCCCGGACCCCACACCAGGTGCGGCCGGATCGCCACGACGGCGAAGTCCGGCCCGTCGGCCTCGAGTGCGAGCAGTTCCGCCGCGGCCTTGGTGCGGGCGTAGTCGCCGCGGGCGCGGGACGGCTCGGCGGGGCCGGCCGCGGCGCCGACGAGCGACGATCCGGTGTGTGCGACCGACGGCGACGACACGAAGACGAAGCGTCCGACCCCGGCGGAGCGGGCCGCCCACAGCAGGGAGCGCGTCCCCTCCACGTTCACACGGGTGAAATCGGCCGGGTCCCCGGCGAGCGAGACCTTGGCGGCCAGGTGCACGACGGCCTCGACCCCTGCCACGGCGCGGGCGACGGCGTCGGGATCGGTCATCGTGCCGGCGACGTCCTGCGCACCCGCGACGCCGGAGGGCCGGCGCTGGAACGTCCGGACCTCGTGACCGGCGTCCAGCAGCGCGGTCGCGGTGGCCCGCCCGAGGAACCCGCTGGCCCCGGTGACCAGGACGTTCACGGTCGGACCATCCGTCCGCCGGAGAGCACCGAGCCCGCCCAGCGGGACAGCCGGGTGCGGTCGACCTTCGAGTTGTGGCGGATGTCCGTCGGCAGCACGGGCACGACGAGCACCGCGGCGAGCGGCACCCCGGCAGCGGCACGGACCGCGCTGGAGAGCTGCGGCGAGGCCAGCCCGGGGCGCCGCACGGCGGGGACGGTCTCGACGACGGCCACGACCTGCTGCGTGCCGACGGGCCCGATGCCGGCGACCCCGGCACGTCCGACACCGTCGACGCCCTCGATCCGCTGCTCCGGACCGACCGGCGTGACGACGCCGCCGGGGGTGGTCAGCACGTGTTGCAGGCGCCCTTCGACCCAGACCCGACCTGCGGCGTCGAGGTGTCCGACGTCACCGGTACGGTGTCCGCGCGGGTCGTCGACGCCGAGGCGCGAGACCCGGTCGGTCCGCCAGAGCCGGTCGTAGTGGTCGCGCACGTGCGGTGCTGCGACGACGATCTCGCCGGTGACCCCCGGCTCGTCGAGCAATACCCCGGTCGAGCGGCCGGAAGCGTCGAGCGGCGCGATGCGGACGCGGACGTTCGCTGCCGGAACGCCGACGCAGATGCCCTCGTCGTCGGACCGCCCCGCGGCACGGACTCCGTCGAGGTCGACGTCGGTCATGAGGAGCCCCTCGGTCATGCCGTAGGGGGTGTGTGCCGTCGCGTTCGGCATGAGCTCGGTCGCCGCGGTCAGCAGTGCGGCCGACACGGGAGCCCCGGCCGACAGGAACAGCCGGACGCTCTGCAGCGCCGTCCGGTCGGCGTCGGTGAGCGCCGACGCGGTGACGACGACGTTCGCCAGGGCTGCCGGCGACAGGAACACCACGGTGGCGTCGGCCGCAGCGACCGACGCAGCGACCGCCTTCGCAGTCAGGGTGCGGGGCGCGGTGACGTCCATGTCGGGCGCGACCGATCGCGCACCGAGCGCCGGGCCGAGCAGCGCGAACGGTGCGAAGCCGGCGACGAGCCCGGTGCCGACCCCGATGTCGTACTGGGTGGCGAGGGCGTCCCGGACGGCGCTGAGCTGCCCGTGTGTGTACACGACGCCCTTCGCCGGGCCGGTGGACCCGGAGGTGAAGAGCACGGCCGCGGGCGCGTCCGGCGACGGTGCTGCGGGCAGTGCGGTGCCCTGGGCGAGACGGCCGGCACCACGTCGGGCGACGTCGACGAGCGTGTACTCCACCCGCAGCGCCTTCCGGGCCGGCGCTGGCAGCGAGACGGTCGCGATGCGACGGCCCGGCCAGCCGAGGGCACGTGCGGCACCGAGTCCGGGCAGCGCGCCGATGATCCAGTCCGGTCGGGCCCCGCGGACGGCTCGGGTCAGACCGCCGAGTCCGAGTCCGGCATCCGCGACGACGACGACCGCGCCGATCCGCACGCAGGCGTACAGGACGGCGGTCAGGTCGGCACCGGGGGTCACCAGGAGCGAGACCCGGTCCCCGCTCCGGACCCCCAGGTCGTCCAGTCCGGCGGCGATCTCGCCGACCCGTCGGGCGAGCAGGCGCCAGGTGATCGTGCGCGGACCGCCGGGAGCGGCCATCTCGACCAGCGCGGGTTCGTCGCTGTCGCGCAGTTCGTCGAGTCGCGCCCAGAGCGGCGGGGTCGCCTCTGCGGGCTGGTCCCGGTCCACGTCGGCCTGGAGGCCCGTGGTGCCCCGCGCGGGTCGGCTCCCGCCCGGCTGGCGGTCGCCCAACCAGTCGAACACCGCACCGGCGACGTCGGCGTCGTCCGGCAGCAGGTGCCCGGCACCCTCGAAGCGGTGGACGTCGGCGTGCGGCAGTCGCTCGGACAGGTCGTCGAGGTAGCGCTCGAGGAACACCGGGTCGCGCGGGCCCCAGAGCAGGAGCGCCGGGACGTCCAGCGCCGCGACGCCGGCGGCGATGCGGTCGAGTTCGGGGGCGCTGCGGTGCCGGGCATCGACGGGGATGTCGGCCACGAAGCCGCCGATGCCACCGCGTCGGGCTGCTCCACGGTAGGGCGCCCGGTACGCGTCGGCGACGGCACGGTCGAGCTTCGGGTGCGCGATGGCGAGCGTGGTCTCGAGGAACGCGGGCGTGACGACGGTGGCACGGCCGAGCATCCCCGGACCGAGCGCGAGCCGCAGCGGAGCGGGGATCGGGGCGTCGTCGGGCTGGTGCACGGCGGTGTTGCACGTCATCACGGCAGCCAGGACGTCGGGGTGGTCGACCGCCCAACCGAGCGACACCACACCGCCCCAGTCGTGGCCGAGGGTGACGACCGGCCCGGTCAGCCCGAGCTCGTCGGTCAGGGCCCCGAGGTCCGCGACGCGCTGCGCCAGGCCCCGCTCGACCCCGGTGCGCTCCGAGAAGCCCATGTCGAGCTGGTCGACGGCGACCACGCGCCAGGCAGGTCCGCCGGCGCCGGCGACCTCGAGCGAGGTGCGCAGCACCGACCGCCACAGGTACGACCACGTCGGGTTGCCGTGCACGCAGAGGACCGTGCCGACCGGTTCCACGCCGAGCGCGGCCAGGGACCCGGCCGTGTCGAGGAGGTGCCACGTGCGCGCGGCGCGATCCGTGCCTCCCGTCCGCTCCGGCACCGTGACCAGGCGCGACCAGGCCGGGTCGAGGCCGGGCAGGGAGGGCGGCTGCGTCGCCGGAGCGGTGCTCGCGGCGACGCGGGGCAGCCGGGTCCTCACCAGTGGAGTTCCATCATCGCCGTGTTGATGCCGGACCCGACGCCACCGAGGAACACCCGGTCGCCGCGGCGGATGCCACCGGAGGCGACCTCGTCGGCGAGGGTGATCGGGATAGAGGCGGGGCCGACGTTGCCGAAGCGCTGGTACGTGGTGGGGACCTTGTCGCGCGGGATGCCGATCGCCTCGACGAAGGCGTTCGTGTGCACATCGGAGACCTGGTGCAGCACGTAGCGGTCCATGTCGGCCCAGTCGAAGTGGGCACGCGCTTCGGTCCAGGCCGCGACGACGAGCTCCATGCCACCCTTGAGCAGCATCTTCGCGTCGGTGAACATGCCGTCGACGCTGCCGACGCAGAGGTCGTACCACTGGGTCGCCGCGCGGGTGACACCGCCGACGATCCGGTGTCCTTCGGGGTGCAGGTCCGCCGGGCCGAGCACTGCGGCCGCCGCACCGGACCCGAGGGTCAGGCTCGCGAACTCGCTCATGAAGTCCTTGCGGTTCCGGCCACCCTGGTTCAGGCGGTCGATGGTGTTGAGCTGGACCTGGTCCGCGTCCTCGCCGTCGACGACGAGCGCGTACTTGATCTGGCCGGAGTCGATCATGCCCGCAGCGACGCTCATCGCGTTGACGAACCCGAGGCACGCGTTGGCGATGTCGAAGTTGATGGCCGACGACGGCAGCCCGAGACCGTGGTGCATCCGCACGGCCACCGAGGGTTCGAGGTGCGGCCGGGTCACCGAGGTGTTGATGAGCAGCCCGATCTCGTCGGGGCGCACACCGGCCTCGGCCATCGCACGGTGACCGGCATCGATCGCGGCGTCCTGGAAGGTCTGGCCCTCACCCCAGTTGCGACGCTCGATCACCCCGGCGACGCGCTCGAGGAGCCCCATGGGCAGACGGAGTCGACGGAGGACGCCACGCAGGCGTGCCTCGATGTCGGCCGAGGTCGTCACGCGCTCCGCCGTGGTGGTCGCCACTGCCAGCAGTGAGACGTTCTGGTGCTTCGCCGTGGCGTTGCCGGGCTGCTCCGGTTCGTTGCTCGCTGCCTGGTCGACCGGCCGTTCCGTCATGATCGTCACCGATACATACTTCCGCATCTGGCCTGTGTGCGCGATCCGGATGCGCTGGGCGCGCCGTGTCAGACGTCTTTCGGGAGCTTCCGGACCTTCGCGCGCCGCTTCCGGCGCTCGGGGATCATCGACCGCATCTCCTCGAGCTTGCCGAAGCAGAGCAGGCGGTCCCCCGCCTCGAGCGCCACGCCGCTGCGCGGATTCGGGATCACGTTCGAGCCGCGGTGCAGGGTCAGCACCGTGATGTCGCGGTCCCAGAGGCCGGAATCCTTGATGGTCTTGCCCACCAGGTCGGCGTTGGTGTGCACGAGGAGCTCGGCCACACCGTAGCCCGTCGACACGGACAGCCGCTGACGGACGTCGATCTCCGGGAACGCGACCTGGTTCGCGATGAAGTCGACGACGGCCCCGGCGATGTCGAGGCCCGTGGCGCGTTCGACGCCCTCGAGCCCTGGTGAGGAGTTGACCTCCATCACGAGCGGACCGTCGTTGCCCTCGAGCATGTCGACGCCCGCGACCTTGAGGCCCATGATCTGCGCCGATCGGACCGCGACCGCCTCGTACTCGGGCGACAGCGTGACCTTCTCGACGGTGCCGCCACGGTGCACGTTCGACCGGAACTCATCGCCCGAGGCGGTCCGGCGCATCGCCGCCACCACCCGGTCGCCGACGACGAGCGCGCGGATGTCACGACCGCGGCTCTCCGCGATGAAGCGCTGGATCAGGACGTTCTGCTTCGTCGAGTGCAGGGTCTCGACGATCGACTCGGCGACCTTGGCCTCCGGCGCGAGGATCACGCCGATGCCCTGCGTGCCCTCGAGCAGCTTGATGACGACGGGAGCACCACCGACCCGTTCGATCGCCCCGCGCACGTCGTTGCGACCGGCCACGAAGGTCGTCGCCGGCATGCCGATGTCGTGCCGCGACAGGATCTGGTTCGCCCGCAGCTTGTCGCGCGAGTTCGTGATGCCGTTCGCCGTGTTCGGCGTGTACACGTCCATCTGCTCGAACTGGCGCACCACGGCGGTGCCGTAGTAGGTGATCGAGTTGCCGATGCGGGGCAGCACGGCGTCGTAGTCGCTCAGGAGCTTGCCGCGGTACAGCAGGTCCGGGTCCTCGCCGGACAGGTCGATCGCGAAGCGCAGCGTGTTGAGCACCTTGACCTCGTGTCCGCGGTCGAGCGCCGCTGCGCGGAGGCGCTGGGTCGAGTACGCCTGGGGCGCACGCGACAGGATGGCGAGTTTCATCGAGGGGTTCTCCGCGGGGTCGGATCGACGGCGACGCTCCATCCAAGCATGCGGACGTGGCCGCGGAGCATGCGACAGGATGGGCACATGGTCCGAGTTCCGAAGTCCTCCGACAGCGGGCTCGTCGTCGCCGGGTGGCGGGAATGGGCCGGGTTGCCGGACCTCGGCGTGCCGTGGATCAAGGTGAAGCTCGACACGGGCGCCCGGACCTCGGCGCTGCACGCATTCGACCTCGAGGAACTGCCCGGCGAGCGGGTCCGGTTCTCGCTGCACCCCTGGCAGGACACCGATGCCGACGCCTCCACCATCGAGTGCGACGTGCACGACCGCCGCATCGTCCGCAGCTCGACCGGGCACACCCAGGAGCGCATCGTCGTCCGCACGCGGATCGCGTTGGCCGGGCAGGTCGTCGAGTCCGAGGTCACGCTGAGCAACCGGGACCAGATGGGGTTCCGGATGCTCGTCGGTCGCGAGGCGCTCCGGCAGGGCTTCCTCGTCGATCCCGCGCGGTCCTTCATGGCCGGGCGGGCTCCGAAGGAGATCCGGCGCCGCAACCGCGGTCGCGCCTGAGCGCTCCTGGTCACGCGGCACGGGCCGTTGCGGTGACCGCTCGACGGCCTGGAGGCGCGGTGCGGGGCTGCCACGGGCCTCCCGTCCGCCTCGACGCGCGTCCCGAGCGCGGGTCGGGGCGCTGGTCGGGTCAGCGACCGAGGTGGCGGCCGAGGAAGGCGAGCTGCTGGGGCGCCAGGCGGCGCCAGTAGCCGTGCGTGTGGGCGCCGGGTTCGAAGCCCCCGGCCGGATGCTTCGCGAAGCCGTCGACGTATGCGTGCACCGCGGGCGCGAACCCGTCCCCGTTGCCGCAGTCGACGCGGACGGCGACGCCGTCGAGCGCGCGCTGCCGGCCGAGGACGGTGTTCGCGCGGAAGGCGGCAGCATCGTCGAAGGCGCCGCGAGCGGTGTCGGCGGCCGACGTCCAGAGCGCGGGGCTGATGGCCGAGACGGCCCGGACGCGCGAGGCACCGAGGACCCCGCCGAGCCGGAGCGCGCCGAAGCCACCCATCGAGTAGCCGGTCAGGGCGAGGCGGTCCGTGTCGAAGCCGCGGCGGGCGATCAGGGGCAGGAACTCGTCGACGACCATCGCGGCGGGGTCGTCGCCGTCGGCACGCCGGTGCCAGTAGCGGTTGCCGCCGTCGATCGAGGCGATCGCGAACGGTGCTCCGCCGTCGGCGACGTGCGCTGCGAGGAACCGGTCGTAGCCCAGGCTCCGCCCGAAGAACGACGTGTGGTCGTCGCCGTAGCCGTGCAGGGCGACCGCCACCGGCAAGGGGGTGTCGGACGCCGGCGCCGCGATCGTCCAGCCGACGGTGCGACCGTTCCGCGCGGTCGAGATGAAGGTGCCGGAGGCGGTGGGGACCGGCTCGACGTCGGGGACCGTGCCGTCGGTGCCGTCCAGACCGAGGACCCGGTACAGGGTCGAGCGTCCGGGCAGCAGGCTGAGGTTGATCGCCTCGGCCACGGCTCCCGCTGCGACGACGCCCGTGCCACCGATCAGCAGGGAACGGCGGGTGATCGTGACAGCCCGCGATCGGGTCATGTGGTGGGCGCCGTTCCGTCGGGTGTGGTGTGTTCCCTGATGAGGGACGCGGCGACGGACCGTGCCGTCGTCGTGTCGAGCGCGGGGTCGCGCAACCGCATCGCGAGGTAACCGGAGACGATGAGGAGCAGCTGGTCGGCGAGGGCCTCGGCACGGGGACCGACCACCGGCACCGCCCGCGCCACGAGCCGACGGCGCAACGTGGTGGTCTCGAGGTCCAGGACCTGCCGGACCTCGGCGGGAGCGTCCGCGTACTCGGCGGCGGTGCCGAGGAAGGCGCACCAGCGGGAGCCCGTGGGCGTCGAGCGGTAGTCGTCGAGGGCGTCGAACACCGACAGGAGTCGGCCCAGGTGGTCCCGTTCCGCGGCGACCGCACGGTCCCAGGTGGCGATCCAGTCATCGTGGCGACGGGTGAGTGCCGCGGCGACGAGCGACTCCTTGCTCGCGTAGCCGCGGTACAGCGTGGCCGTCGAGACCCCGGCCCGTTCGAGGACGGCGTCGATCGGGGTGGCAGCGATGCCCTGTGAGAAGAAGAGCTCCTCGGCGGCGTCGAGCAGCCGTTGCTCGGTCCCTGGGCGCATCACCATGAGAGCACCCTAGGCTCTGAAAAGTGAAACGATCGTTTTCGTTACGACATCGACTGCTCCTGGTGAGCGGACTCGGCCTGATCGCCGCCACCTACGGCCTGGTGCGCCTGGCGTACGGGCTGTTCCTGCCCGACGTGCAACGGGACCTGGTGCTCCGGGCAGATGCCGCCGGGTGGGTCTCGTCGGGTGCCTCTGCGCTCTACTGCGTCGGTGCGGTGGCCGGGTTCCTGCTCGCCGCACGGATGCCCCGCGTGCTCGTCACGGTCGCGACCCTGGTGGCCGGGGTCGGTGCGATCACCATGGCGACGGCCGGCGGCTCGCTGGCGTTCGGCATCAGCGCCGTGCTCGCGTCGGCAGGTGCCGGACTCGCGTCCCCCGCCCTCGTGCGGATCGTCGCCGAGCAGGTGCCGTCGGCGCTGCTCGGTCGAGCGCAGGCGATCGTGAACGCCGGCACCGGCCCCGGGCTCGTGGGCGCCGGGGTGCTCGCCCTCGTACTGCTGCCCGACTGGCGGACGGCCTGGGCGGCGTCTGGGGTGTTCTCGCTGGCGATCGGCACCCTGCTGCTCGTGGTGTCCCGGGGTGGCACGGCGGCATCCCGGCCTCCGCTGCCGGGTGCTCCGTGGTTCGCGGCGCACCGAGGGGTCCTCGTGCTGGCGCTGCTGTTCGGGGCGGGCTCCGCCGTGGTCTGGACCTACGGACGTTCGGCGCTGGTCGAGGCCGGCGCGTCGGTCGTCGTCTCGGTGTCGGCCTGGATCGCGCTCGGGATCGGTGGAGCGGCCGTCGTGGTCACCACGCGGTGGACGAACGGACTGCGCGCCCGGAGGCTCTGGGCGGTCACGGCGGGTTCGGTCGCCGTCGCCGTCGTGGTGCTGGGGGCTTTGCCGCAAGCGACGGTCGCGGCACTGCTGGCGTGTGCCGTGTTCGGCTGGGGCTACACGGCGGCGACCGGGGCACTGATCGCGTGGACGACCGAGATCGATGCCGAGCGGTCGTCGGCGGGCACGTCGATGCTGTTCGTCGCACTCGTGCTCGGGCAGGCCGTCGGCGCCGCGGGTGCCGGAGCGCTCGTCGGTGCGATCGGGTTCGTCGCGACGTTCGTGGTCGGGGCAGGCGTGACCGCGGCGAGCGCCGTCCCCGCGGTGGTCCGTCGGCCGGGTGGGGTCCGTGCCGTCAGAGCAGCGGGCGGAGCTCGATCTTCCGGTTGCACGCCTGCGACGCCTGGTGCGCCACCCGGGCAGCCGTCTCGGCATCCGGGAGGTCCATGACCCAGAACCCGGCGACGTACTCGTCGGTGCTCGTCGCGGGCACGGTCGTGGCGGGCCGGGTCGTCGTGTCGGCCGTCGTAGCGGCCGCGCCCTCGCGGGCGTCGACCACGGTGGCGTCAGCGGGTGCGGAGACCCCGGCGGCGAACACGATCGCGTCGGCCATCCGTTGGTTGAAGGCATCGACCGCGGCGGCTTCCGCGTCGGTCGCGGAGTACGTGTTGCCGACGGCGGCGGCCTGGCCGTCGTCGATGACGTTGACGAGGAACTGCATGGCGTCTCCCCTGCTCGTTGGCGGGAGGCTACTCCTGCCGTGCACCGACCACCCAACGCAGCGCGATGCACCCGCAATCAGGTCGAGTCAGGCCCAGCCTCGCGCGCGCGCCGAGCGGGCCGCGGACAGCCGAGACGAGGTCCCGGTCTTCGCCATGGCAGTCGAGAGGTAGTTCCGGATGGTGCCCGGTGCAAGATGCAGCGCTGCCGCCATCTCGCGGACGCTCATCCCGAGGTCGGTCAACTCCAGCAGCTCCGACTCGCGGTCGGTGAGCGGGCTGTCATCCGACATCGCCGCCGCGGTGATGTCGGGGTCCACGTAGCGCCGGCCCGCCGCAAGCTCTTCCACCACCTCGAGGAGCTTGCCTGGTCCGACGTCCTTGGAGAGGAACCCGCGAACTCCGGCACGCAACGCACGACGGAGCACTCCAGGTCGAGCGTGCCTCGTGACGATGAGCACGGCGGCCTCCGGTCGCGCAGCGAGAATTTCCCTGGCCGCACCGAGCCCGTCGAGGACCGGCATCTCGAGGTCGAGCAGGACGACGTCCGGTGAGACACGCGCGTGCTCGGCGACTGCCTCGGCTCCGTTCGCGCACTCGGCGACCACGTCGACCCCTTCTGCGTGCCCGATGAACGACACGAGCGCCGCACGCATGAGCGCTTCGTCCTCGGCGACGAGCACAGTCGTCATGCGACGAAACCCCGGACTCGGAACACGTCCTCGACGACGCCACTCGAGAACGAACCGCCATCGGCTCGGAATCGCCCACCGAGCGTCGCGAGTCCTCGCGGCGCAGCAGTCGGCCGACACACACCGTCATTCTCGACCAGCACACTGTCGGGGGTGATCTCGATCCGCACCCACGTCGCCTGCGCATGACGCAGAATGTTTGTCGCGCTCTCTCGGACGAGCTGACCGAAGAGCCTGTTCCGTTCCGGCGGCACGGTACCGCGAGCATCGACTTCGCATCGGATGGCGGCGGCGTCGAAGAGGTTCACTGCGTTAGTCACCTCCTGTTCGAGCACGACTTCGCGCTCCCCGAATGCGAGCGATCGACCTATCCGGATGGAGTCCTCGACGAGTTCGGACGCCGCGCGGAGCTCGTCCGCAGCTGCCCGGCCATCACGCTCGAGGAGTACCTCGGCAGTGGCGAGGCGCATCCGGAGCACGTGGAGGCTGTGTCCCTGCACGTCGTGTAGATCACTCGCGAACCGAACACGCTCTCGGAGGACAGCAAGCTCGGCTTCCGCCCGTCCCGCCGCGGCGATGCCCGAGGCAAGGCGCCAGGCGTAGCCGTTGAGGAGCACGACCCCGTAGGCGGCGCCGAAACCGAGGAACGCGATTACCGCGATGTCGAAGAAGGCACCGCCGTCATGATCGGCCGACGTGACAACGGTCGGCACGGCAATCAGCGCCGTCACCAGCACCACCACGTGGACGATCACTCGACGGACGTGGGGCGTGCGGAACGCGAGGACCAGTGCGACCGGGACGACCGCGAGGCCCTCTCCGGCGAGCGCCCCGACAGCCCAGAGCGGAGCGGTCAATGCCACTCCGCTGGCGAAGATCGCGCTCGGAGCGCGCCGGTCCCACCAGACTGCGAGCAGCGAGGCGACGGCCGCGCCGACCAGGAAGATCGCCCGCACGGTGACGTCCTCGACTCGCGGTGCCAGCGAAACGGCGGTCAGTGCCAGTGCAGCGACGAGGCTGAGCGTCGTGTAGCGGTGCAGTCGTCTCAGTGGGTCCGCACCCGGCGGCCCCACTGTCACTCGTCCGCCCTGCTGCGCAGCACCTATCCCCATGGACATCCCCCGATATCTGACATTCGTGGTAGAACTCCGTCTGAGCCTAGCTTCGAGACCTGACAATTGTCATGCGCGACGCTGCTGTCTGTCACTGTGCCAGAGCACCTTCGAGCCACAGACTGACTCCATGCATCCTGTTGCACTGGACCACGTCATCGAGGCCCGGGGCGTCGACCATCGCTTCGGAGACAGCCAGGTGCTCTGCAACGTCGATCTCGACGTCCCCGCCGGCCAAGTGACAGCCGTGCTCGGCACGAACGGAGCAGGGAAGTCGACCTTGTTCGACATCATTCAAGGCCACACCACCCCGGACCAGGGATCGGTCCGGGTGTTCGGCCTCGACCCTCAGAACCGCCGTCAAGTGCACCGCCGGACAGGCGCCGTGCTCCAGGAAGGCGGCACATCCCCGGACCTCTCCGTCAAGCAGTGCCTCCGAGTACTCGGCGAGGTCTCCGGTAGACACGACGACCTGGGCCGTGTGCTCGACCTCGTCGGCCTGACCGACCATGCTCGTCGTCCGGTGAAGTCGCTCTCCGGCGGAGAGCGCCGACGACTCGACCTCGCCGCTGCCGTGTGGGGCGGACCGGAGCTCCTGCTCCTCGATGAACCGACGACCGGTCTGGACCCGACAGCACGGTCCGGGATCTGGGAACACATCGACAGCCTCCGCAGACAGGGCACTACGGTCGTGGTCTCCACTCACTACCTCGAAGAAGCAGAACGGCACGCTGACCGCATCGTCCTCATGCACGCAGGCAGGATCGTCTCAGCCGGCAGCGCGAGCGAGATCCTCGCTCGAGAGATCGGCGCCGTCTCGTTCCGGACGGATTCCGGATCCGCGATCACGGACCTCGACGCCGTCCGCGATCACGACGGCCGCATGACGATCCGGACCAGCGACGTTCAGTCGACCGTGCGAGCGGTTTTCGCATGGTCAGATCGGACCGGCGCAAGCGTCGCGGACCTCACGACGGCCGCACCACGGCTCGAGGCCGTTTTCAACCGGCTCGGTCGGGACCAGAACGGGACGGAGACCGTCCAGTGATCGCCATCGCCCGCGCCGAGCTGCTCATGTTGCTCAGGAACCGGACCGTCCTCGCGAGCGCAGTGCTCCTGCCGATCGCATTCGGCGCATTCTTCGTGTTCTCCGGAGCGCGCAACGGCTCAGCCGCGTACGCGAGTGCGTGCATCGTGGTCGGTCTCAGCGCGATGGGCACTTACTCCGTGTCCACCACGACGCTTGCGGCACGACGGCAGACACACTTCTTGAAGCGCCTCCGGAGCACCGTGCCGTCCGATGTGGAAATCCTCCTCGGGATGACGCTCCCCATCGTGGTCGTCAACCTCGTCCAGCTCGCGATCGTCTTGATCGTGCTGGGCACCACCACGGGCGAGCCGCTCACGCACCCGTGGTTGCTCGGCCTCACGGTCATCGCCGCCGAGGCGATGTTCATTGGCCTCGCGATGGCCACTGCGGGAGTGACCGGTTCGCCGGAGAGCGCACAGTACACGTGCCTCCCGGTGTTCATGGGCACCATCGTCGTGGCCGTGTGGGCGCTCATGTCGGACCAACCGATCGCCGGCTGGCTCCCCGGTGGAGGAATCGCACTGCTCGCCGAGGCGTCGTGGACCGGGGACCTCGGGGCGACTTGGCTGTTCCTGCTGCCCACGTTTGGCTGGGTGGCACTCGGCGGGTTCGTCGCGAAACTGGTGTTCCGCTGGGACGTCAGGTCGTGACCCGAATACACGTTTAGGATCTATGAACATGAGCGCTCTTGATCGACCCTCTGGACCCGAAGCCCGCCTCGGACACGGCCGCGGCTGGCAGTCCCCCGTGTTCCTGTGCAGTGCAGTGGTCGTTGCTGGGTTCGTATTCTTCGTCGAAGGACTGGGCACCCCCCGGCTCCTCAGCCTCGTGGTCGCAGCAGCGATCGTCGTCACACTCTGGCTCGTGGCCGCCACTCGGCGCGTCGTGCCACGAGGCGGCAACAAGCTCATGACAGCAGCCTGGGCGACCACCGGCATCCTGTACCTGCTCGCTGTCGCACCGCTCGAAGCCGCGGTACTGCGAGGCCTCGATGGCACCGCTTCGGTGGCGGCCTGGGGCGCGACGTCGTTGGTCGTTGCCGCACCCCTGATCGTGGCTGCGGTGCTCGCCCGGCCGCGTCGACGATGACACCGGGCCCGCATCCAAGGCACGAGCTTGACGACCGGGTGCACTCACCGGTTCGATTCTCGCTGCTGGCTCTGCTCCGCACGGTTGACGAAGCCGAGTTCAGGGCAGTCCGCGATGCCCTCGAAGTCAGTGACTCCACGCTGTCGCAGGCCGCCACCGTCCTCCGGGACGCCGACTTCGTCACGGTTCGTCGGTTGCGGGTCGGACGCAGTACACGGAGCTGGCTTGCGATCACAGATAACGGGCGCGTTGCCTTCGAGCATCATCTGACAGTGCTGCGGACCATCGCAGAATCGCATTCCACCTGAGACAGCACAGCGAATGCGCAACCGGACGGCCCCACTGGGACCGCCCGGTCGTGGCTTGCTCAGTCGAGCGTGGTGACGATCAGCTGCGCAACGCCGACACCGGCCAAGAAGAACGTCGGGGTTCCCATCACGACGTCGGCGGACGAGTCGACCAACGCTGCGCGGTCTCGGGAGGTTCGCGCTTCGTGAACGCTGGCCTGCTCGGTGATGCTCTCGATAAGGGTCATCGTGTTCTCCTTGGGTTCGGTGGATCGGTGTCCGGCACGAAGCGCCGGGCGGGTGGCGGGGCCGAGCCGGTTGACTCGGCCCCTCGCCCTCGGCCGGTGGGGTCAGTGGGCCCGGAACACGAGGACGTCGTGGACGGACGGCCGGTCCGCCGGCTGTCCGCTGAGATCGGTGTAGTGGCCCTCGAGTCGCAGCCCTGCAGCATCTGCCCACCGAATCAGGTCGGCTACGTCGGCCAGGCGGACCGATTCGCTTCGTCGGACCACGCGGTCTCCGTCAATCCAGACCTGATCGGCGTGGAAGACGTCATCGACGACCGAGCCGAACGAGACCAGGCCACGTGTGCGCCCGGGGTACGGCGCGAAGACGGCGCCCGGGCCATCCGGGCCGAAGAACCCGCGGACGAGCTCTGCGTTCTGTGTCTCGACGACCAGCACTCCGCCCGGCCGCAGCGCGGCTGCGGCCGTCAGGAACACCTCGGCCTCTGCACCGGGGTCAATGCTCATCCCGATGGTGTTGCAGACACAGAGCACCATGTCGAACCGTTCCTCGGTCCGGAACGCCCGGATGTCGGCAGTGACGGCGCACACGTCCAGGCCGAGTGCGGTGGCGTCGAGACGCGCAAGCATCTCGGGGGACGCATCGACCCCGACCAGCGAGGCGTTCGAACCGCGCCCGCGGAGGACTCGAGCGAGCGGCACGAGCACGCGTCCGGTCCCGACACCCAACTCGAGCACAGACGGAGCCGCCTCGTCGACGAGCGCGAGCACCCACCGCACCATGTCGTCCGTGAACGACACTCGCGGGATGAGGTCGTCGTAGATGTCCGCGAACTGCGCCCCGTAGTCGGTCACGTCCGTCATGCGCGCACCGCTGCAGAGTCGGCAGGCTCGGTAACGGGTATCCGCCGAGACACGAACAGCACCGCGGGGTCGATGGACTCATCGAATCCCGTACTCGTGGCGATGCAGAACTGGACATCGTCGGACGCCGCGAGTTCGGGACGAGCAGCCGCGAGGCGTCGCACGTAGCCCTCGAGCACTCGATAGGGCGGTTGCTCGTTGACCGAGAGCCCATCCACAGAGCGGAACACACTGAGCAGATCGGTCATGACGTCGAAGACCGCCTTCTGCACCCGGTGCTCGGGAAACCAGACCGCGTGCCGCAACGTCCGATCCACCGGCGGGTGGAGGTCGATCCAGCCGGTCGTCGTTCCTCCGGCGTCGAGGCCGCGCGCGAAGAGGTGGTAGTCGGTCGTGGCGGGCTTGGGCGCGAAGAACCTCCAACTCGGTACGAGTGCGAACAAGTCGACTTCGCGGACTCGACCGAACCCGTTGCCGGGAAGCTGCGTGAAGACCGTCGCGGCGAGATGCGCCCCGAACGCCATCGGGGCGATCATACGACTGCCTCCTCGTGCGAGTCCGGACGGAACTCGGAACCAGATCGCGCTCCACCGCCGCGCACCACGGAGTGCGCGGCGCTTGGTTCTAGGTCGTAGAGGAAGGCACGGAGCGTCTGCGCGAGTCGCGCTGCATGGTCGGGGTTCGTCAACATCGAGTCATGTGTCACGTCGTCGATGACCACGTTCCGCACGAGGGTGTGTCCGGCATGAGCGTCGATGATCTCGTTATGCAGAGCGAGGATGTCCGGATCACCTTGGAGCGTTCGCCCTGCGCTCACCAGCAGCGCCGCAACCGATGGATTCGGCCCCACCGCGGCACCCTGCGCGAGGTCGTGGCGCATGGCAGTCCATTCCTTCCGACCAGCGCGCCAGAGCCGGCCGTCCCGGAATTGGTCGGCAGCCCGCGCCTGAGCGTCGGACGGGAGCGTGCGAATCCACGCAGGGACGGTGAGGAAGGTCCCGAGGGACAACCGGGTCGAGAAGTCGAACGACGCGAGGTTGTCGGAGAAGTCGCGAACGGTCGCTCGCTGCGCTTCGGAACGACTCAGCTGATCCGGGTGCGTGGGATCGAGGTAGACCACACCTGCGATCGCATCCGTCGTCTGGGCGACCCGCCGCACGATCTCACCGCCGAGGGAGTGCCCGACGAGGACGACGCCTGGATGGTCCGAGCGGACGGAGCGAACCAGGGCAGCGAGGTTCATGGCTGCTCGTGACACGGACACGTCCCCGCCGTCAGCATCACCGCTTGCTCCGTAGCCCGGACGGCAGTACGCGACGGTGGCGTACCCGGCCTCGTGGAGCGATCGGCGGAGCCAGGCGTAGTGCTCCGGCAGCCCGAGGAGCCCACTCTCGAACACGACGATCGGCTTGGAGTCGTCGCCCGGCGCCACTTCGACTCCGAGCCGCGCGCCGGTGTCCACCTGCATAGTGGTCCGGTTCCGCACCCGCTGACGGCGGAGGATCGATGCGATCACCGACACGGTCATCGCACCACCGGTCGCTACGACCGCCATCACCGGAGTGGCCGTCGACATCCCCGTGCGCCGGTCCTTGGTAGTGGCCGTCAGGTGCGGGTGCATGCTGGCGAACGCGAACACGAAGCGCCACAGCCCCATGGCGTGTCCGTTGACGAGGTGGAAGCCCAGGGCACCAGCCATGAGGCCTCGGACGGCAGCTGGTGGGAGGACGTAGACCACCGGGAAGGCACACTCGAAGCCGAGGACTGTCCAGGTCATCGCGCGTCCGATGGCCGGATGCCGGTCCAGTAGTCGCCACATGCGCTCGTTCCCGTAAGCACGAGTCCGCAGGATGTCGGCGACGGCGCTGCCGTCCCGCCAGGACCCACCTGCGAGCTTGATCCAGCCGGCTGCGGTGTACGACAGGCAGGACTGGAGCGAGACGTTCCAGACGGCCGCGTCGGTGACCCGTGGTCTCGTCTGTCCGAGGCGTGCCACGCCGTTGCTGATCTGCACCACGGCGGTGGCCTGGTCAGCGCCGTCGCTCCCGTACCGCTCGCGCGGCGAGAGAAGCGCCGTGCTCAGGCCACTGGCGAGACTCGCAGCAGCCCTGACGAGCCGCCACTTCGGCGGAGCCACGAGCAACGTCGCGTTCGAGACCACCCTGACGACGTGCATCGCCGTGTTGACACGGTCCCGAGCGACCAGGTCGAGGCCGGCCCGCACGATCCGCGGGGCTCCGGCATAGGTTTGGCGGGAGATGCTCCAGTCCGTGAGCATCGGCGCTCGACGGGCCGAGTTGTAGAGAGTCTCAGCACTGGCGAGCAGTGCGGGGACCGCTCCGATCACCTCGGATCGGTACAGCGTCGAGCCGATGGTCCGTTCGGTCGCCCGGGGAGCAACGGTCCTCGGCAGCCGCGACGATGGAAGCCTTGACATGAGTCTCGATTTCACCTTTACTGTTCATGAACGTCAAATACTCGACCCCGACCGACACATCCGCTCGAAACCGGTGCCGTGATCGTCCAAGGCGACCCTGACCGATCGGGGTCGCCCTGGACGACGAACGTCAACCGCCGCAGTCGGCCTTGCCCTTGTTGTAGGCCGCCACCAGTGCGTTCGCGACGCCGAGCGTCGCGACGACGGCCGGGAGACCGAGTTCGGGCCGCCGAGGGGTCGGCTCGATGGACGCGTTGTCCGTGTCCCACTCGGTCTCGTCGAGGATCTCGGTGATCTTCATCTGGACGGACATCAGCCTGCCTGCCTTCCTGCGTCGTAGAACGCCGCGACGAGTGTGGCGCCGCCCCAGAAGGCGATCGCCGGTGTGCCGAGGACCGGATGGTTCCGCTCGACGTCGATGACCGCCCGGCTGGTGTCCGGCGCGGGCATCGTGGCCAGCCGCTGTGCGACCATGTGCAAGACGCGATCGTCCTTCACGCGTCACCCCTTTTCTGTTTGGTTGTCGTGACCCCAACGGGAGTCTGTCGTCCACGACCGGCTGGGTGTAGTGACGAATGTCACGAACGGGCGGAAGCAGTCGCCGCGGTCCGCTAGCGTGTCGACCGTGGGGGCAGAGCAATGGAAACGGTTACCCGTCGGCCCGACCGAGCTGCGCAGCGACGCAGTCCTCGCGGTCGGCTTCGCCGCGGCGCTCGCGCTCACCACGACCCTGTCCGGCGCGGCCGGTGCCTACGGCGACAACCAAGCACCCTGGTGGGTCTCGGTGCTCATGGTCGCCGCGAATGCCGCACCAATCGCGTTCCGCCGTCGGTTCCCGATGACCGCAGCCGTCGCGTCCGCAGCAGCGTTCGCGGGCACACAACTCCTTCACGTCCCAGAGCTGTTCCTCACCAACGTCACACTGTTCATCGCGTTGTACTCCGTCGGCGCGTGGTGCTCCGACCGGGTGCGGGCCGAGGCGGTCCGCTGGGTCGTCATCGGTGGGATGTTCGCGTGGCTGTTCCTCGTTATCTCGTTCGGGTGGGCGGTGCCGAACGCACTGCCGAGCGACGCGGGCGCACTCATCCCGCCGTACATCGCTTACTCGCTGCTCAACATCGTCATCAACGTCATCTACTTCGGCGCCGCCTGGTACGCCGGCAACCGCGCCTGGGCCTCCGCGGTCGCACGACACGAGCTCGCGGAACGCACCGCCGAACTCGCCGCCGAACGGGAGCGGTCCGCGGCCCAGGCCGTCACGATCGAGCGGGTGCGGATCGCCCGCGAGCTGCACGACGTGGTCGCCCACCACGTCTCGCTGATGGGCGTGCAGGCGGGTGCTGCACGGCGCGTGATCGGCCGCGACCCCGCGCAGGCCACCGCCTCGCTCGGGGTGGTCGAGGAGAGCGCCCGCACCGCGGTGGAGGAACTCCGGCGGATGCTCGGCACCCTGCGCTCCGACAACGACGCGTCCGGCCTCGGGGCGGCCGGTGGCGACGGCCCGAGCACCGAGGGCATCACGCGGATCGCCGAACTGGCCGAGTCCGCCCGGGTGGCGGGCCACCCCGCCGAGTACGTCGTCGTGGGCGACGAACGCCCGGTGCCGCCGACGGTGGCCGCGGTTGCGTACCGGATCGTGCAGGAAGCGGTGACGAACATCCTCAAGCACGCCGGACCGACCGCCCGCGCCGACGTCCGGCTGCGGTACCTGGACGACGGCGTCGAGGTCGAGGTCACGGACGACGGGCTCGGTGCCCGTGCTGCCCGGAGCACCTCCGGCAGCGGCCTCGGACACGTCGGGATGCGGGAACGCGTCGCCGCCGTGGACGGACGGATCGAGATCGGGCCACGAGCCCGGGGAGGCTACCTGGTGCGGGCATGGCTGCCGACGACCTGACCATCGTGCTGGCCGACGACCAGGAGCTCGTCCGCGCCGGGTTCCGCGTGATCCTGGAGTCCGAGCCCGGGTTCCGGGTCGTGGGCGAAGCCGCGGACGGCGCAGGGGCGGTCGAGGCCGTGCAGCAGCTCCGTCCGGACGTGGTCTGCCTCGACGTGCAGATGCCGGGCGTCGACGGGCTCGAGGCCGCGCGACGGATCGCGGCGCTGCCGGACCCGCCGGCGGTGCTCATCCTCACGACGTTCGACAGCGACGACTCGCTGTTCCAGGCGCTCGAGGCGGGAGCGAGCGGGTTCCTGCTGAAGAACGCCTCCCCCGAGCGGCTGATCGACGCCGTGCGGACCGTCGCCGCCGGGGACGCCCTGCTCGCGCCGGACGTCACACGGCGGGTGATCAGCCGGGCGACGGCGTCGGTCGCGGCGCAGCCCTCGGCGACCACCACGACCGCGACACCTGCCACGACGGGCGAGGACGCGCTCGCCGCCGCCGGGCTCACCGAGCGGGAGACCGAGGTGCTGCGGCTCCTCGCCCGGGGCCTGAGCAACGCGGAGATCGCCGCCGAGCTCTCCGTCGGGGACGCCACCGTGAAGACCCACGTGTCGAACGTGCTGCAGAAACTCGCACTGCGCGACCGGATCCAGGCCGTCGTCTGGGCGTTCGAGCACGGCGTCGCCGGCTGACCGAGCCGAGCAGAACCCGCACGAGCCGAACAAGCGCGCACCGTGCCGACCCGCACCCACCCCGCACCCACCCCGCACCGTGCAGGGTCGCTCAACCCGTGCGGCGTTGATCGCACCGTGCGCCGCCAGAACGACGCACCGAGCAACCAAACCCGCACCAGCCCGACAAGGCCGCACCGTGCCGACCCGGCCCGCCGGGCCGACGCGCGTTCCTCCCCCACGCGGTGGAGCCGCCCACCCGCGCAAGTCCCGCCTGGCGGCGGAGGCGAGTCGGGCCTCCCGGCCAATAGCGTCGGGCGCAGCGACGACCAGCGTCGCGACGAAGGGGAACGACATGCTCACCATCGAAGGGGTGACCAAGCACTTCGGTGACCGCCGGGTGCTCGACGACGTGGGTTTCACGGTCGGCAGCGGCCGCCTGACCGGGTTCGTCGGCGGCAACGGTGCCGGCAAGACGACCACCATGCGGATCATGCTCGGCGTCCTGCAGGCCGACGCGGGAACCGTGTCGATCGACGGTGCCCAGGTCCGCCCCGCCGACCGCCGCCGCTTCGGCTACATGCCCGAGGAACGCGGCCTGTACCCGAAGATGCCGGTCGCCGAGCAGATCACCTACCTGGCCCGGCTGCACGGGGTCGACAAGCGCACGGCGACGACCCGCACGGGCGAACTGCTCGAGCGCCTCGAGCTCGGCCAGCACGCCGACGACGCCGTCGAGAAGCTCTCGCTCGGCAACCAGCAGCGCGTGCAGATCGCCGCGGCGCTCGCCCACGACCCCGAGGTCCTGGTGCTCGACGAGCCGTTCTCGGGCCTCGACCCGATGGCCGTCGACACGGTGCTCGGCGTCCTGCGCGAGACCGCGGGTCGCGGGGTCCCGGTCCTCTTCTCCAGCCACCAGCTCGACGTGGTCGAGCGGCTCTGCGACGACGTCGTGGTCATCGCCGGCGGCACGATCCGCGCCGCCGGGCCGCAGGAAGAGCTCCGCAAGCAGGCCGGCCCAGCCGCCTGGGAGCTGCTGGTCGACGGTGACGTCGCCTGGCTCCGCGACGAGCCGGGGGTCGCCGTCCGCGAGTTCGACGGCGGGTACGCGGTCTTCGAGGCCGACGCCGCCACCGCCCAGCGCGTGCTGCAGCGCGCCGTGCAGCACGGCACGGTCGGGTCGTTCGCGCCGCGGGTGCCGCGACTCAGCGAGGTCTTCCGCGAGGTCATCCGATGAACAGCTCCTTCGTGCAGGCCGTCCGGCTCGTCTCCGCACGCGAGATCCAGGCCCGCATCCGCAGCAAGGCCTTCGTGGTGTCGGCACTCATCCTGATCGGCATGGTCGTCGCCTCGATCGTCGTCGGCGGGATCGTGAGCAAGACCACGGCGGACGACACCACCCCGGTCGCGGTGGTCGACGGGGTCTCACTGCCGACCACGAGTGGGCTCGACGTCACGAAGTCGGCCTCGGTCGACGACGCCGAACGGCTCATGACGAAGGGCGACGTCGACGCCGCGATCGTGCCGTCGGACGACCCGCTCGGCTACAAGGTCGTCGGACTCGACGAGGCCCCGTCCGAGGTCGTCTCGGCGTTGAGCGTCACACCACGCATCGAGCTGCTCGACCCGGACGCACTCCCGGGTGGGCTGGTCTACCTCATCGCCATCGCGTTCGGCGTCGTGTACTTCGCGTCGGCGGTGACGTTCGGCCAGTCGATCGCCCAGAGCGTGGTCGAGGAGAAGTCGACACGGGTGGTGGAGATCCTGATGTCCGCGATCCCGGCCAGGGCCCTGCTCGCCGGCAAGGTGCTGGGCAACAGCATCATGGCGTTCGCGCAGATCGTCGCGGTGGCCGTCGCCGCCATCGTCACGTTGGCGGTGACCGGGCAGGACAACATGTTCGCGATGCTCGGCCCGAGCATCCTGTGGTTCATCGGTTTCTTCGCGATCGGGTTCGTGCTCCTGGCGTCGCTGTTCGCCGCGGCGGCCGTGCTCGTCTCCCGCCAGGAGGACGTCGGCAGCGTCACCACCCCGGTGATGATGCTCGTGATGATCCCGTACTTCCTGATCATCGTCGCGTACGACAACCCGACGATCCTCGGCATCATGTCGTACGTGCCGTTCAGCGCCCCGATCGGCATGCCCATGCGGATCTTCCTCGGTACGGCCGAGTGGTGGGAGCCGATCCTGTCGCTCGTCATCGTCGCCGCGTCGGTCGTCGCGGTCGTGCTCATCGGCGCTCGCGTGTACGAGAACGCCCTGCTCCGCACCGGCAGCCGCGTGAAGCTGTCGGAGGCGCTGCGCGGCTGACGCCGCAGACCCGGCAGACCCAGACGGGAGGCCCGTCCCGCGTGAGCAGACCCGCTCACGTCGGGCGGGCCTCCCGTCGTCAGTCCGCGCGCACCGAGAAGACGTCGCCCGGCTGGCAGCCGAGCACCTCGCAGAGTCGCGTGAGGGTCGAGAACCGGATGGCACGAGCCCGATGGTTCTTGAGCACCGACAGGTTGACGACGGTCACACCGACCCGGTCGGCGAGCTCCGTGAGGGTCATCCCCCGCGCAGCCAGCAGGTCGTCGAGGTGGCAGACGACCGCGTGGCCGTCCTCCTGCTCCGGCGGCATCAGACCAGCCCGGCCTGGTCGCGCACCATCCGCTGCGAGGCGGTGAGCGCGAACCGGAAGCAGACGACGACGAGCAGGCCGAGGTACACCGGCAGGAACTGGTGGTCCACCACCGGTGTGGGCAGGTACCCGTCCCAGCCGAGGCCCGACACCACCCAGTTCCACCCCATGCGGCGGACGAACGACGGCAGGAACCCGGCGACCAGTACCGCGCCGGCGAGCCAGTCGAGGATCCGCGTGGTCGACCGGTCGAAGAGTCCGCCGCGCGAGATCTTCCAGGCCACCGCCGCGACCAGGGCGATGAGGGCGCTGACGAGCACGACCTCCAGGGCGTCGCCGACGCGGATGTACCCGATCGCACCACCCGGCACGTCGGCGATCGGCGCCCGGAGCACGAGCTGGTCGGACGTCACCGTCGCACCACCCGGAGGCTGCGGGACGGCACTGGTCTCGCGGATCCGGATCGGCACCGCCACCGTGCCCGAGGTGATCGAGTGGACGAGCAGGTCGACGTACCGCCACACCACGATCGCGATGCCGATCGCGCACGCGACGACGTAGGCCAGGTAGGAGTTCCGCCCGCGGGGCGGTTCGTAGACGGGTGTGGTCATGGCTTCTTCCCCTGTCGAGCGTCGATACCATCGAAATTCGATGCAACGATAAACGATAGGCCGGGTGCCGGCAAGCCCCTACAGCAGGCCGATCGCCGCCTGCATGCCGAGGCTCGTCCCCGCCACCAGGACCCAGAGCGCGATGCCGAGCAGCATCGGCCGGAAGCCCGCACGGCGGAGCGCCGCGAAGTCCGTCGAGCAGCCGATCGCGGCGAGCGCCACCGTGATGAGGAACGAGGCAGCCGTCGCGAACCCCGGCGCCACGGACGCGGGCAGGACCCCGACCGTCCGGAGCAGCACCACCACGAGGAACCCGATCAGGAACCACGGCACCAACCGGAACACACGGAACCCGCGACCCGGCCCCGAGGCGGGGGCGAGCTGCTCGCGGGAGGCGCGGCGGGCCTCCAGTCCGGCCAGCCCGATGACGATCGGGATGATCATCAGGGTGCGCACGAGCTTCACGACGACCGCGGTGTCGGTCGCCTGGCGGCCGTAGACGGTCGCCGTGGCGACGACGGACGACGTGTCGTTCACGGCGGTGCCCGCGAAGACGCCGAAGGCGTGCTGACTGAGGCCGAGGGCGTGTCCGAGCAGCGGGAAGGCGAAGACCGCGGCGATGTTGCAGAGGAAGATCGTCGACATCGCGTAGGCGACATCGGCGCTGACCGCGCCGATGACGGGTGTCACGGCGGCGATCGCCGAGGCGCCGCAGATCCCGGTCCCGACGCCGATCAGGGTGCGGAGTGCTCCCGAGACCCGCAGCAGTCGGCCGATCCCCCACGCGGCCACCAGGCAGACGACGAGCGTCGCGAGCATCACCGGCAGGGTCTCACCGCCGATGCGCAGGACCTCGCCGATGGACAGCTGCGCCCCGAGCAGGACGACCGCGAACTGCAAGACCCGGCTGGACGAGAACTTCACGCCGGGTGCCAGGGCTGCGAGCGTGCCGCCGGTGCGACGCCGGATGAGCCAGCCCACCACGGCGCCGATCAGGACGGCCGGGACAGGGCCACCGACGACGGGGACGATCCGGCCGACGAGGGTGGCGACGATGCCGACCGCGACGGCGACGGCGACACCGGGGGCGGCGGCACGAGCGGACTGCATGGGACCAGCATCGCGTACCGGCGGTCAGCGCGGTGGACAGCGGCGATCGGCGAGCTCGACAGGTTCCCCCGCGCCCTGGTGGTCGACGCCGAGCGGGACGTGATGCGCGCCTCGGACGAACGCTTCGCGAACGAGCTCGAGGCTGCGGGCGTCGAGGTCGAACGACACGTCCTGCCGGACAGCCGCCACGCGTTCCTCAACCGACCGGGCAGCCCGGACTCCGACCGGGCGCTCGACCTGGTCACGGCATGGATCGGGCAGTCCATCCACTGAACGCTCACCCCCTGCGAAGGACGGACATTCCGGGGACGGCACACGGGGCCGGACGTACTCTGGAATCGGAAGCAACGGCGGTTCCGAATCCCCTCCGCCACGCTGCCTGTCGTGGCATTTCACCACCGCGACGAAGAGTCCCCCATCGTGACCGAACACCTCATCGAGTACGTCGCCCGTGACCGCACGGGCATCACAGCCGTCGTGACGACCACCAGCGTCGTCGACGTCGACACCGTCATCGAGCACATCCGCGCCGGGCACGCCGGCTACTACGTCGCCGCGGACTCGTGGAAACGGACGCCCGTCCGGAGCATGTCCTTCATCGGCGGGGCGTACCTGTTCGCGAACTGGGACGGCTCGAAGCGCAACATGCTGCACGACCTTGCGTACCGGCCGCCCACTCGCTCGATCGAGACGACCCACGAGCCGGAGTCGTGGTTCTCGCGGTTCCTCGACGCGCTGTTCGGCAAGCGGACGCCGCAGCACTGAGCCCCGGCAGCCTGCCCGTGGGAGCATGGCCCGGCCAGCAGAAGGGGGAGAACATGCTCGCACGAGAAGTGTCCGACGCGCGGTTCCGGCCGACCCGGTGGCGCGAGGGCTACGACCAGAACGAGGTCGACGCGTTCCTCGACCGGATCCGGGCGACGCTCGCCGGGTACGAGCATGGACACCCCGTCGATCCGCTCACACCGGACGACGTGGCGGCCGTGCGCTTCCAACCGACGAAGTTCCGCGAGGGCTACGCCCAGGACCAGGTGGACGACTTCCTCGACGAGGTCGTCGTCGCACTGCGGAAGCACGCGTCTCGCTGAACGCCCCGCAGACGCAGACGCAGAACGACACTCCCGTTGTCGTACGACGACGGGGGTGTCGTTCTGCGTCAGCCCGAGGGCGGCGAACCGTCTACTGCTCGCCGTCTTCTTCCGGGTTGAAGTGCGAGCCGTCGCCCGTGTGGCCGGCAGCCAGGCCGTCGGGGTTGTTGGGGATGGTGCTGTCGTCGCCGAGGCCGCCCGGCTTCTCGGTGCCCTCCGGGTCGTTCGCCGGGGTGCCGTGGGTGTTGTCGCTGTCGGTCATGATCTGCTCCAATGGAGTGGTCGATCCGGAGGCGGTGCCCCCGGTGGCGCTGAGGACTCGGACAGTACGTGCCGCCCCTCGGAACCAGCCGTCCAGCACAGGTGACATGAACCGGCACGCTCGGTAGATTGTTCAACAACCCGCGAGGACAGGGAGCACCCGTGACGACGATCGACCTGAACAGCGACCTCGGCGAGGGCTTCGGCGCCTGGGCCATGGGCGACGACGCCGCGATGCTCGACGTGGTCTCGAGCGCCAACATCGCCTGCGGCTTCCACGCCGGCGACCCGAGGATCATGCTCGCGACCGCCAGCGCCGCTGCCGAACGCGGCGTCGCGATCGGGGCCCACGTGGCCTACCGCGACCTCATCGGGTTCGGCCGCAGACCCGTACACGTGTCGCCCGACGAGCTGTACGCCGACGTCGTGCACCAGCTCGGTGCGATGGCCGCCACCGCCCGCGTGGCCGGGACCACCGTCACGTACGTCAAGCCGCACGGCGCCCTGTACAACACCGCCTGCGCCGACCCGGTGCAGGCGGAAGCGGTCGTCCGGGCAGTCGCTGACGTCGACCCGACGCTCGCGGTGCTCGCGCTGCCCGGGTCGGAACTGCTGCAGGCCGCCGACCGGCACGGCCTCCGCCCCGTCGCGGAATCGTTCGCCGACCGCGCCTACGAGCCCGACGGCTCCCTGGTGCCACGCAGCAAGCCCGGGTCGGTCCTGCACGATCCCGACGAGGTCGCGGCCCGCGTGCTCCGCATGGCCACCGACGGCGTCGCGACCGCGGTCGACGGCTCCGACATCGCGGTGCGCGCCGACTCGGTCTGCGTCCACGGCGACTCCCCCGACGCCGTCGCGATGGCGCGCGCGATCCGCGCCCTCCTGACCGAACATGGTGTCGCGATCGCGCCGTTCGCGCCGCTCGCGTCGTGACCGGTCCCGACGTCCGCCCGGCGGGCGGCAGAGCGCTCCTCGCCACGTTCGGCTCGCTCGCCGACGTCGTCGCCTTCCGCGCCGGGCTCGCGGACGCCGCACTGCCCGGCCTGACCGAGGTCGTCTCCGGCGCCCGGACCCTGCTGCTCCGCTACGACCGGGAGGTGACCGACTCGTCCCGGTTGCAGGCTGGGCTCGAACGGGTGCAGGCGGTGTCCAGCACCGCCGACACGAGCGACTCCGACCCGCTCGTCATCGCCGTCACCTACGACGGCGAGGACCTCGACACCGTCACCGGCCTGACCGGCATGACCTGCGACGAGCTGGTGGCCTGGCACACCGGGCAGCTCTGGACGAGCGCGTTCTGCGGCTTCGCCCCCGGCTTCAGCTACCTCACCGGCACCGAGCGCTCCCTCGACCTGCCCCGCCGCAGCACCGCCCGCACGGCCGTCCCGAGCGGCGCGGTCGCCCTGGCGGGCGAGTTCAGTGCCGTCTACCCGCGAACGTCTCCGGGCGGGTGGCAGCTCATCGGCCGGACCGAGGTGCCCATGTGGTCGCTCGAACGCACTCCCCCGGCGCTGGCACCGGCCGGCACCCTCGTGCGCTTCGTCGAGGCGGGTGCGGCGTGACCGCCCTGACCGTGCTGCAGGTCGGCTACGGCGCGACGACGCAGGACCTCGGGCGTCCGGGCTTCAGCGACATGGGCCTCGGCGCGGCGGGCGCCGCCGACCGCGGGTCCGCGGCGCTCGCGAACCGGCTGGTCGGCAACCGTCCCGATGCGGCCGTCCTGGAGGCCCTGCTCGGCTCCGTCACGCTCCGCGCGGACGCGTACGTGGTCGCGGCGACCGCGGGCGCGGCCTGCCCGGTCGAGATCGAGCGGGCGGACGGCCGGGTCCGCGGCGCAGCGTCGCACGAGGTCCTGCTCCTGGCCCCGGGAGACACCCTCCGCATCGGCACGGCGACCGTGGGGCTCCGCGCCTACGTCGCCGTGCTCGGCGGGTTCGCGGTGGAACCCGTGCTCGGCAGTCGCTCGTGGGACTCCCTCGCACGCCTCGGCCCGCCGCCGCTGTCGGCCGGTGACATCCTGCCCGTCGGGGATGCCCGGGTCTCGTGGCCGATCGTCGACGCGGTCCCCCAACCCGCGCCCCGGTGGCCGGACGAACCCGTGGTGCTCGACGTCGTGCCCGGCCCCCGCGACGACTGGTTCACTCCGGAGTGGCGTCCCACCCTGGCGGGCCAGGACTTCCGGGTCAGCGCGGACAGCGACCGTGTGGGGGTGCGCACCACCGCCCGGACGCCCCTCGCCCGTGCCGTCACGAAGGAACTGCCGAGCGAGGGCGTCGAGACCGGGTCACTGCAGGTCCCGCCGGAGGGCTTCCCGGTGCTGTTCCTCGCCGACCACCCGGTGACCGGCGGCTACCCGGTCGTCGCGGTCCTGACGCCGGAGTCCGTCGACCGCGCCGCGCAGCTCAGGCCGGGCGACCCGATCCGGTTCCGTGTCGTCGCTTGATCGGTCTCGGAACAACCCGGCACGGTCCAGGGTTGGCTTGGACACTGCCGACGAAAGGTGCACCCATGTCGATCACCGTCCTGCTCGAGGTCCAGTTCCAGAGCGACGCCCCCGCCGATGCCGTCGAGGCGGCGATCCGCGAGACGCTCGAACAGACCGCGTCGTTCCACGGCCTCGAGTCGCTCGAGGTCCTGGTGGACGACGACGACCCGACGCGGATGGTCGTGGTGGAGTCGTGGACGACCGCTGCTGACCACGACACCTACGTGGCGTGGCGCGCGACCCCGGAGGGCGCGGCAGCCATCGGCCCGCTCCTGGCAGCCTCGCCGATCACCCGCACCTTTGCGCGGACCGTCCCGCTCGACTGAGCCCACGCCGATCGAGCGGCACGACGACGGCGCGATCGCTCAGAGCGCGTCGTCGTCCGTGTCGAGCGGCACCGGTCGGTCGTCGTCCGGGAGCACTTCGTCGTCCCCGTCGTCGACCACCGGCAGGTCATCGGGGTCGAGCACGGTCGGCTCCGGTTCGTAGTCGGTCTCCTGCGCCTCGCGGAAGTCGTCGAGGCTCTCGTCGTCCTTCGGATCGCTCATGGCCCGACCGTACCTCCGGATCCTCGACGTGTCCGCAACAGGTGCGACGAACCGAGCAGGGTCAGCGGGCGGCGTGCTCCCGGGCCTCCATGGCATCCCAGGCGAAGCTGGCGAGCCAGTGCGTGGAGTAGTACTCCTCGCCGACGCTCGCCGCGAGCCCCGAGGAGAGCAGGCGGTCCGAGGCATCGTCCAGCAGGTCCGCGAGCACGGTGTCGTCCGGGCCTTCGGCACGCAGCGCGTCCGCGATGCGTCGAGCCGACCCCGCGCGTGACAGGTCGAGTCCGAACAGGTGCACCTGCTGCGGGTCGTTCTCGTCCCGCACGACCGTCGACGTCAGGATCGCGTCGCCCGCCCGGACCTCGGCGAAGAAGGCCCGGGCCCACACGGCGAACTCCGGAGCCGACAGCACGGCTCGCATCAGGTCGGCCTCGGCCAGGCCCGCGGACAGGAAGTCGTGCCCGCTGCGCTCCCACACGAACGGCCACCCCGCGTCGTCGCCGAACCAGTCCCTCGCCGCGCCCTCGATCGTCGCCGCGAGTTCCGCGCGTCCGAGCGAGCGTGCGGCCTCGAGCACGAGCAGCAGCCCGAACGCCGAGTTCGAGTGCACGCCGTGCCGCACCGGGTGCGCGGCACCCGCGACCCACCGCGTGACGAGGTCGTCCAGTACGTCGATGACGGGTGCGAACCCGGGCGCCAGTGCACGGACGGCCGGGGACTCGGACGCCGAGACCTCGGCGGCGAGCTTCGCGAGCCAGGCCCAACCGTAGGGGCGCTCGTAGTGCGGGGTGTCGCGCAGGTACGCCGCCTCGGTCGCCAGGTGATCCGTCGTGAGGTGCGCCTGCAGGATCGAGGTGAGCCGCGCCTCCAGGTCGGTGGGCAGACCGTGCGCGACCAGTCGGGCCGCCAACCAGTGCATGTGCACCGACGAGTGCCAGTCGTACGACGTGGCGAAGGCGGGGTGGAGCTCGACGGGCAGGGCCCGGTCGTCCGGCCCGGAGGTCGCGTGGTGCGCTGCGTAGGGGTACTCGCGGGTGGTGTTGTCCGCCGCGACGGCCGCGAAGCGGTCGGCCCAGGCAGCCCGGGTCAGGTCGAGCGGGGCAGCGTCAGAATGCGACAAGGTACATGACTCCCATGTTGACGACGAGCAGGATGGCGGCGGTCGGGATCTGCGCCTTGATGGGGCCGTACTTGTCCCGCATCTCGAGCAGGGCGGCCGGCACCAGGTTGAAGTTCGCGGCCATCGGCGTGACGAGCGTGCCGCAGAAGCCGGCGAGCATGCCGATGGCGAAGATCGCGGCCGGGTTGCCGTCGAAGCCCTGCACCAGGACGGGCCAGCCGATCGCAGCGGTCATGATCGGGAAGGCGGCGAAGGCGTTGCCCATGATGATCGTGAACAGCGCCATGCCGAGGCAGTAGATCACCACTGCGGCGAGCAGTGAGCCGTCGGGCAGGACCGACTTGATGATCGTGCCGACCGCGTCGCCGACACCGGCCTGGGTGAAGACGATGCCGAGCGTCGAGAGCATCTGCGGCAGCAGCGCCGCCCAGCCGATCGCCTGCAGGAGCCGGCCGCCCTCGCGGATCGGCGTCGCGACCTTCGGCGGGCGCAGGACGAACACGGCGACGACCACGGCGAGCACGGAACCGATGCCGAGGCCGGTCAGGGTCGCACTGCCCTCGGCGAGCAGGGGTTCGCCGCCGATCGAGACGAGCGGGCCGAGCGTGGCGACGAGCACGGCGACGACCGGCACCACCAGCGCGGGGATGAAGAGCCGGTTGCCGAACTTCGTGGCGAACGCGGCGCGCTCGTCGGGGCTCGTCGTGGCGAGCACGCTCGTGCTGCCACTGCCGGCGTTCGTGATCTTCTGCGTCACGCCGGTCGGCTCCGCGGGGCCGGTCTCGGCGCCGGTGCCGGCGCCCGGGATGCTCGCGACGCGGGTCCGACTCGTGGTCCCGGTGAACCCGAGTCCGGCGAGCGCGACCATCACGAGGACGGCGATGCCGAGGCTCCAGGCCGGAACGGTCCCCGCGGCGACGAAGGTGCCGGCGAAGAAGGACAGCCCGAGGATGCCCCAGAACGCCGCGTTGCCGAGGCGCTTCGCGTGTGCCGTGTCGGTGACGATCAGGACGGCCACGGCGATGAAGAACGCGCCGATGAGCCAGTAGAGCCATTCGCTGGTGATCACGCCGCTGCCCCCAGGGTCGGGGCGTCGGCACGGGCGTCCGCCGCCATCTTGTCGAGTCTGCGATCGAACAGCAGCAGCCGTCCGCCGTGCACGATCAGTGCCGCGATGCCGGTGGGGATCGCCCACAGTGCCAGGTCGATCGGTTCGAGCGAGAGCCCGTACGTCGCGTCGACGAACGTGGTGATGAGCAGGATCGAACCGACGGCGACGAACACGTCCTCGCCGAAGAACACCCCGACCGTGTCGGACGACGCCGAGTACCCCTTGATCTTCTCGCGCATCCGCTCGTCGATCCGCCCGTACTTCTTGATCGCCGCGCCCTCGGCCATCGGGTAGACCAACGGACGCACCGTCTGCGCCGGGCCGCCGATGCTGGTCAGCCCGACCGCCGCCGTGACCTGCCGGATGATCAGGTACCCGCCGAGCAGACGACCCGTCGTCAGCTTGTCGAGCTTCGCGATGAGGCGCTTGGCCTGGTCCTGCAGGCCGTAGCGCTCGATCAGACCGATGACCGGCAGGACGAGCGCGAAGGTCGTGACGGATCGGCTGGACGCGAACCCGTTGCCGAACGCGTCGAGGATGCCGACGGGACCGATCCCGCCGATGGCCGCGGTGACGATCCCCGCGACGGTGACGACGAGCAACGCGTTGATGCGCAGCGCGAAGCCGACGATGACGACGGCGACGCCGATGAGGACGAACATGCGGGACAGTCTGGACTGCATTGTTCAACAATCGCAAGGGGGTGTTCTGCTCTGTAACACGGCCTTCACAATCGGCTCCCGTGCCAGGATCGATGGCATGACCCGAACCGTCGGTGGTGCTGACTCCACGGCCGAACGGCTGCGCACCATGATCGCGTCGGGTGACTTCTCCCCCGGAGCCCAGCTGTCCGAGGAACGGTTGAGCGACCAGCTCGGGGTGTCGCGCAACACGCTGCGCGAGGCCTTCCGGTTGCTCGCACGCGACCGGCTCGTCGAGCACGTCTTCAACCGCGGGGTGTTCGTCCGACGGCTCTCCGCAGCCGACGTCGCCGATCTCTACGCGGCTCGGCGGGTGCTCGAGGAGGCAGCGGTGCGGGCATGCACCCCGGGGTCAGCGGCCCTCGCCGCCGCCGCCGCCGCGGTCGCTGGCGCCCGAGCCGCTGCGGCGGCGGGCGACTGGGGTGCCGTCGGCACGGCCGACATCCGCTTCCACGCCGAGCTCGTTCGCGCAGTGCCGAGCGAGCGGATCCACGTGCTGATGGACGGACTGCTCGCCGAGATGCGCCTCGCGTTCCTGACGGCCGACGATCCGGCGTCGTTCCACGCGGGGTTCGTCGAGCGGAACGACGCGATCGTGTCCGCGTTGCGCGACGGCGACCCCGACGCCGCATCGGCGCTGCTCGCGGACTACCTCGACGACGCCGAGCACACGCTGCGGCTCGCAGCCGGCGCCACCGACTGACGGGAGGCTCGGCGCCCGTCCGCCACGCCACGTCGTCGCCGACCCGCTCACGGCCCCCACTTGCAACCGCTCGCCCGACGGGCTTACGCTCGCCGCCAGAGGGAAAAACCCCGCGCCACGGCTGCGGGTGCGGACACGCGGTCTCGGACGAGTCGCCACTTCTTCATCGAAGGAGTGCGCCCGTGTCCACTGAACCCTCCCCGCAGCGGGTCTCCCCACCGCTCTCGCCGATCAGCCTCCGGCAGGCGTGGCCGGCACTCGCCGGCCTGTCGGCCGTGTTCCTGTTCGAGATGCTCGACAACTCGCTGCTCAACGTCGCGCTGCCGACGATCGGCCGCGACCTCCGTGCCTCGACGACGGGCCTGCAGTGGGTCACCGGTGCCTACTCGACGGCGTTCGGCGGACTGATGCTGCTGTTCGGCGCGGTCGCCGACCGGTTCGGCCGCCGTCGCGTCATGCTCGTCGGACTCGTCCTGCTCGCCGTGGCGAGCCTGTCGACCGGGCTCGTCTCCACGACCGAGCAGTTGATCGCCGTGCGGACCGCGATGGGGATCGCCGCCGCCATGACCACGCCGGGGACGATGGCCCTGGCCTTCCGGATGTTCGACACCGACGACCTGCGAGTCCGTGCGCTCACCGTCATCTCCACCGCCGGACTCGTCGGACTCGCGATCGGCCCGACCGTCGGCGGACTCGCGCTGGCCGTCGCGCCCTGGCAAGCGCTGCTGCTCGCGAACGCACCGATCGCTCTGATCGCGTTCGTCGGCATCCGCTCGGGCGTCGGGGCCGACGCCCGTCACGAGCTCCACCGCGAACCGATCGACGTCGCCGGGGCGGTGCTCGGAACCGCGGTCGTCAGCGGGGCGCTCGTGACACCGACCCTCGCCGTCGAGCTGGGCGCGGCATCCGGGGCGACCTGGGCCACGGCGGCAGCGACCGTGGCGGCAGCGGTCGCGTTCGTCCTGCGCGAGCGGACCGCCCGGTTCCCACTGCTCGACCTGGCCCTGATCGCCCGCCCCCTGGTCGCGAGCGGTCTCGCCTTCAAGGCCGCCTCTGGTCTCGCCGTTGCCGGCCTCTCCTATCTGTCCACCCTGCTGCTGCAGTTCGGCTGGGGCTGGCCGCCGGCGCTCGCAGCCGTCGGGATGCTGCCCCAGGTGGCGGTCCTGATCGCGAGCGGTCGACTCGTCGGCCCGTTCGTGCACAGGATCGGCCTCAGCCGTGCAGCAGCGGTCAGCGCCTCCGCCGTCGTCGGTGGGCTCGCGGTCTTCACCGCCTTCGGACGGTTCGGCTACGGCGGGGTCGCGCTCGCACTCGTCCTGGTCGCCGCGGGCATGCG
The DNA here is from genome assembly GCF_015351025.1 of Curtobacterium sp. VKM Ac-1376. Taxonomy (GTDB): domain Bacteria; phylum Actinomycetota; class Actinomycetes; order Actinomycetales; family Microbacteriaceae; genus Curtobacterium. The sequence goes on along the minus strand of NZ_JADKRV010000001.1, from coordinate 155,286 downwards.
CGTGATCGGTGTGGTCGCCGGCAACGACGTGCTCCGCGGCCTCCCCGAGGACCGGACGTCGATCGGCGCGGCCCTGGTCGACACGTCGAGTGAGCTCGCGACGGGCATCGGCATCGCGGCGACCGGCTCGATCCTGGCGGCACTGCTGACCGGCAGCATCGCGACGACGCCGTGGACGGGCACCCGGCTGGCGCAGTTCGAGTCCGGTGTCACCGTCGCTGGCGGCGCATTGACCGCAGTTTCGGCAGCGCTGGTGGTGTTCGCCATCATCCGGTCACGACGCGTCGTCGAGCAGGTCGGCTGACGGCCAGGAGGCCCGGTGCCGCTCCGCCTCAGCCGCCGAGCAGCGCCGTGACCGCGTCCACCACGACCTGGCGCCGCCGCGGCGGCGTCACGGCGTGCACGAGCGGCTCGTACTCCGCATCGGTCGCGGTCCAGAACGCGGCGGTGTGCAGCACGAGCCCGAGCAGCACGGCCGGTCGGAACGCCCGCGGCAGGACCCCGGCGCGTTGGGCGTGCTCGACCTCGGCGACGGCATCGGCGAAGCTCGTCGCGACGGACTCGAGCGGGACGTCGGCGCGCTCGAGCCGGTGCCAGGTCGCGAGCCGCTGCGCCCACGGGCGCCGCACGAACGAGTCGTGCAGCCGTCCGGCCCAGGCGGGCAGGTCGTCGGTGGCGAGCGGCACCTCGGCGAACGTCTCGGTCACCGAGTCGGCGACGAGCGCGTCGAACAGCCCCTCCTTGCTGCCGAAGTAGTGGAAGACCTGCGCCTTGTTGCTCGACGCAGCCACCCCGATCCGTTCGACCTTGCCGGCGGCGAGCCCGACCGCGGCGAACTCGTCCCGCGCGGCGAGCAGCAGTCGTGCGCGCATCGCGTCGGCGGCCGGGGGCGTGAAGCGTGCCATGGGGACAACCGTATCGACCGGGTGGTAACTCGTGGGACATCTGGAAGTTCTTCAACAACCCAACGGTCTCGAGGCACTCGTCTACTCGTCGCCTGAGCTCGCCGACGGTGAACGCAGTGAGCCTGAGCGTCTCGCGGACGGAACGTCCGTGGCACCGTGGACCCGAAGAGCAAGGCCGCCCCGGCCGCCTTCCTGATCTGCGTTGCAGCGATCGCCGCAAGGCCCGGCTCTGCCGGCTCCGTTCTCGACGTCGCTGTTGTGGCGCAGTTCTGGCAGATGCTCGCAACGTCCGCTCGCGCTCGGGTGGTTCCGGCAACTCCGCGCGGAACCTCGCTGATGCTTGTCCGGGCCGACGAGAAGGCAAGCAGGCGCCCCCGGCCCCAACGTAGAATCCCGTGTGATCTCCGAGCACCCCGAACCCAGCAGCATCCTCCCCGAGGACCTCGACGCCACGCTCCGGGTACTCGAGCAGATGAGCGAGATCGATGAGACGCACCCCGACTTCGTGCGTGTGCGCCAGGCGACGGCGAAGATGTTCAAGGCCGTCAAGCGGGCGCACCGGCTCGAGAAGCGAGCGGTCATCGCCGAGGCCGATCGCCGTGTGATCGCCGCCACTGCCACCGGGGCAGCCGACCGGATCGACGACGAGACCCGAGGCGTCCCGATCAGCACCTCGACGGCAGCTTCCACCGCCGGCACCCTGCTGAAGTCGCGCCCCTGTTACATGTGCAAGCAGCCGTACACGGTCGTCGACGCGTTCTACCACCAGCTGTGCCCCTCGTGTGCGGCGATGAGCCACGCCAAGCGCGATGCCCGGGCCGACCTGACCGGCAAGCGGGCACTGCTGACCGGTGGTCGCGCGAAGATCGGCATGTACATCGCGCTCCGGCTCCTGCGCGACGGCGCACACACCACCATCACCACCCGGTTCCCGCGCGACGCGGTGCGTCGGTTCGCGAGCCTGCCCGACTCCGCCGACTGGATGTCGCGCCTGAAGATCGTCGGCATCGACCTCCGCGACCCCGCCCAGGTCATCGGTCTCGCCGAGGACGTCGCCACGTCCGGCCCCCTCGACATCCTGATCAACAACGCCACGCAGACCGTGCGTCGATCGGCCGGCGCCTACCAACCGCTGGTCGACGCCGAACTCGCGCCGCTGCCGGACGGGCCACTGCCCGAGCTGGTGACGTTCGGGCACACGAACGACCAGCACCCGCATGCGCTCGCCCGCTCCGTCACGGCGCACCCCATCCTCGCGGCCGCCGCTGCTCGGGCTGAGGAGCTGACCGAGCAGGCGATGGCCCCGGGGTCCAGTTCGCTCGAACGCCTCGCCACCGGAACCGCGATCGACGCCGGTGGGCTCGTCCCCGACCTGCACGACGTGAACTCCTGGACGCAAGCGGTCGACGAGGTCGATCCCCTCGAGATGCTCGAGGTCCAGCTGGCCAACACCACGGCGCCGTTCATCCTGATCTCGAAGCTCCGATCCGCGATGGCGTCGAGCGAGGCGCACCGCACCTACGTGGTGAACGTCAGCGCGATGGAGGGCGTGTTCGGCCGCGCCTACAAGGGACCCGGCCACCCGCACACCAACATGGCGAAGGCCGCCGTGAACATGCTCACGCGAACGAGTGCGCAGGAGATGTTCGAGACCGACCGGATCTTGATGACGAGCGTCGACACGGGGTGGATCACCGACGAGCGGCCGCACCCGACGAAGGTCCGGCTGGCGGAGGAGGGCTTCCACGCCCCCCTGGACCTCGTTGACGGGGCTGCGCGCGTCTACGACCCCATCGTGCGAGGAGAAGCGGGCGAGGACCTGTTCGGTGTCTTCCTGAAGGACTACAAGCCCAGTTCCTGGTGACGCTCAGCGCGCCGACTCGGTGCTGCGCTCGCCTGTGCCGCGCTCCTCGTCGGTGGGGCCGCCTGGAGCGTGGTGGCCGCGGGACGCGCGACCAGGTGACGGATCGGAGGCGCGGGGCGGGGCCGCGCCGGGCCTCCAGTCCGTCAGGTGGTCACGTGACGATCCGCACCTGCTTCGGCACGTCCGTGACGGCGAAGGCCGTGGACGTGCCGAGCACGTCGACTCGGTAGTCCCCGCGGAAACCGCGCACCTGCACCTGGCCCCGGTCGTCGGTGCGCAGCGCCGTCGGACCGAGCCACCACTCCTCCTTGACCAGGCTGCGGAGTGCGTCGTGGGACGGCTTCGGCGTACCGTCAGCAGGAGCGTGTTGCTCTCGGACTGCTCACCGCTGTCGAACGCGAGGACGAACTCGGCGCCGTCCGGACCGAGTCCCTGCAACGAGTGCGGAAGCCCGGCAGGGAAGTACCAGAGATCACCCTCGAAGACGTCCTCCACGCTCGGCAGGCCTTCGCGGCTCAGGGTCGTGACACGGCAGCCGCCGCGTGTCATCAGCGCCCACTCGGCGGTCTGGTGCCAGTGCAGCTCCCGGATGCCTCCGGCCTCGAGGTACATGTTCACGCCCGCGATCTCGTCGGAGACCGCGAAGTCGGACTGGGTCAGCTCGCGCGCCAGCCCCCGCGTTGGACCCGCCGCGGCGAGATGTTGAAGGAGGACCAGAAGAAGGCCTGGGTGCTGATGTCGGTCGCCGGCGCGTCGAGTTGGCTCGGGAACTGCGCCGCGAGCGCCGGGTTCTGCGGCCCTGTCATCGTGTCGGCCGTGCGGTCGTCCGCGATGTTGAGGATGCCTTCCTGCGGCAGATCGGGGTTCCCGACGGTGGGCGTCTCGTGATGCGGTGCAGTGGATTGGTCCGTCATCGTCTGCTCCTTGGTGCTGGTCTGGCCGTCGACACCATCGGAACAGGTGCGGGGGCCGGGCCCAAGCGTCATTCGACTCGGTCAGCCCGCTCCGGCAAGGCGGCCTGCACGTCCGATTGCGTCCGGAACGGCGATCGGACCAGGACGGGGCGCGCACCGAGTCGGTGCACGCCTCGGCCTGGTCCTGGCTGCCTACTGCTTGAGGAAGGCGAGGATGTCCGGGTTGATGACGTCGGCGTGGACCGTCAGCATCCCGTGCGGGTACCCCTCGTAGATCTTGAGGGTGGCGTCGCTCAGGAGTTCGGCCTGCTTGATCGAAGCGGCCTTGTAGGGAACCACCTGGTCGTCATCGCCCTGCGTGACGAGGACCGGGACCGAGATGGCCCTGAGGTCATCGGTCTGGTCGGTCTCGGAGAACGCCTTGATCCCCTCGTAGTGGGCCTGGGCGCTTCCCATCATCCCCTGGCGCCACCAGTTCGCGATCACCGGTTCGGACACGTCCGCACCGGGCCGGTTGAAGCCGTAGAACGGTCCGGAGGCGACTGCCTGGTAGAACTCGGCCCGGTTCGCCGCAAGGGCGCTCCGGAACCCGTCGAGCACCGCGATGGGCGTGCCCTCCGGGTTGTCGTCGCTCTGCAGCATGATCGGGGGCACGGAGGACACCAGGACGGCCTTCGCGACCCGACCCTGCGGCTCGCCGTACTGGGCCACGTACCGGGCGACCTGGCCGCCACCAGTCGAGTGACCGATGTGGATCGCGTTCTGCAGGTCCAGGTGCTGGACCAGCGCGTCCGTGTCGCTCGCGTAGTGGTCCATGTCGTGACCGGTCGAGATCTGCGACGAGCGGCCGTGTCCGCGCCGGTCGTGCGCGATCACCCGGTAACCGTTGGCGAGGAAGAACAGCATCTGCGCGTCCCAGTCGTCCGCGGACAGCGGCCATCCGTGATGGAAGACGATCGGCTGCGCGTCACGCTGCCCCCAGTCCTTGTAGAAGATCTCCGCACCATCGCTCGTAGTGACGAACGCCATCTTGAACCTCCATGAGTCGTTGCTCCACCTGTTTCGCGGACCGGCCGCTGCCTTCCGTCCGGCGGAAGGTCGAAGCAACCTCACCGTAATTTCGTGGGCCGTCCGACCGCTTGCGTCATTCATCTCGATCAGAGTCGGGAGGATCAGGTGCGCGGTTGACCGTTCCGCAGGGCACGCGAGAGTTCGATGAGCCGCAGCGTCGGGGCATCGAGCCGGTCGCCGAGCACGTGGAAGTCGCGCGATCGGCCGGTCGGCCGGAAGCCGCGGCGGGCGTAGAAGCGCCCTGCGGGTACGGCCTGGTCGTACACCTCGAGGCGGAGAGCGTCACCGTGCCCTGCGGCCCAGGTGAGGACGTGGTCGAGCAGCGCATCCGCCACCCCGTGGTCATGGCCTCGGAACTCCGGCGTGACGTAGACACCGGTGAGCACCGGGTCCGCGCCGTGGGCATCGCCGACCTGGCCGCTCATCATCCCGATCCAGCGGCCGGTGCCGTCGTCGATCGCCACGACGCTCGTCGTGTCCGCCGCTTCGCCGCGCACGGCGCGGAGCCGCCAGTCATCCTCGGTCATCCGGCGGGTGTACTCGAGGGTGGCGCCGTAGGAAACGGGGTTGTCGGTCGCGTTCTCGATGCGGAGTGCGCGCACGCGTTCCCAGTCGCGCTCGGTCGTGGTCCTGAACGAGAAGTTCCCCGGCATGGCCGCAGCGTATCCGGGCGGCGGGCGACGGGCGACGTGCAGCGTGCCGCGCGACCCGGCCTGCAGCCTGCTGAGGGCGATGCTGCCGCCCGCGGCAGCGCCCCATCCGAGCAGGCCATGTCGGCTCAGTCCACGGACGGGAGGCGCGGACCCTGCGGGCGCAGAGCGTTGCCTTGGTGCTGCGTCACGTCGGTCCGCAGACATCGTCGTCGAGGTGGATCCGGAAGTGGCGTTGGGCGCGCACGCACGGGACGGTCTTCTGGGAGATGCCCGCCAGGGTCGCGACGTCGGGCCGGTCACCGCACAAGCCGTCGGCGCTGGTCCGGTGGTTGCCGCCCGCCTACCCGAGCGGTTCGACGCCGAACCTGGTGACCACCGCCCGCAGCTCGTCCAGGTACGTCTGCGCCTGCACGGTGAGGGGAACCGATGCGTGCGCGATCCAGCCGATCTCGATGCGTTCGTCGACGTCGAGGGGGATGGCGACGATCTCGGGGTCGAGGTCGTCGCTGATGAGCCCGGTCGAGATCGTGTAGCCACCCAGGCCGATCATGAGGTTGAAGATCGTCGCCCGGTCCGAGACGCGGATCTCCCGCTTGCTCGACATCGTCGACAGGATCTCCTCGGCCAGGTAGAAGGAGTTGTTCGCACCCTGGTCGAAGGTGAGCCGCGGGAGGTCGGCGAGGTCCTCGAGAGTCGCACGCTCCCGTGACGCGAGCGGGTTCCGCTTGGCCACGAAGATGTGCGGCTGCGCGACGAACAGCGGTGTGAACACGACGCCGGCGTCCCGCAGCAGCTTGCCGAGCACCTGCTTGTTGAAGTCGTTGCGGTAGAGGATGCCCACCTCGCTGCGCAGCGTGCGGACGTCCTCGATGATGTCCCAGGTGCGTGTCTCACGGAGTGAGAACTCGTACTCGTCCGCAGCCGCTGCTTCGACCATGCGCACGAAGGCCTCCACGGCGAACGAGTAGTGCTGGGCGGACACCCCGAGCAGCCGGCGCGACCGCTGTCCACCGACGTAGCGCTGCTCGAGCAGGGAGACCTGCTCGACGACCTGTCGGGCGTACCCGAGGAACTCGACGCCGTCGACGGTGAGCACGACGCCCCTGGCCGATCGGGTGAAGAGCGGGCGTCCGATCCGCGTCTCGAGGTCCTTCATCGCCGCGGACATCGTCGGCTGCGACACGTAGAGCAGGTCGGCCGCTGCGCTGATCGAGCCCTCCGTCGCGACCTCGATGAAGTACCGGAGCTGCTGCAGGGTGATGTCGTTCGAGACCCGGGCCATAGGCCGAGGCTATACCGGTGCATAGCGTCTCGGTATTACCTGATAGCCCCTGAATCCCGCGATGATCGAGTCACCCTTCCCACCGTGCCCACGGGCCGCTCGACGTACGGACTGCCGACCATGGCGAACGACCTCACCTTCAGCATCACCCGGACCCGGTTCGACGAGGACTACTCCCCCGCCGACAGCTCCCGGCTGACCACGAACTTCGCCAACCTGGCGCGCGGCGAGCACCGTCAGCAGAACCTCCGCGCTGCGCTGACGATGATCGACGTGCGCGCGAACGACCTCGCCGGGGCGCATGACCGCTACCGCCTGCAGCTCGACATCGTCTCGGCCGCACTGGCGTTCTCCGACGGTGGATCGGACGCGGAGTTCCCGCTGCTCGAGATGCTCGACGTCACGATCGTCGACCAGCGCACCGGCGAGCACCACCACGGCATCCTCGGCAACAACTTCTCGTCGTACCTGCGCGACTACGACTTCTCGGTGCTGCTGCCGTCATCGCCGGGCTTGCCGTCTGACTTCGGGGCGCTGCACGGGGCCCTCTTCCAGCGCTTCCTGGAGTCGTCCGCGTTCCGCTCGGACTTCAGTGCCGAGCCCGTCGTGTGCATCAGCGTCTCGACGAGCCAGACCTACCGCCGGAACGGGTACGTCCACCCGGTGCTCGGGGCCGAGTACGAGCACGAGCACTCCTCGCTCACCGACGACTACTTCGGCCGGATGGGCATGCGGGTCCGGTACTTCCAGCCCGCCGGATCGTCGGCCCCGCTCGCGTTTTACACGCGCGGCGACCTGACCGGCGACTACACGGACCTCCAGCTCATCGGCACGATCGCCACCATGGAGACGTTCCAGAAGATCTACCGCCCGGAGGTCTACGCCGCGAACACCGCGGCCGGCAGCACCTACCGCCCCACCCTCGACCACACCGACTTCACACCCACCCCGGTGACCTACGACCGCGAGGAGCGCAGCCGCCTCGGGATCACGCAGGGCCGGTGGACCGAGGAGCACCTGGTGCGGCCGCACCACGCACTCCTCGCCCGGTGGGCTGACCCCGCCCTCGCGCGCTGACTTCCTCTGCCCTTCGACTGACTGGACCGTCACACCCATGCGTTCTCTCCTCCCCACCTCGATCGTCGGCAGCCTGCCGAAACCCTCCTGGCTCGCCGAGCCCGAGCGGCTCTGGTCCCCCTGGCTGCTCGAGGGTGCCGCCCTGACCGAGGGCAAGCAGGACGCCCTCCGGTCCGCCGTGCACGAGCAGGAGCGCCGCGGCATCGACATCGTCAGCGACGGCGAGCAGACCCGCCAGCACTTCGTCACGACGTTCATCGAACACCTGGACGGCGTCGACCTGGAGCGCAAGGAGACCGTCCGGATCCGTGACCGGTACGACGCGGCCGTCCCGACCGTCGTCGGCGCTGTGAGCCGCCGGGCGCCCGTGTTCGTGGATGACGCTCGCTTCCTGCGCGCGCAGACCGACCGGCCGATCAAGTGGGCGCTCCCCGGCCCGATGACGATGATCGACACGCTCTCCGACCAGCACTACAAGAGCCGCGAGAAGCTGGCGTGGGAGTTCGCCACGATCCTCAACCAAGAGGCCCGGGAGCTCCAGGACGCCGGCGTCGACATCATCCAGTTCGACGAGCCCGCCTTCACCGTCTTCCACGACGAGGTGCAGGACTGGGGCGTGGCCGCGCTCGAGCGTGCAGCCGAGGGCCTGCGCGCCGAGACCGCCGTGCACATCTGTTACGGCTACGGCATCGAGGCGAACAACAACTGGAAGGCGACGCTCGGGCCGGAGTGGCGGCAGTACGAGCAGTCGTTCCCGCTCCTGCAGCAGTCCTCGATCGACATCGTCTCGCTCGAGTGCATCCACTCCCACGTCCCCCTCGAGCTCGTCGAGCTGATCCGCGGCAAGAAGGTCATGCTCGGGGCGATCGACGTCGCGACCGAGACCGTGGAGACCCCGCAGGAGGTCGCGGAGGTCCTTCGTCGGGCGCTCGAGTTCGTCGATGCCGACAAGCTCATCCCGAGCTCCAACTGCGGGATGGCTCCCCTGGCGCGAGGTGCGGCGCTGGACAAGCTCGGCGCGCTGTCCGCTGGTGCGGACATCGTGCGAGCCGAGCTCGTCGGCACGGCGGTCCCGTCAGCGCACTGACCACTGCGAAACACTACGGCGGCTCCCTTCCGAAAGGAGGAGAGCGCCGTTCGTGTTGCGTCCGCCGCGTGCGCGGCTCTCGATCCGGCCTGGAGGCGCGGCTGCGGTCCGGCTGGCAGGTCGCGCCGGTACTGGCGTCACCTTTCACCGCGCCCTCGAGTCTGGTCACGGACTGAGCGAGCCGTTTCGTTCACTCCGCCGTGGGGAAAGGAGCCAGTACGGAACGCAGGCCCACGCGGGCGCCGCAGCGAGGAGCCACCACGCCGCAGAGCTCAACGACGATGACGCCAAGCCAACGATGATCAACCAGCTGCTCGCGAGGACCGCGACGAATCCTGCGGTGACCGCACACGAGATGCGACCTCTGCGCCGATCTCGAGCAAAGGCGGAGCCAACCGCTGCCATGAGGAACGGCGCCTGTACCGCCGCGAGCAGGATCGCTGTCCCCAACGGCGTCTCGTACCCGCTCGGGCTCCCGTCCGGACCGAACGTCGTGGCGATCCGGTCGGGTAACCGATCCCACGAGTCGCTGGTGACCACGACCTCGACGACGACGGGGAACGCAGCACCGATGGCTGCGGAAAACCCCTCGCGCCTGCATCGGCCACGGGCGCTGGACTTCCGTGCAACCATCAGCCGCTGCATGTCTGCCGAATCTCCCGCTCGATGAGCGCCGTGGCGACCGCGTCGGCCGCACGTGGGGCCTTCGCGAGCGTGTGCACCACCGCGGCGAGCCCTGCCGCGTTGGCGATGGCCGCTCCTGCCGCTCGCGCCTCTCCGTTGATCCAGGTCGATGCCCCTTCCCGCTGCCAGCTCACCGCGCGGGAGTGCCCAGCTCCGGGTTCGAGCGCCCAATCGGCGTAGCGACAGAGATCGTCGAACGTGGACCAGACGCCGCCTGCCGACGCGAACGACGACTCGCCGAGCGCCCACGGCCGAATCGCACGACCGAAGAGCTTCGGCACCACGCGGTCTGCCCGAGCCGGCACGAGGGCCGCCGAGCTGATCCCCGCCGGCTCGAGGACGTGCTGGCGAACAGCGGCGAACCAGTCGCCGTGCACCTCGTCGAGCACTGCGCCGAGGAGCGCGTATCCCAGGTTCGAGTACACGAACCGGCCGCGGGGCGTGACCGGCACAGCGACTGCGTGTTCCAGGGGAACACCAACGGCCTCTCGGTACGGGTCGCCGAACAGGCGGTCGCGCATCGTGGCCGGAAGCCGTGGCAGACCCGAGGTGTGGTGGATGAGGTCGGCAACGGTCATCTCGGCGTCGGGCACATCGGGCAGGTAGTGCGCGACCGGCCGCTCGACCTCGAGTGTGAGCCAGGCCGTCGTGCCCACGAGTCCCTTTGTGATGCTCCCCCACTCGAGCATCGAAGCGCTGGCGTACGGCCCACGGGGCTCGCGGACGGTTCGCCAGCCGTCGGCCGCGCGAACACTCGCGCGCCAGTGTCCGTAGCTCTCAAGCGGGTTCCGCACGTCCCTCCTTCTGCAGGCGGGCACAAAGGCGGGCGGCAGCACCGGCGTAAAGCGACCGGGCGTGTCGGTGGAGGCTCACGACGCCGGCGTTCAAGAACACGCCGCTGCAACGTGGTCGTGCACGATTACTGACGACCAACGTGACGGTCACGCGTCATCGCTGACCTGCTGGAACGCAAGCAGGCGTGCGCGGCGCCGGGCTACGAACCACGTTGCCGGCCCGACGAACGGGACGAAGAGGACAACGAAAGCCCAGGCGAGCAGACGCCATCCGTTGAGCGACGCGGAGCGGGCCAGCGAGCCGAAGGCCGCGAGAGCCAGGATCAGCGCGACCAGACATACGATCAACACCGCGGCATCGAGCACGGTCGGGACGAGTGGGTTCATACTCCCCTCCTTGGTCAAGTCGTCATCCCGCTCGCTCAGCGGTTGTGAGCGACAGGGCAGTCCGCCTTCGCACTCAGGCGCTGGGGCTCGACTGCTAATGACGTGACCACACAGCGTCAGCGCCCTGTACATTGCCGTTTGTATTCCAGGACTGTAGCGTCGACCTCATGGGTGAAGCAATGGTGTTCGCGTTGGCACTCGAGATCGGCGCTGCCCTCCTCGTGATCTGGCTGACCTGGAGGGCCGGCAACGGGTCTCTGCCTCGAAACGGCCTCGCCGGCATCCGGACGCCGACCACGATGTCCAGTGATGCAGCCTGGAGAATCGCCCACCGCGCAGCGCTGCGTCCGACGATCATCGCTGGAGCCGCGACCGTGTTGTGGTGCTCAGTGAGCATCGGTCTCGCACCGCTCCGCAATCCGGTCTCGGTGCTCGTGTCCGCGGTAGTGCTCGTCGGCGGCGCGCTCCTGTCCGTCGCGGTGGCGCACCGCGCCGTGCGCCGGGCCTCGCCCGAGGGATGACAACGCTCGGCACGCTCTCACGCGAGAAGCTGGCGTGGGAGTTCGCCACGATCCTCAACCAGGAAACGCGGGAACTCGAAGCCGCCGGTGTCGACATCATCCAGTTCGACGAGCCCGCCTTCACCGTCTTCCACGACGAGGTGCAGGACTGGGGCGTGGCCGCGCTCGAGCGTGCAGCCGAGGGCCTGCGCGCCGAGACCGCCGTGCACATCTGTTACGGCTACGGCATCGAGGCGAACAACAACTGGAAGGCGACGCTCGGGGCCGAGTGGCGGCAGTACGAGCAGTCCTTCCCGCTGCTGCAGCAGTCGTCGATCGACATCATCTCGCTGGAATGCATCCACTCGCACGTCCCCCTCGAGCTCGTCGAGTTCATCCGCGGCAAGAAGGTGATGCTCGGGGCCATCGACGTCGCGACCCAGACGGTGGAGACCCCGGAGGAGGTCGCCGAGGTGTTCCGTCGGGCGCTCGACTTCGTCGATGCCGACAAGCTGATCCCCAGCTCCAACTGCGAGATGGCTCCCCTTGCACGTGGTGCCGCGCTCGACAAGCTCGGCGCGCTGTCCGCTGGTGCGGACATCGTGCGAGCCGAGCTCGCCAGCGTCGCCGTGCCGGTATCGCGCTAGCGGCCCGGCTGCACAGGACGGCTCGCCTCGACAACGGGGCAGGCCGTCCCTCGTGTCGCGTCCGGCAGGCGCCCTGGTCCCGGGCCGGACTGGAGGCGCGGCTCGGTTCCGGTGGTCAGGTCGCGGTCGTCACTCCTGACTGTCGAGGCTCATCTTCTCGAGGTCCCCCGCAACGCACTGCGAGCTGCCGTCGATCGTGTACCCGCGGGGATCCGCGCGGAAGTCGGAGGAGCTCACCGGACCGCCCCTGCCCCGGACGCCGAGGATCGGGTCCTCGCCGCCGGTCTGGTACCGCTCGGTCGTGACCCCGAGCTCCTTCCAGTGCTGTTCCACCGCCTTGACGTCGGCCTTCGGGTCAGCGCTCGCGGAGCGGACCATGGCGTAGACGTACTGGACGCCCCCTTGCCCAAGACCCCGGCCGCACTTCCCGAGCCCCGGACCGTCGCTTACTTCCCAGCCGTCACCGACCACGTCGGTCGAACCCTCGACGAACGTGACGATGGACTGCTTCGCTTCTTTCGTGTTCATGCCAGACCCTTCGCTGCAACCAGTGAGAACGGCGACAGCGAGCAGCACGGCTCCTGTCGCCCGGAGGACGGAGACGGCTTTCGCCCGTCGTGGTTTCATCTGGGAGTTCCTTCCAGATCACTTTGTTTCGGCGAAATCGGCATGATCAGTTCGTCAATCGTTCGGGCTGGCCGGTCGTGGCATACGCCACGTTCTGCAACGACTGCGTGTCTTCATCGAGGTAACCGCCGCCGTACCAGGTGTGCACGCCGTGGTCGCGGACGGGCTTGAGGCCGGGCGCCCCGTCAGCGCCAAAGCTCGTCGCGCCGAACTCCGGAGCAGTCGGATCCTGATGATGGTCCGAGCTGAAGTCACGCCCGACCGCCGCCCATTCGTCGCCACTCCAATGTTCGATGATCGGCTTCACCACTTCTGCTTGTCCGGCGTACACCGCATCGGCGTGGATTTCGTCTGCTTCGTGGATGCTGTCCGGGATCCCAGCCGAAGCGATGGTGGTGAACGAATCCACGTGCACGCCCTCGGTCGTGAGCGCGTAGGACGCGGTCGTGGTGCCGTAGGAGTGTCCGAGGACGTTGACCGCCGGCATGGTACCGGCTCTCGTCGCGTCGAGGCCCTTGATCGACGCGGCCAGCTTCTCGCCGCCGGCCTTCGCGTAGTCGCTGCCGAACACGGCGGTGCTCGCCGGCGGGACGGGCGGTGCTTCGTACCCCATCCACGCGACGACGGCATTCGTGGTGCCGCGTCCTGCGGGAGCGGCCTTTGCCTGCTCGCTGTAGACGTTCTGAACGGCATCCGCCCAATCGGTCATGCTGCCCGTGCTCGATCCCATCCCCGGCACCGCCCAGGTGACGTTCGTGGCTTCGTCGAGATCTCCGATGGACACCGCAGCCAGGGGCGGATGGTCTGCGCTGAGTACCGTGAGGCTTCGCTGGCCCTTGCGGCCGTTGGGGTTGAGTGATGCCTTGATCGATTCGAGTGCGGAAAGGTCTTCGGCGTTCTTGCGCGCCTCCGCGCTGTAGATGCGGTCCGGGCGGCCAAGGTCGTCCAGGAACTTCTTCGCGGAGGCGATCCGGCGGTCGAGTACAGCGACGTCGCAGCTCCGCGCGCCCAGTACGGCGCCCCTTCGAGATTCCCCAGAGCGGTCAGCACCGAGGTCGGGAGGAGTGCGAGGTCCGCAGCGTCCGCCCTCGTCAGACCGAGATCCGCCCACATCGCCGCGACCTGGGTCGGGGTCAAGTCGTCGGCGAAGAGCCGCTGAACATCGCGGACGAGCTCGTCGTCGGTCGCCTTGTCGATCCTGGCGTTCGCCAGCGATCCGCTGCTCCCGGCTTGCTCGAACGCGTCCGCGATGCGGTCGATCCATGCGGCATCGGCTCTGTTCTCCTCGAGGAAGCGATCGAACCCAGTCACGAAGGTGCACCCCTCGATCAGCACCCAGGAACACGAAGCGGTGAACGCAGTCCATGCACTGGCGAGCGTTGAGGCCTTTGACTCGGCAGCCGCGTCGTTCGCCCGGCTGACGATACTGAAGTCGCGCAGTCGTGCCGGGTCCGCCGAGCTTCGACCGTGTCCCGTACCACCTCCGGACCGCCTGCGTTCCCGAGGCGCGAACGCCGCATGGATCGACGGTGGTCGGACCGCAACCTCCGACGGTTTCGGCGCACGGATCGCGACTGGGGGCAGAGTGGTGGTGGCGAGCAGGGAGGTCGCTGCGGCGTGCTGGCGTTCGCGTTCGGCTTCGTTCCAAGCATCGAGTGCGTTCAGCCGTTCCTCCTCAGCCTGCGCGGAGGACTTGGCGTCGCGCACCTGACCGACGAGGTCATCCAGGACGGACGCCAACTTGCCCCGGTCGGTCGACTCAGTCGAGGCGGACTCGGTAAACCGGTCCGCGTAGGCTCCGGAAAAGTCAGCCGCTGCTTCCTCGACGGCGGACCGACGAGCCCCCGACTGAGCGCGGAGCTCGTCCTTCCCCGACGTGGCCGCTCTGACGACGGCGTCTGCCGCCGCCGCGTCGAACTCGATCTTCCCCATGACGTCCCCCTCAGGCCCACCCCGGCCCGAACGCTGACCCTACCCGAAGCAGCGCCGAAGCGTGTATTTCACACAACAGTGGGGCTTCGAGGGCATCGGTGCAATGCCAGGTGCACCCGCGCCATCCGCGGAAGCAGACACCGTGCGAGCTGAACTCGTCGACACGGCGCTCCCGTCGGCCCACTGATCACCGCGGTACACCACGGCGGCTCTCTTCCGAATGAAGGAGAGCCCCCGGTCATGTGCGTCCTCCGCGTGCACGACCCTCGACCCCACCGTTGACGCCAGAGGACGGATCACGACACCGCGTCTCGCACCATCCCCAGGGGCGTCCGATGCTTGATATGTTGTCTTCCAGGTGATTGCTTCAGTAAGTTGATCCGCAGGCGCTCAGGCTCCTCCGCCGAGGCAAGGGAGCCGATTGCAGTGATGCGCGGCGCACTCAAGCGAACGGGGGAGAACATGTTGGGAAGCCCGCGGGGTGTCCGCTGGAGCGCGGTTGGCATGTTCGTCCTGATGGCGTACGGTGCGGCGTGGGCGCTGCTCTGGCCAGCCATCCAGGTGAATGCGGACCTCTCAGACCCAGCTGAGAACCCCGGTGCGTACATCGCAACCGTGGCGATGATGTTCACACCAGGCCTGGCCGCGTTGCTGGTCACGGTCACGCTCGAACGTCGCCGCGGGAAGGCGATCCTGGTTGCGCTCGGCCTGACGAGATTCTTCACGCGTCAAGGCTGGCACTTCGCTCTCGCCGGCATCGCCGGAGCTGCTGTGCTGATCTCCGGCAACTGGGGCCTCGGGATGCTGTTCGGGTGGGTGCAGCTCGACCCCGAACACTCCGTGGCGAAAGAACTCATCGTTCGAGTCACGGGCGAGCAACCGCCGATGCCGATGGCGCTCCTGGCGCTGCTGCAACTGCTGAACCTCCCGATCGGGATTGCCATCACCGCGATCGCTGCGACCGGCGAAGAAGTCGGTTGGCGCGGCTGGCTCCTCCCGAAACTGCTGCCACTCGGCACCGGATGGGCGCTGAGCGTCAGCGGCGCGATCTGGGGTCTCTGGCACGCTCCCGCGATCCTGCTCGGCCTGAACTACGAGCAACGCAATCCGCTTGGGATCATCATGATGATGATCGGCTGTGTCGGCGCGGGCGTGCTGATCGGCTGGCTCCGGCTTGCGAGTGGATCGCTTCTGCCCTGCGTGCTCGCCCATGCGGCACTCAACACCTTCGCCTCGTACCAGTCCGTGCTCTTCCCCCCATTCGACCAACGCCTTGTCGGGCCACTCGCCATCACCGGATGGATCGTCATGGCGCTCTTGATCGTGGCGTGCGTGTTGCGGGCAACTCGACTTCGCCAGCGACACGGGTCGCAACTGGGCAGCTCCGAGGTCCGCAACACCGAGCTGTCCCAGTAGCCGGCCGAATGCCCAAGGGAACTGACCGGACCATCGCAGCCTCGGACCCCGAGGATCGGGTCCTGACCGCCGGCCTGGAGGACGGCGTCTGCGAAGCGTCAAACTCGAGGGCGTTGACTACGTTCATGATCACCAAGGGCGTCATCCACCAGGTCGAGAGTGCGACTGTCCGGGATCGCAACGGCGTGTCAGTCGGCAAGGTCGTGCAGGTGTTCCCCTTCGACGAGGACGGCAGTGCGGCCTACGTCTGTGTCGCAACCGGACTGCTCGGGCGTCACCGGGCGCTCGTCCCCGCCGACGACGCCACGTTCGACGGCACGGACGTGCACCTCGGGTACACGAAGGACGCGATCAAGGGCGCGCCGTCCCTCGCAGCCGGAAGCACCTTGTCCCCCGCCGAGGCGAACGCCGTCCGCAAACACTTCGGGCTGTCCCGCACCGGCGCTGCGACCGGCGACATGGGCGACCCACACGAGAACCTCGACCAGGCCGGGACAGGTCTTGCGGGCGCAGACGACACCGAGGGCGCAGGGACGACCCCGCCGGCCTGAACGTCACCGGAGTGAACGGCGCCGAGACCACGGCTTTCGCCCACACCAAGCCAGGCAGTGGCCAGTCCTCTGGCGGGTGCGCGCTCCCTCGATGATGCGCGCACCTGTGAGCGTGGCCTACGCGGGTTTCTCGGAGGAGCATGCCCGTCTTCGTCCGACCGGCTCCGCGGCCATCGCTCACGCGCAGCAACGCGAAACGGCTGCTGCGAACGCCCACGGGGTCGCAGCGCGGTCACGGGTCATCGGAAGTCACCCTCCGACACACATCGACACAACCCTTCTCGCGGGCGTTCGCCGATGTCACAGTCTCACCATGGCGCACATCTGGTCGGGCGGTCCGGAGCCGCACTGCTGAGCAGGGCTGCCGGCCGGACGGCTCGCACGGCACCGGCCCGCGGGCGCCCCCGCGGGTCGAGACAGCCGAGCGACCGCCGCGGCCGGCTGCCCTCGCGCCGCGCCCACAGCAGACGAATCGACACCAGACGACGCCACACAACGCGACAGGTAGCAGCCCAGACCCCGAAGGAGTCCTCGTGACCATCAGCAACCGGACCGCCGACAGCACGATCGACGAAGGCGCCGACGACGAGCTCCTCGCCCGCGTCCGTCCGATCTTCGACCGCATCGCTGCCGGCGCCTCTGAGCGCGAACGCGACCACCGCCTCCCGTTCGAGGAGATCCGCGAACTCGCCGCGGCAGGATTCGGCGCCGTCCGCGTCCCCGTCGCCCACGGCGGAGCAGGGGCGACCCTGCCCCAGCTGTTCCGTCTGCTGACCGAACTCGCCGCCGCTGACAGCAACATCCCCCAGGGCGCTCCGCGGCCACTTCGCGTTGGTGGAGGATCGGCTGGTCGCACGGACCGGGGAACGCGAGGGGTGGTTGGACCGCTTCGGCCGCGGTGAGATCGCCGGCAACTCGTGGACCGAGGTCGGGTCGGTGCAGGTCGGCGACGTGATCACGAAGGTGACCCCGCAGCAGGACGGGACGTTCCGGATCACCGGACAGAAGTACTACTCGACCGGCAGCATCTTCGCCGACTGGATCGACACCTACGCCGAGCGGACGGACACCGGCGAGCGGGTCATCGCGATCGTCGACGCGCACCAGCCCGGGGTCACCCACACCGACGACTGGGACGGGTTCGGGCAGCGCACCACCGGCTCCGGCACCAGCACCTTCGACGATGCCGTCGTGCAGGCCGACGCGGTGATCCCCTTCGACGAGCGGTTCAAGTACCAGACGGCGTTCTACCAGGGCGTGCTGTTGAGCGTCCTCGCCGGGTCCGTCCTCGCAGCCGAACGGGAGATCGCGCGCGAGGTCCGCAACCGCACCCGCGTCTTCTCGCACGGCAACGCCGACACGTTCGCGTCCGACCCGCAGATCCTCCAGGTCGTTGGTGAGGTGTCGGCGGCCGGGTTCGCCGCCACCGCCATCGTCGACCGGGCCGCCGCAGCCCTGCAGGGTGCGTACGAGGGAGCCGCGCTCGACACAGCCGAAGACGAGCGCCGCAACGACCGCGCCGAACTCGCGACCGCACAGGCGCAGGTGGCGCTGACCACCCTGGCGACGACGGCGACCTCGCACCTGTTCGACGCGCTCGCGGCGTCCGGGGTGAGCACGACGAAGAACCTCGACCGGCACTGGCGGAACGCTCGCACCGCCGGCAGCCACAACCCGTGGGTGTTCAAGGCGCGGATCATCGGTGACCACGCGGTCAACGGTGCAGAACCGCCCCGCGTCTGGGCGATCGGTGCGACCCGCACCTCGTGACGCCTGCACCGGAAGCTGGCTGCGTGACTGCACGCGATCCCGTGACACATGACGGACGGGAGGCGCGGTGCCAGCTGGCACCGCGCCTCCTGGCCGTCACGCCGCCGGTCGCGAGTCTCGCGGTGGGCTACACCAGGTCGGGCGAGTCCAGCAGGTCCGTCACCAACGCGGCGATCGCGGAGCGCTCGGAACGCGTCAGCGTGACGTGTGCGAACAGCGGGTGGCCCTTCAGCCGCTCGATGACCGACGCGATGCCGTCGTGCCGGCCGACCCGCAGGTTGTCGCGCTGGGCGACGTCGTGGGTGAGCACGACCCGCGAGTTCTGCCCGATCCGGGAGAGCATCGTGAGCAGCACGTTCCGCTCGAGCGACTGGGCCTCGTCGACGATCACGAAGGCGTCGTGCAGTGAGCGTCCGCGGATGTGGGTGAGCGGCAGCACCTCGATCAGTCCGCGTTCGACGACCTCGTCGAGCACGTTGTCGGACACCACCGAACCGAGGGTGTCGTAGACCGCCTGCGCCCAGGGGTTCATCTTCTCGCCGGCGTCACCCGGCAGGAAGCCGAGGTCCTGCCCGCCGACGGCGTACAGCGGCCGGAACACCATGATCTTCTTGTGCTGCTGCCGCTCGAGCACCGCTTCGAGCCCGGCGCAGAGGGCGAGCGCCGACTTGCCGGTCCCCGCGCTGCCGCCGAGCGAGACGATGCCGATCTCGGGGTCGAGCAAGGCGTCGATCGCGAGCCGCTGCTCGGCCGAGCGGCCTCGGAGGCCGAACACCTCGCGGTCGCCGCGCACCAGGGCGACGGCGCCGGGGACGTGCACCCGGCCGAGTGCCGAGCCGCGCTCGGAGTGGATGACGACGCCGGTGTTCACCGGGACGCCGTCGAGCTGGACGGACCTGATCTCTTCCTTCTCGTACAGGTCGGCCATCTGTTCGCCGGAGACCTGCAGGTCGGCGATGCCCGTGTAGCCGGAGTCGACCGCCAGCTCGGCGCGGTACTCCTGAGCTGCCATGCCGATCGATGACGCCTTCACGCGCAGTGGCAGGTCCTTCGACACGACGACGACGTCGAGCCCGTCGTTCTGCAGGTTCGACGCGACGGCGAGGATGCGGGAGTCGTTGTCGCCGAGCTGCAGGCCCGACGGCAGGACGGACTGGTTGGAGTGGTTCAGCTCGACGCGGAACGAGCCGCCGTCCCCGATCGGGATCGGGAAGTCGAGTCGCTCGTGCTCGATGCGCATCTCGTCGAGCAACCGGAGCGCCTGTCGCGCGAAGTACCCGATCTCCGGATCGTTGCGCTTGGACTCGAGTTCGCTGACGACGACCACGGGCAGGACCACGGCGTGCTCAGCGAAGCGGAACAAGGCCCGCGGATCGCTGAGGAGCACCGATGTGTCGAGCACGTACGTGCGCTGGGCGACCGACGTGGACGAGTCCGCGGTGTGCTGGTGCTGGGTTCCGCGAGAGACGTTCTGAGAGGTCACGACCACTCCATCCCCGGGCCGCGACCGGCCCGGTCCTGTCCTCGAACGCGGCCACGGAGCGGGTCCCGAAGCACCGACTGTGGCCGCTTCGACCGGGCGCGTTGCCCGATGGGGACAACGTACGTCCGGCCTCCGACAGGCCGCCAGCGACACGCGGTTTCCGGAGTTACGGTCGCGTGAACAACGAGAGCGCGGCGCGTGCCGTGCCGTCGGCCGGTCACGAACTGTCGGCTGCGGTCGCGCCGACCGACAGGTGGTGACCACTCGGCGGACGTGAGCGGGGTGTCGTGACCGCTCGCGGCGCGACCAGGTGTGCGCCCGGAGGCCCGTGGCGGCCCGGCACCGCGCCTCCCGTCCGGTCGCCGGCGCTGCTACTGCATGGTGGCGTACGAGACGCAGGCGTCGCGGAACATGTCGAGCGTCTCGTCGGTGGTCGACGCGAAGACGGACACACGGGCGACCCCGAGCCGGGTCGTCACCGTGACACCGTGGTTGTGCAGCGCCGCCGACAGCGCCGTCAGGCGCCCCTGCATCGGTCGGAGCACGACGATGCCGGCGCGCTCGCGCGGGTCGCGGCTCGACTCGACCTCGAGCCCGAACTCGTCGGCGATCGCGAAGACGCGCTCGACCCGCTCGGACACGCGCTCCGCCACCGTGGCGACTCCGACCGCGGTCAAGCGTTCGAGCGACACGGCCAGCCGAGCCTGGGCGACGGGGTCGATGCGGCTCATCTGGAAGCCGGCGGCGCCGGGGCGGACCGCCGGCACCTCGACGGGCCAGCCGCTGGTGCCGTGCGGGCCGGAGAGTGCCGGACGGAGCCGGTTCAGGGCGCGGTCGCTGAACGCGGCGAACCCGGTGCCCCAGCCCGCGTGCAGCCACTTCTGTCCGCCCGTGGCGACGACGTCGGCGGTCTCGTAGGGGGCGTCGACGACACCGAAGCCCTGGATCGCGTCGACGATGAGCAGGCGGTCGCCGATGACCTCGCGGATGGCGGCCAGGTCGGTCGAGTACCCGGTGCGCCAGTCGACCAGGGACACCGCGACCGCGGTCACCTCGTCGGTCAGGCGCTCACGGACGAGCTCCGGTGTCACCCATCCCGCGCCGGACTCGATGACGACGGGCTGCACCCGGCCGCCGGTGGCCGAGGCGGCGCTGGCCAACGCGAGCGGCAGCGACGGGTACTCGTCGGCGGAGACCAGCACGCCGCCGGTCAGCCCGAAGGCGGTGTGCAGCAGCCCCGGCGTCGTCGCGGCCTGCGAGACGACCTGGTCCTCACGGCGACCGACCAGCCGTGCGGCGACGCTGCGGACGCGCGCGTCCTGCTCGTCGAGGGTCTCCATCGATCCGAAGCGCATGTGCTCCTGGATCGTACCGAGCACACGCTGCTCCTCGAGCACGGCGGTCTGCACGGGGCCGAACGCAGCGTGGTCGAGGTAACCGGGGTCTTCGGAGAAGCCGGCGGCGTACTCGTCGATGTTCACAGGGGGCACCTTTCACAGGGTCGAACCCTGAGAGCCTACTGGGACGCGGCTTCGCCGACGAACCCGTGCGCGACCTGGCTGCTCGGGGTCGAGCCGGGGGGGTGCCGGCGTCAGCCGCCGAACCGGCGGGAGCGCAGCCCGAAGTCACGGACCGCCCGGAGGAAGTCCACCTCGCGCAGGTCCGGGTAGAACGCCTCGACGAAGTAGAACTCACTGTGCGCGCTCTGCCACAGCATGAAGTCGGACAGGCGCTGCTCGCCCGAGGTCCGGATCACCAGGTCGGGGTCGGGCTGGCCCTGCGTGTACAGGTGGTCGCCGATGAGCTCCGGCGTCAGGACCTCGGCCAGGGTGTCGATGGTGCCGCCACCCGCACCGTGCGCCTGGACGATGCTCCGCATGGCGTCCGCGATCTCGCGTCGGCCGCCGTAGCCCACGGCCAGGTTGATGTGGAGGCCGGTCCGGCCGGCGGTCCGCTCCTCCGCGCGCTCGAGCGCGGTGACGAGGTTCTCGGGCAGCCCCTCGTTCGACCCGACGTGCTGCACGCGCCAGTCCCGCTTGTCGGCGAGGACCCCGGCGAGGTCGGCGATGATGCCGACGAGCTCCGAGAGTTCCTCGCCGGCTCGGCCGGTCAGGTTGTCGGCGGAGAGCAGGTACAGCGTCACGACCTCGATGCCGAGGTCGTCGCACCAGGTCAGGAACTCGGGGATCTTCGCGGCGCCCGCGCGATGGCCGTGTGCGGCGGACTCGAGGCCGAGCTGCTTCGCCCAGCGACGGTTGCCGTCCACGATCATGGCGACGTGCTTGGGCTTCGCAGCGCCCTCGATCTGGCGGCGGATACGGCGCTGGTAGGCGCGGTAGAGGATCCCTCGCCCTGTCCATCCCGCCGTGCCGGTCACGCACCGAGCGTAGTGCACCCCGGACACGAGGGAGCCGATCGCCCCGCTCCGCGGACACGTGGCTTCCGTCCGGGCAGAGGCCATAGTGTCGGAGCATGCAGGACGAGCACGAGACCGGCACCCTCCCCCACGTCCCGTTCACGGAGGAGGGCGCGTCGACCGCCGCTGAACCGCGACCGGCATGGCGGGGTTGGATCCACCTCGGTGCCTTCCCGTTCGCGATCGCCATGGGGGTCGTCCTCATCGGCCTCGCCGACAGCACCGCGGCGAAGGTCGGCAGCGCCGTGTTCATGGCGACGTCGCTCGCGATGTTCGGTGTCTCCGCGACCTACCACCGGTTCCCCTGGGGCCCGAGGGTCAAGGCCGTACTGAAGCGCATCGACCACACGAACATCCTGCTGCTCATCGCCGGTACCTACACGCCCGTCGCGATCTGCGCCCTGCCGCACTCGCTCATGGTCGTGGTGCTCTGGGTGATGTGGTCCGGTGCGGCGCTCGGCATCGCGTTCCGCGTGCTCTGGATCAACGCGCCGCGGTGGTCGTACGTGCCGATCTACCTGGTGCTCGGCTGCGCCGCCCTCGGGCTGCTGCCGCAGTTCTTCGCCGCGAGCGTACCGATGACGGTGCTCATCCTGTCGGGAGGCGTCGCCTACGTCATCGGCGCACTCGTGTACGGCTTCAAGCGGCCGAACCCCGTCCCGACGCAGTTCGGGTTCCACGAGGTCTTCCACGCTCTGACGGTCGTGGCCTTCGGCGCGCAGTGGGCCGGGGTGCTCATCGTCGCGATCGACCCGGTGCGCTGACGGTCGCACGTTCCTTCCCAGAACGCGCGCGATGCCAGGTGCTTCCGGGCGTACCGAGCAGGAAGTTCCGACCCGGTACGCCCGGTTCCGCTCGATACGCCCGGTTCCGCCCGGTGTGCTGACGGACTGGAGGCCCGTGGGGGTCGCGCCACGGGCCTCCCGTCCGGATCGGGTCGCGTCAGCCGCGCTCGGTGTCGTCGCCGACGTCGGCCCGGCCGTCCTCGGCCGCGCGCCGGTCCGGCTCGTCCGTGGCAGCACCGTCACGAGCAGCGCCGTCACGAGCAGCGCCGTCACGAGCAGCGCCGTCGCCGGCGGTGCCGTTCACCTCGGCCTCGAGCCGCTCACGCACCTCGGCGCGGTAGCGGGTCCGGCGGATGCGTCGGGTCATGTCCACGACGAGCAGGATCGTCACGATGGCGACGAGCGCGATCGCGATGAACCCGACGACGCCCGGGGTGACGTCGACGTCCGGGACGACCGAGGGGCTGGGACTGGGGGTGGCGGCGAGTGCCGCCGCGATGGTGCTCACGAGGTCGGTTCCTTGTCGGCTGGGATCCCGGCGAACAGGTCGGTCTCCGGGAGCTCGGTCGGCACGCGGGCCTCCACGAGCTGGTAGTCCTCGGTCGGCCACACCGTCGCGAGGAGGTCGTTCGGCCAGTAGAAGAACGCGCTGTCCGGCGCGACCTGGCTGGCGTGGGCGCGGAGCGCGGCATCGCGGTGGTCGAAGTACTCGTGCACGTCGACGTGGCTCGTGGCGAGGTCCGGCCGGTCGGCGAACCGCTCGACCCATTCACGCAGCTGCTCGATCGCGGGGCTGTCCGGGTCGCGGTCCTGCAGCGCCTCGAAGATCGTGCGGAACCGGCGGGGGTTCATCGTCCGTTCGTAGTAGAGCTTCGCGATCGACCACGGCGCCCCCGCGGACGGGTACGCGGACGGGTCGGCGGCCGCGGACCATGCGGCCATCGACACCTCGTGCGTGCGGATGTGGTCGGGGTGCGGGTAGCCGCCGTTCTCGTCGTAGGTGACGAGCACGTGCGGGCGGAACCGGCGGATCACGCGGACGAGCGCCTCTGTGCTGTACTCGAGCGGCACCGTGGAGAACGTGCCGGGCCGGACGGTCTCGCCCTTCTCGGCGTCGGGCAGCCCGGAGTCGTGGTAGCCCAGCCAGACGTGGTCGATGCCGAGCGCGGCCTGCGCCGCGGCCATCTCGGTGCGGCGGTACCCGGCCATGTCGCGGTTCGCACGGCTCGTCGCGGGTTCGCCGAGCTGGTCGTTCAGGACGTCGCCGGCCTCACCCCCGGTGCAGGACACGACGAGCACCTGGTGCCCCTCGGCAACGTACTTCGCGGCGGTCGCGGCGCCCTTGCTCGACTCGTCGTCGGGGTGGGCGTGGACTGCCAGCAGGCGGTACGGCACGTGGGGTTCCTCACTGCAGGTGAGCGGCGTCGGACGCGGGCAGCGCACAGCATCGCGTGAACTACCCTGGGATCAGGATAATCACTCCGGGAGCCCCGAACTGTCCGAACAGCAGCACACCGCGACCGCGCGCACCGCGACCCTCGACGAGCGCTACGGCCGCACCCCGGCCCGCGCGCACCGCAGTCGCCTCATCGCCATCCTCGCCGCCGTCGCGGTCGCCGTGGTCTTCGGCGCCTGGGTGATCTGGGCCGGGCTCGACCAGTCCGACCGGGGGCTCGACCAGGACGACGTCGGGTACGAGGTCCTGTCGGAGCACAGCACCGTCGTCCACTCGCAGGTCTCCGTCGACCCGGGCGTCGAGGCGAAGTGTGCCGTGCAGGTCCTCGACAAGAGCTACTCGATCGTCGGCTGGAAGGAGATCACCCTGCCAGCCTCGGAACAGCGCACCCGCAGCATCACCACCAGGGTCACCACGACGACTCGCGGCGTGACCGGCTTGATCCACGACTGCTGGATTCCTTAGACTGCTGTGATTCGCCTTTCGAGACCGACCACTCGGCCGGTCTCGTTTTTTCTTGGTCGAAGGGACAGAACATGAGCAACGACACGCAGGTCGCCTGGCTGACCCAGGAAGCGCACGACCGCCTCAAGGCCGAGCTCGACGAGCTGAGCGGCGAGGGCCGTGCCGAGATCGCACGCCGCATCGAGGCCGCGCGCGAAGAGGGCGACCTCAAGGAGAACGGCGGCTACCACGCCGCCAAGGACGAGCAGGGCAAGATCGAGGCGCGCATCCGTGTGCTCACCGAGCTCCTCAAGCACGCCACCGTCAGCGAAGCCGCCTTCGACGGGACCGTCGAGCCCGGCACCGTCGTCACGGCGGTGATCGCCGGTGACGAGTCGACGTTCCTCGTCGGCAGCCGCGAGATCGTGGCCGAGGGTTCCGACCTGACGGTCTACAGCCCGGTCAGCCCCGTGGGCGCCGCGATCGTCGGCCTCAAGGCTGGCGACAAGGCCACGTACACCGCGCCGAACGGCAAGGAGATCGCCGTCGAGGTCGTCAAGATCGAGCGGTACGAGCCGTAGGCCCGCAGCGCTGCAGACGGGAGGCCCGTGGCGACACCGCCACGGGCCTCCCGTCTGTCCGCTGGTCGCGCCCAGGGCACGCACCGCGTTTCCGACGATCCACGCGTCGAACGACGCGTGGATGGTCGAGGACTAGTGCTCGAGGAGTTCCGGGCGGAAGCCGACCTCGTGCAGCCGCTGGATGACCTCCTGCGCGTGCTCCGGCCCGCGCGCCTCGATCGACAGGTCCAGTGCGACCTCGTTGATGACCAGACCCTGGCCGTGCCGGGTGTGGAGCACCTCGACGACGTTCGCACCGGCGTCCGAGATGACCTGCGCGACGCGGGAGAGCTGGCCGGGACGGTCCGGCAGCATGATGCGGATACCGATGTAGCGGGACGCGGCGACGAGGCCTCGGGTGATCACGCGCTCCATCATGAGCGGATCGATGTTGCCACCGCTCAGCAGCACCACGGTGCGCCCCGTGTCGCGGACGGCCCCGGACATGATCGCCGCCACGCCGACGGCGCCGGCGGCCTCGACCACGAGCTTGGCTCGCTCGAGCAGGACGAGCAGGGCACGGGCGGTGTCGTCATCCGAGACGGTGACGATGTCGTCGACCAGGTCGCGGATGATCGGGAAGTTCAGGTCACCGGGGCGAGCGACGGCGATCCCGTCCGAGATCGTCGGCTTCGTGGTGATGGTCACAGGCTCGCCGGCACGGATCGACGACGGGTAGGCGGCGGCGTTCTCCGCCTGCACCCCGATGACGCGGATCGGGCGACCGAGGCGTTCGGCCATGCCCTTCACGGCGAGGGCGATGCCGGCGATGACACCACCGCCGCCGATCGGCACCACGACGGTGTCGACCTCCGGGACCTGGTCGATGATCTCGAGGCCGAGGGTGCCCTGCCCGGCGATGACGGCCGGGTGGTCGAACGGCGGGATGAACACGGCGCCGGTGTGGGCGGCGAAGTCCTTCGCAGCACTCAGCGCCTCTTCCACTGAGTGCCCACGCAACACGACGTCGGCGCCGTAGTGCCGGGTGGCCTGGAGCTTCGGCAGCGCGACCCCGACCGGGGTGAAGATCGTCGCGGGGATGCCGAGCTCGCGGGCCGCGAGCGCGACCCCCTGCGCGTGGTTGCCGGCGCTCGCGGCGACGACGCCCTTGGCGCGCTGCTCCTCGGACAGGGTGGAGAGCCGGTTGTAGGCGCCCCGCACCTTGTAGGCGCCGGTGCGCTGCAGGTTCTCGCACTTCAGGTGCACCGGGGACCCGAGGAGCTCGGCGAGGAACTGCGAGGTCTCCATCGGGGTGACCCGTGCGACGCCCTTGATCGTCTCGCGCGCCGCCTCGATGTCCGCCAGGGTCGGGATCGCGGTGAGCGTGTGCGGGGAGGCGCTGGTGTCGGTCACTCCCCCATCATCGTCGTTCGGGGCCGCTGCGGCGAACCCGTGACGCGCGGGATCGTCCGGGCTCAGCCTGCCGTCCCCTTGACGGCGGTGGCCTGCTGGTCGGCCCCGGGCGGCGGCACGTCCCCCTGACGACGACGGAGCTTCATGACCTTGCGCCGACGCTTCGAGGCGACGTTGGCCTCGTGCGCGTCCTGCTTGGCCTCGCGCACGTGGTCCGAGTCCATCGTCTTCCACCGGCCGCTGGAGATCGTCGTGACCATCGAGTTGACCGTCGCGATGAGCGGCACGGCGAAGAACGCCCCGGCGATGCCTGCCAGCCCGGAAGCCGCGGTGACGCCGAGGACGACCGCGAGCGGGTGCACCTTCACCGCGCTCCCCATCACGAGCGGCTGCAGGATGTGTCCCTCGACCTGCTGGACGATGAGGATCACGAGGAGCATCCACACGGCGGCGACCCAGCCGTTGAACACGAGCGCGACGAAGACCGCGAGGAATCCGGTGACGATCGCACCGACGACGGGGATGAACGAGCCGAGGAACACGAACACGGCGATGGGGACCACCAGGGGCAGCTGCAGGATCGCCGCGCCGATGCCGATGCCGACCGCGTCGACGAACGCCACGAAGATCTGCACCCGGATGAAGCTCGTCAGGGTCGTCCAACCGGCGACACCAGCCCCGTCGATGGCACTGCGCGCGTTCGTCGGGAACAGTCGTACGACCCAGCGCCAGACGTTCTTGCCGTCGATGAGCAGGAAGATCACCGTGAAGATCACGACGAACAGGCCGGTGAGGATGTGGGTGAGCGACGACCCCGCGCTGGCGACCCCCGACAGGATCGAGCCGGAGTTGTTCTGCAGCCAGTCGGTCGCCTGGTCGAGGTAGGAGTTCAGGTCCTTCTGGCTGATTCCGAGACCGGAGCTCAGGACGAAGTCGCGGATGTTGTCGTACTGCGACAGCGTGCGGTCACGCAGCGACGGGTAGGCAGCGGCGATCTGGTCGACGACGAGCCAGACGAGGGCACCGACCGCAGCGAGCCCGCCGACCAGGCTCACGATGACCGCGACCCACTTCGGCACGTGGTGGCGCTGCATCCAGTTCGACAGCGGGACCAGCAACGCGGCGACCACGATGCCGATCAGGAACGGGATGAGGATCTCGCTGAACAGCGTGACCAGGTAGATGACCACCGCGACGACGCCGACCACCACGAGGATCCGCCACGACCACGCGCCCGCGATCCGCATCCCCGCGGGCACCGAGTCGTCGACGACGGGTTCCGGATGTGTCTTCTTGCCCCAGGCCATGGGCCGAGTGTACCGACGTGTCCCGCGTCAGGTGCCAGATGCGGCATACGTTCGTGCACCCTCATGTCGGCGGGTCCCGGTAGCGTCGCGGCATGGTCAGGACGACGCTCTCCGCTGCCGAGTCACGCCGGGTCGCGCTCGCCGCGCAGGGGTTCGGGCGGCCTGCGACCGGGGCTGTCCCGACGCGGGCGTTGAACGCGGCGTTCGGCCGGCTCGGGTTGCTGCAGATCGACTCCGTGAACGTGTTCGAACGCAGCCACTACCTGCCACTGTTCGCCCGGCTCGGCGCCTACGACCGGACCACGCTGGACCGTCTGACGCTCGGACGCTCCGGCCCGTACACCGAGTACTGGGCGCACGAGGCAGCGCTCATCCCGCGGGACGACCTGCGCCTGTTCCGCTGGCGGATGGACGCCCTGCGGGAGCGAGACGCCGGCCCGACCCGGGTCGACGGGGTCACCCGGACCGTCGCCGTCCGTCGCGAGCTGCACGCCCTGCTGCGTGCCGAGGGTCCGATGCCCGCGAGTGCCGTCGAGCACGAGTCGAACGTCCGGCGCGGCCCGTGGTGGGGGTGGAGCGACGTCAAGCTGGGGCTCGAGCAGATGTTCCGCTGGGGCGAGGCCGTGAGCGCTGGTCGCTCGGGGTTCGAGCGGGTGTACGCCCTGCCCGAGCAGGTGCTGCCCGCGGGGTTCCTCGATACCGCCCCGCCCCGCGCCGACGCCGTGCTCGAGCTGGTGCGCCACGCGAGCCGCGCGCTCGGAGTCGGCACGCGTGCTGACATCGCCGACTACTACCGGCTGCGCTCCGACGACACCGCGGTGGCGATCGCCGAACTGACCGCCGCCGGCGATCTCCTGCCGGTGCGGGTCGAGGGGTGGGGCGAGCGGGCATGGTTGCACGCCGAGGCCCGGGTGCCACGGCAGGTCACCGCCGACGCCGTGCTCAGCCCGTTCGACCCCGTCGTGTGGTTCCGCCGCCGTGCGGAGCGCATGTACGGCTTCCACTACCGGATCGAGATCTACACGCCGGCGCCGAAACGGGTGTTCGGGTACTACGTGCTCCCGGTGCTGCAGGACGACCGGCTCGTCGGCCGCGTCGACCTGAAGAGCGACCGGCAGCGCGGGGTGCTGCGGGTCCGGACCGCGTGGCAGGAGCCCGGCGAGCACCTCGACGCCGAGCGGCTGGCCGAGACCCTGCGACGTACTGCGGCGTGGCAGGGCCTGGGTGCGATCGAGGTCACCGACCGCGGCACGGCGTCGGCGGCCCTCGCCGGGGCGCTCGGCCTCCCACTGGTGCCGCACGAGTCCGCTGACGACGCGGACGCAGCCGGACCGGAGCAGACGGCGACTCTCGGAGCGACCGACACCGACTGACGGCCGGTGGTCAGAACCGGTCGGCGGTCACCCGCAGGCGCGCGGTGCCGTCGGGCAGCGGCCGGTGCATGGAGAACAGCCGAGCCGTCGTCCCTGCACGTCAGCTGGGACGCTGGATCAGAACTGCACGCGCGGCGGCTCAGCGATCGCAGCGGGCTCGGCGGTCTCGAAGAACGAGGCCTCGGCGAACCCGCGGTTCTTCGCGAACGCGGAGTTGGGGAACACCCGGATCTTCGTGTTCAGTTCGCGTACGCCGCCGTTGTAGAAGCGTCGGGCCGCCTGGATCTTGTCCTCGGTGTCGACGAGGTCGGTCTGCAGCTGCAGGAAGCTCTGGCTCGACTGCAGCTGCGGGTAGCCCTCGGCGACCGCGAACACGCTCTTGAGCGCCTTCTGCATGTGCCCTTCGGCGGCGGAGGCCGAGCTGGCGTCGCCCGCGGTCAGGGTTTCCGACCTGGCCTTCGTGACGTCGTCGAACACGGCCTTCTCGTGGGTGGCGTACCCCTTGACGGTGTCGACGATGGTGGGGATGAGGTCGGCGCGGCGCTTCAGCTGCACCGAGATGTCGCTCCAGGCTTCGTCCACCCGGACCTTGAGCGTGACGAGCGAGTTGTACGTCACCCAGAGGTAGATCCCGATGATCACCAGGACGACCACCACCACTCCGACGACGATGAGCGTCGTGACGAGTCCGGTGTCCATGCGGGCGTACTCCTTTGCGCGTCGGGATCCGCGGTGCTGCGATGGCCTGAACGGCCATCGGAAAGTCTATCGATGCGCTGACCGTGCTCCGTTCCGGCGGCCGGGTTCACGGGCGATTCCCGAGTCACGCACACCGGGCGTTCGGACTGCGGCCCGGTACGCACATCATCCGCGAGGTGTATTGACCACACGCCGGCGATCCCGTGGGATGGAGCCGGTGAGCGCACGCGGGGAACACGTGGACGACCGGGCAGTCGGGGGTGACGGCCCCCGTCGTCGTGTCCGCTCCGTCGCCGTCTCCGCGGCCGTGGCGGTCCTCGCCGCCGTGTTGCTCACCGCAGCCGGCGTCCCGGCACTCGCGGCACCGAGCACGCGCACGAGCACCGAAACCGGCACCGGCATCGCGGCGAGCACCCGGACCGCCCCCACCGCCACCCCGGCGCCGAGCGAACTGGCCCCGCCGAGCACCGGCCGGCCGGGCTCCCCCTCGCCCGCCCCGGCGCTCCGGCCGCCCGTGGGTCCCGCCATTGCCGACCCGGGTGACGTGACGACCAGCACCGCTCGCTTCCACGGCACCGGCACCCCCGGCAACACCGTCCGGGTCGTCGGCCCGCCGTCGACGGGCTCGTCCGGATGCACGACCGAGGTCCGCCCGAACGGGTCGTGGGCCTGCCTGGGCACCGTCCGGTCCGGCCCACAGCAGGTCTTCACGGTGCGGGACGTGGTGGCCGCGAGCCTGCCGCCCGCAAGCGCGCCGGCGTCGGACGTCATCGTCCCGCCGACCGTGAGCGGTGGCGGTCCGACCGGCGGCACGGTGTCCGGCACCGGGTTCCCCGGGTCGACCGTCACGCTCGCGGTCTCCGGCTCGCCGACACAGCAGACCGCTCGGGTGGGTCCCGACGGCCGGTGGGTGGCGCGGCTCGCGTCGGTCGCCGACGGACGCGTCACGGTCACGGCATCCCAGACCGCCAGCACCGCGCGCGGCTACCGCTCGGACCTGCGCAGCGCCGCCTCCGCCCCGACGACGATCGCCGTCGACCGGACCGCTCCGGCCGCCCCGCGCATCACGTCACCCGACGACGGGCAGCGGCTCGGAACACGCGGCACGACCGTGCGCGGGACCGGCGAGCCCGGAGCCGGCGTGACGGTCTACGTCGACCGCGCACCCGTCTGCGGTGCCGAGGTCACCGCCGACGGTTCGTGGTCGTGCTCCACCGCCGGGTCGGTGCTGCGCGCCGGCGGGCACCGGATCACCGCGACGCAGCACGACGCAGCACGGAACTACTCGAAGTCGTCCACGCCCGTCCGCGTCACGGTCGGGGCAGCCGCTCCCGGGACTCCCGGTGTCGACAGCTCCGGGTCCGCGGCGCCCGCGGACCCACCCGGTGCCGGGGAACCGGGGAACGCCGGAACCCGCGGCGCCCTCGGCGGCGGGAACGACGGCGGCGCCACGGCCGGCGGCACGGGCTCGGGGAGCGGTGCGAACGGTACCGGCACCGGCGGCACCGGCGATGCGAACGGGACCGGCACCGGCGCCGAGCGCGGCAGCGGGGCCGGCAGTCACCTCGACTGGTCCGGCCCCGCGGGGGACTGGACCGCCGCCACCACCTACGACCGCACGGTCCCGACGATCCAGGCCGCGTTCTCGTGGCGCACCGTCCTGGTCGCCACCGCCGTCGCCGCCGGGTTCCTCCTGCTCATCGCCGCGCCGCTCGCCCTCGTCGCCGCGGTTGCCCGCGGTCGCCTCCGTGTGCCCTTCGCCGGGCTGCTCGGCCGGAACCGATCGCGGTCCGACAGCACCCGGGGCGACGACGTCCTGCCGACCTGGGCATCCGTCACGATCGCGGTGTCCGTCGCGGCACTCTGCACCCTGCTCGGTGTGGGAGTCGAGCTCGAGGCGCGCTACGTCCGCCTCGCCATCGCGGTCCTGCTCGGGACCGCCGCGCTCACCGCCGCCGTCGTGTTCGCGACCCGCCGGGCCGCTGGCGCCGACCACCGCGCGGTCGGTTTCCGGATGTCGCCCTGGCTCGTGCTCGCAGCACTCGCGGCCTGTGGCATCACCCGTGCGGCCGACCTCTCCCCCGCCCTCATCGTCGGCGTCGTGCTCGTGCCGTCCGGTCGCCCCGACCTGGACACGGGCGCGCTCCGCCTCGGCTCGGGCATCGCCGTGAGCGCCCGCAGTGCGACCTGGCGGGTCGTGGCACTCCTCGGGCTCGCCACGACCGGTTGGGTGCTGCACAGCCTGAGCGGCGGGGGCGGCTTCTGGGCGGCGCTCACCTCCGAGTTCGCGATCACCCTGTGTGTCGGCGGGGTCGGTGCCGTGGTCGCGACGCTGCTGCCCGTCGCGCCGTCCGCCGGCAGCGCGCTCCTCGCGGCCTCCCGAGGGCGCTACGCCGCCCTCGCGGTGG
This sequence comes from Curtobacterium sp. VKM Ac-1376, assembly GCF_015351025.1. Classification (GTDB taxonomy): domain Bacteria; phylum Actinomycetota; class Actinomycetes; order Actinomycetales; family Microbacteriaceae; genus Curtobacterium. Next base: position 122,781 of record NZ_JADKRV010000001.1, on the reverse strand, counting down.
TCGCCGTGGCCCTGACGGCCGCCGTCTACTCGGGCTCGTCCGGCACGCACGTCTCCCCGGCCCTGCTGGGCGCTGCCGCCGCGGCCTGCGTGGCGGCAGCGATCGCGGCCGTGGTGTGGGCGCGCACCACGCAGGGCACCGCGCGCGCGTGAGCCGAACCGGGCCTCCCGTCCGTCGATCCCCGCGCCCCTGACGGACTGGAGGCACTGTGCCGGTCCGCACTGTCGCAAGCCGGATCTCGGTGCCGGCCCACGGCACCGGCCCGCGGATACAGTGACGAGCGGTGCGCGGCGCACCGCAGGACCGCAGGACCGCCACAGGGAGCGACGATGACCGAGACCCGATCCGACCACGACGCCACGCGGTTCCGCGAGGTGTTCGAGGGAAGCTTCACGTACGTGAACGGGTTCGTCCGCAACACCGGCTGGTTCCACCCGGGCGACCTCGCCACGTGGGACGAGCACGAGCGGGTGACGATCGTCGGACGCAGGGACGACATGATCATCTCCGGCGGTGAGAACGTCCACCCGGTGCAGGTCGAGGCCGTGCTGCAGGAGCACCCGGGCGTCGCCGACTCCATCGTGGTCGGCGTCCCGGATCCGCGGTGGGGCAGGTCGTCGCGGCGTTCGTCGTCCGCGAGACCGGCCGGCTGCCGCCGACGACGTCGCGGCCGCCGCGGTCCTGGAGGAGTGGACCGGCTCGCACCCCGGGCCCGCCCGGTACAAGCGGCCGCGGTGGTACCGGTTCGTCGACGCGGTCCCCTCCAACGCCACGGGCAAGAAGGTGCACTACCTGGCGAAGGCGTCTGCAGCGTCCGGCCAGGCGGCTGGCCTCCTGATCGAGCCGTAGGGGCGCCCGCCGGGTGAGCGGCTGACGGCCTGGAGGCCCGTGGCGGCGCCGCCACGGGCCTCCGGGCCGTCAGCCGGTGGCGTCCACCGCGCGCCGCGGCGCGTTCCGGGCGAACAGACCGGGCAGGAGCCCGCCGATCTTCGTCCCGATGCACAGGCTGACGAAGGTCGACAGCGGCGTCGCGAGCGCCACCGGGTCGAAGGTCGCGACCGCCACGAGCCCGACCGTCCCCGGCACGAGCAGCAGGAACGCCGGGAAGAACGACACCGTCGCCGGGATCGCGGGCACGAGCCGCTCGAGCAACCGCGTCGCCACGAACAGCAGTGCGGCCGTGGCACCGGTCGCGACGACGCTGCCCCACAGCGGCGTCGTCCCGCTCACCAGGGCGTACGCGGTGACCATGACCGCCACCGAGACGAGCGTCAGCCGCCACCCGGACCGGAACACCAGACCGAGCCCCACGGCCAGCACGACCACGGCGACCCACGACACCCAGTACGACGGCACGCTCTCCCACCCGGCCAGGTCCGTGCCGACGCCCGCGACCTCGCCGACGAGCGCAGCCGAGGACGGGTCGACGTGCAGGCCCGTCAGGGCGCTGCCCGACGCGATGCCCGCGGCCATGAAGCCGAGCATGATGAGGCCCTGCACCAACCGCGAGGACCCGGTCACGATGTCGGCGGCGGTGAGCTCGAGCAGCGCGTTCGTGATGAGCGCTCCCGGCACGAAGACCGCCACCGGTGCGCACACCGCGAAGAGCGGCACCTGTTCGAAGCCGGTGCCGGCGGCGACCAGGCCGACGATGGCCGTCGACACGAACGCGGCCAGGAACGGGATGATCGCCACGGCCTCGCGGAAGCGCCGGAGCAGCAGGCCGATCACCCCGACCAGCGCTCCGACGACGAGTGCGACCACGATCGCCCACCACGGGCAACGGAACACGACCGCGAGTCCGGCGGAGGTCAGGGCGTTGCCGAGGATCCAGGGCAATGCGGGAGGCGGGACGGTGCCGGCGCGGATGGCACGGACGCGCGCGGGGATCTCGGCGAGGGCGATGGACCCGCTCTCGAGTCCGAGCACGACGCGGTTGGCCCGGGCCGCCTGGCGGGAGGACAGTTCGACGCCCTCGGCGTTGACGATCGTGGCCGCACCGGTCGAGACCTCGCTCACCATCACCAGGGCGGGCAGCACCCCGATCGCGAGCGTCGGTCCGACCCCGGCGGCGTCACGGGCCTTCTCGAGGGCCGAGCGGACGTCGGTGACGGAGCTGCCGGCGTCGAGGAGCAGGGCCCCGAGCGTGCCGAGGAGCATGCCGACGGGGACGGTCTCGCCGTCGACGACCTCGACGTGGGCCTCGGGGCGGCGGAGGGCGTTCTGCAGGTTGGCGAGTGCGCTTCCGAGTCCGACCACGATCGTCGATGCTACTGGGCGAGAAGGGGCCGTGCGGTGTGCGGTCGGGCCGTTCGCGCAGCGGTCCTCGGTACCCCCGGTGGGACTCGAACCCACAACTCGGCGATTTTAAGTCGCATGCCTCTACCGATTGGGCCACGGGGGCGGGCCGCAACAGCCTACCGATGCACGAAGGCGGCCACCCCGTCGGGGTGACCGCCTGCGTGACGAGCGTTGCTACTTGGCGTCGGCCGGGGCCGTCACCGGCTCGGCGGCGTTGGAGACGTCCTTCGCGGGCTCGCCGTACACGGGGCCGGCGGCCCCGGCGACCTTGCCCTCTTCCGGAGCCTGGGCAGCGGCGGGCGCGGCCGGGGCCTCGGCAGCGGGCTTCGGGCGGGACGCGAACGCCTCGAAGGCGGCACGAGGGGTCTCGCGGTCGTCGAGCGACACGATGTCACGGCCGAGGAAGAAGCCGCCGACCCAGTCGCCGACGACGCGCCACTTGCGCTCCCACGACGGCATGGCCAGGCCGTGGTAGCCGCGGTGCGCACCCCAGGCGAGGAAGCCCTTCATGGCGAACTTTCCGGACTGGAAGACACCGATGCCGAGACCGAGGCCAGCGACGGCGCCGAGGTTCTCGTGCTTGTAGTCGGTCGTCGCCTCGCCACGGATGATCGCGACGACGTTCTTCGCGAGCTGCTTCGCCTGACGGACCGCGTGCTGAGCGTTCGGCACGCAGAACCCGCCGACACCGCCGCCAGTCAGGTCCGGGACGGCTGCGACGTCGCCGCAGGCCCAGGCATCGGCGACCACGCCGTTGTCGTCCACGACCCGCAGGTCGGGCTGCACGCGGATGCGGCCGCGCTGCTCGAGCGGGAAGTCGGTGCCCTTGACCATCGGGTTCGCCATGACGCCGGCGGTCCAGATGATGAGGTCGGAGGGGATCGTCTCGATCGCGCCGTCGCTCGTCTTGAGCTCGCAGACACCGCCGACGGCCGAGGCCAGCTGGGTCTCGAGGTGCACGGTCGCGCCGCGCTGCGCCAGGTTCTTGAGCACCCAGTGCGAGGTCTCGAGCGACACCTCGGGCATGATGCGGCCCATCGCCTCGACCAGGTGGAAGTGCGTGTCGTCGAAGGACAGCTGCGGGTAGCTCTTCAGCAGGTCGGTGACGAACGAGCGGAGCTCGGCGAACACCTCGATGCCCGCGAAGCCACCACCGACGACGACGACGGTCAGCAGGCGGTCGCGCTCGGGACCGGCCGGCAGGTTCGCCGCCTTGTGGAAGTTCGTGAGGATGCGGTCGCGGATCGCGGCGGCCTCCTCGATGGTCTTGAGGCCGATGGCCTCGTCCGCGACGCCCGGGATCGGGAACGTGCGGGACACCGCGCCAGCGGTCATGACGATCTGGTCGTAGGACTCCTCCCACGCCGCACCCTCGGCTGGGGTGATCGTCGCCGTCTTCGTGGCGTGGTCGACCTTGGTGACCTTCGCGGTGACGACACGCGTCTTCTTGAGGTGGCGGCGGTGCGCGACGACCGCGTGACGCGGTTCGATCGAACCGGCGGCGACCTCGGGCAGGAACGGCTGGTACGTCATGTACGGCAGCGGGTCCACCATGACGACCTCGGCTTCGCCCTGGCGAAGGTGCTTCTCGAGCTTCCATGCGGTGTAGAAACCGGCGTAACCGCCGCCGACGACGAGGATCTTGGGCACGGGGGATGATCTCCTTGGATGGGGGTGTGCGGGAGTCGAGTCAGACTTCGCCGCCACCCGCCCCGACTCCAGCGTCTGCACCGTCATCATACGCCCGGCATTCACACCGGGAGGGCGACCAGTCCGCGCGCTCGAGCGCGAGGTCACCGATGGGGTTGACGCCGGGTCCGGCGGCGAGGGCGTGTCCGACGAGGGCGTGCAGGCACTTCACACGGGTGGGCATTCCACCGGCGCTGATGCCGTCGATCTCGTCGACGTGTTCGATCGACTCGCGATCGGCCAGGTAGGACTCGTGGGCCGCGAGGTACGCGGCCGCGATGGTGTCGTCCTCGAGCAGCGCTGCCAGCTCGGGCATCACCTGGTTCGCCTCGAGGGTGCTGACCGCGGCGGTGGCCGCCGGGTGGCACAGGTAGTAGAACGTCGGGAACGGGGTGCCGTTCGACAGTCGGGGCTTCGTGGAGACGACGGTGGGGTTGCCACAGACGCAGCGTGCCGCGATCCCGATGACGTCGCGCGCCGGTCGGCCGAGCTGCGCCGACACGACCTGGACGTCGCGGTCGGAGGGCGGGTCGAAGGGAGGGGTCGTCACGGGAACGTGAGCCTACCGGAGTCGCGGCGCCCCTCGCACCGTCGCCCCGGACGGGTGCCGGTGCTCGGCGTTACTTGCTCTCGCCGGTCCCCGCGACGTCGGGCGCCACGAGGTCGGCGGCCGTCTCGTCGCTCAGACCGGACTGCAGCACCGAGGAGAGCATCGCCTGCACCCAGTCGACCTTGGGCGTCTGCACCTTGGCGCTCACGGGTGTGCCCGATTCGGTGGTCGGGGTCGTCTCGCGCTGGTCGTCCTCGGCGCCCATGACCAGGTAGCTCTCCTCGCCCGGGTAGACGTAGAGCAGCCGGTCGCGGGCCTGCGCCTCGATGTAGGCGGGGTCGTCCCAGCGCGCGACGTCCTTCTTCTTCTGCGTGACGTCGGCCTTCTGGCTCGCGACCTCGCGCTGCTGCTGGGCGATCTGCTCCTGCTGCTGGATGAGCGTGCGCAGCGACGGGGCGAGGACCACGACGAAGAGCACGATGATCGCGAGCATGAGCAGGCTGAACCCGGAGAAGTGGATCGAGCGGTACCAGGGCTGCACCGGCGTGCTGCCGTCGGGCATCACCACGGGCACGCGGCGGACGCGGGGCTTCTGGCTGGGCACGATCCGACGATAACCCGGCGGGACCGGTCGGACCGCCCGGCACGCGGCCGTTGGGCGCCCTCTCAGCGTCTTGCGGTCGGGGGTCGGTCGCACAACTCGCCGCATGCGTGCTGCCGCGGTCGCACGAAGTGTCGCCCTCGGCCCGTCGAGGCGACGGTTCGTGCAACCTCGGCGAGCGACAGCGGCATGTCGAGCGATCTCGTGGGACACCTCGGGGGCCGCACACGACGAGACGCCGCCCTCCCGGAGGAGGACGGCGTCTCGGTGGTGCCGGCGCTGCTGGCTGGGTCGGCTACAGGGAAGCGGCGCGCGGGAAGGCCGAGCGACCGGCGTACACGGCGGCGTCACCGAGCTCTTCCTCGATGCGGAGCAGCTGGTTGTACTTGGCGACGCGGTCCGAACGGGCCGGGGCGCCGGTCTTGATCTGGCCGCCGTCGACCGCGACCGCGATGTCCGCGATCGTGGTGTCCTCGGTCTCGCCGGAGCGGTGCGACAGGATCGAGGTCAGGCCGTGACGGTGCGCGAGCGAGACCGCGTCGAGGGTCTCGGTGAGCGTCCCGATCTGGTTGACCTTGACGAGGATCGAGTTCGCGGCCTTCTCGTCGATGCCCCGCTGCAGGCGCTTCGGGTTGGTGACGAACAGGTCGTCGCCGACGATCTGCACCTTGTCGCCGAGCTCGGCGGTCAGGTGCGACCAGCCCTGCCAGTCATCCTCGGCCAGCGGGTCCTCGATGGTGACGAGCGGGTAGTTCGCGACGAGCTCGGCGAAGTAGGAGGTGAACTCCTGGCTCGAGAGCTGCTTGCCCTCGAAGTGGTACTTGCCGTCCGAGAAGAACTCGGTCGAGGCGACGTCGAGGCCGACGGCGATGTCCTTGCCCGGGGTGTACCCGGCCTTCTCGATCGCGGTCAGCAGGAAGTCGAGCGCCGCGCGGTTCGACGCGAGCTCCGGCGCGAAGCCGCCCTCGTCGCCGAGACCGGTCGCGAGGCCCTGCTTCTTCAGCTCGCCCTTGAGGGCGTGGTAGGTCTCGACGCCCCAGCGGAGTGCCTCCGAGAAGGACTCGGCGCCGTAGGGCACCAGGAAGAACTCCTGGATGTCGACGTTGGTGTCCGCGTGGGCACCACCGTTGACGACGTTCATCAGCGGGACGGGGAGCGTGTGCGCGTTCGGGCCGCCGAGGTAGCGGAAGAGCGGCAGGTCGACCGAGTCGGCGGCGGCACGGGCCACGGCGAGCGAGGCACCGAGGATCGCGTTGGCGCCGAGGCGGGACTTGTTCTCGGTTCCGTCGAGCTCGATGAGCGCGGCGTCGACGAGGCGCTGATCGGTGGCGTCGAAGCCCTCGAGCGCCGGACCGATCTCGTCGAGGACGGCATCGACGGCCTTGAGCACGCCCTTGCCGCCGTAGCGCGAGGCGTCGCCGTCGCGGAGCTCGTACGCCTCGAAGGCGCCGGTGGATGCACCGGACGGGACGAGCGCGCGGGACACGACGCCGTCGTCGAGGAGGACCTCGACCTCGACCGTCGGGTTGCCTCGGGAATCGAGGACTTCGCGTGCGCCTACGGCATCGATCAGGGCCACGGGGTACTCCCTACACATTGGTTGTGGTGATTGCGTGTCGATCCTAGCGAGCCGAGGTGAACACGGCCTCGGCCGTGACGCCACCTGTGGAGAACTCGGCGGACGACTCAGTCGAGCGGACGGAACTCGACGCCCTCGAGCGACGTCGTGTCTGCGCCGACGGTCGCGAAGGCCGTGAACCCCTGCGCGGCGAGGCCGGCGAGCAGGTTCTTCGTGTTCTTCGTCCGCCGTTCGAGCCGGACGCGTCGGTGCGATCCGAGCGCCTCGGTCTTGAGCGCGGCGAGCCGGACCGGGTCGGTGTCCTTGTCGTAGACGAGCACGACGGCGTCGGCCTCGGCTGACTCCGGAAGGGTCACGAGGTCGACGAGCCGCTCGAACCCGAGCGAGAACCCGACCGCCGGCACGTCCTGCGCGAGGAACCGGCCGATCATGCCGTCGTACCGCCCGCCACCACCGAGGCTGTAGCCGAAGTCGGGGTGCGCGACCTCGAAGATCGTGCCCGTGTAGTAGCCCATGCCGCGCACGAGCGTCGGGTCGAAGTGCAGGTCGACCCCGGGCAGCGCCTCGCGCAGGCGGAGCAGGTCGGCGAAGGCTTCGTCGTCGAGCCATGGAGCCCCCTCGACCGATGACCAGTCCGCGGCCTCGAGTGCGCGGATGGTGTCCTCGAGCGCGGGCAGCTCGGTGCCCACGGTGCTTCGCAGCTCCGCCGCGACACCGTCCGCACCGATCTTGTCGAGCTTGTCGATCGTGATGAGGGCACGGTCGGCCGCCGCCGACTCGGTGATGCCCCACGACGCGAGGAGCGCCAGCAGGATCCGGCGGTCGTTGATGCGGATCGTCGTGCCGCTGACCCCGAGGGCGTCGAGCGCGGCGGTGGTCGCGCGGATGAGCTCGATCTCGGCGAGCTGCCCGGGCTCGCCCAGGATGTCGATGTCGCACTGCACGAACTGGCGGTAGCGGCCCTTCTGCGGGCGTTCCGCACGCCAGACCGGCGCGATCTGCACGGAGCGGAAGACTGATGGCAGCTCTGCGCGGTGCGAGGCGTAGAAGCGCGCGAGCGGGACGGTCAGGTCGAACCGGAGGCCGAGGTCGGCGAGGTCGAGCGGTGCCTGTGCCGCCTGCAGGTCATCGGTGGTCAGCCCACGCTTCATCACCGCGAACGCCAGCTTCTCGTTGTCACCACCGAGGCCCGAGTGCAGCCGGGCGGCGTCCTCGACCACCGGGGTCTCGATCTCGTCGAAGCCGTGCCGCGAGTAGACGTCCCGCACGACCCCGAGCACGTGCTCGCGCCGGGCCTTTTCCGCCGGGAGGAAGTCACGCATGCCACGGGGTGCCGTCACGGTCGTCGCCATGCGGTCAAGTCTGGCAGACGCGGCTCCCGCGTTTGCGCCGCTCGCGATCGACTGGCATACTGGATGCAGAACCTCGGTTCGGAGAGCGCCTGATCCGCTCCCCGGACCGTTCGCGGGGCGACGTGCTGCAGTGCGTCCCGCGGTTCGAGCGGGTTTCCCTGTCGGCCCCTCTCCCTGGTGGAGCCGACGCCCGCTCACGGGCGCCCTCCTTTTTTCGGGTTGGGAGGGCGCCCGTTCTCTCCCCTTGGGCGCACGTCCTCTCCCGGGGCGCCAGCTCCCCTCCCCCGTGCGCGACGTCCTCTCCGCGGGCCACGTCGGCGTCATCCCACTCTGCGACCGGCCGCTTCGAGCGCCGAGACCGCCGCGCGCAGACTCGCGACCGGGTCGATCCCCTGCTGCGCCGCAGCCGCGACCTCGCCGAGCACCGCGATCCCCCACGCCGCGTCGACCCCGCCCGCCTCGCCCGCCCCGCCCGTCCCGCCCGCCGCAGCCGGTGCTGACGACGCACCACGGGCCTCCCGGCCAGCACCGACGACGGACGCGACGACCGCGTCGGCGTCCCCACGCTCGTCCAGGCGTTCGAGCAGCTTCACCGCGCGCTCCAGGGGCGGCATCGCCCGCGGGACCCCGTCGAACACGCTCCGCCTGGTCGACTTCTCGGCCGCCTTCGCCGCACGCCAGACGCGCACGACGTCCTCGACGGTGTCCGCGGTCTCGTCCCCGAACACGTGCGGGTGGCGTCGCGTCATCTTGTCGCGCACGCCGGCGGCGACGTCCTCGAGGGTGAACTCGCCCGCTCGTGCAGCGATGCCGGCGTGCAGGACGACCTGGTAGAGCAGGTCGCCGAGTTCCTCGCGCACGTCGTCCGGGTCGCCGTCGTCGATCGCGTCGACGAGTTCGTACGACTCCTCGACGGCGTAGCGGGCGAGGGACGCGTGGGTCTGCGCCCGGTTCCAGACGCACCCTCCGTCCTCGGCGAGCAGGCGGTCGACGACGGTCACCAGGTCGGGTAGGGCGGTCATCGCGCCATCGTCTCATTCCCGTATGCTGGTGGAGGCGTGTCGGGAAGTCTGGTCGACGGACCACTACCCGACCCCTCGAGACGGAGATCCATGTCATCCCTCGTCCGCTCCCCCCGCTTCAGTGCCGTCGCACTCCTCACCGCCGCGGTGCTCGGCCTCGTCGTGGCGAACTCGCCCGTCGGCCCCGGCCTCGAACGTCTGCTGGCCGCCCACCTGCCGCTCGGCGCCGTCGGCCTCGACCTGTCGATCGCACACTGGATCAGTGACGGCCTGCTCGCGGTGTTCTTCCTGCTCGTCGCGATCGAGCTGAAGCAGGAACTCGTCGACGGTGAACTGTCCAACCCGAAGACCGCGATCGTGCCGGCCATCGCTGCCGTCGGTGGCGTGCTCGTCCCCGCCGGTGTGTTCCTCCTCGTCACTGCGGGGACCCCGTACACGCACGGCTGGCCGATCCCGACGGCAACGGACATCGCGTTCGCGCTCGGGGTCCTCGCCATGTTCGGCCGGGGACTGCCGGGCGGCATCCGGGTGTTCCTGCTCGCACTCGCCGTGCTCGACGACCTCATCGCGATCATCATCATCGCCGTCGTGTTCGCGCACGACACCGACTTCCTGGCCCTCGGCGGCGCCGTGGTCACGCTCGCGCTGTTCTGGCTGCTCGGCCGCATGCTCCGGCCCGGACGCAGCGGGCAGACCGTCCTGATCGTGGCGATGGTCCTGGTCGGACTCGTGACGTGGTGGCTCGTCTACCACTCCGGCGTGCACGCCACGATCGCGGGCGTCGCGCTCGGCCTCGTACTCCCCCGCCGCCCCGGCCACACCCTGCACGAGAACGTCGAGCCGTGGTCGAACGCGATCGTCCTGCCGGTGTTCGCGTTCGCCTCGGCCGCGGTGATCATCCCCGCGGTGGGCATCGCCGAGCTCTCCCCCACGTTCTGGGCGGTCGTCATCGCGCTGCCGGTCGGCAAGGTCATCGGCATCACCCTGTTCGGCGTCATCGCCACGCGGATCTTCCGCTCGCCCGGCCGCTCCTCGCTGTCGTTCTTCTCGATCATCACCGTCGGTGTGCTCGGCGGGATCGGGTTCACGGTCTCGCTCCTGATGAACGAACTCGCGTTCGCCCGCAACGAGGAGATCCTCGACGAGGGCGTCCTCGCCGTGCTCGTCGGATCCGGCATCGCCATCGTGGCGTCGGCGGTCGTCGTCACCCTCCGGGCGCGGGCCTACCGCGCGCGGCGCGAGCTGTCCGAGGCCGAGGCGACGGAGTAGCGGGCGGCGGACCGGGCGGGCACCACACTTGCGACGATCCACGCGTCGATCAACGCGTGGATCGTCGCGAACGGCGTGCGCGCCGTGGACCCGGCCAGGGACGGACTGGAGGCACGGTGCGGGCCCGCACCGTGCCTCCAGTCCGTCAGTGTCGGCGTCTACGCCGCCGGCGCTTCTGCCGGGGTCGTCGCCCCGTACACGGCCGTCAGGATGCTCTCCACCCACTCGATGAGGGCCTCGTCCGGCAGCGCCTGGTCGTGCGGCCGGGGGATCGGGATGCTCGTCGCGTTCTGCTGCGGGAACCACCGGGCCCCCGGGAACATGCGCTTGAGCCGCACCTGCATCGAGTCGGCGAGCTCCTTGCCCGCGACGCGCAGGTTCGAACCCATGACCACCACGTCGGACAGCCCGACCTGCTGCGCCATGCGCCGGAGCCGGGACACCTCGACCAGGGTCTGCACGGCCTGTGGCGGCTGCCCGTAGCGGTCGGTGAGTTCGTCGAGCACCATGTCGATCGCGTCCGGCTGCGCCGTGGGTGCCGAGGCCGCCGAGAGCTTCTGGTACGCCTCGAGCCGGAGACGCTCGGACTCGACGTAGTCCTCGGGGATGTGCGCGTCGACGGGGATCTCGAGCCGGAGCTCGGTCTGCCCCTCGGCGACGTCACCGCGGAACTGGGAGACGGCCTCGCCGATCATGCGGAGGTACAGGTCGAAGCCGACACCGGCGATGTGGCCGGACTGCTCCCCACCGAGCAGGTTGCCGGCGCCGCGGATCTCGAGGTCCTTCATGGCGACCTGCATGCCCGCGCCGAGCTCGTTGTTCGCCGCGATGGTCTCGAGGCGGTCCTGGGCGGTCTCGGACAGCGGCTTGTCGGAGTCGTAGAGGAAGTACGCGTACCCGCGCTCTCGCCCACGGCCGACACGACCCCGCAGCTGGTGGAGCTGCGACAGACCGTACTTGTCCGCCTTGTCGATGATGAGCGTGTTCGCGTTGGCGATGTCCAGCCCGGTCTCGATGATCGTCGTCGACACCAGGACGTCGAACCGGCGCTCCCAGAAGTCGACCATGACCTGCTCGAGGCTGCTCTCCGACATCTGCCCGTGCGCGACGGCGATGCGGGCGTCCGGCACGATCTCGGCCAGGTGGGCGGCGACCGACTGGATGTCCCGCACGCGGTTGTGCACGTAGAACACCTGGCCCTCGCGCAGCAGCTCGCGGCGGATCGCCGCCGCCACCTGCAGGTCGGACTGCGGCCCGACGAAGGTCAGGATCGGGTGGCGGTCCTCTGGTGGGGTGGCCAGGGTCGACATCTCGCGGATCCCGGTGACCGCCATCTCGAGCGAGCGCGGGATCGGGGTCGCCGACATCGCCAGGACGTCCACGTTGGTCTTGAACTTCTTCAGCTGGTCCTTGTGCTCGACGCCGAACCGCTGTTCCTCGTCGATGATGACGAGCCCGACGTCCTTGAACGTGATGCCCTGCGACAGGATCCGGTGCGTCGCGATGACGATGTCGACCGTGCCGTCGGCGAGCCCGGCGATGGTCTCCTTCGACTCCTTCTCGGACTGGAACCGGCTGAGGGCGCGCAGGTGCACGGGGAACCCGGCGAAGCGCTCCTGGAACGTCTCCATGTGCTGCCGGACGAGCAGGGTCGTCGGCACGAGCATGACGACCTGCTTGCCGTCCTGCACGGCCTTGAACGCGGCACGGACGGCGACCTCGGTCTTGCCGTACCCGACGTCGCCGGAGAGCAGGCGGTCCATCGGGATCGGCCGCTCCATGTCGCGCTTGATCTCGTCGATCGTGGTGAGCTGGTCGGCGGTCTCGGCGAACGGGAACGCCTCTTCCAGCTCACGCTGCCACGGGGTGTCCGGCCCGAACGCGTGCCCCTTCGACGCCATGCGCGCCGAGTACAGCTTCACCAGGTCGACGGCGATGTCACGGACGGCCTTGCGGGCCTTCGACTTCGCGGCGGACCAGTCCGAGCCGCCCATCTTCGACAGGGTCGGGGACTCGCCGCCGACGTACCGCGACAGCTGGTCGAGCTGGTCCGTCGGCACGAAGAGCTTGTCGCCCGGGTAGTTGCGCTTCGACGGTGCGTACTCGAGCACGAGGTACTCGCGCTGCGTCTTCACCGCGTTGCGGCCGCCGGAGCTCACTTCGCGCGAGACGAGCTCGACGAACTTGCCGATGCCGTGCGTGGTGTGCACGACGACGTCGCCCGGCTTGAGCTGCAGCGGGTCGACGACGTTCTTGCGTCGGCTCGCCAGCTTCTTGACGGTGCGCGCGCCCTGCTGGACGCTGCGGCCGTAGAACTCGGCTTCGCTGATGACCGCGATGCGAGGGTCGGGGATGGCGAACCCCGACTCGACGGTGGCGGTCGTCACGACGGCGACCCCCGGCTCGGGAGGCGCGGTGACGGCTTCGGCACGGGCTGCGACCCCCGCGTCCGCGAGGACCTGCACCGCCCGCTCGACCAGCCCCTGCCCCTGGGCGGTCACCACGACCGCCCACCCGTCGTCGGTCAGCGACTTCACGTGCGCGATCGCGCCGTCGGCGCTGCCCGCGAAGCTCGGCACCGCCTCGGCGCGGACGCGGATGTACTCGCCCGCCTCGGCCGCGGCCTCGGCATCGGTCAGGACCCGCTCGGTGTCGCCCTCGTCGAGGCCGGAATCGAACGGCGACACGGTCCACCAGGTGCGCTGGCCGCGAGTGTTCCTGAGCTGCTGCACGGTGAGGAAGTTGCCGGCGTCGAGGTCGATCGGGGCCTGCGCGCCGGCGACCGCGGCGCTCCACGCGGCCTGCAGGAACTCGGTGTTCGTCTCAGCCAGGCTGTTCGCGCGGCCGTTCACCCGCTCGGGCGAGAACACCGCGATGGTGGCGTCGTCCGGCAGGTAGCTCGTGACGGGGACCAGTTCCTGCACGAGCGCGGGGGCGAGCGACTCCATGCCCTCGACCGGGATCCCCTCGGCGATCTTCGCCAGCATCTGCGACAGGTTCGGGAACTCGTGCAGCATCTCGCGCGCGCGCTGCCGGACGTCGTCGCTGAGCAGGAGTTCGCGCGAGGCGGTGAGTTCGACCGAGCCGAGGTCGTCCTCGGTGGTGCGCTGGTCGGCGACGGAGAAGGCCTTGATCGCCTCGATCTCGTCACCGAAGAAGTCGACCCGGACCGGGTGGTCTGCAGCAGGGGGGAAGACGTCGAGGATGCCGCCGCGCACCGCGAACTCCCCGCGACGGGTGACGAGGTCGACGCGGGCGTAGGCGAGGTCGACGAGCTGGGACGCGATCACCGAGAGGTCGTTGCCGCGAGAGTCCGTGCGCAGCACCACGGGGGCGAGGGACGTCAGGTTGCTCGCGATCGGCTGCAGGGCCGCACGGACGCTCGCGACCACGATCGTCTGACGGCGGTCTGCCGGGGCAGCCGCCTGCCAGGCCGCGAGCTTCCGCAACGTCGCGATGCGGGTGCCGACGGTCTGCGCACTCGGGCTGAGCCGTTCGTGCGGCAGGGTCTCCCACGCCGGGAACTCGAGCACCTGGGCGTCGGGCAGGTAGCTGCCGAAGGATTCTCGGACAGCCTCGGCCTCACGCCCCGTCGCCGTGATGACAAGGACGCACTGCGGGCCGGTGCGCTCGGCGAGCAGGGCCCCGAGCAGCGGGACCCGGAGGCCGTCGACCACGGAGAAGTCAGCGTCGCGCGGCGCGGCGCGCAGGACGCGATCGAAGGCGGAGGCGCGGGAAAGCGCAGGGATGATGCCCGAGATCGTCACTCAGGAGATGGTACCGGCCACCACCGACAGCGCCCGCGTCGTGCGCGACGGGCGAACAGCGAGGAGCGTCAGGACGGCGCGTGGACGCGCTGCTGCGCCGCGAGCAGGCCGACCTCGGCGATCGCCTCGACCGCGTCCGCTGCGTCGGCCAGCAGGATCGGCAGCGTCTTCTTCTCGGCTGCGGAGAAGTCGCGCAGCACGTAGTCGGCCGGGTCCTGACGACCGGGGGGACGGCCGATGCCGACCCGCACACGCGTGAACTCGTTCGTGCCGGTGGCCTTGATGATGTCGCGCAGACCGTTGTGGCCACCGTGCCCGCCGCTGCCCTTGAGACGGACGGTGTCGAACGGCAGGTCCAGCTCGTCGTGCACGACGACGAGCTCGGCGGGGGTCGCGCTGTAGAACCCGAGCACCGAGGAGACCGGCCCGCCCGAGGTGTTCATGAACGACCCGGGCTTCGCCAGCACGAGTCGCGGTCCGCCGGGCACCAGGCGCCCCTCGGCGACCTGGTTCGGCGTCTTGTGCTTCTTGAACGTCGCCCCCATGCGGGCGGCGAGTTCGTCGAGGACCATCTGGCCGACGTTGTGACGGTTGCCGGCGTAGCCGGGCCCGGGGTTCCCGAGCCCGACCACGACGAGGATGCGATCCGCCACAGCGCCGGCCAGATGTCTTCGAAGGGGTGTTACTCGGAGTCCGCAGCGCCCTCGGCACCCGACTCGGCACCGGCCTCGGCCGACGCCTCGTCGGCGGCGTCGTCGTCAGCGGTGCCACGCGGGGTGACGATCGCGACGACCAGCGCCTCCGGGTCGGTCTCGAGCTCGGCGCCCTCGGGGAGCTCGAGCTGCGCGGCGTGGATCTGCACGCCGTCCTCGAGGCCCTCGACGTTCACGGAGACGTGCTCCGGGATGTTCGTGGCGAGCACGAGCAGCGAGATCGTGTTGAGGTCCTGCACGTGGATGGTGCCGGAGAAGGACTCGCCCTCGATGAGGACGGGCACGTCGACGGTGACCTTCTCGCCGCGGCGGAGGACCACGAGGTCGATGTGCTCGATGATCTGACGCACCGGGTCACGCTGGACGTCCTTCACGAGGGCGAGCTGCGCCGCACCCTCGATGTCGAGGTCCACGACCGCGTTGGCCGTACGGACGAGCAGCATGGTCTCGTGACCGGGCAGCGAGATGTGCTGCGGCTCGGTGCCGTGGCCGTAGACGACGGCGGGGATCTTGTCGGCAGCGCGGAGCTTGCGGGCAGCGCCCTTGCCGAACTTGGTGCGGACTTCCGCTGCGAGCTTGGTGTAGTCGGCCATGGTGCCTCCTGGTGTCGGGGACGACGCCGGGTTGCCGGCATCGTGGGGGTCTGTGGTGTTGCAACTCGAACGCGTGCACGCGTGAGGAACGATCCCAGAGTCTTGCCGGGTATCCCACCGCGTCGATCACGGCCGCGCGTGCGCAGCCCTCGCCGAAGTCAGGGACCGAGTCTAGCAGCCCCGTTCGGGCGTGTCGCGACGCTTCTGCTCGCCCCGCTCAGCGTCCGAGCTCACGCCGGTGCCGCTGGGCCGCAGCCAGGACCTCGCGGGCGCGGTCACTCGCGGTCTCCGCCTCGTCCCGGAGCCCTTCGAGGCGGCTGATCTCGGCTTCAGCCCGCTCGAGCTCCCGTTGCACGTCCGCTTTCCGGTCCTCGGCGGCCGTCAGGTCGGCCTCCGCGGTGTCGAGTGCGGCATCCGCCTCGCGCGACTCGGTACGCGCGACCGTCTCCGCCTGACGCGCGGCCCTCCGGCCGGCAGCCGGATCACGCTCCGGTTCCGGTTCCGGTTTGGGCTCCACGTGGTCGCGCTGCGCGGGCCTGGAGGCACGACTCGCCTTCCGCGCACCCCTCGCCTGCGAGATGGGGATGGGTGGGGCATCGCTGCCGGACCAAGCGTCCGGCACCGCGTCCGGATCCGCGAGCGCCCCGTCCAGGTCGACCTCGTCGAACCCCACGCTCTCGAGCGCCGTCACGAGCAGGCCCGACCGGACGGCAGCGCCGGCGTGGGGGTCGGCCATCGCCGCCTCGATCGTCGCGCGGACCTGCTCGAGCACCGCCGGGGTGACCGGGTGCCCGGCGTCGGAGGCCAGGTCGGCACCGGCCTGGGCGAGCGCGTCGACCACGCCGGAGCGCTGCCGCCGGAGCCTCCGGATCTCGTCCGGGTCGGCATCGGCCTGGGCCTTCCGGAGCGCCGGCCCGAGGTCGACGGCCTCGTCCATGGCACCGTCGTGCGCGAGCAGGTCGATCACCCAGGCGGCCGGGGCAGGCTTCCGGAGCTTCCCGATCGCCGCGGCGAGGTCGCGGTCATCCTTCCGCGCAGCCCGCTGTCGTGCGGTGCGCTCGGCGACGAAGTCCTGCGGCGCGACGAGCAGCAGCTCCCTGGCGACGTCCGCGAACTCCATGCCACCACTGTGCCCGCTCAACACCCTGCCCGCCGGACGACCCTGCCCGCCACTACCAGTCGTGGACGGTGCCGTCGGCCAGGCGGTTGAACGGCAGGTAGGCCTGCTCGTAGGGGTACTTCCCCGCCTCGTCGACGTCGAGGCTGACCCCGAGGCCGGGCTCGTCGCCCGGGTGCAGGTAGCCGTCGGTGAAGGTGAACGTCTGGTGGAACACCTGGTTCGTCTGCGGGCCGTGCTGCATGTACTCCTGGATGCCGAAGTTGTGGATCGCGAGCCCGAGGTGCATCTGGGCCGCGAGCCCCACCGGGGAGATGTCGGTCGGCCCGTGGAACCCGGACTTGACCTGGTACATCGCGGCGTAGTCCATCGTCTTCTTCAGCGGGGTGATGCCGCCCATGTGCGTGACGGCACCGCGGACGTAGTCGATGAGCTGGTCGCGGATGATGTCCTTGAAGTCCCAGATGGTGTTGAACACCTCGCCGATCGCGAGCGGCGTCGTGGTGTGCTGCCGGACGAGCTTCAGGGCCTCCTGGTTCTCGGCGGGGGTGCAGTCCTCGAGCCAGAACAGGTCGTACGGCTCGAGCGACTTGCCGAGCTTGGCGGCCTGCAGCGGCGTCATCCGGTGGTGGCCGTCGTGCAGCAGGGGCAGTTCGGGGCCGAACTCGTTGCGGACGGCTTCGAACACGGTGGGCAGGTGGCGCAGGTACGCGCGGGTGTCCCAGTCCTCCATCGCAGGGTGGGCGCCGCGCTGTGCGGGCTCGAAGTCGTAGCGGACACCGGCGTTGCCCTCGGTGGTCTTGTTCGACGCGATGCCGTAGATGGACTCGAGGCCAGGCACACCGGTCTGCACGCGGATGGAGCGGTAGCCCTCCTCCTGGTGCTCGCGGATCGAGTCGAACAGCTCGGGCAGCTCCTTGCCGGAGGCGTGCCCGTACGCCATGAGTCCGGTCCGGGAGGCCCCGCCGAGCAGCTGGTAGAGCGGCATCCCGGCGACCTTGGCCTTGATGTCCCAGAGGGCCATGTCGACGGCGGCGATCGAGGCCATCGTGACCGGACCACGGCGCCAGTACGACGACCGGTACAGGAACTGCCAGGCGTCCTCGATGCGGCTGGCGTCACGGCCGACGAGCAGCGGGACGACGTGCTCGGACAGGTACGCGGAGACCGCGAGCTCACGGCCGTTCAGGGTGGCGTCGCCGAGCCCGGTGACGCCGTCGGCCGTGGTGAGCTTGAGCGTCACGAAGTTCCGGTTCGGGCTGGTCACGATGACCTCGGCCCGCTCGATCAGCTGCCCGCGGTCCGCCGAGGCCCAGGTGTCCGGACGGCCGGCGGTGGTCTCGGCCGGTCCGCTGTCGGTGGCACCGGGGACCGGGGCCGCGGGGTTCGTGGTGTTCGTGTCGGTCATGCGTGGACTCCTCCGTTGGAGCGTTCGCGGGCGCGTGCCGCGGCGGTGCGGATGCGGTCGGCCGCCGCCGTCACGGCGGCGACCACGGGGGTCGTGTCGAGTTCGGGGGCGATGACGGCCAGGACGTCGTGCACGTCCGAGTCTGGCCCGGGGGCACCGGGGTCGTCCACCAGCTCGGGTTGCTCGGTGACGTGCAACCACCACGCGGCGAGGGCGGTGGCCGCTCCGGTGCCGATGCCGGCCGAGGGGTCGCGGGTGAGCCGGTGCCGCACGACGTCGACGACGCGGACGGGCAGCTTCTGCGAACCGCCGGACGCGATCTGCCGCGGGGTGTGCCGGATGCGCGGGTTGGCGAACCGCTCGACCAGGGCCGCTCGGGCGTCGGTGACCTCGGCCTCGGGCAGCGGGAGCTCGAGCGCGGCTTCGTCCCAGAGCTGCTCGACCGCGGTACGGCAGACCGGGTCGTCCAAAGCCTCGGCCACGGTGTCGTGCCCGAGCTGCAACCCAAGGTAGGCGAGGAGCGAGTGCGAGCCGTTCAGCAGCCAGAGCTTCCGCTGCTCGTACGGGGTGACCTCGTCGACGATGCGCACCCCGGCGGTCTCCCACGCGGGTCGGTCGATCCCGTCGAAGGCGTCCTCGAGCACCCACTCCGCGAACGGCTCGGTGACGACCGGGACCCGGTCTCCGGCGAGCGCACCCGGCAGTTCCGACAGGCGCGCGACGTCGTCGTCGGTGGTGGCCGGGGTGATCCGGTCGACCATCGAGCTCGGGAACGTGACGTTCGCCTCGATCCAGTCGTGCAGGGCGTCGTCGGTGACGGCGTCGAGCACGGCGTCGCGCAGGACCGCCCCGTTGTGCGTCAGGTTGTCCAAGCTGACCAGTGCGATGCGCCCGGACCCGGCGGCACGCCGGGCGTCGAGCCCCGCGACCAACCGGGCCGGGACGTCGGAACCGGGCCGGTAGCCCTGCTCGGTGACCGTCAGCGTGACGATGGTCGTCGCAGGCGACGCGACCGCGTGCCTCCAGGCCGTGTCGTCGCTGCCCGGGTGGGCGGCCACGATCGTGTCGACCACCTCGGCGTCGTCGCCGGACGCAGCGCGCGTGACCAGCGTGTACCGGCAGTCCTGTGCGGTGAGGGCGTCCGCCGCCGCGGGCGAGCGCCCGGTGAAGGCGGTGATGCCCCACGGCTCCCCCGTGGTGTGGGCCGTGTACCAGGCGAGGTGGGCGCGCGCGAACGCGCCCACCCCCAGGTGGACGATGCCCGGTCGGCGATCGGTCATGCCGACACCGGCACGAGGGACCGCAGGTACGCCAGGTTGTCGGCGGTGCGGGCTTCGAGCGGCAGGTCGGTGGAGAAGTCCTCGATCGTGACCCATCCGTCGTAGCCCACCTGGCGGAGCGCGTCGAGGTACTCGGAGACCGACGCCTGGCCGGTGCGCAGGGGTGCCCACTCGTGCTGCCAGATCGAACTACCGTCGGCACGGGTGTCGCCGGTGTCGACCCAGCGGGCGTTCTTCACGTGGGCGTGCGCCAGGTACGGCCCGAGCAGCTCGAACGCGGCGAGGTGGTCCTCGTACCCCTCGATCACGAGGTTGCCGAGGTCGTGGATGACCCCGACGTGTGCGGGATCGAGACCGTCGATCAGCCGCAGTGCCGCGGAGGCCGACGGCGTGATCGTCATGTGGTGCAGCTCGACCAACACCTTGACGCCGAGTTCGGCAGCGCGGTCCGCCGCCCACTCGAGGTCGGCGCGGGTGCGGTCGAAGAGCTGGGGGTAGGTCTCGCCGGTGCGTTCCTTCTCGGCCCGGTAGTGCGGCATCGTGACGCGGACCTGCCGGGCGCCGAGTTCGCTCGTCACGCGCAGCATCGTGTCGACGCCGTCGTGGTCGGCGGCCGGCTGGTAGCCGCCGATGCCCGAGTACTCGAGCCCGGCGGCGTCGGTGACCCGGGCGACTTCGCCGACCCGGTCACGGATGCCGGTGTACTGCCACGTCGAGTTGTTGCCCGCCCAGAACGACCGCTCGGCGGGGACCTCGGCGCCGTCGGCCGGGCGGTCGTCGACGATGCGCCACTCGATGCCGTCCCAGCCCTGCGCGGCCAGGGTCTCGGCGGCTTCGGACGGGGTCCAGTCGGGGGTGGAGGCGGTGAACACGGAGAACTTCATCGGGTGGCTCCTTCGGTCGCGCTGGCGGTGGCGGGTGTGCCGACGACCGGCACCACGTCGGCTGGGTCGGCGCTGCCTTGCCCTCGATCAGCCCCGCCGACGACCGGCACCACGTCGTCGTACTTGCCGTCGATCACGTCGTCGATGCGGACGGGTTGCCCGAGCGTCGCGCTGACGTAGAGCCCGCGGACGGTGGCGAGCGACACCAGGGCGGCGTCGACCGTGACGCCGGGTTCGCGGCCCTGCCGGATCGCGCCGACGATGTCGGTGTACTGCCGAGCGTGCCCCGCGGCGAAGTGATCGGGTTCGGCCGGGCCGCCGACGACGTGCTCGGGTGGGACGGCCCGGTCCTTCTGGTCGACGGCACCGGCGACCGCGGTCGCGTTGGACGTCGTCGCGGCGGATTCGAGCGTCGCGTTGTCCGGCGCGATGTGGAAGTAGGCGAGCCGGTCGTCGTCGACGATCGCGGATCCGTGCGTGCCGTACACGGCGTAGCGCGCGGAGAGGCCCGGGTACGCGGCGGTCGTGCAGTGGATGACGCCGAGCGCCCCGCCGGCGAACCGGACGGTGGCGACGGCGGTGTCCTCGACCTCGATGCGGTCGTGGGCGAGCAGGCCGGTCTGCGCGGAGATCTCGACCGGACGACCGAGCGCCCAGACGAGGAGGTCGACGGTGTGCACGCCCTGGTTCATCACCGCACCGCCGCCGTCGAGCGCCCAGGTGCCGCGCCAGTCACCGGAGTCGTAGTACCCCTGCGACCGGTACCAGGCGACGCTCGCGAGCCCCGAGGTCACGGTGCCGAACCCGCCGTCGTGCGCGGCCCGGGCGACGGCTGCCGACGCCGGGTCGAAGCGGTGCTGGCTGATGACGCTCGTGACGAGCCCACGATCGCGAGCGGCTGCGGCGAGCGCTGCGATCTGCCGGGCCCGGGGCATCGTGGTGTCGAGCGGCTTCTCGATGACGACGTGCTTGCCGGCGGCCAGCGCGGCCTCGGCCAGCTGCACGTGCATGCCCGAGGGCGAGCAGATGGCGACGACGTCGATGTCGGTCTGTTCGATCGCTTCCTCGATGGTGGACGTCGTGATCGGACGGTCGACGCCCATCGCCTCGATCGCGTCCGCCGCGCCTGTGGCGGCTTCGGGCACGGCGTCGACGAGGGCGACGACCTGCAGGTCGGGGTGGTGCACCGCGACGGTGGCGTGGTGGCGTCCGATGACGCCGGCGCCGACGACGGCCAGGCGGAGCGGGTTGGTGGGTTCGGTCATCGCAGGGTGACTCCGATCTGGTCGGTGAGGGTGCGGAAGGCCCGGCCGGCGCGACCGAAGGCCGCGGGGCCGGAGAACCCGCCGAGGGAGGTGAAGTCGCTGAGGTGCGGCTCGAGCGAGGCGTACCCGGAGTAGCCGGCGTCACGGAGCGCGGTGAGGGTCTGGAGCAGTTCGCCGTCACCCTCGCCCGCCGGCACCACAGACGAGTCGGCGGCCAGGGCGTCCTTGACCTGCAGGTAGTCGACGTAGGGGGCGAGCTGCTCCCAGCCGTCCGTGAAGGGCCGGACGCCGCACTGGACGTAGTTCGCGTTGTCCCAGGCCAGGCGGAGCGCGGACGAACCGACGCTCTCGACGATGTCGAGCACCCGCGCGGGGACGTCACCGTAGATGTCCTTCTCGTTCTCGTGCAGCAGGGTCACCCCTTCGCGCTCGGCGAGGTCGGCCAGCGCCCGCATCCGGACGAGGACGTCGTCGCGGACGTCGTCGGGCGTGCGGCCCTCGAAGTAGAACGAGAAGATCCGGATGTTCGTGGTGCCGAGGGCGTGCGCGGCGGCGATCGCACGGGCGAGCCGCGACACCTCGTGCTCGACGGGCTCGTCGACGGGCACCTTGCCGATCGGCGAGGCGATCGCGGACACGGTCTGTCCGCGCTCCTCGAGCAGCCGGTGGAGTCCGGCGAGCTGGTCCTCGTCGAGGTCGACGACGTTGACGCCCCAGGCACTGCGGACCTCGATGGCGCTCGCGCCGAGCGCCTGGAGGACCGCGACCTGGACGACCGGGTCGGCGTCGATCTCGTCGCCGAAACCGGAGAGTTCCCAACTGGGCTGGGTCATTGCATTCCCTTCATGAGGTGGAGCAGCCGGGGCCCCGCAGCCGGTTCCGGTGCGACGCGCCAGCGGCGGACCGGCCGTGCCGGTGGGGAGAGGCGCGGGGCGGGCTGGCACCGCGCCTCCAGGCAGTCTGTGGACAAGTCGGCAGACTGCACAGCGCTACTTGACGGAGCCGGCGGTGAGCCCGCCGACCAGGTAGCGCTGGAAGATCAGGTACAGGGCGACGACGGGGACCGCGCAGACGATCGAGGCGGCCATCATCTGGCCGTAGATCGGGACCGCGCCGCCCTCCTGGGTGGTGCCGAGCACCTGCAGGACCACGGCGACCGTCCGGGTGTTCGGGGTCGTCATGATCGTGGAGAACAGGACGTCGTTCCAGCCGAGCAGGAAGGCGAAGATCGCGGACACGACGATGCCGGGCCACGACAGCGGGAGCACGATCTTCGTCAGGATCTTCGTCGAGCTGGCGCCGTCGATGCGCGCCGCTTCCTCGAGTTCCTTCGGCAGGCCGCGCAGGTAGGTGACCATCACCCATGTCGAGAACGGCAGGGCGAAGGTCAGGTAGGTGACGAACAGGCCCCAGCGGGTGCCGATGATCTGCACGCCGGTGGCGCTGGCGATGTTCGAGAACACCACGAAGACCGGCAGGAGCAGGAGCGTGCCGGGGATCGACTGCAGGGCGAGGAGCCCACGCAGGATGGTCAGCCGCCCGAGGAACCGGAACCGGACGAGCACGTAGGCCGTGGACACGGCGAGCGCGGCACTCGCGACGGCGA
This sequence comes from Curtobacterium sp. VKM Ac-1376, assembly GCF_015351025.1. Taxonomy (GTDB): domain Bacteria; phylum Actinomycetota; class Actinomycetes; order Actinomycetales; family Microbacteriaceae; genus Curtobacterium. The sequence goes on along the minus strand of NZ_JADKRV010000001.1, from coordinate 99,785 downwards.
CGGCACCGGCGGTGAGCATCGAGTTCACCAGCCCCTCGCCGAGGGCGACGGTGGACCAGATCTCGACGTAGTTCGACAGCGTGAACTCGGACGGGAAGTACTCGCCGCGGGCGACCGCGACGTCGGAGTTCACCGAGCCGAACAGGATGTAGAGCACCGGCACGGCGATGAACGCGATGATCACGGCGATCACCACGATGAGCAGCCAGCGGGGCAGGAGCCGGGTGACGTCGGTGTCGTAGGGACGCTTGTGGCGGCGACCGGGCGCGGTGATGCTCTCGGTCAGGGTCGCCGTCGGGCGGGTCCGTGTGGTGGTGAAGGCGGTCATGCGCGTGCTCCGTCGATGTCGGCGGCGGTCGGGGCGGCGGCGAGCGTGGCGCGGTCGGCGCGGCGCTGCTTCCGGTTGGGGCCGGCGTCGTCACCGGTGTCGAGCTTGACCGCCCGCAGGTAGACGAACAGCGGGATGGCGACGATCACGAGTGAGCAGATCGCCATCGCCGCGGACAGGCCGAAGCGGAACGACTGGAAGCTCGCGATGTACGTCAGGACGGGCATCACCTCGACGCTGGACGGCAGCGGGACGCCGAACAGCACGAACGGCAGCGTGAAGTTGTTGATGTTGTGCAGGATCGAGATGATCACCGCGAGGCTGAGCGGTCCGCGCAGGTACGGGAAGATGATGGAGCGCAGCTTCGCCCACCAGGTCACCCCGTCGAGGGCAGCTGCCTCGTGCACCTCGTTCTCCACGGCCTGCAGTCCGGCCAGGGACAGCAGGTAGACGAACGGCCAGCTCGTCCAGATCATCACGCCGGCGAGCGCCCAGTACGACGCCGAACCGTTCAGCCACAGCACGTCGGTGTGCAGGACCGAGTTGACCACGCCCTGCGGCTGGAGCATCGTGCGGAAGAACGTGCCGACCACGAACGCGGGGAGCACGTACGGGATGAGGTAGATCGACCGGACGAGCCCGCGGCCGGGGAACCGGTTCTGCGTCGAGATCGCGGCGGCGACCCCGATCGGCACGGTGACCGCGGTGACGAGCACCGACAGGGACACCGAGATCCAGATGGAGTGCAGCAGGGGCGAGTTCGTGAACGCCTCGGTGAAGTTGGCGAACCCGACGAACGGAGCGCTGAACCACTCGCGCAGCGTGTACTGGTCGAGGTCGAGCATCGCGATGAAGAACCCCACCAGGAGCGGCACCACGATGACGGCGAGCATGAGGACCCCGCCGGGCAGGAGCATCCACAGCGGGCGCTCGCGTTTGTAGAGGGGCGTCTTGCCGGCCGGGCGGACCGGCCGGGGCGCTGCCGCGTCGGTGCGGGGCCTGGTCTGCGTGCTGGTCATCACAGACTTCCGTTCTTCTGACGATCGAGGGTGGCCTGGGCGTCCTTCTGGGCGTCCTGCAGTCGCTTGCGGAGCTGGTCGTCGGTGACCTCGCCGGACTTCAGCGACGGGATCGACTGCACGACCACGTCGACCAGGGCGAGCTGGATGTCGGACCAGGCGCCGGTGAACGCGGTCGGCTTGGACAGGCGGCCGGCGTCGATGATCGGCTTGAGCTGCGGGTTGTCGGCCGCCAGGTCGGCGGCGGCCGACGCGTTGGTCGGCAGGTTCCCGAACAGGTCGTAGTACTCGAGCTGGGCCTTCGGGGCGCTGAGCTGCTTGATGAAGGCGAAGGACAGGTCCTGCTTCGTGCCGTAGTCGGCGACGACCCAGTTGTCGCCGGACAGGATGCTGGCGGCCTCGATGCCGTCGGACGGCCGCTCGGACGCACCCGGCGGGACGGTCGGCAGCAGGGCGAACTCGTACTTGCCGTCGACCTTGGTGTCCTGGAACGAGTTGATGGCGGTGGTGGTCGTCATCGGGAAGAACGCCGCCTTGCCCTCGGTGAACTGCGCGAGGGCCTGCGCGTTGTTCCAGCCGATCGCGGCCGGGTCGACGACACCGTCCTTCGTCACCCAGTCGAAGTAGGTGCGGTAGGCGTTCTCGACGGCCTCGCTGTCGATCTCGGCCTTCGAGCCGTCGACGATCGTGTTGCCGGCGTTCTGGGCCATCCCCCACACGAACTTCCAGGGGTCGAAGCCGTCGGCGTAGGCGATCGCCATGCCGTGGCGTCCGTCACCCGTGGTGGCCTTCGCGTCGGCCGTCAGCTCGTCCCACGTCGTGGGCATGTCGGTGATGCCGGCCTTCGCGAGCAGGTCCTTGTTCACCGCCATCACGAACGGACGGCTGGCGAACGGGATCCCGATCTGCTTCGACGCACTCGGACCGGAGATGCCGCACGACGCGGGGTCGAACTGGTCCTTGCCGCCGATCGCGTCCCACTCCTTCGCGCCCATCTCGACGAAGGCACCGGTGGCGTACGCGGTCGGGGTGAACGTCGTGCCGATCGCGTAGACGTCGGGGCCCTGCCCGGAGATGACGCTCGTCTGGATCGCGGTCAACTCCTCCTGCGCGGACGAGTAGGTCTCCCACTGGATGTCGGCACCGGTGGTGCGCTTGAACTCGGCGGCGGTCTCCCGCTGCCACTGTTTGCGTTCCTTGGGGTAGGTGGTGTCCGCGCCCATCATCACGCGGAGGGTGTTCGGGTCGTCGCCGCTGCCGTTCACCACGGCACATCCCTGCAGGGACAGTGCGGCGAGGGCGACCACGGCGACGGCACCGACGATGGTGCGGACTTGCAGTCTTCGCGTCTTCACGGGGGTTTCCTCCTCGAGACCTCCTCCGAGCGGCGCTGCTCGGTGGCACCACTGTTCCGCCGTTGGCAACATGCGGCAACCGGTTGCCACTTGTTGCCAGACGCGAATACGTTCGGCCTCGTGAGCGGACTCTCGACGAACGACGGCCGCGACGGGGCCGGTGCCGGCATCGCCGTCGGTGCGACGCGTCGCGTCACCATCCGGGACATCGCGGACGCCACCGGGGTCGCCGCGTCCACCGTCTCACGGGCCCTGTCCCTGCCCGACCGGGTGAACGCCGTCACCCAGGAGCGCATCCAGCGGGCCGCCCGCGAACTCGGCTACGTCGCCAACTCGCAGGCCCGGGCGCTGACCTCCGGCCGCACCCGCGCCGTCGCGGTGCTCGTCTCCGACATCACCAACCCCTTCTACTTCGACGTCATCCGCGGCACGCAGCACCAGCTGGCGGGTGCCGGCTGGACGCAGCTGCTCGTCGACACCGAGGAGTCCGCCGACGCCGAGATCGCCGCCCTCACCGCCGTCGGGGCGAAGGCCGACGGCGTCGTGCTCACCGCCTCGCGCCTGTCCGACGCGCAGATCGCCCGGTTCGCCGAGCGGATCCCCCTGGTCGTCGTGAACCGTCGGCCCACCGGCGTGCCCTCGGTGCTCATCGACACCCCCGGCGGGGTGGAGCAGGCGGTGCAGCACCTGGTGTCGCTGGGACACCGGGAGATCCTGTACATCGCCGGGCCGGACAGTTCGTGGTCGAACGAGCGTCGGTGGCGCGCACTCGTGCAGGTCGCCAAGCGCCTGGGGATCCGTGTCGCCCGGGTCGGGCCGCACGCACCGTTCGTCGACTCCGGTGCCGCGGCCGCCGATGCCGCCGTGCACGCCGGTGCGACCGCGTGCATCGCCTTCAACGACCTGATCGCCATCGGGATGCTCGCCCGGCTGCGGGAGCGGGGGGTCCGCGTCCCCGAGGACATGAGCATCGTGGGCTGCGACGACATCTTCGGCGCCGACTTCTGCAACCCGCCGCTCACCACGATGACCTCGCCGATCGAGCGCGCCGGCCGGGTCGCGATCCGGATGCTGCTCGGACGACTCGGCGCCCTGCCCGCCGACGAGCTGCCCGGGGAGCACATGTCCGGCGCCGTCGCGCTGCCCACCCACCTGACCGTGCGCGAGTCGACCGGGCCGGCGCCGGTCGCCGGCACCGGCTGATCCCGTACGGGCGGCCCCGAACTCGCCACACCCGCACTCGCCGCCCCGAACTCGCCACACCCGAAGGAGTCGATGATGACCCGCACCAGCACCCCCACCCGGCTCACGCCCCACCCCGACCGGCTGCTCCCCGCGGACCCCGGAGCGCGAGCCGTGGCACGCAGCGTGTACGAGGCGGTCAAGGACGCCCCGATCATCTCGCCGCACGGGCACGTCGATGCAGCGCTGATCGCCTCGGACCAGCCCTTCAGCGACCCCGCGTCGCTGCTCATCACGCCGGACCACTACGTCCTCCGCCTGCTGCACGCGAACGGGGTGGACCTGACCGCGCTGGGACGCGCTGACCTGTCGGGGACCTCACCCGTGCCTCCAGGCCGCGCCATCTGGCGACAGCTGGCGGAGCACTGGGACGACTTCCTCGGGACCCCCGTGCGCTACTGGTTCGAGACGGAGCTGCACGACGTGTTCGGGCTCGACCAGGCACCGTCAGCCGCGAACGCGGACGACCAGTACGACCACATCGCCGGTCTGCTGGCGTCCCCCGCCTTCCGGCCGCGCGCCCTGTTCGACACCTTCGGCATCGAGGTCCTCGCCACGACCGACGGCCCGGCGGACGACCTCGCCGCGCACGCGCAGCTCGCCGCCGACCCCGGCTTCACGGGCCGGGTGCTCCCCACCTTCCGCGCGGACGCCGTGTTCGACCCGACGCGGTCGGACTGGAGGCCCGTGGTCGCGTCGATCGGCGAGGCCGCCGGCATCGACACGGGCACCCACGCAGGGCTGTTGGCGGCGCTCCGCGCACGTCGCCGGTACTTCATCGAGCACGGCGCGACCGCGACGGACACGGGCGTGCTCGACGCGGGATCCACGCCGCTGTCGTCCGTGGAGCGCGAACGGATCCACGCGGCGGCACTCCGGGACCCGTCGTCGGTCACCGAGTCCGAGGCGACGGCGTACCGGCACGACATGCTCTACCGCTGGGCGGAGATGAGTGTCGAGGACGGCCTGGTCATGCAGCTGCACCCGGGGGTGATCCGGAACCACCACACCCCCACGCTCGAGCGCTTCGGGCCGGACACCGGGCACGACCTGCCGGCGGTCGGGTCGTTCACCGAGCCCCTGCGCCCACTGCTCGAGTCGTTCGGCACCGCACCCGGGTTCCACCTCGTGCTGTTCACCGTCGACGAGACGGTGTTCTCGCGCGAGATCGGTCCGCTGGCGGGCTTCTACCCCGCGGTGTACGCGGGGGCACCGTGGTGGTTCATCGACACTCCGGCGGCGATCGGGCGGTACCGCTCGGCCGTCACCGACTCGGCCTCGTTCACGAAGACGTCCGGGTTCATCGACGACACCCGCGCGTACTGCTCCATCCCGGCGCGGCACGACATGGCTCGTCGTGCGGATGCGGCGTACCTGGCGTCGCTCGTGGTCACGCACCAGATGTCCGAGGAGGACGCCGTCCGGACCGCGGGGCGCATCGTGTCCGACATCCCGCAGGCGACGTTCAAGCTCTGAGGGGCGGGCGCGGGCGCGGCGGGCGCGGGCGGGCGTGGCGCGGCGGGCGCGTGGTGCGAGGTTCCGTGCTCGGTGCGAGGGTCGCCGGGTCGCACGGAACAGGGAACCTCGCACGGTTCGGCGCTGCGCCGGTACGGTCAGGCGCATGACGGAGCGGGTGACGAGGGCGTACAGCGCGCGGGCCGACGAGTACACGGCAGTGCTCGGGTCGATGGACGCCGTCCACCCCGATGACCGGGCACTCGTCGACGCCTGGGCAGCGGGTCGCCGCGGCCCCCTGCTCGACGCCGGGTGCGGGCCGGGGCACTGGACGGCGCACCTCGCGCGGCAGGGGAATCGTGTCATCGGCATCGACGCGGTGCCGGCGTTCGTCGAGCACGCACGACGGACGCACGGTGCGGTGGACGTGGACATCGACTTCCGGGTCGGGTCGCTCGACGCGCTGCCGTTCGGGGACGGCAGCGTCGACGGAGTCCTGGCCTGGTACTCGGTGATCCACCACGAACCCCCGCGGATCGGAGGGCCACTGGCCGAGTTCCGGCGGGTGCTCTCCCCCGGCGGCGGTCTGCTGCTCGGGTTCTTCGAGGGCCCTGCGGTCGAGGCCTTCGACCACGCGGTCGTCACCGCGTTCCGCTGGCCCGTCCCGTCCCTGGCGGCACTGCTGAACGAAGCGGGCTTCGACGTGGTGGACGTCCACACCCGTTCAGCACCGGGGCACCGACCGCACGGGGCGGTCAGTGCGGTGCGACGCTGATCGTGACCGCGTGGTCGATCAGGCGTCCGAGATCAGGGGCATCAGGGCCGCGGCGATCTCCGGCACGGCGTCGAGTTCCCCTTCGGCGATCGCGACGATGAATTCGTACGCCTCGTTGTTCGAGGCGTGGAGCCGGACCCCGTTCACACCGAGGAAGACCACGAGCAGCATCAGTCCGAGGCGCTTGTCGCCGTCGACCAGGGCGTTGTTCCGGACGGCGGAGTGGACGAGTGCCGCAGCCTTCTCGACCAGTGTCGGGTAGGCATCGTTGCCGCCCACCGAAGCGGCGGGACGTGTGATCGCCGCCTCGAGCAGTCCGACGTCGCGGACCGCGGAGTCCGCCCCGAGGGTCCGCCGAGCGATGTGCAACGCCTCGTCGCTGGTGAGGTGGATCACTTGCCGAGTCGATCGAGTGCCTCGGCGTAGCGCGGGAGTCCTGGAACGACGCTCCGGGTGTCTCCCATGACGACCGCCGGTCTCGGGACTTCGGGGATGACGAGCACGGCGATGCGCCCCTGTGGAGGAACGGCTCAGGACCCGTCAGCGGTCATCGGCCGTCGCTCAGGCTGAGGTGACCGCGAGCGCGGCCAGTATCTCTCGCACGGTGTCGTCGACCGAGCCGTCGATCGACACGTCGACGGCGGCCTCGTCGGGCTGGGGTCGCTCGAGCGTCGCGAACTGGGAGTCCAGCAGCGAGGTCGGCATGTACTCGTGCCGGCGGTGCGACTGGCGCTCGGCGATGAGCTCACGCGACCCGTCGAGGAACGCGATGACGAGGCCCGGGGCCGACTGCCGGAGCCGGTCGCGGTAGACCCGCTTCAGAGCCGAGTTCGCCATCACGCACCGCGACCCGCCGGCCTCGACAGCGGCGATCCGCTCCGCACAGGCGTCGAGCCACGGCCACCGGTCCTCGTCGGTGAGCGGGATGCCCTGCCGCATCTTCTCCTTGTTGGCGACCGGGTGCAGGTCGTCAGCGTCCACGAAGACGCACGGTTCACCCTTTGCCGTCAGGGCGTCGGTCACGGCCTGCCCGATGGTCGACTTGCCGGAGCCGGAGACGCCCATGACGAGGACGGGCGGGTGGACAGCGCGCGCGTTCATCCCTCCAGAGTATTGATCCGGTGAACTCCGGTCCCCAGTTGCCGGAACACCCGTGCGGTCCCAGGGCAGCGGTCGTAGGTTGGGCGACAACGTCCGGACAAAGGAGACCCTCGTGGCAGACAACAACGGTCAGGCGAACATCGGGGTCGTCGGACTCGCAGTGATGGGCTCGAACCTCGCCCGGAACCTCGCGAGTCGCGAGGGCAACACGGTCGCGGTCTACAACCGCACGTACGCCCGCACCGAGGAACTGCTGCAGGAGCACGGTGACGCCGGGTTCATCGCGTCCGAGGACATCGACGGGTTCGTGGCCTCGCTGTCCAAGCCCCGCACCGCGATCATCATGGTGCAGGCCGGCAAGGGCACCGACGCCGTGATCTCGCAGCTCGCGGAACGGTTCGAACCCGGCGACATCATCGTCGACGGCGGCAACGCGAACTTCCACGACACCATCCGCCGCGAGCACGATCTGCGGGAGAAGGGCCTCAACTTCGTCGGTACCGGCATCTCCGGCGGTGAAGAGGGTGCGCTGAAGGGTCCGTCGATCATGCCCGGTGGCTCGAAGGAGGCCTGGGAGACGCTCGGGCCGATCCTGAAGTCGATCGCCGCGGTCGCCGAAGGTGAACCCTGTGTCACCCACATCGGCACCGACGGCGCCGGGCACTTCGTGAAGATGGTGCACAACGGCATCGAGTACGCCGACATGCAACTCATCGCCGAGTCCTACGACCTGCTCCGCCGCGTCGGCGGCCTCACCGTCGAGGACCTGGTGCAGGTGTTCGACGAGTGGAACAAGGGCGACCTCGAGTCCTACCTGATCGAGATCACCGGCGAGATCCTCAAGCAGCGCGACGACGAGACGGGCAAGCCGCTCGTCGACGTCATCCGCGACGAGGCCGGTTCGAAGGGCACCGGTGTCTGGACGGTGCAGAACGCCGTCGGACTCGGTATCCCGGTCTCCGGCATCGGCGAGGCGGTCTTCGCCCGCGCGGTGTCGTCGAAGCCCACCCAGCGCGCCGCGGTGCAGAAATCGGTGCAGAACCGACCGTCCATCGCCGAGGTGCCGGACACCTTCGCCGACGACGTCCGGGCCGCCCTCTACGCCTCGAAGGTCGTCGCCTACGCCCAGGGATTCGATCTCATCATCGCCGGGGCGAAGGAGTACGGCTGGGACATCGACCTCGGGAACGTCGCGAAGATCTGGCGCGGCGGCTGCATCATCCGTGCGCAGTTCCTGAACCGCATCGTCGAGGCGTACGCCGAGAACCCGGAGCTCGAGAGCCTGCTCGTCGACCCGTACTTCGCGAACGCCGTCGCCGAGGGCGAGGCCGCGTGGCGCCGCATCGTCGGGATCGCTGTCGCATCGGGCATCCCGGCACCGGGGTTCTCATCAGCGCTGTCGTACTTCGACTCGCTCGCCTCGGAGCGGCTCCCCGCAGCGCTCATCCAGGGGCAGCGGGACTTCTTCGGCGCGCACACGTACCAGCGCATCGACAAGGACGGCACCTTCCACACCCTGTGGTCCGACGACGACCGGCGCGAGGTCGAGCAGGAACCGTCCACGCACTGACACGAGCACCGACGCATTGATCGGCTCCGTCCAGGACGATCAGCACGAGGGGCCTCGCCGACCGCAGGGCCCTTCGTCGGTTCAGGCGACGATGCGCTCCCGCGCCAGGTCCGCGACGAGCCGACCCAACCGGGGTCCCCGCCCGAGCAGGCGCTGCGACCCCGGGCCGGTCCGCACGAAGAACGTCGTCACCGCGGGGGTGTCGTCCGGTCGGACGTAGTGGATCGCGACCGCGCAGGCACGGCGGGCGCCGCCGCGACCGATCGGCACATCCTCGAGCCCGACGTGCACGACCCGGCTCCACCGGATCACGAGCAGCCGGGTCGCACGACGTTCCTCGAGTTCCCACAGGGAGGCCTCGGTCGCCCCGAAGGCCCAGGTGACCCGGGCACCGAGGCGCACCTCCGGCCGGACCTCGGCGATGGCGGCGTCGAGTTCGGCGGTCGGTGCCGCGGGCACCAGCCAGACCGTCGGATCGATGCGGCGGATCGCGAGCGCGAGCGCTTCGTCGGCCTGCCTGCGACGGGCGGTGGCGGCGCGGACCACCGCGACGACGATCACGACGATGCCGAGGCCGATCGAACCGAACTCGACGAGGCCGTACCAGGACAGGTCCGCATCAGGCACGGTCGAGACGACGATGATCCGGATGACGAGGAGGGCCAGCCACACGGCGACGATCACCCAGCGCAGTGTCGACAGGCGTCGGGCCGACGACCTGGCCGTCCGACCCGTCCCCCGGGCGCGGCCGGACCGCGGGACGCCATCGGGATGCTGCAGCACGGCTCGATCCTCCCACGATCGGCTCGCCGCCTGCTGGCGGAGGGCGGTGAACGCCCGGGGAAGCGCACGCACAGCCGACGAGCGGCCCCGCGACCTACGCTCGGGCGGTGACCACCGAGACGACGGACGAGCCGAGCGGCCAGCCGACGAGCGAGCCTTCCGCCCAGCACGACGGCAGCCGCGTGCCTCGACCGAGGTCGTTCGCCGCCGCCGTGGGCGTGGTGGCCGCAGCCGCGTTCCTCGGCGTCGCCGAGTTCGGCGCCCTCCTGCTCGGCGGAGCGGGCAGCCCCCTGGTCGCCGTCGGGTCCGCTGTGATCGACCTCGCACCCCCCGGCGCGAAGGACCTGATGGTCGCCCTGTTCGGCACCGGCGACAAGGTCGCCCTGTTCGTCCTGATGGCCGTCCTCGTCGTCGCGATCAGCGCCGGAGCCGGGGTCCTCGAGCGCGCCCGCCCGCCGTTCGGCGCGCTCGTCTTCGCCGCCGGTGGGGTGCTCGCGCTCCTCGCGGTCAGCACCCGTTCCGGCAGTGGTACCTGGGACGGTGCCCCGACGGTCTTCGGTGTCGCCGCAGCCGTCGTCGTCCTGCGGGTGCTGCTCCGACGGCTCCGCCGCTGGGAGGCCGCAGCGGCCGTGCCGACGGCGTCACCGCGACCGGCGTCGGTCGAGCGCCGCGCGTTCCTGGTCTGGGGCGTCGCGACGGCAACGGTCGCGATCGTGGTGGGCACCGCCTCCCGGCTGGGGTCGTCCGCGATGCAGGCTGCGGCCGCTGCCAGGCGAGCCATCCGGCTGCCCCGTGCCGCGACGACCGCACGGCCGGTGCCCGCGGGGGCCTCGCTCGACGTCGACGGCATCACCCCGTACATCACTCCGAACGCCGACTTCTACCGGATCGACACCGCGCTGCGGGTGCCGACGGTCGACCCGGCGGACTGGTCGCTGCGCATCCACGGGGCGGTCGAGCAGGAGATCACGCTGACGTGGGACGAGCTGCTCGCACTGCCCCTCGAGGAGCACGTCGCGACGCTGAGCTGCGTCTCGAACGAGGTCGGCGGTGACCTGATCGGCACCGCACGCTGGCTCGGCTACCCGATCCGCAGCCTGCTCGCGCGCGCCCGGCCGACGGGCGACGCCGACATGGTGCTGTCCCGGAGCGTGGATGGCTTCTCCGCCGGCACCCCGCTCGACGTGCTGCAGGACGACGGCACCGCTGCCCTGCTCGCGGTCGGGATGAACGGCGATCCCCTGCCGGTCGAGCACGGGTTCCCGGTGCGGATGGTCGTGCCGGGGCTGTTCGGGTACGTCTCGGCGACGAAGTGGGTCACCGAGCTGGAGGTCACGCGGTTCGCAGACGCGCAGGGGTACTGGACCCCGCGCGGTTGGTCCGAGCGCGGGCCGGTGAAGCTCGAGTCGCGCATCGACACCCCGCGGAACGGCGCGACCGTGACCGCGGGTCAGAGGGTCGCCATCGCCGGGGTCGCGTGGCAGCCGCACAAGGGCGTCAAAGCCGTCGAGGTCCGCGTCGGAAGCGGCGACTGGCAGCGCGCCGAGCTCGCCGACTCGGTCTCCGCGGACACTTGGCGACAGTGGGTGGTGCGGTGGACGCCGACCGCCGGCTCGCACCGCATCGAGGTGCGCGCGACCAGTGCGGACGGCGAGGTGCAGACGAGTGTGGAGCGACCGCCGGCGCCGAACGGTGCGACGGGCTGGCACACGGTGACGGTCGACGCGCGCTGACGGTCCTGCGCGGGGTCGCGTGACACGCCGCCCGTGTCGCGCCGAGATCGCCGAAAGCGTCGGTTCGCGGGCGAGCAGGCGGCACTTCGTGCCACCTCGGCGAACCTGAGCGGCATGTCGTGACCGCTCGGCACGCACACGGACACGGACACGGCGCGCCTCGGACCGGAGCGGATCAGGCCGGGAGCGCCGCGACGACGCAGGTGCCGTCGACCTCGTCGTCCCGCTCGACCTGCGCGTCGAAGCCGGCGTCCGTGAAGGCAGCGACGGACCGCTCAGCCTGCTCCTCCGACACCTCGATGACGACGGCCCCACCGGGGCGGAGCCACTCCCCGGCACCCGCGGCGATGCGACGGTGCAGGTCGAGACCGTCCTCGCCGCCGTCGAGCGCGACGCGGTGCTCGTGCTCCCGGGCTTCGACCGGCATCAGGTCGATCGACGCCGTCGGCACGTACGGGGCGTTCACCGCGACGACGTCGACTGTGCCGCGGAAGCGCTCGGGCAGCGGGGCGAACAGGTCACCCGCGACGACGATGCCGCGGTCGCCGATGTTCTCGGCGGCGACGTCGACGGCGTCCGGGTCGATGTCCGCGGCGACGAGGTCGAGCGCACCGACACGGGCGAGCAGCGCGACCGAGATCGCACCGGCGCCGCAGCACAGGTCGACCACGCGGCCGTAGCGCTGCAGTCGGCGCGCGGCCTGCTCGACGACGACGGTGGTGCGGGCGCGCGGCACGAACACCCCTGCGGTCACACGGATGCGGTGCCCGTCGAAGGCGGCCCAGCCGAGCACGTACTCGAGCGGCTCACCGGCCAGCCGACGCTGCACGAGGGTCCGGAGTCGCACCGGCTCACCGTCCCCTGCCTCGAGCAGCAGGTCGGCTTCGTCCTCGGCGAAGACGCTCCCCACGGCCCGGAGCCGGGCCGCGAGGGCATCACGCGCGGGGTGGGTCAAGCGGCTCCATCGAACATGGAGGTCACCGAGCCGTCGTCGAAGACCTCGTGGATGGCGCGGGCGATGAGCGGGGCGATCGGCAGGACCTCGAGCCGGGGCCAGCGCTTCTCGTGCGGGACGGGCAGGGTGTCCGTCACGACGACGCGGTCGATGAACTCGCTCTGCAGCAGCTCCGTGGCGGGGTCGGAGAACACGGCGTGCGTCGCGGCGACGACGACGCCCGTGGCACCGGCGTCCTTGAGCGCCTCGGCGGCCTTGGCGATCGTCCGACCGGTGTCGATGAGGTCGTCGACGAGCAGGCACACGCGGCCGCTGACGTCACCGACGATCTCGTGCACCGAGACCTGGTTCGGCACGAGCGGGTCGCGGCGCTTGTGGATGATGGCGAGCGGCGCACCGAGCTTCTCGGACCAGATGTCGGCGACGCGCACGCGGCCCATGTCCGGCGACACGACCGTCAGTGTCTTCGGGTCGAGGATCTGGCGGAAGTGCTCGAGCAGCACCGGCATGGCGAACAGGTGGTCCACCGGGCCGTCGAAGAAGCCCTGGATCTGGGCGGCGTGCAGGTCGACGCTCATGATGCGGTGCGCGCCGGCGGCCTTGAACAGGTCGGCGACGAGCCGGGCCGAGATCGGCTCGCGGCCACGGCCCTTCTTGTCCTGGCGGGCGTACGGGTAGAACGGCGCGACGACCGTGATCCGCTTCGCCGAGGCACGCTTCAGGGCATCGACCATGATGAGCTGCTCCATGAGCCACTCGTTGATCGGCGCGGTGTGCGACTGGATGACGAAGGCGTCGCAGCCGCGAACGGACTCGTCGAAGCGGGCGTAGAGCTCACCGTTCGCGAAGGTCCGGGCATCGGTCGGGACGAGGTCGACCCCGAGCTCCTCCGCGATCTCGGCCGAGAGCGCCGGGTGTGCTCGCCCCGAGACGAGGACGAGTCGTTTCTGGCCGGTTGTCTTGATTCCGGACAAGTGCGGTGCTCACTCCCTGACCCACGAGGGGTCGATGTCGGCGACGGGTGGGTCGCCAGGATCTATTCGCCGTTCGCGAGCCGAGCAGCCTCGGCCGCCGGTGTGCCGGGTCGGTGTTCCTCGACCCATCCGTCGGTGGTGCGCTGTGGGGCGTAGCTGATCGCGAGCGATCCGGCCGGAACGTCCTTGCGGACGGTGGTCCCGGCGCCGGTGTACGCACCGTCACCAATCCTAACCGGGGCGACGAACACGTTGTGCGAGCCTGTACGGACGTGCGACCCGACCTCGGTGCGGTGCTTGTGGACGCCGTCGTAGTTCGCGGTGATGGTGTTCGCGCCGATGTTGGAGTCCTCGCCCACCTCGGCGTCGCCGATGTAGGACAGGTGCGGCACCTTGCTGCCGCGGCCGATCGTCGCGTTCTTCGTCTCGACGAAGGTGCCGATCTTGCCGTCGTCGCCGAGGATCGTGCCCGGGCGCAGGTAGGCGAAGGGACCGACCGAGGCGCCGTCGCCGATCACCGCGAGCGTGGCGTCGACCCGGTTCACCGTCGCGCGGGCACCGACCTCGGTGTCGCGCAGCGTGGTGTCCGGACCGACCACGGCACCGGCGGCGATGGCCGTGGCCCCGATGAGCTGGGTGCCCGGCAGGATCTCGGCGTCGGGCTCGATCGTCACGTCGAGGTCGATCCAGGTGGTCGCAGGGTCCTGCACCGTGATCCCCGCGAGCTGGTGCTGACGGACGATGCGGGCATTGAGTTCGCGGGCAGCGTCGCCGAGCTGGGCACGGTCGTTGATGCCCGCGACGAGCCACTGGTCGGAGAGCGTGACGACGTCGATGATCCCGCCGCGCTCGGCGATGAGCGTCGGGGCGTCGGTGATGTACTTCTCGCCCTGCGCGTTGGCGGTGGTCAGCAGGGGCAGCACGGCCCGCAGGTGCGCGGCGTCGAAAGCGTAGATGCCGGCGTTCGTCTCGGTGATCGCGAGCTGCTCCGCCGTGGCGTCCCTGTGCTCCACGACCCCGACGAACGAGCCGGAGGCATCACGCACGACACGGCCGAGGCCGGTCGGGTCGGGGGCGATCGCGCTGACGAGCGTGACGGCGTTGGCGGCACCGACGTGGGCGTCGACGAGCAGACGGAGGGACGCGGCATCGAGCAGCGGGACGTCGCCGGACAGCACCACGACGGCACCGTCGAAGTCGGCCGGGAGCGCCTGGACGGCCACCTCGACCGCACGGCCGGTGCCGGGGACGTCGTCCTGGTCGACGACGATCGCGTCGGGCGCGCGCTCCACGACCTCGGCCGCGACCCGGTCACGCTCGTGCCGCACGACGACGGCGACGTGCTCGGGGCCGAGGGACGACGCCGTCCGCAGGACGTGCCCGATGAGCGGCAGCCCGGCGAGCCGGTGCAGCACCTTGGGCGTGGACGACTTCATGCGCGTGCCCTGCCCGGCGGCGAGGACGACGACGGCGATGCGCTGGTCGGTCATGCACCCATCCTGGCGCACCGCGGCCCGGGCCGCCCGACGCGACCACGGCCCTGTGCGGAACCGTGCGCACAACCGCAGCCTGCGGACGGACGGGCACCGCGCCTCCAGGCCGGGGCGACGGCACGCCGCACCGCAGACACGACACGACTCAGGCGCGCGCGACCCGCGGTTCCGGCTTCACGAACGCCATCAGGACCAACCCCGCGACGAGCACGACGACGACCCCGAGGATCCCGAAGCGCGTCGACCCGCCGACCGTCACCGCGACGCCGAACAGCGCCGGCGCGAGGAACGAGGCGGCACGGCCGGTGGTGGCGTAGAGGCCGAAGAGCTCGCCCTCGCGGCCGGGTACGGCCAGGCGCGCCAGGTACGCCCGCGACGACGACTGCACGGGCCCGACGAACACGGCGAGGGTCAGGCCCAGCACCCAGAACCACTCGGTCCGGGTGCCGGCGGCGAACACCCCGACCCCGCACAGGGCGAGCCCGACGAGCGAGACCATGATGAGCGCGCGGGAGCCGAAGCGGTCGTCGAGGCGTCCGGAGACGAACGTGGCGACCCCGGCGACGACGTTCGCGGCGATGGCGAACAGGATCACCTCGGACGCGCTGAACCCGAAGACCTGGGCGGCGACGATCCCGCCGAAGGTGAAGACGGCTCCGACGCCGTCGCGGAAGACGGCGCTGGCGAGCAGGAACGCGAGGACGTTCCGACGCTCCCGCCACAACCGGGCGATGTCCCGGACCAGGTCCGCGTAGGCCCCGAGGACGCCGCCGCCACGGGTGCGGTCCGGCACCGCCTCGGGGATGGTGAGGAACAGCGGGATCGAGCTGACGGCCAACCAGACGGCGGCGATGCCGATCGCGACACGCACGTCCCACTGGCCGGCGGCGACCGTGGCCGGCAGCTGCAGCAACCCACCGACGACGCCGTCACCCCGGAAGTCCTGGATGCAGAGCACGAGCAGCACCACGAGCAGCACGATGCCGCCGAAGTACCCGGCGGCCCAGCCGATCGCGGACACACGACCGGTGCGCTCACCCTGGGCGATCTGCCCGATCATGGCGTTGTAGCCGACGCTCGCGATCTCGTAGGCGACGGTCCCGATGCCGAGCAGGGCGGCGCCGAGCAGCAGGTACGGCTGGCTCGGCGCGACGAAGACCATGCCGCCGATCGACAGCGCGACGCCGATCGTGGCGATGAGGACCGATCGGCGACGGTGGCCCGACGTGTCGGCGAGCCGCCCCATGGCCGGGGCGACGAGCGCCACGACGATCCCCG
Organism: Curtobacterium sp. VKM Ac-1376; assembly: GCF_015351025.1. GTDB lineage: Bacteria > Actinomycetota > Actinomycetes > Actinomycetales > Microbacteriaceae > Curtobacterium. Next base: position 83,724 of record NZ_JADKRV010000001.1, on the reverse strand, counting down.
CGATCGTCAGGGCGGTCGACACGACGGCCGCGTTGTGCGCGAGCTCGCGTTCGACGATCGCCTTGCCCGCCGCCGACGTGTCGCCGACGAGCGCCGGGTCCACGAACGCGCGGCTCGCCAGGTACGTGCTGAACACGAAGGTGGTGACGACGGCGTTGAACGCGGCGGAGCCCCAGTCCCAGAGCGCCCAGGACACGAGCGCGCGCCGATCGGTGCGCTGCGGCACCACGGCGGCCGGAGAAGCGGTCATGGGCGAACCGTAGCGTGTCCCGGTGACGCGACGGTGGCCCCGTTCCGGGTCACGTGGCGGACGGGAGGCGCGGGTCGGGCCCGCCCCGCGCCTCCCGTCCGCACCGTGCGTGCGTCGCCACCCCGCGCGCTTCCGCGTGCGCTTCCGCGGGCTCGCTCGCCTGGTGCGAGGTCCCGCACTCCGTGCGCGGTCTGAGCGCCGTCACGGATTACGGAACCTCGCACCGGACGACGCGCAGCACGCTCAGGCGGGGACGCCGCCGGGGTAGACGACGGACTTGAGCGATGCCGGGTCGGTGTCGCTCTCGAGGGCCTCGCGCACGTCGTCGAGCCCGAAGCGGCCGGTGACGAGCGAGTCGAGGTCGACCTGCCCGGACGCGACCAGCTCGATGGCGACCGGCCACGTGTTCGTGTACCGGAAGATCCCGGTGACGGTGACCTCGAGGTTCTGGATGTGCTCGACCGGCAGCGTCATCTCGGAGTTCCCGAGCCCGACGAGTACCGCGGCACCGGCAGGGCCCACGGCCTTGATGCCGTCCGACACCGCGCGGGGTGCACCGCTGGCGTCGATGAAGGCGTCGACGGGGACGATGTCCGACGCGACCGACACGGCCGTGGGGTCGACGACCTCGGTCGCGCCGTACCGCAGGGCGCGTTCACGGCGCTCGGCGACGAGGTCGCTGACGACGATGCGCGAGGCACCGAAGGCCTTCGCGACCTGCGCGCAGATGATGCCGATCGGACCGGCACCGGCGATGAGCACCGACGAACCGGGGACGATGCCGGCCTTGCGGACGGCGGCGATGCCGACGGACAGGGGTTCGAGGAGCGCGCCGGCCTCGAACGAGACACTGTCGGGCAGGACGTGCGCGAACCCGGCCTCGATGGTGACGAACTCGGTGAAGGCGCCGTCGACGGGAGGGGTCGCGTAGAAGCGCATGTGCGGGCACAGGTTGTAGCGGCCGGCCAGGCACTGCGCGCAGCGGTGGCAGGGGCGCTGCGGCTCGATGGCGACGCGCTCCCCCACTCGGGACGGGTCGACGCCCTCGCCGACGGCGGCGATGGTGCCGGAGAGCTCGTGGCCGAGGACGAGCGGTTCCTCGACGACGAAGTCGCCGATGCGCCCGTGGCGGTAGTAGTGCACGTCGGAGCCGCAGACGCCGACGGCCGCGACGCGGACGAGCACGTCGCCCGGGTCGACGGCGGGGACGGGGCGGTCCTCGACGGTCAGGTCCTGCGTGCCGAGCAGCACGCTGGTGCGCTGGGTGGAGGTCATGCGGTTCTCGCTTCCTCGGTCGCGTCGTCGCGGCCGGACGTGTGGGTGGTGGAGGGGGCGGCGGGCGCCGCGGGCATCGTGGCGTCGCGCAGCAGCTCCGCGAAGCCGATCTCGGCGGCGCCACGGACCAGGACGTCGCGGCCGAGTGCCGCCGGGACGATCCGGAGCCGGTCGGTCATGGCGGCCATCGTCTGCGCCCGGACGTCGGTCTCGACCCGGTCGCCGACGTGCCCGAGCAGCGCACCGAGGAACCCGCCGAGCACGACGACCTCGGGGTCGACCGTGTGGATGGCGTTCCGCAGCGCGGTCGCGAGTGCGGTGACCTGTCGGTCGACGACCCGCTCGACCTCGGGCCGGCCCTGGGCGAGCGCCGCGGCGAGCGCGTCGAGGTCGTCCGGCGGGGTCCCGGTGACGTCGGTCAGGGCGGAGCGCGAGGCCTCGGTCTCCAGGCAGCCGACCGCGCCGCAGTGGCAGCGGATCCCGTTCGCCGCGACGAAGGTGTGCCCGAGCTCGCCCGCGTACCCGTCGGCACCGCTGAAGGGTCGGCCGGCGCTGACGATCCCGCCGCCGATGCCGCTCGCGCCGCCGTTCAGGTACACGAGGTCGTCGACGCCGCGGGCACTGCCGTACAGCCGTTCCGCCCAGGCGCCGAGGTTGGCGTCGTTCGCGGCCCGGACCGGCAGTCCCAGGCGTTCCGCGAGCGGTGCGGCGAGGGGTTCGTCACGCCATCCGAGGTGCGGGGCGTCGCGCACGGTGCCGTCCTCGACCCGGACGATGCCGGGCACGGCGACACCGACCCCGACGACCCGGGCCGCCGGTCCGGTGCGGGCGAGGAGCGCTGCGAGGACCCGGGCGACGGCGTCGATCGCCTGCGCCGCGGTGGGCACGGTGGTCTGCGGCTCGACCAGCCGGTCGCGCACGGTGCCGTCGAGGCCGACGAGGGCGACCCCGACGGCGTCGATCTCGACCGTGACCGCGGCGGCGAGGACGTCGGCCGACGCCCGCACGACCCCGCTCGGCCGTCCGACTCCGGCACCGGGTGTCCCCGCGGCCGGGGTCTCCTCGTGCACGAGGCCGGCGTCGACGAGTTCCCCGACGAGCGCGAGGATCGTCGAGCGGTTCAGGCCGGTGCGCCGGGTGAGCTCGGCGCGGGTGACGGGGCCGTCCTCGTGGACGAGCCGGAGGACACGCGCGGCGTTGCCCGGCGTCGCGGTGGTCTGCCGTGCCATGGGTCCTCCTCGGGGGTGGACGGGGTCGTGGTCGAGCGGGTGGGGTTCCGGGCTGAGCGACGAGTTTTGCACCGGCGGACCCGTGAACGGTCGCGCAGCGCGAGATCCCGGCGAAGAACCGGTCAGCGCGAGCGCGAGAACGCCGCGTCGAACGACGCCTCCGGCGGCGCGATGGTCCCGAGCCGCCGGACGAACGCCAGCGCCTCGGGAGCGCCGACGAGCCGGTCCATCCCGGCGTCCTCCCACTCGACGCTGGTCGGTCCGGCGTACCCGATGTGGTTCAGCACACGGAACACCCGCTCCCACGGCACGTCCCCGTGGCCGGCGGTGACGAAGTCCCAGCCGCGGCGCGGGTCGCCCCAGGCCAGGTGCGAGCCGAGCCGCCCGTTGCGTCCGTCGAGCTGCTTCACCGACTCCTTGCAGTGCACGTGGTACACCCGGTCGGCGAAGTCGAGCAGGAACACTGCGGGGTCGAGGTCCTGCCAGACGAAGTGTGACGGATCGAAGTTGAACCCGAAGGCCGGCCGGCCCTGGAACACCTCGAGCGTGCGCCGCGCGGTCCAGTAGTCGTAGGCGATCTCGGACGGGTGCACCTCGAGCGCGAAGCGGACGCCCACTTCCTCGAACACGTCGAGGATCGGCGACCAGCGGTCGTGGAAGTCCTGGTACCCGGCGTCGATCATCGACGGTGGAACGGGCGGGAACCCGGCGACGGTCTTCCAGATCGACGAGCCGGAGAACCCCGTGACGGTGTCGACGCCGAGTGCTGCGGCGGCGCGAGCGGTCCATTGCAGCTCCTCGGCCGCGCGCTGCCGCACACCCTCGGGGTGGCCGTCGCCCCACACGTGCGGCGGCAGGATGTCCTCGTGCCGCTGGTCGATGGGGTCGTCGCACACCGCCTGGCCGACCAGGTGGTTCGCGATGGTCCAGACCTGCAGCCCGTTGCGTTCCAGGATCGCCCGGCGGCCCGCGACGTAGGAAGGGTCCGTCGCGGCGCGCCGGACGTCCAGGTGGTCGCCCCAGCAGGCGATCTCCAGGCCGTCGTAGCCCCACTCGCCAGCGAGCCGGGCCACCTCCTCGAAGGGCAGGTCGGCCCACTGTCCGGTGAACAGCGTGACCGGCCGGGAGGGCCGGGTCGTCTCCGTCGTGTCGCTCGCGTCCGTCGTCGTCATCGTCGTCGTCCTTCCTCGCGGTGGTCGGGGTCCGTGCTGTGTTCGAGGTCGGTCACCACGACCCGGGTGCGGACCCGGCGGGGACGGTGGCGGGTCGCTCGACGCGCGAGTGCACGTCGACGACCGCGTGGTCACGGGCGGCGGCCGAGACGGCCTCCATGACCTCGAGCACGTGGAACGCGAGGTCACCCGAGGCACGGTGCGGCCGGTCGGTGGCGATCGCGTGCGCCATGTCGGCGAGCCCGTAGCCGCGACCGGCGTCGGCGTACCCGGCCGACACCGGCAGGTCGCGCCACGAACGGTCGTCGGCGGTGGCGATCGACACGGTGTCCGAGAACCGGTTCGGGTCCGGGACGCCCAGGGTGCCGGCGGTGCCGTACACCTCGAACAGCGGGGCACGGGTGGCCCACACGTCGAACGACACCGTGATGGTCGAGACCACGCCGCCCTGGTGCTCGAGGATCGCGACGACGTGCGTGTCGATGTCGACCGGGATCGGCGTGCCGGCGTTCGGCCCGGTGGCGACGGTGCGCTCGCGGGTGGAGCGGGTCGCGCTGCCGCTGACCCGGACGACCGGCCCGAAGAACGTGACGAGGCTGGTCAGGTAGTACGGCCCCATGTCGAGCAGCGGTCCGCCGCCCGGCTGGTAGTAGAACGCGGGTGCGGGGTGCCAGAGCTCGTGTCCGGGGGCGCTCCACGCGACGGCCGCGGCGACCGGGGTGCCGATCGCGCCGTCGTCCAGTGCGGCCCGTGCCGTCTGGATGCCCGTGCCGAGGACGGTGTCCGGGGCGCTGCCGACCCGCAGGCCGGCGGCATGGGCGGCCTCGAGCACCGGGGCCGCCTCGGCGGTGGACGTCGCGAGCGGCTTCTCGCCGTACACGTGCTTGCCGGCGGCGAGCGCCCGCGTGGCGATGTCGGCGTGCGCGGCCGGGATCGTCAGGTTGAGCACCACGTCGACGTCGTCGGCGGCGAGCAGGTCGTCGACGGTGGTCCCGCGCACGCCCTGGGACGCCCCGACCGCCTCGGCCCGCGCGACGTCGAGGTCGGCGACCGCGGCGAGTTCGAGCCCGGGCAGCGCCGGGAAGTGCTCGAAGTACTGCTGGCTGATGACCCCGACGCCGACGACACCCACGCGGAGCACCCCCTCGTTCACCGTGCTGCCCACAGGAGTCCCCGTTCGATGATGGTGCGGAGCGGCTGCGACTCGACGACCTCGAGCCGGTGTCCGGGTGCCGAGACGAACACGCGCCCCTGCCCCCACTGCCGGGTCCAGATCGCCGGCGCCGTGACCGGTCGGTTCCAGGCGTCGAAGTCGCGCGCCTCCTGCGTGGTGGTCGCCAGGACGTCGTTGTACTCGTCGCTGAGCACCCAGTACTGCTCGGTCACGAGGTCGAAGTCCTCGATGCCCTGGGTGATGGGGTGCGACCGACCGAGGTCGGTGACGTGCACCGTGTAGGGGATGTAGTTGTCGGACTGCTCGCCGGTTCGCTCGTCCGGGTGCTTTCCCGCGTGGTGGGCGAACTGCCCGCCGACCATGTGCAGGTAGTCGGCGGTGTTCCGGAACGCGTCCGCGATCCCGCCGTGCCAGCCGGCGAGTCCGGCGCCGCGGAGCACCGCGCGCTGCAGCCCGGCGAACTCGTCGTCCGCGATCGTCGACATCGTGACGACCTGCACGATCAGGTCGACCGTGTCCATGTACCCCTGTTCGGCGTACACGGTGGTGCCCTCCTCGACGCGCACGTCGAACCCGTGGTCGAGCAGGAACGGGACGAACAGGTCGGTGGTCTCGACGGGCTGGTGCCCGTCCCAGCCGCCGCGGACGACGAGCGCCTGCCGCTGCCCGGTCACGAGGTCACCGTCCAGCTGCTGCCGTCGACGGCGCTGCGTTCGACGGCGTCGAGCACCCGCTGCACGTGCAGGCCCTCGGCGAAGGACGGCGACGGGTCGGTGCCGGCCACGATCGCGCCCACGAAGTCGGCGACCTGGTGGCTGAAGGTGTGCTCGTACCCGATCAGGTGCCCGCTCGGCCACCACGCCGCCATGTACGGGTGTTCGGGCTCGGTGACGAGGATCCGGCGGAAGCCCTGCTCCCCCGCGGGCGCCGACGACTCGTACAGCCGCAGTTCGTTCATGGCCTCGAGGTCGAACTGGATCGCCCCCTCGGAGCCGCTGATCTCGAGCGTCAGGCCGTTCTTCCGGCCCGTCGCGTAGCGCGTGGCCTCGAAGGTGCCGATGGCGTCGTCGGCCGCGCCGCCGCCGAGCCGGGCGGTGAAGAACGCGGCGTCGTCGACGGTGACCTGCCCGCGCTCGTCCGACGCGGTGCCGGAGAGCCCGACGCCGTCGGCGAGCAGGGGGCGCTCGGTCACGAAGGTCTCGAGCGTGCCGGAGACGCTGGTGAGCTGCGCGCCGGTGACGTGCTCGACGAGGTCGATCGCGTGCGCGCCGATGTCTCCGAGCGACCCCGACCCGGCGAGCGACTTGTCGAGCCGCCAGGTCATCGGGCCGTCCTCGTCGGCCAGCCAGTCCTGCAGGTAGAGCGCGCGGACCTGGCGGACCCGGCCCACCCTGCCGTCCTGCACCAGCTGCCGGGCGAACGCGATCGCCGGCACGCGGCGGTAGCTGAACCCGACCATCGCGCGGACGCCCCGTTCGCGGGCTGCGTCGGCGGCGGCGGTCATCGCCTCGGCCTCGGCGACGGTGTTGGCGAGGGGCTTCTCGCACAGGACGTGCTTGCCGGCCTCGAGCGCGGCGATCGCGATCTCGACGTGGGACGACCCCGGTGAGACGACGTCGACGACGTCGATGTCCGGATCCGCGACGACGGCGCGCCAGTCGGTGGACGCGGTCTGCCAGCCGTACTGCGCCCGTGCCGCCTCGGTGCGTTCCGCGTCGCGCCCGACGATCACCGCCATCTCCGGCTCGGCCCCGAGGTCGAAGAACCGCGGGGCGGTCCGCCATGCCTGGGAGTGCGCGGCTCCCATGAAGCCGTGCCCCACCATGGCGATCCGAAGTCTGTCCTGTGCCATCCGCTCGCTCCTTTGCGATCACGTCCTTGCCACAGCCAACACTACCGCTTATGTTGGGCGCGGCAACATTTTGTTTCGACGACGAACGGTGACCACCATGGCAACGACGCCCACCCGTGCAGACAAGTTCTCCTTCGGTCTCTGGACCATCGGCTACAACGGCTCCGACCCCTTCGGCGGCCCGACCCGCCCCGCCCTCGACGTGGTCGAGGCGGTCGAGAAGCTCGACGAACTCGGGGCCTACGGCCTGACCTTCCACGACGACGACCTGTTCGCGTTCGGTTCGACCGACGCCGAGCGCCAGACGCAGATCGACCGCCTCAAGGGCGCGCTCGAGTCGACCGGTCTCGTCGTGCCGATGGTCACGACGAACCTGTTCTCCGCCCCCGTGTTCAAGGACGGCGGCTTCACCTCGAACGACCGCCAGGTGCGCCGGTTCGCGCTCCGCAAGGTCCTGCGCAACATCGACCTCGCCGCCGAGCTCGGCGCGTCGACGTTCGTGATGTGGGGCGGCCGCGAGGGCTCCGAGTACGACAGCGCCAAGGACGTGCAGGCCGCGCTCGAGCGCTACCGCGAGGCCGTCAACCTGCTCGCCCAGTACGTCACCGACAAGGGCTACGGCATCCGGTTCGCCATCGAGCCGAAGCCGAACGAGCCCCGCGGGGACATCCTCCTGCCGACCCTCGGCCACGCGATCGCGTTCACCGAGACCCTCGAGCGTCCGGAGCTGTTCGGCATCAACCCCGAGGTCGGCCACGAGCAGATGGCCGGGCTGAACTTCACGGCCGGGATCGCACAGGCGCTGTACCAGGGCAAGCTCTTCCACATCGACCTCAACGGTCAGCGCGGCATCAAGTACGACCAGGACCTGGTGTTCGGCCACGGCGACCTGCAGAACGCGTTCTCGCTCGTCGACCTGCTCGAGCACGGTGCCCCGCAGGGCGGCCCGTCGTACGACGGCCCCAGGCACTTCGACTACAAGCCGAGCCGCACCGAGGACATCACCGGCGTCTGGGACTCGGCGTCGGCGAACATGCGCATGTACCTGCTCCTCAAGGAGCGCGCGCAGGCCTTCCGTGCGGACCCCGAGGTGCAGGCAGCGCTCGAGGCGTCGAAGGTCGGCGAGCTGAGCACCCCGACCCTGAACGACGGCGAGTCGTACGACACGTTCCTCGCCGACCGTTCGGCGTACGAGGACTTCGACGCCGACGCGTACTTCGGCGGCAAGGGCTTCGGCTTCGTGCGCCTGCAGCAGCTCGCGATGGAGCACCTCATGGGCGCGCGGAATTGAAGGCAGACGCGCCAGCGGCTGCATTCCGCGCGCTGAGGCGGACTGCAGCCGAAGGGCTGAGCCAGCAGCTCGTCGCGGGGGTCGACTCGTCGACCCAGTCCTGCAAGGTCACCATCCGTGACGCCGCGACCGGTGCGGTCGTCCGAGAGGGGCGCGCGTCCCACCCGGACGGCACCTCCGTCGACCCCCGCCACTGGTGGGACGCCCTCGGTGCCGCGATCGCGGACGCCGGCGGCCTCGACGACGTCGCCGCCGTCGCGATCGCCGGGCAGCAGCACGGCATGGTCGCGCTCGACGCCGACGGCCGCGTGGTCCGCGACGCCCTGCTGTGGAACGACGTCCGCAGCGCAGAGGCGGCCGCGCAGATGGTCGAGGAACTCGGTCAGGAGGCGTGGGTCGCCCGCACGGGACTGGTCCCGGTGGCCTCGTTCACCGGTACCAAGCTGCGGTGGCTCCGCGACGCCGAGCCCGAGAACGCGGCCCGCGTCGCGGCCGTCGCGCTGCCGCACGACTGGTTGTCGTGGCGGCTGCGCGGGTACGGACCGTCGGACGAGAGTCCGCTCGGACCCGACCTCGACGCCCTGGCGACGGACGCCTCGGACGCCAGCGGCACGGCCTACTGGGACCCGGTGCGCCGCGAGTACGACCCGGAGCTGTTCGCGCTCGCACTCGGGCGCCCGATGCGTCCGGCGTCGATGGGCGACGACGACGCCGTGGTCGTCCCCCGCGTGGTCGCTCCCGACGAGGCGATGGGCACCCTGTCCACCGACGTCGACCTGCCCGGCGGCGCCGTCGCTCGGTCCGGCCTGGTCGTCGGTGCCGGGCTCGGTGACAACGCCGGCGCGGCGCTCGGTCTGGGCCTCGGCCCGGGTGACGTCGCGGTGTCCCTCGGCACGAGCGGCACGGTCTTCGGGGTCAGCGATGCCGAGGTGCGCGACCCGAGCGGGACCGTGGCGGGCTTCGCCGACGGGACCGGGTCGCGCCTCCCGATCGTCACGACGCTCAACGCGGCCCGCGTGCTCGAGGTGATCGGCGGCCTGCTCGGCGTCGACCACGACGCGCTCGGCGAGCTGGCGCTGCAGGCGCCGGCCGGGGCAGACGGTCTGGTCCTGGTGCCGTACTTCGTCGGCGAGCGCACGCCGAACCGGCCGGACGCCACCGCGTCACTGCTGGGCATGACGCCGGCGACCACCGACCGGGCGCACCTGGCCCGGGCGGCCGTCGAGGGGATGCTCTGCGCCCTCGCCGACGGTCTCGCTGCGGTGCAGGGCACCGGGGTCACCGTCGAGCGACTGCTGCTCATCGGCGGCGCGGCGCGGAACCCGGCGGTCCGCACCGTCGCCGCGCAGGTGTTCGGTCGCGACATCCTGGTGCCGGAACCCGGCGAGTACGTCGCCGCGGGTGCTGCGAAGCAGGCCGCGTGCGCACTCACCGGCGCCCTGCCCACCTGGGACACGGCGACGACCACTGTGCCCTCCGATCCGCACCCGGAGGTGCTCGAGCAGTACCGCGCCGCGGCGCGCTGACCGACGCACGCTCCCGACACTCCCCGCCCCCGGCGCCCTCGACGAGGGTGCCGGGGGCATCATCGTCACCGGAGGACCCCTGATGCCACTGACCGACCTGCCCCTCGACACGCTCCGCACCCACCGGTCCGACGTCCACCGCCCCGACGACTTCGACGCCTTCTGGGCGGACACCGTCACCGCCGCGCGGACCGCCGGCGCGGGCACCGCCCCGACGCTGGTACCGGCGGACACCCCGGTGACCGGCCTGGTCGTCGAGGACCTGACGTTCCCCGGGTTCGCCGGCGATGCGGTCCGCGCGTGGGTCACCCGTCCGCTGGGCGCCGACGCTCCCCTGCCGGTGGTCGTCGAGTTCCTCGGGTACGGCGGAGGGCGGGGCCGCGCCGGCGAGCGGGTGCACTGGGCCCTCGCCGGCTACGCGCACGTCGTGATGGACACCCGGGGGCAGGGCAGCGGGTGGGCGGGCGGTGACACCCCCGACCCGCACGGTTCCGGACCGCACGCCAGCGGCTGGATGACGAGCGGCATCGGCTCCCCCGCTGACCACTACTACCGGCGCGTCTACACCGACGCCGTGCGGCTGGTCGACGCCGTGCGGACCCTGCCGGGGCTCGGCCCGGACCGCATCGCCCTGACCGGCGGGAGCCAGGGCGGCGGGATCGCGATCGCCGCGGCCGCCCTGGTCGAGGCGCACGACGGCCCGGTCACCGCGCTGCTGCCCGACGTCGCATTCCTGAGCGACTGGCGGCGCGGCACCGACGTGGCGGTCGGCGGACCCTACCTGGAGCTCGCGCAGTACCTCGCCGTGCACCGCGACGCCGCCGACGCCGTGTGGGCGACCGCGGCGTACTTCGACGGGGTGAACTTCGCAGCCGGGATCACCGCACCCGCGCTCTTCTCGGTCGCGCTGATGGACGAGGTGGTGCCCCCGCGGACGACGTTCGCCGCGTTCAACGCCCTCGGTTCGACCGACCGCGAGATCGCGGTGTACCCGTACAACGGCCACGAGGGCGGCGGCTTCCGGCACTGGGAACGGCAGGTCGCGTTCCTGACGGCTCAGATGAGGTAGTGGTGCCGGTGCTGCACGACGGCGCCGGTACCACCGACGTCGTAGTGCACGGTGAGGGTCTGCTTCCCGTCGCGGCCGTCGTACCCACCCCACTCGAACAGGATGCTGTCCGGCACCACGTCGCACTGGTGGAGCATGACCCGCTCCGCCAGCGCGACGAGGCGCTGCTGCTCGGTCCGCATCGGTCAGCTGCTCGTGCGCAGCGTCTTCTTCGGGTACTCGTCGAAGCGCTGGAAGTACGTGCTCGAGAACCGCCCCATGTGCCGGAACCCCCAGCGGTGCGCGACGTCCGCCACCGTCGTCTGCGAGGCCTCGGCGAGCTGCAGCGCGATCCGGACCCGATCGAGGCGCACCCGGAGCAGGTAGGCCATCGGGCTGGTCCCGGCGTGCTGCATGAAGTTCTCCTGCAGCGTGCGGGAACTGACCCCGACGGCGTCGCAGACGTCCGCGAGCTGGAGCTGTCGATCGCAGTGCTCCGCGATCCACGCCTGCGCCTGCTGCACGGTCGTCGCCGTGCGGGTCGCCTGCTGCTGCCGGGGCTCGGGAGCGGCTCCCCCGAAGGCGCTCAGGACCGACTCGGCCAGCAGGACCTGCGCGGAGAGGTGCCCCCCGGGGTTCCGCTCGGGATGCAGGGCGTTGGCCGCGACCGTGTCGATGCGGGCGAGCAGCTGCGGGATCTCGGCCTCCGACGGCTGGCGACGGAGTCCCGCCGCGCCGAAGCGGTGGTCGAACACGACACCGTGGACGGCGTCGAGGAATCCGCTGTCGAGGCGCAGGACCTGCACGGTCCCGGCCGGTGCCACCATCGTGAACGGGTGCCCGGCCGGCAGGAGCACCGGCACCCCGGGGCGGGTCGGTGGCTCATCGTCGATCCGGATGCCGCCCACCGCGGACCACGCCAGGAGCGGTGTGCCGTCGGGGACGAACGTGGCGGCTGCGGCCGTGGACACCGCCGACGACAGCAGCGCGACGTTGTGGTGGTGCACGGTGCGGTGCCGGAACGCGAACCGCTCGCTCGGTGCGAACCGGATGTCTCGGCAGCGGTAGACGGTCGTGAACGTCCGTGCCGCGCCGGTGGGCGTCCTGCCGCTCCGCTGGACGGTCCTGGGCGCTGTTGTGACCGGCCGGAGCGCGGTGTCGCCGCTCATGCGTCGCGCCTGCGGTGTGCGCGCATGTCGTCGAGCGAGAAGCGCTCGAGGTCGACGTCGTCCTCGGACTGCACGATCCACCCGCGTCGGGCAGCACGTGCCCGCGCTCGGTAGGAGGTGATGTGGACCGGGGAGACCCCCGGAGCACGCTCGTAACCACTCATCAGAAGCTCCAATCCATCCCGTGCGCTTCGACCCTGTTCGAAGCAAGACAGTTTGAGTATGTTCAGGACGATATGCGCCCCGAAAGGGGTTGACAACGCCCCCCGAACGGGTGCAAGAGACATCCGCGCGCCCCGGATAATGGCGCCGGCGTGGCGTCGGAGGCCGAACCGCAGCAGCGCCTCGTACGCTCCACGTATGGACCAGGCATCGACCACGGCGAGCGGTCCCGAGCAGGGCACACCGCGGCTCTCCCGCACCGTGCGCGATGCGCTCCGGTTCGTGCACGCCCACGCTCGTGACCCGATCTCCGTCCCGGACATCGCCGCGGCGGCGCACCTGTCGACGCGGGGCCTGCAGAGCGCGTTCCGCCGGGAGCTCGGCGCGTCCCCGGCGGCCTACCTGCGCGGGGTCCGACTCGAGGGGGTCCGCCGTGACCTGCACGCGATGCGGCCGTCGGACCGCCGGACCATCGCGGACGTCGCCAGGCGCTGGCACTTCAGCAACGCCGGTCGGATGGCTGCCGAGTACCGCGCCGTGTTCGGCAGCGCGCCGTCCGCAGCCCTCCGCTACTTCGACCCCGAGGACCCCGGCCCCGAGGGCAGCGCTCCCCTCAGCGGCCCGCCGAGCGAGGGCACGCGTTTCCGCATCGTCCTGGACTGCGAGGTCGAGGTCGAGGACCCCGAGGCCACCCTCACCAGCGCGCTGCGCCGAGCCGACCACGACGACCGGTCGTGGCACGGCTACGACCCCGACGGCAGCACGGCGGACCTCGTCGCGTTCATCCTGGCCGGTGCCGTGCGCGGTGCCTCCGGAGACGCCTCGGGGATCCGGTTGCGCGCGGTCAACCCGATGCTCCGCATGCCGGACGAGCGGGGCGCCTACCCGGCAGCCGAGCTGCCGTCGTGGTGGGGACCTGGTGACACGCCGAGCACCGTCCGCGTAGCGTCGGCACCACGAGAGGAGGACGCGGATGACTGACGCGACGGCACGCGCCTTCCGCGCATTCCGCTCCACGGACCTGCCCGATGCGGCCGTGAGCACCGTGTTCGAGTCGGTGCTTCGGGTCGGCGGGGTCTCCGTCGCGTCCTTCGGCTCGCTGCTGCCCAGCGAGACGGTCTCGGCCACCGACACCGTGGCGGCCCGGGTCGACGACATCCAGTTCGACCTGGCCGAGGGGCCGTGCTGGACCGCCCTCGAGCTCCGGTCACCGGCGGGTGAGAGCGACTTCGTCGACCACCCCGGCACCAGCTGGCCGGCGTTCGCCGACGCCGTCCGCCGCGAGCCCGTCCGCGCGGTGTTCGCGTTCCCGATCGTGTTCGGACCGTTCCCGCTCGGCGCCGTCGACATCTACGCCGAGCACCCGACCGCGCTCGACGACCGGCAGATCGCCACCGCCACCACACTCACCGCGGCGCTCGGTCGGCGCGTCCTCCGCCGGGCTCTGCACTCGGCCGACGACGACGGCGCGCTCCTCGACCGCGGGCCGTACTCGCGCCGGGCCGTGCACCAGGCGACCGGTGTCGTGCTCGCACAGCTGAACATCACCCCGGACGACGCCCACCTGCTCATCCAGGGACACGCCTTCGCGCGGCGGACGACGATGCGGGTCATCGCCGAGGAGATCGTCAGCGGCGCCGTCCGCTTCGAACGGCGCGGCGGACTGATCGAACACGTCCGCTGACCCGTACCGATCGCGCCTGGCGTTGTACGAAAACCGTCAGGGACTCGGAGTCGGCGGCAAACTGGGGAGCTGCAGGCTCGACGCGCCCCGCCAGGCCACCCACCGGAAGGCACCCTCATGGGACAGCTGATCTACGACTCCCAACCACTCGAACTCCGCCTCGACGACCGTGCGTTGACGCACCTGCAGATCGTGATCGTGAACCTCATCCGACGCGGTGAGAGCTTCGTGTTCTCGTGGAAGGACGACCCCGGCCTCGGTGGCGGCCGCAGCAGCATCTGGATCCACCCGTACTGTGGACTCCACTTCAAGTTCGCGGGCGGGAAGTCGCCGACCGTCAACCGGTCATGGCTCGACGACCTCTACGCCAGCGCCGCGAGCGGGTCGGGACTCGTCCTGACCCCCGAGCCCGAGGACACCAGCGGGCCGGTCTCCGCCGACGACGTCGCGGGTGCACCACCCGCCCGTCCGACCACCACCATCAGCGCCACCTGACCCGCCCCGCGCGGCGTCACCCCGATCGACAGGACGAACACGCCGCATGCCCTCTGTCGCCCGCGGCCGCAGCGCCGCCGTGCTCGCCGTCGCCATCACCGCCGGTCTCGTCCTGGTCAGCTGCTCGACGCCGGGGCAGGAAGCCCGCACCGACACCGCCGGTGCCGGCACGAGCGAGCCCGACCGGTTCGACGTCACGGGGTTCCAGCCGGAGAACGCCGACCCCGCCCTGGTGCACGCGAACGCTCCGGCGATGGACGTCGTCAGTGTCGACGGGCTCCTGCTGAACCGCACGGGATCGAGGGTCACGGCGCCCTCGCGCGCGGCGACGGCCCAGCGCAACCGCGCACACGCGAACGGGCTCACCGCCCAACTGCTCGTCAGCAACTACGCCGACGGCGACTTCAGCGAGCCGATCGCCACGAAGCTCCTGCGCTCTCCAGCCAACCGTGCACGGGTCGTCCGCTCGCTCACCGCCGACGTGGCGACCGGCGGGTGGGACTCGATCATGATCGACCTCGAGGCGCTCACCGCGGCGGACGAGCCCGGCCTCACCGCGTTCGCACGCGAACTGCGGGCGGCGGTCGGCGACGACGTCCGGCTCGACATCGCCCTGTCCGCCTCGACCACCGCCGCCGGGTACGCCCGTCTCGGCTACGACGTGCGTGCCCTCCGTGCACCGCTCGACCACCTCACGCTCATGGCCTACGACCAGCACGGCCCGTGGGAGCCGGACGCACCGGGCCCCGTGGGATCGCTCGCCTGGTCGTCGAAGGCGGCCCGTGCGCTCGCCACCCTGGCGCCGGCCGACCAGATCGTGCTCGGCGTGGCCGGGTACGGCTACCACTGGAAGGGCACGCGGTCAGCGGGACAGCTCTCCGACGCCCAGGCGCGGCTCCGGGTCCGGAAGGCGGGAGCGACCGCCAGGTGGGACGCGACGGCCGGCGAGTGGACCGCGACCCTGCCGAGCGGCGAGGTGCTCTGGTGGTCCGACGCCCGGTCGCTGCGCGAACGGATCGCCCTGGCGGACCGGCTCGGCCTGACCGGTGTCGCGGTCTGGTCACTCGACCTGTCCGACCGGCTCGAACCGTTCGGGTGACCGGGGCCCGCTGACGGACGGGAGGCACGGTGCGGGTCCGCACCGTGCCTCCCGTCCGTCGGTCACCCGATCGACCACTCCACCAGCCGGGGGTCGTCGAGCGTGACCTCGTGCACCGCGCCCGTGACCGCGACCGTCGCGCGGTCCGTGGCGGTGCCGGGGACGGGGTGTCGGACCGGACCGTCGCCCGAGGCGACGATCCCACCCGCCGGCACCGGGCCTCCCGGCCGTGACGCCGCCGCGTGGGACGCGACCCAGACCTCCACGTCACCGGGCTCGACCACCTTCCGCATCCGGCGGTCGGTGAAGGCGAAGCGCTGCACCGGGACGCGGAAGCGGACCCGCGCGGACTCCCCCGCGGCGAGCGCGACCCGCGCGTACCCGAGCAGCTGGACCTCGGGCCGGGTGACGCTGCCGTGCACGTCGTGGCCGTAGAGCTGCACGACGTCCTCGCCGTCTCGCGACCCGGTGTTCCGGACGGTCACCGAGGCGGTGAGGACGCCGTCGGAGCGGACCTCCTGGTCGACGACGAGTTCGTCGTAGGCGAAGTCGGTGTACCCGAGCCCGAAGCCGAACGGCCGCACCGGCGTCGAGTCCGCGGCGGTGACGTCGGACGGCCCGCCGAGCCGCGGGTGCAGGTACGTGTACGGCTGCGCGCCGGCCGAGCGCGGGAGCGAGACCGGTAGCCGACCGGAGGGCGACGCGGCCCCGGTGAGCAGGTCGGCGATCGCGAGTCCGCCGCCCTCGCCGGGGAAGAACGCCTGCACGACCGCGGCGGGTCGCGGTCGATCGCCGTCGAGCGCCCAGCCGATCGCGTACGGCCTGCCCGTGAGCAGCACCATCACGGTCGGCGTGCCGGTCGCGACGATCGCCTCGACGAGCTCCCGCTGCACGCCCGGCAGGTCGAGGGACTCGGTGTCGTTGCCCTCGCCGACCGTGCCGCGTCCGAACAGGCCGGCCTGGTCACCGACGACGACCACGGCGACGTCCGAGGCGGACGCGACCGCGACGGCATCGGCGAACCCGTCACGGTCGTCCCCGGTGACGGCGCAGCCGGCGGCGAAGCGGACGGCCGCTGAGCCGAGCGCCTGCGTGACGGCTTCGCGGACGGTCGGGATCGAGAACCCGAGCGGCAGGTCGGGGTGCGAGGCCAGCACGTGGTTGGCGAAGGAGTAGCACCCCTGCAGGGCCTCGGCTCGGTCGGCGTTCGGGCCGATGACCGCGACCGAGGCCCCTGGGGTGAGCGGGAGGACGGGGGCTGCAGGGCTGCCGGTCGCTGCCGTGCCGCCGTCGGCATCGCCGGCAGTTCCACCGCTGTCGTTCGACAGCAGCACGAGCGACCGGGCCGCCAGCTGCTTCGCGAGCGACCGGTGCAGCGGGGTGTCCAGGTCGATGCCGGTCGGCGGGTCGTCCTGGAACGCCGCAGGGTCGAGCAGCCCGAGGCGTTCCTTCTGGCGGAGCACCCGGAGGACCGCACGGTCGACGAGCGCCTCGTCGACCGCGCCGCTGCGGACCCGTTCGACGAGCGGCGCGAGGTACGCGTCGCCGGTGGGGAGCTCGACGTCGATGCCGGCCTCGAGCGCCAGGGCTGCGGCCTCGCCGCGGTCGGCGGCGACGCCGTGCATGACCTCGAGGAACGCGACGGAGAAGTAGTCGGCGACGACCGTGCCGTCGAAGCCGAGCCGGTCGCGGAGCAGGTCGGTCAGGAGCTCCCCGTTCGCCGCCACGGGCACACCGTCGATCTCGGCGTACGAGTTCATGACGCTCCGGGCGCCGCCGTCGCGGAGTGCCATCTCGAACGGCGGCAGGGAGACGTCGGCGACCTCGCGGGGGCCGGCGTGCACGGGGGCGTGGTTCCGCCCCGCCTGCGACGCCGAGTACCCGAGGAAGTGCTTCAGCGTCGCGTCCACGCCCGCCGACTGCAGGCCGCGCACGTAGGCGGTGCCGACGGTACCGACCAGGTACGGGTCCTCACCGATGCACTCGTCGACCCGTCCCCAGCGGGGGTCGCGGACCACGTCGAGCACCGGCGCGAGGCCCTGGTGCACGCCGAGCTGGCGCATCGACGCACCGATGGCGGCGCCGACCTGCTCGACGAGCTCCGGGTCGAACGAGGCACCCCACGCCAGCGGGGTCGGGAACGTCGCGGCCTTCCACGCGGCGAGGCCGGTCAGGCACTCCTCGTGCACGAGCGCCGGGATCCCGAGGCGGGTCTCGCGCTGCAGTCGGCGCTGTTCGGCCCAGAGCCAGGCGGCGCGCTCGTCGGGATCGACGGGGCGGGTGCCGTAGACGCGGGTGAACTGGCCGATGCCGTCACGGGTGACGTCGGCGAGGGTGCTGTCCTGCTGCGCGGACGCCATCTCGCCCTGCATCGGGGCGACGACACCGTTCTGGTCCAGCCAGTAGCCGACGAGCTGGGCGACCTTCTCGTCGAGGGTCATCACGGCGAGCAGGGCGTCGGCGCGGCTCGTGGCACCGGCTGCGGTCGCGTCGGTCGCGGTCGCGGTCGCGTCCGTCGCGGTGTCGTCCTGGAGGCGCGGGTCGCGTCCTGCGGTCCGCGTCGCGTCGGTCGCGGTCACCCCTTCACCGCCCCGGTCAGGCCGCCGACGATGCGGCGCTGGAAGATCGTGAAGAACACGAGCGCCGGGATCATCGACATCGACGTGAACGCGAGCACCTTGGCGGTGTCGACGGAGTACTGCGACGAGAACGCCTGCACCCCGAGCGGCAGCGTGTACGCACCCTCGTTGTTGAGGATGAACAGCGGCAGGATGTAGCTGTTCCAGCTCGCGATGAACGCCAGGATGCCGACCGTCACCACGCCGGGGAGCGACAGCGGCACGACCATGCGGAAGAAGAACCCGAGGCGGCTGGCCCCGTCGATCGACGCCGCTTCCTCGAGTTCGTCCGGGATCGCCCGCAGGAACGGTACGAGGATGATCACGGTCGTCGGCAGGGCGAAGGCGATCTGCGGCAGGATGACGCCGGCCAGGCTGTTCGTGAGACCGAGGTCCTTCACGAGCAGGTACAGCGGCGTGATCGCGACGGTGATCGGGAACATCAGCCCGGCGGCGAACAGCGCGTACAGCGCACCGCGGCCGGCGAACCGGTAGCGGGCGAGCACGAAGCTCACCATCAGCCCGAGCACGACGACGCCCAGGGTGGTGGTCACGGCGCTGATCGTCGAGTTGCCGAGCTGCTGCCAGAAGATGCCGCTCGACAGCACGGAGCCGTAGTTGCCGAACTCGAACGGCGCCGGCAGCCCCGCGGGACTCGTCGTGATCTGCGAGTTCGTCCGGAAGCCGCCCAGCACGATGTAGAGCACCGGGGCCAGGTTCGCGGCGACGAACAGGATCGCGACGAGGTAGGTGAGCGGGCTGGCGTGCCCGATGGCGGCGCTGGACCGACGCTCCCGCCGGGCCCGCGGCCCGGGGGCGACGATGCTCGTGGTGGCCATCAGTTCTTCCTCTCGGTGAGTGCACCGGCGGTGTCGCGGCGGAGCACGAAGCGCTGGTAGATCAGGGCGACGGCGAGCGAGATGACGAACATCACCACGGCGACGGCACTGCCGTAGCCGAAGTTGCCGGAGGTCCGGCCGTTGGCGACCATGTACGTCGCCATCGTCGAGGTGCCCGCCGTCGACGAGATGTACTGCCCCCAGATGATGTAGACGAGGTCGAACAGCTGCAGCGAGCCGATGATCGACAGGAACGCCCAGATCCGGATGGTCGGCCCGAGCAGCGGCAGCGTGATGCGCCGCTGGATCTGCCAGTAGCCGGCGCCGTCGATCGCGGCTGCCTCGAAGAGTTCCTCGGGGATGCTCTGCAGGCCGGCGAGGAACAGGATCACCGCGAAGCCGATGTACTTCCACGAGATGATCACGAGCAGGGTCCAGATGGCGATGTCCGGGTTGGACAGCCAGTCGGCGCGCAGCCCACCGAGCCCCATTCCCTGCAGCAGGTCGTTCACGGCACCGTTCGACTGGAGCATGAGGCTCCACCCCGTGCCGACGATCACCTCGGAGATGACGTACGGCACGAAGACGAGCACACGGACCAGGCCGCGGCCGTGCATCTTCTGGTTGAGCAGCAGCGCGAGGACGATCGCGATCGGCCCCTGCAGCACCAGGGAGAGCACGACGATGAAGCCGTTGTGCATCAGGACCGCGTGGAACGCCCTGTCCTGGAAGATGATCAGGTAGTTCTGCAGGCCGACGAAGTCGGTGGGCGGGCCGTAGCCCTGCCACTTGAAGAACCCGTAGTAGGCGGCGAGGACCACGGGCAGGATCACGAACGTCACGAAGACGATGACCGCGGGTCCGGCGAGGACCGCGATCTCCACGCGCTTCCGCCAGTCCGCGATGCGGCGCGTGGACCGCCGGCCGGCGGGGAGCGGCGTACCGCTCCCCGCCGGGGACGTCCCCGCGGCCGTGTCCGACCCGGTGGTCGGAGTCGTACCGAGCGAGGTGTCGAGGGTCATGCTCAGCCCTTGGCCGCAGCCTGGTTGGTGCTCGAGACGATGTCCTTCGCGTTGCCCTTGCCGGCGAGCAGGTCGACGACGCTGGTGTTCAGCGCGTTGCCGACGTTCTGGCCGTACAGGGTGTCGAGGTACTGCGAGACGAACGGGGCCTCCTGGTAGGCGGCCAGTGCCGACTTCAGGTAGTCCGCGTCGACGACCGACTGGGCGTCCTTGTTCACCGGGATGGCGTTGAAGGCCTTGTAGTAGGCCTCCTGGTTGTCCTTCTGCACGATGAAGTTCAGGAAGTCCGTGCACGCCTTCTTCGGGGCCTGCGCGGAGCAGGAGTTCCCGTCGACGCCGCCCATCATCGACTTCGGGTCACCCTTGCCACCCTCGATGGTCGGGAACGGGAACCAGCCGAGGTCACCCAGCGGCTTGGCGTCCGGCGTCAGGGACGCGATCACACCCGGGTCCCACGCACCCATGAGCTCCATGGCCGCCTTGTGGTTGGCGAGGAGGCCGGCGGAGCTGCCGGCGCCCTGCTGGGCAGCGGTGGTGAGGAAGCCCTTGTTGAACGGCTCGGTGGCGTTGAAGTCCTCGAGCTGCTCGCCGGCCTTCGTCCAGCACGCGTTGTCGAACTTCAACGACTCGGCGGTGCTCTCCAGGGTCTTCTGGCTGCACTCGCGGAGCGCGAAGTTGTAGTACCAGTGCGCTGCCGGCCAGGCGTCCTTCGCGCCGACGGCGACCGGGTCGATGTCCTTCGCCTTGAGCTTGCTGACCGCGTCGTTCAGCTCGTCCATCGTCGTGGGGGTGCCCTCGATGCCGGCCTCCTCGAACAGGTCCTTCGAGTACCAGATGCCCTCGGGGAGCACGGCGCCCGGCATGGCGTAGGTCTTGCCGTCCTTCTCGTAGCCGGCGAACGTGCCGGCGCTGATCGACTTCTTCGCGTCGGCGCTGATGGAGTCGGAGATGTCCATGAGCTGCCCCGCGGCGATCATCGCGTCCATCTTGCCGCCGCCGCGCTGCAGGAACACATCGGGGGCGTCGCCCGAGTTGAGGGCGGTCTGGAGCTTGCCGTCCAGGTCCTCGTTCTGGATCGCCTGGGTCTTGATGGTGACGTTCGGGTACTTCTCCTCGAACGCCTTGACCGTCGAGGCCCAGTAGGCCTTGCCCGGTCCTGTGGTGGAGTTGTGCCAGAAGGTCATCGAGACCTCCCCGCCGTCGTCGGCGGCATCGCTGCCCGCCGAACAGCCGCTGGCCACCAGTGCTGTCGCCCCGATCAGCGCGATGGCTGCCGCGGCACGGATCTTCCTCGTCATCGTGGAACTCCTCGGTGTCGTCGTTGACATGCAGCGACATCGACTGCCGCTGCGGAGAGCGTGCCAGGTGCCCCAACCCGATGTCAATCGATATCGATAACGTTTTCTTCACCGATTGCGGGGACCCGCAGCGGTACGGTGAGCACATGGACCCAGCACTCGGCACGCGTCCCGGTGCTGACCGGGTGACGATCGGCGACGTCGCACGGGCCGCCGGGGTCTCGATCCCCACGGTGTCGAAGGTCATCAACCAGCGCGACGGCGTGGCACCGGCGACGATGCTCCGTGTGCAGCAGGTGGTCGCGGACCTCGGGTACGAGACCTCGCTGGTGGCCCGGAGCCTGCGGAGTTCGCGCACCGGTGTCGTCGGCATCCTGGTCCCCGAGTTCGAGCCGTTCTCGACCGAGCTCCTCCGCGGCATCTCGCGCGCGACGACCGGCACCGGGTACGAGCTGCTCGCGTACGCCGGTCTGATGACCGGCGTTGACCGCCCCGGCTGGGAACGTCGATCGCTGTCCCGCCTGTCCGGCACACTCATCGACGGCGCCATCGTGGTCACCCCGACCACGGCGCTGTCGAGCTCGTCGATCCCGGTCGTGGCGATCGACCCGCACACCGGACCCGAGGGCCACGCCACCGTCGACGCGGACAACGAGGCCGGGGCCGTGCAGGCCGTCGAACACCTGCTCGCGCTCGGGCACACCCGGATCGCACACCTGCAGGGCCGCGCCGACCTGGCGTCCGCCCAGCTGCGCGAGGCAGGCTACCGTGCCGCACTCGCGGCGGCGGGCTTCCCCGTGGACGAGTGCCTGCTCCGTGACGGCGGGTACCAGGAGGACCAGTCCGCGGCCGTCGCGCGGGACCTGCTCGCGCTCGACGACCGTCCCACCGCGGTGTTCGCGGCGAACGACTCGTCGGCGATCGGTGTGCTCCGCGCCGCGGCCGAGGCCGGGCTCCGGGTCCCCGAGGACCTGTCGGTCGTGGGGTTCGACGACGTCCCGCAGGCCTCCACCACGACACCACCGCTCACGACGGTGTCCCAGCCGCTCGCCGAGCTCGGGTCGCACGCCGTCGAGATGCTGCTCACGATGCTCCGCGGCGAGCCCGCGACCGACCACGTGCGGCTGCCCACGACCCTCCGGGTGCGGGCCAGTACCGGCCCGGCCCCGTCGGCCGTCACCACCGCGCACTGAAGCCGGTGGGCGTCCTCAGCGGCGCAGGGTCTGCTTCGGGTACTCGCCGAACCGCGCGGCGTAGGCCGCCGAGAACCGGCCGAGGTGCGCGAACCCCCACCGTCGTGCCACGTCGCCGACCACGCCGGCCTGCGGGTCCAGTTCGAGCAGCTCGCTGCGCACCCGGTCGAGCCGGACCTCGCGCAGGTAGGTCAGCGGGGACACGTCGAACACCCGGCGGAACGACTCCTGCACCGAGCGCACGCTCAGGCCCGCGACGTCCGACAGCTCCGTGACCGTGACGGACTCGGCCGCGTGGGCGTGGATGTACTCGACGGCGGCACGCAGGCGGGCGTTCCGGGGCAACCCGAGCACCGCGGGCAGATCGTCCACCCGGGGCGGGAAGCTGTCGAGGAACGCCGTGGCCGCCGACCGCTTCGCCTCGTGCCACGCCTCCGACTCGGGCCCACCGAGACGGAGCGCGCGGGACAGCGCGACGAGCGCACCCTGCCACCGTGCGGCGGTGCCGGGCTCCGGCTCGCGCTCGGGGTCGAACCGCAGCGGCCGTCCACCGAGGTCCAGGTACTCGAGGGCGACGCGGTGCACGTACTCCCGGCCGAAGTGCACGAGCCGCTGATCGTGGTCCTCGGCCATGAAGAGGACCGCTTCGTCGGGCGGCAGGAGGGCCGGCACGTCGCGGAGCAGGTCGATCCGGGTACGACCGGTGTCCAGGCGCGCGGTCCCGCTCGTGATCCAGGTCACGACGTAGTCGACACCGACGGGCACCTCCCCGCGGAGCGCGCCCCGCAGCTGCGACCGGCGGATGCTCACGTCGGAGTCACCGACTGCCGTGTACCGGTAGGCGAACTCGCCGTCGGTGCGACGCACGGACCACCGTTCGGCACCGTGCACCACCGCGAGGTCGCGCGCCGCGGACTCCGGATCGCCCCCGGCGACCTCGAACCGGACGGGCTCCCGAGCACGGTCGGCCGACTGCGGCATCTCGAACGATTCAGCCACGTCGCCCCGCCTCCGGGGCGCCGGACCGGCGCGTTCCACGACACGCGTTATCCGGACACGCTGGGCGGGTGCCCGCGGCGTATCGTGGCGCGGACCTGGTCCGGACCGAGGGGAAGCCGTCGTGAGCGATGTCGATCTCGACGCGGCGCTGACCCGGCTCGAGTCCGCGGTCTCCGAGCTCCGCGGGCGCCTGCGCGACCAGCTCGGCGTGTCCGGCGGGGACCTGACGCTGCTGCAGTTCGTGTCGCGGGCCGAGGAGGCCGGCCGTGCGGTGCGTGTGAAGGACCTGTCGAAGCACCTCGGGCTGACCGGACCGGCCGTGACGGGCATGGTCGACCGGCTCGAGCAGAGCGGCCACATCAGCCGCGTCCCCAACCCGGACGACGGCCGGAGCCGGCACATCGAGCTGACCGATGCCGCTCGCCGTGACTACGCGCGCGCGATGGACGGCACGAACAAGCACCTGCACGAGCTGATGGCCTCCTTCTCGGAACGGGACAGGGGCAGGTTCGTCCGGATCATCGACCGCGTCATCGCGGCCATCGACCTCGGCGCCCCGAGCCTCTGACGGCAGGTTACGGGCGCGCAGCACGGCGCCCCGGCGAATGTCCAGCATGCGCAGCTAGGTCAGGAACCTACCTATCTTGCGGCCGCAACGCCCCCTCCACGAGGGACACGGCGTTCGGGCCGACGGTCGCGGTCGCCAGGTCCAGCCGGGCCAGGCCACCGGGTACGAGCGCGTCGGCGAGGGTGAGACGGAGCGCCGTCTGCGTGTACGTGCCGGTGGTGGCCCGTCCCGGCGGTGCAGCGCCGGCGGCGGTGTCCTCCTGCACGTTCACCCGCAGTGAGAGCACCCCGGGCAACCGCGCGAGCACCGTCCCGAGCGCCCGCACGACCGGACCCCCGACGGTGCTCGTCAGGGTGGTGCCGAGGGTGCCGACCAGGGCGAACAACCGGGTCGAGAGGGTCCCGACCACCGCCTGCGTCAGGGGGTTCACCAGCGTGGTCGCGAGCCCGGTCACGACCCCGAGGAGTCCGCCGAGGTCGAGCCCGAGCAGCACGACCCCCACGGACAGCTTCGTCTGGCCGGACATCAGTGCCGCGACGCCGGTGTCGACACCGATCGACAGCGTGGCGATCTGCACGCGGGCGCCGAGCAGGAGCGGGGCGCTGAGGTCGGCGGTCAGGGCGATGCGCACGTGCAGCGACCCGAGCGCCGTGGTGAGCGCCGCCGTGACCTTCGCCGCCCAGGCGTCGAGCACCTGGCCGAGCCGGTCGGCGAGTGCCGCGAGCGTCGCCGCGTCGAGCACGACCTCGTGGTTCGGCGGCAGGTCGTTCAGACCGTGTGCGTCGTCGCCGAGCAGGTGCGCGAGGTCGACCCGCACGGTGCCGGCGGCGAGGTCGAGCGACAGCGTTCCGCCGGGGTCCTGCACGGGCTCGGCGAGCAGCGGCTCCACGGCCCCGGCGAGGTCCGGGCCGGTGAGCTCCACCGTGCCGCCGATCGTGCCGAGTCCCAGGCTCCCGGTCAGTCCACCGAGCACGCCGAGCACGCCCTGGTCGATGGTCCGGGCGAGCAGTCCGTCCCGGCCGCCGAGCGCGTCGACGGTGGCGTCGAGCTGCACCACGGTGTCGTCGACGGCCGTGACGAGCGCCCCGACGAGCGGACTGTCCACGGTGAGGTCGAGGCTCGCGATGCCGTAGTCACGGTCGAGCCCGACGGCGACGGGGTCGTCGGCGACGTCCTGCACCGCGGCGCGGAGGTTCGAAGCGAGGGACCGCTGCACGAGCCCGCCCCACAGGTCCTGCCGGATCGCGTCGCACCCGGCGAGCTGGGCGCTCGCGCCGACCGCACCGACCTCGAGTCCGACGTCGGTGACGTCCTCGATGCCCGGGAGCGCCCGGCTGATGGTCACCGAGGCCGGGTCGGGCAGGTCACCGGAGGCGGTGCTGTCGGTCACGAGCACGCCGCCGGAGTCCGCGACGAGCCCCGACGCCGCGACGGCCTCGCCCGTGCCCGCGGCGGTCGCGACCTGGTTCACGGCCCCGGCCGACCCGCCGGGCAGGCCCACGCCGAGACCGGTGAGGTCGATGCCCGCGACGTCGCCGAGCAGCCCGACGTCGAGGGGGTTGCCGAAGGCCTGGGTGTACGGCCGTCCGTCGGTGCCGAGCTCCGGCGCGGTGACCGGTTCGACCGACGCCGGCTCGGCTCCGCTCTTCGCCACGCTGACCCCGCGGACCTCGGCCACGTCGTCGAGGTCCGTGCCCGCGATGCTCCCGCCGAGGAAGCGGCTCGACGCGGTCGCCGTGTAGTCCGCATCCGTGCCGCAGTCGAACGACGAGGTGCCGACCGCGCCGTGCGCCCACTCGCGGTCGACCCACGACGCGGTGCTCGGCACGGCCGTCGGGGTCACCAGGGCGACGGCGACGACGACGGCCGTGGTCACCGCGATCCGACGACGGCGGGTCACCGCTGCCCGCCCCCTCACGAGCCGCTCCGGGGTCGGGCCCCGCGCAGCCGGAGCGCGATGCCGGCGAGCAGCGCGGCGAGCGCGACCAGCACGGGCCCGGCGAACCCGCCACCGGTCATCGCGAGGACGGTCGGTCCGATCCGGTCCGCACCCGGGGCGGCCGGTGACTCCACGGCGCGCTGGTCCGCCGGGCCGTCGCCGCGGGCGGTGACCCCGAGACCGACCGCGGCGGACGCGGGAGCCCCCAGCGTCGGGTCGGCGAGGGACAGTCGGACGAGCAGGTGGGCGGTGCCGTCGCCGTCGGGGTCGGGGATCCGCACGGCTCGCTCACCGGACCAGTCGGCGACGCGCACCGGGGCGACGACGCGCGAGGCCTGTCCGTCGCACACCGGGTGGTCCGACGGGTCCCGCCACGAACGGTCGCAGGTCGAGACCGACACGAGCACACCGTGCGCCGGGTCGACCGCGGCAGGCACGACCGCCGACCCGGGTCCGGACCCCACCGTGGGCGCGAGCGCGACGGCCCGTACACCGTTCAGGTGCAGGTCCAGGGTGACGGGCCCCGGTTCGGTGACCCGGGTCCGGACCTGCCACGTGACGTCCGCACCGCGGGTCGGGTGCGGCAGGGTGAGCGGGGTCGGACCGGTGTCGAGCACCAGGCGCCCCGGCGCGCCGGTCTCGCCCGCGGGCCTCCAGTCCGTCGCGGCGACCGCGACCGCCGTCGTGCCGATGCCGACTGCTCCGACGAGCACGGCGCCGGTGGCGGCGAGCACGGCGAGCAGCCGGGTCACGACGGGTCCCGACGACGGTCCGGCCAGAACGCCCAGACGACGAGCACCCCGACCACCGCGACCGCGAGACCGCGGGCCGGCGGGCTCGACACCGCGACCAGGACCGAGCCGAGCAGCGGGGTGTGCGCCAGGACCAGTCCCGCCTCGCGCACGACGTACGGGTCACGGTCGTCCGACGCGTTGTCGTCGCCGCGGAGTGTCAGCGACCGGGCCGTCGCGTCCCCCGGCACGGGCTCGACGGCCACCACGCGGTGGGTGACGGGCAGGCTCGACCCCGGGCGCGGCACGGTGACGACGTCACCCTCGTCGACGTCGGTGGCGGCGACACGGTGGGTGATCGCCAGGCCACCGGCGGGGATCGTCGGCGCCATCGACCCGGTGGTGACGACCACGAAGGACAGGCCGGTGAGGGCCACCGCGACCCAGGCGAGCAGGCAGGTGAGCCCGACCACCCCGGCGACCGTCAGGACTGCGGAGCGGGCGCGGTCGACGGAGCGGGCGCGGTCGACGGGGTGACCGGACGCTGCGACGTCCTCGGCGGGGAGGGCGGCACCGGACGGCGGCGCAGTGGCGCGGCGCACGGCCGCGTCAGTCGGACTCGGCGGCGAACTGCCACGCGGGAGCCGCGGTCCGGCCCTGCAGCGCGTCGATCGTCGTGCCCGACGGCAGCGTGGGCGACCGTGGCAGCGACACCTCGAAGCAGTAGACCTGCGTCGACCCGGCGGCCGCGGCGAGCGGCTGCGCGGCGGAGCCGGCGGTCGTCGCGAGCGGGCCGTCCGCGACGACGTTCGCGGGAGTGGCGAACGCGGTCGCGTCGCACGCGGCGGCCGTGCTCGTCGTCGCGGCCACCCGGACGCGCAGGGCGTTCCAGAGCAGGTCGTCGTCGTCCGTCACCGTGACGGTGGACGCCGGCACCGCGGCCCGGAGGGCGAGGTCGCCCGCGATCGAGTCTGCGGTGGTGCGGAGCGCGACGGGGCGTAGGTGGCGGTCCCAGGCGAGAGCGCCAGCGCGTCGATGGTGAACCGGAGCGCCTGGCCCGGGTTCGTCGCGTCCGATCCGAAGTCACCAGTGGCGAAGGGCGCCGTGACGTTCTGCTCGACGTCGAACCCCGAGGTGCCGACGGCCGGCCCACCCGAGTCGGTGCCGCCGAACACCCACTCGGTGTCCGTCCACGAGGCGAGTGTGTAGCCGGCGCCCCCGATGACGAGGACCCCTCCGGCTGCGAGGGCGAGGGCTCGGTTCCGGCGGCGGGCGCGCGGACGTGCTGTGGTGTCAGCCATTGACGTGTCTCCTGATCCGAGACGCCGGTCGGTTGGGACGACGGCCGGGGTGGTTGGGCCCGGCCGTCGTCACCGGCGTCTGACCTGATCCTCGCGGAATCTTCCTGAGGAATCAACAAGGTGTCAGCCCTTGACTGCTCCCGAGGTGAGGCCCGACACGATCGAGCGACGGAACACCAGCACCAGGATGACGATCGGCACCGTCGCCGCGACGCTCGCTGCGAAGATCTGCGCGAACGGCACCGTGAACTGCGTCCCGAAGAGCGCGATGCCGACCGGGATCGTCCGGAACGAGTTCTCGCTGTTGAACGTCAGTGCCATCAGGAACTCGCTCCACGAGGCCGTGAACGTGAAGACGCCGACCGTGAACAGGCCCGGCTTCGCCATCGGCAGGATCACCGAGAGCACCGTGCGCCAGGCCCCGGCGCCGTCGATCTCCGACGCCTCCTCGATCGTGGACGGGATCCCCTGCAGGTAGTTCCGCATGATCCAGATGGCGAACGGCAGGTTGAACGCGACGTACGGCACGATCAGACCCGGGTACGAGTTGAGCAGGCCGAGGTTGCGCTCGAGCAGGTACAGCGGCGTCAGGACCGCGATCGCCGGGAACACCGAGAGCATGAGCAGCGAGGTCATGATCGCCGTGCGGCCACGGATCCACCGACCGGCCAGTGCGTACCCGGCCAGGAACGCCAGGGCGAGCACGATCACGGTCGTCGACACCGACACGATCACGCTGTTCACCATGTACCGGCCGAGCGCGTTGTCGCGGAAGGCCACCACGAAGTTGTCGAGGGTGAACGACCGCGGCCAGACGGTGGGCGGTGACTGCCCGATCTCGGCCGCCGGCTTGAGCGACGTCGTCACGAGCCAGTACAGCGGCAGTGCGGTGAGCACCGCGATCACGACACCGCTGACGTTGACGGTGTTGATCCACTTCCGCCAGCCCTTGCGGACACGGTGACGGGGCATCAGTCGTCCCCTCCCTTCGCCTGGTTCCGGAACGCCCGGAGGAACAGCAGACACCCGGCCGCGACGATGATCGCGGTGGAGGTCGCGATCGCCGCGCCCGGTCCGATGTTGATGTCCTGGAAGAGCACCTTGTAGCCCATGATCGCGAGCGACTGGGTGGCGGTCCCCGGTCCGCCGTTCGTCAGCACGAACGGCAGGTCGAAGACCCCGAACGCCTGCAGGATGCGGAACAGCACCGCGATCGTCAGGGTCGGGGTGAGCTGCGGGAGCACCACGCGCCAGAACGTCTGCCAGGTGCTCGCACCGTCGAGCTCGGCGGCCTCGTAGTGGTCCTCCGAGATCTGCACCAGGCCGGCGAGCAGGATGATCGCGACGAACGGCGTGGTCTTCCAGATGTCCGCGACCATCAGCCCGGTGATCGCGGGGACCGGTTCGCCGAGGATCACCGGGGCGTCCCCGAACAGGCCGAAGAACCACGTCGCGACGCCGTAGGTGCTGTCGTAGATGTACTTCCACAGCTGCGCGTTGACGATGGTGACGAGCGACCACGGGATGAGCATGAGCGCGAGCATCCAGCCGCGGGTGGCCCCGAGCCGCTCGAGCACCAGGGCGACGAGCATGCCGAGCACGAGCTCGATCGAGACCGTCACGACCGTGTAGAGCACGGTGAACCCGAGCGCCCGGTACCAGTCGGCGCTCTGCAGCAGGGCTGCGTAGTTGTCGAGCCCGAACGACTGGATGGTGAAGCCCTCGTAGCCGACCTCGACGTCCGCGAAGCTCAGGACCACCGAGTACACGACCGGGAAGATCGTCACCGCCGCCACCACCAGGAGCGCCGGGGCCGCGAAGCCCCACGCTCCCCGCGCGCGGATGCGATCGAGTCGTGACCGCCCCGTCGGCCGGGGCGGCGGAGCGACGCGCCCCGCGCCTCCAGGCCGTGTCGGTCGTGTGGCCGTGCCGGCGCTCACAGCGCTGCCCCCTGCAGGGCCAGCGAGATGGCGGAGGCCATCGCACTCGTACCGCCGTCGACGGACGCCTGTCCGCCGAGGATGCTGTTGCCGTTCTGGTACACGCCCTGCGAGACCTTCGGGTAGTACGCCGTCGACGTCGGGCGGGGCACGAGCGTGATGCCGGCCGCCGTGTCGTACGTGGGCCGCTCCTGCCGCTTCGCGTCCTCGCTGACCAGGCTCGCGGACCGGGCCGGCAGGACGCCGCCCTCACGCGTCAGGAACTGCTGCGCGGGCTCGCTCGACATCCAGCTGGCGAAGGTCAGCGCCGCCGCGGGCTGCTGGGTGTGCGGGTTGATGTAGTTCCCCCACCCGCCGATCGTCGAGTGGTGCTCGTCCATGCCGTCGAACGTCGGCCGGGCTGCGAGACCGACCTTGCCGGCGACCTGGCTGTCCGGCCCGTTCGCGATCCCCCAGGCGTACGACCAGTTGCGGAGGAACGCTGCGCGCCCGCCCGAGAAGGCGTCGTTCGTGTCCTGTTCCTGGTAGGTCAGGGTGGCGCGTGGGGACGCACCCGACGTCACGAGCGAGCGCATGAACTCGAACGCGCGCCGCGTCTCCGAGCTCGTGGTCGCAGGCGCCGTCAGGTCGTCGTTGAGCAGTGACCCGCCGGCATCGGCGACGAACTCGGTGACGTTGCAGGTCAGGCCCTCGTAGACGTCCCCCTGGAACGCGAACCCGTAGCTGACGTCACCCGTGTCGACGAGCTTCGCGGCGGTCTCGCGGACCTCTTCCCACGACCCCGGCACCTGCAGGGAGTGCTTGGCGAGCAGGTCCTTCCGGTACAGGAAGAAGGACTCGTCGATGTAGAGCGGGAACATGTAGTAGGTCCCGTCGACGCTCGCCGCCGACCGGAGGCCCTCCGGGAACTGCTCGAAGAAGTCCTCGCCGACGAGCTGGTTCACCGGGGTCGCGAGCTTGTTCTTCGCGAACTGCCCGGGCCAGGCGACGTCGCCGAGGTACACGTCCGGCGTGCTGCTGCCCGCGGCGATCTGCGTCGTCAGGCTCGTCCGGTTCGTGTCGGTGTCGCTCGGCGCGCTGACGATGCGCACCCGGATGTTCGGGTGCTCCTTCTGGAACTCCGCGATGAGTCGGCGGCGCAGGTCGCCGCCGTCCTTCGACGCAACCTGGCCCGCCCACCAGCTGATCGTCGCCTCGCCCTCCGGCGGTTCGGTGGGCCAGTCCTCGACCCGCGTGCGCTCGGGTCGGGTGGAGCAACCGGCGAGCAGCAGCACCCCCGCTCCCCCGAGCAGGAACATCCTCCGGTCGATGGCCATCCGTCCTCCTCGACGTGTGGTGCTGCGAACCTGTGCATCCACACAACCAGGCGGAGCCTGGTCTGTCCGCCAGGCGGCGGTGGTGGCGGACCGCGTCGCCGTCGCGAAAGCGACACCCTGCCACGGAACGTCAGCGGGGATCTGTCGCTTTCGCGGGTGGGCTCGTGGGGCCGCGGGGCGGCGGCCTGGAGGCCCGTGGCGGGGTCGACCCGTGCCTCCAGGCCGGCAGGTGGTCAGGCGGGGGCGGGGGCCGTGGAGTCGGCCAGGTGCAGCGCGCACGGGATGAGGGTGTGCGTGCGCTCGGTGGTGGTGCCCTCGAGGCGGTCGACCAGTGACTCCACCGCCAGGCGTCCGAGCGCCGGGCCGGGGGCGTTCAAGGTCGTGAGCACCGGCTCGGTCGCGGCACCGGCCCCGTCGGACGAGACGATGGCGATGACCGAGACGTCCTCGGGCACCCGTCGCCCGGCCGCGGTCAGCCCGCTCACCAGGCCGAAGTTCGAGTCGTCCTTCATGATGATCGCCGCGGTGACGTCCGGGTCGCGGTCGAGCAGGTCGCGTGCCGCCTGCCGGCCGCCCTCGGCCGAGGCCCCGGCGGCGACGACCGTGCCCGTCAACCCGCGGCGGACCGTGGACGCGCGGAACGCCGCCTCGGACCGGACCTTCGGGCCGTAGTCCGCCATCGCCGTGCCGTCGAGGTCCTCGACCACGAGCCCGATCCGACGGTGCCCGAGCCCGGCCAGGTGGTCGAGGGCGTCCTCGACGGTGCGCTCGAAGTCGATGTCCACGAAGGAGATGTCGAACGGGTCGGCGGTCCTGCCGATGGACACGAACGGGACGTCCAGGTCGACGAGCCGCTCGATCCGCGGGTCGTGCATGGTGACCTCCATCACGACGACGCCGTCGGCGAGACCGCCGGAGATGAGCTCCTCGACGTCGTCGGCCGTGGTCGCCGCAGGCCAGAGCACCAGGTGGTACCCGAGCTCCGAGGCACGGCTCGCGGCGTTCGTGAAGAACTGCATCGCCGTCTGCCCCAGGCGGTGCTCGAGGACCGGGAACAGCAGTGCCAGGATCCGGCTCCGGCGCGATGCGAGCGCCCGCGCGACCACGTTGTTGCGGTAGCCGAGCTCGCGCATCGCCGTCCGCACGCGTGCCCGGGTGTCCTCCGCCACGCGCTTGTTGCCGTTGACCACGAACGAGACCGTCGCGATCGAGACCCCCGCGCGGTCGGCGACCTGCTGCATCGTCGCCATGCCGACTCCCGTTCGTGTGCTCCGCTCACTGTAGCGCGGTCGTTGCGCAGAAATGTTCGTCTAAGCGCTTTACTGTCGAAGCGCTTAGATGCTAGCTTCACAGCACTCGGGACGCGACGGAGCGGTTCTGGTCCGGTCGTCCCCGATCCACGAGCGACACGTTCGACTCGTGTCCGGCAACCATCCAGAGAAGAGCGAAGCAATGAAGCCTCGACACCGCAGGACGCCTCAGGTCCTCACCGCGGTCGCCATGCTGGCGGCCGTCCCCCTCGTCCTCGGCGGCTGTTCCGGGGGCTCGTCCGCGAGCTCCGGCGGCAAGGTGGACTCCATCACCGTGCTCGACTACTACAACCAGGGCAACGACAAGAAGGTCATCGGCGAGTACCTCGACAAGTGCGGCGCCGAGAACGACGTCACCATCAAGCGCAGCCTGGTGCCCGGCGCGTCCCTCATCCAGAAGGTCCTGCAGCAGGCGTCGTCGAAGACCCTGCCGGACGTCCTGATGCTCGACAACCCCGACCTGCAGCAGATCGCCGAGACCGGAGCGCTGTCACCGCTCTCCGACTACGACATCTCGACCGACGGCTACGCGAAGGGCGTGCTGCAGGCAGGTACGTACGAGGACAAGGTGTACGGGCTCGCCCCCACCGTGAACACGATCGCGCTCGTCTACAACAAGAAGGTGCTGTCCGACGCCGGCGTCACCCCGCCGAAGACGTGGGACGAGCTGGAGGCCGCCGCGGCGAAGCTCACCGAGGGCGACCAGTACGGGTTCGCCGTCGACGCGAACGCCACGTACGAGGGCACCTGGCAGTTCCTGCCCTTCATGTGGTCGAACGGTGGCGACGAGAAGGACATCGCGACGCCGGAGACCGAAGAGGCACTGTCGCTCTGGAAGAACCTGGTCGACGACGGCTCGATGTCGAAGAGCGTCGTGAACTGGACCCAGGCCGACGTGAACGACCAGTTCATGGCGGGCAAGGCCGCGATGATGATCAACGGCCCGTGGCAGATCCCCGGTCTGAAGGAGTCGAAGGTCGACTACGGCATCGCGCAGATCCCCGTGCAGTCCGCCAGCGACACTGCCGTGGCCCCGCTCGGTGGCGAGGTCTGGACCGTCCCGAACACCGGTGACAAGGCGAAGCAGGAGGTCGCCGCGAAGATCGTCGACTGCATGAACAGTGACGAGAACCAGCTCGCGATGGCGAAGCTCCGCTACACGATCCCGTCGAAGACGGCGGTCGCGCAGCAGTTCGGCGAGGACGTCCCCGAGGAGCAGGTGTTCG
This sequence comes from Curtobacterium sp. VKM Ac-1376, assembly GCF_015351025.1. Classification (GTDB taxonomy): domain Bacteria; phylum Actinomycetota; class Actinomycetes; order Actinomycetales; family Microbacteriaceae; genus Curtobacterium. The sequence goes on along the minus strand of NZ_JADKRV010000001.1, from coordinate 49,998 downwards.
TCGACCTGGTCGCCGACGCCCGCGCCCGCACCGGCGAGCTCGGCGCGGACTGGCCCAAGGCCGCGACGAAGATCTACACGGCCGTGCAGTCGGCGCTGACCGGCCAGGACTCCCCGGCGGACGCCCTGAAGAACGCCCAGTCGAGCAACTGAGCATGACGAGCACCGCGACCCCCGTCGCCCCACGGCGGGCCGCCGGGGACGGAGCACCCGCTCCGTCCCGGCGGCCCCGCCCGGGCCGCTCCCTGCGCTTCGAACGGATCGCCCAGCTGCTGTTCCTGCTGCCGGCCGTCCTGTTCCTGCTGCTGTTCTTCGGCTACCCGGTGGTCAAGAACATCGTCATGAGCTTCCAGGCGTACACGACGTCGACGTTCTACACGGGCGAGGCACCGTGGGTCGGCCTGTCGAACTACGTCTCGGTCGTCTCGTCCCAGCTGTTCGGCACGGCCCTGCTCAACACCGCGCTGTTCACGATCGGGTCGATCGTCGGCCAGTTCGTGCTCGGGCTGCTGCTCGCCCTGTTCTTCCGGCGGAACTTCCCGCTGTCCGGGCTCCTGCGCTCCCTGCTCCTGCTGCCCTGGCTGCTGCCGCTCATCGTCTCCAGCGCCGTCTGGAAGTGGATGCTCGACCAGGACTCCGGCGTCGTGAACCAGTTCCTGAACATCTTCGGCATCGCGTCCGTCCCGTGGCTGACCAGCCCCGCGGTCGCGCTCATCACCGTCATCGCGGTGAACATCTGGATCGGGATCCCGTTCAACACGACGATCCTGTACGGCGGCCTGCAGGACATCCCCACCGAGCTGTACGAGGCCGCGGCACTCGACGGAGCGACGGGGTGGAAGGCATTCTGGGCGATCACGTGGCCGATGCTGCGGCCGGTCGTGAGCGTCACCCTCGTGCTCGGCGTCGTCTACACGATCAAGGTGCTCGACATCATCCTCGGGTTGACGAACGGTGGGCCGGCGAACGCCACCCAGACCATCGCGACACAGTCCTACGACCTGTCGTTCAAGCAGTTCGACTTCGGGCAGGGTGCGGCACTGAGCAACATCCTCATCGTGATCTCGGCCCTGTTCGCGATCGTCTACCTCCATCTCAACAGGAAGGCCGTCGATGACTGACAGCGCCGCCCTCCGGACCCGCGCGGTCGTCACCCGTGGCGCCCGACGCCCCGTCCGCCCCACCAGCGCGAAGCAGTGGGTGCTCTCCGGCATCGGGATCCTGATCCTCGCCGTGATGCTGTTCCCCGTCTACTGGATGATCAACATCTCACTGCAGCCGGCCGGCTCTGCGATCGAGGCCGCCTGGTTCCCGTTCCACGCGCAGCTCGGCGGCTACGCCCAGGCGATCGCCGACCAGGGCGGTGCCCTGGTGACGAGCCTGGTGATCGCGCTCGGCAGTGTCGTGGTCAGCCTGATCATCGCGACGCCGGCGTCGTACGCGCTCGCCCAGTTCAAGGTCAAGGGCATCAACGCGGTGCTGTTCGGCATCCTCATCTCGCAGATGATCCCGGGCATCGTCGTCGCGAACGCCCTGTACGCCGCGTACAACGACCTCGGCCTGCTCAACACGGTGCCGGGGCTGATCCTGGCCGACAGCACCGCCGGCGTGCCCTTCGCGATCCTCATCATGCGGGCGTTCATGCAGAACATCCCGCCGTCGATCATCGAGGCCGCGAAGGTCGACGGGGCCGGCAACTTCCGGGCCTTCCGGTCGGTCGTCGTGCCGATCAGTGCCAACGCCCTGATCACCGCCGGGCTGTTCACGTTCCTGTTCACCTGGAGCGACTTCCTGTTCGCCCTGACCCTCACCACCACCGAGGACGTCCGGCCGATCACGCTCGGCATCTACAACTACATCGGCACGTTCACCGCCGACTGGTCGACCGTCATGGCCGCCGCGGTGATGGCGTCGATCCCCGCCATCGTGCTGCTGCTCGTGGCACAGAAGTTCATCGCCGCCGGGGCCACCGGCGGTGCCGTCAAGTGACCGGGTCCCACCACCCCCGAAAGGCGCACACCATGACCACCACCCCGCTCCGCATCACCGTTTGGGGCGAGAACGTCCACGAACAGGTCGAGCAGCACGTCGCCGAGCGCTACCCGGACGGCATGCACGGCGCGATCGCCGACGGCATCCGCGAGCACCTGCCCGAGGCCGTCGTCCGGACCGCCACGATGCAGGAACCCGAGCACGGCCTCACCGACGAGGTCCTGGCGAACACCGATGTCCTCACCTGGTGGGGGCACGCCGCGCACCAGGACGTCGACGACGCCGTCGTGGACCGGGTGCACAAGCACGTGCTCTCCGGGATGGGACTGCTCGTGCTGCACTCCGGCCACTGGTCGAAGATCTTCGGCAAGCTGATGGGCACCACGTGCACCCTGCGCTGGCGGAGCGAGCACGACCAGGAGCTCGTCTGGACGGTCAACCCGCAGCACCCGATCACCCGCGGCGTGCCGAACCCCATCGTCATCCCCGAGCAGGAGATGTACGGCGAGTACTTCGACGTCCCGACGCCCGACGAGCTCGTGTTCATCTCGGGCTTCACCGGCGGCGAGGTGTTCCGGAGCGGCATGACGTACCGCCGCGGCCTCGGGAAGATCTTCTACTTCTCCCCCGGTGACCAGGACTTCCCCGTCTACCACCACCCGGACGTCCGCCGCGTGATCGCGAACGGCGCCGAGTGGGCCCGTCCGGAGCGCGAGCGGGAGATCCCGACGCTCCGCCGCTACGACCTGGGCGAGTACTTCGACGGTCAGCACTACCGCGGCCCGTTCGACGACGCCGAGCCCGCTGCCGAGCCCGCGACCGACGCCGAGCCGGCGATCGAACGCGACGGGGCACAGGCGTGAGTCCCTTGCGCGTCATCCAGGTCGGCGCCGGCGGGATGGGCCGGGCCTGGCTCGCCACCGTCGCCGCCGACCCCGGGGTCGAACTCGTCGGCATCGTCGACCTCGACCTCGACGCCGCCCGCGCCGGAGCCGAGGTCGCCGGTGACCCGTCGATCCCGGTCGGCACGGACCTGACCGTCCTGGCCGCGGAGACCGGTGCCGAGGCCGTCCTCGACATCACCGTGCCGGTCGCCCACCACCCCGTCACGCTGCAGGCGCTCCGTGCCGGGCTCCCCGTGCTCGGCGAGAAGCCTGCCGCGCAGACCGTCGCCGAGGCACTCTCGCTCGCCGCCGCCGCCCAGGCCACCGGCAAGCTGTTCATGGTGTCGCAATCGCGCCGCTACAACGACCAGCTGGTCGCGTTCCGGCAGCACGTCCGCGACCTCGGCACCGTCGGCGGCCTGAGCACGCGTTTCGCGAAGGCCCCGCACTTCGGCGGCTTCCGCGAGGAGATGGACGACGTCCTGCTGCTCGACATGGCGATCCACGCCTTCGACTCCGCCCGCTACGTGCTTGAGCGCGACCCGGTGTCGGTGTACTGCGAGTCGTGGAACCCCTCGTGGTCCTGGTACCGGGGCGATGCGGCGGCTGCGGCGGTGTTCACCTTCGAGGACGGCGTCCGCTACGTCTACGACGGCTCGTGGTGCGCGCCGGGCGCGGAGACCTCGTGGAACGGCGACTGGCGGGCATCCGGCGCGGCCGGCACCGCACTCTGGGACGGTGACCACGATCCGTCGAGCGACCTCGACGGCACACCGGGCACTCCGTCGGCGGCGCCGTCGGTCGGGCACGAGATCGCCGGGGCGCTGACCTCCTTCGTCCGCGCGGTCCGCTCCGGCGGGACACCGGACGGCGAGGTGCACGGCAACGTGATGAGCCTGACGATGGTCGACGCGGCGATCGCGTCGGCCAGGAGCGGCCGCCGGATCGTCATCGACGAGGTCCTCGAGCAGGCCCACCGGGACGCCCTGGCCGCCGAACGGGACGAGGCGATCCGCGACCGCCTTGCCTCGTGGAACTCGGTCCGCGGTGCGCTGAGCGAGCGCCTGCCCGCGTCCTGAGAGGCGACCGCAGAGCGGACGGGAGGCCCGTGGCGACACCGCCACGGGCCTCCCGTCCGCTCGTGCGCGCGATCAGCGCGGGATGACCGAGAACAGGAACTTCTTGCGGACCATGTACCAGGCCAGCAGGATCAGCGCCGTGTGCACGACGAAGCCGATCCAGAAGTCGCCCCAGGGGACGCCGGGGATCGACGCGATCGCCAGGGCGAAGAACACCTGCCAGACGAAGACGTACAGGCTCGCCTGCCCGAGCGGGATCCAGAGCCAGCCGATGGCCGCGGCGATGGGCTTCCAGAACACCGTGAGGATCGCGTAGGACACGATCGCGAAGAACGCGATGTCGACCAGACGGCCCCACTGCAGGTCCACCCGCTGGTACGCCGTGTTGTACAGCGACTGGTACATCGATTCCGGGAACGGCACCGGGGTGAACCCGAAGTGGTCCCCCGCCCAGACGTAGACCAGGAACGCCGCGTACCCGCCGACCGCGATGCCGACCAGGACCTTGCCGAGGCGCCCGGTGAGCGCGCCGACGATCTGCCGCCGGTAGTAGCCGAGCACGAGCCCGTGGGTGAACACGACCTGCCAGGTGAACAGGGGGAACACCGCCTCGAACTGGGAGTTCAGCGGGCGGAAGTCGGGGTTGAGCGCCTGGAACACGTACAGCGCCCAGCTCACGGCGAGCAGCGCCCACCAGAAGCCGCGGCGGATCACCCAGACGAGCGCCGGGATGAACAGGCTCAGCACCACGAACAGGCCCATGATGTTGAACGGCCACGGGCCCATCTCGAGCAACAGGAACTGCCGGATGGCGTACCAGGGCGGTGGGTACGCGAGCAGCTGCATAGCGTTCGGGTACAGGTCGTAGACGCGTCCCTCGGCGTCGACGCCGCCGATGCCGGTGCCCCGGTCGGTGAACGTCGTGATGGCGTCGGTGTTCAGGAACGGCACGAAGCTCAGCGCGAAGACGACCGCGATGACCACGAGCGTGACGACGTACTGCTTCCGCGCGCGCTTCCACGCCCCGATCGCCGCCGCCCACTCGCCGAACTTCTTCACCGCGAACGGGTACGTCATGCCGAGCACCATGCCGGACAGGAACACGAACATCTCGGCACCGGTGATCGCGCCGACGGCGTGCAGGGTGATGTACGAGTACGGTCCGCCGATCTCGATGTGCGTGATCACCACGGCGAGGATGATGAACCCGCGGAACAGGTCGAGCCGCAGGTCACGGCCGGGCTTGCCGTCGTCGGGGTAGCGCCAGCTCGGCAGGAGCCGGCCGAACACCCCGCTCAGCAGGAACACGATCGCCAGGCCGGCGGCCAGCCAGACGATCCACGCCATCTGGTCGCCACCGGTCTCGTACTCCTGGGAGATCGCGGCGTTGCCCTGCTGCACGGTCACGCGATCGGTGACCGGGCCGAAGGCGAAGTCCCCGGACCGTTCGAGGTCGCTGCGGAAGGCCTCGGCGACGCCCGGTTCCGCGGTGAGTCGCCAGTCGGCCACACGGTTGCCCGCCTCGGGCTCGCGTCGCTCCGCCTCGAGCACGGTGATGCCCTGGATCAGCGGACGCTCCTGCACGGCGGCGAGCACCTGCCGCCACCAGCTCCGCTTGACCTCGAGCTCGGCATCGCCCTGGAGCTCTCGGTTGTACAGGGCACCGGTGTCGAGCAGCATCGGGCGGTCGTCGGCCGCGGCGAACCGGTCGTAGAACGTGCCCGACTGCGGTTGGTCGTAGCCCCAGTCCTCGTCGAACCGGGCCTCGACCTCGCCGCTCCGGGTGAGCGGCACGGCGCGACCGGCGGCCTCGGTCGGGTCGCCTTTGCCGTACGAGAACATCGACAGCCCGACCCAGTCGACGGCCTCGGCGCCCGGCCAGTAGGGGCCGTACGGGTCGTCGGCGCCGGTGAGCTGCCCGTCGCCGTTCGTGTCCGCCTTCGCGACGTCGACCGCCGACAGGTTCCGCAACCGCCCGGCGGACTCACCGAACGGGTACCCGGCACCGTACCCGGGCGACCAGACCATGAGCGCGTCCGACGTCCCCGCGTGCACGGTGGTGCCGAGCGCGCGGAACGCCCGGACGAACTCGGTGGGCTGCTGGCCCCAGCGGACCCACGTGCCGTTCATCTGCGGGGCGAACCGGACGAGCACCTGCGTGTCGTACTGGTCGTGCAGGTCCTCGAACACCGTGTTCGCGGCGCGGGCGTCCGCGGTGTCGAGCGACCCCAGCGACCGGTCGGGCTCGAGGCTCACGACGAGCACCGCGCCCTGCGTCGCCGCCGCACGCGCCGAGCGGAGGAGCTCCTGCTCGGCGGTCCGGTCGAGCGGGTAGTCGACGGAGACCCCGTACATCGAGGGGGTCGCGCCGAGCCGACCCTCGTAGCCTTCGGGCGAGTCACTGGCCCAGTCGAGGTCGGGGCCGAACCAGGTCGTGCCCTCGTCCGGCTGCACGGCGGCGGCCGGGTGCACCGAGGCCGCGGACGCCGGCAGGGCGCCACCGAGCAGGAGCGTGGCGATGGTGACGAGGAGCGCAACCGCTCGGGCCACCGGGTGCATCACCGGTCGCACGCAAGGATCCAGACGTTGTGGCCGGACTCGTGCAGGTGCTCGAGCCGATCGAGCGCGGCGATGGCGAGTGCGAGGCCGCGCCCGCTCTCCTGTTCCACGTCGGCCATGGTCACCGCACTCAGGTCGATGTCGGCGGGCATGCCGTTGTCGGTGAGCACCGCCGTCAGGGCCTGCTCGGTGGCGTCGAGGTGCACGCTGTAGCGACGGCCGGTCCCCCGGTCGGCGCGGACGGTGTGCTCGACGATGTTCGCGGCCACCTCGGCGAGCGCGGTCTCCAGCGCGAAGCGGAGCCGCACGTCGTCGATGCCGAGGCTGTCCCACCACGCAGCGAAGCGGTCCTGCACCTCGTCGAGGGAGTCGGGCGTCGCGGCGACCTCGAACGTGGTCTCGGTGCTCACAGGGGTCCTCCGGCCGTGCTCGACTCGTGATCGGACTGGGCCGGGGTGGCCGGGCCGCGGTACCGTACGGCCCGGATCACGATGCTGAAGATGAACAGGTCGAAGATGACCCACGCGGTGTTCACGAGCGGCGCGATCCCCTCGGCCTGGCCGGTCAGGTAGCGGATGCCGATCATGACCAGGGCGGCGACCAGGGCGCCCATCGCGTAGAGCTGCGGCTTCACGAGGTCCCAACGCGGCTTCTGCTCGGTCTGGTCGCGCACCTTCGGGGTGACGCGGAAGCCGAGCGGCTTGCCCCGGAAGACGTTCTCGAAGGCGCTGGTCACCGCCTCGATCCAGACCGGGAACAGGGCGAGCGAGTACTGCTGCCCGCGCCAGGTCGGTCTGCCGGCGGCCACCACCCAGAACAGCAGCTGGTTGAACACCAGGAACGGGATGAGCCGGGCGAAGAAGTCGACGCTGTAGGCCTGCACGGGGACCACCCCGAACGACAGGCAGAGCACGGGTGCGGCGATGTAGACGATCGCGGCGAACCCGGACAGGTAGCTCCACATCGTCGAGAAGTACATGAGCCGCTGCCCCCACGACAGGCCCTTCTGCACCAGGGGGTTCTCGCGGAAGAACACCTGCATGGTGCCCTGCGCCCAGCGGAGGCGCTGCACGAGCATCGTCGGCAGGTCCTCCGGTGCCAGACCCGTCGCCAGGATCTCGTCGTGGTACGCGGACTTCCAGCCGAGGCCGTGCAGGCGCATCGCCGTGGCCATGTCCTCGGTCACCGAGATGGTGGCCAGCGGCATGATCGGCTGGGCCTCGTCGTCGCGGTTCACGTCGAGTGCGCGGGCGAGGACCGCGATCGACTCGATGGCCGCGACCGGCGAGGCGTCGCGGCGCCCGAGCACGTCGAGCGCGGCGTCGTCGAGGCCGGCGAAGGTGTTGGCGTCGGTGGACATCGCCGCGAGCTCCTGCAGGTCGTTCCGCACCGACTCGAGGTCGGCGGCGGCGAACCGGAACGCGATGGCATCGATCCCGCGCTGGAACGCGTAGGTGACGTCGCCGAGCGGCTCGCCCGCGCGGACCTGGTCGCGGGCGCGGTCGACGACGGCCTCGGCCTCGTCGAGGGCTCCGAGGATGCGCGCATCGCTCTCGGTCTCGCGGGAGCGGGCGAGGAGTGTGCGCGAGGTGGCGATGGTGCGCTGCACGGACGCCTCGACCTCGGCGACGTAGCGGGAGATCCCGAGCTGCATGAGAGCCTCGCGGCGCAGGATCGCGTTCGACCCGCAGAAGAACGCGGCGTTCCAGCCGTCCTTCGACTGCTGGATGGGGCCGTAGAACAGCGGCGCCTGGCTGCCGAGGGGGTCGTCGTCCGGCACGTTCTCGAACCACTGCGGCGTCTGCACGAGCGCCATCTGCGGGTCCTTGAAGTAGCCGAGCGTGCGGTCCAGGATCGCCGGGTCCGGCACCTGGTCGGCGTCGAGGATGAGCAGGAACTCGCCCTGGGTCGCGAGCAGGGCGTTGTTGAGGTTGCCCGCCTTGGCGTGCCGGGGCCGGTCGACCCAGTCGGCACCGCGGGTGATCACCCCGATGCCGAGCGCGTCGGCCGCCGCGCGCATCTCGGGGCGGTTGCCGTCGTCGAGGATCCACGTCGTGTGCGGGTGGGTGATCGCCTTGGCCGCGCGGGCGGTGCGTTCGACGAGGTCGACCGGCTCGTTGTAGGTCGTGATGAACACGTCCACGGTCACGTCGGCGGACGGCTTCGCCGGTGGTTCGCCGCGTTCCCGCAGGCGCCACGCGCCCATGGCGAAGAGCAGCGAGTCGATGACGCTGTACGTCTCGGCCAGGATCAAGGGCACGGCGATCCACCACGAGTGCCAGTTCACCGAGGCTGCCCAGCGCCAGACGATGTAGTCGATGCCGGCGAGGGACGCGAGGAGCGCCACCGTCCGGACCGTGACGAGCCGTCGGCGGGCGGTCCCGGTGGTCAGGCGGCGGCGGTCCTGTCGGCTGACGTCGAGCGCGGTCACCGGGAGTCCCGGTCCGCGGCGTCGCCGGACGTGCTGCGTCGCAAGCGTTCCTCCTGATCCGCTGTACGGGGCGCCGCTCCGGTCGTTGGTCGCGACCACGGCGTAGTGACCTGTCTACCCCAGCCACGGGCCTCCTGTCAGTCCCCTGCCCCGATCTGGGGACGGACGGGACCGCACGGGACGGCGCGCTCGCGTTCCCGCCGACGGCAGGGCATGCTGCTGCCGGGGGACCGGTGGTCGCCCGGCCCGGACCGACGGAAGCAGGACCCATGTCGCAGCACCACCTCGTGATCGGCGCCGGCCCGGTGGGCCGCCACGTCGCCGCCCTGCTCGCGGAGCGCGGCGAGCGGGTCACGGTGGCCACCCGCTCGGGTCGCGACACCGGCCTGGAGGCTGTTGGTCACGTCGCCCTCGACGCCTCCGACGCCGACGCGCTCACCCGTGCAGCCGACGGCGCCGCGGTCCTCTACAACTGCGCGAACCCCGGCACCTACCCGGAGTGGGAGCGGGCGTGGCCACCGCTGGCCGCCTCGCTGCTCACCGCGGCCGAACGGACCGGTGCGGTGTACGCGATCACCGGCAACCTGTACCCGTACGGCCCGGTCACCGGCCCGATGCACCCGGGCCTGCCCGACGCCGCGACCGACCACAAGGGCGTGCTCCGTGCCCGGCTCTGGGCTGATGCCCTCGCGGCGCACCAAGCCGGTCGGATCCGCTCGGTGGAGGTCCGCGGGTCGGACTACGTCGGCCCGGGCATCGGCGCCAACGGGCACGTCACCCGGGTGCTGCCGGCGGCCCTGCGCGGGAAGCCCGTGACGATGATCGGCCGGACCGACCTGCCGCACACGTTCACCGACGTGCTCGACGTCGCACGCACCCTGGTCACGACGGCGGAGGACGACTCGGCGCACGGCCGGACGTGGATGGTGCCGAGCAACGCACCGCGCACCCAGCAGCAGGCGGTGACCGAGGTGCTCGCGGCCGCCGGCAAGTCCCCGGTGCGGGTGCGTCGCCTGGGCGTCGGAGCGGTGCGTGCCCTCGGGCTCGTGTCACCGATGCTGCGCGAACTCGCCGACCTGGGGTACCAGTGGACGGCCCCCTACGTGGTCGACGACACCGAGACCCGTTCCCGTTTCGGCCTCGAGCCCACCCCGTGGGACGAGGTGTGTCGGAGGACGGTCGCCGGCCTGACCGCGTGAGGACGGGGCGGGACGCACCGTTGCGTCCCGCCCCGCCCTGCTCGTGCCGCGGCTCAGGACACCAGGAGCCGCGAGTACTGCGCCGACGAGAGCTGCTCGGCGGCGCCGCCGTCGGCACCCACTCGCCACAGCCCGGGCGTCGGACCGCCGTCGATGACGACGAACACGTCGCCGGCTTCGTCCGCGGCACCCACGAATGCACCGCGGCCGTTCGCGGTCGCGCCGCTCATCGTGTGCTCGGTGAGCGTCCCCGCGGCATCGCGGGTGACCAGGTGCGTCAGGGTCTGGTCGACGTGGCAGCCGGCCGGGCTCCCCTCGCTGGCCGCCGGGCACCACTCCGCTGACTGCAGTTGCGAGAAGTGGGTCGAGTTCACCGCGGCGTACTGGTAGGCGGTGCGGGGCTCGAACAGCGTGATCGTCGTCGACTTCGCGGCGATCGCGTACCAGCCGGAGTACCCGGATCCGCCGAACGCCTGGTAGCTGACGTAGAGCGTGCCCCGGCCGTCGGCGAGCAGGCCGTTCAGGTACCCGAGCCCGCTGCCGTTCGGTGCGATGACCGTGCGCTTGGTCACGGTGCCCGCCGGGCTGGCCGTGTACACCGAGCCACCACGGTTCGTGCTCGAGTACGTCGAGACCGTCCCGTCGCGGCCGACCGCCCAGAGCGTGCGCGTCGCGGAGCTCTCGGACGGTGCGAAGGTGACCACGGTGGCGACCGCGCCGCCGCGCACGGACAGCTTCTGCACCGCCCCGGACACGGAGTCGAGCCAGTACAGGTTGCCCTCGGCGTCGGAGCGCAGGTCCGCGGTCAGGTGCAGGCCGGTCGCGATGGTCTCGGCCGCTCCGCCGTCGGCCGGGTGCAGCACGATCGCGGTGCGGTCCACAGAGGGGGTGAAGACGTCACCGTCGCCGTTGGCCGTGAACCCGTCGCCGTCGGTCGCGACCGTGGTGGCCTCGTCCGTGCCCGCCGTCGAGAAGCGGACGACGTCACCGGAACCGTCGAGCGCGAACAGCGACTGCGTGGTCTCGGGCGCGGGGGCGGGGGGCGTGGTGTACCGCAGGGTGATCGTCCGCCCGGTCCCCCGCTTGCCGACGGCGCGCACCGAGAACCGGTAGGTCGCCGCGGGCGTGAGCTCGTCGAAGCGATCGGAGCGTGCACGAGCGTGGAGCCGGTCGACCTGACGGTCGTGTCGGTTCGCGACGGCGGCCATGGAGACCTTCCAGCCGGCGACCTTCGCGCCGCGCTTCGGGCTCCGCCAGGTCAGGATGGCTCCGTCGGAGTCCGCGGTGACCCGGACGGATGTCGGTGCTCCCGGCACCGACGAGGAGGCGTGCGCCGTCGCCGGCGCTGCACCTCCGAAGACGAGCGCCGCGGCGGCCACCACGGTGACGAGTGCTCGGTACACGATCGATCCCCTGCTCTCTCCGCGGCTCCCTGCGTCACGGCTTCCGCCATCACAGCACCGTGTGGATTCGAGGGGAATGCATGCAGCCAGGATGTGCGGTTCTCCGCATGCTCACGCCGAGGGCCTCACCGCCGGGTCACGCGCACCGCGACGGCCTCGTAGGGAGCCAGCCCGAGGCGCAGGGTGCCGCCGTCCAGATCGACCATCCCCCGCGCCGGATCGCCCAGGTAGGTGGTGCGTTCCGCGGACGAGAAGTCGACCGCGGCGTGCAGGGACAGTTCGACCGCTTCGCTGGTGACCGACTGCAACCGGATGATCGATTCCCGTTCGTGCCCGCCGGCCACGACGGACACGAGTCGGACACGGTCGTCGTCGAGGGTGAGCAGGTCCCCCGATGGGGCTCCCGGCTGGCGTCCCGACGCCGGTACCGCGCTGAGCGGCCGGACGAGGTCGGCGGTCGTCCTGAGGGCGACGGCTTCGACCGACTGCTCCGGGACGGTCCGGACCCCGACGGCGTACTCGAAGGTGGCAGTGAAGCCCTGCTCGATCGGGAAGTTCGTGTCCCAAACGTTGTTGTGGAGCCACGAGTAGACCGTCGCCGAGCGTGTCGGGCTCGTGCTGGCCGGGAACGGGGCGTAGGGCAACGAGATCGTTCCGGGGTGGACCAGGGGAGCGTCCTTCGTGACCCACACGACGGCGTCCCCATGGTCCTCCAGGCTGACCCAGTTGCGGATCGCGCGCATGTGCTGCGGTGCCCCCGGGATGTGCGGCAGGCCGTCGCCGGTCACGCCGCCGGATACCTCGTAGCGGACCACGGGCTCGTCGGCGGCGAACGGGAACGCGAAGAACGCGCTCTCCTTCGTGCGGGTGGCCGGCTTCTCGAGCCGGTTCGCGATGCGCAGGCGCGGTTCACCGTGCCGGAGGCGCAGGGTCACGGTGACCGCGTCGACGCCTGCCGCCGCGAACCGGTACACCAGCCGCTCCTCGACGGCGTCCGACACTCGTTCGACGAGGACGGCCGGCCCGCCCGTGGTGCGGGAGGCGAGCAGCTCGAGGCGGTCCGAGCTCCACAGCTTGTTCGAGAGGTGGTTCACCCCCGCCCCCGACGACCCGTACTCGTCGTAGACGTAGGCGTTGAAGCCCGCTGCCGTCTGCTGTTCCACGATCTCGCGCCCCGTCGCCAGCTCGACGATCGACTGGATCGTCGATGCGCGAGGGTCGACGACCACCCGAAGGTACTCGTTCTGCAGGGTGAACAGCTCGGACATCGGGGTCGCCAGGACGTCGTGCTGACGGGGCGGCTCCGGCGCGTTCTGACCGGGGAACACGTCGAGGCGGACGAATCCGAACGCCGGCACGTCGACCAGCTGCGTGCTGACCCACCGGCCGGACTCGCGGTGCAGGACGTTCGACTGTGCTTCCTCGACGACCGCGAGCTCCCGGCCATCCCGCCCGTCGCGCAGGACGACGTGGGCGTCGAGCGGCACCGACGACTCCTTGAGGAGGAACCGGACGATGCCGGTACGGGGAGCACCGGAGGCGTTGGCGACGACGATCGACGTGACGGCGTCCGCCGGCGCCGACACCGCGTCGGCGAGGTAGACCAGGGCGTGCTCCTCGAAGTCACGACCGCGCTGGTGTGCGGTCAGGGCCTGTGCGACCTTCCACTGCCACTGCCGCTCGCCGGAGTCGTAGCCCTCGTCGCCGTGCGTCCAGGAGTTGCTCGCGCCCCAGGTGTGCTCGTTGAACATCGAGATGGCGTCGTACGCGGCGTCCGAATCCGCCTGCTCCGTCGGCACGGCCTGTCCCCCGAGCCAGGCTGCCGCTTGGCTGAAGGACCGGGCGTCACTGACCGTCGCCTGCGCTTCCCGGGTCAGCGCGAGCGGCACCGCGGCGGAGCCGACCCCCTCGACCCACCAGTCGCCCCAGTCCCCCTCGACGGTGGTGAGTTCGTCGCCGTGTCGGGCCTCCGCCTCGGCGAAGAAGTCCTCGTTGGTCGACACACGGAGTGTCGGCGAGGTCCAGGTGTCGTTCCAGCGGCGCACGAGCTCGGAGAGGTGCAGACGAGCCGGACCGTTGTCGCCCATGAAGCCCTGTGTGCGGAGGTGCAGGACGTCCCACGGGTAGCCCGGTCGCCCTTCGGCCTGTTCGCCGTGTGCGCCGAACACACCGGGCGGGAACGGGTACCCGCGGGTGGCGAGTGCGGTCAGGTAGGCGGGCAGGTAGGTCTCCGCCGTCTCGTACGACTCGGTGAGCCCGACCATCGGACCTTCCATGTAGGCGAGCCCGTGCGGGCTGTCGGTCATCCAGACGACGACCGAGTTGCCGGCGGGCGTGCGCCAGCGGAACATGCGCGGCAGGTCCAGCGCGCCGTTCTGGTGCGGCATCGACCGGCCAGCCCAGTTGTGGGCGACGGCGAGGTAGCGCACGCCGACCTCGTGGAGCGCGTCCGGGAGACCAGCCACCTGTCCCGGGACGTCCGTCTGCATCGCCGTGGTGAAGTCGATGCCGTACCGGTCGCGGATGCGCCGCGCCTCGCGGAACAGTTCGTGCAGCTCCTCGGTCGAACACGTGTCGGTGTGCAGGTTGTACGGCATCGCGCTGAGCCCGATCGAGCCTTCGTGCACGAGTCGGACGAACTCCTCGACCTTGGCGGCGGGGCGGTGCCGTTCCCAGTCCGCGAAAGCCCAGAGCGCCTCGACGTTCCACCGGAAGCGCGATGCTTCGGGCCACTCGCGTGTGGCGGCCGCCAGCTCGACGGCGGAGTCGAGGTAGGACCGCTGCGACGAGATCACGGTGGTCTGCGGGTCCGTGTACCCGAAGTCGAAGTGCGAGTGGTGCACGACGTGCACCGACCACCGGCGCTGGGGCAGCAGCGTGAACGGAACGGTCTCGGTGCCGGCGCCCGGCACGGCGAGCGTGACCGCTGTCGGCTCCTCGACGCTGCGGACCAGCAGGCGGATCGAGGTGGGGTCAGGGGCCGGGGCGCGGTTGACGACCCGGTCCCCCTCGTCGTCGACGAGCGTCACCGGACCCGCACCCGCGGCCGCCGCGGCCTGCTCGTCGTCGAACAGGAGCCGGACGCTCTGGACCGGCGAGCCGTCACGCTCGGTCTGCAGCGGTTCCGGGACCACCCGGACCCGGCTGCCGCCGATCGTCGCGGTGGCGACGGCGGCGCGCTCGAGGAGGCCGGCACGGGCTTCCAGGTGGGACCAGGGCTGGGCGGAGACGAGGGCGGGTTCGGTCATCGGAGGGATCCCCTTCGGTGTGGAGGTCAGGTGTGTCGAGCGGGACGGTGCGGGTTCGGGTGTCGAGCGGACGGTGCGGGTCAGGCGGTCGGGTTCAGTCCCCGGGCGAAGAACCGCTGGAACGCGAAGAACACGATGATCGTCGGGAGCGACGCAACGAGCGCCCCGGCGAGCGCGACCGGCGGGCCGTAGGTCGAGTAGTTGCCCGTGAGGTCGGCGAGCGTCGCCATCACCGGGCGGATGTTCGGGCTGGACGAGAGCGTCAGGCCGAAGAGCAGGTCGTTCCAGATCCAGGTGAACTGGAAGACGAACGCGGCGAGTAGTGCACTGGTCGACAGGGGGAGGTGGACCTGGAAGAACATCCGGCCCCACCCCGCTCCGTCCAGGGCGGCCGCTTCGCGGACCTCCACGGGAAGCCCCGTCATGTGCCCGCGGACGACGAAGAACGCGAACGGGATCGTCAGCGCGATGTACACGAGCAGCATGCCGTACTGCGTGTCGAACAGCGACGCAGCCGCGAACCCGGTGAACAGCGGTGACAGGAACGCCTGCAGCGGCAGGATCGTGCCGATGTAGATCACCCAGAACCAGAGGGTCGGGCGCTTCACCGGCATGATCGTCACCGCGAACGACGCCAACGCTGCGATGAACACCGCGGCACCGGCGCCGACGACGGAGTAGATGAGACTGTTCAGCATGCCCTGACCGACGTTCGCGTTCTGGAACGCGATGACGATGTTGTCGAAGAGGGACCACGACGTCGGCCACCAGGACGGTGTACCGGAGTAGTCGGCACCAGCGGTGAACGCGTTGACGACGAGCAGGTAGGACGGGATCAGCCAGATCAGGGACACCGCCGTCAACACGACGGCGAGGATGCGGCGGGAGGTTTTGGTCATCGCGGGCTCCAGCGCTATTCGGTCGGACGGAGTTGACGGCGGAGGTAGGCCCACGAGGCGACCACGACCACGACGGTGAGGAACACGGCGACCGCCGCACCCGCGCCGTAGCGGGAGAGCGTGAACGTCTCGCGGTACATGGTGAGCGCGAGCGTCTCGGACGCGGTGCCCGGGCCGCCGTTGGTGAGCAGCAGCACCTGGTCGAAGACCTTCAGGCTGCCCACGATCGAGATCCCCACGACGACCACGGTCATCGGGCGGAGCTGTGGGAACGTGACCGACCAGAACAGCCGCCAGCCGGAGGCGCCGTCGATCTGGGCGGCTTCGAGCGTGTTCGGCGGGATCGACTGCAGCCCGACGAGGAACAGGATCACGCACGCTCCGGTGGCCTGCCAGGTCGTGGCGATGATCATCATCACGGTGTTGAGCGGCCACTGCAGCAACCACTGCGACACCAGCGGGTCGAGACCGACCTGGCGCAGCAGGGTGTCGAGGCCGCCGTCCGTGGTGAGCATGAACGTCCAGACGACGGCGGTCGCGGATCCGGAGATGGCGTACGGCAGCACGATCGCGAACCGGGCGAGCCCGCCCAGCCGCAGCTTCCAAGTGCCGACCGCGATCGCGAGGCCGATCGCGACCGGCAGCAGCAGTGTGCCGACGACCCACATGAAGGTGTTCAGCACCGACTGCCCGAACGCCGGGTCGGCGAACATCGCCCGGTAGTTCTCGAGCCCCACCCAGCTCCGTGTGAAGCCGTTGTCGTTGAAGAAACTGCGGTAGATCGTGAACGCGAAGGGGACGACGAGCAGCAGGACGACGAGCACGACGGACGGGGCGAGGAACAGTCCCCCGGTCAGGCGGGCGCGCAGTGGCGTCCGACGCGGCTCGGCGGGGCGGCGCTGTCGCGGTGCAGAGCCGCCCGGGTCGACGGCGGCCTCGGGCACGGGCGGTTGTGTGAGCGTCATGCGGCGTTCCAGATCTTCCACTCGGTCCGGGCGCGGTCTTCCATCGACCGCAGGGTGGCGGCGCCGTTGCCCTTCGACGGGTTCACCATGAAGGCGCCGAGGTCGGCGACGTTCCCCTCGACGAGCGGTGTCGGGGAGGCTTCCCAGTAGCGCGTCAACTCGATGGGCTTGGTGGCGGCGATGTCCTTCGCCAGGTCCTTCACCAGGTCGGACTTCGGCAGCGCGTGCGGGTTCGGGCTCGTGTCGCCGAGGAACCCGACCCATGCGGTCTGCACGTCGGTCGCGAGCCAGTTCTCGGCGACCTCGACGGCGGCGCGGTGCCGGTGCGCCTTGACGGGGACCGAGAGCGACCCGCTCTCGACGACGACCGCCGGGTCGGTCGATCCCCGCGGCGGGACCCGGAAGAACCCGATGTCGTCGTCCGTGAGCCCGGCGGCGAGCAGGGTGTTCGCGAACCATGTGCCGTAGAGCATCATGCCGAACTGCCCCTTGCTGACCAGGCCGGGCAGGTCGTTCGACGTCACGTCCGGGGCCGAGAAGAACCCGTCGGCGTACATACCCGACCACAGGTCCATCGCCTGCACCGCGGGGTCCTCGGTGTAGCTCGCCCCGTTGGTGGTGACGGCCTTGTAGTAGTCCGGGTCGATCGACGCGAGGAGCTGCATGAACCAGATCTCGGCCTCCCACGTCGTGGCACCGGGCGACAGGAACGGGGTGATGCCGGCGTCCTTGAGCTGCTGAGCGGCGTCCATGACCCCGTCGAAGGTGGTCGGCACGTCGATGCCGTTCTGCGCGAACGCCTTCTTGCTGTAGAACACGGCGTAGTAGCTCTTGTAGAGGGGGACGCCGAAGGCCCTGCCCCGGTAGCTGAACGACTCCCGCTGCGCCGGGTCCACCCACCCGCGTTCGGTGACAGCGTCCCACACCGGGTTGAGGTCGGTGAGGATGTCAGCGCGCGCGATGTCCTGCAGCCGGTACCCGTTGGTCCACTTGATCAGGTCCGTCGTGCTGTCGGTCTGCGCCGTCATGCGGATGACCTGCCCGTAGTTCGCGACGCTCGCCACCGAGCGCGACGTGATCCGGTACCCGATGCGCTCGGCGAGCACGGCCGAGGCCGCGGTGTACCCGGGGCCCCACGTCGGGTTGTCGCTGTTGAGCGTGACGGTTCCGGCAGCGGACGGCTTCGTGTCGGAGCCCCGTGCGCACGCAGCGAGCGCCGTCGCCAACAGGCCACCGCCACCGACCGCGAGCGCGGTACGACGGGTCACGGCTGACCCTCGAGAGATCGGATCGGGCATCGTTCGTTCCATTCGCCAGTGAATTGATAACGTTACCAAGCAGAGCATACACACCGGATCCCCGTTCGCAAGGGGTCCGTCCGGTACAACTGACACATGGAGTCAGCCGAGGATCAGGGACTGGACGCGACTCCGACCCGCCGCGCCGCACTGACGGTCAAGGACATCGCGCGCGCCGCCGAGGTCAGCCCGATGACCGTCTCCCGGGTCCTGTCCGGCGGCAAGAACGTCCGCCCGGCGCTGCGCGAACACGTCGAGCAGGTGATCGCCGACCTGGGGTACCACCGCAACGAGAACGCGCGGAGCCTCCGCCCCGGGCAGCGCTCGGGGCTCGTCGGCGTGCTCATCACGAACATCGGGAACCCGTACTACGCCGGCGTGGTGCAGGGGATCGAGCAGGTCGTCGGCGCCACCGGACGCCGCATCCTGGTCGCCACGACGAACGAGGACGGCGACCTCGAGCGACAGCTGCTGTCCGACTTCCTCGGCCGCCAGGTGGAGGGGCTCATCGTGGTGCCCGTCGGGCAGGACGGCGAGCGCTTCGCGGCCGCACGACGCAATGACGTCCCCCTGGTGCTCGCGTCACGGACGGTTGCCTCCGTGGCCGCCGACGCCGTCCTCATCGACGACGTCCGCGGCGCACACGAAGCAACGACACTCATGCTCGAGGCCGGACATCGACGGATCGCCTTCCTCGGCAACAAGGTGTCGGTCTCGACCGGACAGCGACGTCTGCGCGGCTTCCGTGGCGCGTTCGCAGACCACGGGTCGGTGCCGGACGAGGACCTCGTCGTCCTCGGACTGCAGGACACCGCGACCGCCGAGACCGCGATGCGGGAGCTACTCGGCACCCCGGACCGCCCCACTGCGGTGTTCGCCGCGAACAACCGGATCAGCATCGGTGCCATCCGGGCTATCGCGAAGGCCACTGCCGATGGGTCGCTCGAGACGCCGCCGCACCTGTCCGCGTTCGACTCGTTCGACTTCGCCGACATGGCGCCGATCCCGCTGTCCGTGATCGACCACGACCCGTCAGAGCTCGGCAGGGTCGCCGCACGGATGCTGCTGTCCAGGATGGACGGATCGGCCGACGGTGCAGCACCACGACTCGTGGAGCTCCCCGTGCACCTCGTCCACCACTGACCGAGTCGACCCACGTCGCAGTCCTGCCGGACCGCCCCCCGCGCGGGAGGCCCGGGTTGCGTTCTCCGATCAGGTCGGCCATAGTGTGGTCACGTTGCCTTGGTAACGTTATCAGGACGAAAGGGGTCCCATGTCCACCCTCTTGCCCCCCGGCGTGACGGCCGGCCAGTACGACAAGACGCCGGTGATCGATCTCCCACCAGGACATCCGGTCTGGTCCGGTACGGAGGCGTGGGAGCACCTGGCGTCGTTGCTCACCGACCCGGCACCGACCGCCCTCGCCGTCGACACCTACCCGGGCAGCGACCTCGACGGTCTGCGCCGCGAACTCGCCGCAGCAGCACCGGACGCCCTCCTCATCGACGTCGAGGATGCCGCCGCGCTCCCGAACGCACTCATCGAGGAGCGCATCGCCGCCAACCTGACGGACGACCGGGTGTTCGGCGTCCTCGGACACCAGGTGCTCGCCGACTTCTACGACGGCGACCACCTCGCCGCCGTCGCCGACCGCGTCCGGGCCGCCGACGGCCCGGTCGTGGTCTACGGGTGGGGGGCCACGCTCGTTCCCGTCGACTTCGACACCGTCGTGCTCGCCGACCTGGCCCGCTGGGAGATCCAGCGCCGCCAGCGAGCCGGTGCGCCGAACTGGCGCGCGGACAACGGCGACGAGGACCAGCTGCGCAAGGTCAAGCGGGGGTACTTCGTCGAGTGGCGCGTCGCCGACCGGCACAAGCGCACCCTGTTCGACCGGATCGACCTGCTGCTCGACGCGAACGGTTCGATGGCCGAGGCCAAGCTCATCGAGGGCCGGACCTTCACGGATGGTCTCGAGACGGCGAGCGGGCGTCCGTTCCGGGTCGTGCCGTTCTTCGACCCCGGGGTGTGGGGCGGCCAGTGGATGAAGGACGTCCTCGAGATCGGGGACGCCGACAACTACGCCTGGTGCTTCGACTGCGTTCCGGAGGAGAACAGCCTGCTGTTCCGCATCGGCGAGACCGTCGTCGAGCTCCCTGCCCTCGACCTGGTCTTCCGGCACCCTCGCGAGCTGCTCGGACGGAAGACCTTCGCCCGCTTCGGTGCCGAGTTCCCGATCCGCTTCGACTTCCTGGACACCATGTCCGGGGGCAACCTCTCGCTGCAGGTGCATCCCCTGACCGACTACATGCAGAACGTGTTCGGGATGCCGTACACGCAGGACGAGAGCTACTACATGCTCGACGCGACCGATGACGCAGTGGTGTACCTGGGCCTCCGTGACGACGCCGACCCCGAGGTCGTGCGGTCAGCGCTCCGGTCCGCCTCGAGCGGCGAGGCCCCGTTCGCAGCCGACCAGTACGTGAACACCTTCCCCGCTGCCAAGCACGACCACTTCCTCATCCCCGCCGGCACCGTGCACTGCTCGGGCGCCGACTCGATGGTGCTCGAGATCTCGGCCACGCCGTACATCTTCACCTTCAAGATGTGGGACTGGGGCCGACTCGGACTGGACGGCGTGCCGCGGCCCGTCCACCTGGACCACGCGTTCGAGAACATCCAGTGGGACCGCCGGACGGACTTCGCGCGTGAGCAGCTCGTCAACCAGGTGACGGAGGTCGCGCGCGGGGACGGCTGGGTCGAGGAGCGCACCGGCCTGCACGAACTCGAGTTCATCGAGGTCCGGCGGCACTGGTTCGAGAGCGCGGTCCCGCACGACACCGACGGCACCGTCAACGTCCTCAACCTGGTCGAGGGCGCCGAAGCCGTCGTGGAGAGCCCCGACGGGAGCTTCGAGCCGTTCGTCGTGCACTACGCAGAGACGTTCATCGTCCCGGCGAGTGTCGGTCCCTACACGATCCGGCCGTGGGGGCGCGGCGAGGGACAGCGGCTCGGCACCGTGAAGGCGTCCGTCCGTGGGACCGGTCTCAGCGACTGACGCCGCGACCGCACGGACGAGGACGCCGTCACCAGCATCCGGTGACGGCGTCCTCGTCCGTGCGCGGCACGACAGGTCATGCCTCCGCTCCCCCGCGTTCCCACCGGACGGCCGCGCCGAGCAGCGGCGCGCGTGCCCCGAGGGCCGCGGGCACGACGGAGACCACGGGGCCCGCGACCCGGAGGCCGTCACGCACGGGCGTCCCGATGACGTCCCAGGACCGAGCGATCGAGCCACCCACGACCACGGCGTCGGCACCGAAGCCGTGCACCCACGGTCCGAGTGCCGTGCCGAGCGCGTGCAGGGCGGTGTGGACGACCTCGACGGCGACGGCGTCCTCGCTGCGAGCGAGCGCACAGATCTCCTCGACCGAACGATCCTGCCCCGTGCGGTCGCGGAACGCCCGACGGAGGGCCGGTGTCGACATGGTGTCCTCGAGCGGGTCTCCGTCGATCGCCAGCCGGTGCACCTCGCCGTGCGGCGGGACCGATGCGCCGGACACGACCTCGACGCCGTCCTCGAGGAACGCCGAGCCGACCCCGGTGCCCAGGGTGATGCAGACCATCCGGCGGGTGCGCCTCCCCGCGCCGACCGCCCATTCCCCGAGGGCGTAGGCCACTGCGTCGTTGCAGAACCGGACGTCCGCCGGTACCACGCCGAGTCGTCCGGCGAAGGCCGCACGCAGATCGACGCCGGCGAGCGACGCGAACTTGTCGACGCCGGCGAACGACCCCGTGCCGGCGCCGTAGTCGAACGGGCCGGGCATCGCGACCACCCAGCCACGGACCGCCCCCGCGCGAGCGCCGGCAAGCAGGTCCGTGATCGCGCGGCCAGGTGCGGTGAGCTGCTCGAGCAGGACCTCGAGCGGAGCGTGCGGATCGACGACCGCGGCCCGCTCAGTCAACGGCCGCCGAGCCTCGACGCCTGCCGCCCCTGTTGCGGACGCGAGCGCCACGGAGTCGACGACCGCAGCCGTGACGTGACTCCCACCGACGTCCATGACGCCGACGGGAGCTCGTCCGGTCCGGAGCGCCCCGGTCAACTCACCTGGCCGAGCCGGTCGGTCGTCCACCCGAGGATCGCGAACACCTGCACCACGACGGCCTGGTCGAGCATCGCAGCGTCTCGGTTGCTCCGCCACGTCGCGGCGGCGCACTGCTCGATCGCTGCGCGGTACGAGGGGTCGTGCACCGTGGGTGTGGAACGTGCTCGTAGAGAGCTGAGCATCGTTGCTCCCTTCTTGTTGGTATCGTTACCATAAGGCAAGAACGACCAGGACACCAGTGCCCGCCGTGACGTGCGGAACGAGGTCGCGCCGGGACGCGAGCCCTCCACCGACAGGAGGCCCGTTGCCAGCTGGCAACGGGCATCCCGATCGAGAGGGGCCGTCTCTCGGACGCGGGTCGCGTCAGGAACGCGGCGTGCGCTCCGGACGGTCGTCGCGGTCACCGCGCGGGGCGCGGTCGCGGTCCTCGTACCGGCGGCCGCCGCCACGGCGGTCCGGCTTGATCTCGATGAGCTTGCCGCTGATCCGCGTGTCGGTCAGGCGGTCCAGCACGCCGCTGTCCATGTCGGCCGGCAGTTCCACGATGGAGAAGTCCGGCTGGATGCGGATCGCGCCGAAGTCATCGCGGCGCAGACCGCCCTCGTTCGCGAGCGCACCGACGATCTGTCGCGGCTCGACACGGTGACGGCGACCGACCTCGATGCGGTAAGCGGTCATCGGCTGCGAACGGCGCGGGGCGCGGTCGCGGTCGCCGCCACGGTCACTCCGCGGGGCGCGGTCATCGCGCCCGCCGCGGTCATCGCGTCCGCCACGGTCGTCGCGCTCGCCACGGCGGGCATCGCGTTCCATCTGCGTGCGGAGCGCGTCGTCGGCCGCGGTCAGGAGCAGCGGTGAGTCCCCCTGCGCCACGACGGCCAGGGCAGCAGCGACGTCGTCCGAGGGGACGTCGTGGTGCTCGACGTAGTGCGCGATGACGTCGCGGAAGGCGGCGATGCGGCCCTGGTCCTCGAGCGCCGCGGTGATCGCGTCGTCGAACCGGGTCAGGCGCGTCTCGTTGACGTCATCGATGGTCGGCAGCTGCATCTGGGTGAGCGGCTGCTTGGTGTGCCGTTCGATCGCCGACAGCAGGCGACGCTCGCGCGGGGTGACGAAGCTGATCGAGTCACCCGAGCGGCCGGCACGACCGGTGCGGCCGATGCGGTGCACGTAGGACTCGATGTCGACCGGGATGTCGAAGTTCACGACGTGGGTGATGCGGTCGACGTCGAGGCCACGGGCGGCGACGTCGGTGGCGACCAGGATGTCGAGCTTGCCCGACTTCAGCTGGTTGACCGTGCGCTCACGCTGGGCCTGCGCGACGTCACCGCTGATCGCGGCGGCGGCGTACCCGCGGGCACGGAGCTTCTCGGCCAGGGTCTCGGTCTCGCTCTTGGTGCGGACGAAGATGATCATGCCCTCGAAGTCCTCGACCTCGAGGATGCGGGTGAGCGCGTCGACCTTCTGCGGGTACGAGACCATCAGGTAGCGCTGCGTGATGTTCGCGGCGGTCTTCGTCTTGGTCTTGACGGTGATCTCGGCCGGGTCGGTCAGGTACTGCTGCGAGATGCGACGGATCTGCGAGGGCATCGTCGCCGAGAACAGCGCGACCTGCTTGTCGTCCGGGGTGTCGGCGAGGATCGTCTCGACGTCCTCGGCGAAGCCCATCTTGAGCATCTCGTCGGCCTCGTCGAGCACCAGGTACTTCAGCTCGGACAGGTCGAGCGTGCCCTTCGCCAGGTGGTCCATGATGCGGCCGGGGGTGCCGACGATGACGTCGACGCCGCGGCGCAGGGCGGACAGCTGGACGCCGTACGCCTGGCCGCCGTAGACCGGCAGGACGTGGACGTTCTTCATGTGCGACGCGAACTGCTCGAACGCCTCGCAGACCTGCAGGGCGAGCTCGCGCGTCGGGGACAGCACGAGCGCCTGCGGCTTCTTGCTGCCGGACTCCATGCGGGACAGGATCGGCAGTGCGAAGGCCGCCGTCTTGCCGGTTCCGGTCTGCGCGAGGCCGACGACGTCGCGGCCGGCCAGCAGGGTGGGGATGGTGGCTTCCTGGATGGCGGAAGGGGTCTCGTAGCCGATGTCCTTGACGGCCTTGAGCACAGCATCGCTCAGGCCGAGGTCGGCGAACGTCACCACGGGCCCGTCGTCGAGGGTCTCAGTGGTGGGGGTGGTGTCCGTGCTCATACCACCAACGGTATCTCGAATGCGCGCTCCGCAGGGACGGGAGGCCCGTGGCGGGCGCCGCCACGGGCCTCCCGGCTCCCCCTGGTCACGTCACGGACGCGTGGCGCCGATCCCGAGGACCGCGTCAGCCCGGTCGTTCAACCGCGTGAGCATCTCGGCGAGCGAGCACAGCTCGTCCGAGGCGAACTCCTCGGTGAGGTCGTCGAAGACCTCGGCGCCGGCGGCGTCGAGCTGGTCGAGCAGGCGCCGACCGGCCGGGGCGAGCGACACGAGGGTGGCGCGGCCGTCTGCGGGATCCGGCGACCCGACCAGGTGCTCGGCCTCGATCAGCGAGGCGACCCGGCGGCTGATCACCGGGCGGGACAGCCCCGTCGCGTCGGCGATCGCGGTCGCGCGGACCGGGCCGTGGCCGGCGACGGCTCGCAGGATCACGCGGGCGGTCGGGTCGAGCCCACCCTGCGACTCGATGAGCGAGGAGCGCAGGGTCTGCCGGACCCACAGCCGGTCGAGCTGGGATCGCAGGAGTCGCTCCGCTGCACGCCGGTCGTCGGTCACGGGCTCAGCGTAGTGGCACATTTAGTTGCTTGCCGGAAGCAACAGATGTATCGTTGCGCGGTCTGCAAAGTTTCACAGCCCGAAAAAGGAGTTCGATGACCGCCACCGCACCCGTCCCGGTGCAGCACGGCCGGCACACCGCCGAGGCCCCCGCGGCCTCCGGAGACGCTGGCCAGCAGCCGCTGATGACCCACCGTCAGATCCTCCTGGTGATCTACGGCCTGATGGCGGGCATGTTCCTGTCCTCGCTCGGCCAGACGGTGTTCGGCACGGCGATCCGCACGATCGGCGACGACCTGCACGGCCTCGACCAGCAGGCCTGGGTGACGACCGCGTACCTCATCACCTCGACGATCGCGACGCCGATCTACGGCAAGCTCTCCGACATCTTCGGCCGTCGCCCGCTCTACATCTTCGGCATCGTCGTGTTCATCCTCGGCGCCGTCCTGTCGTCGATGTCCACCTCGATGCTCATGCTCGCCGCCTTCCGCGCGGTGCAGGGCATCGGTGCGGGCGCGCTGATGTCGCTGCCGCTCGCGATCATGGGCGACATCCTCGCGCCGCGTGAGCGTGCCAAGTACCAGGGGTACTTCCTCGCCGTGTTCGGCATCTCGTCCGTCATCGGCCCGCTGATCGGTGGTCTGCTCGCCGGTTCCTCCGAGATCCTGTGGATCACCGGGTGGCGCTGGGTGCTGCTCATCAACGTGCCGATCGGCATCGCGGCCCTCCTCATGGTGATCGTCTTCCTGCACCTTCCGAAGGTGCACGGCGCCGACGACGCGAAGCCGAAGGTCGACTGGTGGGGCGCGACCTCGGTCATCGTCACCCTCGTGCCGCTCCTGCTCGTGGCCGAACAGGGCCGCATCTGGGGTTGGGGCTCCCCCGGCGCCATCGCCTGCTACGTCGTCGGTGTCGTCGGCCTGATCGCGCTGCTGCTCATCGAGTCGAAGATGGGCGACGCGGCGATCATCCCGCTCAAGCTGTTCCGTTCCGGCACGTTCTCGATGGCGACGGTCATCGGGTTCCTCGTCGGCTTCGCGATGTTCGGCGCGATGCTCACGATCCCGCTCTACCTGCAGATCGTCGTCGGGCTGACCCCGACCGAGTCCGGCTTCGCGACCCTGCCGCTCGTCGGTGGCCTGATGATCGCCTCGATCACCTCCGGGCAGATCGTCGCCCGCGTCGGCCGCTACCGGATCTTCCCGGTCATCGGCACCGCGCTCGTCTCCGCCGGCTACGTCGTGCTGACCTTCATGTCGATCGACAAGCCGCTGTGGTTCCTGATGATCGGCATGTTCCTCATCGGGCTCGGCCTCGGCTCGGTCATGCAGTCGCTGACCCTGGCGTCGCAGGGGTCCGTCCAGGCCCGTGACATGGGCGTCGCCACGTCGTCCGCCACGTTCTTCCGCCAGATCGGCGGCACGCTCGGCACCGCCGTCCTGCTGTCCATCCTGTTCTCGGTGATGCCGGCGAACATCCTGCACGCGACCGCGAACGAGAAGGACCTCGGCCCGGCGCTCGACGCCGCGCTGAACCCCACCGTCGCCAGCGCGAAGGCGAACCAGGGCGCGATGGACAAGATCTGGACGCCCGTCGTCACTCCGCTCACGAAGACCGTGCAGTCGCAGCTCGACGCCGCCTCGACGAAGGCGAAGCAGGCCGCCGACGCCGCGGTCACCGAGCAGGTCACCGCGGCCGTGCAGCAGCAGGTCGCCGCCGGTGCGGTGCCGACCGCCGCGGCGCAGACGGTCATCGACCAGCAGGTCGCCGCGGCGACGCCGGCGGCCGAGCAGTCCGCGCTCGAGCAGGTCGCCGACCAGGCGCACGCCAGCGTGCAGGACGGCACCGTGTCCGTCGACTGGTCGAACGCCGCGCAGCGCTCGTACTGGGTCGACGAGCTCACCCCGGAGCTGGCGAAGAAGATCGACGACGGCAGCTCCACGAGTGACAGCGCCACCAGCACGAACGACACCTCGTTCCTGACCGGTGCCGACAGCCGTCTGACCCGACCGTTCATGGCGGGCTTCAACGCCTCGTCCGTGACGATCTACTGGGTCGGTCTCGGCGTCATCCTGCTCGCGTTCGTGCTGACCTGGTTCTTCCGGGTGCCGCCGCTGCGCCAGCGTTCCGCCCTGCAGGAGCGTGCCGACCTGTCCGCCGAGGCACAGCTCGAGGCCGAGGCCGGTCTCGCCGCCGCCGAAGCGGGCTCCTTCACCGGGCCGATGACCGGGTCGGTACCGACCGGATCCACATCGACCGGATCAACGCCGACGCGACGTCGGTGACCGACCAGGCCGTCCGCGCCGTGCCCCCTTTCCGGCACGGGCGGCCCACCACCCCCACGACCTGACACCCCCAGGAGCACACGTGCCCACCACCGCAGCACCGCCGGTCCCCGAGACCCCGGGGTCCACTGCCCCGTGCACGCTGCGGGAGCGGAAGAAGCAGCAGACCCGGCAGGCCCTCCACGACGCCGCGCTGACCCTGGTGTCCGCGCACGGCCTTGACGGCGTCACGGTCGAGCAGATCTGCGCCGACGCCGACGTCTCCCCCCGCACCTTCTTCAACTACTTCTCGTCGAAGGCGCACGCGGCGCTCGGACTCGACTCGGTCGAGGTCCCGGAGCGCTCCGCGGCCTGGTTCACCGAGGCTGACGGCGCCCTGGTCGACGACCTGTGCACCCTGGTCGCGGCGACCGTGCCGCTCTCGCAGGACCGCCGCAGGATGAAGGAACTGCTCGTGCTGCGGCCCGAGATGTCGTCGATGGTGATGCAGTGGATGGCCGAGTCCCGCCAGTCCCTGCTCAGCGTCGTCGGCACGCGCACCGACGCGCAGACCGCCCGCACCGCCGTGACCCTGGTGATGTCGGCGCTCAGCGAGGTCGCGCACCGCGACACCGTGCGCAGCAACGACGAGCTCGCGGACCGGCTCCGGGCGGTCGTGCGCGAGATGGTGGCGCTGGTGTCCTGACGCGGGGCCCTTCGGGCGTACCTGGTCGAATCGGGCGTACCAGGCAGGAACTTCCTGCCAGGTACGCCCGATTCCGCTTTCCAGTGCGCGTGCTCTGGGAAGGAACGTCACGTCGTCGACGTGAGCGAAGGGCGGACGGGAGGCCCGAGGCGGCGCCGCCACGGGCCTCCCGTCCGCACCGTGGCCAGGTTGCGAACACGCCGTCGTGTCAGTCAGACGCCGCAAAGTCGTCGAGACGCCCCCGTTCCCGGAGGCGTCTCGACGTGACGACGGCGTCTCCCAGCCGCAGCAACGGATCAGACGACGGACCAGCCACCGTCGCTCGGCAGCACCGCACCGTTGACGTTCGCCGAGTCGTCGCTCAGCAGCCAGGTGATGGCGGAGGCGAGCTGCTCGGGCTGCGCCACCGGCGGGATCGTGGTCTGCATGATCGGACCGACCCGGCGGGCCGCGTACTCGCTGCGCATCGGTGCCTCGATGTTCGTGGCGACCGCCCCCGGGGCCACGGCGTTCGCGCGGATGCCCTGCGGGCCGTGGAAGAACGCGACGCTCTTGGTGTACCCGGCGATGGCGTGCTTCGACGAGGTGTAGGCGGCGCCCGCGGCCGAGGCCTTCAGCGCTGCCTCGGACGCGACGTTGACGACGGCCCCCTTGCCGGCGGCGATCATCAACGGCAGCACCGCACGGGTCAGGCGCATCGGGCCGGTGACGTTGACGCTGAAGACGCGCTCCCACATGGCGTCGTCGACCTCGTCCGGCGGCAGGAACGCGTCCATGATCCCGGCGACGTTCGCCAGGCCGTCGATCCGGTCGCCGGCGGCGGCGATGATCGCGTCGATCGTCTCGCTCGCGGCCACGTCACCGACGACGGTCTCGAGCGCGAAGCCCTCGAGCTCCGAGCGGAGCGCGTCGAGCCGCTCGGCCACGACGTCGGTCGCGATGACGCGCCCGCCCTCGTTCGCGATGCGCGTCGCCGTGGCGCGCCCGATGCCGGATCCCGCACCGGTGACGATGATGGTCCTGCCGGTGAACCGTCCGGCGGTGGTGTCGGTCATGTGGTCTCCTCACTGAGAGGCGCTCGCTGCGCCACTCCGTTATAGCACTCAGTGCCGAAAGGTCCCCATGCGCTCGACGAACGACCGTCCGACGGGGCGCCCGCGCACCATCGACCCCGACGCCGTGTCCCTCGTCGCACTCCGACTGTTCGACGAGCAGGGGTTCGACGCGGTGTCCATGGACGACGTGGCCGCAGCGGCCGGCGTGAGCCGCCGGTCACTGTTCCGGCTGTTCCCGAACAAGGCGGCCCTGGTGTGGGGCGGACTCGACGAGTTCGCCGCACGGTTCCGCCAGGCGCTGCGGTCCCGGCCAGCCGACGAACCCTCGGCGGTGGCACTCCGGGCGGCCTACCGGATCGGTGCGACGTTCCCCGACGACGCCGTCGAGGTCACCCGCCACCGCCTCCGGGTCATCCGCGCGAACCCGTCGCTCGAGCACGTCGGCGCCGCGACGGTCACCGCCCTGACCGACGAGGTCCTGCGGTTCGTGGCCGAGCGGACCGGGGCCACGGCCGACGACCTCGCCGTCGCGGTGCGCGCCCACACGCTGGCCGCGGCGGCGAGCGCTGCCCTGACCTGGTGGGCGATCCACGGCGAAGGACGTCCGGAGGACGCCGTGGACCGGGCGATCGCGCTGCTCGACCGACGGGCGGACTGACGCACCGAAGGACTCACGAACGGGAGGCCCGTGGCGGGCCCGCCACGGGCCTCCCGTCCGCCGTGGTCCGGACTCAGCCCATCGCGCGCTTGCCGCGGACCTCGCGCGACAACGCGTCGATCCGCGCCACCTCGTTCTCCGTCAGCTCGACGTCACCGGCGGCGACGTTCTCGGCCACCCGCGACGGGTTCCGCGATCCGGGGATCGGCACGACGTCGTCGCGCTTCGCGAGGATCCACGCGAGCGCCAGCTGCGAGAGCCGGAGCCCCTTCGCCTCGGCGATCTCGGTGAGTCCGGTGGTGACACCGACGTTCGCGTCGAAGTGCTCGGGCGCCCACCACTCCAGCTGGTGACGGATGTCGTCGGCGGCGTAGGCGCTGCGCGGCCGGACCGCGCCGCTCAGGAACCCGCGGGCGAGCGGCGAGTAGGCGACCACGCCGATGCCGAGCTCGTCGACCGTCGGGAAGAAGGCTTCGGACTCACGGGAGAACACCGAGTACTCGGCCTGCAGCACCGAGATGGGGTGCACCGCGTGCGCGCGGCGGATCTGCTCGACGTCGGTGTTGGACAGCCCGAGGTACCGGACCTTGCCGGCCTGCACGAACTCCTGCATGGTGCCGACGACGTCCTCGATCGGGACCGTCGGGTCGTGGACGTGCTGGTAGAGCAGGTCGATCGAGTCGGTGCCGAGGTTCCGCAGGCTCGTGTCGACCACCTGGCGGATGTGCTCCGGGCGTGAGTTCGGCGCGTAGGTCTCCGGCGTGAACCCGAACTTGGTGGCGATCGTCACATCGTCGCGGATCGGTGCG
Source organism: Curtobacterium sp. VKM Ac-1376 (assembly GCF_015351025.1). Classification (GTDB taxonomy): domain Bacteria; phylum Actinomycetota; class Actinomycetes; order Actinomycetales; family Microbacteriaceae; genus Curtobacterium. The sequence continues at coordinate 19,705 of NZ_JADKRV010000001.1, read as the reverse complement.
AGGGCCGCACCGAGGAGGCGTTCGCCAGTGCCCCATCCGTAGAGCTCGGCGGTGTCGAAGTGGGTGACGCCGAGATCGTGCGCGGCGCGGATCGCGGCGATCGACTCGGTGTCGTCGCCCGGCCCGTAGGCGAACGTGGTGCCCATGGCGCCGTAGCCGAGGGCGCTGGCGGTGAGGCCCTGCTGGCCGAGGGTGCGTTGCTGCATGTTTCGTCCCTTCGTGACGTGTCGAGGTCATGCAGATGGCACTGTACGCCATGACTGTCAGTGTCTGACAATGCCGTCTTCGTCTGTCGTCGCGGTACCATCGTCGGGTGAACGAGAGTCGGACGAGCGCCGTCGCGAAGCCAGGCCTGCGGGACATCGCGCGTGACGCCGTGCGCGCGCGCATCGCCGCCGTGGCCCTCGCCCGCTTCGACGCGGACGGATTCGAGCAGGTCACCGTCGAGCAGATCGCCGCCGACGTGGGCATCTCGGCGCGGAGCTTCCACCGCTACTTCCCCGCGAAGGAGGACGCGGTCATCGGCGACCCGGCGCGGCACCGCGAGGCCCTGGCATCGGCCTTCCGAACGCGACCGGCGGACGAGCCGGTGTGGACTGCGCTGCGCGAGACCTTCGCGGACATGGTCCGGGACAGCGGCGGCGAGGACGCCGAGACCGCCCGCCGATCGATCAGGGTCATGACGAGCACGGCGTCGCTCCGGGCCCGCAACCTCGAGAAGCACCACGCCTGGGCGGACGTCCTCGTCCCCCTGGTGTCCGGGCGACTGCACGGGGCCGACGTCGACCTGCGCGCCCGGACCCTGGTGCAGGCGGCGCTCGGCTGCTTCGACGTTGCGATCGCACACTGGGCAACGGGCAACGAACCCGACGCGGTGCGGATCCTCCGGCGCACCTTCGACGTCATCCGCCCGGGGGACTGAGCGGGGCGGGGCGGGGGTTCGCCCGTGCCGACCGCGGGAGTACCTTGTCGGGCATCGACGCCACCCGACCCGCGCCCGTACTCCGCTACTGCTGGTCGGACGGCAGCAGGGGCGCCCAGAAGGCGCCGGGACCGTCGGCCTGCACGGCGTCGCGCTCGAACCGGAACCCGTAGTCCCGAACGAAGTCGAGCGCCGCGGCCTGCTCGTCCTCGGCGTCGTCGTGGTCGGCGTCGAACAGGTACACGCCGTGTCCCATCGCGACACCGGCGTCGCTGATCACGGAGAGGTCCCAGCGCCCCTGCTCGGCACGCTCGATCCGGACGACGGCGGCCTGGGATGCGGTGAAGTCAGCCATGCCGCGAGCTTACGGACGGCCGCGAGCTGGCGTTCAGGATGCTCCGCGCCCACTACGCTGTGCACGGTCACAGGTCAGGACGAGCGGAGAACGAAGCCCATGTCAGTCGGATTGCTCGCCGTGGTGGACGACATCCTCTCCGCAGCCCTCAAGGCCAGCGCGAAGACCGCCGGTGTCGTCATCGACGACGCGGCCGTCACCCCCCAGTACGTGCAGGGACTCGAGCCCGCCCGCGAGCTGCCGGTCGTCGGGCGCATCGCCCTCGGCAGCCTGTTCAACAAGTTCATCATCATCATCCCGCTCGCACTGCTGCTGACGGCCTTCGCGCCCTGGGTGCTGCCGTGGCTGCTGCTGCTCGGCGGCACGTACCTGTGCTTCGAGGGCGCCGAGAAGGTCACCGAGTGGTTCGGCGTCCACCACGAGGGCGGGGCCGACGCCGCCGTCACGGAACCCAAGCTCGTCTTCGGGGCCATCCGCACCGACCTCATCCTGAGCACCGAGATCATGCTCATCGCGCTGGCGGGTCTCGACCCGGACCTCGGACTCTGGCCGACGCTCGGCGCCCTGATCGTGATCGGTCTGGTCATGACGGCCGTCGTCTACGGCGCCGTGGCACTGCTCGTGAAGGTCGACGACATCGGTCTGCAGATGATGAAGAACCCGGTCCGTCGCACCCGTCGCGCGGGCGCCCGCATCGTCCGTGCGATGCCGACGGTCTTCCGGGTGATCAGCGTCATCGGCACGGTCGCGATGCTCTGGGTCGGTGGACACCTGGTCATCGCGAACCTCGCCGAGACGTTCTGGCACGGCCCGTACGACCTGCTGCACGTGATCGAGCACGCGATCGAGGCCACCGGCCCCGTCGTCGTCTGGATCGCCGACACGGCCGTGTCCGCCGTGGTCGGCCTCGCGCTGGGCATGGTCGTCGTCGGCATCGTGCTGGGCTTCGGGCGCCTGCGCGGCAAGCAGCACTGACGCGGCTGCACGGCGGACGGGAGGCCCGTGGCGGTCCGGCACCGCGCCTCCCGTCCGGCGCACCGTGCGCCCACCGCTGACGGTGCGAGCCGCGCTCAGCGCTGCACGTTCTCCAGGTCCTCGAGCAGGCTGGGGTGCGTCGGCACCCAGCCGAGCGCTTCGCGCGTGTGGGCACTCGACGACGGCTGGTCCATCGCGAAGATCGGCGCGAACGCGCCGAACGTCTCGTCGGCCACCCGCTCGACCGGCAGGCGGAGCCGGCGCCCGATGACCTCGGCCAGGTCGCGCACCCGGTCGCCCTCGTCGGCGACCGCGTGCCAGACGGTCCCCGCCGGTGCACCCTCGAGCGCGAGCCGGAACAGCACGGCGGCGTCAGCGGCGTGCACGGCCGGCCACCGCTGTTCACCGTCACCCGGGTAGCCGGCGACGCCACCCTGCCGGGCGGTCTCGGTCAGGATGCCGGCGAACCCGCCCGCGCCGTCAGCGTGCACGGTGCGGGGCAGCCGGATCGCCGAGACCCGGACACCCCGTGCCGCCAGTTCGAGGGCGGCGAGGACGGATCGGGCTCGACCCGCGACCGGCCCCTCGAGCGGGAGCGGGTCGGTCTCGACCGAGGCCCGGCCGGGCTCCCACGGCGTGCCGGATACGACGACGAACGGGCGGTCGCTGCCGACGAGTGCCTCGCCGAGTGCGGCCATGGCCGCGCCTTCCTCCGCGATGCCCCGCTCGAGCGCCTCGGCCGAGCTGAAGTCGTTCGAGAACGCGAGGCTGATCACGCCGTCGGCGCCGCGTGCGCCCTCGCGCAGGACGTCGAGGTCGGTGAGTGCACCGCGCGCGGGGGTCGCCCCCGCGGCGACGAGGGCAGCGGCCGACCGGCCCGACCGGGCCAGGGCCGTGACGGTGTGCCCGGCGGCGATGAGTTCGGTGACGACCGCGGTGCCGATGGTGCCGGTGCCGCCGGTGACGAAGACGTGCATGGGTGCTCCTCAGAAGTGATGGGACTTTTGTACCGTCACCGTACACCCGCGATGGGACAATTGTCCCGTCGCGTATGATCGTCCCATGGTGCGATGGCAACCCGGGGCCCGGGAACGACTGGTCCTGGCCGCGGTCGACCTGTTCTCCGAGCAGGGCTACGACGAGACGACCGTCGCGCAGATCACCGAGCGCGCCGGTGTCACGAAGAGCACGTTCTTCCGGCACTTCCCGGACAAGCGCGAACTACTCGTCGCCGGGCAGGAGACCCTGAGCCGACTCCTGGCCGAGGGGATCACCGGTGCACCGGCCGGCGCCACCCCGCTCGATGCCGTCGCCGCCGGACTGGAACGGGCCTCGGACGAGATGGGACCGCTCAACCGCGAGCTCGGACCACGACTGCGTGCGGCCGTCGCCGCCAGCGCCGAGCTGCAGGAGCGCGACGCCCTGAAGAGCGTCGGGATGGCCGCGGCCATGACCGACGCCCTGGTCGGCCGCGGTGTCCCCGACGCGCCCGCTCGACTCGCCGCGGAGATGGGTGTCCTCGCCTTCAAGCAGGGCTTCGAGCGGTGGTCCGGTGTGGGGCGCGCGGACGACGACCGGCTGGCCGACCACGCCACGGCCGCGCTCGCCGAGCTCCGGGCCGCCGCCGCCCAGCTCGGTTGAGCGGACGCTGAGCGGACGCCGGTCGTGCATCGTCGTATCCTCGGCGCCATGGCAACGGTGCGACAGGTCCAGGTGACGTTCGACTGCGCCGAGCCGGAGCGTGTCGCCCGGTTCTGGTGCGAGGTCCTCGGGTACGTGGTGCCGCCGCCCCCACCGGGGTTCGCCGACTGGGACGCGTTCGACCGGTCGCTGCCGCCGGAGCACCAGGGATCGGCCTTCGCGTGCGTCGACCCGGTCGGCGCCGGGCCCCGCCTGTTCTTCCAGCGCGTCCCCGAGGGCAAGACGGTGAAGAACCGCGTGCACCTGGACGTCCGGGTCGGTACCGGGATGACCGGCGCCGAACGGCTCGCGGCCCTCGACGCCGAGAGCGCCCGACTGGTCGGACTCGGCGCCACCCAGCTCCGGCGCATGACCGCGAACCAGGTCGACGAGTCGTGCATCGTCATGCAGGACGTCGAGGGCAACGAGTTCTGCCTGGACTGACCGGCGTATCGTCGATGCACCCGAACCGCACCGCCGCGCCCCGGAAGGACCCTCACCCCGCATGACCGTCACCGCCGCATCCGACACCGCAGCCGACGCCACCGCCCTCGAACACCTGCTGGGGTCCAACCAGGTGCTCCGCGACCCGGAGTCCCTCGAGCGCTACCGCCACGACGACGCCGAGTGGGCCGACTCCACTCCACCGCTCGCCGTGGTCCTGGCACGCAGCACCGACGACGTCGTGACCGCCGTCCGCTGGGCAGCCGCCGCCGGTCTCCGGGTCGTCCCTCGCGGTGCCGGCACCGGTCTGTCCGGCGGCGCGAACGCGATGGCCGACTCGATCGTCGTGTCGCTCGAGCGGATGAACCGGGTGCTCGAGGTGAACACCGACGAGCGGTACGCGGTCACCGAACCCGGCGTCATCAACGACGCACTCCGCGCCGCGGTCGCGGAGCACGGCCTCTGGTACCCGCCGGACCCCGCGAGCTCGGCGATCTCGACGATCGGCGGCAACGTCGCGACGAACGCTGGCGGCATCTGCTGCGTCAAGTACGGGGTCACCCGCGACTACGTGCTCGGCCTGACCGTCGTGCTGGCCGACGGGTCGGTGGTGGAGCTCGGCCGCCGAACGGCGAAGGGCGTCGCCGGGTACGACCTCACCGGACTGCTGGTCGGTTCCGAGGGCACGCTCGGCATCGTCGTGTCGGTCACCGTGAAGCTGCTCCCCCTGGCCGGCCGTGACGAACGGGCGGTGATCGGGTACTTCCCCTCCCTGACCGCGGCGGGAGACGCCGTGGCCGCGATCTCGCGCGCGGGGATCATCCCCGCGGCACTCGAGATCGTCGACCGCACCTGCCTGCGAGCCGTCGACGACTGGATGCACCTCGGGCTGCCGGCGGACGTCGACACCCTGCTGCTCGCACGGATCGACGAACGCGGTGCGGCCGGCGACGAGATCGGCGACCACGTCGCGGACGTCTTCGCCGAGGCCGGTGGCACGGACGTCGAGCGGGCCACCGAACCCCGGGACATCGACCGGCTGTTCCAGGCCCGCCGACTCGCCTACCCAGCACTCGAACGGCTCGGTCCGGTGCTGACCGAGGACATCTGCGTGCCGCGGAGCGCGGTGCCCGAGATGCTCCGGCGGATCCAGGTGACCGCGGACGCGCAGGACGTCACGATCGCCAACATCGCGCACGCCGGCGACGGCAACCTGCACCCGCTGATCATCGCGCCCGAGGGCGACGACGCCGCGAAGGCCCGCGCGAAGACCGCGTTCGACCAGATCGTGGCGGACTGCCTGGCGCTCGGCGGGACCGTGACCGGTGAGCACGGCGTCGGGCTGCTGAAGCTGCCGGGCCTGCGGGTCGAGCTCGGCGACCGCGTGCTCGCGATGCACCGCTCCGTCAAGGACGCGCTCGACCCGGCGGGGACCCTGAACCCGGGCAAGGCGTTCTGACACGAGCAGACGACGGACGGGAGGCCCGGTGCCAGCTGGCACCGGGCCTCCCGTCCGTCAGGTGGTCGCGTCCAGCGACCGGTGTGCGTCACGCAGGAGCGCGTCCGCACGCACGCCCGATCAGTGGCGACGGAAGTACCCGTTCGCGCCACCGACGTACATCAGGATGGTCGCGATGAGCACCGCGACGCCACCGATCCAACCGAAGGCGTTGCCACCCGACGCCGCGCCGCCGACGAGCGGGGCGGTGCCGACGTCCTGTGCGGCGGAGGAGCTGCCACCCGAGACCAGACCGATGATGCCCTGCAGGATGTTCGCCAGGACCACCACCAGCCAGATGACGAACGACACGGCGACGGAGGTGGGACGACTGGACGTCGATGCCATGACCGCTGTCCGGATGAGCCCGAAGGTCACAGAGCGGTAACGACGGCAGATCCGTCCAAACCCTTCGCCGCAGGGTGCCGAATCACCTGCAACGACCGGGAACCACCGGGAGCGCTCACCAGCCGCACCACGCTGGTTCTCCACCCTCCTCCAGGGTGTGTTCGGCGCGCACACAGCAGCCGCGCCGAGCGCGACGACAGCAAAGGACTGATCACGATGCGCAAGAGCCTCAAGACCTCCATCACCCTCGCCACGACCGGCGCCCTCGTCCTCGGTGGCGCCGCGTTCGGGATCTCCTCCGCCCAGGCCGCCACCCCGAACGTGCACACGGTGTCGTCGTCCTCGTCGGACATCCCCGCCCCCGTCGCCTCGGTCCCCGAGGTCCTCGGCGGCTCCACCGCCGTGCAGCTCGACTCCGGCTTCACCGACGCCCTCACCGCCCTGAAGCTCACCCCCGGCGTCTCCGGCGACGCGACCCTGGAAGACGGGTCGGTGTCGTTCCCGATCACCGCCGGGTCGGTCACCTACTGGTCGCCCGACGGCGACTACCGCCCCTACGTGCAGGGGCTGCTGAACCACGACGACTCGGGTCTGACCCTCAAGGCCGGCGACACCACCGTCACGTTGGAGAACTTCGTCGTGAACCCGGGCTCGTCGAAGCTGTACGGCGACGTCCTCGTCAACGGCAAGGTCGCCGCGGCCAACGCGTTCCTGTTCGAGCTGCACGGTGGCTCCCTCAAGCCCCTCCAGCTCGAGGGCGACAACGCGATCCTCACCGGCACCACCGTCCACATCAGCGAGGACGCAGCCGGCCTGCTGAACAAGACCTTCGGCACCGACGCCGTCAAGCGCGGCCTCCTCGTCGGCACCGCCACCATCACCGCACAGATCAAGTAACACCCGCCGCACTGCCACGAACAGCGCCCCGTCGACCACGACGGGGCGCTGTCGCGCGCACCCGTCCTCCCAGTGGCCGCGCCTACGATCGGGCGAATGCCCACTCCTCGCCCGACCGCTCCCGACGACCGCCCGGGGCCGGACGACTTCATCCGCGTCCGCGGTGCCCGCGAGAACAACCTGCGCGCCGTCGACGTGGACATCCCCCGCGACCGGATCGTCGCCTTCACGGGCGTCTCCGGCTCCGGCAAGTCCTCGCTCGCGTTCGGCACCGTCTTCGCCGAGGCCCAGCGCCGGTTCCTCGAGTCCGTCGCCCCGTACGCGCGGCGGCTGATCGCGCAGGGGTCCACCCCGCACGTCGACTCGATCACCGGGCTGCCGCCCGCCGTCGCCCTGCAACAGCGTCGCGGCGCCCCGAGCTCCCGTTCCACCGTCGGCACCATGACCACGCTGTCGAACTCGATGCGCATGCTCTACTCGCGTGCCGGCACCTACCCGTCCGGCGCCGACCGGCTCGAGTCGGACTCCTTCTCGCCGAACACCGTCGCCGGCGCCTGCCCCCGGTGCCACGGCATCGGGACCGCGCGCGAGGTCACCGAGGCATCGGCCGTGCACGACCCGTCGCTGAGCATCCGCGACGGCGCGATCACCGCCTGGCCCGGTGCGTGGCAGGGCAAGAACCTGCGCGACGTCACCGCCGTGCTCGGCTACGACATCGACCGGCCCTGGCGCGAGCTCCCGCGTGCGGACCGCGACTGGTTGCTGTTCACCGAGGAGCAGCCCGTCGTGCAGGTGCACCCGAAGCGGGACCGCGTCGCGAAGCCGTACAAGGGACGCTTCTGGAGCGCGCGTCAGTTCGTGCTGCACACCTTGGCCGACTCGCAGAGCGAGACGCAGCGGAAGAAGGTGCTGCAGTTCGTCGAGTCCGGCCCGTGCGGGCTGTGCGGCGGCACCGGCCTGACCCGAGCCGCCCTCGCCGTCACGATCGGCGGCAACTCGATCGCCGAGCTGAACGCCCTGCCGCTGACCGGCCTGGCCGACGTCCTGCGCCCGATCGCGGCGATCACCGACGCGGCAGCGGCGACGTCGCGAGCATCGTCCGGCGAGCACACCGAGGTCGCCGTGGCGATCTCCCGCGACCTGCTCACCCGCGTCGAGGTCCTCGTCGGTCTGGGCCTCGGCTACCTCGCGCTCGACCGCGCCACCCCGACGCTCTCCCCCGGCGAGACCCAGCGGCTGCGGATCGCGACGCAGCTGCGCTCCGGGCTGTTCGGGGTCGTCTACGTCCTCGACGAACCGAGCGCCGGACTCCACCCCGCCGACGCCGAGTCCCTGCTCGACGTCCTGGACGACCTGCGCGCGGGCGGCAACAGCGTCTTCGTCGTCGAGCACGACATGAGCATCGTGCGCCGCGCCGACTGGATCGTCGACGTCGGCCCGCGTGCGGGCACCGGCGGCGGCACCGTGCTGTACAGCGGACCGGTCGCCGGGCTCGCCGAGGTCGAAGCGTCCGTCACGCGGCGGTTCCTCGAGCCCCGACAGCCGACGACCGACCGCTCCGTGCGCACCCCGATGGGCACGCTCGAGCTCCGCGACCTCACCCTGCACAACCTCCGCGGGCTGAACGTGGACCTGCCCCTCGGCGTCCTCACCGCGGTCACCGGCGTCAGCGGCTCCGGCAAGTCATCGCTCGTCGGCGGCGTGCTGCCCGGGGTCGCGACGTCCCACCCCCTGATCGACCGTGTCGTGCAGGTCGACCAGAAACCGATCGGCCGCACCCCGCGCTCGAACCTCGCGACCTACACCGGCCTGTTCGACGCCGTGCGGGCCGCCTTCGCCCAGACCGACGACGCGAAGACCCGCGGCTGGACCGCCGGACGGTTCTCGTTCAACGTCGCCGGGGGCCGGTGCGAGGTCTGCCAGGGCGAGGGGTCCGTGTCCGTGGAGCTCCTCTTCCTGCCCGGCAGCTGGGCCCCGTGCCCCGAGTGCCACGGCTCGCGGTACACCGCCGAGACGCTCGAGGTGCGGTGGAACGGCGCCTCGATCGCGGACGTCCTCGGCATGACCGTCGACGAAGCCGCACCGTTCCTGGTATCCCTGCCGACCGCCGGACGCGGGCTCGAGACCCTGCGCGAAGTCGGCCTCGGCTACCTGCGGCTCGGCCAGCCGGCGCCGGAGCTGTCCGGGGGCGAAGCCCAGCGCATCAAGCTCGCCACCGAACTGCAGCGGGCACGCACCGGCCACACGCTCTACCTGCTCGACGAGCCGACCACGGGTCTGCACCCGGCCGACGTCGAGCTCCTGACCGCCCAGCTCGCCCGCCTGACCGACGCCGGCAACACCGTCGTCGTGGTCGAGCACGCGATGGACGTCGTCGCCAGCGCCGACCACGTCATCGACATGGGGCCCTCCGGCGGCGGCGACGGTGGCCGCGTGGTCGCGTCCGGCACACCGGCCGAGGTGGCGGCATCGGAGACCAGCCGGACCGCGCCGTACCTGCGGGAACAGCTCGGACGCTGACCGGGCGCAGGACGGACCCGGACGCGCGAGTGCCCGCCAGGACCGTTCCTGGCGGGCACTTCCTGACTGCCGCTGGTTACCGCTGGTTACCGCTGGACAGCTTCCGGGGCGTCGTCACGGAAGAAGTCGCTCCCGCTGTGGGTGTAGCCGACCTCACCCGTCCGACGCCACTGCTTGCGGACGCGCTTGAAGGTGGTGATGCGTGCAGGTTCGACGTTCTCGTCGCTGGTGTAGGCGCTCATGGCTGATCTCCCTGTGTGACTGGCCGTGGTTCCGTGACCCCCCGAAAGGGAGGCTAGCGAGCGACTCGGCGTCGGGTACGCGATTCGTCCCAGAAGGTCGGAGAACGTCCGTGGAACGCAATTCCGGGACGGCAGGGGGCCGTCGGACGACGACGGCAGTCGGACGGGAGGCCCGGATCACCGTCGGCGGACCGGCGGCGGCGACCCGCGCCTCCAGACCGACGAACGGCTGGACTCAGGAACGCAGGCCGAGGACCACGTCGTGCACCACGCGCGCGGCGCGCGCGGCCGCGCCGTCCAGGTGCTCGCGGAACTCCGCACCGTCCGGCGCGCAGAGGTCGCTGATGCACCGGACCGACACGAACGGCATGTCGTGCACGTGGGCGAACTGCGCGATGGCGGCTGACTCCATGTCGACCGCCGCCACCTCGGGGAACGCGACCCGGAGTGTGCGAGCGCGGCCCTCGGTGACGAAGACCTCGCTCGACCCGATCGTCGCCGATCGCATCCGGTACCCCGCGTCCGTACCCATCGCGAGGTCCACCAGGCCGGCGTCCGGGGCGTACCCGGTCGGCATCCCGGGCACCTGGCCCAGGGCGTAGCCGAACGCCGTGGCGTCGGCGTTGAGGTTGACGTACCGGTCCCCGACGACCACGTCGCCGATCTCGACGCCGTGCATGAGTCCGCCGGCGGTCCCCACGCTGATCACCGGGATGCCCGGTCCGAAGTCGTGGAAGCCGTGCGCGACGGCGGCCGTCGCGTTGGTGAACCCGATGCCGCTGCGGCGGACGGCGACCGTTGCGCCACCGATGTCGAGAAGCCGGTGCGGGTCGTGTCCGCCGACGGGGCCGTCGAGGATCGGGACCCCACCGAACAGGTCGGCGAAGGCCGAGACCTCTTCGCTCATGGCCGCGATGATGATCGCGACGGGCGCTTGCTGCTGCACTGATCGATCCTCGCACGCTGGGGACGCGCGGGCGTGCAGGTCAGGTCGTCGGCGGCGCTACCGGAGGGGGTGTCGCCGGGCCAGCTCGTCGGCGACGAAGGCGGCGAGCGCGTCGGCACCGAAGTGGTCGTCGGCGGTGATCGTGACGACGGTGCCGCCTTGGTCGGTGCCGGCACCGGCCTCGTCGAACAGCAGCATCTGGCCGTACGCGCCGTGCAGCCGCCAGAGCCGCCCCGGGCCACCCCACCCGGCCATCGCGTACCGCTCGTAGCCGGGCCCGCTGCCCTCGCGCTGCACCCAGTCGGTGTGCATCGCGTCGCACCACCGCGAGCTGACGACCCGCTGCCCGTCGACCACCCCGCGGTCGCGGATCAGGCGCCCGATCCGGGCGAGTTCCTCGGTCCGCAGGGCGATCCCCTCGCCAGCGACGACGTGGCCGTTCGGGCAGCGCTGCCAGTCCACGCCCTCGATGCCGAGCGGTGCGAACAGCCGCTCCGACACGAACGCGCCGACGTCGCCGATCCGGGTCTCCAGCACGCGCATCGCCGTGTAGGTGCTGGCGTTCGCGTACTGGAACACGCGACCGCGCGAGGGCCGCCGGAGGAACTCCGCCGCCAGGTCCGGCCAGTCCGTCAGCTCCGTCGCCGACCAGGGCATGTCGATGCCGCTCGTCATGGTGAGCAGGTGCCGGAGCGTGACGCCGTCCACCCCGTCGCCGAGCACGAGATCGCCGTCCGGCAGGTACAACGCGATCGGTTCGTCGACGTCGACCAGGCCGTCGTCGGCGGCGATGCCGGTGGCGAGCACGCAGACGCCCTTGGCCGCCGAGTGGACCTCGCGACGGACGTCGGTGGTCCAGTGGTGCTCGGCGGTGTCCGTGCCGTCGGTACTGCTGGCACCTGTCCGGACGTGGACGCCGTGCGCGTGGAAGCCGGTCGCGTCGACGTGTCGGACGACGGCGTCGAGGATGGTCGTCGCGGTGTGCACACCCCATCCTCTCGTGGGACCCGGACCTTGCGGCATGAGCAGGACCCGACGCGTACCGTCCCGGTCGTGTCCGACGAACAGCCCCGCCGCCCAGATCCCACCCGCGTCGGCGACCAGCCGGCACTCCGCACCGCATCCGGCTCGAACTGGCTCGTGTGGGGCGGCGTCACGACCGTGATCGTCGCGGCGGTGATGGTGCTCATGGCGATCCGTGCGCCCGGGATCGGCTGGCCGGCGCTGGTGCTCGTCGTCGTCCTGTTCACCGCGATGGTCGTGCTCCGGAACGCGGTGCGGCCGCAGCGCGCGCGACTCGTCACGCTTGCCGTCCTCGACCTCGGCATCGTGGTCGTCGGGCTGGTGGCGGTGCTCGCGGTGCTGTACTCGACGCCGACGGGCTGACGGACCCGACACCGTCCTGATGGCGGACAGGCTGGCCGCACTGCGGTTGACCGGTCGTGCTCCGGTCCGGTCTCGCACGGGGAGCCGCACCGCTGCCGTTCCCCTTCGTCGGGCCGCTCGTGTCGGACGAGCTCCTCGTCCCGACGTTGCGCGACTTCCGGTGGTGGCAGGTCCGCCATGCCGTACCGGTCGCCCGCTTCGACGTCGGACCGGGGCTCGGGGACGCCTCCGCCGCGCTGACGAGCGCGGGAGTTGAGTGGACGACTGACCGGACGGACGTCGTCGACCTGACCGACGCCACGCCCGAGACGCTCGTGCCCTCGATGAAGCGAGGCGCACGGCAGGCGCTCCGAGCTGCTCAGCGCAACGGGGTGGAGGTCAGGCCGGCGGTTCCCGGAGAGGTCGCCACGCTCCTCCCGCAGGTCCTCGACGAGTCCTACTCGAGCCGTGGGGTGCCGTCGCCCTACCCTGGCGGGGTCGGCGAACGAGTCGAACGCTGGGCATCCGGTCGCGACGACGTCTACGCTGCCACGGCGCTCGTGGCAGGAGAACCCGCCGGCGTCATCGTGGCGTTGGCGAACCAACCCGTCGTCACCGGATGGGCCGGCGGGACGCTCCGGGCGTACCGCTCCGCCAACCCGAGCACCGTCCTCTACCACGACCTCCTCCGATGGTCGCTCGACCGAGGTCACACCGCCGTCGACCTGGTGGGCCACGTCGACGAGGGCATCAGCAGGTTCAAGAAGTCGCTCGGCGCGACCGAGAAGCCGTACACCAGCGTCGTCTCCTCACCCCTGCCCCACGGAGCGCGGGCCGCTGCCCTGTCGCTGGTGCACTCGCCGGACCGCCTCCTGCGGTCGAGACGCGTCGCCGTAGCCCCACGCGTGCTCTGACCAGCGCGCGATCGGTCCCATTCCCCGGTAGAGTCCGCTGCGCCGACCTGCCGCCGTTCTCACCTTCCTGTGGTTCTGTGTGAGTCACCAGGAACGGCGCGCAGTGGACGCTGCGGGAGGGACGGAAAGACCATGACGGAGACCACACCGATCGGGTACACGCGCACCCGGCCCGCCCCGGCCGGATCGCACAGTGGCACCTCGAGGTACTCGGGTCTGCTGAAGCAGGTGAAGGCGCGTGGCCTGCTGGAACGCCGCACCGGCTACTACTGGTCGGTCTTCTCCGTGCTCATCGTGACCCTCGGGCTCGCGTGGACCGCGTTCGTGTTCCTCGGCGAGTCGTGGTGGCAGCTGATCGTCGCCGGCGTGCTGGGCGTGCTGTTCACCCAGTTCGCGTTCCTGTCCCACGAGGCAGCCCACCGCCAGGTGTTCGCCTCGAACCGGTGGAACGACCGCACCGCCCAGTACGCCGGGACGTTCCTGGCCGGGGTGAGCTACTCGTGGTGGATGAACAAGCACACCCGGCACCACGGCAACCCGAACACGGTCGGGAAGGACCCGGACGTGTCCTTCGACGCACTCTCGTTCCGGGAGGAAGACGCTGCGAAGCGCCGCGGGTTCCTCCGCGTGCTCGTCCGTGTCCAGGGGTACGCGTTCTTCCCGCTGCTGCTCCTCGAAGGCGCCAACCTGCACTGGCAGTCCGCGAGGGTCCTCGCCAACGTGAAGGAGATCCGGGGACGCCGCATCGAGGCGGCGCTGTTCCTACTCCGCTTCTGCGTCTACCTCGGCGTGGTGTTCTGGTTCCTGCCCGTCGGGATGGCGTTCGCGTTCCTCGGCGTGCAGCTCGCCGTCTTCGGCCTGTACATGGGTGCTTCGTTCGCGCCGAACCACAAGGGCATGCCGATGATCCCCCACGACCAGAAGGTCGACTTCTTCAGCCGTCAGGTCCTCACGTCCCGCAACATCCGGGGCGGCTGGTTCATGGCGCACTTCATGGGTGGACTGAACTACCAGATCGAGCACCACCTGTTCCCGAACATGCCCCGACCGCACCTCGCTGCCGCTCGCCGGATGGTCCGGGACTACTGCGCCGAACACGATGTCCCGTACACGGAGACCACGCTGATCAACTCGTACCGGATCGTCGTGACGTACCTCAACCGCGTCGGACTCGCCGCACGGGACCCGTTCGACTGCCCCCTCGTGGCGGAACGGCGCATCCGGTAGCAGGGTGCGCTGCAGGCGAGCGTGGGTCCCACCTTGGTCGCATCGTGGACCCGGCCGCGCGCCGGACGCGCCGGGTCAGCCCAGGGTGGGACGGGCCTCCCGAGTTGCTCGCTGCCACGGCTGCCTCCCTGGCGGCACATCGGGCGAGGAAGACAAACTGACCGATGAGCTCAGCGCGGGTTGGGGTTGCCCCGTTGAGAGGCACCTACCAGCGCCAGTCAGCTCTTCAGCGGACGCACAGTGGTGGCAAGACTTCGAGGCTGCGGCACCGGCGATCTGACGGGCCTTCACGTTGTGCAGGGGCGCCTCGCCTCGCCTCGCTGACGCGCACGTCCAGCACCGAACTCCGCGGTGGAACGGCGGGATCTTAGGCCGTTCGCGGTTTCCGATGTGTTGCAGAAGCGTGCACGGATACGTGCACGGTTCACCCCTTGTCTGCGCATTTCCGTGCACTGAAACTGTGTGAGCACCGCCACCCCATCAGGAGCTCTCCGGGGGTACCCACTCTCTCCCACACACGTGAACGGGCAAGGACGACCTCACATGACAAGAACCACTGCGGTGCCGCGCACCCGCGACCGCATGACCGGCTACGTGTACGTTGCCATCGCGGTCAGCACCCTCGGCGGACTCATCTTCGGCTACGACATCGGCGTCTCCGGCGGTGCTGGCGGGTTCGTCGCCAGCGATCTCCACCTCGGCAGCTTCCTCCAGGGTGCCGTCGTGAGCGGCTCGACGCTCGGTGGGGCGATCGGCGCGCTCGCGGGCGGCCCGATGGCCGACCGCTTCGGACGACGATGGACGCTCCTGCTCTCCGGAGTCCTGTTCAGCCTCGGTGCCCTGGTCTCCGCAATCGCCCCGGACCTGTCACTCCTCATGCTGGGCCGGGTGGTGGTCGGACTCGGCGTCGGCGCAGCGTCCGTCCTGGTGCCCGTCTACATCGCAGAACTCGCCCCGTCGCGGGTCCGCGGCGCACTCGTTGCCGGGTTCCAGTTGCTCACCACGCTCGGGATCCTCGTCGGTTACGGCGTGAACGCCTCACTGGCGTCCACCGAGGCATGGCGCTGGTCGCTCGGTCTCGCCGCGGTGCCCGGGATCCTGCTCGCCCTCGGCGTCCTGCTCATCCCGGAGTCACCACGATGGCTCGTCGTGCAGGGACGGCACGACGACGCACTCCGCGTCCTGCGCCGGATCCGCGGCCGAGACGACGTCTCCCACGAGATCGACGAGATCGAAGCGATCAACCGCGAGGACGCATCGACGCACCGCGGGCAGTGGCGGGACATGTTCCGCGGGTGGGTCCGTCCGATGGTCGTCGTCGGCATCCTCGTTGCGTTCTTCGCGAACGCCTGCGGCATCAACCTCATCGTCTACTTCGCCCCGCAGATCCTGCAGTCCATCGGCATGGGGGCATCCGCCTCGCTCCTCGCAACCGTCGGGCTCGGCGTGGTCAACGTCGTCTTCACCGGAGTTGGCATGGCACTGGTCGACCGCGTCGGTCGCCGGCCGATGTTGCTCGTGGGCGCGGTCGGCATGACCGTCTCGCTCGGCGCACTCGCGATCCTGCTCGCGTTCCCCGTCAACGGCAGTACGGCTGCGCTCTCGTTGATCTGCCTCGCGCTGTACATCGTGGTCTACGCGGTGAGCCCCGGCCTCGTCGCCTACGTGGTGATCTCGGAGATCTTCCCGCTGCACGTCCGCGCCAAGGCGACAGCCGCGGCCACCTTCGTGATCTTCGCCACGAACCTGGTCATCGGGGTGTTCTCGCTGCCGCTGCTCGACTCCTTCGGAGCACCGGCAACGCTCTCGATCTTCGCCGTCGTCTGCCTGGTGTTCGTCTTCTTCTGCCTCAGGATGCCCGAAACGAAGGGGAAGACCCTGGAGGAGCTCGAGGAGCACTTCCGCACCGGATCCCCCCGAGCCGTCACCGACGGTGAGATCCGCGTCGACGCATGACTACGATCGAAGCACCTGCACCATTCTCCTGGGGGTCGTCGATGCCGCAGACACCGGCCGAGCGCCGCCAGGCGATCCTCGACCAGGTGCGCGGCAGCGGGTACGTCCGCGCGGTGGATCTCTCCTCCGCGCTGCACGTGGACTCCTCGACCATCCGCCGGGACATGGAGCGCCTCGAGCGAGCCGGTCTGATCCGTCGGATGCACGGTGGGGCGCTCCCCGCTGACCCTGCCGACACGATCGACACCCCGTGGGAGGTCCGGCGCTCCCAACACCTCGCCGAGAAGACCGCGATCGGTGAGGCCGCGGCGGCGCTGGTCGAGGACGGCCAGACCGTCCTCATCGACAACGGGTCCACCGCCCACCAGGTAGCGGCTGCGCTCTCTGACCACCGAGGACTCACGGTCGTCACCAACGACCTCATGGTCGCGCTGTGCCTCCGCAGCCAGGGTGTGCACCAGGTGCACGTCACGGGCGGACTGCTGCTCGACACGGTGTTCACGCTGGTCGGACCGATCGCCACCCAGGCGGTCGAGAGCATGCACGTCGACTGGGCCTTCCTCGGTGCCGAAGGCGTCGAGCCCGAGGCCGGCATCACGAACATCAACGTCGTGGAGATCCCGCTCAAGCGGGCCATGCTCGCGGCAGCACAGAATGCAGCAGTCGTCGCGGACAGCTCGAAGTTCGGGCGGCGATCGCTCGCGACGGTCTGCACGCTCGACGACCTGGACGCCGTGATCACCGACGACGGCGTCCCGCTCGAGGACCGCGGGGCGTACGGCGCGACGCTCCGTTGCGTCCCTGTCGCACGCTGACGACCCACCCCACCCGTCCCAGAACCAACGAGGGAACCATCATGTCCAACGGCACCGCCGAGACCTCTTCCTACATCGACGACATCAAGGAGCAGCCCGCAGCGCTCCGCCGGCAGGCCGAGGCTCCACTGCCCGCGGCACTCCGCGACGTCGACCTCCGCGACCACGACCGGATCATCCTCACCGGCATGGGGTCGTCGGACTACGCGACGATCCCGATCGAGCGGGCGCTCGCCGCAGCGGGCCTCCCGGTCGTCCGGATCGACGCCGGGCAGCTCCTCGACGTGCCCGAGCGCGTCACCAACCGCTCGGTCGTGTGGGCGACGTCCCAGTCCGGCCGGAGCGGCGAGGTCGCAGCCCTCGCCGACCGCCTCACCGGCTCCTGCAGGCCGGCGCTGACGATCGCCACCACCGACGACACCACGAGTCCGCTCGCCGGCATGGCCGACATCGTCCTCGAACTCCACAGCGGTCCGGAGGCCACGGTCAGCACGAAGAGCTACCTCAACACGCTGGCGGCGCAGCACCGCGTCCTCGCGCTGCTGACCGGCGGCGACGTGGCAGCCGTCGAGGAGGACGTCCGTCAGATCGCGGACGAGGTCGCGGACCTCCTCACCGCATGGCCGGAAGCGGACGGCTTCGCCGAGCAGGCCTGGAACGCCCCACGCGCGCGCTTCGCGTACATCGGCATCGCGGACGACGCCGCGACCGCGCTCACCGGCGCACTCATCACCAAGGAATCGGCGAAGGTCCCGGTGGAGGGGTTCGTCGGCGGCGCGTTCCGTCACGGTCCCTACGAGCTCGCGGGCCCTGGACTGACGGCGGTGCTGTTCGGCCCGGGCGGGCAGGACGACCCCTTCCTGCCCGGACTCGCCCGTGACCTGACACGATCGGGAGCAACCGTCCTGACGATCGGCCCTCGTGCGTACGACGGCACCGGGCTGCTGTCCACCCCGAGCCGGGACAGCGCGCTCGCCCGCCTCGCAGTGGGATCGGTCCGCACGCAGCTCCTCACCCTCGCCTTCGCGAAGGCGACGGGCGAGGTGGCCGGTCGCTTCCGGTTCGGCCAGAAGGTGACGGCAGCCCTGTGAACGCCGGGAGCACCTGTCGCGTGGGCATCGACCTCGGTGGGACCGGCTCGCGCGCGATCGGGATGGTGGGGGACGAGGTCGCAATCGCCGTCGACGTCCCGACCAGAGAACTCGGTGCCGGGTCGGAGACCGAGCGCGTGGAACGGCTCGCCCGCCTCGTCGAGAGCGTCGTGCCGGTCGGGACGGAACTCGCCGCAGTCGGCATCGGGGCGAGCGGACCGGTGGACGTCGATGCGGGGGTCATCCACAACCAGGCGACCCTGCCGTGGTTCACCGGCTTCCCCGTCGCCGGCCAGCTCCGGAACCGCATCGGTGTCCCCGTGAGCATCGACAACGACGCGGTCGCCGCCGCGTTCGGCGAGCACCGCGCGGGTGCGGGCGAGCAGTCCGACCGTCTCCTCATGGTGACGCTCGGAACCGGTGTGGGCGTCGCGATGCTGGTCGACGGACGCCCGGTCCGCGGGGCGGACGGAGCGCATCCGGAAGGCGGACACATCCCGATCACGAGCGACCCGCAGCGCTGCTACTGCGGTCTCACCGGGTGTTTCGAACAGGCGGCGTCACGCTCGACGCTCCAACAGAAGCTCAGCGAGGCAATGGGCGGCGCGACCATCGGCCGGCAGCTCATCGCGGCCGGGATCACCAGGGCGGCGGACGACGAACGGATTCGTGCGGTCTTCCAGGACTACGCCGTTGCGGTCGGACGAGGTCTTGCCGCCCTGCACACGCTGTGGCAGCCACGAGTGACGGTCATCGGGGGGAGCGCGGCTGTCAGCCTGCCGCTCATCCGCGAGGACGTCCTCCGCCAGCTCGACCGGTCCCAGGACTACCGCATCGACGTCGAACTGCGCGAGGCGACCCTCGGCGACAATGCCGGCGCGATCGGCGCTGCCCTCGCCATCACCGCGACCGCGTAGTAGCCGCCGTCGACGAGAGCGGGGCACCGCGCCCCGCCGGTATGCGTCATCGATCGAGCACGCGGAGGGATGCCGGTCGTGGAGTGGACGCGTTCTCGAGGAAGCGCCGACCGGGTGCGAGTTCACTCGGCGGGAGCCGACGTCGGAGCGAACGTCGGCTGCGCCGGCGCGAACGAGGAATCGGCGTTGCTGATTACCGCAAAGTCACTGAGGAACCATCGTGTCCGGCGACTGTCCGGCAGTACGGTCCGGGAGCAGCCTGACCCGAGGCTGCGAGACGGCTTCGCGCCTCCGCGTTCAAGAAGCATCTCCGCGAGCAGTTCACCGATGATCCCCGGCCGACAGGTCCGGCCCAGGCCACGCCGCTGTCCGAGTCCGGCCCGGACCTCGGCACTCCCGCCGCTGCGTCCCTCGGTGCGCGAGCAGCGAAGTGGGCGGAAGCGCGCCGGGGACGGGCTGGCACCGGCACCCCGACCACACAGCTCCCCGGCGCGGGAAAGGCGAGTGCCACGCGCGCGCACATCGCTGACGGCTCGACAGGGGTGTCCCGCGCCGGCCGGGGTGTCCTGATCAGCTGCGAACTCACGCGCACG